>NZ_JAGPXL010000027.1 GCF_018070565.1 Streptomyces sp. B93
AGCACGTGAAGTGGACAGCCGAGTGCTCGACCTTGCAGGGAACAAATCACCTCTACCTGGTGAAGACACCCAAAGTAGGTCATGGGTAAAGCAGGCATACCGGAAAAACTCTAGGTGAACGCCCACTTAAAGAGTGTTTTGTCCCGGCGCGGGTGTTTGGTTCGAGGTTCAGGTGTCGCGCCAGTTCGGGGTGGATTCGCGGGTGAGACGTCGGCTTATGAGGTCGATCATCGCGACGTGGATTATGGCTTCGGAGCGGTGCGGGTGCCTCTCGTAGTCGCGGGCGAGACGGCGGGTCAGGTCCGCGAAGCTGATGGCCGCAAGGTGGAGCCGAGCGCAGGGCTCATCGACTCGCAGTCCGTGAGATCTGGCATGGGACGATCCCTCGGTGACTCGACCCCTGAACCGTGACCGCTCCCTTGAGGAGCTGGTTCGTGACTCTCGGCGGAGTTCCCAGCGGGCCCCTGAAGCAATACAACAGCGAAGGCAGCAAGCGCCGCGACTACGCTCAAGCGTCAATCACTCTCAGTGGGCGACTGGCCAGCACCCCCAGTTCTCAATGATCACCTATTCGAGAGTTCGGGGCGAAGAGGTCGTGCCAGAAGCGTGCCAGATCCTGCGGGGAACCACGGGGAACAGCGGGGAGTGGCCACGGTGCGCTCAGGTCGCCGATACCGCCCCGCCGCAGGTCAGGACAGCAACTGCCGCCAGAAAACCCAAGCTTCCCAAGCGGATGTCCTCAGCGCGGCCCTCGAACTGGCGTTCCTGCCCTCACTGTTATGGGGAGATCGTTCAGCGTGGTGTTGTTCTGGCCCGGCCCTGGGGAAGGACTGTGGCGCCCCATCAAAGGTCGGCTGAGGAGATAGGCCCGTGACAAGGCACGCCCAAGACCAAGCGAAGACGTCAAAGCTCAAAACCGGCTACGCCCAGAAGGTGCTGAGTCCTCAGCGCCTTCTCGACGCCCCTCTGCCTGAGCTCCTCGCAGAGCTGGACGTCACATTGGACGAGTCTTCGATCACCGACCCAAGCTTCACGGGTGCTGCCGTCGTCACTCGAGACCGTGTGATCCTTTCGATGAGACCAGGCCAACCGGACTCGGAGCGCGACGCCGTGGCGCGAGCGCTGTTGGGTCGCGTACTCGACGTGCCGTTGTCGCCGTTGCCTGAGCCGTACCGCATGAGTGAGGTCTGAATCGGTCGACCGCTTGGGCCGTCGCTGGGTCGTCCGAGGCTGCTCGCCGGCAGCCAACGACGACCACCGTCGGCCTCTCAGGCGTAGGCGTCCACCTGTCCGACCAGCAAAAACCCAGCTCCCCTAGATCCCCGGCAACACCCAGGGCAAGAAGAAGAGCCGATGCCCTCAACCGTCAGTGTCGGTCAAACCGAGCTACGTGCCGAACGTGCTTGGCAGCTTCATCAGCGAAAGCGCAGAGCTGACAAATGAACTCTCGATAGCTGTCGGGGGCATCGCGGTCCTTGCTGGGCGGCCCGTCGATCCACTGCTGCCAGAGCCCATTCGGGGCGAGGAACCGGGCCGCGTGGTCAGCACCGAGCTTGGCGTCGAGCAGCAAGAGCGCGCCGAGGGCGGCTTGCTGGTCGTAGTAGAGGTCAGGTTGGGGAAGGTAGTAGTCGAGATAAGCGACCAAGGCGTCTGCGTCGGCAGAAGTGCCGAAGGTGGCCAGCGCCACGCAGTACGCCTGTCCTGCATGCGGCCCTTCGCTGGCGAGCAGGAGTTCGCCAAGACGCTCCCGAAACTCGGTCCTGCCGGCCACAGCGATGAGCCAGGCCGCCGTCTTGCGCTCGCGCCATCCTCCGTCGAGCAGGGTGCACAGTTCACGAGGGCTGATCTCACCGGCAGCCTTGCCCAGCTTCTTCATGAACCTGGCTCGGTCGCGTCCACTCATACCTAGAAGGACGCCACCGACTTTGAGGTACCGCCGGTCGGGCGTGACGTAGCGGCGGATCAACCTGAGCCGCTCGTTCTCTTCGTCGGTATGGCGCATGGCAGCATCCTCGTACGGAGGAAGCTGTCAGACCAGCGATCTGGCCGGCCGGACGCCTCAGCCCTGCATGTCCGTCTGTCTCAGTTTCCGTCTCATTCAGCGCCGTTCACCGTCGTTCAGGCGAGACCGAAGCCGGTAGCCGCTCCCATGGCCAACCGCCCATGAACGCAGGTGAACGGCCCTATACACACCCCATCGCCCCACCACCACAGTTGGAAAGCGTGTTGGTCCGCACGGAAGCTCGGCCCAAGACACCGCCAGCCGAGACGGCTACGTTGAGGGCGTGGACGAGGAAGCGATCACCATCAGGCTCACGCGCGATCAAGCGTTCGTGCTGTCGGACTGGCTCTACCAAGTCATACTCCAGTCCGACGACCTGGAGGGGATCGTGCGCGACCGAGCCGTCTGGTCGCCGATCTACGCGATCTCCGGAACGCTGGACAAGACGTTGAGCGAGATCTTCATGCACGACTACGGCCCGCGCCTTGAGGCAGCCAAGGAGCGTCTCCGCGCCGATCTGTACGGCGGAGCCGACGAGTCGACGGCGCCGGGCCAGGACATGACCGACGCACCACAAGCGCACCAGATCGAGCGGGGAACAGCGGGGAACCACGGTGAAAGCGACCGAGGGCGATGAGACCCGGTGCCAGGTGAACGCCCAGTTCAGCAGCCCTACCCGTCGCAAATGCCCGCAGCTTCCCAAGCTGATGTCCTTCATGCGCGTACGGAGAGAACACACCCATTGTCGCCGCCCAGCAAAATTGTTGGTCTGCCGCTCCGTCCGGGCTGCGGCGCTGGGGCGCCGGTCCCGGCCGAGCGGCAGACCAACGAACAGAGGGCATCGCGGAGAACTGAAGGCCCCGCACGTCGGTCTCCAGGGGACGACGATGTACGGGGCCTGGCCTAGCCAGCCGCAGGAGCACGCTCGAACCGCAACAGGCCAGGGTCTCCGGTCGATGTGATCAAGCGGCAGACGGATTCCGACGGGTAATGCCCGTGCCAGCCTCCGCCACCCAGGCGTCAGTACCCATCGCCATCTCCGCCGTAAGACCCGACACGATCAGTTCGGCCAACAGCCGCGCCGCTTCCGGCCGGACGGTCCCCAGGTCCACCAGGCCATCGCCCGAGACGTTCACGTCCGCCTTGAGGTCGGGGAAGTCCGATTCCAAGCCCAGAGCGGTCAACTCTGCGGCCAAGCCCCCGGTGCTGCGTCGAGCCTGCGTCCAGCCGCGGACGTACGGAACGCCCGGCATCAAGTTCTCGGCGCGCTTGGCGACCACTCCCCGTCGGTCGGTCATGACGTCAGTCCCCTTCTT
Source organism: Streptomyces sp. B93 (assembly GCF_018070565.1). GTDB lineage: Bacteria > Actinomycetota > Actinomycetes > Streptomycetales > Streptomycetaceae > Streptomyces. The sequence goes on from NZ_JAGPXL010000027.1 coordinate 3,319, forward strand.
CACGGTGTCCAGTAGGTTCCTCGCCGCTCTCCTCAAGGCGCCGTAGCCCGGAGGCCAGCGCGAGCCGCAGTAGCTCCGCCAGGCGCTCTGCCGTATCCGGCGACACACGCCCGAGTTCGACCAGGCCGTGCCCGAAGGCGTTCAGGTCGGCACGCAGGTAGGGGAAGTCCTTTTCCATTCCTGCGCGGATTAGGGCGTCCCGTAGAGCGGTCGTGGCATCGCGTGCGGCGTACCAGCCGTCACTGTCCAGAGGCGACCAGGTAGCGGCGTCGTGCCGGGCGGAGGGGTCATCCCGCATCGGTCGAGGCCCTCTCGATGGCATTCCGAGCGAGGGAAGCCGCTGACGGGTAGCGCTCGCCGTACCGGTCGACACGGGCGAGCAGTTCGGCCGCGGCGACGAGCATGGTCGCCAGGGCGACCGGGCGGAGCGGGTTGGCCATGGGCCGCCGAGTCGGTGCACGAAGCCACTCGTAACGGTCACCAGACATGGGCATGGGGCCAGGCACGACCACGACCGAGCCGCGGCCCAGGTATCGGTACGCGGGTGGGGTCCCCTCTTCCCGCGTGAGGTAGTGGGTGAAGTCCTTCAGGCTTTGCGAGCCCAGGAAGAAGCCCACACGTCGGGCCCTGTGGTCGAGGAGTGTTGGCCCGAAAGGCAATCCGCGGCGCAACAGCTGATCGAAGGTCTCTACGCCGACTCGTTCGTCCACCGTCACCACGTCGAAGAAGCGGCCAGTCGGCAGCATGTACGGCGCTCGGGGATCGTCTGTCCAGACGGCCCGGCACGCCACCGGATCGTCAGCCGCCGCGGAGAGCCATTCGATGCCTCTTCTGGTCATCCTCTGCACGTCATCTCACCTCGGTCGGACTCCGTTGCGGCCGCGATGCCGCCCTGTGTCCAGACTCAAGGCCACGGCCCTGGCCAGGGCAGATGACGAGAGGTGACGGGGGATGACGCGTAACGCGTGGACGCGTCATCCCCCGTCAGCCGTCAACGGAGCCCCAGGCTCGATGACTTGCTGCGCATGGTGATGAACAGCGCGTACATTCGGTCGGAGAGTCAACGGGCCTGCGCGCCAGGCGCTCGCACCGAGGCACAGGTGAGGGAGGGAACGGTCACGTCTTCGCTGGAGCCGACCAGCGTTCTCTTACGGCAAGCCCGTGCGGGCCGGGGCTGGAGTCAGCCGAGGTTGGTGCGTGAGCTGCATCAGGTGGCTATGCGTCGAGGCCACCATCTTCCGTCGGATGCGAGCGTCAAGCGCCGTATTACCAGTTGGGAGAACGGGCACAGTACGCCTGATGATTTCTACGGCCCGTTGTTGTGCGAGGCGTTCGGTCTCAGCGCCGCCGAGCTGGGGCTGAAGCAAGAAGGCGAGCGGGACACTGGGCTCCTGGACGCCAGTTATCCGGCCAGCCCCGAAGGCGCGATCGATGCGGTCGGTCGGCTGTGGCGCGCTGATCTCAATCGGTACGAGCCCCTGCTACAGGCCGAGCCGTCCGAGCCCGCGTGGAACGAAGCCTCGCTCCGGTGGTTGGTCGCGCCCGAGCCGTCCGTTCCTCGGCAGCGTCGCGACGGAATGCGCGTCGGTCTGGGTGATGTTGCCGCCATCAAGATCACCGCGGACATGTTCGCGGAGTTAGACGATCGTTTTGGTGGCGATCACGCTCGGCACGCAGCCATCCAGTACCTCAGCAACGAGGTGACGCCGCTCCTGCACGGCCAGTACAGCGAGCAGGTTGGGCGGGCCCTGTTCTCCACCGTGGCGGAGGCAACCCTTCTGGCCGGTTGGATGTCGTACGACGCCTGCCGCCACGGCTTGGCGCAGCGGTACTTCCTCCAGGCCCTCCGACTGGCCCAGGACGCCAACGACCGCCGACTTGCCGGAAGCATCCTGTCTGCCATGAGCCATCAGGCAACGTTCCTCGGTCGCTACACGCAGGCCGCCACGCTCGCCCGCGCGGCTCTCATGGGCATCGCCCCCGTGGCCACTCCGACACTGCGCGCCCAGTTCCACGCGATGGAGGCTCGCGCTCTTGCCCGGACCGGTGACGTACGGGCCTGCGAAGCCGCACTGAACGCGGCCACGAAGGCGCTGGAGAGCAAGAACAACGACGATGAGCCAGAGTGGATCAGCTACTTCGACGAAGCTGAACTCGCTGCCGAAGCCGCCCACTGCTTCCGAGACGTCAACAGCGCCCGGCAGGCCGTCGCCCACGCAGAGAACGCCATGAGCGGCAGCCACGTGCGAAGCGACTTCTTCGCGACCATGGTTCTGGCCGACGCTCATTTACGTGCTGGTGACGCCGAAGAAGCCTGCCGCGTGGCGCTCGACGCTCTCGACCTGGGTGAGCAACTGAAGTCGGCTCGCTGCGTCAGCTACCTTGCCGAGTTTCGGCAGAACCTTGCGAGGGGCGGGAACAGCAAGGACGTACAGATCTTCACGGAGCAGGTCAGAGAGCACAGACTGTGGATCGCCTCGGGTAATCACCTCGGTATCTGACGGAGCTGGTCAGTACGTGCTCAGAACGGGCCCCATTCGTCTCGGCCCTCCCCCGTGCGCAGGGACCGCATCCGGCGAGCGAATTCGGCGGCAGACCGGTCGCTGGTCGTGACCTGGTGGCCGAGCCAGGCGACCATCATCAGCTCCCGTAGGTCCGCGAGCGTCTCGTACCCGGGCCAGTTCATCAGGTCGAAGCCGTACCGGTGTACGAAGTCGGTGTACTCCGCCTTTGTGTGCCAGCGGTACCTGTCGTAGAAGATTGCCGTCTGGATCAGGTCCCACTCGCGTGGGGCGAGGGCGAAGCCGTCCAGATCGATGAGCACGGCGTGCCCGTCCCTATGACGGAGGACGTTGCCGATGCTGGCATCACCGTGGATCATGCCGAAGGGCAGGACGAAGTCCAGTCGGTCGTAGTCCTTGGCAACGCTCGCCGCTCGCTCCTCCAAGAACGTGCGGTCCTCTCCCGATACACCGTCCAGCCCTTCGAGGGACGCGGCCAGCTTGGCCAGCGGGTCGAGGTACGGCAGGCCCAGGGATTCCGGTTCCTCAAGCCAGTGCAGGCGGCGTAGGAGATCGGCCAGCTCGCCGACCGTCGCGTACTCCACGGTCTCCTGGACGCTCTCCCAGAAGGTGACCACCAGGCCGCCGATGAGGAGCGGTTGGTTCACCGACGCTGGCACGCGCATGGCCGGGAAGTCCTGCGTCTCAAGCCACCGGGCCACGCCCACGGCCCGTTCCATCTCCGCGAGCACCGACCGGTCACGCGCGATGCGGACGATGACGGGTAACGACGTAAGGCGGTAGACCGCGTTCGACCCGAGCCGCAGCAACTCGGCGCCGCGGGAGTTGAGTCCGACCCTCGCGCATGCCTCCCGGAGGACGGGCTCCAGGCCCTCCGCCGTGAACTCCGCGCCGCCGCTGTCAGATGCCCCGCTGCTGCCCGAGATCATGCTTCGACCATACGGGGCGGACCGACCGCCCGACAGGTCACCCACGTAATAGGGGCGTGATGATCTTGGTGAGCGGGGATCGCGGTCATGCCTCCGCCGCAGGTCAGCGGTTCACGAGGGCACCGATCTCTGATGGGCTCCGGAGCCGTGTGCGCAGGTTCGAATCCTGCCGGGGGCACCAGGAATTAGGTGCCCAAAGACCCCGTCACCAGCGGAGACGCTGAGGACGGGGTCTTCGCGTATGCGCAGGCGTATGCAGCGCGGAGCGGTCGCATGTCGGGGTTCGTGGACTATTCGTGGACAGGATCTTGGGGAGATTCCCCAGGTCAACCCCGGCAAACACGAAAGCCCTCGGACGTGTCCGGGAGCCTTGAGCGCGGTTCGTCGAGTCAGGCTCGGACCCTGCGGACCAGGGTGCCGTCCCCGTCGTATAGCTCCAGGGAGTACGTCAGCCGGAAGCGGTGGAGGAGGTCGGCGAGGTCATCGAGCCGCCGCGGGTCGACGACTCCGTTCAGCAGGACGTCCGGCCCGTCGACGGGGTCGAGCTCCACTTCGCACCAACGGGTTCCCACCTCGTAGCCGTCCCAGGAGGACGACCTCGACCTCCAGCCGGCCCGCACGAAGCGTTCGGCGACGGGCGAGGCGTCTCGGCAGCCGTGCAGGATGCCGTTCACGTTGTTGCCCGCCTCGACCCACTCAGGATCGAGCGCTTCGCCTTCCTCGGACATGTCCACCCCTGGAGTATGAGAGTCCCTTGGTCCCGTGATCACTCGTACTCCCGCAGCAATTCTGTTGCCAGAGATGCGTGTCGCCGTCCGCCGCGGGGTGCTCCCCCACACCAGCGCGCTCACCGCGGCCGCGACGAGGACGATCCCGCCCGCGCTCTCGGAGTGCAGGAACGCCCGCGAGGTGAGGCGTCCGCTGCTGCCGTGCTCCTGATCGAACCAGCCACGGTCTCTGCCTCACTCCTCGCCCACGATCGCGCTTCCGCCCCCGGCGGCGAGACAACCCGCTCGCGTCGCCCCTCGCGGAGACGAGTCCGAAGCACACTCGCACCGCCGCTGTGGGGCGAGGGGCGTGGTGGTCCGCGGGTCGGCCGTGGCCGGTTTCAGTCCGGTGTCATACGGCCGTACGAGGGCGTCCGCCGTCATGGACGAAGATGGGACGGAGAGCGACGTTTCGTAGCGTCGCGTCCGGGCGACCGCACCACCCGTCCGGGCCGACCGCACCACCTGTCCGTCCGCCCAACCGTCCGCCCGTCCGCCCAACCGTCCGCCCGTCCGCCCAACCGTCCGCCCGTCCGTCCGCCCGTGAAGGGACCCCGTCGCAAGTGAGCGCACTGGTCGCCATCGTTCTGCCCCTGCTGGTGCTGGGGCTGTTCGCGCTGAGTGTCTGGAAGACGGTGCGCGGGGTGCCGGGGCGGCGTTGGCGGCGCCCCGGGTGGTGGGTGTTTCCCGCGGTGGTGCTGGTGGGGGTCGGGTGTGTGACCTGGTTCGTCGGGGCCTTCGCCGGGGGGCTCGACGTCGGTGAGGAGTGTGCGCGGCGCGGGGTGCGGTACGACGACGACTACCGGGCCGAGCACTGGCGTGAGCCGTCGCAGTGGTTCCCGCTGCACAACCGGTGCAACGCGGACTACGACCTCGTCCCCGCGTTCGTCAATCCCACGCTCGTCGTGGTCGCCGTACTGCTCGTCGGCTGTGTCGTGGCGGCCGTGGTGGTGACCGTCGCCGGGCGGCGGGAGCGGGTGGGGCGGCCCTGAGCGGCGTACGGGATCAGGTCAGGGAGCGCTGGTACTTCGCCGTCACCGTGCCGTCGGTGAGGTAGAAGCGGGCGTTCGGCGGGAACAGGCCGGTCGACGCGTCGCACCAGTACATCTGGATCCGGCCGTCCGTGGCGGGCCAGTTCGGGTAGCCCTCGTCCTGGAGCACGCAGGAGTCCCTGGGTACCACCGACCACAGCTGGGCCTCGGTCATGCCGACCTGGACCTGGTTGTAGTGGGCCAGCCGGATGGACGGTGCCGTGGGCTCGTAGAGGCCCTCGTGGTGCTTCTTCCACAGCTTGCCGTCCTCGGTGAACGAGAAGGTGCCGTAGGGCGCGTAGTCGGAGGACGTGGTCCAGCAGGTGATGGACCGGCCGGAGTCCTCGCACCAGCCGTCCGCGCTGCCCGGACGGGACAGCGCGCCGCCGAGCTGTTCCCAGGCGTCGGCCTTCGCGGTGCCGAACGGGAGCCGGCTGTACTTCTCGGGCGTGAAGCTGAAGTCGGCCGCCCCCGCCTGTGCGCTGGCCGCCGTGGTGAGCAGTGCCGCGCCGGTCGCGAGTGCCGCGACGAGGAAGCGGCTCACCTTTGCTGTCGGGTTCATCGCCCGGGTCTCCCCTCTGTTGGGCTTCGTCCCTCTCCGGGTCCCTCCTCATCCTCACCGTCAGCTCTCTTCGGGGGGTCTTCGCCCGCTCCGCCCGTCAGGTCAGGGCCGCGGTGATGTCCACGGGCTGGAGGTGGCGCGGGGACAGGACGCGGGAGTCGGGGCCCGCGGCGCGGGTGAGTTCGCTGGTGGCCGAGGGGTCGGTGGTGGCGGCGAGGCCCTGGGGAGTGCCGGTGACGGGGGTGACCATGTCGTCGTGGTGGCTGGGGAGCAGCAGGGGCGGGTGCCCCACGGCGTCGAGGAGGCGGTCGAGGTAGCCGTGGACCGCGGAGTGGGAACTCATCGGGACCACGGCGACGTCCGGGCGGATGCCGGTCAGTTCGCGTTCGACGAAGTTGCTGGCGCCCATCAGCAGGATGCTGGGGCCGTCGTCCACGGAGACCTGGTAGGCGAGGGTGTCGCCCTCCACGAGGTCGCCGAGCGTGGCCGGCCGGCGGGGCGGGGCGACACGGCGGCCGGGGGCGAAGTAGCCGTGGTCGGCGAACTGGCTGTGCAGGCTCCGGAAGACCTCCACGGTGTAGCCGTCGAAGCGGAGGTACTCGCCGCCCTTGACCTGGATGACGTCGTCGGTCCGGGAGCGGGGGGTCTCCATGGCGGCCAGGAGGTGGCGGACCGTCTCGTCGCAGACGGTCCTGATGCGGGCCCCGGCCCAGGCGGGGCGGGACAGCAGCTGGGGTACGTCCAGTACGTGGTCGAAGTGGCCGTGGCTGACCAGGATCAGCTCGGGCGGGCCGACGAGTTGGCGTGCGGCGATCCGGTCCACGGTGGCCGGGTCCGGCCGGAGCGGGAGCCCGGGGTCGAGGGTGCCGTCCGGGGCGAGGCAGGGCATGCGGCTCAGGTAGGGGTCGAAGAGGATGCTGGGGCCGCCGTCGATGGCGATCTCCCAGCCCGCGACGCCGAGCCAGCGCAGTCGTACGGCGGTGCGGTACGGCCCGCGTCGCGTGGCGGTCGGTGTGCTCGCCGCCATGGCTCCGGCACCGGCCGCCGCCGCGCCCGTCGCCGCCAGGACTCCCCTGAGAACCGCCCGTCGCCCAGCCAACGTTCCACCCACTCCTGTCACGGTGTGCTCACTTTGAGTGGGTGGAACGTTACGTCAGGTGAGGACGGAGGTGGTGAAATCCAGTCAGCCGACCCACGTGTCCCCTCAGCTCAGCCGACCCGCGTGTCCGGTCAGCTCAGCCGACCCGCGTGTCCGGTCAGCTCAGCCGACCCGCATGAACCTGTCGTCCTGGGAGAGGATCGCCTGCATCGCCTTGGTCATCCTCGCCCCGGGGTTGATCCCGATCTGCTCCCGCAGCAGCCGTTTGGCGCGGTGGAAGACCTGGATCGCGTCGACCTGGCGGCCCTCGGCGTAGTACGCCTTCATGAGGCTGACGTAGAGGTCCTCGCGGAAGGGGTCGCGGTCGACCAGTTCCGACAGCCGGGCGATCGCCTCGTTGTGGCGGCCGAGGCCGATGTCGATCAGGGCGCGCAGTTCGACCGCCCCGGTCCGTTCCTCCTCCAGCGCCTCCGCCTTCAGCCGCAGCCTGCTGGAGGTGACGTCGGCCAGCGCCGGTCCCTGCCACAGTTCCAGCGCGGTGTCGAGGCGGTCGGAGGCGTCCCGGTGCTGGGCACGGCCGTAGAGGTCGCGGGCCTCGCGTACGGTCTCCCGGAACACCGTCAGGTCGATGGCGCCCGGCGGCACCCGCAGTTCGTAGCCGCGGTCGTGGGAGCCGAGGGTGTCGCGGGGCAGCCCCGCCTGTTCCAGCACCCGGCGGATCATCCAGGCCGAGGTCTGGAGCTGGCCGGAGACCGTCAGGGGCGGTTCACCGTCCCAGGAGTCGTCGCTGATCGCCTCCTTGGAGATGACCTGTCCGGCGCGCAGCACCAGGGAGGCGAGGAACCGTCGCTGCCGCTGTCCCGGTATCGGGATGGGCACGCCCCCTCTGACGAGGGCCACAGGGCCGAGAAGCCGGATCGTCACGTCGTTCCAGGTGCTCATGGCGGATTCCCCCTCATGACTGAACTACGCCCTCGCCCGCTTGTGGCAGGCATGGCCTGGGTGTGTTCCTTCGGTCGCAGGTGCACGACCTGATCTCGCCGGTTCTGTCGCCCGGCAGGGGGAAGTGGGCCGTCTCCGGGAGCGGCCGGGCACGGCCGTCCTCGGATTCCCCCGTGCCGGTGTTCTGCTGTGGGAGCAGAGGTGCGGTGTCTGTCGGCCTCACCCCACCAGGTTCCGCAGGAACGCGGCCGCGACGGGCCCGGCGTCGGCGCCGCCCGATCCGCCGTCCTCCAGCAGGACCGACCAGGCGAGCTGGCGGTCGCCCTGGTAGCCGATCATCCAGGCGTGGGTGCGCGGCGGTGTCTCGGTGCCGAACTCGGCGGTGCCGGTCTTGGCGTGCGGCTCGCCGGGGATGCCCGCGAGGGCGGAGGCGGCGCCGTCGGTGACGGCGGCGCGCATCATCTCGCGCAGGGCGCCGGTGACTTCGGGGTCGAGCCGGGCCGGGGCCTCGTGGGTCTTCTTGACCGCGTCGGGCACCAGGACGGGCTGCTTGAAGCCGCCCTCCTTGACGGTCGCGGCGATGGAGGCCATGACCAGCGGGGAGGTCTCCACGCGGGCCTGGCCGATGGTGGCGGCGGCCTTGTCGTTGTCGCTGGTGTTGACGGGGACGCTGCCGTCGTAGGTCGCGGCGCCGACGTCCCAGGTGCCGCCGATGCCGAAGGCGGCGGCGGTGTCGTGCAGGTCCGACTCGGTCAGCTCGGTGCGGGAGTTGACGAAGAAGGTGTTGCAGGAGTGCGCGAAGCTGTCCTTGAAGGTCGATCCGGCGGGCAGGGTGAACTGGTCCTGGTTCTCGAAGCGCTGGCCGTCGACGTGGGCGAACTTGGGGCACTCGGCGGGGTCCGACGGGCGCATCCCGTGCTCCAGCAGGGCGGCGGCGGTGACGACCTTGAAGGTGGAGCCGGGCGGGTAGCGGCCCTCCAGGGCACGGTTCATACCGGACGGCCGGTTCGCCGCGGCGAGGACATGGCCGCTGGAGGGGTCGATCGCGACGATCGCCGCGTTCTTCTCCACCCCCTCCAGGGCGTCGGCGGCGGCTTCCTGCACCTCGGGGTCGATGGTGGTGCGCACCGGTTCCCCCTTGGCGGCCTTGGTGCCGGTGAGCTTCTTGACGACCTGGCCGGACTGCCGGTCGACGACCACGACGGAGCGGGCGGCGCCGGAGCCGCCGGTGAGCTGTTCGTCGTAGCGGGCCTGGAGGCCGGAGACGCCCTTGCCGTTCTCGTCGACGACGCCGACCAGGGAGGCGGAGCGCAGTTCCTCGCCGTGGGTGTCGAGGATGAGGGCGCGGTCGCGGGACTTGAGGGCGAGGGTCTGCCCGGGAACCATTTGCGGATGCACCATCTCGGTGTGGAATTCGACCTTCCACTTGTCGTCCGCGCCGACCACCCGGGCCTTGGAGTCCCAGGAGTAGTTCCCCGCTCCGGGCAGCGCCATCTTGACCGTGAAGGGGATTTCGACTTGCCCGTCCGCTTTTCGATCTCCCTCGCCCGCGGTGATCTCCGTCTTGGTGGGAGCGAGGTTCGTGGTGACGGACTCGATGAGCGACTCGGCGTTGTCCGGGGTGTCCGTCAGACCCCCGGCCCGTCCCGCGTCACCCGCCTCCCAGGCGGCCAGGAACTCCTCCAGCTGCGCCGTTGCCGCGACCACCTGCGGATCCTCCGCTTCCTCGTCGGCGACCAGGCTGGAGTATGCCCAGTAACCGAGCCCGGCCGTCAAGGCCACGGCGACACATGCAGAAACGATCACTCGCCCGCTGGCGCGTCGTCTTCGAGGTGGGGGGTACGTGCCCTGGCTGGGGAATTGCGACATAAGAGCCAGGCTATGTGTTCCCCCTCTTTTTCCACTCCCCGAATGCGGCCCTCAGGACACCTATTGGCGTGAATGGATAGGCCGGCAACCATCCGGAATGGACAGATCCGGTTTACCGGCAAAGGAGCAGCAAAGCGGACATCAGGCGGGCTCAGCCGCGTGATCGCGGGGATTCACAACGGGAACAACCCGGACACATACGGCGCGAAAATTGGACTGGACCAGTGGAGGAGAGCCCTCCGACGACCCCGGGCAAGACCGGGGCGCCCGCCCCGAAGTGGCCGAATCCCATCTCTCCGTGATCTCTTCGCGCCGTCCCCCGATACATCCGGGAGAGGGCGTGGAGAGCAGCCCGGGCCAGGGTGGCTCACCGGAAAACGCCGCCCGAGTCTGGAGACCGCATGTCCCGTGTATCGACCGGCCCCAGCAACAAGCCGACCGCCGCGCACGCCCTGCTGGGGCGGCTGCGCGACCACGGCGTGGAGAAGGTGTTCGGAGTGGTCGGCCGCGAAGCCGCGTCGATCCTCTTCGACGAGGTCGAGGGGATCGACTTCGTCCTGACCCGGCACGAGTTCACCGCCGGGGTCGCGGCCGACGTCCTCGCCCGGATCACCGGCCGCCCGCAGGCCTGCTGGGCCACCCTGGGCCCCGGCATGACCAACCTCTCCACCGGCATCGCCACGTCCGTGCTGGACCGGTCGCCGGTGATCGCGCTGGCCGCCCAGTCCGAGTCGCACGACATCTTCCCCAACGACACCCACCAGTGCCTGGACTCCGTCGCGATCATCGCGCCGATGTCCAAGTACGCCGTGGAACTCCAGCGCCCGGCCGAGATCACCGACCTCGTCGACTCCGCGGTCAGCGCCGCCATGACCGAGCCGGTGGGCCCGTCCTTCATCTCCCTCCCCGTCGACCTGCTCGGCTCCGCCGAGGGCATCGACACCGCGGCGGCCCTGCCGCCCGCCCGCACCCCCGTCCGGCCGACCGGCGCCGTCGCGGACGGCTGGCAGGCCGAGGCCGACCGGGCGGCCGAACTGCTCGCCGGTGCCGAGCACCCGGTGCTCGTCGTCGGGGCCGCCGCGATCCGCTCCGGCGCGGTGCCCGCGATCCGGGCGCTGGCCGAGCGGCTGAACGTGCCGGTCATCACGACGTACATCGCCAAGGGCGTGCTGCCGCACGGCCACGAGCTGAACTACGGCGCCGTCACCGGCTACATGGACGGCATCCTCGACTTCCCCGCCCTGGAGTCCCTCTTCGGGCCGGTCGACGTGATCCTCACCCTCGGCTACGACTACGCCGAGGACCTGCGGCCCTCCATGTGGCAGCGCGGCATCGAGAAGAAGACCGTGCGGGTGTCGCCCACCATGAACCCGATCCCGCGCGTCTACCAGCCGACCGTGGACGTCGTCACCGACGTGCTGGCGTTCGTGGAGCACCTTGAGGCGGCCACCACGTCCGTCGCCGCCAAGGAGCGGCACGACATCACCCCGCTGCGCGAGCGCATCGCGACCTTCCTCGCCGACCCCACGGTCCACGACGACGGCATGCGGGTGCACCAGGTCATGGACTCCATGAACACGGTGATGGCGGAGACCGCCCGCCCCGGCGAGGGCACCATCGTCTCCGACATCGGCTTCTTCCGGCACTACGGCGTCCTGTTCGCCCGCGCCGACCAGCCCTTCGGCTTCCTCACCTCGGCGGGCTGCTCCAGCTTCGGCTACGGCATCCCGGCCGCGATGGGCGCCGCGCTGGCCCGCCCGGACCAGCCCACCTTCCTCATCGCCGGGGACGGCGGCTTCCACTCCAACAGCTCCGACCTGGAGACCATCGCCCGGATGGGCCTGCCCATCGTCACCGTGGTCGTCAACAACGACACCAACGGCCTGATCGAGCTGTACCAGAACCTCGGCCACCACCGCAGCCACGACCCGGCGGTCAAGTTCGGCGGCGTCGACTTCGTCGCCCTCGCCCAGGCCAACGGCGTCGAGGCGACCAAGGCGACCGACCGTCAGGAACTGCTGGCCGCGCTGCGCAAGGGCGCCGAACTCGGCCGCCCGTTCCTCATCGAGGTCCCCATCGCCTACGACTTCCAGCCGGGCGGCTTCGGCGCCCTGAGCATCTGATCATGACGGCACCGGTTCTCCCGGCCGCCTTCGGGTTCCTGGCCTCCGCCCGCACGGGCGGGGGTCCGGCCCCGGACGCGGCCTTCGCGACCCGCGGCGACCGCACCGTCATCGGCGCACGGCTGCGGCGGCAGTCACTCGCCGCCACGCTGGTGCACCCGCCCGAGAGCATCCCCGAGACCGCGCACGCGCAGGACGCGGACACCGCCGTCCTGGTCGCCGGGGAGCTGTACAACCGCGCCGAGCTGCTGTCGGTGCTGCCCGCGGGCACCGCCCCCGAGGGCGACGCCCAGCTGCTGCTGGAACTGCTGCACCGCTACGGGCCGCACGCCTTCCGGCTGGTCAACGGGCGGTTCGCGGCACTCGCCCAGACCGGTGACCGGGTGCTGCTGGCCACCGACCACGCCGGTTCGGTGCCGCTGTACGTACGGCTCGCCCCGGGCGAGGTCAACGCGGCCACCGAGGCCAAGACACTCGCCGGGGACGCGACCACCCCGCGCGGCTTCCCGCTGGCCGACGCGCGGCGGGTGCCCGGCCTGACCGGCGTCTACCAGGTGCCCGCGGGCACCGTCCTCGACATCGGCCTGGAGTCGGGCACCGCCGAGGCGCACCGTACCTGGACCCCGCCGCTGGCCCGCCGCGTCCTGCCCGAGCGGGAGGCGGTCGACGCGGTGCGTACGGCGCTCCAGCGGGCCTGCGCGGCCCGGGTCCCGGCGGGCGGCACGCCCCTGGTGGTGCTGTCCGGCGGCATCGACTCCTCCGGGGTCGCGGCCTGCGCGCACCGCGCCGCCGGGGCGCTGGACACGGTGTCCATGGGCACCGACACCGCCGACGAGTTCCCCGAGGCCCGCACGGTCGCCGAGCACCTGGGCTCCCGGCACCGGGAGATCACGGTGCCCACCGAGGACCTGCTGGCCCAACTGCCGTACGCCGTGTGGGCCTCGGAGTCGGCGGACCCGGACATCATCGAGTACCTGCTGCCGCTGGTCGCGCTCTACCGCGCGCTCGACGGCCCGCCCCGCCGCATCCTCACCGGCTACGGCGCGGACATCCCGCTCGCGGGCATGCACCGCGAGGACCGGCTGCCGGACCTGGACACCGCCGTGGCGTACGACATGGCGACCTTCGACGGCCTCAACGAGATGTCCCCGGTGCTGTCGGCGGTCACCGGGCACTGGACCACCCACCCCTACTGGGACCGGGACGTGCTCGACCTGCTGGTCTCGCTGGAGGCGGGGCTCAAGCGGCGGCACGGCCGGGACAAGTGGGTGCTGCGGGAGGCGATGGCCGGCGCGCTGCCCGCCGAGACCGTGCTGCGGCCCAAGCTCGGGGTGCACGAGGGCTCCGGCACCACGTCCTCGTTCTCCGCGCTGCTCGTCGCCCACGGCGTCGCCGAGCCGTCGGTCCACAAGGCCAAGCAGCGGGTGGTCCGGGAGCTGTTCGGCCGCACCGTCGCGGCCGGACGGCACCCGTCGGGGGTGAGCACCGCCGAGGTGGTGCGGTCCGTGGCCGACGGTCTCGCCCGGGGGGCGGCGTGACGGCGCCCGCCCGCCGGGTCCCGTTCCCGGCCGCCGTCGATTCCCATGATTCCCAGGAGGGGAGCTGAAGCCGTGGAGCGCATCGACTCGCACGTCTCACCCCGCTACGCCCAGATCCCCACGTTCATGCGGCTGCCGCACGAGCCGGACCCCCGTGGCTACGACGTCGTGGTCATCGGGGCGCCCTACGACGGCGGCACCAGCTACCGGCCCGGCGCCCGGTTCGGGCCGCGGGCCATCCGCAACGAGTCGGGGCTCATTCACGGTGTCGGCATCGACCGCGGCCCCGGCACCTTCGACCTGATCAACTGCGCCGACGGCGGGGACATCGACCTCACCCCGTTCGACATGAACATCGCCATCGAGACGGCGCGGGAGCACCTGTCCGGGCTGCTGAAGCACAACGCCGCCTTCCTGATGCTGGGCGGCGACCACTCGCTGACGGTGGCGGCGCTGCGGGCGGTGGCCGAGCAGCACGGCCCGGTCGCCGTGGTGCACCTGGACGCCCACTCCGACACCAACCCGGCCTTCTACGGCGGCCGTTACCACCACGGCACACCGTTCCGGCACGGCATCGACGAGAAGCTCGTCGACCCGTCGGCGATGGTCCAGATCGGCATCCGGGGCCACAACCCCAAGCCGGACTCCCTGGACTACGCCCGCGGCCACGGCGTACGCGTCGTCACGGCCGACGAGTTCGGCGACCTGGGCGTGCGCGGCACCGCCGACCTGATCCGGGAGCGGGTGGGCGGGCGGCCGGTGTACGTGTCCGTCGACGTCGACGTGGTGGACCCGGCGTTCGCCCCCGGCACCGGCACGCCCGCGCCGGGCGGGCTCAGCTCGCGCGAGGTGCTGGCGCTGCTGCGCTGCGTCGGGGACCTCAAGCCGGTCGGCTTCGACGTGATGGAGGTGTCGCCGCTCTACGACCACGGCGGGATCACCTCCGTACTGGCCACCGAGATCGGGGCCGAGCTGCTCTACCAGTACGCCCGCGCCCACCGCACCCAGTGAGCACCCAGTGAGCACCCAGTGAGCACCCAGTGAGCACAGTGAGATGTGAAGGAGACACCGCGTCATGACCTCTCCGATAGTCGACTGCACCCCGTTCCGTGCGGAGCTGCTCGCGCTCGCCGCGGAGCTTCCCCAGGTGCCGCGCGCCGATCTGTACGGGTTCCTGGAGAAGGCCGGGGAGCTGTCCGGGCGGCTGCCGCGGGAACTGGCGGCCGTGCTGGACGCGTTCAACGAGCGGGGCAGCGAGGACGGGTACCTCGTGCTGCGCGGCCTGCCCGTGGACGAGTCCGAGCTGCCGCCCACGCCCACCACCACCCCGGCGCCGGTGGACCGTCCACTGCTGGTGATGGAGGCGATGCTGGCGCTGACCGGCCGCCGCCTCGGGCTGCACACGGGGTACCAGGAGCTGCGCTCCGGCACGGTCTACCACGACGTGTACCCGTCGCCGGGCGCCCACTACCTGTCCTCGGAGACCTCCGAGACCCTGCTGGAGTTCCACACGGAGATGGCGTACCACGTCCTCCAGCCGAACTACGTCATGCTGGCCTGCTCCCGCGCGGACCACGAGCGCCGCGCGGAGACGCTCGTGGGGTCGGTGCGCAAGGCGCTGCGGCTGCTCGACGACGAGACGCGGACCCGGCTGTTCGACCGCAAGCTGCCGTGCTGTGTGGACGTGGCGTTCCGCGGCGGGATCGAAGACCCGGGCGCGATCGCCCAGGTCAAGCCGTTGTACGGCGATGTGGACGACCCCTGCCTGGGGTACGACCGGGAGCTGCTGGCGCCGGTCGACCCGCTGGACAAGGAGGCCGTGGCGGTGCTGTCGAAGGCGCTGGACGAGGTGACGGTGAGTGTGAAGCTCGTCCCCGGCGATGTGCTGATCATCGACAACTTCCGCACCACGCACGCCCGTACGCCGTTCTCGCCGCGGTGGGACGGCAAGGACCGGTGGCTGCACCGGGTGTACATCCGGACCGACCGGGCGGGGCAGCTGTCCGGCGGGGAGCGGGCGGGCGACGTGGTGTCGTTCACGCCTCGCGGCTGACCGTCGTAGCGTTTCGGCCCCCGCCGTGGCCGCCGGCTCGTCCGGGTGGCGCGGCGGGGGCCGTCGCGCGTCCCCGGCATGCGTGAGCGGCGTGCGCGAGCGGGCGTGCATGACTATGCCGCACAATGGGAAACAATGCAGCGACCGTCGTCCTCCCTGAAGGAGACATGCACATGCCCGAGTCCACACCCCGGGGATTCGTCGTCCACACCGCGCCGGTGGGTCTGGCCGACGACGGCCGGGACGACTTCACCGTGCTCGCCTCCACCGCCCCGGCGGTGGTCAGCGCGGTCTTCACCCGCTCCCGGTTCGCCGGGCCGAGCGTGCTGCTGAGCCGGGAGGCGGCCGCCGACGGGCGGGCGCGCGGCGTGGTGGTGGTGGCCCGCAACGCCAACGTGGCCACCGGAAGGGAGGGCGAGGCCAACGCCCGCGAGGTGCGCGAGTCCGTCGCCCGGGCGATCGGGGTGCCCGGGGACGAGCTGCTGATCGCCTCCACCGGGGTGATCGGCCGCCAGTACCCGATGCCGCGCATCCGGGACCACATCAAGACGCTGACCTGGCCCTTCCCCGAGGGCGGCTTCGACCGGGCGGCCCGCGCGATCATGACGACCGACACCCGGCCGAAGGAGGTCCGGGTGAGCGTCGGCCCGGCGACCCTGGTGGGCATCGCCAAGGGCGTCGGCATGCTGGAGCCGGACATGGCGACGCTGCTGACGTTCTTCGCCACGGACGCCCGGCTCGACCCGGCCGAGCAGGACCGGATCTTCCGGCGGGTGATGGACCGCACCTTCAACGCGGTGAGCATTGACACGGACACCTCCACCAGCGACACGGCGGTGCTGTTCGCCAACGGGCTGGCCGGGGACGTCGATCCGGCCGCGTTCGAGGAGGCGCTCCACACGGCCGCGCTGACCCTGGTGAAGGACATCGCCAGCGACGGCGAGGGCGCGAGCAAGCTGATCGAGGTCCAGGTCACCGGCGCCCGCGACACGGCCCAGGCCAAACGGGTCGGCAAGACGGTCGTCAACTCGCCCCTGGTCAAGACGGCGGTGCACGGCAGCGACCCCAACTGGGGCCGGGTCGCCATGGCGATCGGCAAGTGCTCCGACGACACCGACATCGACCAGGACCGGGTCCGCATCCGCTTCGGCGACGTGGTGGTCTACCCGACCGGGGAGAGCGGCGAGGACGACGAGACCCTGCGCGCCGCCGTCGCCGAACACCTGAAGGGCGACGAGGTCGTCATCGGCATCGACCTCGCCGTCTCGGACGGCGAGTTCACGGTGTACGGCTGCGACCTGACGGAGGGCTACGTCCGCCTCAACTCGGAGTACACGACCTGACCCACGCCTCTCCCGGGCTATACCGACCCCCACCCGGCTATGCGCACCCCCCGCTCCGGGCCCCGCACGGACGCCCGCCGGTCGCACGATGGGCTGACGGCAACCGCGTGAGGGGTGGAGGGACATGGAGAGCACAGGCGAGGGGTTCGGCGCGGCGGTGCGGGGGGTGGTCGCGCCGAGCGGGGAGACGGGCGGCACGCTGCGGCTCGTGCGGACGGACGACTTCGACTCACTGGACCCCGGGAACACGTACTACGCCTACACCTGGAACTTTCTTCGCCTCGTCGGCCGGACCCTGGTCACCTTCGACACCGCCCCCGGCAAGGCCGGGCAGCGGCTGGTGCCGGACCTGGCCGAGGCGTTGGGGGAGCCGTCGGAGGGCGGCCGGGTGTGGACGTACCGGCTGCGGGAGGGGCTGCGGTTCGAGGACGGTACGGCCGTCACCTCCGCGGACGTCAAGTACGCCATCGCGCGCAGCAACTACGGCACCGACGTGCTGGGCGCCGGGCCGACGTACTTCCGGCATCTGCTGGGCACCGACTTCGGCGGGCCCTGGCGGGAGCCGGACGTCGACGGGCCGGTGACGCTGGAGACGCCCGACGAGCGGACGCTGGTGTTCCGGCTGCGTGAGCCCTTCGCCGGGATGGACCTGCTGGCGACCATGCCGAGCACCACGCCCGTGCCGCGCAAGCTGGACACCGGCGCGGAGTACCGGCTGCGGCCGGTGGCGACGGGGCCGTACCGGGTCGCGTCCTACACCCGTGGCGAGCTGGCCGTGCTGGAACCCAACCCCCACTGGGACCCGGCCACCGACCCGGTACGGGTGCGGCGGGCCGCCCGGATCGAGGTCCACCTCGGCAAGGACCCGCACGAGGTGGACCGGATGCTGCTGGACGGCGCCGCCCACGTCGACCTGGCCGGGTTCGGGGTGCAGCCCTCGACGCAGGAGCGCATCCTCGCCGACCCGGCGCTGCGCGCCCACGCCGACAACCCGCTGACCGGCTTCACCTGGATCTACTGCCTGTCCAGCCGGATCGCCCCGTTCGACGACGTGCACTGCCGGCGGGCCGTCCAGTTCGCCACCGACAAGGCCGCCATGCAGGAGGCGTACGGTGGTCCCGTGGGCGGTGACATCGCCACCACGATCCTGCCGCCGACCCTCGACGGCCACCGCCCCTTCGACCGCTACCCGGTCGGCCCGGACGGCACCGGCGACCTGGAGGCCGCCCGCGCCGAACTCAGGGCCGCGGGCATGCCGGACGGCTTCCGGACGAAGATCGCCGCGCGCAAGGACCGGCTGAAGGAGTACCGCGCCGCCGAGGCGCTGGCGGCCGGGCTCGCCCGGGTCGGGATCGAGGCGGAGGTGCTGGACTTCCCCTCCGGCGACTACTTCGACCGCTACGGTGGCTGCCCGGAGTACCTGCGTGAGCACGGCATCGGCATCATCATGTTCGGCTGGGGCGCCGACTTCCCCGACGGCTACGGCTTCCTCCAGCAGATCGTCGACGGCCGGGCCATCAAGGAACGCGGCAACCAGAACATGGGCGAACTCGACGACCCCGAGATCAACGCCCTGCTCGACGAGGGCGCCCGGTGCGGCGACCCGGCCCGGCGCGCGGAGATCTGGCACACCATCGACCGGCTGACGATGGACCACGCCGTGATCGTGCCGTACCTGTACCCGCGCTCCCTGCTCTACCGCCACCCGGACACCCGCAACGTCTATGTCACCGGCTCCTTCGGGATGTACGACTACGTGGCGCTCGGCGCGGGCTGACGCGGCCGCCGGACCGGGCGGTACGGCACCGCCGTCCGGTCCACCGACCGGCAGGTCAGGGCGGCGTCCTGGAACTCGCCCTCGGAGCGGTCGAGTTGCCGCAGGAAGCGCCGGGTCGGGCCGGTCAGGCTGGTGCCGCGCGGGCTGCGCAGCAGCAGCCGGGCGCCGAGGTCCTGCTCCAGCCGGTGGATACGGCGGGTCAGCGCGGACTGGCTGATGGAGAGCACGGCCGCGGCCCGGTTGATGGAGCCGTGCCGGGCCACCGCCCGCAGCAGATGGAGGTCCTCGACGTCCAGTTTGCGGGCCCCCGGCGGCATCCCGGGTGACGGTTCCGCGCCGGGGTCCGTCCCGGGGCGCCGGCCGGACTGCTCGGCGTACCAGCGGGCCCACCAGCTCTCGTGCAGCAGGTCCCGGTGCCGTTCGGCGAAGCGCCGCAGATGGCTGTCGGCGATCAGTGCCGCCAGCCGTGCGGCGAGCGCGCGCGGCACGATCGTGGGGTCGACGAGCAGGCTGGTGGTGCGGCGCGGGCGTTCGACCAGGGAGCGTCGCACCAGCGACGGGGCGAGCACGGCCGGGTGGGTGGGCGAGCCCAGGCCCATGGCGTCCCCGCGGCGCAGGATGCCCCGGGCCACGGAGGCGCCGGTGACCTGGAGCCGGGCGGGGGCGGGCAGTCCGGCCGCCTGGAAGACCCGGGCGACCAGGACCTCGGCGCCGGGCCCGGTCTCGGACACCCAGTTCTCCTCGCGCAGGTCGCCGAGGGAGACCTGGTCGTGGCCCGCCAGCGGGTGGTCCCTGGGCAGGATGACCCACAGCGGGTCGTCGAGTATGTGGTGGCCGCGGGTGGCCCGCTCCACCGGCTCGCGCGGTGGTCCGAGGCTCCAGGTGCAGGCCGCGTCGACCTGGTAGCCCGCCAGCTCGGCCACCGCCTGGTGCGGGGAGTGGTGACGCACCGACAGCAGCAGGCCCAGGGTGGCCGCCGCGTCCTCCACGACCTGGTCGGGCAGCGGCTCGGTGGTGGCGATGGACAGCACCTCGGGCGCGTCGACGGCCTCGCTGCCGTGACCGAAGATGTGGGTGCGGGCGGCGAGGTCGATCTGGTGGAAGAAGCGGCGCCCGGCGGCCAGCATCCGGGAGCCCGCCGCCGACAGCCGCGCGGTGTGTCCGCCCCGCAGGGTCAGCGGCGTTCCGACCGCCCGGTCCAGCCGGTCCAGGCGCCGCTCCACGCTGCCGTGCCGGGTGCCGGTGCGCCGCGCCACCTCGGCGAGGTCGCCGCACTGTCCGACCGCGTCCAGCAGCGCCAGCTCGGCCCGGCTGAAGGGCGCCAGGATCTCCGTAGGGCATTCGTCCCGACCGGCAATGGAATTCGGCTCTGCACGAAGGTCTGCACGAAACTCTGACTCGATATACAAAGTCGGTTCCCTTTTCCGTCGAGTTTCCGCCGGTGTCCGTCTTTCTCAAGGGCTGGAAATCGATCGTAGGGAACGGTCCTCTTCGGGCTCTCCTCAGCGCCCACGGCGGAGAGAACCCGAAGAGCGCGGCGACAGCCGAGGGTGGCGGGGAACCTCAGGCCTGGTCGGTGGGGCGGATGAAGATCTCGTTGACCGTCACGTGCGGGGGCGCGGTCACGGCGTAGCGCACGGCCTCGGCGATGTCGGTGCTCTCCAGCTTGCGCAGCCTGCTGATCCGCTCCTCGTACGCCGCCTTCGTCGGGGCGTGGGTGATGTGCCCGCGCAGCTCGGTGTCGGTGGTGCCGGGTTCGATGACGACGACGCGGACCCCGCGCTCGGTGACCTCCTGGCGCAGGGTCTCGCTGAAGGCGTTCACGGCGAACTTGGTCGCCTGGTAGACGCCCGCGAAGCGGGTGACCACGCGCCCGGCCATGGACGACATCTGCACCACCGTGCCCTTGCCGCGCAGCAGGTGCGGCAGGGCCTCTCGGGTCATGTACATCAGGCCCAGGAGGTTGGTGTCGACCATCCGGGTCCAGTCGGTGGTGTCGGCGTCCTCGATCGGGCCGAGCAGCATCAGGCCCGCGTTGTTCACCAGGACGTCCAGGCCGCCGAGGGCCGCCACGGTGGAGCGCACCGCCTCCGCCACGGCCGCCTGGTCGGTGACGTCGAGTGCGAGGACGTGGACCTTGGCCCCGGCGGCGGTCAGTTCGTCGGCGAGGGCGCGCAGCCGGTCGACGCGGCGGGCGGCGATCGCCACGGCGGCGCCCTCGGCGGCCAGTGCGCGGGCGGTGGCCTCACCGATCCCGGAGCTGGCACCGGTGACGAGCGCGACCTTGCCCTGAAGTGCGGATGACATCATCTACCCCACATCGTGCGACCGTTGACGGTTCTCGATTTCCCGTTCCCGGAAAGTCTCCAGGCGTGGGCGGCGGATTTCAGCGGCCTGGTTATGACAGTCCCGGCCGGGTTATGCGCGGCCGGTGGCCCGCCCGGCCCGGTCCCGGAGGGCTGCGGCAGATTGGCTGGACGACATGGCACGGCAGCTGTGCAGCGACGGGCGGTGGATGATGAACGAGGCGGCGCCTCAGCAGAAGCGGACGGCACCGGCGTACCCGATGGCCCGCACCTCACCCGTGGACCCGCCACCCCCGCTCGCCGAGCTGCGGTCGGGGCGGGCGGCGAGCCGGGTGACCCTGTGGGACGGCAGCGAGGTGTGGCTGGTGACCTCGCACTCCGGGGTCCGTGCCGTGCTGGGCGACCGGCGTTTCACCGCCGTCACCAGCGCGCCGGGCTTCCCGATGCTCACCCGCACCTCGGCGCTGGTACGCGCCAACCCCAAGTCGGCGTCGTTCATCCGCATGGACGACCCGGACCACTCACGGCTGCGCTCGATGCTCACCCGGGACTTCCTGGCCCGCCGGGCGGAGGAGCTGCGGCCGACGGTGCGTGAGCTGCTGGACGGCATCCTCGCCGGGCTGGTCGCCGGTGAGCGGCCGGTGGACCTGGTCGCCGGGCTGGCGATACCGGTGCCGTCCCGGGTGATCACCCTGCTGTTCGGGGCGGGCGACGACCGCCGGGAGTTCATCGAGAGCCGCAGCGCGGTCCTCATCGACCGCGGCTACACCCCCGACCAGGTCGCCGCCGCCCGCGACGAACTCGACGGCTACTTGCGCGAACTGGTCGAGGACCGGCTCGCGGACCCCGGCGGGGACCTGATCAGCCGTCTGGTCCTCGACCAGGTGAGGCCCGGGAACCTGACCGTCGAGGAACTGGTCCCGATGTGCCGACTGCTGCTGGTCGCCGGGCACGGCACCACCACCAGCCAGGCGAGCCTCAGCATGCTCAGCCTGGTCACCGACCCGAAGCTGGCGGACGCCCTCACCGAGGACCCGGCGCTGCTGCCGAAGGCGGTGGAGGAGCTGCTGCGCTTCCACTCCATCGTGCAGAACGGCCTGGCCCGCGCCGCCGTGGCGGACGTACAGCTCGACGACGTGCTGATCAGGGCCGGTGAGGGCGTGGTGCTGTCGCTGTCGGCGGGCAACCGCGACGAACGGGTCTTCCCCGACCCGGACCGGATCGACCCGCACCGCGACGCCCGCCGTCACCTCGCCTTCGGGCACGGCATGCACCAGTGCCTGGGCCAGTGGCTGGCCCGGGTCGAGCTGGAGGAGATCCTCGCGGCGGTGCTGCGCTGGATGCCCGGGGCGAAGCTGGCGGTGCCGTTCGAGGAGCTGGACTTCCGCCATGAGGTGTCCAGTTACGGCCTCGGCGCGCTCCCGGTGACCTGGTGAGCGCCGAGCGCCCGGTCACGGTCGCCGTCGACACCGACGTCTGCTGCGCCATGGGGCGCTGCGCGGCCACCGCGCCCGGACTCTTCGACCAGGACCCGGACACCGGAACCGTGATCCTGCTCGACGCCACTCCCCCGCCCGAACTGCACGACGCGGCCCGGCTGTGCGCGGAGCTGTGCCCGTGCCAGGCCATCACCGTCACCGAGACCTGACGAGACCTGAGCCCGTACGGCCAGCGCCGACCAAGGAGCGATGATGATCGAAGCTGCCGGTTCCGCCCCGACCCTGGCGGCGCTCGCCGCGGACGGCTCCCCCCTCGGGAGCGCGGCCCGCTGGGCGGTGGAGCTGCTGACGGCCCCCGCCCTCCCCGCCGACGAGGCGCTGGCCCCGCGTTTCGTGCCCGCGTTCCTCGCCCGGCACCCGCGCGGTCTGGCGGCGACGCTCGCCGGGTGGCGGGCGCAGGGGCCGTTCACGGTGGCGGAGTACCAGCCGGTCGCCCACAAGGGCTGGGTGGTGCTGGCCGACCCGGCCGGGACCCGGCACACCCTGTCGCTGACCCTGGACTCCAACGGGCTGATCCGCGTCCTCGCCCTCCAGCCGGAGACCGTGGTGCCCGAGGTGCGCTCGTGGCCGGAGCTGGAGGAGGCGCTGCGCACGGACGGCGTCGAGCACTCCTTCCTCGCCGCCCGGCTGACGCCCGCCGGGCCCGTCGTCCTGCACGAGACGGCCGCCGACCGGCCCCGGCCCACCGGGTCGGCGTACAAGCTGTATGTGCTGCGGGCCCTGTTGAAGGCGGTCGAGCGGGGCGAGGTGGCCTGGGACGACGAGGTCACCGTGCGGCCGGAGCTGCGCAGTCTGCCCACCGGCGACATGCAGGACCTGCCGGACGGCACCCGGGTGACGGTCCGCGAGACCGCCCACAAGATGATCGCGATGAGCGACAACACGGCCGCCGACCTCATCGCCGACCTGGTCGGCCGGGAGGCCGTGGAGGACAGTCTCGCCGACTCCGGGCACCACGACCCCTCCCTGCTGCGGCCGTTCCTGAGCAGCCGTGAGGTCTTCGAACTCGGCTGGGGCGAGGCCCGGTTGCGTCAGCGCTGGGCGGCCGGGGACGAGGCCGCGCGCCGGGAACTGCTGCGGGAGATCGCCCGGCCGCTGACGGTACGCGGCTCGGACCTCGGTGCGACGGTCCACCAGCTCGGCCTGGACTGGCACATGACGGCGTACGACGCGCTGCGCGTCCTCCAGCGGCTGCGGGAGGACGGAGACCGGGACGCGAGCGGCACGGTCGAGGAGATCATGACCACCTATCCCGGCGTCCCCGTGGACCGGGAGCGCTGGCCGCGGGTCTACTTCAAGGCCGGTTCCTCACCGGGCGTGATGATGTTCTGCTGGCTGCTCCAGGACCGGGCCCAGGACGCCTACGTGGTGGTGCTGCAACAGGCCGCCGACGAGCAGAAGCCCATCGGGGACGGGCTGTTCCTGCGCGGGCTCGGCGCCCGGGTCATCGAGTCGGGCCTGCTGACCCGCTCGGCGGGCGACCTCCGTTGAGCGTCCGGGACCGGCTGCTCGCGGTCTTCGTCGCCGTGCTGTGGGGGCTGAACTTCCTCGCCGTGCGGATCGGCCTCGACCACTACCCGCCGTTCTTCCTGTCGGCGCTGCGGTTCCTGGTGCTGGCGGTGCCGGTGGTGCTGTTCGTGCCCCGGCCGAAGGTGCCGCTGCGCTGGCTGCTGCTGTACGGGGCGGGCTTCGGGGTGTTCCAGTTCGGGCTGCTGTTCCTCGCCATCGACCGGGGCATGCCCTCGGGGCAGGCGTCGGTGGTGGTGCAGGCTTCGGCGCCGTTCACGGTGCTGCTGGGGGCGCTGCTGCTGGGGGAACGGATCTCCCGACGGCAGCTGGCCGGGATCGCGCTGGCGGTGCTGGGCATGGCCGCGATCGCGGTGGAACGCGGGCGCACCGCCGCCCTGTTGCCGCTGCTGCTGACCGTGCTGGCGGCGCTCGGCTGGGCGCTGGGCAACATCGCCGCCCGGCAGGCCCGCCCCGACCATCCGCTGCGGTTCGCCCTGTGGATGTCGGTGATACCGCCGCTGCCGCTGCTGGCGCTGTCCGCCGTCGTCGAGGGCCCGGCGGCGGGCTGGCGGGACCTGGGCGCGTCGTTCGGCGCGGACGGCTGGCCGGGCCTGGTGGCGGTGCTGTACATCGCGCTGGCCGGGTCGGTGGCCGGTTCGGGGATCTGGACGACGCTGCTGAAGCGCTACGAGGCCGGGGTGGTGGCGCCGTTCTCGATGCTGGTGCCGGTGGTCGGGGTGGCGGTCGCCTGGCTGGCCCTGGACGAGCGGCTGACCGGCTGGGCGGCGGCGGGCAGCGTGACCGTGGTGGCGGGCGTGCTGCTGGGTTCGGCGTCGGGACGCCGGGCGCGGCGCGCGTCCGGCGTCCCGGTGGCCGGGCCCTACGCCCCGGACGGGTCCACGTCCCGGGTCCAGGACACCAGCCGCTCGTAGGGCTCGAAGCCCATCGCCTCGTTGACGGCGATCATCGGCCGGTTGGTCTCGTCGTTGGCGGTCTCGATCAGCCGTACGGCGGGTTCCTCCCGCAGCACCCGTTCCAGGTTGGCCAGCTTCAGCAGCAGTCCCAGACCGTGCCCGCGGTGCGCGCGGTGCACCACGGTCATGCCCTGGAGCAGGAATTCGGGGTTGCCGGTGGTCTTGGAGACGCTGGTGTACCCGGCGAGTTCACCGCTCGCGTCGTGCACCACGCCGGTGTGGTACGCCCGCCGCCCCCGGCCGACCCGCATCCGCTCGAACTGCCGGGCGTAGCTGGTGCGGACCTCCTGCTGGGCGGTGTCCGCGGGCGCGTCGCCGAGGGACAGCTCCAGCGCGGAGACCGGCACCGCGTACTCGTCGGGCGTGATCGTCCCCCAGGTGACCAGCGAGTACCCGGCGGGCGTCGCGGGGACGCCGTCCGCGAGCGGGTCGTGCCGGTTCAGGTCGAGCCACTGCCGCAGCCCGCCCGGCCCGGCGCCGCGCACGGCGCCCATGGCGGTGGCGAACGCGGCGGGTACGGCGCCCAGCGGCGGCCCGTCCGGCAGGCCCTCGGCGAGGGTGGCCACCAGTGTCGTACGGCCGTGCTTGCGGGCGAGTTGGAGGGCGTGGCCGTGCAGGGTCCGGCCGAGGCCGCGGCGGCGGGCGGCGGGGTGGACGACGAGCTGGTCCACCACGGCGACCGGTGCGCCGTCCGGGAGCACCAGCCGCAGCGCGCCGACCACCCGGCCGTCCTCGCGCACCGCCCAGTCGTCCAGGGCGGTGCCGGGCGGCGCGAAGCGCAGGGAGCCGGTCAGGTCGGCGGCGCAGGGGGGCGCGCTCAGCGAGTCGGTGTCGGCGTGGGCGGACGCGGCGAGCAGGTCGAGCCACTGGGCGACGGTGTCGCCGTCGTCTGCCGCCAGGGGGACGAACTCCAGGTCGGACGGGACGTGGTTCATACGGGGTTCCCTCACGAGGTCGGTGCTTGTGCGGTCAGGCCCATCGCCTGGATGTCGTACAGGCCGAACGCCGGGTGGACGTAGACGTTGGTGACCCAGGGGTTGCGGTGGTGCAGGGTCTTGTCGTGGACGAGCGGCAGCAGTACGGCGTGGTCCATGACCCGGCGTTCCACCTCGCGCCAGCGGCGGGTGCGCGCCTCGGGGTCGGTGGTGTGCAGGGTCTCGTCGATGAGGCCGTTGATCACCGGGTCGTCGAGTTCGGGGAGGTTCCAGTTGCCGCCGTTGCGTTTGATCTGACGGCCGTCGACGAGGGGGGCGAGGAAGCCGTACTCGGTGGGGAAGTCGGCGCCCCAGTCGGTGACGAGGAGTCCGAGCCGGTGTCGGCGCACGGTGCCGGGGTGCCCGCTGCCGAGGCTGAAGTACGTCGCCACGTCCAGCTCCTTGACGGTGAGCCGGATGCCGACCCGGGCCACGGACTCCACCAGCGCGTCGGCGACCAGGCGGAACTTGCCGCGCTGGGTGCCGATCACCGCCTCGAAGCCGTCGGGGAGCCCGGCCGCCGCGAGTTCGGCCCGCGCCGCTTCCAGGTCGCCGCGCAGGTCGGGGCCGCTGGGGTAGGGGTCGTAGCCGGGCTGGTGGGCGGGGAGGCGGGGCGGGAAGAGGGCGGTGGTGAGGTCGCCGCCGGTGACGGGTCCGCCGCGGGCCTCCTGGAGGAGGACGCGGTCGGCCGCGTACTGCACGGCCCGGCGCACGTGCACGTCGCCGAAGGGCGGGATGTGCGGCTGCATGGCGACGAAGTGCAGGAAGCTGGTGCGGGGGTTGTCGGTGCGGGCGCGCAGTACGGGGTCGGTGGTGACGCGGGCCTGGGCGGCGTGCTGGATGCCGCGGCCCTCCAGGTTGATGTCGAACTCGCCGTCGATCAGACGGGCGTCGAGGTCGTCGACGTCCAGGCCGATGGTCAGCTCCACCCGGTCGGGCAGCGCGGGCCGGACGGGGTCGGTGGCCGGGTCCCAGTACGGGTTGCGCTCCAGGTGCAGGAAGGCGCCGGGGCGGTGCTCGGCGACCCGGTACGGGCCGCTGGAGCGCGGGTCCTTGCCGTACTCGGCGCCGGTGTCGGCGTGCCGGGGCACGGGCGCGGCGCAGGGCTGGGCCATCAGATGGTCGAAGTCGGAGAACGGCTGGTTGAGGTGGAAGACGATGGTGTGGTCGTCGGGGGTGACCACCGACCGCAGCGGCTCCCGGGTGCGGTACGGGCCGGGGTAGGGCCGGGCCGGGTCGTCGAGGAGCGGGACCAGGTAGGTGGGGCCGCCGGGCAGCACGTCCTGGGCGAACACCCGCTGGACGGCGTACCGCACGTCGGCCGCGGTGACCGGCGTGCCGTCGTCGTAGCGCAGGCCCTTGCGCAGCCGGTACGTCCAGGTCCGGCCGCCGTCGCCGACCTCGCCGGGCCCGGCGGCGAGGTCCGGCACCGGCACCAGGCCGCCGGGGCCCGGGTCGGTCGGGTACGCCATCAGGGTGCGGTTGAGCAGCCGTTGCAGCAGCCACACCCACACGTAGTACGTCCGCGCCGGGTCGAGCGAGTCCACGTCGGCCGACGACACCAGCCGCAGGGTCCCGCCGCGCCGGCCGGAGGGGTTCACCATGGCGCCGACAGCGGCGTCCCAGCCGGTCATCGTGGGTTCCTCTCGGGGTCACTGGCGGGGAGCCGCAGCAGGTAGGAGTGTTCCTGGCTGGCCAGGCAGCCGCGGGCGAGCTTGGCCTCGACGCTGCCGATGCCGGCGTGCAGGACGGTGACGCCCTGGGCGGCGGCGGCCTCCAGGACGCGGTAGTACAGGACGTCGTAGTAGAGGGGCAGCTTGCCCTGGGCGTCGTAGTCGAAGCCCGCGCGGTGGCCGAACCACTCCTCGCGGCCCCGGGACCGGGAGCGCAGCACCATGCCGAAGCCGACGACGGCGCCGTCCTTGCGGGCGACGGAGACCATCACGTCGTCGCCCATCACCTCGGCGATGAAGGCGATCAGGCCCGCCGAGTGCTCGGGGCTGGCCGGGTTGCCGTACTTGCGCAGCAGGTTGCAGTCGAGCTGGCCGAGCCGGGGCACCAGGTCCGCGGTGAGCGGTTCGACGCGGACGTCGACCCCCGCCTCGGCGAGCGCCCGGCGCTCCAGGCGGACCCGGCGGCGGCGGTGTTTGCTCATCTCGGCGAGGAACTGGTCCCAGCCGCCCGGCGGGATGGGCAGCCAGGCGTAGTGCGCGGAGGGGTGGGAGCGGTAGCCGCGCTCGCGCAGCAGCTCCACCAGGCCGGTGTCGCGTTCGTCGACGTGGGGGAAGCAGACGCTGGCCGCGCCCCGGTCGGCGGCGAGCCGTTCGGCCTCCGCGACCAGCGCGGCCACGTCCGCCGGGAGCGCGTCGGGCGCGGCGAGCGGGCGGGTGCGGCCCAGGTGGCGACCGCCGCAGACCAGGGACGGCAGCAGGGCCGCCGGGTCGCCGCCCGCGGTGTCCGCGAGCCGGACGGCGGCCTCGGGCTCCTCGTCCGCGACGGCGCGGGCGAGCATCGCGTCGGGGCGGGCCAGCAGCCAGGGCACCGAGTCGTCGGCCCAGGCGGTCACCAGGGCGGCGACGGGCCGCCCGGCGCGGCGGCGGACCAGGAAGTCCATGGTGGTGCCGGAGTTGCGTTCCTGCACCGCCAGCCAGCGGGGGGTCTGGAAGAAGTCCTCGGGGCCTACGAGTCCGCCCCAGCCCGCGCCGGGGAGCGCGGCGGCGTCGGGCACCCGTACGACGTCGTGGGCCTCGCGGGCGGCGGTCGTACCGGCGCTCACGGGCGCTCGTCCCGTTCGTCCTCCTCGACCACGAAGTCGAGGAGTGCCGCCGCCTTGTCGGCGAGGGCCTGTGCTTCGAGCCGGTCGGGCCCGTTGCAGTAGGTGAAGCCGACGCAGGAGGAGTTGTCCATGCGCTGGAGGAGCTTGTCGCCCTTCTCCACGTGCAGCAGCACCTGTACGCCGGGCACCGCGGCGGCGGCCTCGACGCCGTCGACGCGCTTGAGGGTGCCGCGCCGGGCCGGGTAGATCATGCGGACGGCGGCGCCGCCGTTGTGGACGACGGGTTCGACCGGCGGGACCTCGCCGATCGCCAGCAGCCAGGCGTCCAGGATCGGGCTGCGGCCGGTGACGTCGGTGACCAGCATGGTCATACAGCTCGACGGGGTGCGCGGGTTGGCCTCGATGACCCGCCAGCCGGTCTCGGTACGCCGCACCTCGGTGTGGCAGGGGCCGTGGTCGTAGCCGATGGCCGCCAGGGTCTCGCGGACGACGGTGTAGAGGGCGTCGCGCTCGTCGTCGGGGAGCGGCACGGGGAAGGTGTGGCCGCACTCGATGTAGGCGGGGTCGCCGAAGAGGTCCTTGGAGGTGACGCCGAAGACATGGGTGTGGCCGTTGACGGTCATCGTCTCGACGCTGACCTCGACGCCCTCCACATAGGTCTCCAGCAGCACGTCGCCGGAGCGGGGCTGGCCGCGCAGGCTGTGCCGGATGCCGGACAGCTCCTCCCAGGCCTCCTCGAGCTGGGCCATGTCGTCGACGCGCCGGACGCCGTAGCTGATGGCCTCCGCGGGCGGCTTGGCGATCATCGGGAAGCCGAGCCGCCGGGCCGCCTCGTCGAGCTGGTCGCGGCTGCCGACCAGCAGGTGCGGGATGTTGTACGGCACGTCGCCGAGGGCGACCCGCAGCCGGTCCTTGACGTTGGCGGTCTCCACGGCGGCGGGGTCGGGGCCGGGCAGGCCGAGCCGCCGGGCCGCCTGGGCGGCGAGGACGGTGTGGTAGTCGGAGAACGACGTGAGGCCGTCCACCCGGGGGCGCCCGTCGGCGTCGGTGACCGCGGCGAGGACGGCCTCCAGGTCGGTGGTGTCGACGTCGATCACCCGGTCGACGGCGGCCGCGATCGGCTGGGCGTCCCAGTCGTGGCCGTGGGCGTACCAGTCGCGGTCGCCGGTGAGCAGCCAGACCTCCAGGCCGTGCTCCCGGGCCTGGTTGAGCCCCAGGACGAAGGGGTGGTGCAGCATGTGCTCGACGATCGCGACGCGCTTGCCCGCGAACTTGGCGTAGTCGGCCAGGGGTGTGGTCATCGAACCGCCTCCGTCATTCAGCCGTGCAGTCGACCGGACTTCAGGGACAGTTGACCGCGCCGTGCGGCGCCGGGGCACGGGTTGCCGGGCGGTGCGCATAGGCGGCGGGCGAGGCGCATAGGGAAGGCCTTGGTGGCCCCAGGGAGAAGCCGAACGGCCCCCGCCCGGGTGGGCGGGGGCCGTTGCGTGGCGGTCGCGGGTCAGTCCTGGAGCACGGCCTGCATCACGCTGCGCGCGATGGGCCCGGCCAGGGAGCCACCGGAGATCTGCTCACGGGAGATGTCCATCTCGGTGGGGTCGATGAACACCGCCACCGCGACGGCCTGCCCGTCGGACTTCACGCCGTACGAGACGAACCAGCCGTACGGCACCTCGTCGCGGACGTCCACACCGCGCTGGGCGGTGCCGGTCTTGCCGCCGACCGTGATGCCGTCGATGAGGGCGCGCTGGGCGCTGCCCTCGCGGGCGGTGTGCTCCATCATCTCCCGGACCTTGCCGGCCGTCTCGGAGGAGACCGCCTGGCTCATCTCCTCGGGCTCGTTCTTCTCCAGGGGGTCGGAGTTGGGGGAGCGCACCTCGTCGACGATGTAGGGCTGCATGACCTTGCCGTCGTTGACCATCGCGCCGGTGACCATGGCCATCTGGAGCGGGGTGCTGGTGAGGCTGCCCTGGCCCATGCCGGTGAGCGCGGTGCCGGGCTTGTCGAGGCCCTCGGGGTACAGGCTCTTCACGGCGCGCAGGTCGCCGAAGTCGGAGGAGTAGACGTCCTCGTTGAAGCCGAACTTCTCGGCGGTCTCCCGCATCTTGTCGGCGCCGACCTTCAGGGCCGCGTCGAGGAAGACGTTGTTGCAGGAGTACTGCATGGCGGTCTTCATCGACGCCTTGTCGCACACCGCGTCGCCGGCCTGGCTGCCGATCTTGTTGGTGGACTGCGGCAGCTGGTACGGCGACTGGGCGTCGGTGCGGGCGTCGACGTCGGTCACCACGCCGTGCTCCAGGGCCGCCGCGGCGGTGAGGATCTTGAAGGTGGAGCCGGGCGGGAAGGTCTCCCGCAGCCCCCGGTTGGCGAGCGGCTTGCTCTTGTTGTCGTTGAGCTCCTGGAACAGCTCGCCCTCCTTCAGGCTGTTGCCCGCGAAGGTGCCGGGGTCGGCGGAGGGGGTGGAGACCAGGGCGAGGATCTTGCCGGTGCGCGGGTCGAGGGCGACGACCGAGCCACGGGCCTTGAGGTCGGTGAGCCCCTTGTAACCGGCCTTCTGGGCCTCGGGGTCGATCGTGGTGATCACGTCACCGCCGCGCCGCTCCTTGCCGGTGACGACGTCGGTGACGCGTTCGAACGCCAGCCGGTCGTCCTGGCCGCTGAGCACGCTGTCGTAGGTGCTCTCCAGCAGGGTCATGCCGACGGACTGCGAGGCGTACCCGGTGACCGGCGCGTACATCTTGCCGTCCTCGTAGGTCCGCTTGTACTCCAGGTCGGACCCCTCCGTCTTCACGGAACCCGTGATCGGCTTCCCGGCGACGATGATGTCGCCGCGCGGCGCCGAGTACTGGTTGATCAGTACGCGCCGGTTGCGGTCGTCCGTCGCGAGGTCCTCGGCCTCCACGTACTGGAGCCAGTTGGCCCGGACCAGCAGCGCGAGCATCAGAAGGCCGCAGAAGATGGCTATGCGCCTCAACGGCTTGTTCACGCGTCACCACCTGTTCGGGCGTGAGTCGGAGTGGAAACAACCATGCCGCTACTTTATGGCCCACGGGAAAGGGCAGTTGCGAGCACCGGTCACAGGGCTGTCACAAGGGGCGCGCGGGCTCGGTCTCAGTGCAGGGCGTGCACCACGGCGTGACCCTTGCCACGGCCGATCATCCACTTGTTGACCGGCGTGGTGATCACGAAGGCGACCGCGAAGCCGCCCAGCAGGGCGTACCAGAACAGGCCCTCGGACAGGTGGGCGTCCATGGCGCCCGGGGTGAGGGCGATGATCGCGTTGTCGACGAGTTCCATCACGGCGATGGAGACGGTGTCGGCGGCGAGCGCCACCTTGACCGCGGCCCTGAGGTCGAGCCCGGCCCGCAGGACGGCGTACAGGGTGAAGGAGTAGCCGAAGAGGAACGCCAGGGCTATCGCCAGCGCCATCGTCGGCACGTTGCCCCACATCAGGGCCGTGCCGATCACCATGCCGAGGACCTCGCCGACGGCGCAGCCGGTGAGGCAGTGCAGCGTGGCCTTGACGGCCATGTTCCAGGAGGCACCGGGGGTGCCGTGACCGTGGGCGGCGTGGGCCGGGTGTGCGCTGTGGTCGTGAGCGGTGTGATCCATGCCCGGGACTTTATACCCCCCAGGGGTATGCGACAAGGGGTTTGGACGGCTCTCGGCAGGCCGTCAGGCGGAGCGCTTGCGGGAGGCCGTCTTCTTCGCCGTCGTCTTCTTCTGGGTCTGCTTCTCGGCCTGGCCCGACTTCGAGGCGGCCGCCTTCTTCGCCGTCGACTTCCCGGCCGCGGGCTTCTTTGTCGCCGTGGACTTGCGGGCGGCGGCCGTCTTCTTCGCGGGCGCCTTCTTCGCGGTCGACTTCTTCCCCCCGGTCTCCTTGGGCGCGGCCCGGCCCGTCCCGCCCGGGAGCCGTCTGACCTCACCCGACTCCGCCTCCTCCCCGCGCGACTCCTTGGCGGCGCGGACGCTGTTCTCCAGGGCGGCCATCAGGTCCAGCACCTTGCCGCCCTCGGCACGCTCGGGTGCCTCCGGCGGCGCCTCACCGGCCGCCTTGGCCGCGATGACCTCCTCCACGGCCTCGCGGTACTCGTCGTGCAGATCGGCCAGGTCGACCTCGCCGAGGGTGTCCATCAGGGCGTCCGCGAGATCGAGTTCCTTGTCGCGGACCGTGACCCCGGCGTCCGGCGCGACGCCCTCCGGGGCGCGCACCTCGTCGGGCCAGAGCAGCCCGTGCATGGCGATGGCGTCGCCGACGACCCGGAGCATGCCCAGGCGTTCCCGGCCGCGCAGCGCGAACTTGGCGATGGCGACCTTGTTGCTGCGCTTGAGGGCCTCACGCAGCAGGGTGTACGGCTTGGCGGCGGGCGCCCCGCCCGCGGCGAGGTAGTAGGCGGCGTCCATCTGGAGGGGGTCGATCCGGTCGCCCGGGACGAAGGCGACGATCTCGATCGTCTTGGCGGTCGGCAGCGGCAGATGGGCGAGGTCCTCGTCCGTGATGGGGATAATCGTGCCGTCGGCGTCCTCGTACCCCTTGCCGATCTCCGACTGGGTGACCTCGCGCTCCTCCAGTTCGCAGACCTTGCGGTAGCGAATGCGCCCGCCGTCCTCCGTGTGGATCTGGCGGAACGAGATCGAGTGGCTCTCGGTGGCGTTCACCAGCTTGATCGGGATGCTGACGAGCCCGAAGGAGATGGCTCCGTTCCAGATGGACCGCACGAGCCGCACCTCTTTCAGATGGTTTGCACGTTTTCATATGACTTACATGAGATTCTCATCGTATGGCTCCCATCACAGACGTGGAGGGGCGACGGATCGCGCTGAGCAACCTGGAGAAGGTCCTCTATCCGGCGACCGGCTTCACCAAGGCCGAGGTGCTGCACTACTACGCGACCACCGCCGAGGTCCTGCTCCCCCATCTGCGCGACCGGCCCGTGTCCTTCCTGCGGTACCCCGACGGACCGGACGGCCAGGTCTTCTTCACCAAGAACGTGCCGCCGGGCACCCCCGACTGGGTCACCACCGCCGAGGTGCCCCGCGTCGAGGGGCCCTCGCGGATGGTGCTGGTGCAGGACCTGCCGTCCCTGATGTGGGCCGCCAACCTGGTCACCGAGTTCCACACCCCGCAGTGGCCGGTCGGGGCGCCCGGCGAGGCCGACCGGCTGGTGTTCGACCTCGACCCCGGCACCCCCGCGACCGTCGTCGAGTGCTGCGAGGTCGCGCTCTGGCTGCGGGAGCGGCTGGCGGCCGACGGCTTCGAGGCATACCCGAAGACCTCCGGCTCCAAGGGGCTGCACCTGCTGGCGGCGGTGCGCCCGGCGCCCTCCGAGCGGGTGAGCGACTACGCCAGGGAACTCGCGGTGGCGGCGGAGCGGGCGATGCCCCGGTTGGTCGTACACCGGATGACGCGGAGCCTGCGGCCGGGAAAGGTGTTCGTCGACTGGAGCCAGAACGCCGCACGGAAGACCACCGCCACCCCCTACACCCTGCGGGCCCGCCCCCGGCCCCTCGTCTCGGCCCCGGTGACCTGGGAA
The DNA here is from genome assembly GCF_018070565.1 of Streptomyces sp. B93. Lineage (GTDB taxonomy): Bacteria > Actinomycetota > Actinomycetes > Streptomycetales > Streptomycetaceae > Streptomyces. Next base: position 37,446 of record NZ_JAGPXL010000027.1, read on the forward strand.
GAGGTCGAGAACTGCGGGGCGCCCGAGCAACTGGCCTTCACCGCCTCGGACCTCGGCCCCCGGGTGCAGGACTACGGCGATCTGCTGGCCCCGCTGCTCGACCCGGACCACGCCGGTCCGCTGCCCTAGCCCGCCGGGAGCGCCCGGGAGGGGGCGCGTCCGGCCCGCACACTCATCAGCCTCGTCAGCCTCGTCAGCAAGGAGCCGCATGGACGCCCGACCACCCTCCCGCACCCTCGGCCGCACCCTCCTGACCGGCCTCACCGGCCTAGCCCTGGCCGCCGTCCCCTGCACCGCGACCGCGACTGCCGCGCCGGAGCCGACCACCGGCGCCGAGGTGGTCCTGGACTGGAACAGGACCGCCGAGGCCGTACTCAACCAGGACGCCAAGCTGTACTCGGCCGAGCAGTTCGTCTGGCACGGCTTCGTCTCCGCCGCCGTCTACAACGCAGTCGTCGGCATCGAGGGCCACTTCAAGCCCTACAAGTGGCGGGTCAGGGGCCCGCACGACGCCTCACCCGAGGCAGCCGCGGCGACCGCCGCGCACCGGGTGCTGAGCACCTACTTCCCGGCGTCGAAGTCCCGCCTCGACACCGCCCTGCACGAGTCGCTGGCGAAGATCCCCGACGGCCCCGCCGAGGACCGGGGCGTCACCTTCGGCGAGCGGGCCGCACGCCATCTGGTCCGGCTGCGCGCCCATGACGGCCGGGACGCCAAGGTGACCTACGACCGGCCGCCCACGGCCGGCGTCTGGCGGCCCACCCCGCCCGCGAACGCCGAGTTCGCCCTGCCGTGGCTGACCCGCACCCGCCCGCTGCTGCTCGACTCCCCCGGCCAGCTGCTCCCGGAGCCGCCGCCCGCGCTGACCTCCCGGCAGTACGCCGCCGACGTGGCGGAGGTACGGGCGCTGGGCGGGAAGGACAGCACGGCGCGCACCGCACGGCAGACCGAGACCGCGCGGTTCTTCGCCGACGTGCTGCCGGTGCAGTTCCAGACCGCCTACCGCGGCTGGGCCACCCGGCACGGCCTCGACCTGGCGGAGACGGCGCTGCTGTTCGCCGCCGCCAACACCGCGACCGCCGACGCGACGATCTCCGCCTGGCACGCCAAGTACACCCACGCCCAGTGGCGCCCGATCACCGCGATCCGGCTCGCCGGCACCGACGGCAACCCCGCCACCGAACCCGACCCGGACTGGGAACCCCTGCTGCGCACCCCCGCCTACCCGGACTACGTCAGCGGCCACTGCGCGGTCGACGGCGCCGCCGTGACCGTACTGGACCTGCTCGGCGACCGGCTCGGCGACCGCGCCCGGGACGGCGACGACCTCGACCTGCGCATCGCGTCGGCGGTCACCGGCACCACCCGCACCTACCACAGCGCCGCCGACTTCAACCGGGACGTACGGGACGCCCGGGTCCTCGGCGGGGTGCACTTCCGCACCAGCGACGACGTCGGCAACCGGATGGGCAGGCACATCGGCCACCTGTCCGTCGAGCGGCACTTCACCCCGGTGTGATCACCGGCGTGGCTCAGAGCCGCGCCCAGGTGTGCCGGTCCCGGGCCATGGCGTGCAGCGCCTCCACGTCCGCCGGTTTGAGCACCCCGCCCAGCCGGAGCAGGGTGCCGAGGTCCGCGTCGGTGAGGACGCGGACCTCGCGCGGCGGCACGGTGAAGGTGAGCGCGCTGGGTTCCACCACGGCCAGCACCGGGCGCACCTCGGCGGTGAGGGCGTGGGAGGCGCGGGCGGCGTCGGCGCGCACCCGGCGCAGCAGCGGCAGCGGTTCCCGGCGGCCCGGCGCCACCATCGGGTCGGCGATCCGCACCCGCTGCCTGCGGGCGTACAGGCTGTGTACGGCGAACAGTCCGCCCGGGCCGATCAGCAGGTGGTGGACGCGGTCGCCGCCGGGCAGCGGCAGGGAGTGCAGGGCGTGCCAGCCCGCCGCGTCCATCCGGTCCAGCGCCTCACCGACGGTCCGCTCGGCCTGGAGCCGGTGCCGCCTGGGGTCGGTGCGGAGCCTGCGGGTGGGGCCGGGGTCCCGGTCGAGGTCGACCAGGAGGGCCTCGCCGGGGCGGTTGGGGGCCAGGTCGTCGTCCGGGTGCAGGGAGAGCCTGGCCAGCTCGGCGGGGGTCGGCACAGGGGGCGGGCCGACGGCGACCTCGCCGGTGAGGAAGGGGCCGAGGGCTTCGAGGACGTCGTCCCTGCGGTCGTCGCTGAGCAGGTTCACCCGGGCCGCCTCACGGTCGTACCAGGCGATGTTCCGACCGTCGGTGAGACAGACGTAGAGGCGTTCCTGGCCGTGTCGCCAGGCCGGTACGACGCGCAGTTGGCTCGTTCCGCTCATGCACATCACCCCACGACCATGGGAACAGGCGGGGTGCTGCGCGGGCAAGAACCCGGCTACCTTTGAGAGGAGTTGACCGGGTCGTTCCGAGTCGGTTGGGGAGGCGCCCTTGCACAGCCGTGGTGCGGAAGGTGAGGTTCCGGCTCCGGAGAGTCCCTGGAACGAGATCGTGCCCGGTCTGTGGATGGGCGGCCACCAGTTCGCCAGGACACCGGGACGGCTGGAGTCCGCGGTGGTCAGGGACGACTTCGACCTGGTGCAGAGCCTGCTGCGGCTGCCCGGGCACGGGCCGGACCCCGGTGTGGAGCACCAGGTGTGGCCCATCCCGGACGGGCCCCTGGACGGCACCCAGCTGGCGGGCGTCATCCGGCTCGCCGAGGCCGCCTGCGCGGCGCTCGACCAGGGCCGCCGGGTCCTCGTCCGCTGCTTCCACGGCTACAACCGCTCCGGACTCGTCGTCGCCCACGCCCTGATCCGCCGAGGACGCTCCGCCGAGGACGCCGTCCGCCTGATCCGCGGCCGCCGCTCTCCCTGGGCCCTGCACAACGACCTGTTCGTCGAGTACCTCCGGGCCGGTCTGCCGACCGCACGCCTCCTGGAGGAACTGGCCGAATAACGCCGCAGGCCCCGACAGCCCAGGCGAGAAGGCCGCGGCCGGTACGCCCGCATAAGGTGTACGGCGCCAGCCCCGATTCCGCCGCCCTCCAGGAGCACCGTGCCCGTACCCCGCCGCGCGCTCTCCGCCGTCATGGGAGCCCTCCTCCTGGCGGCCACCGCGGCCTGTGGTGACGCCGGGGGGCTGGTCGCGGCCGGGGGGACACCGACCGCGGTCAGCCCGGACAAGCTCTGGCCGAAACTGACCCCCGCGTCGAGCCCGGCGTTCGACATCGGGGAGGTCGACCGGGAGGTCGTCAAGGGCGTGCCCGTGCCCGACGACGACATCCGCGAGGCGGACCCGGTGGCGGTGGTACGGGCGGAGATCGCCGCGCACCCGAAGGACTACGACGGCGGCGGGGCGCCGTACCGGGAGACCGCCCGGCGCATCGACGACTGCGCGCACGCCGGGCAGGGCGGTACGTGCCCCGTCCTGCGGCCCTACTACCGGGACCTCACCGGGGACGGCCGCCCGGAACTGACCCTCGGCTTCCGGCTGCTGCCGGAGGACCTGACCGCGGTCCGGGTCTACACCGTCGACCGGCACCGCCTGACGCAGATCATGGCCTACGAGGACGCGGTGAGCGGGGTGGAGCTGGCCGACCGGTCGGTGATCATCCGGGCGCCCTCGGAGGTCGCGGGGTACGAGTACCGGCTCCAGTGGACCTGGGCCGAGGACCAGGGCGCGATGCTGCTCACCCACGACGAGATGCTGCGCACCGACGGCCACCAGCACCTGCCCCGGGCCACCCGCTCCCCGTCCGCGTCCCCCGCCCCCTCCGCGAGCCCCCGATGAGGCTCACCCTGCCCCGCTGGACCGGCACCCTCGCGGTGAAGACGGCCGTCTTCATCACCGTGATGTGCTGTGCGCTCGCCGCGCTCCTCGGCGCCCTCGTCCATGTCTCGGTGACCAACCAGACCGTCGGCCAGGCCCGCGACCAGGCCCTGTCCCGGCTCACCGACGCGGCACGCGCCTACCAGGCCGGGGACACCCTGATGCCGGGCGCCGGGATCGACCCGCCCGGACTGCCCCCGGCGCTGCGGGAGCTGGCGGCGGACGGGGAACGCGGCACGATGGTCGCCCAGCACCGGGGGCGGCCCACCATGTGGGCGGCGGGGCCCGCGGACGACGGCCGGGCGCTCGCCGTCGCGGTGGACTACTCGCAGCAGGCCCGCACGATCGACGGGCTCGACCGGGCGATCGTCTGGTCCGCGGTGCCCGCGATCGGTACGACGCTGCTGCTGGGCTCGCTGGCGGTGACCCGGGTGACCCGGCGGCTGCACGCCACGGCCCGGGTCGCCCGTCGGATCAGCGCGGGTGACCTGGACGCCCGCGTCCACGACGACCGCTCCCGGGACACCCGGGGCCGCGACGAGGTGGCCGCGGTCGCCGCCGCGCTGGACTCGATGGCGGCGTCGTTGCAGGGCAAGCTGCTGAGCGAGCAGCGGTTCACCGCGGATGTCGCGCACGAGCTGCGCACCCCGCTGACCGGGCTGCACGCGGCGGCGGAGCTGCTGCCGCCGGGCCGCCCGACCGAGCTGGTGCGGGACCGGGTGGCGGCGCTGCGCACGCTCACCGAGGACCTGCTGGAGATCTCCCGCCTCGACACCGGGCGGGAGCGGCTCGAACTGGGCACCGAGGAGCTGGGCGCCCTGGCCCGCCGGGTGGTGCGGGCGACGGGCGGCGGCACGGAGGTCAGGGTGGTGCGCGACGCCCGGGTGGAGACCGACCGGCGGCGTCTGGAGCGGGTCCTGGGCAACCTGGTCGCCAACGCCCACCGCCATGGGCGGCGTCCGGTGACCCTCTCGGTGAACGGCCCGGTCATCACCGTACGGGACCGCGGGGACGGCTATCCCGGGTACCTGGTGGCCCACGGTCCGCAGCGGTTCCGTACCGAGGGCGGGGCCAAGGGGCACGGTCTGGGGCTGACGATCGCGCTCGGTCAGACGGAGGTGCTGGGTGCCCGGCTGGAGTTCGGCAATCCCCCCGACGGCGGAGCGGAGGCCCGGCTGACCCTCCCTCAGCGGCCCCCGGCCCAGGGCGCCCGCCCTGATGGCTCAATGTGACGGGCGGCGCCCGCACCCCCCTCCTAATGTGGCGATTAGTCAGGTTCGCCCCCTTCACGGAGGTATCTCCCATGTTCGTGCGCTCCGCACTCGCCCGTCTCGCCATAGCCGCCGCGGCCACCGCCCTCGCCTCCGCCGTCGCGGTCACCCCCGCGACCGCCGGGGAGGAACGGGGCGGCGACGGCGTCGGCGGCGACAGCAGCCAGCTCGAGTTCGATCCCCGCCACGACAGCGGGAGTCACCACTCCGGCCAGAACCCACGCCTCTACAAGGGCCGGGTCACCGCGAGCACCCTGCTGCTGCGCAGCGCCCCCAACCGGGGCAGCCAGGTCATCGGGACCGCCCACCGGGGTCAGATCGTCAAGATCTTCTGCAAGACGGTGGGCCAGAACGTGGACGGCAACAACCGGTGGTACCTCCTCACGAACGGCACCTGGGCCTGGGCCTCGGCCCGCTACATCGACAACATCGGCCCCGCACCGCGCTGGTGCTGACGCGCCCGGCGGACACCCGGGCACACAAGGCGCGCAAGGAGTTGCATTTGGATAAGTTCCGGACATGAACCAGGCCGGAACCACCAAGGCCGGAACCCTCGTCACGGCGGACGCTTCCCCACCCGCCGTACGACTCCCCCGGCGCCGTGGCATCGAACTCGCCCTCATCGTCGTCGCCGTGCTGCTGTCGGTGTACGGCTACTGCGAGGTCGGCCTGGCCCGGCAGGGCACCGTCCCGCCCGGCGCCGCCGGTTACGGCGCCGGGCTGGGCGTGCTCGCCCTGCTCGCCCATCTCGCCGTACGGCTGCGCGCCCCGTACGCGGACCCGCTGCTGCTGCCCATCGGGGTGCTGCTCAACGGGCTCGGCCTGGTGCTGATCTACCGCCTGGACCTGGAGACGTCCGGCGACCCCGCGGCGCCCGCCCAGCTGGTCTGGTCGACGCTCGGCGTGGCCCTGTTCATCGGGATCGTCCTCATCCTCCGCGACCATCGCGTCCTCCAGCGCTACACCTACGTCTGCGTGGCCGCGGCGCTCGGCCTGCTGACGCTGCCGATCCTCTTCCCCGCGGTGAACGGCGCCCGCATCTGGATCCGCGTCGCCGGTTTCTCCATCCAGCCCGGCGAGTTCGCCAAGGTGCTGCTCGCGGTGTTCTTCGCCGCCTACCTGGCCGCCAACCGCACCGCGCTGACGTACACCGGCCGCCGTATCCGGCGGCTCCAGCTGCCCACCGGCCGGGTGCTGGGCCCCGTCGTCGCCGTCTGGCTGGTCAGCGTCGGCGTCCTCGTCCTGGAACGCGACCTCGGCACGTCGTTGCTCTTCTTCGGCCTCTTCGTCGTCCTCCTCTACGTCGCCACCGGCCGCACCGGCTGGATCGCCGTCGGCCTGCTGCTCGCGGTGCTCGGCGCGGTCGCGGTGGGACACCTCGAACCGCATGTCGCGGCCCGCATCCAGGACTGGCTGCACCCCTACGCGTCGATCGAGGCGGGCCAGGGCCCCAGCCAGCTCGCCCAGTCCCTGTTCGCCTTCACCGCGGGCGGCCTGCTCGGCACCGGCCTCGGACTCGGCCACTCCGTCCTCATCGGGTTCGCCGTCAAGTCCGACTTCATCCTGGCGACCGCCGGCGAGGAACTGGGCTGGGTCGGCCTGTCCGCGATCTTCCTCCTCTACGGCCTCCTCGTGGAGCGCGGCTACCGGGCGGGCCTCGCCCTGCGCGACCCGTTCGGGCGGCTGCTCGCGGTCGGGCTCGCCTCGATCGTGGCGCTCCAGGTGTTCGTCATCGCGGGCGGCGTGACCGGCCTGATCCCCCTGACCGGCATGGCGATGCCGTTCCTGGCCCAGGGTGGCTCCTCGGTGGTCACCAACTGGGCGATCCTCGCCCTGCTGATCCGCCTCAGCCACTCCGCCCGCCACCAGCCCGACCCCCGCCCCGCCCACCGGGTGGCGGCGTGAGGGGCGGGGCGGGGCGGTCGCCGGGGGGCGGGATGCCGGGCGGCCTCCGACGCGCGGCGGGGGCCGGGGTGCCGGGCGGGGTGCGGCACTTGGCGGGCGGGGGGACGGCACGTGACCCGTGGCACTCGGCAGACGGCGGCGCGACGGACGGACTGCGGCACACGACAGACGGCGGCGCCACGGACGGACTGCGGCACACGACAGGCAGCGCAACGGCACGCGGCCTGCGGCACACGACAGACGGCGGCGCCACGGACGGACTGCGGGACTCCGCGGGCCGCGGACCGACGGACGGTCTGCGGCATTCCGCGGGCCGCGGCGTCATGGGCGGGGTGGAGCAGTCGTGGAGGGCGGGATGAAGAGTGGTGCGGGGCGGACGCCGGGGTCCGGGGACCGGGAGCGGCCGATGAGGGGGGCGGAGGGGCGGGTCATGAGCCGGTGCATCCGGCACACCACCGTCTTCGGTGCCGTCCTGCTGACCGCGCTGCTCCTCAACACCGCCCGCCTCCAGATCGTCCAGGCCACCGCCCAGGACACCAACCCGGCCGACCGCCGCCCCACCATCGCCCGCTACGCCCAGCCCCGCGGCGACATCCTCGTCGGCGGACGGCCCATCACCGGCTCCGAGGACACCGGCGAGCAGCTCCGCCACGAACGCGCCTACACCGACGGCCCGTTGTACGCCCCCGTCACCGGCTTCGCCTCCCAGCGCTACGGCGAGACACTGCTCGAAGCCACCGAGGACGCCGTGCTCTCCGGCACCGACCCGATGCTCTCCGCGCTCCCCCTCTGGAACGACCTGGCCCGCGCCCGCGCCGCCGGGGGCCAGGTCGTCACCACCCTCGACGCGAAGGCGCAGCGGGCGGCGTTCCGGGGGCTGGGCGAGCGCACCGGCGCGGTCGCCGCGATCGAGCCGTCCACCGGCCGGGTCCTCGCGCTGGTGTCCACGCCGTCGTACGACCCCGGCGTGCTGTCCGGCAACGACGAGACGGTGATCCGGGCCTGGGCGCGGCTCAACGCCGACCCCGACAAGCCCATGCTGAACCGGGCGGCCCGTCAGACGTACCCGCCCGGCTCCACGTTCAAGGTGGTCACCGCGGCGGCGGCCCTGGACGCGGGCGTCGTACGCGACCCGAACGCACGGACCCGCTCCCCCGCCCCGTACACCCTCCCCGGCACGACGACCGCCCTTACCAACGAGTTCCACGGCTGTGCGGACGCCTCCCTGCGGGAGGCGTTCACCTGGTCCTGCAACACGGTGTTCGCGAAGCTCGGCGTGGCGGTCGGCGCGGAGACCATGGCCGCCAAGGCCCGGGCCTTCGGCTTCAACGACGCGGAACTGCGCATCCCCTACGCCGTCGCGCGCAGCACCTTCGACCCCACCGTAGACAAGGCACAGCTGGCCCTGTCGTCCATCGGTCAGTACAACACCCGGGCCACCCCGCTCCAGATGGCGATGGTCGCGGGCGCCGTCGCGAGCGGTGGTCAGCTGCGCACGCCGTACCTGGTGGAACGCACGACCTCGGCCCACGGCACGACCATCTCCACGACCGGCCCGCGCCCCGCACGCCAGGTGATGAAGCCGTCCACGGCCGCCCACCTGCGCGACCTGATGCGCGACGTCGTCGAACGCGGCACCGGCCGCAACGCCGCCCTCCCCGCCACCACCGTCGGCGGCAAGACCGGCACCGCCCAGCACGGCGTCGGCAACACCGGCACCCCGTACGCCTGGTTCATCTCCTGGGCCCAGCGCGACGACGCCCCGGAGGCCGCGGTGGCGGTCGCGGTGGTGGTGGAGGACGCGTCGGCGCGGCGCGGCGAGATCAGCGGCGGCGGGGTGGCGGCCCCGATCGCGCGGGCGGTGATGGAGGCGGTGGTCAGGGGCGGCGGCGGTTGATGGCGGTGAGGTCGATGTCGAGGGGGAAGGGCGCGGCTACCTTGAGGCGGTCGTGGAAGATGCCCGTCAGGCCGTAGCTCTGGGTGGCGGAGTCGAGTTCGAAGACGTAGACCACGGGCAGGCCGTCGTTCTCATCGACTCGCCAGTTCCACTCGCTGGCCATGCGCTTGCTGGAACACGCCCTCCTGTCTCAGGTGCCGGACGAGCTTGAGGCCGTCAGGGAGATGACCATCAAGCTCAACAAGCGCAACCGGCCGGAGCCGGATGCGGGCGCGCCCACTCGTAGTCGTCGTCCAGCCCGTAGTCACGCGCGGCGCTCATGATCGCTCCCATGTGCCGGAGACTGCCTGGCACTGCCAGCGTACCCAGGCGGGTATGACGACTCGCCCGTCGAACGAGTGATCACCCCCCAGGCCGTTGACCCTCCTCGATCGCCTCCGTCACCTCCGCCACCCGAGCCCTCTCCTCCGCCGCGAAGCGTTCCGCGTCCAGGCGTTCGGCGACCTCCTCGTCCTCGCGCATCAGCAGGTCCAGGCTGGAGTCGCCCAGTTCCAGGACGCCCATGTCGACGTAGGCCTGCTGGAGCCGCTTGCCCCACAGGCCGATGTCCTTGACGCAGGGGACGATGCGGGAGAAGAGGAGCTTGCGGAACAGGGCGAGGAACTCGGACTGCTCGCTGTACTCCTCCGCCTCGGCGGTCGGGATGCCGTAGTTCTCCAGGACCTCGACGCCCCGCAGCCGGTCCCGCATGAGGTAGCAGCCCTCGATGACGAACTCCTCGCGTTCGCGCAGTTCGGCGTCGGTCAGCTGTTTGTAGTAGTCGCGCAGGGCCATCCGGCCGAAGGCGACGTGCCGGGCCTCGTCCTGCATGACGTAGGCGAGGATCTGCTTCGGCAGGGGCTTGTCCGTGGAGTCGCGGATCATGCCGAAGGCGGCCAGGGCCAGGCCCTCGATCAGGACCTGCATCCCCAGGTAGGGCATGTCCCAGCGGCGGTCGCGGAGGGTGTCGCCGAGGAGGGACTTGAGGTTGTCGTTGATCGGGTAGAGCATCCCGATCTTGTCGTGCAGGAAGCGGCCGTAGATCTCGGCGTGCCGGGCCTCGTCCATGGTCTGGGTGGCCGAGTAGAACTTGGCGTCCAGGTCGGGGACGGACTCGACGATCCGGGCGGCGCAGACCATCGCGCCCTGCTCACCGTGGAGGAACTGGCTGAACTGCCAGGAGGCGTAGTGGCGGCGCAGCTCGCCCTTGTCCTTCTCGTTGAGCTTGGCCCAGTGCCGGGTGCCGTACAGGGACAGCGACTCGTCGGGGACGCCGAGGGGGTCGTAGGGGTCGACCTCCAGGTCCCAGTCGATGCGCCTGGCGCCGTCCCACTGCTTGTCCTTGCCCTTCTGGTAGAGGGCGAGGAGACGTTCGCGGCCGTCGTCGTACTCCCAGCTGAAACGGGCCGCACCGGTCGCGGGCACGGCCCAGGTGGGCTCTCCGTGGTCCATTGCGTAGACGTCTGAGGTCGGCATGCTTCGCAGAGTCACACGTAGACGTCGAGTCAACAAGATGTCGCGCAGGGGATTGACGGGCTTGCTGACAAGCAGTCTCATAAGTGCAGTGACCCGTGAGTAACCCCATGCCCTCCCGTACGACGAGGTGGACAGCCATGACAACCCTGACGGAAGTCGACGCGCTGGAAGGGCTGCGCGACGCGCTCGGCCTGCTCAAGGACCGGGAGCAGGTGGCCGAGCGGCTGCTCGAGTCTTCCGCCAAGCACAGCTTCGACCCGGACAAGGAACTCGACTGGGACGCCCCCTTCGAGGACGGCAAGTGGTTCTGGCCCCCGGAGCTGGTGTCCCTGTACGACACCCCGATGTGGCGGCGGATGAGCGAGGAGCAGCGCATCCTGCTCTCCCAGCACGAGGCGGCGGCGCTCGCCTCGCTCGGCATCTGGTTCGAACTGATCCTGATGCAGCTGCTCGTCCGGCACATCTACGACAAGGCCGCCACGAGCGCCCACGTGCGCTACGCCCTCACCGAGATCGAGGACGAGTGCCGCCACTCCAAGATGTTCGCCCGGCTGATATCCCGCGGCGAGACGCCCTGGTACCCGGTGAGCAGGACCCACCAGCACCTCGGCCGCCTGTTCAAGACCATCTCCACCACGCCGGGCTCCTTCACCGCCACCCTGCTCGGTGAGGAGGTCCTCGACTGGATGCAGCGGCTGACCTTCCCCGACGAGCGCGTACAGCCCCTGATCCGGGGCGTCACCCGCATCCACGTCGTGGAGGAGGCCCGACACGTCCGGTACGCCCGTGAGGAGCTGCGGCGCCAGATGGTCACCGCCCCGAAGTGGTCGCAGGAGTTCACCCGGGTCACCTCCGGCGAGTTCGCCCGCGTCTTCTCCGTCGCCTTCGTCAACCCGGAGGTGTACACCAACGTGGGTCTCGACAAGCGCGAGGCGATGGCCCAGGTCAAGGCGAGCGGCCACCGGCGGGAGATCATGCAGACCGGCGCGAAGCGGCTGACGGACTTCCTCGACGACATCGGCGTGCTGCGCGGCGTCGGACGACGCCTGTGGCAGTCCTCCGGCCTGCTGGCCTGACCGGCCCGTCACCCCTGGCCGGAATCGTGGCGCCCGCCGCCGACCGTGACCGCCCGTCCGCGCGGGCGGTTACGCTGCTGGTCATGAGCCCGCAGGCCGCCACCCCCGCCTACCGTCGTCTCAGCGTCGAGGAGCGCCGCAGCCAACTCCTGGACGCCGCGCTCTCCCTCTTCGCGCACCGCGCGCCCGAGGACGTCTCGCTGGACGACGTGGCGGAGGCGGCGGGGGTCTCCCGGCCCCTGGTGTACCGGTACTTCCCCGGCGGCAAGCAACAGCTCTACGAGGCCGCGCTGCGCTCCGCCGCCGAGGAACTCCGCGGCTGCTTCGACGAACCCCGCGAGGGCCCGCTGCTGCCCCGGTTGCACCGCGCCCTCGACCGCTACCTCACCTTCGTCGACGGCCACGACGCCGGGTTCAGCGCCCTGCTCCAGGGCGGCAGCGTCGTCGAGACCTCCCGCACCACCGCCATCGTCGACGGGGTGCGCCGCGCCGCCGCCGACCACATCATGCGCCATCTGGACGTCGCCGACCCCGGCCCCCGGCTCCGGATGACCGTCCGCATGTGGATCACGGCGGTGGAGGCGGCGTCCCTCATCTGGCTCGACGAGGACAAGCAGCCCCCCCTGGAGGAGCTGCGGGACTGGCTGGTCGACCAGTTCGTCGCCGTCCTCACGGTCACCGCGACCCGCGACCCCCAGACGGCGACAGTCCTCTCAACCTTGTCCGACTGACCCCACCCCCCGGGAACCCACGGCCAGGACGGCCCACCCAGGGGCGCGGGGAACTGCGCGACCAGCCCGCCACGACCCGCACCCGCCCCCGGCACCCCGGCCCACCCCCGCCGATGGCGGAAACTGTTCCCGTGAAGAGCGAAGACACCCCCTTCGAGGGCGGCCCCATGGACGGCCGTGTCCTCCCCGTCCTCCTGGGCATCACCGGGCATCCGCCCAAGACGTACCGCATCCCCCTCCCCGCCCCGGACGGCGGCCGGCCCACCGTGCTGGTCTACCGCCGGGTCCCCCGGGGCACGGGCCGCCGCTGGAAGTACGCCTACGACCCCACCGGCGAGCACGGCGGCCGCCGGATGAGGTGGCCCTGGAGCACGTCGCGGCACGCCCAAGGGTGACGCGTTACGCCATCCCGCGCACACTCGGCGCGCGCCCCGCGCACCCCCGCCTGATCCTCGCGGTGCGGAGCGGAAACGCCGCCCCGCGCACCGGAGGTGATGGCATGTCAGGCAAGCTCGTGCGGCTGGTGTGTACGGCGGCCATGGCCGTCCAGGCCGCCACCCTCACGACCGCCCCGGCGACGGCCGTGCCCGAGCCCCGCGAACCCGCCCACCGCACCCTCTCCGACCTGCTGACGGACCTTCAGCAGCTGTACCGGCGGGCCGAGCGGGCCACGGAGACCTACAACGCCACCGACGAGAAGCTGCGCGCCCAGCGCGCGGAGGTCGCCCGCCTTGACGCCGCCCTGGCCCGTGCCCGGCTCTCCCTCCAGGACAGCCGGGGCGCGGCGGGCCGCCTGGCCCGGCAGCAGTACCAGGGCACCAGCGACATCTCCCCCTACGTACGGCTACTGCTCGCCCGCGACCCGCAGCGCGCCCTCGACCAGGGCCATGTGATCGGCCAGTTGGCCCGCGAGCGCGCCGAGACGCTGGACCGCCTCACCGGCACCGAGCACAAGGCCGCCGAGCTGGCCCGCAAGGCCCGTACCGCCCTGGACCGGCAGCTCACCCTCGCCCGGCAGCAGCGCGAGCAGCGCGACGACGTGCGCGACCGCCTCACCGACGTGGAGGAACTGCTCGCCTCCCTCACCCCGGAACAGCTCGCCGCACTCGCCGAGTTCGAGAAGTCGGGCGTCGACGAGGCGCAGCGGCGGCTGCTGTCCTCCGGTGCCCTCGGCGGCGACCACAAGCCGTCCGACCGGGGCGACCGGGCGCTGCGCCACGCCACCCGCCAGCTCGGCAAGCCGTACGAGTGGGGCGCGGAGGGCCCGGAGACGTACGACTGCTCCGGGCTGACCTCCGAGGCCTGGGCCCGTGCCGGTACGCCCATCCCCCGGACCAGCCAGGAGCAGTGGGCGCGGCTGCCGAGGGTCCCCCTGACGGAGCTGCGGCCCGGTGACCTGGTCGTCTACTACCCGGACGCCACCCATGTGGCCATCTACCAGGGCGACGGCAAGGTCATCCAGGCTCCCAGGACGGGCGAGCGGGTCAAGGTCTCCCCCATCGCCGCCCACCCCATCCTCGGCGCGGTGCGCCCCGGCTGACGAAGGGGCGCCGAGCGCCTATCCGGTCACCGAGGACAGGTAGGCGGCCGTCTTCTCCGGCTCGTAGAAGAAGTTCTCGAAGTCGGCCGGGTCGTTGAAGCCGTTGGCGAAGCGGTCGGCGACCGGGGGCAGCTGTCCGGCGGCGCCGATCAGGTTCAGGACGTGCTCCGGCGGCGGGGCCAGCATCGTGTTGGTCCACTTGGTGACGTGCCGCGCGGTCTCCCAGTAGCGGTCGAACGTGGCGCGCATCCAGTCCTCGTCGAACGGCTTGTCGCCGTGGTCGAGGATCGAGGCGAGGTAGCTGGCGGCGCACTTGGACGCCGAGTTCGAACCCTGCCCGGTGATGGGGTCGTTGGCGACGACGACGTCGGCCACGCCGAGCACCAGACCGCCGCCGGGCAGCCGCCCGACCGGGTTGCGGACCGTGGGCGCGTAGCGGCCGGAGAGCGTGCCGCCCGCGTCGGTCAGCTCGACCTTGGTGGCCCGCGCGTACTCCCAGGGCAGGAACTTCTCCATCAGCTCCAGGGTGAGCGCGAGGTGCTCGGAGGGGTCCTTGACGTCCTTGAAGACGTCGAGCGGGCCGCCGGGTATGCCCTCCCAGAAGAGGATGTCGGCGCGGCCGGAGGTGGTGAACGTCGGCATGACGAACATCTCGCCGACGCCGGGCACCAGGTTGCAGCGCACCGCCTCCATGTCGGGGTGCTCGGGGCGGGGGCCCAGGCCGTGGACGTAGGCGACGGCGAGGGCGCGCTGCGGCTCGCTGTACGGAGAGCGCTCGGGGTCGCGGGCGAACATCTGCACGAGTTCGCCCTTGCCCGCCGAGACCAGGACCAGGTCGTACGTACGGGAGAAGTAGTCGAGGTCGCCGACCGCCGCGCCGTGGATGACCAGCTGGCCGCCGCGCTGGGCGAACGTCTCCATCCAGCCCGCCATCTTCACCCGCTGGTCCACGGACTGCGCGAACCCGTCGAGCTTGCCCACCCAGTCGATCGCGCGCTGCGTGGGCCCCGGGTCGAAGGAGCCGGGCGCGGCGACGGAGACGCCGAGTCCCTCGATCCTGGGTGCCTGGGACTCCCAGAAGTTCAGGCCGAGGTCACGCTCGTGCTGGAGTGCGGTGTGGAACATGCACTGCGTCGACATGACCCGGCCGGAACGGATCTCGTCCGCCGTCCGGTTGGACATCAGCGTGACGTCGTATCCGTGTGACTGGAGGCCGAGGGCGAGCTGGAGTCCGGACTGACCGGCTCCCACGACGAGTATCTTCCGCATACGAAGTCCGTCTCCTACTCGGGGGTTTCGTCGAGCGCGTGGCCCACCAGGGCCAGGAGGGTCTCGATCACGGAGATCCTGCGCCGCGCATCCATGATCATGACAGGTATGTGCCGCGGGATGGTCAGCGCCTCCCGCACGTCCTCCGGCTCGAACACCTCACTGCCGTCGAAGTGGTTGACCGCGACGACGTAGGGCAGGCCGCAGCTCTCGAAGTAGTCCAACGCGGGCCAGCTGTCCTTCAGCCGCCGGGTGTCGACCAGCACCACCGCGCCGATCGCGCCGCGCACCAGGTCGTCCCACATGAACCAGAACCGCTGCTGGCCCGGCGTGCCGAACAGGTAGAGCACCAGGTCGTCGTCGAGCGTGATGCGGCCGAAGTCCATGGCCACGGTGGTGCTCACCTTGCCGGGCGTGGCGGTGAGATCGTCGGTCTCCTCGCTCGCCTCGGTCATCAGCGCCTCCGTCTGGAGGGGCGTGATCTCCGAGACGGCGGTGACCAGTGTGGTCTTGCCGACGCCGAAGCCGCCCGCGACCACGATCTTCGTGGCGATGGGGGCGCGGGCGCGGTCCGTCTGCCACGGCCGCAGTTCCTCGTCCGGCTCCAAGGCCGGGGCGTCGCCGAAGGCGGCGGCGTCAGAGACGACGGAGTCCACTCAGCACCCTTTCCAGCAGAGCGCGGTCCGGCCGGCCCGTGCCGTGGCCGGTTCCGGTGCCGTACACACGGATCTTTCCCTGGTCCGCGAGGTCGCTCAGCAGAACGCGGACCACGCCGAGCGGCATCTTCAGCAGCGCGGCGATCTCGGCCACCGTGCGCATACGGCGGCACAGTTCGACGATGGCCCGCATCTCCGGCATCACCCGGGTGCTGAGGGAACCATTCGTCAGCTCTCTGCGCTCCGGCCCGGCGTCCAGCTCCGCGACGGCTTCCGTGGCGCCCACGAAGGTCTCCACGAGCAGGACGTGGCCGAAGCGGGTGCGGCCACCGGTGAGCGAGTAGGGGCGCACCCGGGCGGGCTTGCGGTCACCGCCGCGGACGGGGAGCTGTCCCTTGCGGTTCTTCGGCGCCGTACTCATCGGCCGCTCCCGGTGGACTCCGCGGACTCCAGGGATTTTCGCAGCTCACTGCGGAGTTCCGGGGTCAGCACATGTCCGGCGCGGCCCACGAAGAGCGCCATGTGGTACGCCACCACGCTCATGTCGCAGTCAGCGGAGCCGTGCACGCCGAGCAGCGAGCCGTCGCTGATCGACATCACGAACAGGCTGCCCTCCTCCATGGCCACCATGGAGTGCTTGACGTTCCCGAACTGGAGCAGCTTCGCGGCGCCGACGGTGAGGCTGCCGATGCCGGAGACGATGGTGGCCAGGTCGGCGGAGGAGCCGCGCGGGCCGGTGGGGCGGTCGTCGGACGACTGGCGGGCCGCCTCGATCCGCCCCGGGTCGGAGGAGAGCAGCAGCAGGCCGTCGGAGGAGACCACCGCGACGGAGAGGATGCCGGGCACCTCCTCGACCAGGTTGGTCAGCAGCCAGTGCAGATTGCGGGCCTCACTGCTCAGTCCGAAGGTACTGGGCGCGGTCAACTGCTTGCCTCCTCGACTGTGCCCCCCGTGGCTTCTTCAGCGTGGTCGTGTGCTCGTGCGCGTGCGGCGTCCGGTGCCGTCGGGTCGGGCGTACGGTTCTGGGCCGTCTGCTCGGTGATCTCCGCCTCCACCTCGCGCCGGCCGGCCTCCGCCCCCCGACGGAAACCGCCCAGCCGGCGCCTAAGCGCCTCGGCGTCGACGGCTCCCGACCTGGGCCGGGGTGCCGTCGCGGGCGCGGTGATCTTCGGGGTGCGCTTGGGCAGCCCCTTGTCGGTGACCGGGTCGTCGTCCCCCTCGTCGGGTGTGCGGTCGTGGGTGTCGGGGCCGATCGCGTACGGGTCGGCGGTGGGAGGGGGCTCCGGTGCGCCTTCGGGTGCGGGATCGGCTTCGGATACGGGAGCGTCCTTGGATGCGGCCGGGGCTGGTGGGGCCGGGTCGGGCTCGGTCGGCTGGGCCGGGATCAGGAGTTCCATGGTGGTCTCGGCGGGGCGCTCGGCGGCGCGGTCCTCCGCCGGGGACTCCTCGGCCGTGTCGGCGTCGGTCCCGGCCTCCGGGTCGGCCTCGGCCTCGGTGCCCGTGGCCGCGCCCGTCTCCTCCGCCTGAGCCGTCTCCCGTACGGCCTTCTCCGCCAATGCCACCAGCGGGTCGTCGCCGCCCGTCCGGCCGGGCAGGACGTTGGAGTTGGCCTCGGCGTCCGCGCCGGGCAGCGAGAAGGTGCCGGTGGTGGTGACCGGCGAGGCCGCCGGTGCGGTGGCCGTGGGCGAGGCGGCGGCCAGCAGGGCCTCCGGCAGGATCACCACGGCCGCGATGCCGCCCTGCTTCTGCTCCCGCAGCTGCACCCGCACCCCGTGCCGGTGGGCGAGCCGGGCCACCACGTACAGGCCGAGCCCGAGTCCGTCCTCGCCCTCCTGGTCGTAGGGCGACTCCGGGTCGAAGTCGCCGAGCCGGGCGTTGAGGCGGCTCATCCGGTCGTCGGTCATGCCGATGCCCTCGTCCTGCACGGAGAGCATGACCTCGCCGTTCTCCAGCAGCCAGCCGGAGATCTCCACGGGCAGGTCGGGCGGGGAGAACGAGGTGGCGTTCTCCATGAGTTCGGCGAGCAGGTGGGAGAGGTCGTCGGCGGCGAACCCGGCGATGTGCGCGTGCGGCGGCAGCGCGGCGATCCGGACCCGCTCGTAGCGCTCGATCTCGCTGACGGCGGCTCGTACGACGTCCACGAGCGGGACGGGACCGGCGCTCTGCTGGACGTGTTCGGTACCGGCGAGGACGAGCAGGTTCTCGCTGTGCCGCCGCATGACGGTGGCGAAGTGGTCGAGCTTGAAGAGGGTGGCGAGCCGGTCCGGGTCCTGCTCGCGCTCCTCCAGGCCCTCGATGACGGCGAGCTGCCGCTCGACCAGCCCGAGGGTGCGCAGCGCGAGGTTGACGAAGGTGGAGCCGATGCTGCCGCGCAGCCGCTCCAGCTGGGCGGCGGCCTCGTCGAGTTCACCGCGCAGTCCCTCGCGGGCGTCGGCCATCTTCTGCCGCTGGCCGACGAGGTGCTTGCGGTCGGCCTCCAGGGTGACGATGCGGTCCTGGAGGGCGGCGGCGTGCGCGTGCAGGGCGTTGACGGACCGGACGACCTGGGCGAACTCGTCGTTGCGGCCGGTGAACCTCACGGGTTCCTCGGCGGCCGGGTCCTCGGCCCCGGCGAGCCGGGCGGAGCCGCGCCGCAGCACCGACAGCGGCCGGGTGAGGGTGCGGGCCATGGCCGTGGCGATGCCTACGGCCAGCAGCATCAGCGCGCCGAGCACGGCGATGCGGATCTCCAGCGCGGTGACGTCGTCGTCGCGCAGCTGGGCGAGGTCCTTGGCGCGCCGGTCGTAGAGGGCGGACTCGGCGCCGCGCATGGAGTCGATGCGGGCGGAGAGGGCCGCGGCCAGCTTCCCGGGGTCGGTGTCGAGTTCGCGGTCGCTGAGGGTGGGCTGGTCGGTGAGGTCGGCGAGGTACTTCTCCGCCGAGTTGACCTCGGGTCCGGTGACGGTGGAGTCGTACGACGTCTTGGCGGCCTTGGTCGCGGTCTCGCGGAAGTCGGCCAGGGCGGCGTCGGAGCGGAGCCGGGCCTGCTGGGCGGCGGCGCTGAGCGCGGTGCGCTGCTTGGCGTCGGCCTCCGAGGTGACGGTGGTCTCCGAGGGCAGGCCGGTGATCGGGTCGTAGACGGTCTGGGTGGTGCTGGGCACGCTGAGCGCGGCGAGCAGGAGTCCGCGGGCGGCGGCGGCCTGCTGGACGGCGGCGTCGAGTTCGGCGAGGGCGTGGTCGCCGGAGCCCGCGCGGGGCGGGGTCAGCTCGGCCAGGTCCTCGGCGAGCCGGTGCAGCTCGGTGATGGCCGCCGTGTAGGCGTCGTGCGCTTCGAGAGCGGTGCTCTTGCCGGTGAGCGCCGCTCTGCGGACGGCGGCGATGCCCTCCAGGTCGGCGCGGAGCGCGGCGGGGGTGTCGGCGTCGGTCCGCAGCTCCTCGACCTGCCGGTCGACGCGGGCGCTGGGGTCCTCCGCGGGCGCCTTGGACTTGGGGCGTCCGGCGGCGATGTACGAGGTGACCTCGTCGCGTTCGTCGGCCAGGGCGTGCGCCAGCATGAGCGCGTCCCGGGTCTGCTCGGCGAGCGTCACCAGCTCCTGGGAGTCGTGGAGGTCACCGGAGGCGGTGAGCACGGAGGGGGCGCCCGCACCGGCGATGGCGGCGGCCACCACGGCCACGGCCACGATCAGCCGGTTGCGTACGTGCGTGGGGCGGCCCTTGCCGACGGGGGGCTGCTCGGTGCCCCCTTCGGAGGCCGTCTGCCTGCCTGTGCGCCGAGGCCGCTTCTTCTGCACCGGTGCTCGCATTCCGTAACTCGTGTACCCAAGGGCCCGGGTGAGCCGCCGTCAACTCGACGCGCGCTCCCCGGCTGCTGAACCGCGGTCGGTCGGGGAGGGACCCCCACCGGTGACGAACCCTCCCAGTGCCGGTGGGCGGTGGTCGCGCATCGTCTGACCCGCCACCCGAAGGAGTGAATACCGTGGGGGAGTTGAGGGGCAAGTTCCCGTGGTGCGTGCGAGGGCCTTGTGCGGCGGGCCGGTTGGACGTCTGGGGCGGGCTTTGGCAATATTCGCCGCCACGTCTTCCCGGAGCGCTCCATTCCCGCCCAAAACCGGCAGCTGACCTGCGGCGGCGCGATGACTCGGGGGTGGCTGCGGCCCTTTCGCGGACGTTGTGAAGGGGTGGTGCAGACTGGCGCCATGCGAACGGAACTTGTGTCGGAGCCCGGTGACCCGGACCGTCCCAACGAGGACTTCGCCGCCGTCGGACTACCCGCTTCGGGACAGGGTGGGGCGGTCGTCGTGCTGGACGGGGTGACGCCGCCGGCGGACGGCACGGGCTGTCGGCACTCCGTGCCCTGGTACACCGCCCGACTGGGCGGAGCGCTGACCGAACTGACCGTTTCACTCCCGGATGTTCCCCTGTCCGACGTGCTGGCCCGGGCGATCACGCGTACCGCCGGGGCCCATGCGCAAACCTGTGACCTTTCTCACCCGCGCACCCCACAGGCGACGGTGACCCTGGCCCGCTGGACCCCGGACGCGGTCGACTACCTGCTGCTCGCCGACTCGGCCCTGCTGGTGGAGTCCCCCGACGGCACGGTCACCGCGCTCCTCGACGACCGCCTGGCCCGCATCCCGGCCGCCGCCCGCACCTCCGACGCCGTGATCGACGCCACGCTCCGCAACAAGGAGGGCGGCTTCTGGACCGCCGCGGCGGACCCCTCGGTCGCGGCCCGCGCGGTGACGGGCACCCTGCCCCGGGACCGGGTCCGCTCCCTCACCGCCCTGACGGACGGGGCGGCCCGCTGGGTGGAGAAGTTCCGCGAGGGCGACTGGTCCCAGTGCCTGGCCCTCGTACGCAAGGAGGGCGCCCGGTCCCTGGTGGCCCGCGTACGAGCCCTGGAGACCGCCGACCGCGACCGGCGGACGCACCTGCGCCGCAGCAAGACCCACGACGACGCGACGGTGGTACACGCGGAGCTGTGACCCTCCCGGCGGCCACCGAGTCGCGTGCCGGTCACACGCCGAGCGGGGGTGGGCGCGGGACGCCACGGGTGACGGCGGGATGCCGGGAGCGGAGGCGAACGCCGAGGGCGGACGCGAACACCGGGAGCGGACGCGAACACCGGGAGCAGAGGCGAACACCGAGGGCGGAGGCGAACGCCGAGGGCGGACGCGGGGCGGCTGCCCGGGACAGGCGCGTGGTCGCCCGGTGCGGGCGGACAGCCGCCCGGCGGCGCCCCGGGTGGGCCGCCCTTCCCGGTGACCGCGCCCGTCATCTCACCTCGCGCGGGTCCGGCGGCCCGGCCTCGCCGTCCAGGGCCGTCACTTCTCCATGCCGCGGTTCAACTGGTTGAGCAGGCGGGCCAGTTCCGCGACCTCCGCGCGGTCCCAGTGGGAGAGCTTCTCGACGTAGCGGGCGCGGCGGGCGACGCGGACGCTCTGGACGCGGGTGCGGCCCTCCTCGGTGAGGTGCACCAGCCAGGCGCGCCCGTCGGCGGGGTCGGGTTCCCGGGCCACCAGGCCGAGGTCCTCCAGGGCGCGCAGCTGCCGGGACATGGTGGCCTTGCCGACGCCGATGTACGCGGCGAGATCGGTGGCCCGCTGACGGCCGTGCTCCTCCAGCCGCACGAGCAGTCCGTACGCGGCGGACTCCAGGTCCGGATGGACCGCGCGGGCCATCTCGCCCTGGTTGGCGCGGGCCCGCCGCAGGAAGACCGTCAGCTCGCGCTCCAGCGCCAGGAACTCCTGGTCCGCACCAGCCGTCGACGCACCGGGTTGCCCCCGGTGTCCTCCGCCGTTTCCGTCCTCGTGCACGTCAGCACCCCTGCCCGGTTTCCCGTCACTGAAAGTTTCCGTCCTGGGCGCCCATCGCCGCAGTTCGGTCAGTATTTCGCAGGCTCAGACCAACGGCAGCTTCCGGAATATCTCCTTCCGCAGTCTCTGCGTGCGTAGAGACCCTCACGGCGAAGGCCCGGGCCTCCCTCACGAGAACCCGGGCCTCCACCTCACCGGCCGCGTCCGTCACGCCGCGACCGGAACCTCCGGCGCCGCCCCGCTGGTCGCGGGCGTCAGCGCCAGCTCCAGGACCTGCCGGACGTCGGTGACGGCGTGGACGTCCAGCTTGTCCAGCACCTCCGCGGGGACGTCGTCCAGGTCGGGCTCGTTGCGCTTGGGGATGATCACCGTGGTCACCCCGGCGCGGTGCGCGGCGAGCAGCTTCTGCTTCACCCCGCCGATCGGCAGGACCCGCCCGGTCAGCGAGACCTCCCCGGTCATCGCCACGTCCGTGCGGACCAGCCGCCCGGACAGCAGCGACGCGAGGGCCGTGGTCATCGTGATGCCCGCGCTCGGGCCGTCCTTGGGCACCGCGCCCGCCGGGAAGTGGATGTGCACGCCCCGGTCCTTCAGGTCGGCCACCGGCAGTTCCAGTTCGGCGCCGTGCGAGCGCAGGAAGCTCAGCGCGATCTGCGCCGACTCCTTCATCACGTCACCGAGCTGACCGGTCAGCGTCAGTCCCGCCGCGCCCGTCTCCGGGTCGGCCAGCGACGCCTCGACGAACAGCACGTCACCGCCCGCGCCGGTCACCGCCAGGCCGGTCGCCACGCCCGGTACCGCGGTGCGCCGCTCGGCCGGGTCCTGGGCGGACTCGGGCACGTGGTGCGGCCGTCCGATCAGGCCCCGCAGATCGTCGGAGGTGACCGTGAACGGCAGCTTCCGCTCGCCCAGTTCGTGCTGGGCCGCGACCTTGCGCAGCAGCCGCGCGATGGACCGCTCCAGGGTGCGCACGCCCGCCTCCCGGGTGTACTCGCCCGCGAGCCTGCGCAGCGCGCCCTCGTCGAGGGTCACCTCGTCCTTGTCGAGCCCGGCGCGCTCCAGCTGCCGGGGCAGCAGGTGGTCGCGGGCGATGACGACCTTCTCGTCCTCGGTGTAGCCGTCGAGGCGGACCAGCTCCATCCGGTCCAGCAGCGCCTCGGGGATGGCCTCCAGGACGTTGGCGGTGGCGAGGAAGACCACGTCGGACAGGTCGAGTTCGACCTCCAGGTAGTGGTCGCGGAAGGTGTGGTTCTGCGCCGGGTCCAGGACCTCCAGGAGGGCCGCCGCGGGGTCGCCGCGGAAGTCGGAGCCGACCTTGTCGATCTCGTCGAGCAGCACGACCGGGTTCATCGACCCGGCCTCCTTGATGGCGCGGACGATCCGGCCGGGCAGTGCGCCGACGTACGTACGGCGGTGGCCGCGGATCTCGGCCTCGTCGCGGACGCCGCCGAGGGCGACGCGGACGAACTTGCGGCCCATGGCGTGCGCCACGGACTCACCGAGGCTGGTCTTGCCGACGCCGGGCGGTCCGACGAGCGCCAGCACGGCACCGCCGCGTCGCCCGCCGACGACCCCGAGGCCGCGGTCGGCACGCCGCTTGCGCACCGCCAGGTACTCGGTGATCCGCTCCTTCACGTCCTCCAGACCGGCGTGCTCGGCGTCGAGCACGCGCTGGGCGCCCTGGATGTCGTACTCGTCCTGGGTCCGCTCGTTCCACGGCATCTCCAGGACCGTGTCCAGCCAGGTGCGGATCCAGCCGCCCTCGGGGGACTGGTCGGAGGAGCGTTCGAGCTTGTCGACCTCCTTCAGCGCGGCCTCGCGGACCTTCTCCGGCAGGTCGGCGGCCTCCACGCGGGCGCGGTAGTCGTCGGACTCCTCGGCGGAGTCCTTGCCGTTCCCGCCGTTCAGCTCGCGCAGCTCCTTGCGGACCGCTTCGAGCTGGCGGCGCAGCAGGAACTCGCGCTGCTGCTTGTCGACGCCTTCCTGGACGTCCTTGGCGATGGTCTCGGCGACGTCCTGCTCGGCGAGGTGGTCGCGCAGTTGCTGGGTGGCGAGGCGGAGGCGGGCGACCGGGTCGGCGGTCTCCAGCAGCTCCACCTTCTGTTCGATGGTGAGGAACGGTGAGTAACCGGAGTTGTCGGCGAGGGCGGACACGTCGTCGATGGCCTGGACGCGGTCGACGACCTGCCAGGCGCCGCGCTTCTTCAGCCAGGCGACGGCGAGGGCCTTGTACTCCTTCATGAGTTCCGTGACCTGGCCGGGCAGCGGCTCGGGCACGCTCACGTCGATCCGGGTGCCCTCGACCCACAGCGCCGCGCCGGGCCCGGTGGTTCCGGCGCCGATCTGCACACGGCCGCGGCCGCGGATCAGGGCGCCCGGGTCACCGTCGGCCAGTCGGCCGACCTGCTCCACCGTGCCGAGGACGCCGGTACGCGCGTAGGTCCCGTCGATGCGTGGCACCAGCAGCACCTTGGGCTTTCCGGGTTCGGTCCGGGCGGCGGCCTGGGCGGCCTCCACCGCGGCCCGCACCTCGGAGTCGCTCAGGTCCAGCGGGACCACCATTCCGGGCAGCACGACCTCGTCGTCGAGCGGCAGCACGGGCAGGGCGAGCGGTGTGAACGCTGTGGACTCAGCAGCCATGATCTCCCCTTAGGCAGTCAAGTTGAGCTATGCCGACTCAATGCTCGACGGTCCTTGAATGTTCCCCAACCCCTCCGGCGTTCGCTGTGGGCGATCACCCCTGCCGGTCGGCGCCGGTGCCGCATACGGTCCTCTGTAATAGGCATTACCGCCGAGCACCCATTACGGAGGGGTCATGGAGAACGTCGTCGGAACCTGGGTCGACGGCTGGGTCGTCTCCCGCGGGGCCGCCCCGCCGCAGGTGGAGCCCTGGGGCTGGACCATCGACATGGGCCAGGCCGAGCACGTCACCCGTCATGTCCTCGCCGCCACCGGCGACGCCGTCGAGGAGGCCACCGTCCGCAAGGTCGCCGACGCCGTGACCTGGCGCCGGAGTCTGGCTGAAGGTCTTCGCCGACCCCGCGCGGGTCGGCGGCTGGCTGGGCGAGGGCTGGTGGACCGACCCCGAACCGGGCCACCTGATGACCTTCCGCGTCCCGGACCGCGCCCCCGCCGCACCGGAGATTCCCGAGGGCTTCCGGCTGCGCGTGTGGACCCGGGCGGGCGTCACGCGCGTGCTGCTCGCCGCGCCGGACGGCGCCCTCGCGGCCCGCGGCCAGCTCGCCGCCACCGGCGCGACCGCGGTCGTGGACCAGATAGAGACGGCACCGGCGCACCGGCGCAAGGGCCTCGGCAGCCGTGTGATGACCCTCCTGCACCGCACCGCCGCCGAACAGGGCGTCAGGACCGCGGTCCTGGCGGGCACCCCGGCGGGGCGGGCGCTCTACGAGCACCTGGAATGGCGGACGGAAGCCCCGCTGACCTCCGCCAGGTTCACCGGCCGCGACGACGCCTGACCGTGCGTACGCCCCCGTTGGACGCGCCTCCTGGACGCCGTACGCCCGCCACCCGCCGGTAATTCCGCCGACACCCGGCGAACACGGGTGCCAGGATGACCCCATGGCCACCGCTTACGACACTCCCCAAGTCCTGGACCGGCGTGAGGGTCCCTACGGCGAGGTGGTGCTGCGCCGTCATGGCGAGCTGCTCCAGATCATCGCCAACGGCTGTTTCCTGATGGACACCTCCGACGGCCGCTCGGAGAGACTGCTGGTCGACGCGGCCCTCGACGCCCTGGACAGCCGCCCCGGACCACGGGTGCTCATCGGCGGACTCGGCGTCGGATTCTCACTCGCACATGCCACGGGCAACCCGCGCTGGGGCCGGATCACGGTGGTGGAACGGGAACGCGCCGTCATCGACTGGCACCTCGGCGGACCGCTGTCGGCCCTCACCCGCGAGGCCCTCTCCGACCCGCGCGTCCAAGTCGTCGAGGCGGATCTGATCGATTACGTCAATGAGACATCCGCCACTTTCGACGCCCTGTGCCTGGACATCGACAACGGCCCCGACTGGACCGTCACGGAAGCCAACGAAAGCCTCTACTCCCCCGCCGGACTGGCAAGCTGCACAAGGGTTTTGGCGCCCGGCGGAGTGCTCGCCGTATGGTCCGCCAAACCCTCCCCGGAATTTGAAGGAACCTTGTGGAATGCCGGATTCCAACAAGTGCGTACCGAAGAGATCCCCGTTGCCCGGGGCGTTCCGGACGTCGTTCATCTCGGCGTCCGACCTGGATAGCCGAGCGATGGTGACTCCCCGTACCCTGCTTGCCTGACGCCGATCATTCAAGCGTCAAGCGCAGTCATGGGATCACCCCACGGATTCCGGAAAGCACACTTCAGGGGCGGGCGATGGAGCAGACACACACCTCCCACAACGGCACGGCGGCGACCACTCCGGGCGCGCAGCGCCGGGTGCTGGTGGTCGAGGACGACGCGACGATCGTCGACGCCATCGCGGCCCGCCTGCGCGCCGAGGGATTCCTCGTGCAGACCGCGGGCGACGGACCGGCGGCCGTGGACACCGCCGAGGCCTGGCAGCCCGACCTGCTGATCCTCGACATCATGCTGCCCGGCTTCGACGGCCTCGAGGTCTGCCGCCGGGTGCAGGCCGCGCGTCCGGTGCCGGTGCTGATGCTCACCGCGCGCGACGACGAGACCGACATGCTGGTCGGGCTGGGCGTCGGCGCCGACGACTACATGACCAAGCCGTTCTCCATGCGTGAGCTGGCCGCCCGCGTGCACGTCCTGCTGCGCCGGGTGGAGCGGGCCGCGATCGCCGCGTCGACCCCGCGCAGCGGCATCCTGCGCCTGGGCGAGCTGGAGATCGACCACGCGCAGCGCAGGGTGCGGGTGCGCAGCGAGGACGTGCACCTCACCCCCACCGAGTTCGACCTGCTGGTCTGCCTGGCCAACACCCCGCGCGCGGTGCTCTCGCGCGAGCAGCTGCTCGCCGAGGTCTGGGACTGGGCGGACGCCTCCGGCACCCGCACCGTCGACAGCCACATCAAGGCGCTGCGCCGGAAGATCGGCGCCGAGCGGATCCGCACGGTGCACGGCGTCGGGTACGCCCTGGAGACGCCGACGCCATGAGCGGGGGGCGGACCGGCCGGAGAGGCCCCGGGGAGCCGTGGGGCCGGGTGCGCCCGTTCTCGATCAAGACCAAGCTGGGCGCCACGGTCGTCATCGGCGTACTGATCACCACCGGACTGTCGGTGAACGCGGTGCGCTACCAGACCGAGGTGCGCTTCATCATGGTCTTCTCGATGATCGCCACCCTGCTGGTCACCCAGTTCGTCGCCCACTCCCTGACCGCGCCGCTGGACGAGATGAACGCCGTGGCCCGGTCCATCTCGCACGGCGACTACACCCGCCGGGTGCGCGAGAACCGCCGGGACGAGCTGGGCGACCTCGCCGTCACCATCAACCGCATGGCCGACGACCTGGAGGCACAGGACCGGCAGCGCAAGGAGCTGGTGGCGAACGTCTCCCACGAGCTGCGCACCCCCATCGCGGCGTTGCGGGCGGTGCTGGAGAACGTCGTCGACGGCATCGCCGAGGCCGACCCCGAGACCATGCGTACGGCGCTGAAGCAGACCGAGCGGCTGGGACGGCTCGTGGAGACGCTGCTGGACCTGTCGCGGCTGGACAACGGCGTCGTACCGCTGCGGCAGCGGCGCTTCGAGGTGTGGCCCTATCTGTCGGGGGTGCTGAAGGAGGCCAACATGGTCGCTTCGGCGCGCGCGGGCATTGCTTCCGGGTCCGGCAGCCACACCCGCACCGACGTCCATCTGAGCCTGGACGTGCACCCGCCGGAGCTGACGGCGCACGCCGACCCGGAGCGGATCCACCAGGTCGTCGCCAACCTGATCGACAACGCGGTCAAGCACAGCCCGGCGCACGGCCGGGTGACGGTGAAGGCGCGGCGCGGGCCCCGGCCGGAATCGCTTGAGCTGGAGGTTCTCGACGAGGGTCCCGGGATTCCGCGCTCGGAGTGGCACCGGGTCTTCGAGCGGTTCAACCGGGGCGCGGCGAACCGGCCGCACGGCCCGGGCAGCGACGGCGGTACGGGGCTCGGCCTCGCGATCGCCCGCTGGGCGGTGGACCTGCACGGCGGCCGGATCGGCGTGGCCGAATCCGAGCGCGGCTGCCGGATCCTCGTCACCCTTCCGGGACTGCCTTCTGTGCCAAGTTGACGTAAAGTTCGAAGCGGAGCCACATGATCCATGGTCGTCCGCACTGACGGACACGTGTGATCAGGCAGAGGCCCGCGTCTCGTACGCGCCGGGCCGGGGTCGTCGTACCCGTTTCCCTTTGAAACCCCGCTTGTTTCCCGCCATTGTCGGCACTGAAACACGGTCTTGGATGTGACTTACACGACGATGAACCGGCCTGGCCTGACCTTCTCGGTCATGGAGGCGTAGCCTTTATTCCCGCTGTCCATCACCTTGTGAAGCGGAAGAGGGCGGTTGCCGCCGTGTCGCCACAGTCCCCCAGTAACGCATCGAGCATCTCGACCGACGCAGACCAAGCGGGCAAGAACCCCGCTGCCGCGTTCGGTCCGAACGAGTGGCTCGTCGACGAGATCTATCAGCAGTACCTCCAGGACCCGAATTCGGTAGACCGCGCCTGGTGGGACTTCTTCGCCGACTACAAGCCGGGAGCGCCTGCCACCCCGGCTCCGGCGGGTACCGCGGCCACGGGGGCCACGGACACCACCAGCCCCGCCGCGGCCGCCCCCGCGGCCCCCGCCGCTCCGGCTCCGGCCCCGACGGCCCCGGCGCAGCCCCCGGCCCCGGCCCCGGCGCCCGCCCCGGCCGCCAAGCCCCCGGCCGCCGCTCCGGCCGCCAAGCCCGCCGCGGCGAAGCCCGCCGCCGCGCAGCCGAAGAAGGCCGAGCCCGCCGCGGAGGCCCCCGAGGGCCCCGAACTGGTGACCCTGCGCGGCCCCTCCGCCGCCGTGGCGAAGAACATGGACGCCTCGCTGGAGATGCCCACGGCCACGTCCGTGCGCGCCGTCCCGGTGAAGCTGCTGTTCGACAACCGCATCGTCATCAACAACCACCTCAAGCGCGCCCGGGGCGGGAAGATCTCCTTCACCCACCTCATCGGGTACGCGATGGTGCAGGCCATCAAGGCCATGCCGTCGATGAACTGGTCGTTCCAGACCAAGGACGGCAAGCCCACCCTGGTCAAGCCGGAGCACGTCAACCTCGGCCTCGCCATCGACCTGGTGAAGCCGAACGGCGACCGCCAGCTGGTCGTCGCGGCCATCAAGAAGGCCGAGACGCTGAACTTCTTCGAGTTCTGGCAGGCCTACGAGGACATCGTCCGCCGCGCCCGCGACAACAAGCTGACGATGGCCGACTTCACCGGCGTCACGGTCTCCCTGACCAACCCCGGCGGCCTCGGCACCGTCCACTCGGTGCCGCGCCTGATGCCCGGCCAGTCGGTGATCATGGGCGTCGGCGCCATGGACTACCCGGCGGAGTTCCAGGGCACCAGCCAGGACACGCTGAACAAGCTCGGCATCTCCAAGGTCATGACGCTCACCTCGACGTATGACCACCGGGTGATCCAGGGCGCGGCCTCCGGCGAGTTCCTCCGCCAGGTCGCCAACCTGCTCCTCGGCGAGAACGGCTTCTACGACGACATCTTCGAGGCGCTGCGCATCCCCTACGAGCCGGTCCGCTGGCTCAAGGACATCGACGCCTCCCACGACGACGACGTCACCAAGGCCGCCCGCGTCTTCGAGCTGATCCACTCCTACCGGGTCCGCGGCCACGTCATGGCCGACACCGACCCGCTGGAGTACCAGCAGCGCAAGCACCCCGACCTGGACATCACCGAGCACGGGCTCACCCTGTGGGACCTGGAGCGCGAGTTCGCCGTCGGCGGCTTCGCGGGCAAGTCGATGATGAAGCTGCGCGACATCCTCGGCGTGCTGCGCGACTCGTACTGCCGCACCACCGGCATCGAGTTCATGCACATCCAGGACCCCAAGCAGCGCAAGTGGATCCAGGACCGCGTGGAGCGCCCGCACGCCAAGCCGGAGCGCGAGGAGCAGCTGCGCGTCCTGCGCCGGCTGAACGCGGCGGAGGCCTTCGAGACCTTCCTCCAGACGAAGTACGTCGGCCAGAAGCGTTTCTCCCTGGAGGGCGGCGAGTCCGTCATCCCGCTGCTGGACGCGGTCCTCGACTCGGCGGCGGAGTCCCGTCTGGACGAGGTCGTCATCGGCATGGCCCACCGCGGCCGTCTGAACGTGCTCGCCAACATCGTCGGCAAGTCGTACGCGCAGATCTTCCGGGAGTTCGAGGGCAACCTCGACCCGAAGTCGATGCACGGCTCCGGCGACGTGAAGTACCACCTGGGCGCCGAGGGCACCTTCACCGGCCTGGACGGCGAGCAGATCAAGGTCTCCCTGGTCGCGAACCCGTCGCACCTCGAGGCCGTCGACCCGGTACTGGAGGGCGTCGCCCGCGCCAAGCAGGACATCATCAACAAGGGCGGCACGGACTTCACCGTCCTGCCGGTGGCGATCCACGGCGACGCGGCCTTCGCGGGCCAGGGCGTGGTGGCCGAGACCCTGAACATGTCCCAGCTGCGCGGCTACCGCACCGGCGGCACGGTCCACATCGTCATCAACAACCAGGTCGGCTTCACGGCCGCCCCGGAGTCCTCGCGCTCCTCGATGTACGCGACGGACGTGGCCCGCATGATCGAGGCCCCGATCTTCCACGTGAACGGCGACGACCCGGAGGCCGTGGTCCGCGTGGCCCGCCTGGCCTTCGAGTTCCGTCAGGCGTTCAACAAGGACGTGGTGATCGACCTCATCTGCTACCGCCGCCGCGGTCACAACGAGTCGGACAACCCGGCCTTCACCCAGCCGCTGATGTACGACCTGATCGACAAGAAGCGCTCGGTGCGCAAGCTCTACACCGAGTCGCTGATCGGTCGCGGCGACATCACCCTGGAAGAGGCCGAGCAGGCCCTCCAGGACTACCAGGGCCAGCTGGAGAAGGTCTTCACCGAGGTCCGCGAGGCCACCTCGCAGCCCGCGTCCGTCCCGGCCCCGGACACCCAGGCCGAGTTCCCGGTCTCCGTGAACACCGCCGTGTCCACGGAGATCGTCAAGCGGATCGCCGAGTCCCAGGTCAACATCCCCGACCACATCACCGTCCACCCGCGGCTGCTGCCGCAGCTCCAGCGCCGGGCGGCCATGGTCGAGGACGGCACCATCGACTGGGGCATGGGCGAGACCCTCGCGGTCGGCTCCCTCCTCCTGGAGGGCGTCCCGGTCCGGCTCTCCGGCCAGGACTCCCAGCGCGGCACCTTCGGCCAGCGGCACGCGGTCATCATCGACCGCGAGACCGGCGAGGAGCACACCCCGCTGCTGTACCTGTCGGAGGACCAGGCCCGCTACAACGTCTACAACTCCCTCCTCTCCGAGTACGCGGTGATGGGCTTCGAGTACGGCTACTCGCTCGCCCGCCCGGACGCGCTGGTGATGTGGGAGGCGCAGTTCGGCGACTTCGTCAACGGCGCGCAGACGGTCGTGGACGAGTTCATCTCGTCGGCGGAGCAGAAGTGGGGCCAGACCTCCGGCGTCACCCTGCTCCTCCCGCACGGCTACGAGGGCCAGGGGCCGGACCACTCCTCGGCCCGCATCGAGCGCTTCCTGCAGCTGTGCGCCCAGAACAACATGACGGTCGCCGCGCCCACCTCCCCCGCGAACTACTTCCACCTCCTGCGCTGGCAGGTGCACAACCCGCACCACAAGCCGCTGGTCGTCTTCACCCCGAAGTCGATGCTGCGCCTGAAGGCCGCCGCGTCGAAGGCGGAGGAGTTCACCACGGGCCAGTTCCGCCCGGTCATCGGCGACGCGTCGGTGGACCCGGCGGCGGTGCGCAAGGTCGTCTTCACCTCCGGCAAGGTCTACTACGACCTCGACGCCGAGCGGGTCAAGCGCGGCATCAAGGACACCGCGATCATCCGCATCGAGCGCCTGTACCCCCTGCCGGGTGCGGAGCTCCAGGCGGAGATCGCCAAGTACCCGAACGCCGAGAAGTACCTGTGGGCCCAGGAGGAACCGGCGAACCAGGGCGCCTGGCCGTTCATCGCCCTGAACCTGATCGACCACCTGGACCTCGCGGTCGGCGCCGACGTCCCGCACGGCGAGCGCCTGCGCCGCATCTCCCGCCCGCACTCGTCGTCCCCGGCCGTGGGCTCGGCGAAGCGCCACCAGGCGGAGCAGGAGCAGTTGGTGCGCGAGGTGTTCGAGGCCTGAGCCGCTGACGAGCACGCCTGAAGGTCCGGCCCGGGGTTCTCCCGGGCCGGACCTTCTCGCTTCCGCTGCGCGACGGTCCCGGCGGCCATTACGTAGGCTGTGCGTGCAGCACCGTTCCGGACAGCAGGAGAGCAGCCGCCATGTACTTCACCGACCGAGGCATCGAGGAACTCGAGAAGCGGCGCGGCGAGGAAGAGGTCTCCTTCGAGTGGCTCGCCGAGCAGTTGCGTACGTTCGTCGACCTCAACCCGGACTTCGAGGTTCCGGTGGAGCGGCTGGCGACCTGGCTGGCCCGGCTGGACGACGAGGACGACGAGTAGGGCGGTCAGGCGGGCGGGGCTGGTCAGGCGGGCGGAGGAGGTCAGTCCGCCCGGGGCGGTCAGTCCGGCGGGTGGGTGAGGTCGTAGCCGAGCGTGAGTGCGCCCTGCGCGAGCAGGAGCGCGCCCGCCGTCGTCCAGCCGCCGCTGTGCCGGCGTAGGCCCCAGAGGGTGAGCGGGAGTCCCGCGGCGATCTGGGCGAGCGCGAGTGCGCGCGCCCGGGGGTCGCCGGACCAGGGCAGACAGGGGCCGACCCGGCTCGCGTCCACCGCGCTGAGCCCCGTACGGACGGCCTCCCAGCTGCCGGACCACTCGATCCGTTGCACGTCGTGGCGTTCCCGGAGCGCCTCGCGCAGCCGGTCGGCCGGGCCGCCCGGTTCGAGCCCCGCGGGCAGGGCGACGCCCACCCGCGCGAGCACCGCGAGCAGGCCCCGGAGCCGGGCGCGCGCGTCGGCCTCCGGGTCCGGCTCGGTCAGCGGGCCGAGCGAGTCCACGTCCTGGACGGGGTCGAGCCCCAGGCGGGCTGCGAAGGTGCGCATCGCCTCGTCCTCCCCGGCCGGGGTGCCGTCCGTGAGCCAGACATAGCCGACGGGGCGGCGGAAACCGGAGGCCAGGGTGTATCCGGCGCGGTCCGCGTCCCACCACAGCGCGACTACGGGCCAGGGGGCGCCCACGGCGAGTGCGGTGGCCCAGCCGGTGAGGACGCGGTCGACGGGGTCGGCTGAGTCGGTGCCGGACAAGTGAGGGCCGCTCTCCGGCACGAGAAGGCTCCAGCCCTCGCCCGCGGGGCTGAGCAGCACGTTCTCGCGCAGCAACCGGGCGACGGGGACGACGGCTCCGGGCTCGGCGCGGCACAGCAGCAGCGCGCCCGGGGAGGCAGGGGCGTGGTCTTCCGGCGGCATGTGCACACGCTAGGGCAATTTGTCCGGTTTTACGTGCCGAGGCGGCGACTTTGCCCGCGGGGGCGGCGACCACCGTCACCGTAACGAGTGTCTTGACTTCCACCGCCCGCGATATATCGTGAATAACACGAGACGCGATATGGCGCGTCCGTCGCCATGGAGGTCGGAGGTCTTCACCATGTCCGAGTGGTCCGTCGCGGAGCCGCGCAAGCTCACCTTCGACGCGCCCGTGAGCGAACTCCAGGTACGCATCGTCAACGGAACGGTGAACGTGGTGGGCACGGAAGAAGGTTCCGCCCGCCTCGAGGTCTCCGACATCGACGGCCCGCCCCTGGTGGTCACCCAGCGCGACGGCGTCCTGACCGTGGCGTACGAGGACCTGCCCTGGAAGGGCTTCCTCAAATGGCTCGACCGCAAGGGCTGGCGCCGCAGCGCCGTGGTCTCCCTCGCCGTCCCGGCGCGCACCCGCGTCGAGGTGGGCGCGGTGGGCGCGGCTGCCGTGATCTCCGGCCTGGAGGGGCGGGCGGACGTGAAGGGCGTCTCCGGGGACACCACCTTGGTCGGCCTCGCCGGCCAGATCCGCGCCGACACGGTCTCCGGGAACCTGGAGGCCCAGGCCCTCACCGGCGACCTGCGCTTCCACTCCGTCTCCGGGGACCTGACCGTCGTCGAGGCGGGCTCGTCGGTGCGGGCCGACTCGGTGAGCGGCTCGATGATCGTCGACCTCGACCCCACGAGCCGTCCCACCGACATCAGCCTCAACAGCGTCTCCGGCGAGATCGCCATCCGCCTCCCCCACCCGGCCGACGCCGAGGTGGAGGCCAACACCGCGAGCGGCAGCGTCTCCAACGCCTTCGAGGACCTGCGGGTGGACGGCCAGTGGGGCGCCAAGCGCATCACCGGCCGCCTCGGCGCGGGCAACGGCAGGCTGAAGGCCACCACCGTCTCCGGCTCGATCGCCCTGCTGCGCCGCCCGCAGTCGGACGACGGGGTGTGGGACGTAGAGCCGGAGGAGGGTCCACAGCAAGGCCAGGGGGACGATCCCGATGCCGCGGCGAACGGGGACAGCCCCACGACCAGCGCCCCGGCCGACGGCACGACCGACAAGAAGGTGCTCTGACATGGCCCCCGTCTTCGCTCACGGCCGCCTGCGGCTCTACCTGCTGAAGCTGCTGGACGAGGCCCCGCGCCACGGCTACGAGGTGATCCGCCTCCTGGAGGAGCGCTTCCAGGGCCTCTACGCCCCCTCGGCGGGCACGGTCTACCCCCGGCTGGCCAAGCTGGAGGCCGAGGGCCTGGTCACCCACACCACCGAGGGCGGCCGCAAGGTGTACGCCATCACGGACGCGGGCCGTGCCGAGCTGGCCGACCGCAGCGGTGAACTGGCCGACCTGGAGCTGGAGATCCGCGAGTCGGTCGCCGAACTCGCCGCCGAGATCCGCGCCGACGTCCGGGGCGCCGCGGGCGATCTGCGGCGCGAGATGCGGGCGGCGGCGAGCGCGGCCCAGCGCGGCGGCTCCGCCGAGGACGGCACGGACGCCCAGGGCGACAAGGAGGCCTGGCGGACCGCCAAGGAGGAGATGCGCCGGGCCAAGCAGGAGTGGAAGGACCAGGCCCGGCGCGCCAAGGACGAGAGCCGCCGGGCGCGCGAGGAGGCCCAGCGGGCCCGCCGCCAGGCCAAGGAGGCTCAGGACCAGGCGCGCGCCCTGGCCCAGGAAGGCATCCAGCGGATCGCCCGGCGAGTGCAGGAGCAGGTGCAGGACCACTTCGCCCGCGGCGACTGGCCGACGGGAGTGCGCGAGGGCCTGAGCGAACTGGCCAAGGAGTTCGGCGAGTTCGGCATGGACTTCGGCAAGGACCTGGGCCG
Organism: Streptomyces sp. B93; assembly: GCF_018070565.1. GTDB lineage: Bacteria > Actinomycetota > Actinomycetes > Streptomycetales > Streptomycetaceae > Streptomyces. The sequence goes on from NZ_JAGPXL010000027.1 coordinate 72,323, forward strand.
GGACTTCGGGTTCGGCCGCGCCGGTGCCGCCAGGGCGGACCAGGAGCCGGAGTTCTCGGTGACCCCGGAGGACTTCCCGGCCGACTACCAGCCCTCATGGGCCCATGACGACATCTCCACCGGCGACCCGGCCCGCGATCTGGACCGCCTCCTCGACCGCTTCCGCGACGACATCCGCGACGCGGCCCGGGACCACGGCGTCACCCCCGACCAGCTCCGCGACGCCCGCCGCCAGCTGTCCACAGCGGCGGCCCACATCGGGGCACTGCTGCGGGCGCCTAAGGCATAACGGACCCAAGGCGAGGCGGCCCCGAAGGCGAGGGCCGGGCAGGAGGCGAGGCAGGGCAGGAGGCAAAGCGGGGCGCGGACCCCAAGCCCCGCCTTCGCCTCAGCCCGCCTTCGCCTCAGCCGGCCTTCGCCTCTCCCCCGCCGTACAGCACCCGGGTCACCGACGCATGGGTCACCCCGTGATCGGCGAGCACCTCGGAGGCCACGCCCGGCAGGGTGGTGAGGGCGAGCAGGAGGTGCTCGTCCCCGATATGACGGTCACTGTGGGCCAGCGCCATGCGCAGCGAGTTCTCCAGCACCTTCTTGGCGCCGCGGCTGAAGGGCCGGTGCCCGCCCCACCACCCCTTGCCCTCGGCGGGACCAGCACTACGGTCACCGGACATCGCCCCGACCCCGTGCGCCTCCTCCACCCGCGACACGATCGCCGGGACGTCGATGCCCAGGCCGGCCAGCGCGTCGGTGTCCGCCTGGGACAGTCCGGCCCGGCGCCGCGCCTCGGCCAGTGCCCCGGCCACCGACTCCCGCCGCTCGGTCAGCCCGAGCGAGGCCAGCGCGAAGGCCCCCCGGCTCGCCTCCCGGTCGAGCAGGGCGAGCAGCAGGTGCTCCGCCTCCACGGTCCGGGCGCCGGTCCGGACGCAGTGCTCCACGGCCCCCTTCACCACCGCCCGGGCGTCCTTGGTGAACCGTTCGAACATCATCGCCTCCCGTACTTCTTGTGCACGGCCTGCCTGCTCACGCCGAGTTCCGCGGCGATCTCCTGCCACGACCAGCCCTGGTTGCGCGCACTGCGCACCTGCACGGCCTCCAGTTGCTCCAGCAGCCTGCGCAGCGCGGCGACGGCCCGGAGTCCGACCCGGGGGTCGCGGTCACCCGCACGCTCGGCGAGATCCGTTGCTTCGGTCATGACGTCAACCTACGTTGACACGCCGCTCCTGTCAACCAGAGTTGACGCATCGCGCACGAAAACGGCCGACCCGGGAACTCCGGACCGGCCGCCCCTGACGCGCGCTGAGCCTCAGCCGTTGGTCAGCACGATCTTCCCGAACTGCTCCCCCGCCGCCATCCGCTCGAAGCCCTCCCGGGCCCGGTCCATCGGCAGCACCTCGTCGATGACGGGCCGTACGCCGGTCGCGGCGCAGAAGGACAGCAGGTCCTCCAGCTCGTCCTTCGTCCCCATGGTCGAGCCGACGACCTTCAGCTCCAGGAAGAAGATCCGGGTCAGCTCGGCGTGCGAGGGCCGGTCACCGCTGGTGGCCCCGGAGATGACGAGCGTGCCGCCGGGCCGCAGCGACTTCACCGAGTGCGACCAGGTGGCCGCGCCCACCGTCTCGATCACGGCGTCGACCCGCTGCGGCAGCCGCGCACCCGTCTCCACCGCCTCCACGGCCCCCAGCTCCAGCGCCCGCTTGCGCTTGGCCTCGTCCCGGCTGGTCGCGAAGACCCGCAGCCCGGCGGCCTTGCCGAGCACGATGGCGGCGGTGGCGACCCCGCCCCCGGCGCCCTGCACCAGCACGGAGTCCCCGGGCCGCACCCCGGCGTTGGTGAACAGCATCCGGTACGCCGTCAGCCACGCCGTCGGCAGACAGGCGGCCTCCTCGAAGGACAGCTCCTTCGGCTTCGGCAGCACGTTCCACGTCGGCACGGCGACCTGCTCGGCGAAGGTCCCCGGGTAGCGCTCGGTCAGGATCGACCGGGGCTCCCTGGGCCCGACGCCATGACCGGTCTGTCCGATCACGGAGTGCAGGACGACCTCGTTCCCGTCCTCGTCGACACCGGCGGCGTCACACCCGAGGATCATCGGCAGCCGGTCCTCGGGCAGACCGACACCGCGCAGGGACCAGAGGTCATGGTGGTTGAGGGAGGCGGCACGGACATCGACGGTGCTCCAGCCAGGACGGACCTCAGGAGCCGGACGCTCCCCCAACTCCAGTCCGTTCAACGGCTGCTCACGATCGATACGGGCGGCGTAGACGGCAAACATGCCCCCGACCCTAGGCGCAGCGGTCGCCCGGCGAAACCGCTCCCGCCTGTGACACACACCCTCTTGCACGACGACGCGACACCGGTACGGGCAACACCCGCGGGGGCGCGGGGAACTGCGCGACAAGCCACATGCCACCCGCACCCGCCACCAAACCGAAACCACCCGATCGGCCCCGCGCACAAAAAGACGACCCCGCCCCCAACAGGAGACAGGGCCGTCCACACATCCTCACCGCCGAGCAACACCCTCGGCACGCGCCGCCGCCGCCACCGCCGCCGTAACGGCCGGAGCGACCCGCTCGTCAAAGGGAGAGGGGATGACGTAGTCGGCCGCGAGATCGTCCCCGACGACCCCCGCCAACGCCTCCGCCGCCGCGATCTTCATGCCCTCGGTGATCCGCGAGGCCCGCACCTGGAGCGCGCCCGCGAAGATCCCGGGGAACGCCAGCACGTTGTTGATCTGGTTGGGGAAGTCCGACCGCCCGGTGGCCACGACCGCCGCGTACTTGTGCGCGACGTCCGGGTGCACCTCGGGGTTCGGGTTGGCCATGGCGAACACGAACGCGCCCTCGGCCATGGAGGCGACCGCCGCCTCCGGAACCGTACCGCCGGAGACCCCGATGAACACGTCGGCGCCCGCCAGCGCGTCCTCCAGGGAACCGGAGAGCCCGGCCTTGTTGGTGAACCCGGCCAGTTCCCGCTTGACCGGCGTCAGGTCCTCCCGGTCCGCGGAGACGACGCCCTTGCGGTCGGTGACCGCCACGTCCCCGATCCCGGCCTCGATGAGCATCTTGGCGATGGCGACCCCGGCCGCACCGGCGCCCGAGATCACGGCCCGCAGGTCACCGACGGCGCGGCCACTGAGCCGGGCGGCGTTGCGCAGCGCGGCCAGGGTGACCACGGCGGTGCCGTGCTGGTCGTCGTGGAAGACCGGGATGTCCAGCTCCTCCTGGAGCCTGCGCTCGATCTCGAAGCACCGGGGCGCCGAGATGTCCTCCAGGTTCACTCCGCCGAACGAGGGTGCGAGGCGCACCACGGTCTCGACGATCTCGTCGACGTCCGTGCAGCTCAGCGCGATCGGAACGGCGTCGACGCCGCCGAACTGCTTGAACAGGATGGCCTTGCCCTCCATCACCGGGAGGGAGGCCTCGGGTCCGATGTCGCCGAGCCCGAGCACCGCCGTACCGTCCGTCACGACGGCGACGACGGACGACTTCCACGTGTAGTCGTGGACCAGCTCGGGCTGCTCGGCGATCGCGGTGCACACCTTCGCGACGCCGGGCGTGTACGCCAGGGACAGGTCGTCCTTGTCGCGGACCGGCACGGTGGCCTGCACGGCCATCTTGCCGCCACGGTGCAGCGCGAACGCCGGGTCGAAGGAATCGAGGGGCTCGCCCCCGCCCTCCTGTTCCGTACTGCCGACGTCGCTGTCGCTGCGAGGATTGACGATCTCCGCTGCCACTTCGTTTTACCCCTTAAGTCTTCATGGGTTGAGGGTTGACCACTCCTGGTGAGGGGTGGGCGGGCACCGCGCACTCCCTGGCCCCCGGCACGTTTGGGGACCTATCGGGCATTACGCGACGGGCGCGCCGCACACGCGCCCTGAGCCCCGGATGAGGGGTGTAAAGAACCTTCTTACCGGACGGACGGCGTCGCGGACGAGTCCATAACGCGAAGGTCACACGGCGGCGACATGACTCTTCCCACGAAATCGGGACAAGTGCTGGACAAACCCTTGACTAGCGCTCAAGCCCGTCGAAAGGTCAAGGAACGAGCATCCATATCCCGAGATGCGCCGAAGATCTTCCGGTAGGAAGCGCAGATTCCCGCAGAAGATCCGGTCGTGATGTACCGGATGATGCGGTTCGGGGGTCACCCGTTATCCGATTTTGACATAGCGGGTCGCCTGAATGGTTCAGTCCGAATGGCAAGATGCGGTAATCACACAAGGTCGCAACACTCGAAGGCGTGTGTTCTCGTCGACCCCAGACTCATCGGCAACTCCACCCATCCGCCGGAGGAACCCACCATGACCGCAAGCTCCACCCGTCGTACGACCGCCACCCGCAACCGGCTGGCAGCGGTCGGCTCGATCGCGGTCGCAGGCGCCCTGCTTCTCACCGGCTGCGGTGACCAGACCGAGGGCGGCGGCTCCGACGAGAGCACCGGGACCGCCACCCAGAGCGCGGCCCCCCTGGCCGACAAGCTCCCCCAGTCGATCCGCGACAAGGGCGTCATCCGGGTCGGCTCGGACATCGCCTACGCCCCGGTCGAGTTCAAGGACGAGTCCGGCAAGACGGTCGGTATCGACCCCGACCTGGCCGACGCCATGGGCAAGCAGCTCGGCGTGAAGTTCGAGTTCGAGAACGGCACGTTCGACACCCTGCTCACCGGTCTGCGCTCCAACCGCTACGACATCGCCATGTCCGCGATGACCGACACCAAGGAGCGCCAGGAGGGCATCGACTCCGAGACCGGCAAGAAGGTCGGTGAGGGCGTGGACTTCGTCGACTACTTCACCGCCGGTGTCTCGATCTACACCAAGAAGGGTGACGACCAGGGCATCAAGACCTGGTCCGACCTGTGTGGCAAGAAGCTCGTGGTGCAGCGCGGCACGGTCTCCGAGGACCTCGCCAAGGACGAGGCCAAGAAGTGCCCGAGCGGCAAGAAGCTCACCATCGAGGCCTTCGACAACGACCAGCAGGCCCAGACCCGCCTGCGCGCGGGCGGTGCCGACGCCGGTTCCTCCGACTTCCCGGTCGCCGCGTACGCGGTGAAGACCTCCGGCGGCGGCAACGACTTCCAGCTGGTCGGCGAGCAGGTCGAGGCCGCTCCGTACGGCATCGCGATCGCCAAGGACCAGGCCGAGCTGCGCGACGCGATCAAGGCCGCGATGGACGCGGTCATCGAGAACGGCGAGTACACCAAGGTCCTGGAGAAGTGGGGCGTCACCGAGGGCGCCGTCGACGAGGCCGTCGTCAACGGCGGCAAGTGATCGCTCGGCACACCCCGGCCAGCGGCCACTGAAAGGCAACACCCGTGACTGTTGACAACGACAAGACGACGGGTCCGGCCGACACACCCCCGGCCGGACCGGAGGCCATCAAGGCCATCCCGGTCCGGCACTACGGGCGCTATGTGTCCGCCGTCGTCGCTCTCGCCCTGCTGGGCGGGATCATCTACGCGTTCTCCCAGGGCAGGATCAACTGGGGCGCCATCCCGGACTACTTCTTCAACGACCGCATCCTCAGCGGTGTCGGCAAGACGCTGCTGATCACCGTCCTGGCCATGCTGATCGGTGTGGTGGGCGGCATCCTGCTCGCGGTGATGCGGCTCTCGAAGAACCCGGTGACCAGCGCGATCGCGTGGTTCTACATCTGGTTCTTCCGCGGTACGCCGGTGCTGGTGCAGCTCGTGGTCTGGTTCAACCTGGGCCTGGTCTTCGAGTACATCAACCTCGGGCCGTTCTACCGGGACGAGTGGTCGGACTTCATGACCCCGTTCCTGACCGCGCTGCTCGGCCTCGGCCTCAACGAGGCCGCCTACATGGCGGAGATCTGCCGCGCCGGTCTGCTCTCGGTCGACGAGGGCCAGACCGAGGCGTCGCACGCGCTGGGCATGAGCCACGCCAAGACGCTGCGCCGGATCGTCGTACCCCAGGCGATGCGGGTGATCGTGCCGCCGACGGGCAACGAGGTCATCAACATGCTGAAGACGACCTCGCTGGTGTCGGTCGTCCAGTACTCCGAGTTGTTCCGGGTCGCCCAGGACATCGGCCAGACGTCCGGCGCCCCGGCGGAGATGCTGTTCCTCGCCGCGGCCTGGTACCTGGTCCTGACGTCGGTCTTCAGCGTCGGCCAGTACTACCTGGAGCGCTACTACGCCCGCGGCTCCACCCGCCAGCTGCCGCCCACGCCGTGGCAGAAGATCAGGAAGAACGTGCTCTCCCTGTCGAACCGGAAGGGAGCGGCGGCATGACCGAGACGGACAAGCAGGCCACTGTGCCGATGGTCAAGTCGGAGGGCGTCCACAAGTCCTTCGGCCCGGTCGAGGTCCTCAAGGGCATCGACCTGGAGGTCAAGACGGGTGAGGTGTTCTGCCTGATCGGCCCGTCCGGCTCCGGCAAGTCGACCTTCCTGCGGTGCATCAACCACCTGGAGAAGATCAACGCCGGGCGGCTGTACGTCGACGGCGAGCTGGTCGGCTACCGCCAGAAGGGCGACAAGCTGTACGAGCTGAAGGACAGCGAGGTCGCCCTGAAGCGCCGGGACATCGGCATGGTCTTCCAGCGCTTCAACCTGTTCCCGCACATGACGGCCGTGGAGAACGTCATCGAGGCCCCGGTCCAGGTCAAGGGCGTCAGCCGCGGCCAGGCCCGGGAGCGGGCGATGGAGCTGCTGGAGCGCGTGGGCCTGGGCGACAAGGCCCGCAACTACCCCTCGCAGCTCTCCGGCGGCCAGCAGCAGCGCGTCGCCATCGCGCGGGCGCTGGCGATGGACCCGAAGCTGATGCTGTTCGACGAGCCGACCTCGGCCCTCGACCCGGAGCTGGTCGGTGACGTCCTCGACGTCATGCGCGACCTCGCCGAGTCCGGGATGACGATGGTCGTCGTCACCCACGAGATGGGCTTCGCCCGCGAGGTCGGCGACAGCCTGGTCTTCATGGACGGCGGCGTGGTGGTCGAGTCCGGCCACCCGCGCGACGTCCTGACCGACCCGCAGCACGAACGGACGAAGTCGTTCCTGTCCAAGGTGCTGTAGCGGTACGACGGCGAAGGGGCGGTACGGGAATCCGTACCGCCCCTTCGCCGTGCCCGTGCCGTCCCGTCACACCGCGTAATACCCTTGAACATGGATCAGCCATTACTCGCCCTCCCCCCCCCCAGACCGCCCCACGAGGACCAGAAGGACCACAAGTGGAACTGGCCTATTACTCGGACTACGCCGTACGACTGGTGAACAGCGAGGAGCCCGCCCGCGGAAAGGACTCGCTGACCTCGGTCGAGGCGGTCCGTGAGCTGTTCGGCGGCAACCAGTCGGCGGCCCGGCGTGCCACCGACGCGGACGTCACCCGGTTCCGGTCGGTACGGGCCAGGCTGCGCGCGGTCTTCGAGGCGGCGGACGGAGGCGACGAGACCCTCTCCGTCGACCTGCTGAACTCCCTCCTCCTGGAGTTCCCGGTCAGCCCGCAGATCTCCGGCCACGACCACCGCGACGAGGACGGCCGCCCTCTGTGGCACATGCACCTGGCCGACCACCCGTCCAACGCGACCGCGGGCTACGCGGCCATCGCGGCGATGGGCCTGGCCTTCCACCTCACCGAGTACGGCGTGGACCGCCTCGGCCTGTGCGAAGCGGCCCCCTGCCGCAACGCCTACCTGGACACCTCCACCAACCGGTCCCGCCGCTACTGCTCGGACCGCTGCGCCACCCGGGCGAACGTGGCCGCCTACCGTGCCCGCAAACGTCTGGAGGCGGACCGCGCGGACCGGTCGGAGAAGACCGGTCTGGCCGCCGACAGCAGCCAGCGCAGCACCGCCAGCGGCGACCGCTGACCGGGCTTCGGCGGCCGGTACCGCAGCCGTACCCGCCCCAGCACCAGCTCGTCGGGGACGGCACCGTAGTCCGTGCTGTCGCCCCCGGCGTACGGATTGTCGGCCAGCACCCACCAGCCGCTCTCCCGCCGCTCGGCGACCCGCTTCACCACCAGCAGGTCCTGCTGGAACGGATGCCGCAGCACGATCACGTCCCCCGGCCGGATGCGGGCCCGGTGCTGGAGCACCAGCCTGTCCCCGTGGTACAGCGTCGGCACCATGGACGGCCCCGTCACCTCGGCCAGCCCGAACGGCGGGACACCCCTGCCCCGCTCGCTCTCCGGCGACAACTCCGGCATCCCGGCACCTCCCCGGTCGGATCCTCCACCAGTCTCAGTCTGACCCCGGACTTTTGTCCTAAGCCCAAGGGGGCACTCGCGAAATCCCGTCCCTCAGGGAGTAATGTCCCACCTGAGAAGACGATCACGAGGAAGGAACGCTTCATGCTTTCCCGCCTGTTTGCCCCCAAGGTCAAGGTCAGCGCACACTGCGACCTGCCCTGCGGTGTGTACGACCCGGCCCAGGCCCGCATCGAGGCGGAGTCGGTGAAGGCCGTCCAGGAGAAGATGGCCGGCAACGACGACCCGCACTTCCAGGCTCGTGCCACCACCATCAAGGAGCAGCGCGCCGAGCTGGCCAAGCACCACGTCTCGGTGCTCTGGAGCGACTACTTCAAGCCCCCGCACTTCGAGAAGTACCCCGAACTGCACCAGCTGGTCAACGACACCCTGAAGGCCCTCTCGGCCGCCAAGGCGTCCACGGACCCGGCCACCGGCCAGAAGGCTCTGGACTACATCGCCCAGATCGACAAGATCTTCTGGGAGACCAAGAAGGCCTGACCCGGCCCGCACGCTCCCGACCGCACCCGGCCACCGTCCATGACGGGCCGGGTGCGGTCGTGTGCGGGGCAGCCGCCGCGTGGGGCGGCTCAAGTGGTCAGTGGCCGACCGTGAGTTCGCCGCTGAGCCTGTCGTGCAGATGGGCGCTCGGGGTGTTGAGGCCGGTGATCTCTACGGTCTTGCCGCGCTGGGTGTACTTGGTCTCGATGGCGTCGAGGGCGGCGACGGAGGAGGCGTCCCAGATGTGGGCCGCGCTCAGGTCGATGATCACCTTGTCGGGGTCGGTGGCGTAGCCGAACTGGCCCACCAGGTCGTTGGACGAGGCGAAGAACAGTTCGCCGGTGACGCGGTAGACCACCGTGCTGCCGTCGGGGTCGACGACCGCGGTGACCTCGGCGAGGTGGGCGACGCGCTTGGCGAAGATGACCATGGCGGTGATGGAGCCGACGACCACACCGATGGCGAGGTTGTGGGTGGCGACCACACAGGCGACGGTGACGAGCATGACGATGATCTCGCCCGCGGGCATCCGCCGGAGGGTCTTCGGGGCGATGGAGTGCCAGTCGAAGGTCGCGAACGACACCATGATCATGACGGCCACGAGGGCGGCCATCGGGATGTCGGAGACGACCGGTCCGAAGACGATACAGAGCACCATCAGGAAGGCGCCCGCCAGGAAGGTCGACAGACGGGTCCGAGCGCCGGAGACCTTCACGTTGATCATCGTCTGACCGATCATCGCGCAGCCGCCCATCCCTCCGAAGAAGCCGGTGACGACGTTGGCGATGCCCTGGCCCACGGACTCGCGGGTCTTGTCGGAGTGGGTGTCGGTGATGTCGTCGACGAGCTTCGCGGTCATCAGCGACTCCATCAGGCCGACCAGCGCCATGGCGAAGGCGTACGGGGCGATCGTCGTCAGCGTGTCCAGCGTGAACGGCACGTCCGGCAGGCCCGGCACCGGCAGGGCGGACGGCAGTTCGCCCTTGTCGCCCACGGTCGGCACCGCGATGGCCGCGCCGACGGTGATCACGGTGAGGATGACGATGGAGACGAGCGGCGCCGGGACGACCGTGGTGATCCGGGGGAAGAACACCATGAGCGCGAGACCGCCGGCGATCAGCGGGTAGACGGCCCAGGGCACGTCCCGCATCTCGGGGACCTGGGCCATGAAGATCAGGACGGCGAGCGCGTTGACGAAGCCGACCATCACCGAGCGCGGGATGAACCGCATCAGCTTCGCCACTCCGAGTGCGCCCAGGACGACCTGGAACACTCCCGCGAGGATGACCGCGGCCACGAGGTAGCCGAAGCCGTGCTCACGGTTGAGCGGGGCGATCACGAGGGCCACGGCGCCGGTGGCGGCGGAGATCATCGCCCGTCGGCCGCCGACGACGGCGATCGTCACGGCCATGGTGAACGAGGCGAACAGGCCCACCGCCGGGTCCACGCCCGCGATGATCGAGAACGAGATCGCCTCGGGGATCAGGGCCAGCGCGACGACGAGACCGGCCAGGACCTCGGTGCGCCAGACCTTCGGGTCGGAGATCCAGTCGGGCTTCAGACCGCGCAGGCGCGCGGCCGGGGACACAGCAGGGGCGGCAGAAGACAAGGGAGACGGAACCTGTCGTGCTCGGGCACACCCGGGCGGCGGGCACGGGGGCATGCGGGAAGAGAAAGGGGAAGGGGAAGGGGAAGTGCCGGGCGGCACTCAGTGGAGGCGCGGGGCGCGGCCGGGGTTTACGCCGGCGGGCGCGGTGTCACGGCGGGCAGGCGGCGGCGACGGGCGTCAGGGACTCGCGCACGCTTCTCTCCTGCAAGAATCGGATCTTCGCCGGGGGCACCATCGGCCCCGACACGGCAACGGAGACAACTCTACCCTGACGTTAGGGTAGAGATGGCGGCGCCCGGCTGGGGCAGGGGCCGCCGCTGACGAGGCAGAGGGACCAGAGGAACGCGGGCGTGGACGGCAAGCACATGCAGATCGGCGAGGTCGCCGCACGGACCGAGCTGTCCCTGCGCACGATCCGCCACTACGAGGAGACCGGCCTCGTCGTCCCCTCCGCACGGTCCCAGGGCGGCTTCCGTCTCTACACGGAGAACGACGTCGCCCGTCTCATGGTCGTCCGGCGGATGAAGCCGCTCGGTTTCTCCCTGGACCAGATGCGCGACCTGCTCGACGCCACCGACCGTCTCGACGCGGGCGCGGACGCCGAGGAGCGCGAGGCCCTCCTCGAACGCGTCCGCGGCTACCAGCAGGCCGCCGCCGAGCAGGTGGAGAAGCTACGGGTCCAGCTGGCCCGCGCCGAGGACTTCGAGGGCACCCTGCGCGCCCGGCTGGCGGAGGACGGGCTCACCGCCCCCGGGGGTCAGCCGTCGCCCCTGGCCACCGGGTCCGCCACCAGCCCCGGTACCACACGCACGTAGACGACCATGCCGATCACCTCGACCAGGGTCTGGGTGACCACGACGACCGCCGCCACGGCGAGGTCGTCGGGCAGGGCGAGGGCGAGCGGCAGGACGACGAGGGAGTTGCGGGTGGCGCCGGTGAAGACGATCGCGCGCCCGGCCGGGGCGTCCAGCCGGAAGAGGCGGGCCACGCCCCGGCCCGCGAACGGCATGACGACCAGGAAGACGACGTAGAACGGGACGACCGCGGCGACATCGCCGAAGCTGTCGTCGAGCCTCGGGATCTGGGAGGCGACCACGACCAGCAGGGTGGCGGCCATCAGCGGCACCATCGTGGTCGTCGCCGCCTCCGTGACGGCCCGTCCGGCCGGGCGGCGCGCGGCCCACGTCTGGAGCGCCCACGCCAGCGTCAGCGGTACGACGATCAGGACCAGGAACGCCTCCAGGAACGGCCCGGCCTCCACGACATCGGCCAGCCCCGAGCCCATGAACAGGTACAGGAACACCGGCAGCAGCGCCATCTGCGCGACGAGCAGCAGCGGGGTGGCCGCCAGCAGTCGGCGGTGGGAACCCCCGGCCAGCCCGGAGAAGACGATCACGTAGTCCACGCAGGGGCTCAGCAGCACCAGCAGCACCCCGAGCCGTACGGCCTGGTCGGCGGGCAGCAATGCGAACATCGCGGCGACGACGAGCGGTACGACCACGAAGTTCACCACCAGCGCCGCCGACAGGAACCGGCCGTCGCGCAGCGAGCGGGCCAGTTCGGCGGCCGGGACCTGGAGGAAGGTGACGAACAGCAGCGCGCCGAGCACCGGACCGATCGCGCGCTCCAGGCCCGGACCGGCCGCGGGCGCGGCCCAGCCGGTCAGGGCGCCCGCGGCCAGCGCCGCCAGGTAGATCGCGACCTGATGGTGTTCCATCCGCTCCACCGGGCCCCTCGGCCCCCGCTCCGCCACCCGAACCGCTCCTCCGCGCTCACCGACCCGCCTACGATCACTCCATGGTCATCCGTTGGACGTACGCCTTCATCGACCGCCCCGCCGGACTCCTCGGCCCCGCCGTCCGGTTCTGGACCGCCGTCACGGACACCCGGCTGTCGGAACCCCGGGGTGAGCGGGGCGAGTTCGCGACGCTGGTGCCGACCGACGGGGCGGACCCCTGTGTGAAGGTCCAGGGGGTCGGGTCCGGCGGCGGTGCGCATCTGGACTTCGCCGTCGAGGATGTCGAGCGGTTCACGGCGCGGGCGACAGGGCTGGGCGCGCGGCTGGTGGCCGGGCACGACGGGTGGGCCGTACTGGCTTCGCCCGGTGGGCAGTTGTTCTGCGCGGTGCCCTGGCAGGGGGAGTCGGCGCGGCCGGGTGTGGTGCGGGGCAGTCGGCTGGACCAGGTGTGTCTGGACATCCCGCCCTCGCGCTACGACGCCGAAGTCGCCTTCTGGAGCGGGCTGGCGGACGGATGGCACGCGTCGCCCGGCTCGCGGCCCGAGTTCCACGTGGTCAGGCCGTCGGCCGCGCTGCCGGTGCGGATACTCCTCCAGCGGCTGGACGACGAACGGCCGCACTCCGCCCACCTCGACCTGGCCTGCGCCGACGTGGACGAGGTCCGGGCCGCGCATGAGCGGCTGGGCGCGGTCGTCGTCTCCCGCGGGGCCCACTGGACCGTCATGCGGGACCCGGTGGGCGGTACGTACTGTCTGACGGGCAGGGACCCGGCGACCGGCGGGCTGCCCGGCCGCCCGTAGGGCCCCGCCCGGCGGCACCGCCCCGGCCAGGGCTCCACGTCCACAGGGGACGTCGGAGCCGGTTCCGGGCTTCTCGACACCCCGGTCAGGGATTCCCCGGGGTTCTCCCGGCCGCCCCGGGAGGCTGCCGTGATCCCTCCGGGGCGTCCGGCATCTCCGGGGCGGGGGACGGACGTACTTCCCGTTCGGCCGTGGCGCCTTCCTCGGTGTGCGCCGCGGCGCAGTCGGGGTTGCGGCACGGGCCAGGCACCCACTTCGGCACCCAGGCACCGAGCGTCTTGTGGCGCTGGACCACGGTCTCGACGGGCTGTCCGCAGACGGGACAGGCATGGCCTTCGCTGCTGCCCATGCCCCAAGGGTAGGGCGGGCTAGGGCTCAGCGCTTCCTGTTGTACGTGCGGATGAGCACGCCGTTGCCGAAGGCGCGTACGGACTCCAGCGCGAAGTCGGTGACCGCGAAGCCGGTGCCGCCGAACATCGGCATGCCGGTGCCGTACACCTGCGGGTAGGTCTTGATGACCAGTTCGTCGATCTCGTCCAGCAGCTCACCGGCGATGCGGGAGCCGCCGCAGAGGTAGATGCCCAGGCCGCCGTCCTCGGCCTTGAGGGCGCGGACCCGGCCGAGCAGGTCGTCGGCGACGATCTCGACATCCGGGTCCGGGGACGGGCCGAGGGTGCGGGAGGCGACGTACTGGCGCAGATGCGCGTACGGGCTGGTGATGCCCTCCTTGAGGGCCGTCTCGTAGCTGGCGCGGCCCTGGACGATCGTGTCGAAGCGCGTGTTCGGTACGTCGTCGACGCCGAGGGCGCGGCGGGCCTGCGTCGGCAGGGTGTCCGCGTGTTCCTTGGCGAGGTGGCCGAGGAACTCCTCGTCGAGGAAGGCGAACATGGAGGTGGCGTCGCCCGCCGGGTCGCCGATGAACCCGTCGATCGAGCAGGCGATGAAGTAGGTGAGCTTTCGCAAGCCGGTCTCTTTTCGTAGGCTGCCTGGGTCGTTGACCACTCCTGTTGTAGTACTTCGCTTGTAGTGGTCGCAAGGGCTTTTACGGCACCGGCGCGGCGGTGCCGCAAGTGGGAGAGAGGATTCCGTTCATGGCGGGCAATCCGGAGCGGCGGGCGGCGCTGGTGGACGCGGGGATCGAGGTGCTCGCGCGGGACGGCGCCCGGGGGCTGACCTTCCGCGCGGTGGACGCGGCGGCCGGGGTGCCGGTGGGCACCGCCTCCAACTACTTCACCTCACGCGAGGACCTGCTGCGCCAGATCGACGCCCGGGTGCACCTGCGGCTCGCGCCGGACCCGGAGGTGCTCGCCGGGCTGATGGCGCTGCCGAGGGACCGCTCGCTGGTCACGGCACTGATGCACGACCTGATGGGCCGGGCCGCCCGCGACCGGACCGGGTATCTGGCCCTGCTGGAACTCCGCCTGGAGGCCACCCGCCGTCCCGAACTGCGCGCCTCCTACACCGAGTCGGTGCGGGGCCAGCTGGAGTACGGCATGCGGTTCCACCGCGAGGCCGGACTGCCCGGCGACGACACGACCGTCGCCGTGCTCTACCTCGCCATGCTCGGGCTGATCGTGGAACACCTGACCCTGCCGGGTGTCCTGGACGGCGTCCTGCCCGGGACGGGCGTGCCGGAAGGGCTGGTGGAACGCATCGTGACCGCGGTGGTGCCGGAGGAATAGAAGGGGGTCAGCGGGGCTCGCGCCACATCGGCCACATCAGGGGGCCGTCGGGCAGTTCCAGCGCGGGGCCGTGCTGCTCGAAGCCGAGCCGCTCGTAGAGCGCGCGGCTGCGGGCGCTGCTGGCCTCCAGGTAGGCGGGCCGCTGCTCCCGGTCACAGCGGTCGAGGACCGAGGCGATGAGCGCGGTGCCCAGACCCGCACCCTGACGCTGGGGGGACACCCCGATCATCCACAGGTACTCGTGCGCCCGTCCGGCGGGATGGATCCCGGCCGTCAGGCTGCCGATCAGCTCGATGCGTTCGTTGGCCGGGTCGATCGCGGCCCGCAGCTGGGCGGGCCCGTCGTCGTCGCCGTGCGCCTCCGCCGGGGTCGGCAGCCACAGCGCGCAGCCCGTGCCGTCCTCGGTGAGGTCGATCCGCCCTTCGGCGAGCACGATGTCGGTGAACGCGGCCATCAGCTTGTGGTGGTGCGTACGGCGGTACTCCGTGCCGGGGAAGACCCAGCCGCTCACCGGGTCGTCCTGGAAGGCCTCGTCCAGCAGCCGGACGATCAGCTCCCGGTCGTCCGGCACCGCCGCCCGTATCGCCACACCCATGCCCACCCCTCCCTCGTTGACGCCTCAACAAGCCTTGCTCGTACGGCAGTTGAGCCTACCGGGTGGCGTCGAGAGGGTGGGCCCACCCCCTTTGACGGCACTTCGGTCCGGGCCCTGAGCGGGCGGGACGGCCGACCGGCCGCGCGGGGTCAGGGACCGCGCGGCCGGAGCATCGGGGCCGGGGCCTAGCTGGTGCGGCGGGTCACGTACTCGGCGAGGGCCAGCAGGCCGCCCGCCGACTCCGGGGACGGGATCGCTCGGGACAGCTCCTGCATCGCCCGCGCCATCCGGTCGGCGGCCTGGGCCTGCGCCCAGTCGCGTCCGCCCGCCCGCTCCACGGCCCGTATCGTGCGCTCCAGGTCGCCCTGGTCGTACGGGGCGCCGTACAGCTCGGCGAGTTCCTCCGCCGCCGGGGTGCCGGAGGCGAGGGCGGCGACGACCGGCAGGCTCTTCTTGCGGGCGGCCAGGTCCGCGCCGACCGGCTTGCCGGTGCGGCCCGGGTCGCCCCATATGCCGATCACGTCGTCGATGAGCTGGAAGGCGAGGCCGGACGCCCGGCCGAACACGTCCAGCGCCTCGACCTCGTCCTGCGACGCTCCCGCGTACAGCCCGCCGAGCGCGCAGGCGCAGCCGAGCAACGCGCCCGTCTTGGCCTCGGCCATGGCGAGGACCTCGTCGAGGGTGACCTCGGCGGGCGGGCACCCCTCCAGTGCCGTGTCCACCTGCTGGCCCGCGCACAGCTCCACGACACAGGACGCCAGCCGGGAGGCGGCCGCCGTGGACGCCGGGTGCGGGTCGTCGGCGAGCAGCCGCTGGGCCACCGCCTGGAGGGCGTCCCCGGCGAGGACGGCGTCCGCGACGCCGAACACCGTCCACGCGGTGGGCCGGTGTCTGCGGGTGGTGTCGCGGTCCATCACGTCGTCGTGCAGCAACGTGAAGTTGTGGATCAGCTCCACCGCCGCGGCCGCGGATACGGCGGTCGCCCGTGCCCCGGCGCCGCCGACGGCCTCGGCGGCCGTGAGCACCAGGGCGGGGCGCACCGCCTTCCCCGGGTTGCCCAGCGCCGGGGTGCCGTCCGCCTGCTCCCAGCCGAAGTGGTAGCGGGCGATGCGGCGCAGGACACCGGGGAGCGACCCGACGGCCGTGCGCAGCGCGGGGTCGACCACCGCCCTGGTCCGCGCGAGGATCGCCGCCGCCTCCTGGGCCTCAGCCGTGTCGCGCCCGTCGGTGCCGTCGCCGTCGTCGGTGTGGATGGAGATGGGCCCCCGCCCTTCGCGCGCGTCGGCCGGCCGCGCCGGGTGTTCCCGCCCCGCCGGGCGGGAACACGGCAGGCCTGCCGGAGAGGTCACCGCCACCGGCCGATCTCGACGTTCTCCAGCACGCCGAGCGCGTCCGGGACGAGGACCGCGGCCGAGTAGTAGGCGGTCACCAGGTACTTGATGATCGCCTGCTCGTTGATGCCCATGAACCGCACCGACAGGCTCGGCTCGATCTCGTCCGGGATGCCCGACTGCCGCAGCCCGATGACGCCCTGGTCCTCCTCACCGAGACGCATCGCGATGATCGAGCTGGTACGGGCCTCGGTGACCGGGATCTTGTTGCACGGGAAGATCGGCACCCCGCGCCAGGTGGGGATGCGGTTCCCGGCCATGTCGATGGTCTCCGGCACCAGGCCGCGCTTGTTCAGCTCCCGCCCGAACGCGGCGATGGCGCGCGGGTGGGCCAGGAACAGCTTGGTGCCGCGCCGCCTGCTGAGCAGTTCGTCCATGTCGTCCGGGCCGGGCACCCCGTCGTGCGGCTGGATGCGCTGGTCGTACTCGCAGTTGTGCAGCAGCCCGAACTCGCGGTTGTTGACCAGCTCGTGCTCCTGGCGCTCCTTCAGCGCCTCGACCGTGAGCCGCAGCTGCTGCTCGGTCTGGTTCATCGGCTGGTTGTAGAGGTCGGCCACGCGCGAGTGGATGCGCAGGACCGTCTGGGCGATGCTCAGCTCGTACTCGCGGGGCCGGGACTCGTAGTCCACGAAGGTGTGCGGGATGTCCGGCTCGCCCTCGTGGCCGGCCGCGAGGTCGATCTCCTTCTCGCCGTACCTGTTGGCTCGCTGGTCGGGGACGGCCCGCGCGAACTCCAGGTGCTCGCGCAGGGAGTCGGAGCGCTCCGCGACCTGCTCGACGTCCTGCCGGGACAGCACGAGGACGGTGCAGGCGGTGACCGCACGGGCCGAGTACTCCCAGATGGCGTCCGGGTCGAGCAGCGCCCGCTCCCCGAGGTGGGCGCCGTCGGCGAGGACACCGAGGCTCTCGTCGTCACCGTAGGGGCCGGTGCCGACCTTCTCGACGCGGCCGTGTGCCAGCAGGTAGACCTCGTCGGTCTGGTTGCCGAAGTCGGCGATCACCTGGCCCGCCTGGAACTCGCGCTGTTCACAGCGCCGCGCCAGCTCCGCCAGCACCTCCTCGTCCTCGTACCCCCGCAGGGCGGGGAGTTCGGCCAGTTCGGCCGGGATGACCTCGACGCGGTCACCGGTCTTCACGAAGGTGATGCGGCCGTCGCCGACGGCGTAGGTGAGCCGCCGGTTCACCCGGTACGTGCCGCCCTTCACGTCCACCCAGGGGAGCATCCGCAGCAGCCAGCGCGAGCTGATCTCCTGCATCTGGGGAACGGACTTGGTGGTGGTGGCCAGATTCCGCGCGGCCGCCGTACCAAGGCTCTGCTGGGGCCTGGTCTCTTCCGTGCGGACCTCTTCGCCTACCGACATATGGAACTGCCCTCCCGGTTGTGTGTCCGGCCGCGATCTGGGCCGGGCACCGATCTCACGGAAAAGCCTTCCATCACTCAGCGTGTCGATGCTATTACCCGAAAGAGGGGGAATGGATCAATACCCCGGCGGGCAGAAATGGGGACCTTCACCAGCCGCGCGCGCCGCCGCGCACGCCCTCCCCGGCCGCACGAACGCCCGTCCGGATGTTGACCGAATCGGCTCGCACGCTGTGCGAAGGAGGATTCCGGCCGCCTCCGTTTCGGTACATCCAGCGGTACCAGACGGTCGCACGGTGCGGCCGTCGCGCACGGGTGAAGGAGGCGGGCCATGGCCTCACCCATGTCCGCGGCCAAGTTCCTGGCGAGGCTGCGGGCCGAAGGGCTCACGGTCGTCGAGGTGGGCGACTGGAGACGGCACAACCGCAACCACAAGGGACCGTGGGGACCGGTCCACGGCGTGATGATCCACCACACGGTCACCAAGGGCAGCAAGCACACCGTGGAGCTGTGCCGGAAGGGCTACGAGGGCCTGCCGGGACCGCTGTGCCACGGCGTGATCACCAAGGACGGCCGGGTGCACCTCGTCGGCTACGGCCGCGCCAACCACGCGGGCAGCGGCGACGACGACGTACTGCGCGCGGTGATCGCGGAGCGGGCGCTGCCGCCCGACAACGAGGCGAACACCGACGGCAACCGGTACTTCTACGGCTTCGAGTGCGAGAACCTCGGCGACGGCGAGGATCCCTGGCCGGAGGTCCAGCTGGCGGCGATAGCGAAGGCCGCCGCCGCGATCTGCCGCCACCACGGCTGGACGGAACGGTCCGTCATCGGGCACCTGGAGTGGCAGCCCGGGAAGATCGACCCGCGCGGGTTCACGATGAAGCGGATGCGGGAGCGGATCCGTGACCGGCTCAAGTGACGTGCGGCACCGCTGACCAGCACGTCATCGCGTCACCGACAATGGTGACGTGCCCAGC
>NZ_JAGPXL010000028.1 GCF_018070565.1 Streptomyces sp. B93
TGCGTCGGGTGGGGGTGGAGGGCGGTTCTCGTTGCCGCCGGGGGCGAACGGGGCTCGGCCGAACATGCCCCGGCAGCGGCCGCCGGAGCCTCGGTGAAGCGGCGCGCGGGGGTGGCTGGGCGGGGGGGGGCGTTGCGCAGCCCGGCGCGAGCGGGGTGCCGCTGCGCCCACCCGTGCCGCCCCAGCGGCACGACTGCCCGCAGCTACGGCAGGGGCGGAGGCCGCCTGCGGCTACGGCGGATGCGGAGGCCACCCGCAGCTAGGGCAGGGGCGGAGGCCGCCCACAGCTACGGCGCGGGCGGAGGCCACCCGCAGCTAGGGCAGGGGCGGAGGCCGCCCACAGCTACGGCGCGGGCGGAGGCCGCCCGCGGCTAGGGCGGGGGCGGAGACTGTCCGCGGCTACGGCGGATGTGGGGGCCGCTCGCGGCTACGGTGGGGGTGCGGGTGTCCGCAGTCGGGTGCGGTTACGGCGGGCACAGGTCCCTGTGGCGGGGGCAGGGCAGGTGGCCGCTGTCGTGGATTGTCTCCTGGCTTGTGGCCTCCTTCAGGTAGTCGAGGAAGCTCGTGGTGAGCGGGGTGGGGGACGGGGACGTGTAGGCGTACTCCACGTCCCGGTACGGGTAGTCCGCCGTGCCCTGGGCGATCAGGTCGATATCGGCCTCGCGGCCGTCGAGGGCGACGAGGGTGATGTCGTCGTGGTCCTGGGCGAAGCGCAGCTCGCTGTAGCCGATGGCGCCGGGCCGGGAGGCCACCTTGTCGAGGACGGCTTCCGTGGAGCCGAGTTCGCAACGGGTGACCGGCGTGTTCGTCGGGTCGCAGTCCCGGGAGGTGCTGGGAACCGCCTCCCAGCCGTCCAGGACCCGGTCCTGGAAGACCTGCCGGGTGCCGGAGTCGTCACCGCGGCTGACCATGACGACGGGCAGGGCGGCGATGTCCGGCGGGGCGTCGGGGAGGATGTCGCCCCAGCGGGTCGCGTCGCCGCCGTAGATCTCCTGGAGTTCCGGCACGGACAGGCCGCCCGCCCGGTCGATCTCCGCGCCGACGCCGTCGTGCACGACCACGGTGAAGACGGAGAGCGCGACCGGGTCGCCCTTCAGGCCCCTGCCCTCGCCCAGCGGGCCGTCCGAGAACGCGATCACGGTCCCGGCGTCGTCCGCGGAGTCCTTCACCAGTGAGCCCAGGTCGGCGACGCCCGCCTCGCTGCCGCCCGCGTCGACGGTGATCTCGGCGCCCTGGCACTTGTCCTCGTACGTGTCCGCGATGTCCTCGATCACCGGCGCGAAGGCGGTGGACCCGGTCAGCGTCAGGGTGCCGCGCTCGCAGCCGATGGGGTTGCCGTCGCGGAGCAGGATGATGCCCGCGAGGACCAGCACGGAGACGGTGAGCAGGGCGGTCAGGATCCGGGCCGGGAAGCTGAACACCGGGGGTTTGTCGTCGGGGGTGCCGCCGCGGTTGCGGTGCACCTTGCCGTCCCGGATGCCGCCGACCAGCCGCACCTCGCAGCCCACGTCACCGCCGGTCAGCAGCACCAGCAGCTTGAAGTAGTCGCCGCGGTTGAGGGGCACGCGCGGGATACGGAGGCGGTTGCCCTCGTAGCCGAAGCCCCGCTCCTCCGTGAAGTACGAGGTGAGGTCGCCGTCCCCGGTGGGTTCGGTGACCGAGACGCCCTCGATGACGCGGTCGGTGAAGACCGCGGTCAGGCCGTGGCGGTCGGCGACGGTGTAGTCGTCGCGGGTGATGCTCTGGGAGCCGTCGTTCTCGATGCGCAGCAGGACGAGGGTCGCGTCGTCCATGTTGAGGGAGTGGTGGAAGAACCCGGTGCGGACGTTGGGGCGGCCCGAGCTGACCTCGTTGCCTATCGGGTTGTCCGTCTGGACGCGGTAGCCGACGCGCTTGCGGCTCGGCACCCGGCGCTCGTACCAGACCAGGCCACCGGAGGCGAGGACGCCGAGGAGCGCCGTCCCCACCGCGATGACGTTCTCCGCGCTCAGCCACTCCATGGCCCTGCACCGTATGTCTGTACGAGCCCTCGGTCAGCGGTCGGTCGCAGATGTTCAATGTCCGTTCAACTAGTGGCACGGACAGCGGTACGGACCTCACTGCTTCCGGTACGTCAGCTCCTCTCCCGTAGTCGGGTTCACCCGCTGGAGGCCGCCGTCCGGCAGCAGGGTGACCTCGGTGGCGGCGCCCGGGGAGCACCCGGTGCGCGCCTCGCCGACGGTCACCGTGGACGGGCCGATCAGCAGCGGCCCGCCCCCGTCGGGGGCCGCGGTGAGGTCCGCCTCGAACACGCAGTGGTAGGTGCCGCCGCCGTCCGTGGGACCGTCCGCGACCAGGCTGAGCACCGTCTCCCCGACCTCGCCCTGCCGCAGCGTCAGCCGCCGGGAGTGCTGCCCGGCCGCGTTGTCGATGGTCGTCGTCCAGGTGCCGAGGTAGCCGCCGGGGACCGCGCCCTCGTCGGCGGCCGGGGTGGTGGAGGCCTGGTCGGTGGGGGACGCGGAGGTCGGGTCCGGCGTCGGGGTGGGGTCCGGCGCCGTGGTGACGGACGGGGTGGGGTCGGTCGCGGTGTCGTTCGCGTCCCCCTTGCTCATCAGCGCGTACACCGTTCCCCCGGCCGCCAGCGCCACCACCAGCGCGATCACGACGAGCAGTGCGGTGGTACGGCCGCTGCGGCGCGGCGGCTCCTCCGGCGGGCCGTAGGGCGGGGTGGCCGTCGGGCCGAGCGGCGGTGGACCGTACGGCGGGGTGGCGCCGTAGGACGGGCTCGCGGCGTACGGGTGCGGGTGCTGCTGTTGCGGGGCCGGGTAGCCGTAGGCCGGGTGCGGGCGGCCGTACGCCGCGGGCGGGGGCGGAGGCGGGGGTGCGGCCGTGCCACCGGGGCCGACGACGACCGTGGGCAGCCGGTCCGTCGGCGTACCGTCTCCCGGCCCGCCCCGCGACTCGTCCGCCGTGGGAGCGTGCTCGGGGGAGCCCGCGGGAGCGCCATGCCCCACGGGAGCACCATGGCCCCCCGGAGCCCTATGCCCCGCACCCGGCCCTCCCGCCACCTCCGGTGCCTCCGTCTCCAGCAACCGCACCGCGTGCCGCCCCAGTTGGGCGACGAGTGCGCCCGGCAGCCAGGGCTCGCGGGAGCGGCCGTCGGCGAGGGTGTCATGGGCGCCGGTGCGCTCCAGGACCTGGTCGAGGGTGGGGCGGGCGGCGGGGTCCTTGCGCAGGCAGTCGTGGACCAAGTCGGCGAGGCCCTCCGGGACCGTGCCCAGGTCGGGGTCGCCCGAGGCGATGCGGAACATCAGGGCGTGCACCCCGCTGTCGGCGCCGCCGAAGGGGAGCAGTCCGGTGGCGGCGTAGGCGAGGACGGAGCCGAGGCAGAAGACGTCGCAGGCGGGCGTGATCCGGTCGCCGCGCACCTGCTCGGGTGCCATGAAGCCGGGCGAGCCGACCAGCGCGCCGATGGGGGCACCTCCCACGCCTTTCGGGCTGTGGGGGAGGGTGAGGCCGCCGTCGGTGACGGTCTGGAGGGCCCGCGCGATGCCGAAGTCGATGACGCGGGGCCCGTCGATGGTGATCAGCACGTTGGACGGCTTGAGGTCCCGGTGGACGATCCCGGCGGCGTGGATGTCCTGAAGCGCCTGGGCGAGCCCGGCCGCCAGGATGCGCACCGACCGCTCCGGCAGCGGCCCGTGGTCCCGGCTGACGACCTGCTGGAGGCTGGGCCCGGCGACATAGCCGGTGGCGACCCAGGGCACGGCGGCCTCGGTGTCGGCGTCGAGCACCGGCGCCGTCCAGTCGCCGCCGACCTGCCGCGCGGCCCGCACCTCCTGCCGGAAGCGCTCCCTGAACTCCTCCTGCGCCGCCAGTTCCGGCCGGACCAGCTTCACGGCGACCGTGCGTCCCCGGTCGGAGCGGGCGAGGTACACCTGTCCCATGCCGCCCGCGCCGAGCCGCGCCAGCAGCCGGTACTGACCAATGCGCTCCGGATCCCCGGGCCCCAGCTTCTCCACGCCCGCACCGCCCTCCCCTGCGTGCACCCCGCGCCTGACAATAGTGCCGCCGTACGGGGAGTCGGGGGCCAGCCCGTCTACGGTTCCGTAACGGGCGGGCCGAGGTCGTCCAGCGCCTCCGACAGCCGTTCCAGCACCCGTACCGTCTCCGCGAACCCCTCCGCCCCCAGCGCCCCGGCGAGCCGGTCGGCGAACTCCGCGTGCCCGGGGTCGATCCGGCGTACCGCGGCCCGTCCCCGTTCCGTCGGCGCGAGGAGTTTGGCACGCCGGTGCGCCGGGTTGGGCCGGTACTCGGCCAGCTCCCGCTCCACCAGCAGATCGGCGACGCGCTGCACGCTCTGCCGGGTGATGCCCATGGCCCGCGCGATCCCGGACACCGGCAGCGGCTCGCGCAGCACCGCGCCCAGCACCTGCCACCAGGCCGCGGTGAGCCCGGCGGGCCGCGCCAGCTCCTCCGCGACGGCGAGGAACTGGCCGTTCAGCCGGAACACGCCGAGCGCGCTGCGGCTGAACAGGTCCTGAGGCTCCCGGCTCACAGGGCGCCCGCCTTCGCCAGCACCTCATACGCGGCCGGGTCGGAGTCGTGGAACAGCCCGTACCAGGCGTCCAGCACTTCTCCCTCGTACACCCCGAGCAGCCGCAGGACCTCCCGGGCGAACGCGACCGGCTCGGTCGGTCCGGCGGTGATCAGCCCGCCGTCGGTGACGGCGTCGGTGTCGACGTACCGTGCGCCGCCGCCGTAGCCGGTGGCCGCGAGGTAGAAGGAGACGGCGCTGGTGTGGGCGCGGTCGTCGAGGAGGCCCTCGCGGGCGAGGCCGGCGGTGGCGCCGCAGATCGCGGCGACCGGCACGCCCGCGTCGAGGAACTCGCGCGCCTTGCGGGCGAAGGGCGCGAGGTCGTCGCCGGTGTCCCAGAGGTCGGCGCCCGGCAGGATCAGCAGCGCGCTGTCCTCGGGCCGCAAGGCGTCCAGCGCGAGGTCGGGCTGGACACGCAGTCCGCCGATGCTGCGCACGGGCGCGGTGCCGGGGCCGACGGTGCGGATGTCGTGGCCGGCGCGGGCGAGGTGGGCGGTGGTGTGCCCGGTCTCCCAGTCGGCGAGGGTGTCGTAGACGGCGAGGTGGACGGTGGTGCGTCGCATGGCTGGCTCCGGGGTCCCTCGATGGCTTATGACAGCAGCCTGTCATTATGACAGACTGCTGTCAATAGCCCTCGAAGGCCCCGATCGACAACCTGTCGCGGAAAGCCCGCACCCGCAGACAGGACGCCGATACCGCTTCCGCATCGCGGACATCTACCCTCGCCCGCATGACCCCTCAGCCAAATCCCGAGGCCGGCGCCGCAGTGAAGGCCGCGGACCGCGCGCATGTGTTCCACTCCTGGTCCGCGCAGGAACTCATCGACCCGCTCGCCGTCGCCGGTGCGGAGGGCTCCTACTTCTGGGACTACGACGGCACCCGCTACCTCGACTTCACCAGCGGTCTCGTCTACACCAACATCGGCTACCAGCACCCGAAGGTCGTCGCCGCCATCCAGGAGCAGGCCGCGCGGCTGACCACCTTCGCGCCCGCCTTCGCGATCGAGGCCCGCTCGGAGGCGGCCCGGCTGATCGCCGAGCGCACCCCCGGCGACCTCGACAAGATCTTCTTCACCAACGGCGGCGCCGACGCGGTGGAGCACGCCGTGCGCATGGCCCGGCTGCACACCGGCCGCCCCAAGGTGCTGTCGGCCTACCGCTCGTACCACGGCGGCACCCAGCAGGCCATCAACCTCACCGGCGACCCGCGCCGCTGGGCCAGCGACAGCGGCGCCGCGGGCGTCGTGCACTTCTGGGCGCCCTTCCTCTACCGCTCCCGCTTCTACGCCGAGACCGAGGAGCAGGAGTGCGCGCGGGCGCTGGAGCACCTGGAGACGACCATCGCCTTCGAGGGGCCCTCGACCGTCGCCGCGATCGTCCTGGAGACCGTCCCGGGCACGGCGGGGATCATGGTGCCGCCGCCGGGCTACCTCGCCGGGGTGCGGGAGATCTGCGACAAGTACGGGATCGTCTTCGTCCTCGACGAGGTGATGGCCGGGTTCGGGCGGACCGGTGAGTGGTTCGCGGCCGACCTGTACGACGTGACACCCGACCTGATGACCTTCGCCAAGGGCGTCAACTCCGGCTACGTACCGCTCGGCGGCGTCGCCATCTCCGGCGCCATCGCGGAGACCTTCGCCAGGCGGCCGTACCCGGGCGGACTGACGTACTCCGGGCACCCGCTGGCCTGCGCCGCCGCCGTCGCCACGATCAACGTGATGACGGAGGAAGGCGTCGTCGAGAACGCCGCCCGGCTCGGCGCCGACGTCCTCGGACCGGCGCTGCGGGAACTCGCCGCACGGCACCCGAGCGTCGGCGAGGTGCGCGGCGTCGGCATGTTCTGGGCGCTGGAGCTGGTCCGGAACCGGGAGACCCGGGAGCCGCTGGTGCCGTACAACGCGACCGGGGAGGCCAACGCCCCGATGGCCGCGTTCACCGCGGCCGCGAAGGCGGGCGGGATCTGGCCGTTCGTGAACATGAACCGCACCCATGTCGTGCCGCCGTGCAACATCACCGAGGCCGAGCTGAAGGAGGGTCTGGCCGCGCTCGACTCCGCGCTGTCGGCCGCCGACGAGTACACGGAGTGAGCCGGCAAACACAAGGAGCAATACGCCGGTAACGGGCAAACCCGTCGTCCTGCGGAACGCGTAATGTGGCGTGCTCGAAGACCTGAACGACCGCACGAGTACGCCACCGCGCGCGACGAGGGGAGACACCCCGCCCATGCCCGGCCCCACCGGCAACGGCGCCGTGACCCGCAGCACCCTGCGCCAGCAGATCGCGGACGCGCTCCGGGACGAGGTGCTGGCCGGGCGGCTCCAGCCGGAGCGGGAGTTCACCGTGAAGGAGATCGCCGAACAGTACGGCGTCTCCGCCACCCCGGTCCGTGAGGCGCTGGTCGACCTGTCCGCGCAGGGGCTGCTGGAGGCCGACCAGCACCGCGGCTTCCACGTCCGCGAGTACTCCGTCACCGACTTCCGCGGCCTCATCCAGGCCCGCGGCCTGGTCATCGACGGCATGTTCCACGCCCTCGGCCGCGGCCAGGCCGACGTCCCCGACCCCGGTGACCCCCGTACGGCCGCGGCGCTCGCGGGCGTACGGCGGCGCGGCGAGGAAGCACAACGCGCCGCGTGCGCCGGTGACGTCACCGTGCTGATCGGCTACGACCTGCGCTTCTGGCGCGAGTTGAGCGCCCTGTTCGGCAACCCCTACCTCGTGGACTTCCTGCACCGGACGCGCGTGCAGTCCTGGGTGTGCGTCGTCCAGCACCTGCGGCGGCTCACCGATCTGCGCGGCCGTCTGTGGGGCCGTCACACCGAACTCGTCGACGCGCTGGTGGCCCGTGACGGGGAGCACGCCCGTGCCCTGATCGCCGAGTGCAACGCGCAGGCGCTGGACCTGGTCGAGCAGGGAGCGCCGGGGAGGCCCTGAGGCGCGGTTTCCGGTCGTGGGGCGCGCCGGGCGGGTATGGGACCTGCACGAGGGGACCCGACCCCGTGCCGTACCGATTACCCTTCCCTGACCACCGCGCTACGCGCTCGCGCGCACCCGCCCGTCTGCGAGGAGTCCCCTTTTGGCCTGTGACCTGTGGCTGGTACCGCTAGTCGACGTCTTGTGCCACACGCCCGACAACCCGTTCGCCGAGGAACTCGCGCAGTACAACAAGGTGCTGGCCGAAGCCGCGCTGCCGCCGGTGCCGGTGTACCAGTACATGCCGGGGCTGTCCGGCGACGTCGCCCCGGTGGCCGGGTTCGACTACGACGCGCTGCACTTCCTGCGCCGCGCGTACCTGTTGCAGGTGTGCGGACTGCCGGTGAACCCGGTCGACGAACTCGGCGGCGACTACGAGCAGTTGCTGGAGATGTTCGAGACGACGGCCCAGCAGTCGCACCTGGTCTGGCACTACGACCACGCGGGCGCCTACGTCCCCGTCGACTTCCCGCACCCCCTGGCCAACGACGAACTCCTCGCGGGCGGCGGCCCGCTCGGCTCCTCCCAGACCCTGCTGCGGGAGCTGGAGTTCGTGGCCCCGTCGATCGGCATCGACCCGGCCAACCCCCCGGCGGCACCGGAACCCCCGCGGGCGCCCACCGCGTTGGAGGAACCCGCGGTGCCCGCCCCGTACGATCCCAGCCCCTTCGCCCGGGAACGGCACGTGTGGCTGGGACTGCACGCCGCGGCGACCCGCAGCCTGGCGCAGGGCTCGATGATCGTGTTCAGCTGAGACGTACGCCCTGGGCCCTCACCGCACGAGGACGATTCCCGGCGGCCACAGCACCCCGCTCGCCAGCAGCAGTGAAGGGCCCAGATGCACCGGACACACGCCCAGCGGCGGCCTGCGGTGCCGGGCGACCTCGAAGCGGACGGGGTCCGCGCAGTCACCGGGGTCGCCCTCGTCGCCGTACGGCCCCTGGCAGAGCGGGTGCCGGTCCTGTCCGGCATGCCGGGCGCGGCGGTCATGGCGGTCGTCGCTCATGGTCCGATTCGACCGCACCCGGCCCGCCGCCGCCCGTCGGGATCACCCGAACGGCGGCGGACCCCCGGCCTGACCGGCCTACAGGAACGAGTTGATCTCGATCGTCTCGTCCCGGCCCGGACCCACGCCGATCGCCGAGATCGGGGCGCCGGACATCTCCTCCAGCGCCTTGACGTAGTTCTGCGCGTTCTTCGGCAGGTCGGAGAAGGACTTCGCGCCGGTGATGTCCTCCGACCAGCCCGGCAGGGTCTCGTAGACCGGCTTGGCGTGGTGGAAGTCCGACTGCGAGTACGGCAGTTCCTCGACCCGCCTGCCGTCGATCTCGTACGCCACGCAGACCGGGATCTGCTCCCAGCCGGTGAGGACGTCGAGCTTGGTGAGGAAGAAGTCCGTCAGGCCGTTCACCCGGGTCGCGTAGCGGGCGATCACCGCGTCGAACCAGCCACAGCGGCGGTCCCGGCCCGTGGTCACGCCCCGCTCGCCGCCGATCCGGCGCAGCGCCTCGCCGTCCTCGTCGAACAGCTCGGTCGGGAACGGACCGGCGCCGACGCGGGTCGTGTACGCCTTCAGGATGCCGATGACACGGCTGATCTTCGTCGGGCCCACCCCGGTGCCCGTGCAGGCGCCGCCCGCGGTCGGGTTGGAGGAGGTGACGAAGGGGTACGTGCCGTGGTCGATGTCGAGCAGGGTGCCCTGGCCGCCCTCGAAGAGCACGACCTTGTCCTGCTCCAGCGCCTGGTTGAGGACGAGCACCGTGTCGGCGACGTACGGGCGGAGCTTCTCGGCGTAGCCCAGCAGCTCCTCCACCACCTGGTCCACGGCGATCGCGCGGCGGTTGTAGAGCTTGGTGAGCAGCTGGTTCTTGACGTCGAGGGCCGCCTCCACCTTCTGGGTGAGGATCGACTCGTCGTACAGGTCCTGCACCCGGATGCCCACGCGGTTGATCTTGTCCGCGTACGTCGGACCGATGCCGCGCCCGGTCGTGCCGATCTTCCGCTTCCCGAGGAAGCGTTCCGTCACCTTGTCGACGGTGACGTTGTACGGCGTGATGATGTGCGCGTTTCCGCTGAGCAGGAGCTTGGACGTGTCGACGCCGCGGTCGTTCAGCCCGCTCAGCTCGGAGAGCAGGACCGACGGGTCGACGACGACACCGTTACCGATGACCGGCGTACAGCCGGGGGACAGGATTCCGGAAGGGAGGAGGTGGAGTGCGTACTTCTGGTCACCCACGACCACCGTGTGGCCGGCGTTGTTGCCGCCCTGGTAGCGCACCACATAGTCCACCGAGCCACCGAGCAGGTCGGTGGCCTTTCCCTTGCCTTCGTCACCCCACTGAGCACCGAGCAGCACAAGTGCGGGCACGCGCGTACACCCCTTCCGGGCGGGGCATGTCCAAGGTCGGGGCGTACGCGGCACGGACCGTGCCATGTACCCCGGCGACCCTCGTCGGCCACCGACGGCCGTCATCGGCCGAAAACCCGTCTGACCCGGATGCCCCGGAAATAGACGAAGCCCCTGGCGCAATCGCGATAGGGGCTCTTGCACAAAGATGCTACCCGAGGAAGCGAGGCATGACCGAGGTGGCGACCTCCGACCAGTTGCTGGTGCTCATCGACCCGGTCGCCCGACGGACGGACGGCGAGTCTGTACGGATCGCGAAGGACGTGCTCAGCGCGGGTGCCACCGCCAAGGTGAGCCTGCCCGACGGGCCGGAGGAATTCGCCCGTGCGCTGCGCCGGCGCGGGTCCCGGCGGCCCGTCCTCGTCGGGGACGACCGCGCGCTGCTGCGGGCGGTGTCCCTGCTGCACCGGCACCGGGAGCTGGCCGGATGCGCGCTGTCGGTGGTGCCGGTCGGGCAGTCCCTCGGGCTGTCCCGGTCACTGGGCGTGCCGACCGGCGCGGTCGCGGCGGCGCGGGCGGTGCTGGACGGGGCCGAACGGCGGCTCGACCTCCTCGTCGACGACAGCGACGGAGTGGTGCTGGGCGCGGTGGGCATCCCACCGCTCGCCGTCCCGCACGGCGAGCCCTTCGGGCCGGAGGGCATGGGCGTGGACAGCGGTCCGGACGGCGCGGTGGACGCGGGCCGGGCCTGGCGCAGGCCGGGCACCTCCCGTACGCCGGGTGTGGCGGGGGCGTCCGGTGCGGCGGCGGCCGTGGGGCGTCCCTGGCTGCGCACCTGCCAGTCCTTCGTCCGCACCCTCGTGCCCGCGCGTCCGGCCCGCGGCACCGCCCCGGCACCGGGCCCGGCGCGGCTGCGGGTCGAGGTCGACGGGGTCACCCTGGTCGACCTGGACCAGCCGGTGCACGGCTTCTCCCTGGCCCCGGGCGCCCCCGGCGTCGCCACCGTGGAGGTCCGCCCCGCCTCGGTCGGCGCGGAGGCCTCGCCGCTGCGCGCGGAGGGCCGGACAGTGACGGTGTCGGGCGCCCACTTCCGCTACCGCGCGGACTCGGTGGTGTCGGGGCCGGTGGGGACGCGGACGTGGACGGTGCGGGAGGGGGCTTGGGGGTTGATGCTGCCGGCACCGGGGTGAGCCGGAGCCGGGGTCAGTGCGCTTCCTCGGCTTCCTCTGCGGGGGCCCGGAACTGGGCGGTGTCGAGGGTGCAGCCGAACGGGTCCGGGAGGTGCAGCTTCTCGCCGAAGGGCTTGGTGAAGCGGCCTTCGTAGCCGTGTTCGGTGGGCGACCAGCAGACGGTGGCCTGCTCCGTCTCCATGTCCAGAATCAGGTACACGGGGACCCCGGCAGCGCCGTAGACACCGGCCTTGTCGGTCAGGTCGTCCTCCCCGGTCGAAGGGGAGGTCAGTTCGGCGACAAAGGACAGAGCCTCACCGTCGAGGTGATTGCTGTTCGTACGCTGCGCTCGACGGTGCGCGGCGTGAATGTCAGGCCCAAATGCGCGCCCGGCACCCGGGAAGACGTAGAGGAAGGGGCCGTAACTGATCCGATGACCTTCGGGAAGGTGCGGCCTCAGCTGCTCGCACACCAGCTCCATGACGTCGAGGTAGTACCCCTTCGACCACGGCGACACGACGATGCTCCCCCTGTTGATCTCGGCCTTGAAGCCGTCGGGCACGTTCAGCTCGTCGAGGAGGTCCAGAAGCTCCTCGAACTCGCTGCGGGGCTCGGTGCCGCTCATCACGGGTCGCTCTGCCATCAGTGTCATGATGCGCCCTCCCACCTCCGCAGACCAGACGCGACTCGGCGTCGTCATGCGATGACGGAGAGGGGGTGGATTCAGCCGTTCCCGAACAGTTCCGCCCGGTGGGCCCGCCAGCGTTCCATCATCTCCTCGACCTCCACCTCGACGAACTCGAAGAAGGCGAGCGTCTCGGTGAGGCGGCGGCCCGCCGGGGTGGTGGCGCCGAGGCTGGTGACGCCGTCGCGGAGGGCGTCCTCCCAGCGTTTGATGATCGCGTTGCGGTTGGTGAGGGACTCGTACCACTGGTCGCTGTGCACCCGGTACCGCTCCCGGCGCGAGCCCGGTTCGCGCTCCCGGGAGACCAGGTGGAGCTGGGCCAGGTAGCGCACGGCGCCGGAGACCGCGGCGGGGCTGACCTGGAGCTGTTCGCCCAGTTCGGCGGAGGTCAGGGCGCCGGTGTCGGAGGCGAGCAGGGCGGTGAAGACGCGCGCGGGCATGCGCGGCACCCCCGCCTCCACGAGCTGGGCGGCGAAGTGCTCCACGAACCTCGACACGGCCTCCGCGTCCCGGCCCGTCGCCTTCGCATCCGCCATGCCCGCATCATCTCCCCTGGTCGTGCGCCTACGGCCAGTCTAACGACCATTTATACGCTTCCTTAACTTCACAAATTTGTGAAGACGGCGATAGGTTCAAGACATGACCAAGGCCATCACCGTCTCCGGACTCCACAAGTCCTTCGGACGGACTCACGCGCTGGACGGACTCGACCTCGACGTCGAGACCGGCGAGGTCCACGGCTTCCTCGGCCCCAACGGCGCCGGGAAGTCCACCGCCATCCGGGTCCTGCTGGGCCTGCTGCGCGCCGACTCCGGCGCCGCACAGGTCCTCGGCCGAGATCCCTGGGCGGACGCGGTCGAACTCCACCGCCACCTCGCCTACGTCCCCGGCGACGTCGAACTGTGGCCCGGCCTCACCGGCGGCGAGGCCATCGACCTGCTCGCCCGGCTCCGCGGCGGCATCAACAAGCAGCGCCGCGCCGACCTCGTGGAACGCTTCGACCTCGACCCCACCAAGAAGGGCCGCGCCTACTCCAAGGGCAACCGGCAGAAGGTCGCCATCGTCGCCGCGCTCGCCTCCGACGCCGAACTCCTGCTGCTCGACGAGCCCACCGCGGGCCTCGACCCGCTGATGGAGGTCGTCTTCCAGGACGTGATCGCCGAGGCCAAGGCCGCGGGCAAGACCGTCCTGCTCTCCAGCCACATCCTCGCCCAGGTCGAGAAGCTCGCCGACCGGGTCAGCATCATCCGGCTCGGCAAGACCGTGCAGTCCGGCACGCTCACCGAGATGCGGCACCTGACCCGCACCACCATCGAGGCCGAGACCGTACGCCCCGCCGACGGCCTCGACACCCTGCCCGGCGTCCACAACCTCCAGACGACCGACGGCCGGGTGCGCTTCGACGTCGACGGCGCCGAGGTCGACGGCGCGGTCCGCAAGCTCACCGAGTACGGCATCCGCAGCCTGATCAGCCACCCGCCCACGCTGGAAGAGCTGATGCTGCGCCACTACGGCGACGAACTCGCCGCCAACGGTCACGGCAACGGCGGCACCGCCAAGGAAACGGCCGGGGACGCGGCATGAGCACCTCCACCGCCACCCCCGCGCCCCAGGCACCCGCCCGGCCGGTCACCGGCGGCAACACCCTCGCCGGGACCAGGACCCTGCTCCGCTTCGCGCTGCGCCGCGACCGCGTCCGGCTCCCCGTGTGGGTCCTCGCCCTGTTCCTCGGCACCGTCATGACGGCGCAGAACTACAAGACGCTCTACCCCGACGCCGAGGACCGTGCCAACGTCGCCGAGACCATGGACAGCCCGGCCGGACTCGCCATGTCCGGCCCGCGCCACTACCTCGACGACTACAACTTCGGCGCCATGCTCGCCCACGAGATGATCGGCTTCATGGCCGTCCTCGTCGGCCTGATGAGCGTCCTGATCATCACCCGGCACACCCGCGCCGAGGAGGAGACCGGCCGCGCCGAGCTGATCCGCTCCACCGTCGTCGGCCGCCACGCCCACCTCGCCTCCGCCCTCACCGTCGCCGTCCTCGCCAACCTCGCGCTGGCCCTGCTGCTGGCCGTCGGGCTGAGCGGCCTCGGCATGGACGGCATCGACGCCTCCGGCTCCGTGCTCTACGGCGCCACGCACGCGGCCGTCGGCATCGTCTTCGCCGCCGTCGCCGCCGTCACCGTCCAGATCACCGCCCACGCCCGCGGCGCCTCCGGCATGGCCCTCGCGGTCATCGGCCTCGCCTACGTCCTGCGCGCGGCGGGCGACAGCGGCGACAACGCCGCCCTGTCCTGGCTCTCCCCGATCGGCTGGGCCCAGCGAACCTACCCCTACGTCGACGACAACTGGCTGCCCCTGCTGCTCTGCCTCACGCTCGCCGTGGCCTGCGCGGCGGCCGGGTTCGTGCTCTCCACCCGGCGCGACGTCGGCGCCGGACTGCGCCCGGAGAAGCTCGGCAGCCCCGTCGCCTCCGCCACGCTCACCACCCCGCTCGGCTTCGCGCTGCGCCTGCACCGCGGCATGCTCATCGGCTTCGGCTCCGGCCTGTTCCTGATGGGCGTCATGTACGGCTCCATCCTCGGCGACGCCGAGAGCATGCTGGAGGACATCGACCAGATCCAGGAGGCCCTGGAGCAGGTCGGCGGCGCCACCATCACCGAGTCGTTCGCGTCGATCGTCATGGTGGTCCTCGCGGTCGTCGCCGCGGTGTACGTGATGATGGCGGCGCTGCGCCCCCGCGCCGAGGAGACCGCGGGCCGCGCCGAGCCCCTGCTCGCCACCGGCCTGTCGCGCAGCCGCTGGGTCGGCAGCCACCTGGCCGTGGCGATGGGCGGCGGCACCCTCGTACTGCTGCTCGCCGGGCTCGGCTTCGGCATCTCCGGCGCCGCGTCCACCGGCGACGGGGGGCTGCTGTGGGAGCTGCTGGGCGCGGCCCTCGCCTACGCACCCGCCCTGTGGGTCTCCGTCGGCGTCGCGGTCGTCCTGTTCGGCTGGTTCCCGCGCGCCACGTCGGCGGCGTGGATCGTGCCGGTGTACGCCTTCGTCGTCGGCTACCTCGGGGAGATCCTCCAGTTCCCCGACTGGATGAACAACCTCTCCCCGCTCGGCCATGTCCCGCAGCTGCCCGCCGCGGACATGTCCTGGACCCCGCTGCTCCTGCTGACGCTGATCGCGGCCGGACTGGTGTGGCTGGGCCTGCTCGGGTTCCAGCGCCGGGACCTGGAAACGAAGTAGCGAAACCTCCGGCGGCCCGTACGCGTCTGTCCTGACATGGGAGAACGTACACAGGCCGCCGGAGGATGTCTGCTCGCCGCGGTCGGCGCGGGCGCGGGGCTCGCGCTGTGGTCCATGGACTTCCGGGCCCGCTTCTTCCGCTTCGAGCAGTCCCCCGACTGGAGCGTCCTCTACGCCGAGCTGCCCCTGGCCGTCCTCGGCGGCACCGCGCTCGCCCTGGGCGCCTGGGCGCTGGCCCGCCGCCTCAGACCGAGACGCTGAGCCCCTCCAGCCCCCGGATCACGAAGTTCGGCTTCCGCTCCGGCTCCTCCGCGAGCGCGAGCGTCGGGGCCTTCTCCAGCAGGGCCGTCATGGAGGCCGCCAGCTCGATCCGGGCGAGGGGCGCGCCGATGCAGTAGTGGATACCGGCGCTGAAGGAGATGTGCGGGTTCTCCTTCCGACCGAGGTCGAGCACCTCCGGCGCCTCGAACACCTCCGGATCATGATTGGCGGAACCGAAGAGCATCGCGATCTCCGCGCCACGCGGGATCGTCGTCCCGTCGATCTCGATCTCGTCCAGCACCCACCGCTCGAACAGCTGGAGCGGGGTGTCGTAGCGCATCAGCTCCTCGATGGCACCCGGCACGAGGGAGTGGTCGGCGCGCAGGGCGGCGAGCTGCTCAGGGTTCCGGAACAGCGCGTACCACCCGTTCACGGTGGCGTTGACGGTCGCCTCGTGCCCCGCGTTCAGCAGCAGCACGGCCGTCGAGATCATCTCCTGCTCGGTGAGCCGGTCACCCTCGTCATGGGCGGCGATGAGCCCCGAGATCAGATCCTCCCCCGGTTCCTTGCGCCGCGCGGCGATCAGCTCCCGCAGGTACTCCGTGAACTCCACGGACGCCCGCACGGCCTTGGCCGCCGTCTCCGGGGACGGGTTCAGCTCGTACATCCCGCAGATGTCCGCCGACCAGGGCCGCAACGGCGCCCGCTCACCCTCCGGGATGCCCAGCATCTCCGCGATCACGGCGACGGGCAGCGGCTCGGCGACGTCGGCGAGCAGATCCCCGCCCCCCGCCTCGACGAGCCGTTCCACCAGCTCGCCGGCCAGCCGGGTCACGTACGGCTTCAGCCGCTCCACCGTGCGCGGTGTGAACGCCTTCGACACCAGCCGCCTGATCCGGGTGTGGTCCGGCGGCTCCAGGTCCAGCATCCCGTGGTCGTTGAGCGTGTGGAACGGCTCCTGCTCGGGCGGCGGCGCGGTCCGCCCGAAGTCCTCGTGCGTGAACCGGTGCTGGTACGTCCGCCCCAGCCGCCGCTCCCGCAGCAAAGCCGACACATCCGCGTGCCGCGGCACCAGCCACTGATCAGTGGCCTCGAAGTACTGCACCCGCCCCCGCGCCCGCAGCTCGGCGTACGCGGGATACGGGTTGGCGAGGAACGCGGAGTCCCAGGGGTCAAAGGCTGCCATGACCGGACGCTAACCGTCCGACCCCCTCCCTGACCAGGGGTGCCGTCACTCACCCCGGCGCGGGGCGCCTCCCTGGGGTACCGGACGAGGGCGTTGGAGGCGGGGGGCAAGTACGTGTGGTGCGAGCTGGGCGGCGGTCAGCGTGGGGTCACCAGGCGGGCCTCGTAGGCGAAGACCGCGGCCTGGGTGCGGTCCCGCAGGCCCAGCTTGACGAGGATGCGGCTGACGTGGGTCTTGATGGTCGACTCGGCGACCACCAGCCGCTCCGCGATCTCCGCGTTGGACAGGCCCTGGGCGATCAGGACCAGGACCTCCGTCTCGCGCTCGGTGAGGTCGCCGTAGGCCGCCTGGGCGGTGGCCGGGAAGCGCGGGGCGTCGGACAGCTTGGCGAACTCGGTGATGAGGCGGCGGGTCACGGAGGGGGCCAGCAGCGCCTCGCCCGATGCCACGACCCGTACGCCGTCAGCCAGTTGGCGGGCCGAGGCGTCCTTCAGGAGGAAGCCGGAGGCCCCGGCGCGCAGCGCCTGGTACACGTACTCGTCGAGGTCGAACGTGGTCAGGACGAGGACCTTCGCGGCACCGTCCAGGGCGACGATCTCCCGGGTCGCCTCGATGCCGTTCAGCTCGGGCATGCGGATGTCCATCAGGACGATGTCCGGGCTCAGCTCCCGTACCCGCTCGACCGCCTCGCGGCCGTTCACCGCCTCGCCGACGACCTCGATGTCCGGCATCGCGTTCAGCAGGACGGAGAAGCCCTCGCGCACCATCATCTGGTCGTCCGCGATCAGCACGCGGATGGTCGTCATGCCTCGTCCTCGCTCGGCGTCACCATGGCGACGGGCAGGAACACCGTCACCTCGTAGCCGCCCTCGGCGGTCGGGCCCGCCGTCATCTCCCCGCTGAGCATCGACACCCGCTCCCGCATCCCGGTGATCCCGTGACCCGCCCCCGGTGACGGCTTGACCAGCAGCGGCGCGGGCGGCGGGTCGTTGACTATGCGCAGGCCGAGGCCGCCGAGGACGTACCCGATCTCCACCCGGGCGTTCGCTCCCGGCGCGTGCCGCAGCGTGTTGCTCAGCGCCTCCTGCACGATCCGGTACGCCGACAGCTCCACGCCCTGCGGCAGCTCCCGCACCGCCCCGGTCACCGTCTTCGCCACCGGCAGCCCCGCGTCGCGCACGTTGGCGAGCAGCGCGTCCAGGTCGGCGAGGGTGGGCTGCGGGGCGTCCGGCGCCTCGTAGTCCTCGGCGCGGACCACGCCCAGGACGCGGCGCAGCTCGGTGAGGGCGGCCACCGCGTTCTCCCGGATGGTGGCGAAGGCCCGCTCCAGCTCCGGCGGCGGGTTCTCCACCCGGTAGGGCGCGGCCTCGGCCTGGATCGCGACGACCGACATGTGGTGAGCGACCACGTCGTGCAGCTCACGGGCGATGGTCGTGCGCTCCTCCAGCAGGGTGCGCCGGGACCGCTCGTGCGCGGTCACCGTCTGCTGCGCGGTCACCTCCTGCTCGGCGGTGCGGCGGGTGTGCCAGACGGTGACGGCGAGCAGGAACAGCGCGGAGACCACGAGCATGGGCGCGGTGTTGGTGGTGTAGTGCCCCCAGCCGAAGCCGGTCTCGGCGAAGAAGCCGTACGTCGCCGTGAGCACCCACATCCACGCGGCCGTACGCGGCCGGGTACGGATCGCCACGATGGTCAGCACGGCCAGGTGGGAGACGAAACTTCCCGGCAGCCAGGGCCAGTTGCCCCACGACGTCCCCACGGTGGCGACGGCCGCCGTCGAGACGAAGGAGAGCCAGAACGCGCCGACGGGCCGGATCAGCGTCAGCAGCACCGGCAGCAGCGCCAGCACCCCGCACACCACGGCGGTCAGGCTCCCGCCACCGCTCCCCCAGGAGACCAGCATCGCCAGCGCACCTGCCGCCGCCACCACCGCGTGCGGTGCCAGCCCGGCCCGCTCCCGCAGCCTGCCGGGCAGCCGCCTGACCAGCGGCCCGTCGATGTCGGCCCGGGGCAGCGGGCGGTAGGCGAAGGCGTCGTGGAAGAGGTCCTGGCGCAGCCCGCGCAAGGCGTCCATGGCCAGCCGGAACTCGGGGCTGCGGGCGGGGCTGCCGCCGCCCGGCGGGGTCATCCCTGTCTGGGTCGTCTCGGTCACATACAAGACGGTAGGCCCGGCCGGGGGTAGCGGTCGTCACCAGTGAGGGGGGTCCTTGGGGGTCCCCCTGAAGTACTACCAGGCCAGTTGCGCGATCTCCTCCGCCACCACCGCGCAGGCGTCCGCCGCCGGGTCGATCAGCGGGAAGTGCCCGACGTCCTCCAGCAGCGTCAGCCCCACCACCTCCCCTGCCTTCGCCGCCGCGTCGGCGTACGCCTCGGCGACCGCGGGCGGTACGTCGACGTCGGTGCGGCCCTGCACCAGGGTGGTGGCGATGCCGGTCGGCAGCAGGAGGGCGGGGTCGGCGTAGGCCCGGCGCTCCCCGAAGTCGGGTTCCGGGCCGAGCAGTTCACGGACCGAGCCGCCGCACACGTCCAGTTTGTCGGCGACCGCGAGGTCCGCGATCGGGGCGAGGGCGACGACGCCGCGCAGTTCGGCGGGGCCGCCGGTGCGCCAGGGGGCGTCGGCGGGCAGGACGTGCCGGGACGCGGCCCACAGGGCGAGGTGCCCGCCCGCGGAGTGCCCGGTGAGCACCGTACGGCGCGGGTCGGCCCGCGGCACGGCCTCCCGGGCCAGCCCCGGCAGCGCGTCCAGCGCGGCTGCGATGTCGTCGAAGGTGTCCGGCCAGCGCCCGGCGGTCCCCTCCGCGCCGCCCCGCCGGTACTCCACGACGGCCACGGCGAAGCCCCGCCGCGCCAGGAAGTCCGCGAACGGCGTGATGTGCCGCCGGTCGTACGCCGCCCGCCAGGCGCCGCCGTGCAGGACGGCGACCAGCGGCACTGCGGAACCCTCGGCCGCCGGGGCGCCGTCGGGCCCGCCGCGCGGGAGGTAGAAGTCGACCACCTGGTCGGGGTGGCCGCCGTACGCGGCGGTGCGGTCGGGATCGACGGGCGGGTGCGCGAACGCCGACGCCTCCTCCGCGGCAGCGGCGTCCTGCGGCACTGCGGCATCTCTGGCTGCGTCGGCGTCCGGCATGCTCCAACCTCTCAGCGGGAAAAGCGAATCTCAGTGGTTGGCCGGGACGGTATCAGTCCGATGAGATGACCTCCCCCAGCACCCGGGCCGCCCGCTCCACGTCCCCGAAACCCACGTACAGCGGCGTGAACCCGAACCGCAGCACATCCGGGTGCCGGAAGTCCCCGACGACCCCCCGCTCGATGAGCCGCGCCATCACCCGACCGGCGTCGGCGCACCGCAGCGCGACCTGGCTGCCGCGCTCGGCGTGCGCGTCCGGCGTCAGAGACTCCACCCGCCCGGCCGGTACGTACGCCGCCACGCACTCCAGGAAGAAGTCGGTCAGGGCGAGCGACTTGGCCCGTACGGCGTCGACGGAGACCCCGTCCCACACCTCCAGGGCCGCCTCGAGGGCCAGCATGGAGAGGATGTCCGGCGTGCCGACCCGGCCGCGCACCGCGCCGGGCGCGGGCTCGTAGTCGCGGCGCATGCCGAAGGGTTCGGCGTGCGAGTTCCAGCCGGGCAGCGGCGAGTCGAACCGCTCCTGGAGGTCCCGGCGCACATACAGGTACGCCGGTGAACCGGGCCCGCCGTTCAGGTACTTGTAGGTGCAGCCGACCGCCAGGTCCACACCGTGCTCGTCGAGCCCGACGGGCAGCGCGCCCGCGCTGTGGCACAGGTCCCACACCGAGACGGCGCCCGCCGCGCGCACCGCCGCGGTGAGCGAGGGCAGGTCGTGCAGGCGGCCGGTGCGGTAGTCGACGTGGTTCAACAGCACCGCGGCGGTACGGTCGCCCAGCGCGCCCGGCACCTGGGAGGGCGCCACCGGCCGCAGCGTACGGCCGGTCATCCGGGCGGCGGACTCGGCGATGTAGCCGTCGGTGGGGAAGGTGGTGGCGTCGACGAGGATCTCGTCCCGCCCCTCCCCGGCCAGCCGTACCGCACCCACGAGCGCCTTGAAGACGTTGACGCTCGTGGAGTCCCCGACGACGATCTGCCCGGCCGCCGCGCCCACCAGCGGGGCGATCCGGTCGCCGATCCGCTCGGGCGCGGTCCACCAGCCGCTCTCGCTCCAGGACCGGATGCGCAGCTCGCCCCACTGCCGCCGGACGACGTCGTCGACGCGGCCGGGGACGGCGGCGGGCAGGGCGCCCAGGGAGTTCCCGTCCAGGTACACGGCGTCGTCGAGGACGAAGCGGGCACGCAGCCCGGCGAGTTCGTCCGCGGCGTCCAGCTTCGCCGCGCGCACACGCTGCTCAGACATACGACCGCGCCGTCCACAGCTCGGGGAAGACGCTCTTCTGCGCCCGCTTCTCCAGCCAGGCGACCCCGGCGGACCCCCCGGTGCCGGCCTTGGCGCCCATGGCGCGGCGGGTGGCCACCAGGTGGTCGTTGCGCCAGCGCCACACCAGCTCGGCGACATCGGACAGCGCCTCGCCGAGCCGGGCCAGCTCGTCGTCCGGGTCGCCCGAGTAGACGGCCGTCCAGGCGGCCTCGACCTCCGCCGACGGCTCGTAGCGCAGCGCCACGTCACGCCGCAGCACCGCCTCCGGGATCGCGTGCCCGCGCCGCGCGAGCAGCCGCAGGACCTCGTCGTAGAGGCTGGGTTCGTGCAGGGCCTTCTCCAGCTCGGCGTGCACGCGCGGGGCGCCTCGGTGGGGCACGAGCATCGACGCGGACTTGTCGCCGAGCAGGAACTCCATCCGCCGGTACATCGCGGACTGGAAGCCGGAGCCCTCGCCGAGGGCCGAGCGGTAGGAGTTGAACTGCTGCGGGGTGAGCTGGCCGAGCGGCTTCCAGGAGGCGTTCAGCGCCTCCAGCTCCCGCACGGAGCGCTTCAGCGCGTCGACGGCGACCGGCACGCGGTCCTCGCGCAACGCGTCCGCCGCGGTCTCCCACTCATGGACGATGACGGTGAACCACAGCTCCATGACCTGGGTCGTGACCAGGAAGACCATCTCTCCGGGATCGTCGGAGAGGGTGTGCTGGAGGTGGGTGAGCACGTCCGCCTTGACGTAGTCCTCGTACGGCGTCGTGCCCTGGAAATCGAGATGCGGGGTCTCGGGCTCGTGAGCCTGCTGAGCCTCATGGGACATCGCTGTCTCCTGCTGTGTACTCCGGGTAGCGGTCCGCCCCTGCCGATCCCGGCACGGGGGCCCCGGTCCCCACCAGCATCCTCCGCAATGCCCGGGGTGCCCGCAAGGCCCGCCTGATCACAGACGGGCCGGGACCGGCAGCGGTCAGCCCAGCGTCTGGGCGGCCGTCGGGGAGGAGTCCTTCAGGAACTGCGTGCAGCGCTCGTGCTCGTCCTGCTCGCCGATCGCGCCCGCGGCACGGGCCAGCGCGTGCAGCGCCCGCAGGAAGCCACGGTTCGGCTCGTGCTCCCACGGCACCGGGCCGTGCCCCTTCCACCCGCTGCGGCGCAGCGCGTCCAGACCGCGGTGGTAGCCCGTACGGGCATAGGCGTACGACTCCACGACGCTGCCCCGCTCGAACGCCTCGTCCGCCAGCTGCGCCCAGGCCAGCGAGGAGGTCGGGTACTTCGCGGCGACCTCCGCGGGCGCGGAACCGTTCGCGAGCAGCTCACGGGGCTCGGGGTCGTCGGGGAGGTGGGTCGGGGGCGGGCCCCCGAGAAGGTTCTCGTGAATCGTCATGCGTCCAGTCTGAGGCATCCGACGACGTCCCAGGGGGCCGGTCCCGGCGCACGGGGACACCGCCCTTCACCCCCGGTGCCAGCACACGGCGACGCCGCCCCTCACCCCCGGTGCCAGCACACGGCGACGCCACCCCTCACCCCCGGTGCCAGCACACAGGGACGCCACCCCTCACCCCCGACCCCAGCGCACGGCGACGCCACCCCTCACCCCCCGACCCCCTCGCCCAGCCTGCCGCCCCGCCGGCCCTCCAGCGGTGGTACCGCCACCGAGCCGTGGGTGTGGCATTCGGGGCGGGCGCAGTCCGGGGCCGGGCGGCGGACCGTCGCGAAGGCCAGCGCGGCGCCCACCACCAGGACGCCCGCGCACATCAGCATCGCCCGCCCGAAGGCGGCGTCGAACGCGTCGGGCGACCGGTAGGCGTCCGGCCCCATCCCGGCCAGCAGCGGCAGCGCGGCAACCGCCACCAGCCCCGCCGCGCGGGCCGCCGCGTTGTTGATGCCGCTCGCGAGACCCGCGCGGCCGACGTCCACCGAGGCCAGCACGGTCGCGGTGAGCGGGGCGACCAGGGTGACCATGCCGACGCCGAGCACCAGCACGGCGGGCAGCACATCGGCGACGTACGACGCGTCCTCGCCCACCCGCAGCATCAGCAGCAGCCCCGCCGCGCACAGCAGCGGCCCCACCGTCAGCGGCACCCGCGGCCCGATCCGGTCGCTCAGCTCGCCCGACCGGGCGGAGAACAGCAGCATCAGCACCGTCGTCGGCAGCAGCGCGGTGCCCGCCCCGAGCGCCGAGTAGCCCGACACCACCTGCAACTGCACCACGCCGAGGAAGAAGAACCCGCCGAACGCCCCGTACACGCACAGCGTGACCACGTTGACGGCCGTGAACTGCCGGGACGCGAAGATCGCGGGCGGCATCATCGGCTCGGCCCGCCGCCGTTCCACCCGCACGAACGCGGCCCCCGCGGCGACGCCCGCCACCGCCGTGGCCACCACCACCGCCCCCGGCACGCCCTCCCCGGCCCCGATCAGCGCGTACGTCACCAGCCCGAGGCCCGCCGCGCCCAGCACCGCCCCGAGCACGTCGAACCGCCCGTGCGCCGCCTTGCCGTCGCCGGACTCCGGGACGTGCCGCAGCGCCACCGGCACGCACAGCAGGGCCAGCGGCACGTTCAGCAGGAACACCCACCGCCAGCCCGGCCCGTCCACCAGCCAGCCGCCCAGGAACGGCCCGACCGCCGCCCCGATCCCCCCGAACCCGGACCACAGCCCGACCGCCCGCCCCCGGTCGTCGGGGTGGAAGGTGGCCTGGATCAGCGCCAGCGACCCGGGCGTCAGCAGCGCCCCGCCGACCCCCTGCAACGCCCGCGCGGCGATCAGCGCGCCCGCGTTCGGGGCGATCCCGCACAGCAGCGACGCCACCGCGAACCACACCACCCCCACCACGAACACCCTCCGCCGCCCGAACCGGTCCCCCAGCGCCCCGCCCAGCAGGATCAGCCCGGCCAGCGTCAGCATGTACGCGTTGACGGTCCACTGGAGCGCCCCGAGGTCGGCGTCCAGGTCCTCGCCGATGCGCGGCAGGGCGACATTGACGACCGTGGAGTCCAGCAGGGCCATGCTGGAACCGAGCACGGTGGTGAAGAGCACCCACTTGCCCTGCGGCGATGCCAGCCGCACTTCAGACGACATCCCCCACATATACAACGAGCCCGGCGCCGAGGCGCCGGGCTCGTCGGGACTCCTACGAAGGTCTACTTCAGCTTCGTACCGGCCGACCGCAGGTTCCGGCACGCCTCGACGACGCGCGTCGCCATGCCCGCCTCGGCCAGCTTGCCCCAGGTCCGCGGGTCGTAGGTCTTCTTGGAGCCGACCTCGCCGTCGATCTTCAGGACACCGTCGTAGTTGGCGAACATGTGGCCGGCGACGGGACGCGTGAAGGCGTACTGCGTGTCCGTGTCGATGTTCATCTTCACGACGCCGTTCTCCAGCGCGGTGCGGATCTCGTCCTCCGTGGAGCCGGAGCCGCCGTGGAAGACGAAGTCGAAGACCTTGTCCCCGGCCGGACGCCCGTACTTGGCGGCGACGCCCTCGTTCAGCTCCTTCAGCAGCTCGGGGCGGAGCACCACGTTTCCGGGCTTGTAGACGCCGTGCACGTTGCCGAAGGACGCGGCCAGCAGGTAGCGGCCCTTCTCGCCGAGCCCCAGCGCCTCCGCCGTACGGATCGCGTCGTCGACGGTCGTGTACAGCTCGTCGTTGATCTCGTGGGTGACGCCGTCCTCCTCGCCACCGGTGGGGGTGATCTCCACCTCGAGGATGATCTTCGCGGCGGCAGCGCGGGCGAGCAGCTCCTGCGCGATGGAGAGGTTGTCGGCGAGGGTCTCGGCCGAGCCGTCCCACATGTGCGACTGGAACAGCGGGTTCTCACCGCGGGCGACGCGCTCCTCGGAGACGGCGAGCAGCGGACGCACGTACCCGTCGAGCTTGTCCTTGGGGCAGTGGTCGGTGTGCAGGGCGACGGTGACGTCGTACTTCTTGGCGACGATGTGCGCGAACTCGGCGAGGGCCACGGCGCCCGTCACCATGTCCTTGTTGTGCTGACCGCCCAGGAACTCGGCGCCGCCGGTCGAGATCTGGATGATGCCGTCGCTCTCGGCCTCGGCGAAGCCGCGCAGAGCCGCGTGCAGGGTCTGGGACGAGGTGACGTTGATGGCCGGGTAGGCGAACTTGCCTGCCTTCGCCCGGTCGAGCATCTCGTTGTAGACCTCGGGGGTTGCGATGGGCATCTGACCGCTCCTTGTATCTGCGGGTTGGCGTACTGCGTGGTTACGGCCCTGACCTAGACCTTGGGTGCGACGTCATTGTCGCCCCCATCCTTCCAGACGAAGCCCGCCGGGCCGACCGCCGAGCCTCAGTCAAGACCCAGCTCGTCCCTGGAGAAGGCGTACAGGTACGGCACCCCCGCGCCGTCCTGGATCTTCTCGGCGGCGCCGGTGGCCCGGTCGACGATGGTCGCGACGGCGACGACCTCCGCCCCGGCCTCCCGCACCGCCTCCACGGCGGCGAGCGGCGAACCGCCCGTGGTCGAGGTGTCCTCGACGACGAGCACCCGGCGCCCCGCGATGTCCGGGCCCTCGACGCGCCGCTGGAGGCCGTGCGCCTTGGCGGCCTTGCGGACCACGAACGCGTCGAGCCGCTTCCCGCGGGCGGCGGCGGCGTGCAGCATGGCCGCGGCGACGGGGTCGGCGCCCATGGTCAGCCCGCCCACCGCGTCGAACTCCAGCCCGTCGGTGAGGTCGAGCAGCACCTGCCCCACCAGCGGGG
The DNA here is from genome assembly GCF_018070565.1 of Streptomyces sp. B93. Taxonomy (GTDB): domain Bacteria; phylum Actinomycetota; class Actinomycetes; order Streptomycetales; family Streptomycetaceae; genus Streptomyces. Next base: position 25,525 of record NZ_JAGPXL010000028.1, read on the forward strand.
CGGCCTCGCCGTCGAGGGTGATCCGGCGCAGATCGACGTAGTAGTCGGCCTCGATGCCCGACGACAGGGTCACCTTGCCGTGCACCACGGCCTTGTCCTTGATCTGCTGAAGCAGCGCAGCACGCACGTCCGTCATGCCTGCCAGCTTAAGCGGCCTGAAGCCGCCGCCAGCTCCAGGTCGTCGTCGCCTCCAGCGGCTCCAGCGGTGTAACGAGCCGCGGGAGGGTGTTGAGCCCGTTGGGCGGTCCGGTCTGCGGCTCCACGCAGACGGCGGCGTCCTGCTCGTCGTAGATCACGACCCATTCCTCGGGGCTGGTCACCTTCAGCTCCAGCCGCTCCGGCCAGGTCAGGGTGACGTCGACGCCGCCGGGCATGCCGAAGCAGTCGTCCCAGGGGCCGGGCTTGGGGTCGATCCGCCGTCCGGTGGGCAGATGGTCCTCCCCCCGCTCCTCCTGCCACTCGGCGGCGAAGCCGATCTCCACCGGGGCGCCGTCGATCTCCCGGTTGAACCACGGGTGCCAGCCGATCTGCGCCGGGAAGGAGGTCTCGTACGTCTCCACGGCCATGGTCAGCGTCAGCGCGTCCGGCGCCAGCGCGACCACCTGTGTCACCCGTGCCGGGTAGGGCCAGGGTTCCACGAGGTCGTACGTCAGCACCGCCTCGTCGGCCGTGTGCCGGGCGAGGGTCCAGGCGCCGTCGCGGGCGGTGCCGTGGATGGCGTGCGGCGGCGCGTTCAGCGGCATCTGCCGCTCGGTCGCGCCGTCCAGGAACCGCCCGGCGCGGATGCGCCCGCACCAGGGGACCATCGGGAAGCACCCGAACCGCTCCCCCTGCCGCAGCAGCTCCACACCGCCGACCCGGAGCCCTCCGACCCGGCCGCCGTTCGCCACCTGCACGGTGGCCTCCGCGTCACCCGCGGTCAACGTGATGTCGTCGTTACTCACGGGACGACCCTACTGGCGCCGGTCCGCACCCATGTCGCCACCGTGCCACCGCCGTTCACACGGCACCCGAAACCGCCGCTCGCGCGGCACCCCGCCACGGACCCATACGCCGCACCCGGTACCGGCGCTCACGCGGCACCCTGCCACCGGCACCTACGCGACACCCCCACCCGCACATACACCGCGCCCACCACCGGCACATACACCGCGCACGACGCCCGCACGCGCACGACACCCGCGACCGCCCCTTGCGCGGCGCCCCGCCATCGACACATGCGCGACACCCGCGACCCGGCGCTCGCACGGTGCCCGGAACCGGCGCCTACGCGACACCCGCCACCGCCACGCGCGACACCCGCCACCCCCACGTGCACGACACCCGTCACCGCCGTCTGCGCAGCACCCGTCCGACCACGATCGAGGCGACGACGACCGCCGCCGCGGGGGCGGCCCAGCGCAGGGCGCCGCCCGGGGAGACGGGCTGGGGGGCGGGGACGGGCGCGTACCGGCCGCGGGGCGGGGCGTGGTCGACCTCCTCCGCGCTGCGTCCGATCATCGTCCGCCGGGCGTGCGCGGCCTCGGCGGGCGGTTCGGCGTCGGTGAAGTCCTCGGCGGTGCCCGGCTCGTCGGGCGCTAGCGACGACGGCGGCACCTCGGTCTCGAACACGGAGGCGGACGCCTCCGGCGCCGGCGGCACCGGCGCGTCGTCCGCGTCCGGAGCCGCCTCGAAGTCCCCGGACGCCGACGGCTCGAAGTCCTCGGTGGCCACCGTCTCGGCGGGCTGCTCGGCCCCGAGCCGCTCCCCGAACCGGTTGAGCAACCGGGTGACGGCGGAGCCGACGGCGTCGGCCGGCAACTCGGTGACCCGCCCGTCCGCGTCGGCGGTCCCCTCGACGGCCAGCACGGCACCCTCCTCGGCGGACCGCACCCGGAGCGTGAGCGCCAGCTTGACCGAGCCGCTGCCGCGGGTCTCGGTGGCGTCGCCCTCGACGGCGTACCGCCCGTCGTCCTGGGCGGTGAGCCGCAGGGCGCCGCGGTAGGTGATGCTGGTCGAGCCGATCCGTACCTTCAGCCGCCCGGCGACGGGCTCGGCACCCGCCTCCTGCTGGAGCCCGGGAACCGCCCGGGCCACCCGCGCGGGGTCGGCCAGCGCCTCCCGCAACCGCTCGGCCGGAACCGGAATGAAGACCTCGTGCTCCATGTCGACGGAGCCTACCCACCGAGGGCCGTGAATAAGCCGGAAAGCGCCTCCCGGAAACCCCCGGCCCCACCCGTCACCCCGCGTACCGCGGATGCACCAGCGTCGAGGCGGGCAGCCCGCGCACCCGGGTGCGCGCCGCCGCCCGCGCGTCCCCCGACAGCGCCCGCTGCGTCAGCGTCCGCGGCCGGGGCGCGGTGGGCACCCGCAGCGGCGGGCGGGCGTCGGACGCGGCGAGCAGGAAGCCCCAGTCGTGCCCGGCGGACGAGTGTCCGGCGGTGCGGTCGGGTCCGGTGCCGAAGCCGGTGGCGCCGCCGCCGACGCGGTAGGGGGCGGGGCGCAGTCCGGCGGCGCGCAGGGTCGCCTCCACGGTCCAGAACACCCGCGGCCGGGTGGTGACGGGCCCGGCGTGCACGGCGAGCCGCCCGCCGCCGGTGAGCACCTGCCGGGCCAGGCCGTAGAACTCCTGCGAGTACAGCTTCGCGCTGGCCGTGATCCCGGGGTCCGGCAGATCCGCGATCACGACGTCGTACGAGGCGGTGGGCGCCCGACGCATCCAGTGGAAGGCGTCGCCGGTGGACACCCGCACGCGCGCGTCGGCGTAGGCGTGGCCGTTGAGCGCGGCGAGCGCCGGGTCCTCGCGGGCCAGCCGTACGACGGCCGGGTCGAGTTCGACGATGTGCACCTCGCGCACCCCGGGATGGCGCAGCACCTCCCGGGCGGCGAGGCCGTCACCGCCGCCGAGGACGAGCACGCGCGCGTGCGGGCCGTTCATCGCGGGGTGGACGAGCGCCTCGTGGTAGCGCCGCTCGTGGCGTCCGCTGATCCGCAGCCGCCCGTCGAGGAAGAGGTCGAGGGGGCGGCCGTGGGTGCCGCCGGTGAGGACGATCTCCTGGACGTCGCTCTGGAGGGCCACGCGCACGTGCTTGCCGTAGACCGCCTGCCGGGCGGCGCGTTCGAAGTCGTCGACGAGTACGGCGGTGGCGGCGAGCAGCGCCAGCACCGCCAGGTTGGCGACGAGCAGCAGCCAGCGCCCGCGGCGGCTGAGGTCGCCGCGGAACAGCCCGAGGACGAGGGCACCCCCGGCGACGACGTTGACGGCGCCGGTGAGCAGGGCGCCCGTCAACTGGCCCAGGAACGGCAGGAGGAGGAAGGGGAAGGCGAGACCGCCGACGAGCGCGCCCACGTAGTCCGCGGCGAACAGGTCGGCCACCGCACGGCCCGCGTCCTGCCGCCGGATGCGCTGGATCAGCTCCATCAGCAGCGGGATCTCGGCGCCGATCAGCAGACCTATCGCGAGCGAGAAGCCGACCAGCAGACAGCGCGGGCCGTACCCCCACAGGCCGCCCCAGTCGCCCGTCCAGGCGAAGACCGCGTAGAGCACCATGGCGCTGCTGCCGCCGACCAGCGCGAGCACCACCTCGACGGCCCCGAACCCGGCGGCCGCGCGCCCCCGCAGCCGCTTCGCCGCCAGGGAGCCGATGCCCATCGCGAAGACCATCACGGAGAGGATGACGGAGGCCTGGGTGACCGAGTCCCCGATCAAGTACGAGGCCAGGGCGACGAGTTCGAGTTCGTAGACCAGCCCGCAGGCCGCGCAGACGAAGACACCCGCGAGGACCAGGAACCGTCCGGTGTCCGGCCTGACGGGGAGCTTCGCGGGGCCGCGCCAGGACGGCGGGGCGCCGGGGCGTGACGGCGCGTGCGGGTCGATCACAACAGGGACGTTACGTCACGGATGTGCACGGACTGGTCACCCACACGTGTGGAGACGCCTGTTCTACGGGTGTCTCGCGTTTCAGCTCGGAATCCGATCAGACGGCGGTCGGGTCGAGTCTCCCCGGCTCGGCTCCGGCCCGCCCCGGTCTCTCCGCGGCCCGCCCCGGTTCGGCCCCCGTGCCCGGTCTCGCCCCGCCCGTGCGCCTGCGCACCCCCACCCGGGTGCGCGTCGCCACCAACTGCCCATCCTGGGGGTAGGCGTGCCAGGTGCGCCAGTGCACCTGCCCCTCGTGGCGCTGGGCGAGCATCGCGGTGAAGGCGTGCGGGCTGCCGGGGAACACCCCGGCGAGGCCGTGCGGATGGTCGGAGACGAGGGCCAGCAACTCCTGGGCGCGGCCCGCGAAGCAGCCCGGGGAGAGGACTTCGACGCGCGCGGCGAACTCGTACTCCCAGTCCCCGACCCGCTTGGCGACGCCCAGCGGAAGCGGCGTACTGCTGCCGGGGATGCATGCGACCGTCTCCGAGCAGTGCATCCGCGCCTCCTCCAGGAGCACCTGGTGGGACGCGCCGAGCAGTCTCAACTGGAGTCTCGCACCGGCGAGTTCGAGGTCAAGGGTGGCCAGGGCGGGCAGTGGCTCACGGCCCAGTGCCCAGGCCAGGTCGGCCGCGCGCGTATCGGTGTAGGAGGTCTTGAGGGTCGTGAGCATGGATCGGCTCCGCTGGCACGCAAAGAAAAAGGCGGTGTGGGGTTCCGGAGTACCCGGTCGGCGCCGGTGTACCCCGGTCTGCTCCGGGAAGAGCACCCGGTCAGCCCGGACAGCCCGGACAGGAGTCAGGAAGGAAGGTTCCGCAGGACGTCCATGGGCTGCTCTGGTGATTTAGAGGGAATCATGAACTGTGGCGCCGCCACAGCGTTTTTACCCAACTTCGTAGGGTTTCCATCCCTCAGAGGGCTCCACAGCTCAACTGTTCAACGACGGCGCACGCCTGTCCGGTCCGGCGTGCGCCGGAGTACCGCAGGCGCACGGAAGCGCCCGCGGAATCGGGTGAACCCGCGGGCGCCCGTACGGTTTCGGCCACCGGCACCGGTGACGTCAGCTGCCTCCCCCACAGCCGCCCCCTCCACCGCACGACGACCCGCCCCCGCACGAGTGGCCGCCCCCCGAGTCGCCGCCCCCGGAGTGCCCGCTGCCCGAGTCGGCCCACCAGCTGGCCCGGTTGCCGGAGCCGCTGGAGCCGCTCCGCCCACCGGAGCGCGCCCGCACCGGCCGCCGCAGCGACGCCACCGCGAACAGACCGGCGACGAGGAGCATCAGCGCCACCACCGTCATCACCCCGACCACGACACCACCCATCCCGACACTCAGCATGCCGCCCCTCCTTCGAACTCCCCCGAAGCGGCCCCCCGTGGGCGCCTCGCGCGTTGTGACCGGGGGATGCCCCGCCCCCTCCCGGCCCAAAGCACAGTTGAGGAACTCCAGAGCTTGCGCGCAGGATGACCGCCATGACGTCCACCACGCGCCCCTTCCTCAACCGCCGGCTCGCCGAGTTCGGTACGACGATCTTCGCCGAGATGTCCGCGCTGGCGCTGCGCACCGGCTCGATCAACCTCGGCCAGGGCTTCCCCGACACGGACGGCCCCGAGGAGATCCGGGAGGCGGCGGTGCGGGCGCTGCGCGACGGCCGCGGCAACCAGTACCCGCCGGGCCCCGGCGTCCCCGAACTGCGCACCGCCGTCGCCGCCCACCAGCGGCGGTACTACGGCCTGTCGTACGACCCCGACACGGAGGTGCTGGTCACCGCGGGCGCCACCGAGGCGATCGCGGCGACCCTGCTGGCCCTGCTGGAGCCCGGCGACGAGGTGATCGCCCTGGAGCCGTACTACGACTCCTACGCGGCCTGCATCGCGATGGCGGGCGGCACCCGGGTGCCGGTGACGCTGCGCCCGCACGAGGGCGCGTTCCGGCTCGACCTGGACGAACTGCGGGCCGCGGTCACCGACCGCACCCGGCTGCTGCTGCTCAACACCCCGCACAACCCGACCGGCACCGTCCTGACCCGCGCGGAACTCACCGCGATCGCCGAGCTGGCGGTGGAGCGGGACCTGCTCGTCGTCACGGACGAGGTCTACGAGCACCTGGTCTTCGACCCGGCCGGGCACATCCCGCTGGCGACCTTCCCGGGGATGCGCGAGCGCACGGTCACCATCTCGTCGAGCGGCAAGACGTTCTCGTACACCGGCTGGAAGGTCGGCTGGGTTACCGGAACCGCGGAGCTCGTGACCGCCGTCCGTTCCGCCAAGCAGTTCCTGACGTATGTGTCGTCTGGGCCGTTCCAGTACGCCGTCGCCGAGGCGCTGGCGCTGCCCAACACGTACTTCGAGGGGTTCCGCGCGGACATGCAGGCCAAGCGAGACCTGCTCAGCGCCGGCCTCACCGACGCCGGCTTCACGGTCTTCCAGCCGACCGGCACCTACTTCGTCACAGCCGACATCCGGCCCCTCGGCGAGAGCGACGGCCTCGCCTTCTGTCGCGCCCTGCCTGAGCGTGCGGGTGTCGTCGCCATCCCCAACGCCGTCTTCTACGACCACAGAGAGGCCGGCGCACCATACGTCCGGTTCGCGTTCTGCAAACGCGTGGAGGTACTGGCGGACGCGGCGGAACGGCTCCGCAAGGCGTTCGCGCACTGACCGCCGCCCACGGGGCCGGTCGTCCTTGGCACGGCCGCCCTCAGACTCCAGTCGGCCCGCCACCAGCACCGCAAGACCCCGTCGCAGCCCGCGCCCCGGTTCGCTCTGCCTTCTGCACGAGCGAAGCGCCGCAGGCTATTCGGTGTCCTTCGGGTGTCGCGGGGAGGCGTACACAAGGATCACAGTCGAGGTGTCCGGGCTGACCAGGTAGCGGACCCGGCCGCCGCTGGTGATCTCGTACTCCCACTGCTCCAGCTCAGAGCCCTTCCATTCCCTGGTGGCGTGTCTGCCTCGGAGCTGGTGCTGGCGGTTCCAGTTAGCCCGCGACAGCGGGTCTGCGCGAAGGGCTTCCAGGCAGCGATGCGCGTTTGGCTCCCAACCGGTCGCGGCCTCCGTCGTGCCGTAAACGACGTTCCAGCCGCTCAGCGGAGGAACACTGACCCGATCGCCTTTCTTCGGACTCACTCGTGCACCTCGACGGGGCCGAGGTCGACGTCACCGAGCGGACGGAGCGCTTCTCTGAGCTGGTCAGGATCGGCGTTGATGCGGGCAGTGGCCCGCCACGAGACGATCGCTCGGTGCACAGCCTCCCTGGCGCCCAGTTCAGCGGCGTCGGACAGCGCTTCCAGAAGCTCGACAGTGAATTCCCGGACTTCCTCAGCGTCCAGGTGGCGCACCCACGGGAACACCTCGGGCAGCGCGAGCAAAAGCGACTTGGCACCGTCGTCCTGCTTCAACAGTGCAAGGAACAGCCGGGACGCCGTGGTCAGGTTTTCCTCGGCGCGCTCTGCGTATATGGCCGTGGTCAGCACCATGTCGGGCGCGTCTCGGTGCGTGACACGCAGACATCCCAGGGCAGCGGCCCTGGCGGCGACAGCCTTCGGATTGCGAGACAGATCGGTGAACGAGACAGACTCCGATTCGAATGCCAAGGGTGCGATGCTCATACTCAGACCGTACTCTGATTGTGCTCTGATTTCTATCGCGCGACGTGGATAGCAGCTGAAAGCCCCGCTCCTGCGACAGGACGCGGAGCCAGGAAACAAATGGATGCATGAACACGAAGCGCCTGGGTTACCGGCGTCCCCGATCTCGTCGCCGCCGTCCGCTCGGCCAAGCAGTACCTCACCTACGTCGCCTCCGGGCCCTTCCAATACGCCGTGGCCGAGGCCCTGCGCCTGCCCGACTCGTACTTCGCGGACTTCCGCGCGGACATGCTGGCCAAACGGGACCTGCTCGCGGGCGGGCAGTGCCAGCGCACCCGGCACCTGCGGGCCAGGCGGTGTTGCCCGGTCAGCGGCGCCGCTTGCGGCCGCTCTTGCCTGAGGAGCGCCGAGCCTTCCGGGCGCGGGCGCCGTGGGTACCCAGTGCCCGGGCCGCCAGCTGCCTGAGCTCGTCGAGTCCGGCCCGGTCCGGGTGCGCGGAGTCCAACGCGGCGGCAACCGCGTCCCTGGCCTGGGAGCCCTGGGCCCGCAGCGTCTCCTCGGCGCCGTCCCCGCCGCCCGCCAACTCCACGAGCTGGAGCAGGCTCTCGGCGAGCACCAGCAGAGACTCTGCATCGGTCATGTCCTCTGGGGACAGCAACTCACGGTGCGCCAGCGCGTTCAGCGCCAGCGGCGCCAGCTGTGTGTCTCGCCGCAGCGCGCGCAGCAGCCGCTCGCCCTCACCGTCCGGCAACGCCGCCGGCAGCACGTCGAGCATCGCCTGCGCACGCGTGCGGAAGGTCATGGTCCTTGCGGCGTCGGTCAGTTGCCGCAGGGCATCTTCCCGCTCGCCGCGGGCCGTGATCCAGTCGGCCAGCTCCGTGCGGGCGGCGTCCGGGTCGTAGTCCTCGGCCAGCACCCCCAGCAGGCCGGCCGCCGGCGCCTGGGCCAGTTCACCGACCAACGGTGCGTCCCTGCCGGCCGCCAGCAACCGCTGTCGTACGGCCCGGGTACCGAGCTCGGTGAGACGGATGAGCTCGACCGGCCCGGCGGTCAGCTCCTCTCGCCGGGCATCGGCACGCTCCCGCGCCGCCGGGTCCGTTGCCTCCCCCACGACGCCCAGCAGCTCCGCGAGCTCCGGCGGCATGTCCGCGAGCAGCTCGGGACCGGCATCGGAGAGGTCGATGTCCAGGAACACCGGATCGGCCATCCCACGGTCACGCTCGATCGCGCCCAGGTCGTCCAGCAGGTCGAGCACCGCGCGCAGATCCCGGTCGGCGTGCTCGAACCACGTCCGGTGCTGAAGGTCCAACCCGGCGTCGAGCTGGAAGGAGGTCCGATAGGCCAGGTGTACCGTGTCGCGCAGCCGCGGCCAGGGCATCGGGTACGGCAGGCTGTAGAGCGTGTTCAGCACGTCGTCCAGGATGTGCTCGTAGACGTCGAAGAGCATCGACTCGACGTGCCAGCCGCTGCGTGCCCCGATCAGGGCCTGCCGCAGCTCGAAGCACGCGTCGAAGGCGCGCAGCCACAGCTGGAGCGGGTCGGCCAGCACCGGCCGGGCCTTGGCCACCGCGTACAACCGCCCCTTGACCACCCGGACCAGCCGTGCCTTCTTCGCCCACTCCATCAGCAGTCCCAGCCGCGGCAGGTCGGCCGAAGAGCGCACCCCCTCAATCCGGTCGCCGGTGCCGAGTCCGTCCACCAGCTCGCGGGCCTCCGCCATCCGCAGCCGTCCCGTCGCCGTCACCGGGCGGCCGCCCTGCCCCGCCCATTCGGCGAGTCCGCGCAACTGCGCCACGGTCGTCGACGCCTCGGCCCGGCGGCGCAGTTCGTCGTCCGGGGGAAGCATCACGGGCAGTTGCGGCTCGGCCCGGGCCACGCCGGACAGCGCGCGGCCGGTCAGCCGCCGTTCCATGATCACGGCGAGAGCCTGCTGATCGTAGGCGACCTCCCCGCGCTGCGCCCTGTCCGCGAAGCGCTGAAACGCCGCCCCGTCCTGGATGTCCACGCCCTGCTCCGCGGCCGTCATCGCCCAGAACTTCGCCAATCCCCAGCGAGTGCGGTCCGTCATCGCCGCCAGATGCTGTGCCGCGGCCCTGTCGACCGCGGCGAGGGAATCCTGGAGTGAGGGGCCGCGCGGGTCCGCCAACTGCGCGGCGTGCAGATAGCGCAGTAGCGTGCGCAGTGTGCCCGGGGCGTCGGCGCGTTCCTCCCCGGGAAGCTCGGTGACCTGCTGGGGAAGCCAGGAGAGCAGTAGCTCCTCCACATGGCGCGACTCCCACAGCCCCAGTCGGCCGTCGGCAGTCGCCAGGTGCCGGTAGTCCAGCACCGTCTCGGCCATGTACCCGTCCACCGGCAGCCCCTGCTCCCCGGCCCACCGAACCAGGCGGTCGACCAGCAGCCCACGCGCTGCCTCGAACTCCTCCTCGGCCTCGGGTTCGAACCGCATCCGCATGAAATCTCGCCCACCTGTCTGCAGCAGTCGTTGCCGTGCCACGCTATCGCCGAACCGGGGCCGGCAACTCGGCCGAGGACGAGCGGGCCCGCTATCTCAGGGCAGTACGCGGTGGTTGCCGCCCGCAGTAAACGCGGCTTCGAACTTCCTTGCGGCGAACCGGACTTCGTCGCACGAGCTCACGGCACGGAACGGCACGCCCTCTGGCTGATCCCGATCGACGAAAGGCCAGGCCATCCCAGCCGGCTGCCCCGACCAGGAACGACCACGTCCGGCGACGGCGGTGCCGACGGCACGGGCCTGGCCAGCGGGGAGTCCCTCGTCAGCGGGCGTCCGCCTCGGGATCAGGGCGCGGGAGTTCGTCGAGGTCGAGGGTGAAGGTGCGGCCGTCGGCCAGGGGGATGGGGAGCTTGCCCGTGCCGTACTTGTGGGTGTGTGCGGCGATGTAACCGGTGGCGGTCGGCTGGGTGTGAAGGACGACTTCCTGGGCGTAGGGGTCCACGACCAGGTAGATCGGGATTCCATAGCGGCCGTACTTCGCGGTGCAGTCGTCGTAGTCCTTGCGTGCGGAAGAGGTCGAGACGACCTCGGAGATCAGCAGGACGTCCTCGAAGCTGTAGCGCTTGCCGTCCTTGCGTGCGTCCTCGCGCAGGATCGCGAGGTCGGGGGCGGAGTTCTCGTCGGCGGGAAAGTCGATGTAGACGTCGGAGGTGACCTTCGCGTGACGGCCGAGGGCAAGAGCGGAGTCGATCTGCATCGACCTGATGGTGCTGGAGTGCTCTTCGCTCTGCGGGGTCATGATCACCTTTCCGTCGGCCCCGAACAGGACCGTGTACCCCTTGGGGAACTCGGTGTGCACGATCGCGTCGACGCTCATGGACGGCTCCTTCCCGTGTGTGGTCAGGATACGACGGACAGTGCCGCGTCACCGAGCCCGTCGGTACGGCCGGCAGACCGGTCCGGACCGGTTGTGCGGCCCGCTCACCACCGGTGCCGGAGATCCGAGTCGGGGCCTGTCGCACGACATAGGAATAGGTAGGCCAACAAGGTGTCGGCTGGGTGACGGCGGCTCCCGCGCTGGTCACGGCGGTGCGCTCGGCGAAGCAGTATCTGACGTACGTCTCCGCGGGCCCCTTCCAGTACGCCGTCGCAAAGGCGCTGGCCCTGCCCGACAGCTACTTCACCGGCTTCCGCGAGGACATGCGGGCCAAGCGGGACCTGCTGGCGGACGGCCTGGCGGAGGCCGGTTTCGACGTGTTCCGCCCGTCCGGCACCTACTTCGTCACCACCGACATCCGCCCCCTCGGCGAGTCCGACGGCTTCGCCTTCTGCCGCGCCCTGCCCGAGCGCGCGGGCATCGTCGCCATCCCCAACGCGGTCTTCTACGACCACCGGGAGGAGGGGGCGCCGTTCGTGCGGTTCGCGTTCTGCAAACGACCGGAGGTGCTGCGGGAGGCGGCGGGGCGGCTCAAGGCACTGCGAAAGTAAGGAGAGGGGGGTGCCGACCGCACCGGCCCGCACCCCCCTCCCCCTCGCTGCCGGGGCCCGGGGCCCGCTACTCGTCGCCCTCGGGCTTCTCCGAGTCGTTGACCTCCTGCTCAAGGCCGAGCTGCTCCACCAGCCAACGGTCGAACTCGATGGCGGCGCGCACCCAGCTGACCGTCGACGAGACGAAGAACTCGAGGTTCACGCCGGTGCCGACCAGCATCTGCGCCTCGCCGATCAGACGGACGGTGCCGTCGTCGTGGGTGTGGCTGTACACCTTCGGCCACAGCGTGCGACGGTTCCAGTCGTCGATCGACTCCAGCAGCTGCGGCTTCTCGTCGATCTTGTGGGGGCGGTCGTAGAACGTCCGCACCGAGTAGACCTGCTGGTCTCCCTCACCGCGGAACATGAAGTACGTACGGAACTGCTCCCACGGCGCTGCGAGGTCACCCTCTTCGTCGACGACGTACTTCAGCTCCATCTGGTCGAGGAGCTGCTTCACAAGGTCCTGATCCGGGACGACGGGGCCCGCCGGTCCTTGGGGCTGCGGCTGGGGCTGGCCCCCGAAGTTCGGAATCGAGGACGGGTCGATGGTCACCGTGAATTTCCCTTCGTACGGATTCCGCCATCCTCTCCCAGGGGGGGAGGGGGGTGGCAAGCCCGACGGGGCCGGTCGCTCAGAACAGGCCGAGCTTGAGCATCAGGGCGCGGTCGAGGGCGACCAGCTCGTCCGCGTCGAGGGCGCCCCTGAAGTCCCCGAGACGCTCGGGTGCCACCGAGTAGATCTGGTCGGTGAGGACGCGCGTCGCCTTCCCCTCCAGCTCGATTTCCGGGCGGTACACGGCGGGGCCCGCGCTGGCCGACGTGAGCGCGACGGTGACCGTGCTGGTCGAGAAGCGGTCGGACTGGATGACGACCGCGAACCGCCGGCCCTGCTGTTCGTGGCCCCGCGCACCGGGCGCGGCCCTGATCTCGTACAGCGCCCCCCGGAAGATCACTCGGCGACGCCCATGAAACGCTGGATGGCGAGCATCTCCGCCCGGTCGTCCGGGTCTGCGGCCAGGCGCTCGGCGTCCGCCTTCGCCCGCTCGATCAGCTTCTCCTTGTACGCGCGCAGCAGCGCGTACCGCACGGCCTCCGTACGGGAGCCGTACTCGTCGGCCAGCGCTCTTATGGCTGTCTCCATGGCGTCATCTGTACGGACGTTCAGAGTTCCCATGGAGACAGCGTATCGCAAATTGTGTTACAGCGTCTTCCCGGTCGCCGGGCCCACGATCAGGCCGTCGCCGAAGGTGTCCACCCGGACCGTGTCCCCGTCCTTGATCTCGCCGGACAGGATCTCCTTCGCGAGCCGGTCGCCGATGGCCGTCTGGACCAGGCGGCGCAGCGGCCGGGCCCCGTACGCCGGGTCCATGCCCTCGTCGGCGAGCCAGGCCAACGCCTCGGGCGTGATGTCCAGGGTGAGCCGCCGCTCGGCGAGCCGTGCGGCGAGGCGGTCGATCTGGAGCCGGGCGATCCGGCGCAGCTCGTCCTTGGTGAGGGCCGAGAAGACCACCAGGTCGTCGAGCCGGTTGAGGAACTCCGGCTTGAAGGAGGTCCGCACCACCTCCAGGACCTGCTCCTTCTTCTCCGCCTCGGTCGTCATCGGGTCGACCAGGAACTGGCTGCCCAGGTTGGACGTCAGCACCAGGATCGTGTTGCGGAAGTCGACCGTACGGCCCTGCCCGTCGGTGAGGCGGCCGTCGTCCAGCACCTGGAGCAGGATGTCGAAGACCTCGGGGTGCGCCTTCTCCACCTCGTCCAGGAGTACGACGCTGTACGGCCGCCGCCGCACGGACTCCGTCAGCTGACCGCCCTCCTCGTAGCCGACGTACCCGGGCGGGGCGCCGACCAGCCGGGCCACGCTGTGCTTCTCGCCGTACTCGCTCATGTCGATGCGGACCATCGCCCGCTCGTCGTCGAAGAGGAAGTCGGCGAGCGCCTTGGCCAGCTCGGTCTTGCCGACACCAGTCGGACCGAGGAAGAGGAACGACCCGGTCGGCCGGTCGGGGTCGGCGATCCCGGCCCGCGAGCGCCGTACCGCGTCGGACACCGCCCGCACCGCCTCGCCCTGCCCGATCAGCCGCTTGCCCAGCTCGTCCTCCATGCGCAGCAGCTTCTGCGTCTCGCCCTCCATCAGCCGCCCGGCCGGGATGCCGGTCCAGGAGGCGACGACGTCCGCGATGTCGTCGGCGCCGACCTCCTCCTTGACCATGGTGTCCCTGGCGACCTCCTCCTCGGCCTCCGAGGCGGCCTCCAGATCGCGCTCCAGGGCCGGGATCTCGCCGTAGAGCAGCTTGGAGGCGGTGTCGAAGTCGCCGTCGCGCTGGGCGCGTTCGGCCTGGCCGCGCAGGTCGTCGAGCCTCTCCTTCAGCTCACCGACCCGGTTGAGGGACTGCTTCTCCTTCTCCCAGCGGGCGTTGAGGCCCCGCAGCTCCTCCTCCTTGTCGGCGAGGTCGCGGCGCAGCTTCTCCAGCCGCTCGCGCGAGGGCGCGTCGGTCTCCTTGCTGAGCGCCAGCTCCTCCATCCGCAACCGGTCTACGGCGCGCTGGAGTTCGTCGATCTCGACGGGGGAGGAGTCGATCTCCATGCGCAGCCGGGACGCCGCCTCGTCCACGAGGTCGATGGCCTTGTCGGGAAGGAACCGGGAGGTGATGTACCGGTCGGACAGCGTGGCGGCGGCGACCAGCGCGCTGTCCGCGATCTGCACCTTGTGGTGGGCCTCGTACCGCCCCTTGAGCCCGCGCAGGATCGCGATCGAGTCCTCGACGCTCGGCTCGGCCACCAGCACCTGCTGGAAGCGCCGCTCAAGCGCCGGGTCCTTCTCGATCCGCTCCCGGTACTCGTCCAGGGTGGTCGCACCGACCATGCGCAGCTCACCACGGGCGAGCATGGGCTTGAGCATGTTGCCCGCGTCCATGGCGGAGTCCCCACCGGCCCCGGCCCCCACGACGGTGTGCAACTCGTCGATGAAGGTGATGATCTGCCCGTCGGAGTCCTTGATCTCGGCGAGGACGGTCTTCAGCCGCTCCTCGAACTCACCCCGGTACTTGGCCCCCGCGACCATCGCGCCCAGGTCCAGCGCCACCAGCCGCTTGTCCTTCAGGGACTCGGGCACGTCGCCCTTCACGATCCGCTGGGCGAGCCCCTCGACGACGGCGGTCTTGCCGACGCCGGGCTCACCGATCAGCACGGGGTTGTTCTTGGTGCGGCGGCTGAGCACCTGCACGACCCGGCGGATCTCCTGGTCCCGCCCGATGACGGGGTCCAGCTTCCCCTCCCTGGCGGCCTCGGTGAAGTCGGTCCCGAACTTCTCCAGCGCCTTGTACTGCCCCTCGGGGTCGGCGGTGGTGACCCGGCGCGCGCCGCGGGCCTTCTGGAAGGCGGCCAGCAGCTTCTTGTCGGTGGCCCCCTGCCGCGTCAGCACCTCACCGGCGGCGCCGCCCTTCGCGGCGATCCCGATCAGCAGGTGCTCGGTCGACAGGTACTCGTCGCCGAGGTCCCGGGCCCGCGCCTGCGCGTCCGCGATGACGGCGAGCAGCTCGCGGTTGGGCTGCGGCGGGGCGACCGTCGACCCGGTGACACTGGGCAACGCGGCGAGGGCCTTCTCCGCGCCGGAGCGTACGGCGGCCTGGTCGGCGTCGACCGCGGCCAGCAGGTCGGTGATGTTCTCGTTGTCCTGCCCCTGGAGCAGAGCGAGGAGCAGGTGGGCAGGGGTCAGGTCGGGGTGCCCCTCGGTCACGGCCCGGTTGCCGGCCGCGTTGATCGCTTCCCGGCTCCGGTTGGTCAGCTCGGCGTCCACGTTCGCGTTCTCCTCCTTGCGTCAGCGCTCTGTGCCAGGTGGGCCAGGCGGGCCGGATCTCCCAGTGCTGACTCCATCAACTTACACAAAGTTGAGTCTATTCCACTCAAGACTGTCTCCGGGAGGGCATCGACGCACCAAAGGAGCTAAGTTCGGCGTCCATGGCCACCTCGTACTCCCTGGACCCCGGCGCCCCCGACGCCGCCTACCTCAGCTTCTGGCGGGAACGGCACCTGTGCACGCTGACGACGCCCCGCCCGGACGGCACACCGCACGTAGTACCCGTGGGCGTCACCTACGACCCCGACGCCGGACTCGCCCGTGTCATCGCCGACAAGTCCAGCGCCAAGGTGGCCAACGTCCTGGCCGCGGGCACGGAGGGCGCCGCCGTCGCGGTCTGCCAGGTCGCCGGGCGCCGCTGGGCGACCCTGGAGGGCCGCGCGACCGTCCGCACCGACCCGGACCGGGTCGCGGAAGCGGAGCGCCGCTACGCCGAACGCTACGGCCGGAACCCGGCCCCGAAGCCGACCCGGGTCGTGATCGAGATCGCGCTCACGAGGGCGATGGGCCGCGGTTGATACAACCTTGCGACCGATTCCGGCCACGTCCACGATCACCGGATACCGGTGCATACCGCCGCACAACACAGCGGCGTCACCGTGTTCAGGTCACGGTGACGCCGCTGCGGGGGGAAGCACCTGAGCGATCTGTTACGACGGGGGAATCGCGTCAGGCACTGCGGGGGGTGGCTGAGATGGTCCGCGGGGTTGGGGCCTCGGGTTCCGCCAGCCGGTGGTCTCGCTGATCCAGGTTCACAAAGATCATTCCGTACCGAATCGCACACCGCACGGGCTGCGGCGCCCCTCGCGGCTTGCGCAGACACCGGTACGCCCGTACGTCGCCGTCCTCGTCCCGGGTGACGACGACCGGCTCACCGAAGACGGTCACCATCAGCGAGTCACCGTTGTGGGGGAGAGCGGTGACCAGGTCGATGAAGTGCCATCCGGAGCGGTAGGCGGTGGCCATTTCCCGGCGGAAGGAGCGGTCGTCAGGAGGAGTCGTCATCGTCAGCCCCAACTGCTGTCGTCGGCGGCGAGTGGTGCGGGTGCAGGCCCCCAGTAACTGTCGGCGGTGCCGGTGCTGAGTGTCTGCGCCAGCCCCCAACTGCTGTCCGCACGAGCGTCGCCCTTCGTACCGGCGAGGCCACTCAGTGCTCCGAAGGCCACAACGGCGGAGAAGGTGGCGACAAGCACCGAGCGAAGCGTTCTCTTGCGCATAGTCGGCTTCGTCCTCACTTGAAGGTCCCCTCTTCCCCCGTCGACTAAGACGATGGCTCATTCAGACACGTCATGGCCACACAATCGGTGCATCATGTTCCTGCATGTTCAGGACCCTGGGGGGTGGAGATTTGGTAACCAAGGGGACGAAGCGGACGCATCCCCATGCGGTGACCGAACTGTGCGAGGAGGGTGGCCGCCTTTACGCCAACGCTCTGCGCACGGGCCGCATCGCGCGTACGGATGCGGAGGCCGCGCCCTGCCTCATGGAGTTCGCCCTTCTCCACCCGGACCCCGATGACGCCGACTGGCTGCGTCCCGTGCCGCCGGCTGTGGCCTTGGCACAGCGACTCCATCCCATCGAACGAGAGATCGCCGAGCGCAGGCGAGTCTCCATCGATCTGGCTGACGTCTTCGAGCCGTTCCTCGCACTCAGCGCCCAAGGGACTGCCTCCACGCACTCCATCACGGTGCTGGAAGGCTTCGACCGGATCAACGCAGCTCTCGATCTGGCGACCGCACAGTGTCAGTCGGAGATGCTGACTGTCCAGCCCAGCGGCCGCCGCCTTGAGCACACCCTCGTGCAAGCACTGGAGCGCGACAAGCCCCTCACCGACCGCGGCGTCCGGATACGAACTCTCTATCAGCACACCGCTCGCCACAGTCCGGAAACGCTGGCCTACGTCTCCCAGTTCTCCGATGGCAAGGTGGAGTACCGCACGATCGACGAGCTTGTGGAACGGCTCATCATCTGTGACGAGGCGGTGGCCTTCATCCCCACGCGCGACGATCGACAGGTCGCTCTGGAACTGCGGCACCCAGGCCTCGTCCGCTACTTGATCAAGGTGTTCGAGTTCATGTGGAGCCGGGCGGTACCCCTC
This sequence comes from Streptomyces sp. B93, assembly GCF_018070565.1. Taxonomy (GTDB): domain Bacteria; phylum Actinomycetota; class Actinomycetes; order Streptomycetales; family Streptomycetaceae; genus Streptomyces. The sequence goes on from NZ_JAGPXL010000028.1 coordinate 42,937, forward strand.
AGTACAGGCGCTCCCTACGAAACGGCCCCAGACGGGATAACGGACATCCAGCACTCCATCGCCAAGCTCTTGGTCGAAGGTCACGTCGACGAGGCCATAGCCCGCCGCCTCGGCATGAACGTCCGCACCTGCCGTGCCCACATCGCCAAACTGGCCTCCGCCCTCGGCAGCGGCAGCCGCGCCCAGCTCGGCTACCTCATCGCACAGTCGGGGATTCTCGAGCGGGAGGGAGCCATCGAGTGACCAGGCCGCCGCACCCCGAGCACGACGTCGAGGACCTGTGCGACGCGGGTACGCAGTTGTACGACCGCACGCTGGCCGAAGGCCGCATCGCCGCCGCCGACGCCGAATCCGCCCCTTGCCTGCTGGACATCGGCCTGCTCTCCCCCGCCCTCGGCAGCGAAAGCCGCGCCCAGCTCGGCTACCTCATCGCACGGTCGGGGATCCTCAAGCAGGAGGGGACCGAGGAGTGAACGCGCCGCCGCACCCCGAACACGGCCCGGAGGACCTGTGCGCGACCGGCAGGGCCCTGTACGAGCGGGCGCTCCATGAGGGGCGGGTGAGCGCCGTGGACGCGGCGGAGGCGCCCTGTCTCGTCGACTTCGGGCTGCTCCAACCGTCCGTGACGGACCTCAGCCGCCTGGAGCCCGTCGCCCCGGCCGTGGCCCTCCACCGCCTCCTGCGCGCCTCCGCGGACCACATCGCCGAGGAACGCCGCCGCGAGGCCCGGCTGGTGGAGGCGTACGAGTCACTGATGCGGATCGGGGGGCCGAGCCCGGCGGAGTCGGAGAGCCCGGCGATCACCATGCTCAGCGGGATGGAGCGGATCAACCAGGCCATCACACAGGCCATGTCGGACGCCGCACACGAGGTGCTCACCATCCAGCCGCACTCCAGCCACGCGGGCAAACCCCCGGAGGTCCACACCGAGGCCATGCTCCGTGACCAGGCGCTGCTCGACCGTGGCGGTCGTATCCGCACCCTCTACCAGCACACCACCCGCCACCTGCCCACGGTCATGGCCCGTTACGAACGACTCGTGGGCGATGTCGAGGCCCGCACCCTCGACGAGGTCACCGAACGCCTCATCGTCATCGACCGCACGGTGGCCTACATCCCCGCCAACCGCGAACGCACCCTTGCCGCGGAGATCCGCCACCACCCCGTGGTGACCTACTTGGCCACCACCTTCGACCGCCTCTGGCGCCTGGCCACCCCCATGTACCCCGAGACCGTCGCCCCGCCCACCCTCAACGGCGTCACACACCGCCAACGCGCCATAGCCACCCTCCTCATAGAAGGCCACACCGACGCCGTCATAGCCGAACGCCTCGGCATGAACATCCGCACCGCACGCGAACACATCGCCAAACTCTCCGCCACCCTCGGCAGCGAAAGCCGCGCCCAGCTCGGCTACCTCATCGGACGGTCCGGGATTCTTGATCCGGCTGACCGGACTGGCCAGGGAAGCTGAGGGGGCCCGCGGGGCCGTTCAGGCCGACCTGGGCGATGCGGACGCCGAGTTGGGTGCGGCTGGCCGCGCCGAGGGTCTCGGAGAGGCGGGCGATGTGGGCCCGGCAGGTGCGGACGCTGATGCCGAGGCGTTCGGCGATGACGGCGTCCTGGTGGCCCTCCGCGAGGAGCGCCGCGATGGACTGTTCGCGGTGCGAGATGCCCTCGATACGGGTGTCGGGCAGCGGTGCCGTCAGCGGGACCGCCAGCCGCCACAGCCGTTCGAAGACGGTCACCAGGTAGGCGACCAGGCCGGGGTGGCGCAGTTCGAGGGCCATCGTGCGGTCGGCGTTGGCGGGGACGAAGGCGACCGTGCGGTCGAAGAGGATCAGCCGGTCGATGACCTCGTCCAGGGTGCGGGCCTCCACCGCGTCACCCATCAGCTCCAGGTAGTTCAGGAGGCCCTGCCCGTGCCGGGCGACGTGGTTGTACAGGTCGCGCATGCGCACGCCCCGGCCGCGCAGGGCGAGCGCGCGGTGCAGCCCCTCGGAGAGTTCGTGTTCGCGGCGGATGCCGCCGGGCTGGACGGTCAGCACCTCCGTCGTGCACGCCTCCGTCGCCTCGTCCAGCGCGGCCTGGATGCGGGAGGGGCCGTCGAGGACGCGCAGGGCCGACGTGCCCTCGCCGTGGTGCGCGCCGGGCGCCCCGCCGCCGAGGCCCGCGTACCGGTCGAAGGCGGCGACCGCCGAGCCCACCCGCCGGTGGCTGGCGCTGATCTCGTCGTAGACGCCCCGCAGCAGCCGGGTCATGACCTCCTGCGGCGAGGTCGGCACCAGCCAGTCCATGTCGTCGGGGTCGGGGTGGAGCAGGCCCAGTTCGAGCAGGCACGGGACGTGGTCGGCGTCGTGGCGCGGCACCCTGCCCCGCCGTACGGCACGGGAGTACACCCGATCCGCGGCCTCGCACAGTCGGTCAGCACCATGTGGATGCTCGTCCGTCCTGTGCCCGGTCATCGCCCATCCCACCCCCGGTTGCAGCGCTCTTCGCAGCGCAACTATGCGCGGATGGGGACTGCTCCGCAACACGGCTCCCGCCACTGTGACCGCGGGAAACCACCGGTATGCCCGGCTATTTCCAGGCCCCCGTCCGTCGCAATGCAACAAGATGACGGTGGTGCGCGTGCCCCGGCGGGTGCATCGTGGTAGCCGCTTCCCCACGGGTGACGGACCGGCGACCTCCCCCCTGGCTGCCGACCGGCACCCGGTGCGGCCCCGGCGCCCGGCATTCCCCCGCCGGGCACCGGGCGCCGCGACACGGGAATGGCGCGAAAGCGACCCTGGCGGGGGGGGCACCGAGGGGCACCAGTGAACGGACGAAGGGGCCCGGCGGCTGTCCGCCTGGCCCCTCGATCAGCCGGATGGGTCAGGTCAGCCCTTCAACCCCAGCTCCGAACAGGCCGCCGCGTACTTCCCCGCGCAGATCTCCGACACCTTGTAGATGCCGTCCGCGACAACGGTGTCCTGGATGTTCTCCTGGGTCAGCGCGGTCACGGTGACCAGCTGGGCCGGGATGTCCTTGTGGGTGGGGCTGTCCACCCGGTCCCGGGTGAGGGCGTCGAACTGGATGTCCTTGCCCTGGACCTTGGCGACGGCCATCTCCGCGGCGGCCTCGGCCTCCTCCGGGTAGGACTTGTACACGCTCATGTACTGCTCACCGGAGACGATGCGCTGCACGGCGTCCAGTTCGGCGTCCTGGCCGGTGACCGGCGGCAGCTCGGTGACGCCCGCGGCCTCCAGGGCCTTGATGACGGCGCCCGCCATGCCGTCGTTGGCGGAGTACACGGCGGCGATGTTGTCCACGCCGATCTCGTTGATCGCCTCGGTCATGTTGGCCTCGGCGTTCTCCGGCTTCCAGTCCTTGGTGTCGTAGGACTTGGCGATCGTCACCTTGCCGGTCAGCTCGGAGAGCGCGCCCTGCTTGAACTGGCCCGCGTTGGGGTCGGTGGGCGAGCCGTTCATCATGACGATCTTGTCGGCGGTGTCGATCTTCGAGCCCAGCGACTCCACGAGGGAGCGGCCCTGGACCTCGCCGACGAGGGCGTTGTCGAAGGAGATGTAGGCGTCGATCGGGCCCTCGGCGAGCCGGTCGTAGGCGATGACCGGGATCCCGGCGTCCGCGGCCTGCTGCACGGTGTCCGCGATGCCCTTCGAGTCCACGGCGTCCAGCAGGATGACGTCCACCTGCTCGTCGATCATCCGCTGCATCTGCGCGATCTGCTTGTCCGCGTTCGCGTCGGCGTTGGCGTAGTCGACCTTGCCCCGCTTGCTGGTGAGCGCGGCGATGCGGTCCTTGATGATGGGGTAGTCGAACTTCTCGTACCGGGAGTTCGCCGTCTCCGGGAGCAGCAGCCCCACCGTGATGTCGTCGCCCTTGGTCGGGGTGGCGTCGCCGCCTTCCTCGGCCGCGCCCAGCACCCCGCAGCCGGCCAGCGAGAGGGTCAACGAGGACAGAGCGACGGATATGGCGATACGACGCATGCAGGGGCTCACTTCTGGTGTCTTCCGGACGTGGGCGCAGCCTTGCTACCCAGGTGACTGAAAAGCCAACGCGTCGGCGCCCCCAGCGTCAAGGCAAATCACTTAACGAGATGACAACATCACGTTCCGCTTCTGGCGTGGAGACAGAGCGAAACCACCTCCCGGAAGCGGCCACGGACCCTTCACTCCTCCCGCCCCTGGGGGAGTTCGAGTCCGACCGAAGAACCGCACAACCAATTCCATTTCTCAACGGTCGGGATCTCTGCGGTGGCGTCCGCCCCGCTTCTCCCCGATCAGAGGATCGAATGAACCCAGCCAGACGCACGACCGCCGGTCTGTCCACCGCGGTCGTGCTCGCCACCGCGGGCGGTCTGCTCACCGCCGTGACGACGCCCGCCTCCGCCGCGACGACGTGCACCTCGCCCGTCTTCAAGCGGCAGTTCTACGCGAACACGACGTTCTCCGGCACTCCGAAGAGAACGGACTGCGACGGCACCATCGACCAGAACTGGGGCACGGGCGCGCCCGCCACCGGCCTGCCGAAGAACTACTTCGGCGTCCGCTGGACCGTCACCCGCGACTTCGGCTCCGGCGGCCCCTTCGCCCTCGGCGCCGCCGCCCAGGACGGCATCCGCGTCTACGTCGACGGCGTCCGCAAGGTGAACCTGTGGAAGAACGTCTCCACGACGGCCCGGACGAAGGTCAACGTCAACATCCCCGCAGGCAAGCACACCCTGCGCGTCGACTTCGTCAACTGGACCGGCACGGCCAACGTCAAGTTCGCCTACGCCCCCCGCACCTCGGCCACGGTCGACACGGTCAAGCCCCTCGCCCCGACCGGCGCGGCGGTCACCTACACCCCGTCCACCAACAAGGCCAAGCTCACCTGGTCCAAGAACAAGGAGATGGACCTGGCGGGGTACCGGGTGTACCGGCGAGTGAAGGGCAGCAGTACCTGGACGAGACTGACCACGACGACGGCCACCTCGTACACCGACACCACCCTCCCGATGACCGGCCAGGTCTTCTACTACGAGGTCCGCGCCTACGACAAAGCGGGCAACACCTCGTCCGGTTCAGCCGACCAGGGCGTGACCACCGTCGACCGGACCGCGCCCGAACCGGTCACCGGACTGACCGCGCTGGGCACCACCGCGGGCAACTCGGTCAGCTGGCGGGCGCCCGCGGCCGAGGACGTCGACCACTACGAGGTGTGGAGCGCCCCCGAGGGGCAGAGCGACCCGGACGGACCCGAGGTCCGGTTCGGTACGTCCTTCACGGACTCCGTCGCGGAAGCGGGCACCCCCCACTGGTACGCGGTGCAGGCGTTGGACAGCGCCGGGAACATCTCCCCGCTGTCCGCGAAGGTGACGGTCACCCGTCCCGCCGCTACCGCCGTCGCGCCCCCCACGGACCTGCGGAGCACGGTCCGCGACGAGATGACCCTGCTCGACTGGAGCCAGGACGAAGGCTCCGGCGCCACCGGGTTCCGGGTGTACCGCCGTACCGATCCCAACGGCGCCTGGACGCTGCTGGGCAGCACTCCGACGCCGGCGTTCGGAGACCGGTCGGCCCCCACCGGCCGGGCGTACTACTACGTGGCGGCCGTCGACGACGCGGAGGCCGACTCGGTCCCCTCCGGACAGGTCGCCGTGGACCGGCTGACCCCGGCCACCGCGACCGGTCCGGCCCAGCCGCAGCTGACACTGGTCTCCTCCGGGTCCACCCGGTCCCCGATTGTCATCGGGGTCAAACCGGGTGCCGGGGACGAGGGCCGCCTGCTGAAGGGCTTCTCATGGAGCATCTCCGGCGCCTGCGGAGACGCGGGCCTGGGCCGGATGACGACGACGGACACCATCGAGTGGACGCCGCCCTACAACGGTCCCTGTGAGGTCAGCGTGATCGCCGTCGACGTCTACGGGCGCAGCGGCGAGCGGGGCTCGTGGCTGGAGTTCACCGTCGGGCGCTGAGTGCCCGCGACCGACGAAGCGGGGCCGGGGTTCACACCCCGGCCCCTGCCTCACACGCGTGCCCGCGCACGTCAGTCCGACTGCTGCTGCCTCTTCGGCCGCCACACCACCAACGCGCTGGTCTGCTGGACCTCCTGGTACGGCACCAGGTCGCGGCGGTAGGACGCGTGGACCGCGGCCTCGCGCTGGCGCATCGTGGCCGCCGCGCCGTCCAGGGCCGCCTCCAGTTCCGCCACGCGGGACTGCAACGCGGCGACCTGGTTCTCCAGTTCGATGATGCGCTTGATACCGGCGAGGTTGATGCCCTCGTCCTGGGACAGCTGCTGCACCTGACGGAGCAGCTCGATGTCCCGGGCCGAGTAGCGCCGGCCCCGCCCGGCGGTGCGGTCGGGGGAGACCAGCCCCAGGCGGTCGTACTGGCGCAGCGTCTGCGGGTGCAGTCCGGAGAGCTGGGCCGCCACCGAGATGACGTAGACCGGGGTCTCCTCGGTCAGTTCATACGGGTTGCGTCGACGGCCGTCCATCTTCGTCAAGCTCCCTTCGCCGCCTGGAACAGCTCCGCCCGCGGATCCTCACCCGCGGTCGCCTCGCGATACGCCTCCAGCGCGTCACGAGCCTTCCCCGTCACGTCCTTCGGCACACTCACCTCGACGGTGACCAGCAGGTCCCCGCGGGTGCCGTCCTTGCGGACCGCGCCCTTGCCGCGCGCCCGCATAGTGCGGCCGTTGGGCGTGCCGGGCGGCAGCTTCAGGGTGACGGCGGGACCGCCCAGGGTGGGCACCCGCACCTCCCCGCCGAGCGCCGCCTCCGCGAAGGTGACGGGGACGGTGACGGTGAGGTTGTCGCCCTTGCGGCCGAAGACGGGGTGTTCCTTGACGTGGACGACCACGTAGAGGTCGCCCGCCGGTCCGCCCCGCTCACCGGGCGCGCCCTTGCCGCGCAGCCGGATCCGCTGCCCGTCGCTGACCCCGGCGGGGATGCGTACCTGCATCGTCCGCGAGGACTTGGCACGGCCGGAGCCCTTGCAGACGTCGCAGGGGTCCTCCGCGATCAGCCCGCGCCCCTTGCAGTCCGGGCACGGGTCGGTCAGCGAGAAGCCGCCGCCCGAGCCCCGGGCGACCTGCCCGGTGCCGACGCAGGTCGGGCACACGCGCGGTGTGCCGTTCTTGTCGCCGGTGCCCGAGCAGGCCTTGCAGGGGGACTGGGAGGACATGCGCAGCGGGACCGTCGCGCCCTCGATCGCCTCGTTGAAGCTCAGCGTGACCTCGGACTCGATGTCCTGGCCCCGGCGCGGCTGGGTACGCGTGCCCGCGCCCGCGCCGCCCCGGTTGAACAGGCCTCCGAAGACGTCACCGATGCCCCCGCCGAAGCCGCCCCCGCTCTGCTGGGTGCCACCGCCCCCGAAGAGGTCGCCGAGGTCGAAGTTGAACGATCCGCCACCCGCGCCGGGGCCCGGGCGGAAGCCGCCGTTGCCGAACAGGGCGCGGGCCTCGTCGTACTCCTTGCGCTTCTTGGGGTCGCCGAGGACGTCGTTCGCCTCGGAGATCTCCTTGAACCGCTCCTCGGCCCTGGTGTTGCCCTTGTTGGCGTCCGGGTGGAACTCGCGGGCGAGCTTCCGGTACGCCTTCTTGATCTCGGCCTCGGTGGCGTCCTTGGGGACGCCGAGGACCTTGTAGTAGTCCTTCTCGATGAAGTCCTTGGTGCTCATCCCCGACGTCCCTCCTTCCGCGTCCGGTCAGCCTTCATCCGGTCGAGCTCAGCCCTCGTCCGGGCCACCGTTCTCCTTGTCGTCGCCTTCAGAGGACTCCTCGGCCTTGACGGTCTGCGCTCCGGGCTGCGGTTCGGCGACGGCCACCCGCGCGGGGCGGATGGTGCGCTCGCCGATGCGATACCCGGGCTGGAGAATCGCCACGCACGTCGTCTCGGTGACGTCGGGCGCGTAGCTGTGCATCAGGGCCTCGTGGACCGTCGGGTCGAAGGGCTCGCCCTCCTTGCCGAACTGCTGGAGGCCCATCTTCGCGGCCACGGTCTCCAGCGACTCGGCGACGGACTTGAAGCCGCCGACGAGTTCGCCGTGTTCCCGGGCGCGGCCGATGTCGTCGAGCACGGGCAGCAGCTCGGTCAGGAGGTTCGCGATGGCGATCTCCTTGACCGCGATGCGGTCCCGCTCGACCCGTCGGCGGTAGTTCTGGTACTCGGCCTGGAGCCGCTGGAGGTCCGCGGTGCGCTCGCCGAGCGCGGTGCGCACCTGATCCAGCTGGGCCAGCAGACCGGGGTCCTGGCTGGTGGCGTCCCCGGCCGGGGCCGCCCCCTCCTCGGGAGCGGCCTTCGGCTCGGCGTCGTCGGGGGCGGCGCCGGAGGGGACGTCGGGCTTTTCATCGAAGCCCGGGGTCTCCTCCGTCACGCGGCACCGTCCTTCCGCTCGTCGTCGACGATCTCGGCGTCCACCACGTCGTCATCGGCCTTGGCGCCACCGGGCGTGGCACCCTCGGGGCCACCGGCCGCCTGCGCGGCGTTCGCGTCGGCGTACATGGCCTGGCCGAGCTTCTGGGAGACGGCCGCGACCTTCTCGGTGGCGGTGCGGATCTCCGCGGAGTCCTCGCCCTTGAGCTTCTCCTTCAGCTCGGCGACGGCGTCCTCGACCTCGCTCTTGATCTCGCCGGGGACCTTGTCCTCGTTGTCCTTGAGGAACTTCTCGGTCTGGTAGACGAGCTGCTCGCCCTGGTTGCGGGCCTCGGCGGCCTCGCGGCGGGCGTGGTCCTCCTCGGCGTACTTCTCGGCCTCCTGGCGCATCCGGTCGACCTCGTCCTTCGGCAGCGAGGAGCCGCCGGTGACGGTCATCTTCTGCTCCTTGCCGGTGCCGAGGTCCTTCGCCGTGACGTGCATGATGCCGTTGGCGTCGATGTCGAAGGAGACCTCGATCTGCGGGACGCCGCGGGGCGCCGGGGGCAGACCGGTCAGCTCGAACATCCCGAGCTTCTTGTTGTACGCCGCGATCTCGCGCTCGCCCTGGTAGACCTGGATCTGCACGGAGGGCTGGTTGTCCTCGGCGGTGGTGAAGATCTCGGACCGCTTGGTCGGGATCGTCGTGTTCCGCTCGATGAGCTTGGTCATGATGCCGCCCTTGGTCTCGATGCCGAGGGACAGCGGGGTCACGTCGAGGAGCAGGACGTCCTTGACCTCACCCTTGAGGACACCGGCCTGGAGCGAGGCGCCGATGGCGACGACCTCGTCCGGGTTGACGCCCTTGTTGGCCTCCTTGCCGCCGGTCAGTTCCCTGACCAGTTCGGCGACGGCGGGCATACGGGTGGAGCCACCGACCAGGACGACGTGGTCGATCTCGTTGATGGAGACGCCGGCGTCCTTCATGACGTTGGAGAACGGCGTCTTGCAGCGCTCCAGCAGGTCCGCGGTCAGCTGCTGGAACTGGGCGCGGGTGAGCTTCTCGTCGAGGTGCAGGGGGCCCTCGGCGGAGGCGGTGATGTAGGGCAGGTTGATCGAGGTCTCGGTGGACGAGGACAGCTCGATCTTGGCCTTCTCGGCGGCCTCGCGGAGGCGCTGGAGGGCCATCTTGTCCTTGCTGAGGTCCACGCCGTGACCCGACTGGAACTGCTTGACCAGGAAGTCGACGATGCGCTGGTCCCAGTCGTCACCACCGAGGTGGTTGTCACCGTTGGTGGCCTTCACCTCGACGACGCCGTCGCCGATCTCCAGCAGCGAGACGTCGAAGGTGCCGCCACCGAGGTCGAAGACGAGGATGGTCTGGTCGTCCTTGTCGAGGCCGTAGGCCAGGGCGGCGGCGGTCGGCTCGTTCACGATCCGCAGCACGTTCAGACCGGCGATCTCGCCGGCCTCCTTGGTGGCCTGGCGCTCGGCGTCGTTGAAGTACGCCGGGACGGTGATGACCGCGTCGGTGACCTTCTCGCCCAGGTAGGCCTCGGCGTCCCGCTTCAGCTTCTGCAGCACGAAGGCGCTGATCTGCTGCGGGTTGAAGGGCTTGCCGTCCAGTTCGATCTTCCAGTCGGTGCCCATGTGGCGCTTGACCGACCGGATGGTCCTGTCGACGTTGGTGACGGCCTGGCGCTTGGCCACCTCGCCGACCAGCACCTCGCCGTTCTTGGCGAAGGCGACGACGGACGGCGTGGTCCTGGCACCCTCGGCGTTGGTGATGACGGTGGGCTCGCCGCCCTCCAGAACGCTGACGACGGAGTTAGTCGTGCCCAGGTCGATGCCGACCGCACGTGCCATGGTTGATTCCTCCAGCGACTTGAGTGGAACGGACTCAAGTGTGCACGAAGGCCCGGAATGGGTCAACAGACCTGAGCCAAGTGGGCTCAACTCTTATCCGTTCCTTACACGCAAGGGGCTCCGCACATCCCCTCTCACCTGCGCAGACGCCCGCGCCGCCGGTACCGCGCGAGCCCCCGCCCCCTTGACGCACACCAGCCCGAGTACGACCACCAGAGCGACCCCGGCCACCCACCACACGGCACTCGCGCCGACCCACCCCCCGTGCACGAGCACCCCCACCGACACGCTCGCGAACGCCCCGGCCCCCACCACCACGGTCGCACCCCGCGAGGTCAGCCCGAGCCGCCGCAGCCGGTGCCCCACGTGGTCGGGCCCGCGCCGCAGCACCGGCCGCCCGGCCAGCCGCCGCGCCAGCACCACCAGCACGGCGTCCACGCTCACCACCGCGGTCAGCGCGAACAGCACCCCCGCCGAGGACACCGCGTCGTACCCGGTGCGCACCAGCACCGCCGCCGACGCCAGCACGAACCCGGCGAACAGCGACCCGCACGCCCCGAACGCCACCCGCGCGGGATGCCAGTTCTGCATCAGGAACCCGGTCAGCGCCGCCGCCAGCACGCTCAGCAGCACCGCCACCCCGTCCAGCACCTCGACCGAGGCGCACACACCCACCCCGAAGGCGGTCACCACCCCGACGGTCCCGGCCAGCCCGTCCGCGTGGTCGAGCGCCCGGAAGGCCCCGGCCACCCCCACGATCCACCCGGCCGCCAGCACCCCGCCGGCCACCCCGGTCTCCTCGTACGGCACCACGCACAGCGCCGCCACCGCCGTACCGGCGAGGACCACCCGCCCGCGCAGCCGCCAGACGTCCGCGACCAGCCCCAGCGCCGCCACCCCCGCCGCGGCCCCGAGCAGCGTCCCCACGCCCTCTCCCAGCGGCGCCACGCCGGTCCACTCCCCGGCGCCCGCGACGAGCACCGTGGCCAGCACCACCGCCGTCCCGCCGACGACCGGCACCGGCCGCACCCGGCGCCGGTCGACCAGCCCGAGCCGCAGCCCGGGCACCCTGAGGAGCCCCGCGAGCAGGGCGGCGAGGAGCAGGGCGGCGAAGGCGGCGGCGATCCCGTAGAGCACGGCCCTAAGCTAAGCCGAATGTCACGATTTGTGATGAACGGCACGATAGGATCGGCGTGCCGCACCAGTCCAACCGACCTCCGGCCACCGGCGCCGAACACTCAGGCAAGCCTCAGCGACGCAGATCACCGACCCTCTGGCTACAGTGCGACGCAGTATGCGGGTAGTCTCGAACGGACTGCATAAGTTACCGCTTAGTAATCTCCCTCGCAGGCCCGAGGAGCCCCCGAAATGCAACTTGCCGCGATCATCGTGTCGATGGTCCTGACAGTGGTCGGCTCGGCCCTGTTCGCCCGCGTCATCGCCCAGTTCGTCACGTTCTTCAGGCTCGGCCAGCCCGTGCCCGCCGGGGCGCGGACCGACAACCCGTACCAGCGCAGTGTGACCCTGGTGAAGGAGTTCCTCGGCCATACGCGGATGAACCGGTGGGGCGTCATCGGTTTCGCGCACTGGTTCGTGGCCATCGGCTTCCTGACCCTGATCCCGATCCTGGCGCAGGCCATCGGCCAGCTCTTCGTCGCCGACTTCACCCTGCCGGTCCTCGGCGGGTGGCTGCTCTGGGAGATGTACGTCGAGTTCATCACCGTGATGACCACGGTGGGCATCGCCGTGCTCATCGCGATCCGGCTGCTGAACCTGCCCTCGCGCGCCGGCCGCAAGTCGCGGTTCGCGGGCTCGACGGCCTGGCAGGCGTACTTCGTCGAGTACGTCATCCTGACCATCGGCACCGTCATCTACGTGCTGCGCGGGCTGGAAGGCGCGATCCACCACGTCGACCACTACGAGGCCGCGTTCTTCGCCTCGTACCCGCTGGTGACGGTCTTCGACGACCTGAGCCTCTCCGCGCAGCAGAACCTGATCTACCTGTTCGCCGGGATCAAGGTCAGCGTCTCCTTCATCTGGATGATCGTCGTCTCGCTGAACGCCGACATGAGCGTGGCGTGGCACCGCTTCCTGGCCTTCCCGAACATCTGGTTCAAGCGCAACGCGATGGGCGAGAGCGCGCTGGGCGCGCTTCAGCCGATGACGTCCGGCGGCAAGGCGATCGACTTCACCGACCCGGGCGACGACGACGTCTTCGGTGTGTCGCAGGTCGAGCAGTTCTCGTGGAAGGGTCTGCTGGACTTCTCCACCTGCACCGAGTGCGGGCGCTGCCAGTCGCAGTGCCCGGCGTGGAACACCGGCAAGCCGCTCTCCCCGAAGCTGCTGATCATGTCCCTGCGCGACCACTCGCACGCCAAGGCGCCCTACCTGCTCGCCGGTGGCGGCAAGACGATGGAGGGCGAGGAGAAGGCGTCCGAGGAGCAGCTGGCGGGCGTGCCCGCCGCCGCGCTCGCGGAGGCCGAGCGACCGCTGGTCGGCACGCTCGAGGAGAACGGCGTCATCGACCCGGACGTGCTGTGGTCCTGCACCACCTGCGGCGCCTGTGTCGAGCAGTGCCCGGTGGACATCGAGCACATCGACCACATCCTCGACATGCGCCGCTACCAGGTGATGATCGAGTCCGCGTTCCCGTCCGAGGCGGGCACGATGCTCAAGAACCTGGAGAAGAAGGGCAACCCCTGGGGCCTGGCGAAGAAGCAGCGCCTGGAGTGGACCAAGGAGGTCGACTTCGACGTCCCCGTGGTCGGCAAGGACATCGAGGACCTCTCCGAGGTCGAGTACCTGTACTGGGTGGGCTGCGCGGGCGCCCTGGAGGACCGCGCGAAGAAGACCACCAAGGCGTTCGCGGAACTCCTGCACATGGCGGGCGTCAAGTTCGCGATCATGGGCGGGGACGAGAAGTGCACCGGTGACTCCGCCCGCCGCCTGGGCAACGAGCCGCTGTTCCAGGAACTCGGCATGGAGAACGTCGCCGCGCTGAACATGGCCTTCGGCGAGGACGACGACGCCCCGGAGACGAAGAAGCCGAAGTCGGCCAAGAAGATCGTCGCGACCTGCCCGCACTGCCTGAACACGATCGGCAACGAGTACCCGCAGCTCGGCGGCGACTACGAGGTCATCCACCACACCCAGCTGCTCCAGCACCTGGTCGACGAGGGCAAGCTGATCCCCGTCACCCCGGTCGAGGGCATCATCACCTACCACGACCCCTGCTACCTGGGCCGCCACAACAAGATCTACACGCCCCCGCGCGAGATCATCGCCAACGTTCCCGGTCTGCGGAACGAGGAGATGCACCGCCACAAGGAGCGCGGCTTCTGCTGTGGCGCGGGCGGCGCGCGGATGTGGATGGAAGAGCGCATCGGCAAGCGCATCAACAACGAGCGCGTGGACGAGGCCCTGGCCCTCAACCCGGACATCGTCTCCACCGCCTGCCCGTTCTGCCTGGTCATGCTCACCGACTCGGTCAACGGCAAGAAGAACGACGGCCAGGCGAAGGAGTCGATCCAGGTCGTCGACGTCGCCCAGCTGCTGCTGGAGTCGGTCAAGACCCCGGTCGACCCCGAGGACGCCGCGGACACGGAGAGCGCGCCGGAGCCCGAACCGGTGAAGTAGCGCCGTACAGCCGCCGATGCTGCCCCGGGTCCGCGACGGGCCCGGGGCAGCACGCGTTCTCAGCTCAATTCGGCTCAGGCCTGCTTCGGCGCCGCCTGCTGCACCACCTCGAAGGACCACAGGGTCGACGCCGACGCGGCGGGCTTCGGCCGCTCGGCCCCGCCCTCACCGCCGCGCTCACCCTGGCCACCGCCCTGGTGGGCGGCCTTCATCGGCCCCTCCATCCAGGCCTGGAACGACTCCTCGTCCCGCCAGCGCGTGTAGACGAGGTACTGGTCGGTGCCCTCCACGGGCCGCAGCAGCTCGAACCACTCGAACCCGTCGGAACCCTCGACGGCGTGCGCCCGCGAGGCGAACCGCTTCTCCAGCGTCTCCCGCTGCTCGGCGGGAACGGTCAGCACATTGATCTTGACTACGCTCATGCCCCCATCCTGCCCGGTACCGGAACCGCACCGGCCGGGACACCCCAAGTTGGCCAGGGCCGGGGGTGCCGCCGCCTGTCGAACGCGTGCATCATTGCCGAGGCGTTGTCGGCGGGGCTGGTGAGGTGCATGGTGCGGGGAGTGCGAGCCGGTGGGCTGGTCGTGGCAACGGCGGTCAGGCGAGCCGGTGGGCTGGTCGTGGCAACGGCGGTCGGCTGTCTGCTGCTGACCACCGGCTGCGGATCGCCCCCGGACGACACCAAGGCGGAGCCCTCCCGCCCGGTCCAGAAGGCCGCCCAGGCGCCCGCCTCCCCCCAGCTTCCCGTCCCCCGGGGCAAAGGCAGCGACATCCCCGACGACTTCAACGGGGACGGCCACCGCGACCTGATCCTCAACGACCTGGTCAAGGCGCAGAGCCACGCCGACGACGCGGGCATCGGCGTCGTCTACGGCGGCACCCGCGGCCTCACCCCCGGCGCCCGCCAGCTGCTCACCCCCGAACGCCACGCCGCCCGCACCCAGGACCAGCTGCCCGCCCTCTTCGACGCCGAGGCCGGCTGCGACCTCGACGGCGACGGCTTCACCGACCTCGTCGTCTCCACCGACCCGCCCTACGACGGCCAGGGGCGGCCCCCGGTCCCGCTCCAGCTCCTCTTCGGCTCCCCCGAGGGCCTCACCGGCAAGGCGGTCAAGCTCACCGTCCCCGACCGGGCCCGCGCCGGGAACGACTGGCCGGACCAGCCGGTGTGCGGCGATTTCGACGGCGACGGCGCCCAGGACCTGGTGCTGCACGCCTCCGAACAGCAACTCAGCTATCTGCGCGGCCCCTTCACCCGTAAGGGCGCACCCCGCACGGCCGCCGCCCCGCTCCCGGCCCCCGGCAACCTGCCCACCGGCCCGGCGACCGACGTCAACCAGGACGGCTACGACGACCTCCTCGTCCGTACGGCGGAGGACACCGGACCCGCCACCCTGGTCCTCGGCACGGCGACCGGCCCCACGGGCACCGGGATCACCCTCCCGTCCGGCACCTCGGTCGCCCTGGGCCGCTTCGGCGGGTCGGCGGCCCTGGACGCGGCGGTGGCCACGGACACCGGCGAAACGTCCCTGCGCTACGACCTCCCGACCGCGACCCCGGCCGCCCTCCCGGACACCGCCGGGACGGGCCTGACCACCGCCGACTTCGACGGCGACGGCTACGACGACCTCGTCTCCGGCTCCGACACCGGGCTGCGTGTCGTACCGGGCGCCAAGGCGGGCCCCGCGGCCTCCGCCGCGGTGACGCTCACCCCCGCGGCCCGGGGTACCTCGCGGGTCCTCACGGCGGGCGACTTCGACGGCGACGGGCGGGCCGACCTGGTGGTACGGACGTACCGCGGTGAGACGGCGGACACCATCGCCCTGTACCCGGGGACGAAGGGGAGCGTGATCGCGGGCTCCCCGGTACTGACGTTCTCCAGCGCGGAGTTCCTGCCGGGCTGAGGACCGGCTGACCGCCCCTGACGACCGGCTGACCGCCCCTGATGACGGGCTGACTGTCCCTTAGGGGATGTCACAGCTCGGCAGCAATGCCGGGCCCGGAACCCCGCCCCCGCCACACCGATCTCCGGGACCAGGTACGTTCGAAGACGTGGCTGGATTCAGGATCGGACGCGGCGGCCGGGACGACCGCGCCCCGCAAGCGCGACCGCAACACCCCCCGTACGGACAGCAGGCGCCCCAGGGGCCGTCGTACGGCTACCCACCCGCGGCGCCACAGCCGCCGTACCCGCAACACCCTGGGTACAGCGGTGGCGGCGCGGGCTACGGCGGCAACGCGGGCTACGGCGGTGGCGGTGCCGGACACGGCGAGCCGGAGTACTTCGGCGACGGCGCCCACCCGCACGGCGCCCCGCACCACCCGGGCCCCGACCCGTACGCGGCCAACAACCCGGGCCACACCCAGGCGTTCTCGATCGACGAGGACGCCTACTCCCAGGGCGCGACCTACCACGCGGGCACCATGAACCCGCCGCCGGGACCGGTCGGCCCACGCCTGCACTGGAAGGCCCTGCTGCGCGGCATCGTGCTGGAGCCCAACCAGACCTTCCTCCAGATGCGCGACTACACGATGTGGGCGCCCGCCCTGATCGTGACCTTCCTCTACGGCCTGCTGGCGGTCTTCGGCTTCGACACCGCCCGCGAGGACGCGATCAACGCCACGCTGTCGAACGCGGTGCCGATCGTCCTCACCACGGCCGTCGCGATGGTGCTCAGCGCCTTCATCCTGGGCGTGGTCACCCACACCCTGGCCCGCCAGCTCGGCGGCAACGGCGCCTGGCAGCCCACGGTCGGCCTCTCCATGCTGATCATGTCCCTCTCCGACGCGCCCCGCCTGGTCGTCGCGATGTTCCTCGGCGGAGACGCCACCTTCGTGCAGATCCTCGGCTGGGCCACCTGGGTGGCGGGCGGCGCCCTCCTCACCCTGATGGTCAGCCGCTCCCACGACCTGCCCTGGCCGAAGGCCCTGGGCGCCTCGGCGATCCAGCTGATCGCGCTGCTGTCGATAGTGAAGCTGGGCACGTTCTAGCCGCACCGACCACGACGGAGGGGCCGCCCCGGCGTCAGCCGGGGCGGCCCCTCCCTCATCCCGGAGCCGACGGATGTCGAGAACACCCCACCGCCTCCGTCCCAGAACAGGAACAGCACCACCCGACGCGACTGACCGACGAGGGAGAAACCGCCATGGCGATTCAACGGATGGACAACGTGGGCATCGTCGTCGAGGACATGGACGCCGCCATCGCGTACTTCACGGAACTCGGCATGGAACTGGAGGGCAGGACGGAGGTCCGGGGCCCGATCGCCGACAAGTGCACCGGCCTGAAGGACGTCCACTGCGACATCGCGATGCTCCGCACCCCGGACGGCCACAGCCGACTGGAGCTGTCGAAGTACCGCACCCCCGTGGCGATCAGCGAAGACACCCCCAACCGGCCGCACAACATCCTGGGCACGCACCGCGTGATGTTCGCCGTCGACGACCTGGAGGACACGGTCGCCCGCCTGCGCCCGCACGGTGCCGAAGTCCTCGGCGAGATCGCCCGCTACGAGGACAGCTACCTGCTCTGCTACGTCCGCGGCCCGGAGGGCATCATCGTAGGCCTGGCGGAGAGCCTGAACTGACGCCTCAGACCGCTTCCCGGTTCCCCTTGGCCACGGCACCCGACCGGTGAACCGGCGGCAGCACACTCCACGGGAAGTTGATCCACTGATCCGTCCGCTTCCACACGTACTCGCACTTCACGAGGGAGTGGGACTTCTCATAGATCACGGCGCTGCGCACCTCAGCGACGGCGTCGAGACAGAAGTCACGGACGAGCTTCAGGGTCTTCCCGGTGTCGGCGACGTCATCGGCGATGAGCACCTTCTTCTCCGAGAAGTCGACGACGTTGGGAACGGGAGCGAGCATGACGGGCATCTCGAGGGTGGTCCCGACCCCGGTGTAGAACTCCACATTCACGAGATGGATGTTTTTGCAATCCAGCGCATAGGCGAGCCCCCCGGCAACGAACACCCCGCCCCGCGCGATGCTGAGCACGATGTCGGGCTCATACCCGTCATCGACAATGGCTTGAGCCAGCTCACGAACAGCACCCCCGAACTGCTCATAACTCAAACTCTCGCGACCGCTACTCACACCACTCACGACTCACACACTCACGACTCACACCTGAGTCCGATGAAAGTTGATGAAGGACCGGGAGGCGGTAGGCCCACGCTGCCCCTGGTACCGCGACCCGTACCGCTCGCTCCCGTACGGCGACTCCGCGGGCGAGCTGAGCCGGAACATGCACAACTGCCCGATCTTCATCCCGGGCCAGAGCTTGATCGGGAGGGTAGCGAGATTCGACAACTCAAGCGTCACATGCCCGGAGAACCCCGGATCGATGAACCCGGCGGTGGAATGCGTGACGAGCCCCAGCCGCCCCAGCGAACTCTTCCCCTCCAGCCGCGAGGCCAGATCATCGGGAAGCGTGATCACTTCATAGGTGGAGGCGAGAACGAACTCCCCCGGATGCAGAATGAACGGCTCATCGCCCTCCGGCTCCACGAGCCGCGTCAGATCCGCCTGCTCCACGGAGGGATCGATGTGCGGGTACCGGTGATTCTCGAACACCCGGAAATACCGGTCCAGCCGCACGTCGATGCTCGACGGCTGCACCATGGTCGCGTCATAGGGCTCGATACGCACCCGCCCGGCGTCGATCTCGGCCCGGATGTCCTTGTCAGAGAGAAGCACGCCCCGAGGATACGCAAGAGGCGCGGAACCCCCACAACCAGAGGGCCCCGCGCCAAGGTGTGCTGTCCGCCTGCCGCTCCCGCCTACCGCTTCTCGAAACTCACCGGCACGACACTGCGGAGCCGCGCACAGCGCGGACACCGCATAAGCCGACCAGGTCCGAGTCGCTCGGCCTGCTGCATCGGGAACGAAGCGGTGCTGAACACGTGCCCATCGGCACAACGGACGACGGTGCGCTCCATCAAGTCCAAGAGTCCCTTCCCCAAGAGCCGCGTCTGGCTGCCACTGCCGTGACGACGAACCCACACATTACGGGACGAAAGGAACGACCCTCCAGGCGGCACTCCGATCCCGCCACCACCCTCCCCCACACCCCCACCGTACGCCCCAACTCCCGGCCCCCGCAGCCCCGTCCCGCCCCCTGAAACGCGCTCAGACCCCACGGCTTGAGCACCGGGGGCCTGGCATGAGGTACAGTGGGCGAGCATTCAGACACCGACCAGCTCGGCGTCTTACGCGGGTGTAGTTTAATGGTAGAACATCAGCTTCCCAAGCTGAGAGCGCGAGTTCGATTCTCGTCACCCGCTCCACGACTAAGGCCCAGGTCATCGACCCGGGCCTTTTTGCTGTCTGCGCTGATCAGCGGTCGCGTGCCAGATCCGTGCCAGAAGGCCGGTCGGGCCCCTTCTTCTTTGCCGCAGCCCGAGCTTTCCGAACGGTCGCGTCCAGCCCGGCAGCGACCTCTTCCTGACGCTCGTCGTCGGAGTGCTGATAGATCAGTGCCGCCTTCTCCGAGGACTGCCCGGCCCGGACCATGGTGTCCTTGAGCGTGGCACCGGAGCGCGTGGAGAGCGTGTGCCCGGTGTGCCGTAAATCGTAGAACCGGAAGCCCTCGGGCATCCCGACGACCTCCCGCTCCCGCCGCCACTTCCGCCCGAAGGTGCTGCGCCGGAACGGAGCACCCTTCTCCCCGACGAAGAGCAGCCCGTCCGGGCCCGGCTCGGCGTAGCTCTCCAGATGCCAGCGCAGCTCCCGGCGGAGGAACGCGGGAAGAATCACAGTCCGGGTGCCAGCCTCCGACTTGGTGTCGCCCTGGACACGCCGCCCGTTCATCCGCTCGGGCTCGGCGAGACGCACGCGGACTCGAAGGTTGTCGAGGTCGACGTCCCGACGGCGGAGGCCCGCCAGTTCCTCCGGACGCATCGGACCGTACGCGCCAAGGTAGACCATGAGCCGCCACCGCATTCCCACCGCTTCGGCGAGGGCATCGACCTGGGCGACAGTCGCGATGCGCCGCTCAGCCGCCTTCTCCTTCCCCGCGCCCTTGATCCGGCATGGGTTGCGGGTGATCAGCTCGTCATCCACGGCCGTTTCCATGATGGCTTTGAGGAGCCGGTACGCCTTTGCCGTCATCGTCTTGGCGTTCGTGGTCCGCAGCCAATCGGCCCGCCACTCCCGGACGCGCGGAGCGGTGATCTCGTCCAAGTCCACATCAGCGAAGGCGAACAAGTGCTTGTCGAGTAGGTAGCGGTAGAGGTCGCGCGTGAGCGGCGCAAGTTCCCGCTCGTCCACCCACTTGTCGGCGTAGGCCCGGAAGCTCACCGCGCCTGCGTCGGGGTCGCGCCACTCTCCCCGCCGGATCTCGGTCTGTTTCTCGGCAAGCCAGTCGTCGGCATCCGCCGTCGTCTCGAAGGTGACGGGAGCCGGACGCATCACGCCGTCAGGGCCCGGATAGCGCGCCTGGTACCGGCCGGACGGAAGTCGCCTGATCGCGCCAAAACGGCGGCGCCTGCCCTTGCTGTTGGCCATCAGGCAGCAGCCCTCCCGAAGCGAGACCGAGGCCGCCGCAGCGGCTCCACGGTGCGGGAGGCGAGGTAGTCGCGAAGTGCGCTCTCGGGGATACGGACGTGTCGGCCGACCTTCACGTACCGAATGCGCCGCTCCTCGATGAGCCTCCGGGGGAAGCGGGCGGTCGTGCCCAGCAGCTCGGCGACCTGGTCGACGGACAGGTACCGGTCGTTCATGTGGTCGGCTCTCCTTCCGTTCCGGGAGCAGGTTCGAGGGACGCGGCCAGCCAGGTTTCGCCCGCGCTGAGGCCCGTTCCGGCGAAGACCCAGTGCGCGAGGACGAGCGTGGTTTCGCCGTCCTGGGGTGCGGGCGGTGCTGCCTGCGCGCGGCGCCACTCGGCGCGGGCGTCGCGAAGTGCGCCGAGGGTGGTGGAGTAGCGGCGGGACTTGGTGGAGAAGTGGCCGCGGAAGCCGAGCATGTGGGCCCAGGCCCGCAGGCGGAGGTCTGCCAGCTCGGGGCGCGCGCCGAGGGTCCAGGCGGTTCGGATCATGCGGCGGGCGTGGTCGGTGAGCTGGGCCCCGGCCAGCTCGGCGAGGAAGCGGATCGGCCGGTCGAGGGTGCCGGTCGCGGTCTCGGCTCCCTTGGTGGCGTACTTGGCGATGTACGCCGCTACGGCCCGCTCGGTCAGGTCCTGGCCACCGTCGAAGTCGGCGGAGCGGATCGGGCGCACGTCGAGCTGACGGCCGAAGGTGAAGAAGTGCGTCCGGCCGTCGACGGTCGGGCCGTGGACGCGGGTGGCGGTGGCAGCGGCGTGGATGGCGTCGCTCAGCAGCTCGGCCGTGGCCCAGGCCGGGGGCGAGGTGTCGCCTCCTTCGGGGCCGTCGAGGCGGATGACCGCGTGGAAGTGGACGGCCCCGCGCTTCTGGTACTCGGCGACCTTGGCGAAGGAGATGCGGGCGTGGTCGCGGAAGGCCCGTTGCGTGAGGCCCGCGCGCTTGGCGACCTCACGGCGCAGGTAGATGGAGAACCGGCGCCACAGGGCCCCGCCGTCCGCGTTCCAGAGCACGGCCGCTTCGTAGTCGTACGTGTCCGGATCGAGGGGCGTGCCGAGGACCGGATCTGTGTCGTCATGCCGAACACCGCAGCGGCAGGGCCGCCCGCTGGAGGGGCGGTTGTGGACCGGGCCGAAGCTCGGCGCGGTGAAGGTGGCGAAGACGCGCGGATGCGCACCGACCCGTTCAGGGGTGCCCTTGCCGCCACGGAGCCCGGCGGTGATCAGGTGGAAGGTGTCGCGGCGGTAGACCTCCGCGCAGGCCGCGCAGCGGGTGGCACGGCGGTTGTTGCAGCGGACGAGGAGGTTCCCGGCGGGGAGGGCGTTCGAGTCCAGGTGGTGCAAGACGCGCCCGACCTCACCGGTCGTCGTGTCGACGGCGTACTCGGTGCGGTGGCCGTCGAGGCGTACCGGGCGGGTGCAGCCGCCCAGGCCGGACAGTTGGCGGGCCAGCTCGGGAAGGGTGCCGAGGGAGGCCAGCATGGAGAGTTCCGCCAACGGGGGCGGAGTCTGCCGGGTGATGATGGGACTTCCTTTCGGCTGTTTCGGTGGTCGGGAGGGACGGCCCCGGGGCGGCGGGATGCTTGGCGGCGTTGTTGCCGCCCCGGCGGCCGGTCAGCGCTTGTGCGCGCTGTTGACGAGGGACCGCAGGACCACGGCGGCGATGGCCACGGACACGGCCGAGACGGCGACCGCCGCCAGGAGGGCGGTCAGGACGACGCCGACGACGACCAGGGCGGCGACCGCACCGATCCCGGCCCCCACGTACGGGGCAGCCGAACGGTCGGCGGACGCGGCGGGGGCGTGGACCCGCTGTGTGGTCGGGGCCATCGGCACCTGGGGTGCGTCGGGCAGCTTGGGACGGAACATGACGGGACTCCTCACTCGTTCGTGCCGTTGATGACGTCGACCCCGGACCGGGTGCCGGACTCGACAGCCGGGGCCAGGAAGGTGTGGGAGAGCCAGAAGCCGAACAGGGCGATGACGACGGCGACCCAGAGACGGACGCCGAGGAACTTGATCGCAGCCCAGGCGATGACGCCCAGGACGAAGACCAGCGGCAGAGAGACGGTCATGGGATCTCCTCAGCGGACGGCGCAGCGGTGGGTACGGGCGGCCAGTTCGGCGGCGGCACGGCTGTCGTAGTCGGTCGAGAAGCCGCAGCGCGGGGCCGTGCAGGCAGCGGCGTGCTTCTCGCGGCCACGGCCGTCGTAGTAGGTGGCGACCTGCACGGGGCCGATCCGGACGACGCGCCGGAAGCGACGGTTGGCGGGCATCAGTGCATCTCCTTATCGGTTTCGCCGGTGAAGTCGGTGACGTGCTCGGCCAGCCAGCGCAAGATCTCGTCACCCTCGTAGCTGTCGGCGGCGAGGATCACCGGTTCGGCGATGAGCACGGCTTCGGTGAGGCGGTTCTGTCGGGTCAGCTCGGCTGCGCGCTTCAGCGCGCGGAGCGTGGACGGTCGCACGGTGGAGAGTCCTCCGGGTCAGGTGAGTTGAGCTGCGATGGCTTCGGCGAGCGGCAGCGGGACGCCGAGGCGGTTGCGAAGGGTCGCGGTGTCGATCGGGGTGCCGGTCCGGGAGCGGTGGTCGTCCGCGACCTTGCGCGCGAGGGCGACGAGGGCGGGCGGAACGGGAGCCGCCGCGGGCGGAGCCGAGGGGGGCGACGGTTCTTCAGTTGCGGTCAATGACGCAGGCACGGCCGGTTGCTCCCGAACCCCGCCATGAGCGAGGAGAGTCCCGCCGAGGAAGGCGATGGCGGGCCACCCGGCGACGACGATCCGCAGCCAGGCCGGTACGTCGTTCAGGTCGAGCAGCCCAGCGGTGGCGATGTTGGCGCCGAGCGAGGCGGTCAGGGCGACGATGAACCAGCACCACCCGGCCGCTTTCGCCCCGCCGGAGCGGAGTCGTCGCCACGCAGCCACCATCAGCAGGTCGACGGAGACCGGATAGGCCCACGCCTTCCATCCGTGCTGTCCGGCAGCGGAAGCCAGGTCATGCAGGTGAGCGAAGGACAGCGCGGCGGCGATCAGCGCTTGGACGAGCACGGCGTCAACGCGGACGGGCAGGGCACGCACGGCGCCACTCCTTCCGGATTCGGGCATGGAGGGGGTAAGGACTTGGCGCGGGACGGCCGCGCCGACCGTGGGAGCGGGAGCGGGTACGGCTACTCAGTGACCGGGCGCGGAGTGGCTACCGTTGCGGAGCCCTTCACGGGCACTGGCGGGACGTACGGCCGGAAGGGCGTTAGCGCCGGTACGTCGGGCGCGAGGTGGGCCGTCTCACGGCAGGTGGCCGCAGCGTCGGCGAGGGAGAGATGCGGGGTACGGATGCGGGACCAGCCGCCGGAGGTGTCCCCGACGACGGCAAGACCGGGCAGCTCGGCGGCGATGGCACAGGCGGCGGTGACCGCCTCGGGTGCGATGTCGCCGAGCGCCATCTTCGCGGAGGCTTCGTCGTTGACGCGGTGGCACACCCGGCCCGTGAGCTGAGCGCGGAGCATGGTCGCGCCCTTGCCCAGCTCGGCGCCGAACCGCTGGCCGCAGACCTCCAGGTAGATCCCGGCGGCCCGGCCGAGCTGAGCGAGACGGATGAGCTGGGTCACCATCTCGTCCCGCCGTTCCTCCTCCTTCCGTGTGGCGACGAGGAACAGTTCCGCCACCTCGTCGATGAACAGCACGATGGGATAAGGGCGTTCGGACTCCGGCAGCCCCCAGATATCGGAGGTGATCTGCTCGTCCGGGGTGCCGGGGGCGAGGCCCTGCCGAGCCTTGATCAGGTCGTACCGGTCCTCCATTTCCTTCACGAGCACGGGCAGCAGCTCGGCCGCCTGATCGGCATCGGTCGCCAGCGCCGACAGCCGAGGGGCGAACGGTGCCAGCTCGACACCGCGCTTGCAGTCGATGCCGACCAGGACCACCGGTTGGGCGGCGAGCCCGGTGAGCAGATTGCGCAGGTACATGGACTTGCCGGACAGCGTGGCGCCGAGGACGAGTTCGTGGGGTACGGCCTGGTAGTCGCGGACGAACGCGGTCGCGTCCTCCCGTAGCGCCACCGGCACCCGAAGCGGCCCACCTGCAGCCCGGCGAGGCATCCGCACCTTGCGCAACACGTCGAAGCCGACGAGCCGCAGTTCCACGACTCCGGGCTTGACGTCCCGCACGTACACGGCGTGGACGCCCCAGGCGTGCCGCAGCCGTTCGGTTGCGGCCGCGACGTCCGCAGGTTCCTGGCCGGGGGCGAGCCGCAGCCGTAACCGCAGTCCGGTGGTGGTGGGCCGAATCAGGCCCCGGCGAGGGGGTACGGACCGAACCTCTCGCCGTGTGGCCGCCTTGACTGCCAGCGCCCGCCAGCGCGACGGCTCGACCGTGAGGCCACACGCTTCCATGGTCGAGGAGTACGAGGCCAGCAGCCGGACCACGGACACGGGCAGTCCGACTGTCGACCAGTACGCCGCTGGGTGGGCGTGCCGGGCGTAGGCCGCACCGCTTATCGCAGCGAGCGACCCACCCACCTCGGCCCATATCACCAGGTCGGTCATGACAGTCAGCCCGCCTGAGCCATCGGGAAGGCGCCAGGCATCACGGCCGTAGCGCGGTAGGCGATGCCGTGCCGCTGCTGGCCGTTGAACACGCTCTCCCACGGCCGAGCCACAAGGCCCGGCAGCGAGACGGGAGCACCGACGGTCAGCCCGTCCGTGACACCGCTCTCGGGGATGGTGACCTGGATCAGCGACGACTCACCCTCGTCGATGTAGACGACGCCGACCGTCATCAGGGCCTCACCGCTCACGGCGTCCTTGGCGATCTCACCGGTCTGCCGGTCGCGCACCTTGGGCGCCGGGGCCTCGGTGAGCAGGATCGTCGCGGCCGAGGCGTCGATGCGGATCACACGCACAGGTAACTCTCCTTCTTGGACAGGTGATCAACTCGCCATCTGACAGGTTGACTTAGCAAGTTCGAAGCTAGAGATGCCAGGTTGACTTGTCAAGTGAGCTGTCGGCGAACTGGTCCCGACCGCAGGTCAGTTCAAGCGATAGGTGTCTTCAAGTTCCTGCCGGTCCCCTGGAAGGACCACGTCAGCGACTTGCAGTGCCTGCCCGGACGCGTCGAGCGCGACGACCAGCACACTCAGCACCGGCACGGCGTCCGGCAGCTCCAGGAGAACGGCTTCATCGCTACTGGGCAGACGAGCGGAGACCCGTTCCGTCACGTGATCGAAGCGCACCTTCCTGCGCGCCTCCAGATGCTCACGCGCACTGCCGCTCAGGACTTCAGAGGCGCCAAGGTCGGTGCCCTCAGCCAGATCGGCGGGGAAGTACGACGAGACCAGCTCAGCAGGTTCGCCGTCGGCCTCGACGAGAAAACGCCGCATGAGGACATGAGCCTTTTTAGGCAACCCCAGCATCGAAGCTACGCGAGCCGGAACCAGCACACGGCCGACCTCGACCAGACGCCCGGAAGCCTGCGACTCGTCGCGCTCCAGCGCCTCACGACCCCGACGATCCTTCTGCTCGACGACTTCAGGACGACCCCGGACGATGGTCCCGTAGCCCTGCCTCGACTCCAGCCACCCATCCCGCTTCAGCAGATCGAGCGCCCGCACGACAGTTGGGCGGGACATGCCGAAGGCTTGCACCAGTTGGTTCTCACTGGGGACCCGGGTGCCCGGCGGGTACGTACCGTCCTCGATGCGACGCTGGATCGTCTGCGCGAGGCGCACGTACTTCGGTGCCTCCACTTCATACGCCATGAACGCCGCCCGTCGAGATTGGCCAAGTCAACTGGTCAACCAGAGTAGCGGCCACTCCCCCGCCGCTGTAGAAGCGGAGCGTATTGCCCTCAAGACGGCCAGGCATCGGCCATCTCGAAGGAGACCAAGGTGCCGCCGAAGCGACTGGGGCCCGCGTACCAGGACTCGGCGAGGGCGTCCACCAGGAGCAGCCCGCGCCCGTGGGCGTCATTGGCATCCGGGCGTCGCATCCGCACGCTCGCCGGGAAGCCGGGATTGTGCACGTCTACCCGCAGTGAAGCCCCCCTACGGAACCACTCCACACGTACAACCCACGTCTCGTCGGCCCGCCCATAGACGATGGCATTGGTGACCAACTCCGAGATCATCAAGACACAGTCATCGACCGAGCAGGCCGGGTCGTACGGCGCGATGAACTTCCGAAACCACCGCCGAGCCAGCGGCACCGATTCCGGCAGAGGGTGCAAGGTCATCGCTCCGAGGGGTGCCGAGTCACTGGGCCCGTTGCGGGCCGCGGGGATGTTGCCCATCCGTGCTCACTCCTTGCCGCTGCCGTCACAGTCCAGGCAGCGCCGCTTCGATGTGGCACGGGCACGATCGTTGGCCGTGGACAGCGCCAGAGCCGTACGGGAGCCGACGCGCTTCCAACCGCGTCCCCGGCATCCCCGGCAAGTGAACTGCGCGCCCGCATCCGGCCGCTGACTCATCACGCCGTGCCCCCTTCCAGTAAGTGGCCTTAGCCACTTACTGGATAGTGGCATTGGCCACTTGCACGACGCAAGCCGTACGCCAGAAATGACGAGCCATCAGGTCAGCGGGTAACCCTGCTCGAAGGCCCACCGATGGGGCGGGTAAGTCGCCTCAGCGAACTCCAAAGGCCGGTCCTGAAGGTCGTAGACGACGTGGTGGACGACCAGGACCGCCGAGCCGGGTTCAAGCCGAAGGTCGGCTGCCTCCTCCTCGGTGGCCTGCCGGGCGCACATCCGATCCTCGGCGTAACTGCCCTGCCGCCCGGTCATCTTCTCCACGTACATCAGCGTGCCCTCTTGGATGCGCTCAGGGTCGGTGAGCTTCGGCGCCCGCTGCCCGACGTCCGGGGCGAACCAAGAGGTGGAGAGAGTGATGGGCCCGTCCTGGTTGTTGGTCACCCGTCGCCGATGCACCGCTTGCCGGTCCTTGGCCAGCCCCAACGCCTCAGCGACATAGTCCGGAGCCTCCAGCCACCCAGCCGAGGTGATGACCGCGTACTCACCGGGCGTGTAGATCTTCCCCGTCTGCCGAGCGCGGCCGTACAACTCGCGTGCCCGCCTGTTGACTTCTAGGCTCCGCACATACGTGCCCGACCCCTGACGCTTCTCGACCAGGCCCTGGTGACTCAGCGCCTCAAGCGACCGTGCCGCCGTGGGCCGGGATACCTTCCAGGTCGCGGCGAGCTGCCGTTCCGACGGCACCTCGTCGCCCGGCCGCAGGTCGCCCCGAAGGATCTGATCGCGGATGTAGTGCGCGATCTGGAGATACTTCGGCTGAGCCTCCTCAATCTGGGGCATCCGCCCTCCTTGTCCAAGTGGCTATGGCCTCTAGCCACTATAGGGTGAATGGCCAATGCCCGACCCCGTAGGCTGACCGCATGACGCGGTTGATCGTCGCAGCAGGAGGAGGGGGCGACGCGGTCGCCGCCGCAATGCTTCACGCCGCCCTCTACGGCGACGAGGACCAGGCGGTGATCCTCACGTACGCATGGGACCGCCTCCTAATCGACCCGATCCCGGGCCCACGAGGCCCACAGGACTTCACCGGCCTCGAACAGCTCACCCCAGCGGTATGGACAGTCCCAGCCGAGGCCCGCCCAATCGCACCAGCAGGCTCCACGCTCCCCCGGCTGGCCGCAGAACTCCCGCACACCTTCGCACTGATCGACCCACACCACGGCACCCAGGGCATCACACGTCAACTGGAGCAGCTGGTGGAACACTTGGCACCAACGTCTATCGACCTCCTGGACGTAGGCGGCGACATCCTGGCCCGAGGCGACGAACCAACCCTCAAGAGCCCACTCGCCGACGCCCTGACACTGGCCGCGTGCTGCCAGGTGAACACCCCGGTCCGCCTCCTGGTGGCAGGCCCCGGCCTGGACGGCGAGTTGCCGCCCGAAGACGTACTCGGCGCGGTCGGCCCGGTGACCCACACTTTCACGGCGAAAGACGTGGGCCCCATCAGCTCAGTCCTGGAGTGGCACCCGTCCGAGGCCACCGCGATGCTCGCAGCGACGGCACGAGGAGTACGAGGCACCTGCGAGGTACGTGACGCAGGACTACCCGTACCGCTGACAGACGAGGGACCGGCGGTCCATGAGGCCGACATGGACGAGGCCCTGAGCCGCAACGAGCTGGCCCGCGCGATCCTGCACACCGCCAGTCTCTCCGAGGCGGAAGCACATAGCCGCGAGATCTGCGGCTACTCCGAGATCGACTACGAACGCAACAAGGCGGCATGGCTAACGGAGCAGCCACCATTGGACCTGAACCCGGAGACGGTCTTGGTCAGGCTGGACGGTTTCGAGGCCGAGGCCCACAGCCGCGGAGTCACCCACACGACGTTCCGCCACCTCACCGAAGCCCTGAACCTCAACGGCACCCAGCGCCAAGACCTACGCGAGCTACTGATCAACAGCCGCCCAGAGCAGTACGACGCACCCTTGTGGCGTATCACAACCCACGCCTGAGTAACAACCTTCTTCACGGGTTCAAGGCGGCTCGCTCCGCTCCCCGCGCGCGGCCCGGCCCCCGGCCGGGCCTGCGCTCCTAATGGCGTCGTAAGACGTTGGTGCTGATCCTGCTGGCCGAACGTCTTGAGTGAGACGGCATGCGGTGATCCGTAGCCGCTCCTGAGGCCCGACCTCCCGAGACAGAGTCGGCCCCGCGTGCCGGCTCATTCGTTCGTTCCTCATCGGGCGGGGGTGACGGGGACGGCCCGCGCTCTGGCCTTCGTCCCGCGCGGACCGCCCCCGTCACCCCCGCCGAAGGACACAACAGCGGCATCGTTGGCTCGTGGCCCAAGCCGCCGCCAGGGAACACCTCTCACCGCTCGGCGAACACGCCAGTTCCGCAGCTGACCGAGACCCCTGACGACCGCTGGGATTGCGAACGACCGATCGGATGACGGGCCCTTGAGCCCTGCCATTAGGAAGACGCGCAACCCCTGCCCGGCGAGGACCAGCACACCACCGCCAACCAGAGGACACCCCCTATGACCAGCGTGTTCTGCGGCATCGACTGGGCCACCGACCACCACGACATCGCCCTGCTCGACGAAACCGGCACCCTCCTCGCCAAGCTCCGCATCGACGACAACCCCGCGGGCCTGACCCAGCTCCTCGACCTCCTGGCCCGCCACGGCGACAACCCCAACGACCCGATCCCCGTCTCCATCGAGACCTCCCACGGACTCCTGGTCGCCTGCCTGCGCGCCACCGGCCGGCCGATCTACGTCATCAACCCGCTCACCGCCGCCCGCTACCGCGACCGCTACGCACTCAGCCGCAAAAAGTCCGACCACCTCGACGCCAAAGTCCTGGCCCACATCCTGCGCACCGACCCCGCCGAACACCGCCCCCTGCCAGCCGACAGCCACCTCGCCCAGGCCGTCACCGTCCTGGCCCGAGCCCAACAGGACGCCGTCTGGGACCGCGTCCAGAACAGCAACCGGCTGCGCTCCCACCTGCGCGAATACTTCCCCGCCTTCCTCACCGTCTTCAGGAACTTCCGCGAAGGCCTCGCCTCGCCTGTCTGCCGCGCCCTGCTGGCCGCAGCCCCCACACCCACGCAGGCCGCCCAGCTCACCCGCCCGCAACTGCGGGCCATCCTCAAAAAAGCCGGCCGCCAACGCGAGATCACCGGCGAAGTCGAACGCCTCCACGCATTACTGCGCGAGCCCCAGATGCACCAACCGCCCCTGGTCGAGCAGGCGATGGGGACCAAGACCCTCGCCCTGCTCCGGCAGTTCAACGCCGCCTGCGCCAGCGCCGACGAGCTGGAAGCCGCAGTCGTCGACGCCTTCACCGCCCACGAGGACGCCGAGATCATCACCAGCTTCCCCGGACTGGGTCACCTCACCGGCGCCCGCGTCCTGGCCGAACTCGGCGACGACCACACCCGCTTCATCACCGCCCGTACCCTCAAGGCCTACGCCGGATCCGCCCCCATCACCAGATCCTCCGGACGGAAAACCACCGTCCTGGCCAGGCACATCAAGAACCAGCGCCTCGCCTGCGCCGGCTACATCTGGGCCTTCGCAGCCCTCACCGCATCCCCAGGCGCCCGAGCCCACTACGACCGCCGCCGAGCGGCCGAAGAACGACACGTCGCAGCACAACGCAACCTCTTCAACCGCCTACTCGGCTGCCTCCACCACTGCCTCACCCACCACATCCCCTACGACGAACAGACCGCCTTCCCCGATACCGCTTGACTGATCAACCGCATCGGATGTCTGTCTCCGCCCCGCTCCAGCCCGGCCGGCGCCCGTACCGCGCTCAAAGCATGCAGCCGCCTGATGCCGGAGAAGGGGTACGTCGTGGCTGGGGCGGTCGGCTCCGCGGCTTTACGGAGCCACTTTGGCGCGAGCCTCGAAGATCATGGCCCCAACGTCGTGCTTTACCGGGCAGGTCCACAAACTGCCCGACGCGCCGAAAGCTTACGGGGCCATGATCACTCGCGCCAAAGCAGCGCCACCCCAAAGCCGCTCCGCCGACCTTGACGAAAAGGGCCATGCGATCACACCTAGCCCAATAAGATCTAACGCCATGAACGCCCTGAACGCTCTGAACGCCATTGAGCCTGCCGGATTCTGGAGCTACACCCACCGCGACGATCAGCTTGACGGGGGTCGCATTCGACGCCTCGCCGACGCCATCGCACACGCCTTCGAAATTACAACGGGTGACGAACTTCACGTATTCGTGGACAACACATCGATCGCCTGAGGGGAGCAATGGCGGGCACGCCTCGATTCCGCCCTTACTAGCACCACGTTCCTAATTCCAATCATCACTCCGAAGTTCCTGAAGAGCCAGGAATGTCGCCGCGAAATCATCACCTTCAGCAGCCACGCGGCAAGCCTAGGACTTGACGACCTGATCCTCCCGATTCATTACGTGAATGTCCCTCAGCTAGCCGAAGATGAACCCAGCGACGAGGTAATTCAATTGATCTCCCGCCGCCAATGGGTGGACTGGCGTCAACTCCGCCTTGAAGACGAGAACTCTCCAGAGTACCGACAGGCAGTGAACCAGCTCGCTCTTCGCTTGAAGGGAATTCTAGAGACTCCACCTATCAGCGGCCCCATCACAATCCCGTCAGGCGAAGCTGAGACTGATCAACCCGGCTTCCTCGACTCGCTCGCCGAAATGGAAGTCGCGCTCCCTGAGTGGGCAAAGACGGTAGAAGAGTTCGGGAAGGTCCTTGATTCCCTGAACGAGAAGACCCTAGCCTCCGCGACTCTACTGAAAGAATCCGATGCTCGCGGCGGTGGCTTCGCAGGTCGATTGCGCGTAACCAACGAGCTAGCAGCAGATTTGAACGAACCAGTCAATAAGATCGCCGAACTTGGGAGGCGGTACGCAACAGATCTCTCCAGAATCGACCCAGGGATCATCACAATGATCCGCATGATCGGCGAAGGTGAGGCCACGCAAGAAGAGGAGGCATCTGCTCGCGAGCTGTTCGGCCAATTGAAGGGAATGATTACAGCATCCCGGGAGGCCGTCTCAAATTTGGAGGGCCTCAATGAGGGTGCGAAGGTTATGGCCTCTGGCAGTCGAGCCCTGCGTCCTCTGATGAACTCAGTCCAGACAGCCGTGCAGCAGGTGATCGACGGACAGACCATGATTGAAGAGTGGGGGCGGATGATCGACGAGCTTGGGTGATTGGCACGGCCAGGTGATACCAGTCAAGTACAGGGTGGCGTAACTCTTGCTGCGCTGAAAGTCTGACATCTACGGCTGACATCAACGGCCCCGGACGCCAGCAACGTCGGGTGGTCAGGAGCAGAGACGCGGGCGTCGCAACAGCCGACCGATGGGGCTCTTCGATCGAACTCCTAAAGCGGGTGTCGTAGGTTCGAATGCGCGCAGACTGCGGCAGGACCGATGACATCTACCGAAGCAGACCAGCCGTCCGAGCGGCCGTCAGCCAGGCAGGGAATTCCTTCATGAGAAGATCGTAAAGATCGGCCTCTGAACGCTTGTCGGGATTCTGCCCAGCACCGAAGTAGCCTGCATTATCAACAGTTCTTCCGGTGAGAGTGTCGAGGCTTCGAAGAAAGCGGAGATCCCGACTCGACCCAAACCCGACGAACTGCCAGAAGATCGGCATCGAGCTGGACCGTCGCAAAAGCTCTCTAGTCTCCTTACGGTCGAACGGCTCCCCGTCAGTTTGGAAGATCACAAATGCCGGATCGGTGGACCGACTGGCCTGGTAGTGATCGATGACCGCTTGCATCGCTGGCGCATAGCTCGTGCCACCCCAGTCCAGTGATTGGTGGAGAGTGTCAATACGCCCCTGATAGTTGTCCAAGCTGATGTCGGTCACCAAATCAACATCGTGGGAGAAGAAAACGAGCGGTACAACGCCGTCATCATCGAGGTTGGCGGAAAGTCCTAGAGCTTGCTCCGCCAGTTGCTGCATCGTTCCGTTGTCGTAGAACCACCCCATGCTGCCGGAATGGTCGAGAACGAGGTAGACCGCTGCTCGCTGGCCCAAGACGTCGTGCTTCACGAGGGACACATGAGCTGCCTTGTAGAGGTTCACGAGCCCGGGTGCGGCCCTCTGAACCTTGTCGAGACTGATGGCGGGTCCTGGAGCCACACCACACTGTGGTGATGTCGCGACAGAACTCTGGG
Source organism: Streptomyces sp. B93 (assembly GCF_018070565.1). Classification (GTDB taxonomy): domain Bacteria; phylum Actinomycetota; class Actinomycetes; order Streptomycetales; family Streptomycetaceae; genus Streptomyces. The sequence goes on from NZ_JAGPXL010000028.1 coordinate 75,972, forward strand.
GGTCCGTCCCGTCATCGTCCACCACGACACCGAAGTCAGTGGCAAGGCCGGCCAGGCCGGTGTCCCATCCTTGTCCAACTGCACGGACCTTCCATGCGCCAGCACGCCGATAGATCTCGACCAAGATTGCGGCCGATTCTCCGTGCGCGAATGGCGGTGGAACGAAGCTGACTTGTGAGCCTCCGCATTGGACGAGCACTTTCGGAGTGCTACCCGCATCGAACTGTGCAGACGCCAGGCGGGGGTCCAAGCTAGCGACGATCGCGATGCGGTCAACTGCCGCTGGCACGCTGGCCAGATCGGCGTGTACCTCTTGCCCGGACAGGCTGACTCCGTCCTGTGACGGATGGTTGTAGAAGACCAAGTCCTCATCACCGCGCACCTTGCCCTCCTGTGTCAGCAGCACGGCGCAGACATCGAGGTGAGTACTTGCCGACGCGAGTGTGACTCGGCAGAGGTCCGTAGGCAGAAGCGCATTGCCGCCCTTGGTGAGCACGATGGTCATAGATGTCCCCTCCAGGGAGGCAACATAGACCCCAAAAGGGGCATGGGCCAAGGCCCGCACCAAGAAGCGCCCCAGGTAGCACCGCGGTTCAGCACGTTGCATGTGGAGCACCGGCCAGCCAACCGTCGGCAACGTCCATGACGGGGCCGACGAGCCGACGAAACCGAGCGAGAGTGGTTGAGTAAGGACATCAAGCCCTCCGCCCGCCGCCGCACCACAAGCGCACCAGATCGAACGGGGAACAGCGGGGAATCACGGTGAATGCGGCCCAGCCCGAAGAGGTCGCGAGCCGGGCATTCGCCCAGTTCAGTACCCGCACAGACCGCAAATGATCGCAGCTTCCCAAGCTGGTGTCCCTCGTGAAGGCGGGCCTTGCTGTCAGACCTGCGCTGTACGGTCCGCTCCATGGCTGAGAGACCGACGACGAACTGGCGCAGAGGCATAGCCAGGGAGGCCGCGGAGCTTGCCGCCGGCACCCTGGATCCCGACTGCGCGTGCATGGTCGAGTTGTTCCCCGAAGCGCTCTTGCTGGAGACCGATGCCGTCCTCGACGTGTTTGAGGCCGAGTTGCCCACGCTCGCCGAAGGAGACGACGCACGGATCTTCGCCGCAGTGGAGCGCGTCGTCCTGGCTCTGAACGCCGTGAACGAGGCTCACGACGAGTCTGCCTTCGAAACCGATGAGCGCGAGCAGTTGTGCGCCTACATCGATGAGGCGCTCACCGAGCAGGGAGTCGACGTCGTGGCCCTGACCGCCAGGCACGGGCTCGGCCGGCACGAGCTCACAGACCGGTGGCGGGACTGGTGAGCAACCCCTCATCGTGAGAGATCAGGTCGACTGCGATCAGCGAGAGGAGTGTCTACGATCGCGCGATGAGCTACGACATCTACTTCTTGAGCCGACGCGAGGGGCAGTCCTGGAATGAGGTCCTGGAGGCAATGGAAGACGCGGCCGAGAACAGCGAGCCGATCCCTGCCCGCCTTCTTGAAGCGTGGGGCCGAATAGTGCCGCAGGCCCGGATGCTGCTGGGTGAAGTGGACATCACGGAGTACGAGCAGGAGTCGCGAGACCTCAGCCACTCGGGCACCGGCATCGACCTGTCCGTCTTCGGTGACGAGGTGAGCATCACCGTGCCCTACTGGCATGCAGGGGACCAAGCTGCGGTCGTGCTCGGCAAGGTCTTCGCCCTTTCAGCCATCGTCGAGAAGGAAACGGGGCTGACTGCCTACGACCCTCAGACGGAACGTCCACTGGCGGAAATACAACCGCAAGGCGCGATAGGGCTGATGCCGAGGATCACCGAGGATTTGCAGAGCCGCTACGGTGGTTACTGACCTTGAATGCGTGATGTCGTCATGGTGGCTGGCGCCGGAGGCCGGTGCCGGTGAGGCAGCCGTCGAGGACGTCGGGGCGGTACTGGAGCTGGCGTAGGCCCCGTCGGACGGCGGTGATCAGGTCGGCGGGGTTGGCGAAGGCGCGGTTGGCTGTGGTGGTACGTCGCAGGACCGACCAGATGCCCTCGACCGGGTTGAGGTCGGGTGCGTAGGGCGGCAGTTGGAAGACGATGAGCCAGTCACGGTCGGCGATGTAGCGGCGCATTCCGGCGGTGAGGTGGGTGTTCAGGTTGTCCCAGACCAGCACGATGGGGCCGCCGAGCTGCTGGTGGGCGGTCTGGATCAGGTCGCGGTAGTCCTTCCAGGAGAAGCTCTTGCGCCCGTCGGGCCGGGCGTCGGGGCAGGGCCGGTAGATCAGCCGCGAGGGTTCGCCGGGTTTGTAGCAGGCCAGGGCGGCCACCGATAAGCGGCGGCGGGAGCGACCCCGGAGGCGGATCACCGGGGTGTGGCCGCGGCGGGACCAGGTGCGGGTGGTCGGCGGCGTCATCGAGAATCCGGCCTCGTCCTCGAAGACGAGCCAGGCGTCGAGCGCCGCCACGGTCCTTCCACGCTCGGCCAGGTCTCCTTCACCCAGCCGTCCACCTGGTTCTCGTCCCGCTCGATCGCCCGCCGGGCGGGGACCTGGGAGCTCCAGCCGTGCCGCTTGAGCAGGACGGCCACCCCTTGCACGGTGTAACTCTTGTGGAAGCGGCGCCCGATCAGCGTCTTGATCCGTGACAGGGTCCAGGTCTGGTCCGGCCATCCATGTGCCACCGGCCCCTTGGCCAGCTCCCGCTCCAGCACGGCGAACAGTTCGTCGCTGAGCAGTGGCAGCGATGCCGGGCCTTTCGAGGCCAGGGCTCTCGATCCGGCCTGCGACCAGGCTCTGCGCCAACGCTGAACCGACCGGACGCTCACCCGCAGGTCGTGAGCGATGACCGTGTTCTCGTCACCAAGTCTGAATCGCTCGGCTGCTTCCATCCGCAACTTCTCGCGGAAGGACCGCCGTTCGTCGGTCAGCCCGCCCCCTTGCGCATACCTCATGCAGTCGGCATACCGCAGGGATCATGAGACGTCAGCCCCCTACGACACCACGCTTTGAAGGTCAGTAATCAACCGCCAACGGAAGCGTGGCGGAGGCCGGTGGAGGTGCGGCGAGGCATACGCGCGCCTGATCAGGGCAAGCCGAACGGCTGCGGCACGTCACCCGCTCCATGGCTGAGGCCCAGGTCAGAGACCCGGGCCTTTTTGCTGTCCGCTTGATCAGTGGTCACGTTCCAGATTCGCGGCAGAACGCTGAGCAGCGGGGTGTGAGGAGGCGGAAACAACCAGCACGGTCAACCTCCGGGCAACCTCGTGCGCAGCGAGCGCCGTTCTACAAGGTGCCTCGTCTCAGACCTTCTCCGCGCTCACGCGCGGACGTTCGGCAGTGAGCAACCCGATGTCTTCCACGTCCGAGGTCAGGATCGTCACCCGGCCGGGATGGTGCAGGGCGGTCGCGCACAGCATGGCGTCGATCGCGTACTTGTGGCCGTGCAGCCCCGCCGCACGCAGCAAGGCGGCAGCGGACTGCGCGAGGGTTTGGGTCACCGGCTCGACACTCAGGCGGGACAGGGTCCACTTCAGGGCGGCGTCATTGATCTTCGGGTGGATTACCTCGACCAGCACGGCGGCTGAGGTGATCACTGGCAGGTCCGCGTCGCGCGCCGCCGTCAGCCACTCATGCATCTCCCGATCCCGCTGCACGGCCTTCGCCAGGCCCTCGCTGTCCAGGACCAGGGCACCACTCACGCGGCTACCCCGGCGTTCGAGTCGCCTCCGGTCAGTCGGGCGCGCTTGGCCGCCACGGCCGCGGGGTCGGCCGGGCCGTGCATCTTGTCGAAGTCCGCGATCAACTCGTCCAGGTTGTCGCGCTCGATCTGGCGCTGGGCCGCCTTCTCCAGGTACGCCGAGACGCCTCGCTTGCCGACCCGCTCACGGATCGCCTGAAGGGTTCCGGCGGTCAGCGTGACGGAGATACCGCTGGTGGGGCCGTCGCCGGGTGGGAAGTCCACGTCATCAGTCACAGGTCAAGTATGCCATTCAATATGGCATAGCGCACAGTGCGTGTACGGGCCGGGCCTGTGGTCTGATAACGAGGGCGCGGAGGGCGGTGGGCTGTGCAGCAGCAACGCTGCCTCTACGGCTGATCTGCGCATGGTGCGGACCGTGCGGAGTTGCCCCCCGATGAAGCCGGCTTCGACCCTTTCCGGAAGTACGTGCCCTCCGCGTGCCCGTAAGGGCGGAAACCCACGGTCAACAGCGGTGCGATCCGACGCACAGGACCACCCCGAGGTCCAGGTATACGTGCTGGTCAGAGCTGTGGAGCCTGTACGAGCGCCGTCGCTTCCCAAGCTGAGAGCGCGAGTTCGATTCTCGTCACCCGCTCCATGATGAAACCCTAGGCCAGCGGCCTGGGGTTTCTTTGTTGGCAAGAGCGGGTTGGTGCCGCTCTTGAGAGTCCATGACTGGGGCACCGGCTCAGTCATGCCATCAGCTGGAGCCAGTAGGCCGGTTCGTGTCGTCCGGTTCGCGCGGCAGGTTCCGGTGGTCTTCCGTCGTGGTCCAGTTCCGTAGCGCCGTCACTGCTCCCACCGCGGCGAAGCACAGCCCTGCCGTCGTACCGAAGGCACCCCCTGCATAAAGGATCAAGTCCGCGATACCCGCGCCGGTCGTGTACTTCAGAGCGGCAACACACACGGCGACCAGCATGGAGAAGAGCACGATGACCAGAAGCCAGAGTGCCCAGGCGACAGACCGGGAGAGGCTCGTGGGGTGGGGAGCGGTCACGATCGGAGCTTCCTTTCGCTGTCTCGCGAGGAGGGCGAGGACGAGGCACTCGTCAGCTGGTCGAGAAGCAGTGCTCGTGCGTGGGTGATGGCTGCGGCCAGTTCCCTGTGGGCATCGGACCGCGCCCCGAGGAGCATCAGCAGATCGGCGATCTCCTGCTGCACGTCGAGAGGGGGAAGCAGGACTTCCTGGCGTCCCAGTGCGTTCTTGGTGATGAACGGGGCCGCAGTGGCGGCCGCTCGATCCCTGACCCAGTTCACTGCGTCCGGACGGCTCAGCACGGCAAGCAGGTAGTAGGGCACAACCTCGGCATCCTGGAGGCAGCGGAGCCTGATCACGTTGGAGCTCATGAGCCAGCCCGTTTGGTCCGCCCCGACCATGGCCGGCGGGCCCATGGCGCCCGAGCGAACGCAGACGATGTCACCTGCCGCGAGCCGGTAGCGCGTCAACCGTTCTGCGAGTTCCAATGAGACGCGCTCGTCGGCGCTGTCGGTCACCCGCCCGTCCCGCAGGTGCTTGGGGAAGACGACCGGCACCACACCATGCGGAGTCCGGTCCCGCGGCGCTAGCAGCCCGTGCGACGGGCCGGTCTGGATCTCACACAACGCCGCGAGCGTGGCCCTGCGCCGAGGGGCCTGACGCACCCGGTCGGTCTTCAGCTCGGCGCGCAGGCCGGCGGTGCGTTCGTCCAGGTCGGCGCATCTCTCCCTCAGTAGCGAGACCTCGTCCCAGACTTCCACCTCCGCCATACCGGCCGTTCCCGAGTCCAGGGCCGATGACCGGCCGATGTGGTCGATCGGATTGAGCGAGTAGTCCTTGCGGCGTAGCTCCTCGTTGTCGACGCGTGCGCTGGGTACGGTCGCCAGCGGAGACTCATGCGGTCGGGCGGGGCCTACCCCCGGGCTCAGAGCCAAGTACGAGTCGAGGACGGCTTGGACGTCGTCGTGGGCGAGCACCCTCCGCCCGCCGCGTCGAATGACGCCCAAGCCACGCGCATCCAGGAACAGGACATGGTCGTCGGCGTCGGCCGGGTGTCGCAGCAGCCACACGCACACGGGAACCGGGGTGCCGGAGAAGAGCTTGTCGGGCAGCGCGACAACGCACTCCACGACACCCTGCTCCACAAGTGCCTGACGGATCGCTCGCTCCGCCGCGTTCCCGGAGTTGCCCGCCTTGTTCGGCATGACCACCGCCGCGCGCCCGCCCTCGGCCAGGACGGACAACGCGTACTGGGGATAGGCAAGGTTGTCGTTGCCTACCGGAGGAGCTCCATAGGGCCAGTGCCCGGTACGAGTGGTCTCCTGCGAGGTGTCCTTCATATTGAAGGGCGGGTTGGTGAGAACCAGATCGACCAACTCCTGGGGCCACTTCTCCTCCCAGGGCCGCCCGCTGGGCTTCAACTGGACGGCGAAGGGGACTCTCCGCAGTGCCAGGCCCATACAGGCCAACGACAACGTCACCCGCTTCGGCGTCTGCCCCAGCAGCCTGGGCAGTGGAGCGTCGGTGGCGCCGGGCCTGCCTCTCGCCCACATGGCGGTGTCAGCTGCAGCGCCAAGGAGTTCCCCACCACGGCAGTACGGGTCGTACACGCTGCTCGGAGGGCTCTTCCTCGCCGCCCGCCCCAACGCCGCCATCAGGCGCGCCACCGGGAGCGGTGTGAAGAACTCGCGGCTGCGCAGCTGCGCGCGCTCCTCATAGTCCTCGATGAACAGCTGAAAGGCATGAGGGCCGAGCGCACCGACCAGTCGGACGACCTGCGCGAGATCCTGGAACCGCCGGGGCTCCAGGCGAGCGAGCACATCCTGCATCTCGGGCAGCGACCCCATGCGGCGCAACGCCGCGTCCGTTTCCGAACCCACAAGCTTCAACAGGGAGATGCTGGACTGCGGCTCAGGACTGGCCATAACGTACGCCTGTACCTTCTGCCAGCAGCCCGGCCTGGTCTCTCGCAGGAAGAGCAACGCGGCCAGGAGGCTCAGATAAGTGACCGTCTGGTTCGCGCCTCGCACCCGCTCGGCCAAGGGCCCCATGAGCTCGCGGACGATCTCGGAATCCCGTGGATCCGGCCTCTCGCCGGGACCGAGTGTGAGCCCGGTGTGCTTTGGCACTGCCTCCTCATGTGCGACCGAAGTGCCAGGCCAGTGCCGTCGCGCCCGGTCTCCGTAGGTGGTGAATTCACCCTCCCCCGATTCCCGGCGGTGCGATGGCACCCGTCTTCCGTCGAGCCAGTCGAGGACCTCGGACGCGTTGAAGTAGTCCTGACCAGCGGTACGTCGGGGGGTAGGAAAGTCCGCTGCCCGCCGCTCCCATGTTGTGACCGCCGCGCGTGACACGCCTGCCATGATCGCAATCTCCGTGCGCGTCAGAAGGCGATCACCGTCAGACAAGCCCGTTCTGTTCTTCATGACGCCTCGTATCCCTTCGAAGTGGCCCTGGAGCGACGTTCGTTGGGCATGAGGCTAGGGTGGTTGCCGCGCCGATGTCTCACGAGTACTTCAAGTACTCAGATGCCTGTACCTGGCGCACTCGCACACAAGCCCAGCGAGGAACGCCAGTCTTGTGCATATTTGGCCCTCTCTACTGTCGACGTCGACTCCGATTCACGATCCAACGATGAATAAGGCCTTAACGTCTTCGGCACGGAGTGTCGGGCCATGACCATCAGGGCAGGGAGGGGCGTGACCAGCTGGTCACGGACACGCCAGGGCCCTCGGCACCAGCACCTAGAAGGAGGCGGTGAACCCAACCTGCGCGAGATGCTGAAGACCCGGCGTCGCGCCTGGGCGCTCACCCGTCTGCGGGCGGCGGCCCGCTGGGGGGAAGTGGACGGTCGTGCCGAGCAGCTCGGCGACCTGGTCGAGGGACGGGTAGCTGTCGGTTCTCGGCATCCATGTCCAGTCGCGACGACTTCCCTCGGCCGGCCTACGTGTCGACGAGCCGTGAGCACAGAGCAGGCGAGGCAGGCACGACACTCCTCCACCTCCCGATCTCGTGCACACGCGTTCCCTTCGGAGCGGGCAACTACGGTCAACAGCGGTGCTACCGTATCCAGGCTCCTGCCACGACACTACGAATCTGCCCAGGTCAGCTGCCATGCAGCTACGCAAGCGCCGTCGCCTCCCAAGCTGAGAGCGCGAGTCGTCGCTCCCCAAGCGAAGAGCGCGAGTTCGGCTCTCGTCGCGTCAGAGTGGGAGATCGTCGGGGAGTACCCGAAACGCCTTGTGGTGGCCCAGGGGGCGTACGGCCCGGAAGTCACGTCGGTCGAGGGTCAGGATCGCGTCCGTGTCGTAGTCGGCAGCGAGCGCCACGTTGACCGCGTCAGTGAGGTCGAGGTCCAGCGCACGGTAGCGGACACGGACGGACTGGGCGGCTCCCAGGTGGTCCTCCGTGATCTCCGGCATGACGACACGACCCCGGCTCATCCAGCGCCGCAGGTCGTCTACTGCGCTGAGCGCAGCCTCCCAGCCGAGCTCGCGGGTCGCCACGTGATCCAGTTCGGCCAGCAGCAGCGGGGACATGACGAGGAGGCCGGCCGCCATGATCGCCTCGTTCGCCGCCCGGTGTTCCGGGTGAGCCGAGTCCAGGGCCGCCAGGAGGCCGGACGTGTCGGCGATGACAATGATCACGCGGCGGTTCCGGAATCCGAGTCGGTCTCACGGCGGACAGCGTCGGCGACCGTGTCACGCACCTCTGACTTGGAGGGCGCGCGGCCCGTCCCCTCGAAGGTGCGCGAGAACAGCGGCTCGTCCCAGACCCTATTGGCCATGGCCGCGAGGTGGATGCCCTGGCGGATAATCTCGGCCTCGCTTATCCCCCGGCGCTTCGCGGCCTCTTTGATGATCGCCAGGTCTTCGGGGTCGGCGTAGACGTTCGTGCGCTTCATGGACATGTACCAAGAGTAGTCCATGTACCAGACTGACACACGCGGGCGCCTCGTCCTTCGGCTCATCGAATCCACGCAGGCCAGCAGCTACACGCTCGCGCAAGCGCCGTCGCTTCCCAAGCTGGCGTCTGGTCACCCGCTCCATGATGAACCCCAGGTCAGCGACCTGGGGTTTGCGTTTTGGGCTCGACTTGCTCAGAGGACGGTGTCGCGCGCGTTGTCGCCGGATAGCGCGACGCGGTCAGCCGCGTAATTGCACGCGCTGTACGCGGCGAAGCCGGCGATCGCCCCGGGATACTCGTCATCCGTGGAGTGAAATTGTCGTCGCCCATTGCGTCCGGGTGCTGGGGCGGGTGATCAGGCTCCGAGGACCAGTACACGGAACGGGCCGGGCGGGGATGGGGATGGGGATGGGGACGTGCGAGGCGCGTCGCCTTCGGCGTACCGCCATCCCCAGGACCGCAGCACCTCGGTGGTCCTGCTGTCGGAGCGGCTCACGAGCATGACGCCGAACGCGGCGCCTTGGTCGGTGAGCAGCCGCTGCTGCAGGCGCCGGGCGAGGTTCCAGGGCCGGTCCTGGTTCTCTTTGCGGGCGTGAGGCGGGACGAGTATCACGGAGATCAGGAGGACCCGTCCGGAGGCTGCGGCGCGCAGCAGGCTCACGGGAAGGTGGCAGTCGAGGCCCTCCCACCAGGGCCCGTCGCCGCGGACGGGGAAGCCGTAGGCACATCCGGACAGCCCGGTGGACTCCGCGATCACCAACTCGAACCCCGGTCGGTGCACGTCCGCCGTCAGCCGTCGCAGAAAGGCGCCGCGGGCCTGGTTCCATGCCCGGGGGCCACCGCCCGAGGTCTGTGCGTACAGATCGCCCAACTCCGCCATGCGGTCCTCGACCTGACCTCGCGTCAGCGCACGGACGCGTTCACCCGCGCGTGGCGACGCCCCTCGCTCCGGCCCCGGCCGACGCTGCTTGCGGGTACCTCGCCGGTCCAGGTCGGCGCGCCCCCCGAGGAACTCGGTGGTCGTCGGCGGAAGTGGCACGTTCACGGTCATGGCGCTTGCCCCGTCCCGGGCACGGGCGAACCGGGCCCGCTGTGGTCGGTCGCCGAGGGCGGCAAGGGTGTAGGAGCCGGTGCGCGAGGAACTCTCGGTATGTCCACCGTACTCCCGGTGCGTGTATGCCCCCGCGGTGGACGCTGGGGCCGGACGGCGCCCAGAGGGATGGGGCGGGTGCAGCAAGCCCGGCAGCGTACGGAGCCTCCCCGCCGCCGGGATCGCGGCCGGAGCCCGACCCGTGCAGGACCCGTCCTGCTGTTCTTCACGACCGGCGCCGTCGCTCCATGGCGGCTTCGCGGAACCGGCGCGGTCCCGGCCGGGTACCGGCGGCTCCCCGGCACGGGTACCGGCCGCTCCGTAGGCGGTCCGTCCGGCCTGTTCGGGGGGTAGCGTGAGGTCATCGGGAGCATTTCGCACACCGGCCTCGATACCGGTGTCGTTCCTGGTGAGCAACGACACCGGACGACTGCCCGCGCGCAGGAGGTCCGGAGACGGGTCCGCATGATGTCCGCGACCAACGACCGTCCTCCGCCGAGCGCCATGCCCGCCAGGGCCCCGACCGCACGACTCGCCCTCAAGTCCGTGAGCTGTCCTCACCCGGGAGACGTCGGACTGGACGGCGCCTGGTGGCCCCGCTGCCGCGACCTGACACGAGAACTCCCCCCGCTGGCCGACGTACTGGACCCCCTGTGGGGCCGGATCACCCGGATCGCCGTCAATCCCCGCTACTGGCCGGTCATTCCGCGACGGGTCTTCGTCAACGGCCATGTGGTACGGGTCGGTTGGTTCACCTCCGAGCTGGACCCGCACACGATCCTGTTGCTGTCCGGAACAGCGGGGCCCTGGGACCTCCTGGTGATTCCCCCGGAGACCGCCGGTCCCTCGGCCGCCCGGCTGATGGCCGCCGCGAGCGCAGCCACCGGCCCGCGTTCGACCGCGTCCGCCCTCGTGGCGGCGGAACAGCCCGACGGCACCCCGTCGTCGTACGAGGCCGCCGGGGCCGCTGCGGCGGGCCGACTGGTGGCGGGCATGTGATGCCGCGCTCCCCGCTCCGGCCGTCAGCGCCCCGGTGGCCCGGTGAGCCTCAGGGCAGCAGCGTGTGACGGGCCGGGTCGGACCTGACCGCAGGCGGCGGTCGGCATGAGCGGGCCGCCGCGTGCGGTCGTGCCCCGCGGCACGGTCGGCAGGTCCCGGTCGTGCCGGGCAGGACCCGGATACCGCTGATCAGAGTCCCCGGCACAGCGTCCTCGGCCGGCGCCGCGTTGACACCGATCGCCGCCGGACGTTGACTGGCACGGCGGCGCAGGGCCGTGAAGGGCGGGGCCGGTCGGGTCGGCAGCCTGAAGCAGGCCACGCCGAAAGGGCCGGAGGCGTCTTCGGGCGGCGACCCCCATCACAACGGGAACGGTGTTCACGACGATGTACGACCAGACACGCGCCCAGCAGCCCGCCGACCGGCCCGCCGGCCTGGGCGAGCGCCGCTCTCCGGGCCCCGAGCCTCTGATCCCGTCCGATGGACGGGACCGGGTCGTCCGGCGCCTCGGGCACGCCGTGAACACCTTCGCGGACTCACCGCGCGAGGCTCTGGAGGAGGCCGAGGGCGCCTTCGACGAAGCCACCGACGCACTGCTCAAGGCCCTCACGGAGCGGCGACGCGTCCTGCGTGAGGGCTGGCAGGACCAGGACTCCGAGACGGAGTCCACCGAACTCCGGCTCGCACTGCGGGAGTACCGGGAGATCACCGGGCGGCTGCTGCGGGCATGAACCGGCGGCCGCCGGGCGCACAAGTGGCCACAGGGCCGCCGGCGCAGGCGGCTTCCGACGGCTTCCGACGGCCGCCGCCGGTCGTCCGGTCCTGTGCGGCGGCCGCCTGAGACTCCCAGCGCGGCCGTCCCCCTCCACGGGCGCGCGCTCGGGAGCCGTGAGCCCCGCATCGGACCGTGCGACGGCACGCGGGAAGTACCGCGCCGGTCCCGCGACGAGGGGAAGCACGACGGGGCGGGCACAGGCGCCAGCCCACCACGGGCAACGAATGCCGACTGCTCCACAGAGGTTGCGAATCGGTCCTCGCCCAGCGGCTCGGGGCACCCGGGGCGGGACGACCACGCAGCGGGGGAGCGTGCGCGTCGGCCCTGATGACAACCCGTCACACCATGTTCACGCGGCGGGGAGTAGGCTGAGGGAGCGAGGGCATCAGGCACGCCGGTGGCGGACCGGCTCCACCCTCGGTTCACCGGCGTACATCACGCGGGACGGGGTTCCCCTCCAGGTTCCCTTTCAAGACGAGGTCCCCCCTTCGATCCGCATACGCCGTCGCACTTCGGCACATGCGCGCAGACACGACTTCCAGTACGCCGACCACCACCAGCGCACATCCGGCGTTCAGCCGGGGCGGGCGGACCATCGGCCGTCAGCCATCGTGCCCCGCACCCCCCAACGCCGCAGCCGGGCCCGGCACCTGCCGCCCCGCACCTGCCGCTCCGCACCGGACCGCCTCACCGCCCGCCGTACCTGACCTGACCACCCCGGCCGATCACCACCCTCACCGGGCGGACGTCCCCACCCTGCCGAACCGACTGGCAGCCCACCTCGTCAGAGAGAACTCACGTGACCACCACAGCCCCGGACCCACCGTCCGCCCTGCCCCTTCCCCTCCTCCGCCTGCGTCTCGCGCCGCATGACGTGCCGCCCCGCCGGCTCGACGGAGTGTGGTGGCCGTACTCCCGCGACCTGCTGACGCAGCTCCCGCAGCTGCTCGCCGAGCTGCCGCACGCGTGGGGCGACATCTCCGCCGTCACCGTGGACGCCGCAGCCTGGTCGGCGGCACCGGGGCGCATGCTCGTCGCCAACCAGGTCGTACGCCTGCACAAAGCCCCCGCCTCGCCGCACGCCGCGGACCGCGTCGTCCTGCTCTCTCCCGGGCTCGGCCGCTGGGACCTTTCGGTGATCCCGCCGGACGCGACCGAGAAAGCTGCCGCCCTCCTCCTGGCCGCCGCGCTGGACGACCACGTACCCGGTGCCGACGGAGCAGTCCGAACCCGGGCCCCTCGGTGGTAGGTGCCGCCTTGGGCACGCCCGTGTCCGCGCCGTCCCCGCGTCCGTCTCGCCCAGGGGCCACGTCGTGCCATCCGCCCGCCTCTCAGAGAGTCTCGCCCTCATGACCACGGTCACCACCCCCACCACGCGTTCCGACACCCCCGGCAGCGACTTCGCCCGGCTGTCGAAGAACATCGCGGACGCCGGACTGCTGGGGCGCCGTCCCGGCTACTACACGCTACGGATCACCGCGGTGACCGGACTCTACGCCGCCGGATGGACCGGGTTCGTCCTCCTCGGCCCCTCGTGGTGGACCCTGGCGATCGCCGCCTTCATGGCCGCCATGTACGGGCAAGCAGCCCTGCTCGCGCACGACATGGCCCACCGGCAGGTGTTCCGCCGCCGCCGGGCCAGCGAGCTGTCCGGGCGCATCGCGGGGGCCTCGATCGGCATGGGCTACGGCTGGTGGCAGGACAAGCACACCCGTCACCACGCCAACCCGAACACCGCGGACCTCGACCCCGACATCGGTCCCGACCTGCTCGTCTGGTCCCCGGACCAGGCCCGCGCCGCCACCGGTCTCCCCCGCCTGCTCGGCCGTTGGCAGGCGTTCCTGTTCTTTCCCCTGCTCACACTGGAGGGCTTCAACCTGCGCGTGTCGAGCGGCAGGGCGATCGCGAACCGCCGGCTCAGGCACCGGACGCTCGACGGCGCCCTGCTGTTCACGCACTGCGCGGTCTACCTGACCGCCCTGTTCTGGGTCCTGCCGCCCGGCATGGCGGTCGCCTTCCTCGCCGTCCACCAGTGCCTCTTCGGCGTCTACCTCGGTTCCGTCTTCGCGCCCAACCACAAGGGCATGCCGATCCTGTCGGCCGACGACCGCCCCGACTTCCTCCGCCGCCAGGTGCTCACCTCACGCAACGTCAACGGCGGCCGCTTCACCGACCTCGTGCTCGGCGGCCTCAACCACCAGATCGAGCACCACCTGTTCCCGAGCATGCCCAGCCCCAACCTGCGCAAGGCCCGCACCGTCGTCCGGCAGTACTGCCGGGAGCGGGGCGTGGAGTACACGGAGACGGGACTGGCCGCCTCGTACCGGCTGGCGCTCGTCAGCCTCCACGACGCCGGCGCACCGCTCCGGCGCGGCGGCGTCCGCGCCTAGGGCGTGTTGCGGGGACGGCGTCGAGGCCGCAGCCGTCCGGGTCCGCCGTCCTGGTACTCCCACACGGCCTCCCCGGCGCGGTCGATCTCGACGGTCGCCGTCAGCCGTGCGGCATCCCCCACCATGCTGCTCGTGGTCGCCGTCCGAGGTGGGTCGCTCCCGGCGGCCGTCAGCCAGGCGGTCACGGCCGGAGGGGTCAGAGGGCCGGGGGGTCAGGG
>NZ_JAGPXL010000029.1 GCF_018070565.1 Streptomyces sp. B93
GCTGGGCGTTCTGGTCGTGGCCCCAGCGTTCGCGGTAGACGGGGTCGTGGCGGGCGTGGTCGAGTTCGTTGGCGGCGGTCAGCTCGGCGATGTCCCGGCGCAGCCGCAGCCCTATCGGCCGGGCGGTGCCGGTGAACCGGTCGTGGAGCGGCGCGCCCGGCCCCGGCGCGGCGAGGGTCGGGTAGGTGGCGGCGCGGTCGCAGGCGGCGTAGGCGTACACGGTCGCCTCGGCCTCCGCGCCGATCACCGACGCCAGGTCGGCGCGCCGGTCCAGGGTCAGCAGGGCGGCGGGGAAGCCGTCGGTGCCGTAGCAGGCGTGGCAGAGCCCGGCGAGCTGGAGGGCGGGCGGGGCGGACCAGCCGGCGAGCCGTCGCCGTACCCGGTCGAGGTGGGCGAGGAGGGTGCCGCCGGGGTGGGCGACGGCCTCGGCGCCCGAGCGGCGCAGCAGGGCGTGGGCTTGGAGGAAGGGGGCTTCGTCGGCGCGGGTCGTCGGCACGGCGGCGTCCTTTCGCGGAGGGGCGACGGTGGGTCGGCACCCGCTCCGTCGTCCTGCCGCCTCCGCGCCCGGACGTCTCGGACGACGAGGGCGGCACGGGAGCGGGTTGCCGCCCGGGGCCCTGCATCGATCGTCGTACACGGCGAAAGGCCGAGTCAATCCTAAGGATTACTGCCAACTCCCAAGTCAGAGCTTGGGTTTCATGGGTATCTTCCGGTCATGACCCTCGATGACCTGCGGGTGTTCGTGGCCGTGTGCCGTGCCGGTTCCCTCAGCGCGGTCGCCCGTGACCTGGGCTGTACGCAGTCCGCGGTGAGCCAGCACGTGAGGCGCCTGGAGCGGGAGACCGGCGTCGGCCTGCTGGAGCGGCAGCCGCGCGGGGTGGCGCCCACCCCGGCGGGCCGGGTGCTGGAGGCCGCCGCCGCGGAGGGCATCGCCGGGCTCGACCTGGCGCTGCGGCGGCTGCGGGACCTCGCCGACGGTGAGAGCGGCTCGGTGCGGGTGGCGACGGGCGCGACGACCGTACGGCACTTCATGGCGGACGCCATCGTGACGTTCCGACGCCGGCACCCCCGCGTCAACCTGGAGTTCCGCACGGAGAGTTCCAGCCGCGCCTGCTTCGACGCGCTCACCGACAGCGATCTCGACCTGGCCTGGATCACCCTGGGCCCGCAGGTGCGCGGCATCGAGCAGCGGCCGGTGGTGGAGCTGCCGTGGCTGCTGGCGGTGCGGGCGGACGACGACCGCTTCGCGGGCCGTACGGCGGTGTCCGCCGCGTCCCTGACGGAGCTGCCGCTGATCCGCCTCCCCCCGAACTCCACCTCCGCCGCCCAGCTGGAGACGGCCTGCGCCGACCTGGGCCTGCGCTTCTCCTACGACACCGGCGTCGCCGACTGGGACACGGCCCTGCTCCTCGCCGAACTGGGCCTGGGCCGCGCGGTCGTGCCCGCGCTGCCCGACCTGCCGATCAGCGACCCCCGGCGGCCCCTGCGCCTGCTCCACATCCCCGAGCTGCGCCCCCTGACGGTGGGCTGGGCGGTCCGCCGCTGGGACGCCCTGACCCCTGCGGCCCGCGCGTTCGCCGACACGGTGGCGGCAGCGCTCAGCCCCCGTACATCGCCTCCACCTCCCGGGAGAAGTCCCGCAGGATCGCCTGGCGGCGGAGCTTCATCGACGGGGTCAGATGGCCGGCCGTCTCGGTGAAGTCGACGGGCAGGACGGTGAAGCGGCGGATGGACTCGGGGCGGGAGACCATCTTGTTCGCCTCGTCGACGGCCCGTTGGAGGACGGCGTGGAGTTCCTCGTCCTGGGCGAGGACGTCCGGTGGCACCGGGGGGCGGCCGTTCATCCGGCACCAGTGGTGGGTGCCGTCGAGGTCGAGGGTGATCAGGGCGGTGACGTAGGGGCGGCGGTCGCCGAGGACCAGGCACTGGGAGATCAGGGGATGGGTGCGCAGCCAGTTCTCCAGGGGCGCTGGGGCGACGTTCTTGCCGCCCGCGGTGATGAGGATCTCTTTCTTGCGGCCGGTGATGGTGAGGTAGCCCTCGTCGTCGAGGCGGCCGATGTCGCCGGTGGGGAACCAGCCGTCCACGGCGGCCGGGACGACGCCGCCCGCCCGGGGGTCCCAGTAGCCGCGCAGGACCTGGCCCCCGGCGAGCAGGATCTCGCCGTCGGCGGCGATCCGGACGCGGGTACCGGGCAGCGGCCAGCCGACGGTGCCGAGACGGGGCTTCAGGGGCGGGGTGACGGTGGCGGCGCCGGTCGACTCGGTGAGGCCGTACCCCTCGTAGATCTCCATGCCCGCGCCCGCGTAGAACGCGGCCAGGTCGCGGCTTAACGGGGAGCCGCCGCAGATCAGATAGCGGACCCGGCCGCCGAGCGCGTTGCGGATACGGCGGTAGACCAGCGGGTCGTAGAGGGCGCGGGCGGCCTTCAGACCGGCGCCCGGTCCCGGTCCCGTGCCCTGTTTGCGGGCCTCGGTCGCCTCGCCCCAGCGGCGGGCCACCTTGGCGGCGCGGTCGAAGGAGCCGGCCTTGCCGCCGCGTTCGGCGGTGGCGCGGGCGCTGTTGTAGACCTTCTCCAGCATGTAGGGGATGGCCAGCAGGAAGGTCGGCCGGAAGGCGGCCAGGTCGGCGATCAGGTCCCCCGCCTTCAGGCTGGGCGCGTGGCCGAGCCGGACGCGGGCGCGGACGCAGGCGACGGCGACCATCCGGCCGAAGACGTGGGAGAGGGGCAGGAAGAGCAGGGTGGACGGCTCGACGTCCGTGCGGGCCTTGAAGACGGGGTAGAGGAGTTCGATCGCGTTGTCGACCTCCGCCAGGAAGTTGCCGTGGGTCAGCGCGCAGCCCTTGGGGCGGCCGGTGGTGCCCGAGGTGTAGACGAGCGTGGCGAGCGTGTCCGGGCCGAGCACCCCGCGCCGTACGTCGATCTCCTGGTCGGGCACCGGGCCGCCCAGTTCGGCGAGCCGGTCCACATGCCCCTTCTCGATGACCCACAGGTGCCGCAGGTCGGGCAGGTGGCCCAGCTCGGGCCCGAGGGCGGCGGCCTGGGCGACGGTCTCGGTGACCAGGGCGACGGCGCCGGAGTCCTGGAGGATCCACCGGGTCTGGAAGAGGGAGGAGGTCGGGTAGACGGGGACCGTCACCAGTCCGGCGGCCCAGGCGGCGAAGTCGAGCAGCGTCCACTCGTACGAGGTCCGCGCCATCACCGCGATCCGGTCGCCCGGCACCAGGCCCTCCGCCGT
Organism: Streptomyces sp. B93; assembly: GCF_018070565.1. Classification (GTDB taxonomy): domain Bacteria; phylum Actinomycetota; class Actinomycetes; order Streptomycetales; family Streptomycetaceae; genus Streptomyces. The sequence continues at coordinate 3,240 of NZ_JAGPXL010000029.1, forward strand.
CAGGCCCTTGGCCAGCGTCAGCACCTCCCGCGCGAACTGGGCCGCGGTCAGGTCGTGCCAGCTCCCGGCGTCCGTACGGCGGCTGATGACGCGGTCGTCCGGTGCCACGGCCGCGTTCTCGAACGGCACGTCGGCGAGCGAGCCGTGCGACACGGGCGGCACCAGCGGCGGTACGGCCACCTCGCGCACCTCGCCGTCCAGCCGCCGGATCTCCGGCTCCACCAGGACCGGGCCGCCGTCCGGGTCGTAGTCCAGCCCCGACGGTGTCGACGACGGGTCCGGCGGCACGGGTGAGGAGGACGAGTACGAGATGGGCATGGCAGCTCCTGAGGCCTTGCTGCGGGCGCACTGCTCCGCGGCATGAGGTACGCGGCAGGCGTACGGAGGCGTTCACCGGCGGCCGCGGCTCAGCGGTGCGCCGCCGGTCGGCAGCGTGATCGTACGGCTCCCACGTGGGGAGTTGGTGCGGGTTCGGGGATGTTCCGGCGGTGGTCCGGGGACGGGGGTGTGCAGTCCCCGAGGAGTGCGGGGGCGGCCGTCACCCCGTGCGCCCCGGGGATTTACCTACGGTAACCTTACTCCGAAGTAAGGACGAGACCGGTCCCCCCACTAGCTGGAGTCGCCATGGCAGCCGACCGCTATCTGAGCTTCACGGGCACCGCACCCGGCCGCTTCCTCACCCGACGGCTCGGACTGCCCCGACCGGTGCCCCTCAGCCGGTGGTCACCGCAACGACCGCGGCTCGACGGCGCGTTGCGGCACCTGGTCGCGGGCGCCGACAAACCCGACCCGGCCCTCGAAGCCCTCCTCGCCCGCACGGGCCTGCCCACCGACGACGACACGGCACCCCCCGCCGCCGTCCTCCTCGACGCCACCGGCGTCCGTGACATCGACGCCCTCGCCGAGGTGCACGCCGCCCTGCACCCCGTCGTCGGAACGGTCGCGCCCAGCGGCCGGATCGTCGTGCTGGGAGCACCGCTCGACCCCGCCGACCACCACCAGGCCGCCGCCCAGCAGGCGTTGGAGGGCTTCACCCGCTCCCTCGGCAAGGAGATCGGCCGCGGCAGGACCGTCAACCTCGTCCGGCTCACCGACCCGGACGCCGCCGAGTCCGCCCTGCGCTTCCTGCTCTCCCCCAGGTCCGCCTACGTCAGCGGCCAGGTCATCGAGGTCGGCCCCGGCCCCGTCACCAGCCCCGACGACCCCGACCGCCCGCTCGCCGGGCGCACCGCGCTGGTCACCGGCGGCGCGCGCGGCATCGGCGCGGCCGTCGCCGGGACGCTGGCCAGGGACGGGGCCCGGGTCGTCGTACTGGACGTGCCCGCGGCCGAGGAGGACGCCCGGCGGGTCGCCGACCGGCTCGGCGGCGGCGCGCTCGCCCTGGACATCACCGCGGCCGACGCGGGCGAACGGATCGCCGCCGCGCTGCCCGACGGACTCGACGTGCTGGTGCACAACGCGGGCGTCACCCGCGACCGGCGCCTGGTCAACATGCCCGCCGAACGCTGGAGTTCCGTCCTCGACGTCAATCTCGCCAGTGTCCTGCGCACCACGGACGCGCTGCTGGAGGGCGGCACCCTGCGCCCCGGCGGCCGGATCGTCGCCACCGCGTCCATCGCGGGCCTCGCCGGGAACGCCGGGCAGACCAACTACGGCGCGAGCAAGGCGGGCGTGGCCGGTCTGGTGCGGGCCCTCGCGCCCCGGGCGCGCGCCGCGCACGACGTCACCGTGAACGCGGTCGCGCCCGGCTTCATCGAGACCCCGATGACCGCCGCCGTCCCGCTGTTCATCCGGGAGGCGGGACGCCGGATGAACTCCCTCGCCCAGGGCGGACTGCCCGAGGACGTGGCCGAGACCATCGCCTGGCTCGCCCATCCCGCGTCCGGGCCGGTCAATGGACAGGTGGTACGGGTGTGCGGCCAGAGTCTGCTGGGGGCCTAGTGATCCCGCTGTCCAGCCCTCCCGCCCTCACGCCGCTGCTCGCCCGCGGCGCCCTCCTCTCCCCCTTCAAGCGGCCCGGCAGCGCCGCCGGCTTCCCCCGCACCCGGCTGGTGCTGCCGGAGGTGCGCGTCGACCTCGCCCGCCTCGCCGCCTACGAACGGATCTGCGGCTTCCCCGCCCCCGGCGACAACGCGCTCCCCCTCACCTACCCGCACGTCCTCGGCTTCCCGCTGGCCATCAGCCTGATGAGCGGTCGCGCCTTCCCGCTGCCGCTGCTCGGCCTGGTCCACACGTCCATCGCCATCTCCCGGTACGCCACCCTCCCCGCCACCGGCGCGTACGAACTCGCCGTCCACGTCGACGGACTGACACCGCACCGGCGCGGCACCGAGGCGACCGTGATGACGGAACTGCGCGACGCCGGGACCGTCGTGTGGGAGTCCTCCAGCACCTACCTCGCCCGCCACCACCGCCACGCGGCCGAGGCCCCCACGGCGCCCCCGGCCGCGCCGCACCGGCCGCTGCCGGTACGCCAGGAGTGGCGGCTCGGCGGGGACATCGGGCGGCGGTACGGCGCGGTCTCCGGCGACCGCAACCCCATCCACCTGCACCCCCTCACCGCCCGCCTGTTCGGCTTCCCGCGCGCCATCGCCCACGGCATGTGGACCGTCGCCCGCTGTCTGGCCGCCCACGGCACGGACGAGACGGTGCGGGTACGGGCCGAGTTCCGGGCGCCGGTGCTGCTGCCCGGGGTGGTGCGGTACGCGGCGGACGGGGAGGGACGGTTCGAACTGCGGGGCGGGGAGGACCGGGTGCACCTCCTGGGGTACGTCGAGTAGGCACCCCCGAACAGATCCTCAGGGAGCCGAGGCGGGCGGCGGCGTCCAGGGCCGCCCCTCCATCAGGCTGCCGAGCCCCGCCCACGCGAAGTTCATCAGGGTCGCCGCGGTCTGCCGGGCGGTGACGCCCTCGGTCGCGTTGGCCCAGGCCGCCAGCGACTCGGCGGCCCCCACGAGGGCCTCCGCGAGCCCGGCGACCTCGTGCTCGGGCAGATCGGGGTCCCGGTGCGCCTCCCGCGCGGCGGCGGCTATCAGCTGCGTCACGAAGTCGACGATCTCCGCGCGCAACGCGCTGACCTCGGCGGCGAAGGGCTCACCGTGCGTCCGCGCCTGGCGGTGCAGCACGGTCCAGGCGTCCGGGTGCCCCGCGGTGTGCGTGAAGAACGCCAGCAGCCCGTCCCAGAGTTGGCGGTCGGCGGGCAGCCCCGCGACGACTCCGGCGCGCACGGCGGCGACCAGCGCGGTGGCCTCGCGGCGGATGCAGGCGGTGAAGAGGTCTTCCTTGGAGTTCAGGTACAGATACACCAACGGCTTGGACACACCGGCGAGTTCGGCGATGTCGTCCATCGACGCCGCCATGTACCCCCGCTGCCCGAAGATCTGTACGGCGGCGTCCAGCATCTGCTGCTCACGGACGGCACGCGGCATCCGCTTGGTCTTCACGGCACCCATGGGGAAAGCCTACGGTTCGCACCCCCGTGCCCCGTGCCGTCTTCGGCCAGTTCAGGAAGTCTGGCCCTGCGCCCGCGCGGTGTCGTCGGCCAGGTCCTCCTGGCTGCGGTTGGCCTCCATGTCGGCCTTGACCCGGTCGACCTTGCGCACGATCTGCTCGGACGCCCGGTCCCGCTCCTTGCGCAGCACCACGAAGCTGATCGGCGCGGAGAGGACGAGGGCGAGCAGCAGCACCCACATGCCGTTGGAGTCGCCGAGGCCGCGCGGGGCGATGCCGGAGTAGACGAGGCCCCAGACGACCACGAAGCAGCCCGCGAAGATCCCGAGGCGCATCAGCGTGTAGCGGAGCATCTCAATCCACTCTTCCTTCACCGGAACATTTCCACCGTCCAGTGAAGCACGAGGACCGGAAGATCTTGGACGGGGGTGCGTCAGCGCAACGTCAGCAACATCGTGACGTCGTCGCGGTGATCGTCCGGCGCCACCCGGATCGCGTCCGGCACCCGGCCGACCTCCTTGTAGCCGCAGGACGCGTAGAAGCTCTCCAGACCGAGGCCGCCCCGGCAGGACAGCCGGATCGCGTCGATGCCGTCGAAGGTACGGGCCGCGTCCGCCGCGGCGGCCATCAGCTCCCGGCCGAACCCCCGCCCCTGGTACCGGGGGTGCACCATCACCGTGTAGATCCACACCCAGTGCGTCATCAGCCGGTGCGTGTTGAAGGTGAGGAACGCGGAAGCGGCCAGCCGACCCTCCTCGTCATGCCCCACGACCAGCCGGCTGCGCCCCTCGGCCATCGCCGTGAGCTGCCTCAACAGCTCCGGCCGGACCGCCTCCCGGTCCACCGGCGGTACGAACCCGATGGCGCCGCCCGCGTTGGACACGTCCGTCCACATGTCGAGGATGCCGTCGCGCAGGGCCGGGGTGACGGCGGGGTCGAGCGTGAAAGTAAGTGGCACGCGGCCATCGTAGCCCTTACGCCAGGAGTCGCGCCCCCGCTTTCAGATCCGCGACCAGCCCCTGGTACGCGCCCTCCCGGTCCTCCGCCCGCAGCACGGCTGGGGGCACCTCCCTGCTCGAGCGAAGCCGAGAGCTTGGGGGAGGATGCACGGTCGGCACCAGCCGCTCCGGGCGCCCGTGGATCTCCTCCTCCAGCACCGTCCCGCGCACCCGCGTCACCCGGAACGACGACCCCAGCAGCGCCTTGCCCGCCGTGGCACCCAGCACCACGACCAGCTTCGGCTCCACCAGCGCCGGCTCCGCCGCGAGCCACGGCCCGCACGCGGTCATCTCCCGCAGACTGGGCGCCTTGTGGATACGCCGCTTACGGGGCTCGGCCCGGGTGAACTTGAAGTGCTTCACGGCGTTGGTGACATACGCCTCACCGGGATCGATGCCCGTCTCCGCCAACGCCCGGCCGAGCAGCTTCCCGGCGGGCGAACGGCTTCCCCTGCCGGTCCTCCTGATCCCCGGGCTGCTCCCCCAGTTGCAGGGGACACCCCGACAGCCGGAGGCGGCGCGCCGGAGGGCCGCCAGATCCCCACCGTCGGGAACAAAGGGCTCGGCGGTGTAGGCATCCTCAGGCGCCTTGGCAGTCATGCGGCCCGAGTACCCCCCTCGGGGCGCGGGACCGTACCGAAAATCAAACCCTCATCGGCTGAGGCATCTCCCTGCGCCCCGCCTCGGCCCCGTCGTATTCCCGGATCACCTCGTACCGCGTGTTCCGCTCCACCGGCCGGAACCCCGCGTCCCGGATCAGCTCCAGCAGATCGTCCCGGGTCAGCTTGTTCGGCGTCCCGTAGTTGTCCGCGTCGTGCGTGATCTTGTACTCGACGACCGACCCGTCCATGTCGTCCGCGCCGTGCTGGAGCGCGAACTGCGCGGTCTGGAGCCCATGCATCACCCAGAACACCTTCACATGCCGCACGTTGTCGAACAGCAGCCGCGACACCGCGAAGGTCTTCAGCGCCTCCGCCGGGGTCGCCATCGTCGTCCGCTCCTGGAGCCGGTTGCGTACCTTGCCGTCCTTCATGTCGACGAAGTCGTGCTGGTAGCGCAGCGGGATGAAGACCTGGAAGCCACCGGTCTCGTCCTGGAGTTCCCGCAGCCGCAGCACGTGGTCCACACGGTGGCGGGGCTCCTCGATATGGCCGTAGAGCATGGTGCACGGGGTCTTCAACCCCTTCTCGTGCGCCAGCCGGTGGATGCGCGACCAGTCCTCCCAGTGGGTGCGGTGGTCGACGATGTGCTGCCGGACCTCCCAGTCGAAGATCTCCGCGCCCCCGCCCGTGAGGGATTCGAGCCCCGCGTCGATCAGCTCGTCCAGGATCTCGCTCGCGCTCAGCCCCGAGATCGTCTCGAAGTGGTGGATCTCGGTGGCGGTGAAGGCCTTCAGGGACACGTCCGGAAGGGCCGCCTTCAGCTCCCGCAGCGAGCGCGGGTAGTACCGCCACGGCAGGTTGGGGTGCAGCCCGTTGACGATGTGCAGCTCGGTGAGGTTCTCGCCCTCCATCGCCTTGGCGAGCTTCACCGCCTCCTCGATGCGCATCGTGTACGCGTCCTTCTCGCCCGGCTTGCGCTGGAACGAGCAGTAGGCGCAGGACGCCGTGCACACGTTGGTCATGTTGAGGTGCCGGTTGACGTTGAAGTGGACGACGTCGCCGTTCTTCCGCGTCCGCACCTCGTGCGCGAGGCCGCCCAGCCAGGCCAGGTCGTCCGACTCGTACAGCGCGATGCCGTCCTGACGGGTCAGCCGCTCACCGGAGCGGACCTTCTCCTCCAGCTCGCGCTTGAGCCCGACGTCCATACGACACCTCTTTCTGTGACCGACTCCGACAACCGTACGCCCCACCGGTCAGACCTCCTCGGGCAGCTCACCCACCCGGTTCTCCCACTTCGTGGACAGCACGATCGTGGTACGGGTCCGGGAGACGCCCTTGGTGCCGGACAGCCGCCGGATGATCCGCTCCAGGCCGTCCACGTCGCTGGCCCGCACCTTGAGCATGTACGAGTCGTCACCGGCGATGAACCAGCAGTCCTCGATCTCCGAGAGGTCCTTCATCCGGCGGGCCACGTCCTCGTGGTCGGTGGCGTCGGAGAGCGAGATACCGATCAGGGCGGTGACGCCGAGGCCGAGCGAGGCGGCGTTCACGGTGGCCCGGTAACCGGTGATGACACCCGCCGCCTCCAGCCGGTTGATCCGGTCGGTGACGCTGGGGCCCGACAGCCCGACGAGGCGCCCCAGCTCCGCGTAGGAGGCCCGGCCGTTCTCCCTCAGGGCCTGGATGAGCTGCCTGTCCACCGCGTCCATGCGATCGAAGCCTTCCGCTGAAGAGTCTGAAAAAGTTCGGGTGGATCCGAGGATCCGGGTGAGTCGCAGGAGAGGTCAGTGCGGATCCGGGTGACCGGCGCCACCACCGCCGCCGAGTTCACCGCTCCAGCGCTGGTACAGCCGGTGCGGCACACCGACCGTGTCCAGCACCCGCCCGGCGACGAAGTCGACGAGGTCCTGGATGTGCGTCGCCCCGGCGTAGAAGGCGGGCGAGGTCGGTACGACGGTCGCCCCGGCGTCGTCCAGGGCGACGAGGTTGCGCAGCGTCTGCCCGTTCAGCGGCGACTCCCGCACCGCCACGGCCAACGGCCGCCGCTCCTTCAGCGTCACGCTCGCCGCCCGCTGCAACAGGTCCTTGGACAGGCCCAGGGCGACACCCGCGACGCACGCCGTCGAGGCGGGCACGATCAGCATCCCCTTGGCCGGGTACGACCCCGAGGACGGCCCCGCCGCCAGGTCCCCGGCACGCCAGTACCGTACGGCCGCGAGGTCCACCGCGAACGTCCCCGGCTTCCCGTCGGCCCCCCGGGCCAGCCATTGCGCGAGGTCGTCCCGCCAGTGGGCGTCCCGGAACGAGATCCCCGTCTCGTCGAGCAGCGTGAGCCGCGCGGCCCGGCTGACCACCAGGTCGACGCTCTCCCCGGCCTCCAGCAGCGCCCGCAGCACGGCAGCCGCATACGGCGTCCCGGATGCTCCGGAGACCCCCACGATCCAAGGCGCGCGCTGCGTTTCTCCTGCGTTCACATCTTGAGCGTACCGGCGGACGGGACAAGCCCGGCGTCCGGACCGGCCACGCGGGGCCTCAGGCGGTGAAACAGCGCTCCGGTCCCCCGTCGGCGGGCAGCAGACAGGCTTCGGCTCCCTCCGGGGCGCCACCGGTCATCCGGGTGTAGACATAGCCGTCGGCGTCGTGCCGGTCCCGGACGACGGCCTGCCGGGTCGGACGGCCGGGCACCCGCAGCTCGATCCGGTCGCCGTCCTGGGCGAGCCACACCCGCGCCCAGAGCGCCCCGCAGTGCGCGCTGTGCCGGATCTCCATCCGGGCCCCACCGGGGAACGCCGCCTCCGCCACGGCCCCGAAGTCGGTGCCCGGTGTCGTACAGCCCTGGGACTCGGGGTCCTCCCCGTCGCAGGCCGCGCCCCGGCAACCGGGCGGGGCCACGGTGGGCTCGGCAGCGGACTCACGGACGTACGGCATGGCCGTGAACACGGCGGCGGAGAGCAGCAGGGAGGCCCCGACCGGCCACCAGCAGCGCACGACCCGGCGCCAGGGACGCCGGTACGGCGACACCACGGCCTCCGGTTCCGGGTCCTCGGACGCCAGGGCGGCCACGCCCTCGGTGTCTCCCCCCGGCGGCACCGCCGACGGCTCCCCGCCCTCGGTCCGCGCGTCCCGCTCCCCGGCGACCGGTGCCGGACCGGGACCGCCCTCGCGCTCCGCCTCGGCGACCTCCCACAGCGCCAGCAGCCGCGTCGGTGACTCCCCGGTGAGGGCGCACAGTTCGGCCACCGCCTGGCGGGGCGGCAGGTTGCGTCCGCTCAGATAGCGGTGCCAGGCCGACTTGCTGACCGACGTGCGCTCGGCCAGGACCCCCAGACTGAGCCCGGCCCGTTTCCGCAGGGCCACCAGCTCCCGTGCGAGCCGGTCCAGTTCCGTGCGCGGCCCGCTCAACGGCGCAGCACCTCCCAGGTGTGCTCGCCGATGACCCCGTCGACCACCAGACCGCCGTGGTCCTCCTGGAAGCGTTTGACGGCGCGTTCGGTCATCGCGTCGTAGGCGCCGTCGACCTCCGCGACCGAGTAACCGTGGTACTCCAGCAGGCACTGCGCCTCCACCACGTCCCAGCTGGTCAGCACCTGGTGCAGATACGCCCGCCGGGTGTCGCTGTAACCGGCGGTGAGCCAGGCGCCGTTGCGGGTCACGGGGCAGTCGTAGCTGACACCGGCCCGGAAGGTGAACCCGCCGCCCGCGGCCACGTCACCGGCACGGTCCCAGGTGGCGGCGACCCCCGCCGCCGTACCCGCCAGGATCAGTCCGGATATCAGGTAGGGAGCCCGCAGCCGGGCCCAGGCGCCCAGCTGGGAGGCCCGTCTTCGAGGCGCTGCACCGTCCGGCTCGTCCGCCCCTTCCGAAGCAGACGGCGCAGATGGCACGGCCCCCGGCGACGCGGAGCGCTGCCAGTCGCCGGCGGCGAGCGTCTGGAGCTGCCCCAGGGCCCGGCCGTCCTCACCCGCCAGCGCGGCCAGTTCCGCGACCGCCTCGGACGGCGGCGGCATCTTCCCGTTGAGATACCGCTCCCACGACGACCGGCTGTAACTGGTACGTCTCTCCAGAGCCGACAGGCTCAGCCCCGTGCGGTCCTTCAGCTGCCGCATGCGGGTCACCAACCGGTGGGCGTGCGGGCTGAGTCCGTCGGGCAGCGGCCTCCACGACGCCATGACAGACGAGTCCTCTCCCTCGGAACCTGCCTCAGGCCCTCTGCACTGGCCTGTCCCCCCAGCGGCCGCGCACCCGAACCGTCCCAGCCCGTGCCCCGGGACGTACCAGCCCGGCCAAGTCCCCGCAGGTGAGCGGCGAGGACGTCCCAGAGACACCCGGGACGTCCCGGATGATATCGCCGCCCGTCACACCGAGGACAGGCTGACCTCACTTCCGGACCGCCACCCGCCCCGCGTGCCGGCGGTCCGTCACTTCCTCTCACCCGAAGGCAGGAGAGACATGAACGCACGATCCCGGCTGGCGCTGCTGGTCGCCTCCGCGGGCCTCCTTTCAGGAGCCGCCACAGCCGTCGCACCGACCGCGTACGCCGCGGACGACACCTGCTACACGCGCAGCACGATCGGGCTGACGTGCGACTACGACTACGGCAGGAAGTGGGCGGAGTACGGCAGCAAGGGCCTCCACGTGAAGGAGATCCAGGCGCTGATCAACGGCACGACGAACTACCGCAACACCTCCGGCGGGTCGCGGCTCACCGTCGACGGCGACTTCGGACCGGCCACCGAGCGCGCGGTGCGCTGGTTCCAGCGCACCTACCTCGGCGCCTCCGCCGTCGACGGCATCGTCGGCCCCAACACCTGGCACGCCCTGCGCGGCTGGCGCTACTGACCCGTCTCCAGACCTCGGACAGCAACCGGACCCAGACCTCGGGACAGCAGGGGGACTCAGACCGTCAGCCCCCGCACCAGCAGGTCGAGGAGGGCGCAGGCGAACAGGGCGATGCCGATGAAGCCGTTGACGCTGAAGAACGCCCTGTTCAGGCGGGACAGGTCATGGGGGCGGACGATGGAGTGCTCGTAGACGAAGGCGCCCGCGACGATCAGCAGGCCCAGCCAGAAGAAGGCGCCCGCGCCGGTGGCGACGGCGTACCAGACGAAGAGGGCCGTCGTCACCAAGTGGCAGGCGCGGGCGCCCCAGATGGCCGCCGGGATGCCGAAGCGGGCCGGGACCGAGCGGACGCCGGTCTCGCGGTCGGTGTCGACGTCCTGGCAGGCGTAGATCAGGTCGAAGCCGCCGATCCAGACGCCGACGGCGAGACCCAGGATCACCGCGTCCCAGGACCAGGACCCGGTGACGGCGAGCCAGCCGCCGATGGGGCCCATGGCCTGGGCGAGGCCGAGGATGGCCTGCGGGAAGTCCGTGAACCGCTTGCCGTACGGGTAGACGACCATCGGGACGACCGCGACCGGCGCCAGCGCCAGGCACAGCGGGTTCAGCAGGGCCGCCGCGCCCAGGAAGACCGCCAGGGCGATCAGCGCGCCGGTCCAGGCGTGCCGTACCGACATCGCGCCGGTGACCAGTTCACGGTGGGCGGTGCGGGGGTTCCGGGCGTCGATCTCGCGGTCGATGATCCGGTTGGCGGCCATCGCGAAGGTGCGCAGGCCGACCATGGCGAGGGTGACCAGGAGCAGCCGCCCCCAGTGGATGTTCCTGTCCCACTCGTACATCGCGGTGAGGGTGGCGATGTAGGCGAAGGGGAGCGCGAAGACGGAGTGCTCGATCATCACGAGGCGCAGGAACGCCTTCGTGCGCCCCGGCTGCCGGGGGAGCGCCGCGGAAGCGGAGGTCACAGGCCGTACTCCTTCCAGCGGCGGTCGACCAGGGCCGCCGTGTCCGGGTCCGACTCCACCATGTCCGGCCAGCCCCCGTCGCGCGTGTACCCCTCCTCGGGCCACTTCTTCGTCGCGTCGATGCCCGCCTTGCCGCCCCAGAACTGCTGGTAGGAGGCGTGGTCCAGATGGTCGACGGGGCCTTCGACGAGGGTGAGGTCCCGGGCGTAGTCGGTGTTGCCGAGCGCCCGCCAGGCGACCTCGTGCAGGTCGTGGACGTCGCAGTCGCTGTCGACGACGATGATCAGCTTGGTCAGGGACATCATGTGCGCGCCCCAGATCGCGTGCATCGTCTTCTGCGCGTGCTTGGGGTACTTCTTGTCGATCGAGACGATCGCGCAGTTGTGGAAGCCGCCCGCCTCCGGCAGGTGGTAGTCCACGATGTCCGGAATGATGATCTTGAGGAGTGGCAGGAAGAACCGCTCCGTCGCCCGGCCCAGCGGCCCGTCCTCCGTCGGGGGCCGCCCCACCACGATCGACTGGAGCAGCGGACGCTTGCGCATCGTCACACAGTCGATGGTCAGCGCGGGGAACGGCTCCTGCGGCGTGTAGAAGCCGGTGTGGTCGCCGAAGGGACCCTCGGGCAGCATCTCACCGGGCTCCAGCCACCCCTCCAGCACCACCTCCGCCTGCGCCGGGACCTGGAGCGGCACCGTCTTGCAGTCGACCATCTCGATCCGCTTGCCCGCGAGGAACCCCGCGAACAGGTACTCGTCGATGTCACCGGGCAGCGGCGCGGTGGAGGCGTAGCTGACGGCCGGGGGGCAGCCGAAGGCGATCGCGACCGGCAGGCGCTCACCGCGCCGGGCCGCGACTTGGTAGTGGTTGCGGCTGTCCTTGTGGATCTGCCAGTGCATGCCGATGGTGCGCCGGTCGTGGCGCTGGAGGCGGTACAGACCGAGGTTGCGGACGCCCGACTCCGGGTCCTTGGTGTGGGTCAGCCCCAGGTTGAAGAACGACCCGCCGTCCTTCGGCCAGGTGAACAGCGCGGGCAGCTGCTCCAGATCGACGTCGTCGCCGGTCAGGACGGTCTCCTGCACCGGAGCGTCCCCGGACTTCACCTTCTTCGGCGGTACGTGCGTCATCGCGCCGAGCTTCCCGAAGGCCTCCCGCACCCCCACGAACCCGTGCGGCAGCTCCGGCTTCAGCAGCCCGCCGATCTTCTCCCCGATGTCCGCGTACGACTTCAGCCCCAGCGCCTTCAGCAGCCTGCGGTCGGTGCCGAACACGTTCATCGCCAGGGGCATCGCCGAGCCCTTCACGTTCTCGAAGAGCAACGCCGGGCCGCCGGACTTCTGCACCCGGTCGACGATCTCCCCGACCTCCAGGTACGGATCCACCTCGGCCTTGATGCGCTTGAGGTCGCCCTCGCGCTCCAGAGCCCTGAGCAGCGAGCGAAGATCGTCGTAAGCCATGGGGACAAGTATTCCCGAGGGGCTACCCTGAACGTGTACCTGGGGGCCGCGTCCGCCGCCCTCGACCCCTTCGCTCCGCTGGAGAGGCCACATGCTGCGGGTGCTGATGTTCCTCGTGCCGCTGGCACTGAGCGTCTACGCGTTCATCGACTGCATCAGCACGAAGGACGAGGACATCCGGCACATCCCCAAGCCCCTGTGGGCGATCCTCGTGCTGCTGTTCCCGCTGGTCGGGTCCATCTCCTGGCTGATCGCGGGCAAGAAGCGCAGCCCCGCCGCCGAGGGCTGGTCCGGCGTGCGCACGGGCCGCTCCCAGCAGTGGGTGGCCCCCGACGACAACCCCGACTTCCTGAAGTCCCTCAAGGACGACGAGGACGACGAGAAGAAGAAGCGGGACTAGTCGGGCCATGGAGCTGCGGCTGCTCGTCACCTTCGAGAAGGTCGCCACCGTCCTGAGCTTCACCCGGGCCGCCGCCGAGCTGAAGTACGCCCAGTCCAGCGTCACCAGCCAGATCCGCGCCCTGGAATCCTCCCTCGGCACGGAACTGTTCGACCGCCTCGGCAGCCGCATCCGCCTCACCGAGGCGGGCGAGCGCCTCCTGCCGTACGCCCGCCAGATCCTGGAGCTGGCGGAGGAGGCCCGCACGGCGGTCAGCAGCGCCGGGGAGCCCGAGGGCACGCTCACCGTCGGCACCATGGAGTCGCTGACCAACCACCGCCTGCCACCCCTCCTCGAACTCTTCCACCACCGCTACCCCAAGGTCCGCCTCTCCTTCCGTACGACCATCGGCGACGAGACCCGGCAGGCGCTGCACCAGGGCACCTACGACCTCGGCTTCCTGATGGAGGCGGAGACCGGGCACCCCGGCCTGGAGACGGAGGTACTGGGACCCGAGCCCCTCGCCCTGGTCGCCGCCCCGGACCACCCCCTGACCGGCCGCCCGCTCACGACCGTCGACTTGCTTCCCGTGTCGCTGCTGGCCACCGAGCCGGGCTGCGCCTACCGCGACCTCTTCGAGCGGGAGCTGACCGCGCTCGCCCCCGTGACCTTCATGGAGTTCGGCACCATCGAGGCGACCAAGCGCGCGGCGGCGACCGGCCTGGGCGTCGCGCTGCTGCCCGAGGTGACGGTCGCCGCCGAACTCGCCGAGGGTTCCCTGGTACGGCTGGACTGGCAGCCGCCCTTCACCCTCTGGACCCAGCTGGCGTGGCGGGCCGGGAAACGGCTTCCGGCGCACGCCCGGCTGTTCCTGGAGCAGACGCGGAAGCTGCTCGCCGAGCAAGGGTGACCTTCAGGCTGGCCAGCACGATCAGCGGCACGCCGAGCGCCTGCACGAACCCGATGTGGTGGCCGTAGACCGCCCAGTCCATCACCATCGCCACCGCCGGGTAGACGAACGCCAGTACGGCGATCTTCGACGTCGGCAACTGGGCGTAGGCGGCGTACATCAGCACGTACATCAGCCCGGTGTGCACGACACCCAGCCCCACCAGCCACCCCCAGTCGGCGCCGGTCCCGCTCATCGCCCCGAACGAGGCGAAGGGCAGCAGCAGCGGGATGCCCACGACGACCTGGACAAGGGCGATCAGATGCGGCCGTACGCCCGTGATCCGCTTGGTGACCAGGGTGGACAGCCCGTACAGCAGCGCGGCGAGCAGGGCCTGCCCGACACCGGTGAGGTACCCGTCGCCGCTGGTGAAGTCGCCGGGCGTGACGCCCGAGACCAGGATCAGCCCCGCGAAGGCGAGGGCGATCCACCCCACCTTGGCCGCGGTGAGCCGCTCCCGGAAGAGCAGGGCGCCCAGCAGGACGACGTAGAACGGCTGCGTGTGGTAGACGACCGTCGCCACGGAGATCGACGTGTTCTCGTACGACTGGAACAGGAACACCCAGTTGAAGACGATGAACACCCCACCGAGAACGGCGAGTCCGAGGGTGCGCGGCGTGAACCCGTGCCCGCGCAGCCACCCACGCGCCACGACATAGGCGCCGAGGGCGAGGGCGCCGAACAGCACACGGAAGAAGACGACGTTGAAGGGGGACGCCCCCGACTCGACGACGAAGACGCCGAGCGTGCCGGAGAGGACCATCGCGGCCGCGAGTTGGGCGGTGCCCTTGCTCTCTGAGGTCATGCCCAGGACGCTACGGAAAGCCGACCCGCACGGCCACGCGCCAGTGGGGCGTCCTGGCTATGGGGCCATCGGCGGGGCCGATATGAAGGCTGTCCAGGCGGCGCGGGATATGTGGAGGACGGGGCCGTCAGGGGTTGTCTTGCTGTCGCGGACGGGGACGACGGGGCCGTCGAACGCGGGAGCCGCTTCTACGCAGTTGCCGCCGTTGTCGCCGCTGTAGCTGCTCCTGATCCATGTCGCCGCGTCCAGCGGATGCCTGTCCATGATGCTCGTAGCCTTCCCTCGCGTCGCTGATCAGAGCGGCCGATCGAAGGGCTGACGGAGCGTCTGCCCTGAGCACATCATAGGTCTGGCTGTGCCGGGCGAAGACGGCCGGATCGTCACTGAAGTGACCCCGGTCCAGTGACTCCGAGTAGACCCACTCGTGCCCGTCGGACAGCCGGATCAGGGACATGGAGGTGTTGGGCCGGAGCAGTCCGGGATGGTTCGCCGGGGCCACCTGGAGGTGGATGTTGGGACGCTCGGCAACGCGCAGCAGGTGCGTGCACTGCTCTCTCATCACGGCGGGGCCGCCCACCACGTTGCGCAGGCAGCTCTCGTCGAGGACGACGGCGTAGAAGGGCCCGTCGTCCGTGAGGAAGCGCGCCTGCCTGCTCAGACGTGCCCTGAGGAGTTCCTCGGCCTCATGAGCCGGCCGCGCGCGGGAGAACAGCGCACGTGCGTACGCCTCCGTCTGCAACAGCCCCGGCACCACGTGGATCTGGTACTCCCGTAGCGCGACCGCCTCCCGCTCCATCTCGGCCCGGCGACGGAACCAGTCCGGATGCTCGACCTGGGGATACCAGTCCACCTTTCCCCACAGCCGCACCAACACCCCACCCGCGCCCAGCACTTCGTCGCACTTCTTCGCGAACGTGTCCTGCGGCACCCGCGTCCCCGCCTCCACCCTCGCGACGTAGGACCGATCGCACGGGATCTGCCGGGCCAGCGCCTCCTGGGTGAGGCACGCGGACTCACGGAAGTGCCGCAGCAACTCCCCGAAGATCTCGGCATGACTGCTCACGGTCCCGCCCCCCTCTGTGACAACGCCCCGGTGTCACGCGCCACGCATTGAATCCGACCGTTCCCCTGAGCGACGCTCAGTACACCCAGCGTGACGAAAGGTGCGGCAATGAAACGGGGAACGCTCGTCTACGACCCCCAAACGCGCAAGGTCGGCGAATTCCAGGCCCGACTCGGACCGTACGCCCTACTGCGCCCCGTCGGCGGCGGCCGCGAGTGGGAGGCGGACCCGGCACGGATCAGGGCGGCCACCCCGGAGGAACGGCTCAGCGCGGGCGTCAGGGCGGCCAACGAGCGCTCGACCGGGCGCCGTGTCTTCCGGTACGTGCCGTACTCCATCGTCCAGGACGCCTCCGCCCAACCGGAGTACGAGGCACGGTGCGTGTCCGGCGACGACGAGGACTGCGGAGCCCGCTCGGGCCCGTGCACGCACCCGACGGAGGTCGAGGAGTGGCAACGCCGGCACACCCAGGAGACCCGGCACACCCGCTACCGCCGCAGCTTCGCGGACTACGCGGTACTGGAGAGACAGCAGTAGGGACACATACCGCCCGCTGCCTTGGTTGCCGTCGGGGCCGCCCGCTTCTTTGCCAGTGTCGTCCGCCGGTTCGCCCGTCGCGTCGTCCGTGGGGGGGTGGGTCCGTTTGCTCCTGGGGTTGCTCCTCGGGGGCGGGTGGGGTCACCGTCAACGTGATCGGGGTGTTGGGTGGGACCTCCGTGCCGGGGGGCGGGGTTTAGGTGAGGACCGTGTTGGGGGCCGTGGTGTCGGAGGGCTGTTCGGTCGTCGTGACCTGGCGGCCCTGTGCTGCCAGGGACGCTGTCGCCTCGTCCGCGGGCCGCCCCTGGCCGTCCGGGACCGTCACCAATGACTCGGTTGGGTCGACAGACGGGGTGCCGCGGTCCGGTGCCTCCGGCAGGACCTCGTCGGTGGTGCCGTCGGAGCCCGCCTCGCGGGCCAGGCCGGTGTCGGGTTCCTCGACGTCGACGAGTTGGTAGACCTCGACGGGCTTGGTGGCCGGCGCCGGTTTCACCTTGGCGACGCGCTTCTCGTCGTACGACGACCACTTCTTGTTGCGGTCGTCGAACTTGACGTCGGCGTCCCCGATGTCGTGGTCGAACGCCTTCAACGGGTTGCCGCAGCTGCACTGGACGGCCGGTGCGCCGAACTGGTCCACCAGGATGGCGATGCCCGCCTCCAGCAACGCGTCGAAGGGGTCGGCCTTGCCCTTCTTGAAGTCGTGGTTCTTGACAGGGTGTCGGCGCGCAGCAGCACGGGCGTCAGTTTCCGCGCGTACCCGTCGATCTCGTCGACCCCGCCGAGCCCTTTCACATCAGCCCACTCCTCGGCTTTGCGCCGGTTGCGCGGGTCCTGGAGGAAGTCGACAAGCCCCGCCCTGTCGCAGTGCCCGGCGTCCCTGGGCCCCCCGTACAGGCCCGGGTCGCTGCCGGCCAGGACCCCGCCGAGGCCGGACAGCGCCGCCGACACGGCGATGTCACGGGCGCTCCCCTCCGCGCCCGCGGTCACGCCAGTCTGGGCGCGGCGCGGGGCCGCACATCATGGTCCGCACGGGACCGGCGACGGTCCGGTTCCGTGCGCGCACGGATGACGGCGGCGTCGGCCCGTGGTGACGATGGGGGCATGCCGCGCACCGTGCTGATCGTCGACGACGACCCGCCGCCGGACGCCGTGCTGCTGGACGTCGGTCTGAGCGGTGAG
This sequence comes from Streptomyces sp. B93, assembly GCF_018070565.1. GTDB lineage: Bacteria > Actinomycetota > Actinomycetes > Streptomycetales > Streptomycetaceae > Streptomyces. The sequence continues at coordinate 20,457 of NZ_JAGPXL010000029.1, forward strand.
GACAGGGTCGGGCGCGGGGTCGCGGACGGGTTCGCCGTCTGTCGGGCCCTGTGCCTGGCGGCGCCCGGCACGGCCGTGGTGCTGTGCTCCGCGCGGGAGGTCGAGTCGTACGGGGTGCGGGTGGCCCGGTCCCCGGCGGTGGGGTTCCTCGGCAAGGAGCGGCTGCCGGTGGCGGCGAATGCGACGGCGGTGCGCCGGGGGGACGGGCCCGGTGCCGCCGGGGCGTCGGCCGGTGCTCGCCGGGGTCCGGACAGCGGCGCGGGCACCTTGGTGCGGATCTCCCGGCGAACGGCGTCTTCCACCACCGCCTCACCCCTGGCGTGGCCCCTCGACGGCGGCGCACCGTGCGTCACCGCCCCCGCAGCGCCCTCGCGGTACGCGATGGGGGCGACTCCTGTACGCGTTCCGAGCGCCCCCGGCTCCGTAACACAACGGACACCACGCGGCCTGTTCCGGATCAACCCCCCCTTCATAAACTGGTGTTGGTGGAGGGGGAAACAAGGGTGGGCAGACGGCTGCACGGGCGCGGGGCACTGTTCGACGCGGAACCGGCCGGTCTTGCCCCGCGGCTGGTCGGCCTGCGCCCGCACCGGCATCGCGCCACGACGGTCGAGCATCCGAAGGAGCTGCCGTTCGTCGTGCTGACCGGCGCGCGCGGGCTCGGCAAGAGCACGGTCCTCGGGGAGTTACGGGACGCCTACAAGGGGCACACCCCGACCGCGCTCGTCGACTGTGCGGGACCGCAGTTCGCGCGGGCTCCCCTCGGTCGGCCGGAGGAGTCCTGGTCGCCGCTGTCGCAGGCGCTGCTGGAGGCCGCCGAGCAGCTGGCGGAGCCGGTCACCGGGGCGGGGCGGATCCAGTTCCCGAGGCTGATGGCGGGGCTGGTGGCGGTGGCGGCGAGCGGCTGGGCCGACACCGACTCGGAGCGCATCCGCAGCGAGGTGGAGCGGATCCTGCTGCTGAACGAGAGCGGTTCGTGGATCTCCGGGGTGGCGGGGCGCTGGGCCGGGCGGGTGGCCGCCAACGTGGTCGCCGCGGCCACCAGCACCGCGGGGCCGTTGCTGTCGGCGGCGGTGGAGGCGACCCTCGACTCGATCTCGGAGGGCTTCGGCAACCGGCGCCACCAGCGGGCGGCGCTGTGGTACCGCGACTATCCGAACGCGGGCGGGCACGCGCGCCGTGGGCTGATGCTGCTGTCCGGGCACTTCCGTGCGGGCGGCGCCTCGCGCGAGCACGCCGAGCGGTATCTGGTGCGGGCGCTCCTCGCCGACCTGGGGGATGCCTACACGGGGGTGCTGCCGCGGATGCAGCGCATCGGACGGCCGTTGGTCCTGGTGGACAACGCGCAGGTGGCGCCGGGCCCGGGGCTGGTCGACGCGGTGCTGCGGGACCGGGCGGAGGGCCACACCGACCAGGTGGTGTTCCTCGCCGGGCTGCGCGGCGACGGCCGGACCAGCGCGCTGCGGGCGGCCGTACGGCGGGAGTTGCCGGAGGTGGCGCGGCGCAGCGGCTGGGCGCCGGACCCGGCCGCGCCGTCGTCGCGGGCGCTGTTGGTGGCGCTGTCGCCGCTGTCGCCGGAGGACACCCTGCACATCGTGGGCGCGGTGTGCGGGGAGCTGGCGGTGCCGCCGCAGCTGCCGCACGCCATGCACCGGCTGACCGGCGGGAATCCGCTGGGCGTCGAGGTGCTGGCGGAGTCCGCGGCGCAGCATCCGGACGACGCGGGTTCGCTGGGCACGCTGGTCACGGCTCCGGTGCGGCTGCGGGAGCACGGCGAGCCCGAGCCCGCCTACCGGGAACTGCTGGACCGGCTGGTGCCCGCCGACCGCCTCGACGAGCTGACGGTGCTGGCCGCCGCCCACGACCACGACTCGGCGTGCGCGCTGGCCGCCGCGCTGCTGCCGGACGACTTCGGTCCGGCGGACGTACGGTCGTTGGGGACGCTGCTCGCGGCGGAAGGGCTGCCGGTGGTGCCGGGGCAGTTCGTGGGCAGCGCGTTCGTGCGCACCCTGCTGCTGCTCCGGCTGCACCACCGCGATTCCGACCACCGCCGCTGGCGGGCGGCGCACGAGACGCTGATACGGCACTACGACGGTACCGGCGAGGACCACGCCCGCTACCGCCTCTACCACCAGCTCGCCCTGGGGACCGCCGACCCGGCGGTGGCGCACCTGCGGGACACGTTCCCGCACCTGGACACCCGCGTCTGGCTGGACACCCTGTGCTTTGTGGCGTCCGCGCCCTACTTCCACGCCCATGACGCCGAGGGCCGTGACCACGAGCGGCCGGTGGACCGGCGTACGGCCGTCGCGCTGGGCCGTACGGACGCCGGACACCCGGTGCCGGACGGTGCGGACACCGCGCTGCACCTGCGGATACGGCGGCTGCTGCACGCCGTGTGGCAGCTGACCGATCCGCTGGTGCTGCCGGAGGAGCGGGTGGCCGACCGGCTGCGGTTCGAACTGGAGCAGCTGTCCAATCTGCGGCCCGCGGGCAACGCCCTGCTGTGGCGGGCCTCGCGGGACTGGCCGGCGAGCGCCCTCGCCGGGCGGCCCCTGTGCGCGTCGGACGACGCCGACGCCGATGCCGACGACGACCGGGACGGAGGCGGCTGATGGCCCGACTGGGGGAGCGGCTGCGCGAGGGCGTGTGGGAGATCCCGCTGCGCCGTTATCTGGCGCTGTTGCTGTCGGTGGCGCTGGTGGTGGGGGTCGGTTTCGCGGTGCGGGCGCTGACCGCGGAGGACCGCTCCTGCGCCCCCGGTGTCGTACGGCCGGAGGGCAGTGACGAGTGCGTGGGCGTGTCGGCGACCGCCTACGACTTCGGGCGACCGCTGCTCGGGGACACCATCCGGGCGATCGACCGGGAGAACCGCTCGCTGAAGCCGGGGAGTTATGTGACGGTCGCGATGCTGGCGCCGTTCACGGCGTCCGACCGGGACAACCTGCACGACACCCTGCACGAGTTGCAGGGGGCGTACCTGGCGCAGTACCGGGCCAACCACGAGTCCAACGGGCAGACCCCGCAGATCCGGCTGGTGCTGGCCAACCCGGGCGCGGACGGTTCGCACTGGCCGCACACGGTCGGGCAGTTGGTGGGGATGACGGGCGACCCGGACCGGCTGCGGGCGGTGACCGGGGTGGGGTCGAGCACGGAGAACAACAAGCGGGCGGTCGCGGAGCTGACGCGGCTGGGCATCCCGGTGGTGGGCAGTTCGATCACCGCCGACGACCTCGCCAACGACCAGGACGGCGTGGACCCGTTCCCGGGGCTGGCCAGGGTCTCTCCCACGAACACGGACGAGGCGCGGGCGCTGGCCTCCTTCGCCAAGGTGAAGGCGGGGCGGGCGCTGCTGGTGTACGACAAGCCGGGCGACCCGTACACGACGACGTTGCAGCGGTCGTTCGCGCGGCTGCTGGAGGGTTCCCCGTACGAGCCGCAGCCGTTCACGCCGCCGGACGACCGCAGTCAGGAGGGGACGACCGCCAACACGTTCCGGCAGATCACCCACCTGGTGTGCGACACGGCCAAGGAGACGGACACGATCCTGTTCGCGGGGCGCCACACGCAGTTGCGGCAGTTCATCAACGCGCTCGGCGGGCGCGGCTGCCAGGACCGCGGGTTCACCGTGCTCACCGGCGACGAGGCCTCCTACCTCACCGGCGACAGGGATCTCGACCGGAACGCCCTCAAGCGGAAGCTGTCGGTGCGCTACACGGCGCTGGCGCATCCGGACGCCTGGGAGCACGACCCGGCGCGGACCGGCGGTTCGGTGCGGGACGCGCGGGAGCTGGAGCGGCTGGTGACGAACGGGGAGCGGGCGCCCGTCGGGCCGATCGGTCCGGTCGCGCTGGAGGACGGCCAGCTGATCATCGCGTACGACGCGATGCGGCTGGCCGTGCACGGCATCCGCCAGGCGACCCCGGAGGGCCGGACCGATCCGCCGCTGGCCGACGTGGGCCTCCAGTGGCCCCAGGTGAAGGGTTCGTCGCTGCGGGTCGACGGGGCGAGCGGCTGGATCTGCCTGGATGTGCACGGCAACCCGTACGACAAGGCCGTACCGATCGTGGAGCTGACGTCGGAGGGGCGGGCGCGGTTCGTGCAGATCGCCTGGCCGGAGGGGAAGCCGCCGGGTGAGGAGTGCCTGCCGCCGCCGTGAGGCTCCGTGCGTCACGGCGACGGACCCTCGATGTCGATCAGGCGTTCGAATCGAGCCCGCCACTCCGCCTCCGACTCCCCCTCCCCGCGGAACTCGCGCGTGAAGCGCAGGACGCACGCCTCGGCGCCGTCCCGTTCCAGGTGGAAGCGGATGCGGCCGCCCTCCCCCACGGTGTACTCGGCGACCCGGTCAACGTCCCAGGCGGTGATCTGTCCGGAGCCCGTGCCGCGGAGGGTGACCGCGCCGCCGAGCCGGGGTTCGAGCACATCGGCCGGGGTGAACCAGGCCGCGAGCCCCTCCGGCGTGGCGAACGCGGGCCAGACCGCCTCCATGGGCCTCGGGAGCCGTACCAGGAAGTGCAGGAGGTGGGTGTTCCCGTGGGTCTGGCTGGTGCCCTGTTCGACGGAACCGGTCATGACTCCAGCGTGACCCCGAAGGGGACGTCGCGCACCCCTTACGGCCGCTCCCCCGGCGCGTCCACGACGGCCCGGCGCAGCACCGCGGTGTTGCTGGTCACGGTGCCCTTCTTCACGTCCGAGTAGTCCTCGCTGGCGACGCTTCGCTCACCGAGGAGTTCGAAGGTCTCCCTGTCGAAGATCCACTCGTCCCGGGTCGGGTTGTCCGGGTCCTGGCGGGCGATCGCGACGCCCTCGCGGCCCGCCGCGTCGACCGCGTTCTCCACGACCGTCACGCCGGGGATGCGGGCGACCGCGCGGTAGAGCGCCGCGCTCTGCTCCGGCGGCACGATCGCGTCCCGGATCAGATCGCCGACCAGCACGAACATGGCCTGGTCGGTCTGCTGGCCGCTGTAGTCGGGTGCCGTCTCGCGCAGCCAGTCGTACATCGCGTCGGCGTCGGTCGGCAGGGTGGCCAGGTGGCGGTAGTTGGTGGAGACCTCGTAGCCCAGCTCGCCCCGCTGCGCGTCGGGGTCCACGGGCCACTGGCCGCGGCCCGTCTCCCGGACCAGCCCCTTCCTCGTGCCGTCCACGGAGTGCCACTGTTCCAGGCGGTGCAGCGGCGGGATCTTCGTCTTCGCTCCCTCCTCGTACTGGGCGTAGGACACCTTGCTCTCCACGTACACGAACTGGTCGTCGCGGATCTCGCCGTACGTGACGTCCTCGCCCTCGGCCGCCAGCGCGATGTCCTCCAGCAGCGCGACGGTGGCCCGGCTGGGCGGCTGGGCGGTCGCGTCGCCGCCGTCCGGGAGGGCGGCGAAGGTGAGGGCGGCGACCGTCGCCACGGCCGCCGCGGCGATCGCGGGCCGCAGCCACCGGGTGCGGCGGGTGCGGGCGGGTAGGGGCTCGTCGCGCCGGATCTCGGTCATCAGATGCTCCTTGAGGAGTCGGTGACGGCCCGGCGGAAGGTCTCGCTCAAGAGGTTCCGGGAGTTCCGGAAGCTGGTTCATCGGTTTCCCTCCCTCAGGGGCCTGACCGCGGTGGTGCGGTCACCTCTCATCTGTCCGGCGCTTTGCGGGAGTTCCAGGTGTTTGGCGAGTTTTGCGCGCGCCCGGGAGAGCCGCGACCGCACCGTCCCGACCGGCACCCCGAGCGCCTCGGCGGCAGCCGCGTAGTCGAGCCCGCCCCACACGCACAGCGCCAGCACCTCCCGCTCGGCCCGCCGCAGCCTCCCCAGCGCCTCCTGTACGAGGCCCAGTCGCCCGGCGTCGTCCACGCGCCCGGCGACCTCGTCGGCGAAGTCCCGTACCGCCTCCTCGCGCGGCAGCCGGGCGACGGCGGCGGCGTGCCGCCGGGCGGCGCGGCGGACGTTGCGCGTGACGTTGGTGGCGATGCCGAGCAGCCAGGGCCTCAGCGAGCCGCCCTCCTCGTCGAGCCTCGTGCGCAGCCGCCAGGCGTCCAGGAACGTCAGCGAGACGACGTCCTCGGCGGTCGCCCACTCCCCGGTGAGCCGGTAGGCATGGTTGTAGACGGAGCGCGCGTACGCGTCGAAGAGTTCACCGAAGGCGTCGTGGTCCCCCGCGCGGATGCGTTTCCGCAGATTCGTCTCCACGTCCTTGTGTCTGTCCGTACGCCGAGGGCCGGTTCCCGTGAGGTGTCTCACGGGAACCGGCCCTCAAAGGGTTCGCGGATCAGAAACCGGCGGCCTGGAGGACGCCGAGGCCGACGTCGGCGTAGGAGTGCTTGCCGGAGACGAACATGTTGACGCCGTAGTAGTTGAACAGCCAGCAGGCGAAGGCGAGCAGGGCCAGGTAGGCGGCCTTGCGGCCCTTCCAGCCGGCGGTGGCGCGGGCGTGCAGATAACCGGCGTAGGCGACCCAGGTGATGAACGACCAGGTCTCCTTGGGGTCCCAGCCCCAGTAGCGGCCCCAGGCGTCACCGGCCCAGATGGCGCCCGCGACGATCGTGAACGTCCACAGCGGGAAGACGGCCGCGTTGACCCGGTAGGAGAACTTGTCCAGCGAGGCCGCGGCGGGAAGCCGCTCCAGGAAGGACGTGGCGAACCGGCCGGGCGTGCCGCCGCCGGCGAGCTTGTTCTCGTAGGAGTCCCGGAAGAGGTACAGGATCGTGCTGACGGCGCCGACGTAGAAGACCGCGCCGCACAGGATCGCGGTGGAGACGTGGATCCACAGCCAGTACGAGTGGAGCGCGGGGACCAGCTGGTCGCTCTCGGTGTACAGGACGGTGACGGCCAGGCCGAGGTCGAGGAGGACGGTGGTGATCAGGAAGAGGCCGAGCCACCGCACGTTCGTCTTCAGCGCCAGCAGCAGCAGGTACACGCCGACGGCCGTGGTGGAGAAGGTGATGTTGAACTCGTACATGTTGCCCCACGGCGCCCGCTCGACCGAGAGGGCCCGGCAGAGCACCCCGCCGAACGCCAGCAGGAACCCCAGCGCGGTGAGGGAGACGGCGATCCGCCCGTACAGGTCGCCCTGCTCGCTCCCGCCGTGCGCGCCGGGCCCGTCCGGCACGTCCCGGGCTCCGGCGGTGGCCCGCACCGTCACCTTGGGCCGCTCCAGTACGGCGGTGCCGCCCGCCTTCCGCGCGGTGACCGCCGGAGCGGCGGCCTTCTCCTCCCGCGGCTCGGTGAGCGCAGCGGCGGTACGGCCGACCTTGCTGCGGCTGCCGAACAGCCACTCGGCGATGTAGGCGAAGAAGGCCAGGGTGTAGACGGCCATCGCGGAGTAGATCAGCGTGTTGCTGATGTTCGCGAGGTTCTCGTGGGTCGCGGCGGCGAGAGTCACTTCTCAGCCCCTTCGGCAGGAACAGCGGAGTGGGTCGGGTCGGGTTCTTGGTCTGCTTCTGGGTCCTGGCCGGGGTCGGGTGCGCCCGGTGCCCGTTCGTAGAGGAGTCCGGCCAGGTCGCCCAGTTCCTCGGGCACCTTCGCGGACTCGCTGCGGCCGAGTCCGGCCATCTCCACGACGGTCACCCCGTCGGCGCCCCGCACCGCCCGCACCCAGACGCGGCGGCGCTGTACGAACAGGGAGGCGGACAGGCCCAGGATCGCGGCGACGGCTCCGGCGAGCGCCCAGCCGCTCGCGGGCTGCTTGGCGATCTGGAAACCGGCCCATTCCTGGACGCCCTCGAAGGTGATCGAGCCCTGGCCGCCGGGCAGCTCCATGGTCTCGCCGACCTTCAGCCGCTGTTTGGCCAGTTCTCCGTCGGAGTCCTTGAACTCCTTCAGGTGGGTCTTGTCGAGCTGGTAGACGCTCTGCGGAATCCCGGAGTCCACGCCGAGGTCGCCGTGGTACGCGTTGAGCGCCAGGCGCGGGTTCAGCAGCGCCGGGAACTGGGACAGCATGGTGCCGCTGCCCTCCCCGGCGAAGGTCGGCACGAAGAAGGCCTGGAAGCCGAGCTGTTCCCGCTCGCCGTCGGCGTTGCGGTAGCCGTCCATGACCTTGATCGCGCCGGTGGAGGTGATGTTGCCGTCCTGCGGCAGCAGCGGCACGGCCTCCTTGTCCAGTACGACCTTGCCGCTGGCGTCGCGGACCGTGACGACGGGGGCGTAGCCGTGGCTGACCAGGTAGACCTTGGAGCCGCCGATGTCCAGCGGCTCGTTGACCTGGACGGTGGTCTTCTGCTCCGCGCCGAACGCGCCGACGCTGTAGGTGAGGTCGGCCTCGAAGGTGCGGGCGGTGCCGCGGTTGGGTCCGGAGGGCTCGTAGGTGCCCCGGAAGTCGCCCAGCTTGAAGCTGAAGGAGTCCAGGTCGTCCTGGGTGAAGAGGTTGCCGGACTTGAAGTCGTCGTACTGGGTGAGGGTGTTGGCGAAGCCGTCGCCCTCCAGGACCAGCTTGTTGCCCTCGTACTTGAACAGCTGGCCCCAGGCGAACGCGACCAGCATCAGGATCAGCGCGAGGTGGAAGAGGAGGTTGCCGACCTCGCGGAGGTAGCCCTTCTCGGCGGCGACGGCGTCCCCGGCGGTGTGGGCGCGGAACCGGCGCTTCTTCAGCAGCGCGAGCGCCGCCTCCCGTACCTGCTCGGGGTCGGTCTCGGTGCGCCAGGTGGTGTGCGCGGGCAGCCGGGTCAGCCGTCGGGGGGCGCCCGGCGGCCGGCCGCGCAGCTGGCCGACGAACTGCCAGGTGCGCGGGACGATGCAGCCGATGAGGGAGACGAACAGCAGGATGTAGATCGCGGAGAACCACACCGAGCTGTAGACGTGGAAGAGACCGAGCTTGTCGTAGACCGGTCCGAGGGTGGTGTGCCGCTGCCGGAAGTCGGCGACCTGGGTGGCGTCGACGCCGGTCTGCGGGATCAGCGAGCCGGGAATGGCGGCCAGCGACAGCAGCAGGAGCAGCAGCAGCGCGACCCGCATGGAGGTCAGTTGCCGCCAGAACCAGCGGGCCCAGCCGATGACGCCGAGGGCGGGGAGGTTGGGGGCCTCCTCGCTGGGGGCGGTGGAGAGCTGGGAGCCCGCGGCGCCGAGGTCCTGGTCCTCGGCCGCGGGCGTTGTCGTCTTGGTCATCGGTCAGATCCCCACAGTGAAGCCGTTGGACCAGGTCTGCATCTCCTGCACCAGGCTGTCCCACGCGCCGGTCAGCAGCAGCACACCGGTCGCGATCATCATCACGCCGCCGGTGCGCATCACCCACACATAGTGGCGCTTGATCCAGCCGAAGGCGCCGAGGGCCTTGCGGAAGGCTACGGCGGCGAGCACGAAGGGCACCCCGAGGCCGACGCAGTAGGCGACCGTCAGCAGCGCGCCGCGCCCGGCGCTGGCCTGGTTGAGCGCGAGCGCCTGCACCGAGGCGAGGGTCGGCCCGATGCAGGGCGTCCAGCCGATGCCGAACAGCGCACCCAGCACGGGGGCGCCGACCAGACCGGCCACCGGGCGCCGGTGGAAGCGGAACTCCCGCTGGGTCAGCCAGGGCATCAGCCCCATGAAGAAGACGCCCATCAGGATCATCAGCACGCCGAGCACCCTGGACAGCACGGTCTGCTGTTCTTGCAGCTCCTGCCCGAAGAACCCGAACAGCGCCCCGCCGGAGACGAACACGACCGTGAAGCCGAGCACGAACAGCGAGGCGCCGACGGCCATCCGGCCGCGCCGGGCGTCGGCGAGGTCGGTGCCGCTGACCCCGGTGACGTACGACAGGTAGCCGGGGACGAGCGGGAGGACGCAGGGGGAGAAGAAGGAGACGAGGCCGCCGAGGACGGCGATCGGCAGGGCGAGCAGCAGGGCGCCGTTGAGGACGGTGTCGTTGGTCCCGGTGGCGGCGAGCGCCGTGAGTCCGGTCACAGCCACGTCACTTCTCCGCCAGGACCGGGTCGAGCATCTCCCGCAGCTTCTTCTCGCTGAGCGCCTGGAGGGTGCGCGCGGCGATCTTCCCGTCCCGGTCGATGACGAGGGTGGAGGGGATGGCCTGCGGGTTGAGGGTGCCCTTCTCGAAGCGGAGCATCAGCTTGCCGGTCGGGTCGTAGAGGCTCGGGTAGGTGATCCCGAACTCCTCCTCGAAGGCCCGTGCCTTGCTGGTGTTGCTGTCGCGGGTGTTGATGCCGACGAACTCGACGCCCTGGTCCTTGGTGTCGTCGTAGACGGTCTGGAGGTTCTTGGCCTCGGCCCGGCAGGGTGAGCACCAGGAGCCCCAGATGTTGAGGACGACGACCTTGCCCTTGTGGTCGGCGACATCGAGCTGCCCGCCCTCGACGGTCTCGCCGGAGAGTTCGGGGGCGGCCGTCCGCTCGCCCCTGGCGACGGTGTCGATGCCGTCGGACCCGGCGACGAAGCCGGTGTCACCGCCGCCTCCGGAGGTGCCCCCGGTGGAGCAGGCGGTGAGGACGAGTGCCGCGACGGCCGCACCGGCGGCGAGCGGGTGGACGCGGCGGCGGGTGCGGCGTGGGCGGTTCGAGCGCTGGGGGGCGCGGCTGGCGGCACTCATGTGAAAAGTTTCGCATGCCCGTTCTGGGGATCTTGCCCACCCCCCTGGGGGTTGCGAGGCCCCTGCTCAGAACTGTCGCCAGCCCCCGGTCGGCGCCTGTCCGACGTCGAGGGTGCGCAGCTTGTCGAGCACCGCGGGCGGCTGTACGTCCAGCCAGTCCACGAACTGCCGGAAGGAGACGAGCCGCACGTCACCGCCCTTCTCCCGCTCCCGGGCGATGTGCTTCAGGGCCTTTTCCACGGCGTCCATGTAGATGCCGCCGTTCCACTGCTCGAAGTGGTTGCCGACGAAGAAAGGCGCCCGATTGGTCTCGTATGCCCGCTTGAATCCTGATATGTAGGCCTGAGTGGCCTGTTCCCGCCACCCCGGATAGTTGTGGGCGGGGGCGTTGGTGGAGTTGATGGACTGGTTGGCGAGGATGTTGTAGTCCATGGACAGCACCTCGAACGAGTGCCCGGGGAAAGGTATCTGCTGCAACGGCAGGTCCCAGAGCCCCTCCCGCTTCCCCGGCCACACCTGACGCCCGCCGGGCGAGGAGGCGTCGTAGCGCCAGCCCAGCTCACGGGCGGTAGTCAGCAGGTTGTCCTGGCCGAGCAGACAGGGTGTGCGCCCGCCGACGAGTTCCTTGTCGTAGTCGAACGGCAGCGACTCGATCTCCGTCCACCCCGTGTTGGTCCGCCACTCCTTCACGAAGGACTTCGCCTGGTCGATCTCGCTGCGCCACTGCGCGGGCGTCCAGTTGCCGACCGAGCCGTACCCGGCGCAGAAGTGCCCGTTGAAGTGGGTGCCGATCTCGTGCCCCGCCAGCCAGGCACGGCGGACGTTCTTCAGCGTGTCCTTGATGTGCTCGTCGGTGAGGTAGCCGATGTCGGAGGCACCGCGCACGTTGTTCGGGGGGTCGTAGAGCCGCTTCTTCGACTCGGGCAGCAGATAGATCCCGGAGAGGAAGAAGGTCATGCCCGCCCCGTGCTCCTCGGCGAGGTCGAGGAAGCGCGGGAAGAGGCCGTTGCCGACCTCACCGGCGCCGTCCCAGGAGAAGACGACGAACTGCGGCGGCGTCTGACCGGGCTCCAGCGGCTCGGGCTCCGGCGGCTGGTGGGGCTGCTTGCCGGTGTAGGAGGTGGAGCCGTCACCGATCGGCCGGGCGCGGAAGCCCCGGGGCTCCTTGCTCTTCTTGCCGCCACCGGTCGGGGAACCGGCACCGGGGGCACCCCCGTCTGAGGGTGTGGGACCACCGCAGCCCGTGAGCCCGGCGGCGGCAGCCCCCGCACCGATCCCGATGACTCCCCGTCGGGTGAAGTTGCGCATGGCGCCCCCGTCCCTCGCATTCCGTGCTGGTCACACAGTCAGATGAATGCGACGAACGGATGGTTTCCCGGGATTCGCGGAGATTCCGCAACGAATGTCACAGACGGGTGAGGGAACGCCCCGCGGGCGCCCCTCACGCCCCGAAGGCCTTGTCCTTCCCCTTCACCGGCTTGGCGCCGGCGAGGAGATGGGCGGGGACCAGGTCACGGGCGGGCTCGGTGTACCCGACGGAGACGATCCGGTCGCCCTGGTACGTGAAACTCGTCAGCGACGCGAGCGTGCACTGCCGTTTGCGCGGGTCGTGCCAGAGCCGCCGCTTCTCCACGTACGACCGCACGATCCAGATCGGCAGCTGATGGCTGACCAGCACGGCCTCGTGCCCCCGCGCCTGGTCCTTGGCCGCGTCCAGCGCGCCCATCATCCGCACCACCTGGTCGACGTACGGCTCTCCCCAGGACGGCTTGAACGGGTTGACGAGGTGCTTCCAGTTCTCCGGCCGCCGCAGCGCCCCGTCCCCCACCCCGAAGGTCTTGCCCTGGAAGACGTTCTCGGCCTCGATGAGCCGGGCGTCGGTGGCGAGGTCGAGTCCGTGCGCCTTGGCGATCGGCGTGGCCGTCTCCTGCGCCCGCTCCAGCGGCGAGGCGACGACGTAGGTGATGTCGCGGTGGGCGAGGTGCTCGGCGACCCGGTCGGCCATCCGCCGCCCCAGCTCGGACAGGTGGTAGCCGGGCAGCCGCCCGTACAGCACCCCGTCGGGGTTGGCGACCTCGCCGTGCCGCATGACATGTACGACGGTGATGTCCCGCGTCTCGTCCCTCATGCCGTGGCCTCCGCGGCGGCGCGGGCGGCGGCGGGCAGGGCGTCGGCGATCCGCTGGACGGCCCGCTCGTCATGGGCGGTGGAGACGAACCACGACTCGAAGGAGGAGGGCGGCAGATAGACGCCGCTCGCCAGCAGCGAGTGGAAGAACGCGGTGAACCGGAACGACTCCTGCGCCTTGGCGTCCTCGTAGTCGCGCACCGGCCGGTCGGTGAAGAAGACGGAGAACATGTTGGAGGCGCTCTGGAGGGTGTGCGCGACCCCCTCCTTGCCGAGCGCCTCGGTCACCAGCGTCTGGATCTGCGCGGAGACGGCGTTGACCTTGTCGTAGGCGGCGTCGTCGAGCAGCCGCAGCTGCGCGAGCCCGGCGGCGGTGGCGACGGGGTTCCCGGACAGCGTGCCCGCCTGGTAGACGGGCCCGGCGGGAGCGAGGTGGGCCATCACATCGGCGCGCCCCCCGAAGGCGGCGGCGGGGAACCCGCCACCCATCACCTTCCCGAAGGTCATGAGGTCGGGCCGCACGCCGTCCACCCCGAACCACCCGCTGCGGCTGGTCCGGAACCCGGTCATGACCTCGTCGGAGATGTAGAGCGCCCCGTTCTCCGCGCAGGCGTCCTTGAGCCCCTGGTTGAACCCGGGCAGCGGCGGTACGACGCCCATGTTGCCCGGCGAGGCCTCGGTGATCACACAGGCGATCTCACCGGGATGGGCCCGGAAGGCGGCGTGCACGGCTTCGAGGTCGTTGTACGGCAGCACGATGGTGTCGCCCGCCTGGGCGCCGGTGACGCCGGGGGTGTCGGGCAGCGCGAAGGTGGCGACCCCGGACCCGGCGGCGGCGAGCAGCGCGTCCACGTGCCCGTGGTAGCACCCGGCGAACTTGATCACCTTGGACCGCCCGGTGAACCCGCGGGCGAGCCGGATGGCGGACATGGTCGCCTCGGTCCCACTGGAGACCAGCCGCACCTGCTCCACGGGCTCGATCCGCGCGACGATCTCCTCGGCGAGCGCGACCTCACCCTCACCGGGCGTACCGAAGGACGTACCGCGCGCCACGGCCTCCTGTACGGCGGCGATCACCTCGGGGTGCGAGTGCCCGAGGATCATCGGCCCCCAGGAGCACACGAGGTCGACGTACTCGCGTCCGTCCGCGTCCATCAGGTACGGACCGGTGCCGGACACCATGAACCGGGGCGTACCGCCCACCGCGCGGAAGGCCCGCACCGGGGAATTCACGCCGCCCGGCGTGACGACGGCCGCACGGTCGAATAGAGCCTGCGAGGCAGGCGCGTCGTATGAATAGGGGGCTTCGCTCATGACCTGCGACTTCTCCGACTTCTCGGACTCCGGTTGACGGGGACCTCCTCAGGGTAGGCCAGCGCCCCACCCCGACCGGGAGCGAATATGTCTGATCAATCCACCACCATCTGCGAGACTGCTGCGAGGACCCCGCGGACAGGTGTTTCCGCGCGCACGTTTCGGCGAGCGGCCGTGGGGGAGGTCACTGACACGATGATCGGGTTGCGCGGCGGGCGCCACGCGTCCTAGAAAAGCAGTCGGGTGGAGATATGCATCGCGGTGGCGGACTGGGCGAGGGGACTGACGACCTGGGTCCTCGACGTGCCCGGCGGGGAAGGCACCGGCGCGACGCGGAGGAAACAACCGAAACACGTCGGACACCGGACGGACCGGGCGTTCCCGGCGTACCGAGTGAGCGCAGGAATGGTGGTCGGGTGGGGGTGACGTACAAGTACTTCGGCGCACCGGACGGCGCGACCGCGGCCCGCGTCCCGATCTCGATGCGCCCCGAGGAACTCGGCGGCGACGAGCTGGGCATGAACGGCATGTTCACCAAGATCAAGCCGGAGACCATGGCCGCCATGGTCCTCACCGGCATCGAAGGCGTCCCCCTCCACAAGGTGCCCCCGCTGGAGCTGGTCGTCCTCCACCCCGACTACGCCGTCGTCAAGCTCCCCATGACCGTCGTCGACCCCCTCCGCGGCATCGGCGAGGAGGCCGTCGGCGCCGCCGCCTTCATCTGGTCCACGGTCCCGGACCGCGGCGGCCCCCGCGACGCGTTCAACGTCTACCAGCTGCTGCACGAGTGGCAGGACTTCAGCCATCGGTTGCATGAGGCGGGGCACCAGCCTTATTGCCTGGTGTGGCCCTGAGCTGCTGGTCAGGAGTGTGACGGGGCGGCTGTAGGCCCAGCAAAGGGCGCGGCTGGTGGCGCTGCTTGCGCGTGAACGGGGCCGCGACCGGGCCCCGTTCCGGTCGCGGCCGGGGTGGTGGGCGTCCGGGGCGTGGAAGGTCAGCAGCAGGTACCGGTCGCGGTGGGCTCCGGTGCCGGAGTGTCGGCCTTCACGACGTACACCTCCCAGCGTTCGCTGCCGGGACCCCGTACCCAGACCTTGTCCTGGAGGGCATGGCAGCAGGTGGTGTCGTTCTCCTCGCGGGTGGTGAGACCGGCGTCGGTGAGGCGGGCGGTGGCGGCGTGGACCTCGTCGGTGGTGGCCACCTCGACGCCGAGGTGGTCCAGGCGGGTCTCCTCACCCGGCTCGCCCTGGAAGAGGACGAGCTTGAGCGGGGGCTCGGCGATGGCGAAGTTGGCGTAGCCGTCGCGGAGTTTGGCGGGCTCGGCGTCGAACAGCTTGCCGTAGAAGCTGATCGCCGCCTGGAGGTCGGGTACGCGGAGGGCGAGTTGCACGCGGGACATGACGTACCTCCTGGTAGGTGGACGGGGACTGGGGTCAGCCGCAGCAGCCGCCCGCCGGGGCTTCCTCGGCGGTGGCACCGGCTGCCGCGGGCGCACCGAGCTGGACGAGCTGCGGCGCGGGCGCACAGCAGCCGCCGCCGTCGGTCTGCTGGGTGTCGGGGGCGTCGAACAGGCCGGCCCCGCCGCAGACTCCGGTCTCGGGGAGGGTGAGTTCGACGCGGTCGGCGGAGTCGAGGTCGCCCGCGATCGCGGCGACGACGGAGCGGACCTGCTCGTAGCCGGTCATGGCGAGGAACGTCGGGGCACGGCCGTAGGACTTCATGCCGACGAGGTAGATGCCCTGTTCGGGATGGGACAGCTCGCGGTGGCCGTGCGGGTAGACGGTGCCGCAGGAGTGCTGGTTGGGGTCGATCAGCGGGGCGAGCTGGAGCGGGGCCTGGAGCCGTTCGTCGAGGCCGAGGCGGATCTCCGAGAGGAACGACAGGTCGGGGCGGAAACCGGTCAGCACGATCACCTCGTCGACCGGGTCCAGGCGGCGGCCGTCCTCGCCGACCAGGACCAGACGGCCGTCACCGTCGCGTTCGAACGCCTCGGTGCGGAAGCCCGTGACCGCGTCGGCGTAACCCTCGTCGACGGCGGCCTTGGCCGCAAGGCCCAGCGCACCGCGGGCGGGCAGCTGGTCGGCCTCGCCGCCGCCGAACGTGGAGCCGGAGATGCCGCGGCGCAGCACCCACACCGCGTGCGTTCCCTTGCCGTCCTCGGACTTGGCCAGCTCGGCGAGGTAGGCGAGCGCGGTGAACGCGGAGGCGCCGGAGCCGATCACGGCGGTGCGCCTGCCCGCGTGACGGGCGCGGACGACGGGGTCCTTGAGGTCGGGGACGCGGTAGGTCACGCGGTCGGCCGCCGCCTGCTCGCCGAGCGCGGGCAGACCGCTGCCACCGGCCGGGGAGGGGGTGGTCCAGGTGCCGGAGGCGTCGATGACCGCGCGGGCGAGGACCCGCTCCTCGCGGCCGTCGGCGTACTCGGCATGGACGACGAACGGCTGGGCCGCACGGTCGGCGTCGACGATCCGGTCGCGGCCCGAGCGGGAGACACCGGTGACCGTGGCGCCGAGGCGGACCCGGTCGCCGAGGACGTCGGCGAGGGGCCGCAGGTACCGCTCCGCCCAGTCCCCGCCGGACGGGTACGCCGCCGGGTCGGGGCGCGTCCAGCCCGTGGGGGCGAGGAGCTTCTCGGCGGCCGGGTCGACGACTTCGCCCCAGGGGGAGAACAGGCGTACGTGGCTCCACTCACGAACGGCCGCACCGGCACCGTCGCCCGATTCCAGCACGAGCGGCTCGATGCCGCGCTCGACGAGGTGTGCGGCGGCGGCGAGTCCGGTGGGGCCGGCTCCGATGACGACGACGGGGAGCTGCTGGGTGCTCATCAGGTGTCGAACTCCTGTTTTGATGGACGTCGATGTATCGCGCTGCCAGCATGGCACCTGTTTCGATGTGCGTCAACATAGACGTTTATCGAAATTGAGCGTTCCAGTGGGGAGGCACCGCTGGTTTGACGTGTGTCAACATAGATGCATGTCGAATACCGAGATGCTGCCCTTGCTCGACGCCGTCGACGGTCAGGTCGTCGCGCCGTGCTGTCCGCCGCTCACCGAGCGGCCGTTCACCGCCCAGGAGGCCGAGACCGCCGCGGCGATGTTCAAGGCGCTGGGCGATCCGGTGCGGCTGCGGCTGTTCTCCGCCGTCGCCTCCCATGAGGGCGGGGAGGCGTGCGTGTGCGACATCTCCGACGTCGGGGTCTCCCAGCCGACCGTCTCCCACCACCTGAAGAAGCTCAAGGAGGCCGGGCTGCTCACCTCCGAGCGACGCGGCACCTGGGTCTACTACCGGGTCGAGCCGTCCGTGCTCGCCACCATGGGCAGGCTGCTCACCGGCACCGGCCGCGCACCGGCCTGACCGCCGTGATCAACCCCGCCGCGCGGTGGTGAACCTGCGCCGCCAGGCCAGCGAGACGTACACCAGCGCCACGAGCACCGGCACCTCGATCAGCGGGCCGACGACGCCGGACAGGGCCTGGCCCGAGGTGACGCCGAAGGTGGCGATGGCGACCGCGATGGCCAGCTCGAAGTTGTTGCCCGCCGCGGTGAAGGCGAGGGTGGCGGTGCGGTCGTAGGCGAGTCCGAGGGCCTTGCCGAGGGCGAAGGTGCCGAACCACATCACCGCGAAGTAGACCAGCAGCGGCAAGGCGATGCGGGCGACGTCCAGCGGCTGCGAGGTGATCGTCTTCCCCTGGAGGGCGAAGAGGATGACGATCGTGAAGAGCAGGCCGTACAGCGCCCAGGGGCCGATCCTCGGCAGGAAACCGGTCTCGTACTTCTCACGGCCGAGCTTCCGCTCTCCGATACGGCGGGTCAGGAAACCCGCGACCAGCGGGACGCCGAGGAAGATGACCACGTTCAGGGCGATCTTCCACATGGAGATGTCCAGGCGCTCGCCGTCGCCGAGGCCGAGCCAGCCGGGGAGCAGGTCGAGGTAGAACCAGCCCAGCAGGCCGAACGCCAGCACCTGGAAGATGCTGTTCAGAGCGACGAGGACGGCCGCGGCTTCGCGGTCGCCGCAGGCGAGGTCGTTCCAGATGATGACCATGGCGATGCAGCGCGCGAGGCCGACGATGATCAGGCCGGTGCGGTACTCGGGCAGGTCCGGCAGGAAGATCCAGGCCAGCGCGAACATCACCGCGGGCCCGAGGACCCAGTTGATGACCAGGGAGGAGACCATCAGCTTCCGGTCGCCGGTGACCGCGTCCAGCCGGTCGTAGCGGACCTTGGCCAGGACCGGGTACATCATGACCAGCAGGCCGAGCGCGATCGGCAGGGAGATCCCGCCGACCTCCACCTTCGCCAGGGCGTCGTTCAGCCCGGGGACCACGCGCCCGAGCCCGAGGCCGACGGCCATGGCGAGCAGGATCCACACGGCCAGGTAGCGGTCGAGGGTGGAGAGCTTGGCGACGACGGACGCATCCGGTGTCGTCGCGGACGCTTCGGTGCGGGTCACGGGCAGGCCCTCTTGTTCTCGGCGGCACCACGGGCGGACTCGGCCAGTTCGGCGAACTGGCCGGCGAGCGAGGCGATGACGTCGGGGCGCAGCTTGTAGTACGTGTACCGGCCGCACGGCTCGGTCTCCACGACCCCGGCCTCGCGCAGCACTCTCAGGTGGTTGGAGAGGTTGGTCTGCCGGGCCCCGGTCTCCTCGACGAGGTGGGTGGTGCACAGCGTCTCGCGGGCGAGCAGGGTCACGATCCGGAGCCTGAGCGGGTCGGCCAGCACCCGGATCAGGTCAGTGTCGACTGACGTCATCATGGGCTGATACTGTCACATCACCCGACGCTGACACCAGCCGGGGCTGACCTACAGTCCGTCACGTCAGGCCCGTCGAAAGGGTCTTCCATGTCCTCCGCCCCCTCCCCCGCCCTGCCCGACGAGCGCCTTGCCGCCGGCGCCGCCCGGCTGGCCACTCGGCACGCCGGCCGGTTCGCCGTCGAAACCGTGCAAGGCCTCCTCGCCGACTCCTACCTGCGGCTGGCCGCCACCGCACGGGTCAGCACCCACCTGGTGGTGCTGGCCGAGCGGTTCGCGGCCGAGCGCCTCGACGCCCTCGCCCACGTCGAGGGCACGCCGGGCGTGGGGCTGCCACGGGTGCTGTTCGTGTGCAGCCACAACGCCGGACGCTCCCAGCTCGCGGCCGCACTCCTGGAGCACCGGGCGACCGGCCGGGTCACCGTCTCCTCGGCGGGCACGCACCCGGCGGCCGAGGTCGAGCCCCACATCGCGCAGGTCCTCACCGAGGTGGGCGCCGATCTCGCCGGGGCGTTCCCCAAGCCGCTGACCGACGAGGTCGTACGGGCCGCCGACATCGTCATCACGATGGGCTGCGGGGACGCCTGCCCGGTCGTGCCCGGCCGCCGCTATCTGGACTGGCCGGTGGCCGATCCCGACGGCGCCGCCCTCGGAGTCGTACGCCGGATCCGCGACGACATCGACGCCCGCGTCGCCGACCTGCTCGCCAGCCTGCCGGGCGCCTGAACCCTTTCCGCACCACCCGTCAACCGCCTGCCCAGATCCGCCCATCACCTCCCCACCGCCTCGTGAAGGAAGAACGCATGTCCTCCGCTCCGCTCGCCTCCGTGCTGTTCGTCTGCGTCCACAACGCCGGCCGCTCGCAGATGGCCGCCGGATTCCTCCAGCACCTCGCGGGCGACCGCGTCGAGGTTCGCTCCGCCGGCTCTCTCCCCGGCGACCGGGTCAACCCGGCCGCCGTCGAGGCGATGAAGGAAGTCGGCGTCGACATCTCCGCCGCCGAACCGAAGGTCCTGACGACCGAGGCCGTCCAGGCGTCCGACTACGTGATCACCATGGGGTGCGGGGACGCCTGCCCGGTGTTCCCCGGCAAGAAGTACCTCGACTGGGCCCTGGAGGACCCCGCGGGCAAGGGCGTCGAGGCCGTCCGCCCGATCCGCGACGAGATCAGGACCCGCATCGAGGCCCTCGTCGCCGAGATCGACGCGAAGCGGGAGGCGTGACGCCGTCGGCTGCCGCGCGGTCGAACGGCGCCCCCCTCCCTGTGTCTTCCGCTCCGCACTTGCCAGGCATGTAGTCTCACAATCTCGCTTCTGCGGCACCCGGAGTGACTTTCCCCTTGCACCTGCGGCATTATCGTGCGCGTAAGCGCGTCCGTCAGGAGCAGAGGGAGTGGATCCGTGATGCCCCGTTCCGGAGGCTGGATGCGCCGTGGGCGCCTGGGGGTGGCCGGGGTGGTCGCCGGTGCCCTGCTGGGGCTGGGTGCCTGTTCGTCGCCCGGCTCCGACGCCTCCGCGCGGTCGGACGGTGCCTCGGGGAAGCCGTCCGGGGAGGTGACCGTCTTCGCCGCCGCCTCGCTGAAGGAGAGCTTCACGACACTGGGCGAGCGGTTCGAGGAGCGGTACCCCGGCACCGAGGTGACCTTCAGCTTCGGCGGCAGCGACGCCCTCGCCGCGAGCATCACCGGTGGCGCCCCGGCGGACGTGTTCGCCTCGGCCAGCCCCAGGACGATGGAGATCGTCACCGCTGCCGGTGCCGCGTCCGGCAAGCCCGCCGTCTTCGTCCGCAACCAGCTGGAGATCGCCACCCTGCCGGGCAACCCGGACGGGATCGCGTCCCTGAAGGACCTCACCGGGTCCGGGCTGAAGGTCGTCCTGTGCGACGAGTCGGTGCCGTGCGGGGCCGCGGCGCGGCAGGCGCTGGACGCGAGCGGGCTGAAGCTCACGCCGGTCTCCTACGAGGAGGACGTCAAGTCCGCCCTCAACAAGGTGGTGCTGAAGGAGGCCGACGCCGCCCTCGTCTACCGGACCGATGTGCGGGCGGCCGGGGACAAGGTGGAGGGCGTGGACTTCCCCGAGTCGGCCGACGCCGTCAACGACTACCCGATCACCCTGCTCGAGGAGTCGGGGAACACCGCGACCGCCGAGGCGTTCATCCGGTTCGTGCGGTCCGGGGAGGGGCAGCGGGTGCTGACCGGGGCGGGGTTCCTCCAGCCGTGATCTCCCGGTCCCCGTCCCAGCCGAGGCCCCAGGGCCCGCCCTCGCCCTCGCTCCCGTCCCGGTTCCGGCCCCGGTTCCGGTCCGGAGGGAACAACCGAGGTGCCCCCCTCCCCCTCCTCCTCCCCGCGCTGATCGGTCTCTTCTTCCTCGTCCTGCCGCTCGTCGCGCTGCTGATCCGTGCCCCCTGGCGGAGCATGCCCGACCTGCTGACCAGCGCCGAGGTGTGGCAGGCGCTCCGGCTTTCCCTGGTCTGCGCGACCGCGGCCACCGCGGTGAGCCTGGTCGTCGGGGTGCCGCTGGCCT
This sequence comes from Streptomyces sp. B93, assembly GCF_018070565.1. Taxonomy (GTDB): domain Bacteria; phylum Actinomycetota; class Actinomycetes; order Streptomycetales; family Streptomycetaceae; genus Streptomyces. The sequence goes on from NZ_JAGPXL010000029.1 coordinate 41,664, forward strand.
GGCTGCTGGCCCGGGTGGAGTTCCCGGGGCGCGGGCTGGTGCGGGCCCTCGTCACCCTGCCGCTCGTGCTGCCGCCGGTCGTCGGCGGTGTGGCGCTGCTGATGGCGCTCGGCCGCAACGGGGTCGTGGGCCGGTGGCTGGACGACTGGTTCGGGGTCACCCTGCCGTTCACCACGGCGGGCGTGGTGGTCGCGGAGGCCTTCGTGGCGATGCCGTTCCTCGTCATCAGCGTGGAGGGCACCCTGCGCGCCGCCGACCCCCGCTACGAGGAGGCCGCCACCACCCTCGGCGCCTCCCGCTTCACCGCCTTCCGCCGGGTCACCCTGCCGCTGATCGCGCCGGGCGTCGCGGCGGGCGCCGTCCTCGCCTGGGCCCGCGCGCTCGGCGAGTTCGGCGCGACCATCACCTTCGCGGGGAACTTCCCGGGCCGCACCCAGACCATGCCGCTCGCCGTCTACCTGGCCCTCCAGAACGACCCGGAGGCGGCGATCGCCCTCAGTCTGGTCCTGCTCGCCGTGTCGATCGCGGTGCTGGCGGGGCTGCGCGACCGGTGGATGACCGCCTCATGACCGGCGGCGGGGACGACAAGCGCCAGGGCGCCGAAGGGCTCGACGCCCGGCTGGTGGTCGAGCGGGGCGCCTTCCGTCTCGACGTGGCGCTCAGCGCGGCGCCCGGTGACGTGGTCGCCGTGCTCGGCCCCAACGGCGCGGGCAAGACGACCGCGCTGCGGGCCCTGGCCGGTCTCGTCCCGCTGTCCGGCGGGCATCTGCGGCTGGACGGGCGGGAGTTGGACGGTACGCCGCCGGAGTCACGGCCGGTCGGGGTGGTCTTCCAGGACTACCTGCTCTTCCCGCACCTGTCCGCGCTCGACAACGTCGCCTTCGGCCCGCGCTGCCACGGCGCCTCCAGGGCGAAGGCCCGCGCCCAGGCCGCCGAGTGGCTGGACCGGCTGGGTCTCGCCGCGCACGCCGCGAGCAAGCCCCGCAAGCTGTCCGGTGGCCAGGCCCAGCGCGTCGCCCTCGCCCGCGCCCTGGCCACCCACCCGCGCCTGCTGCTGCTGGACGAGCCGCTCGCCGCGCTCGACGCCCGTACCCGGCTCGACGTACGCGCCCGGCTCCGCCGCCACCTGGCCGACTTCGAAGCGGTCGCCGTACTGGTCACGCACGACCCGCTGGACGCCATGGTGCTGGCCGACCATCTCGTCGTCATCGAGGACGGCCGCAGCGTCCAGGAGGGCGCACCGGCCGACATCGCCCGCCACCCGCGCACCGACTACATCGCCCATCTGGTCGGCCTGAACCTCTACCGGGGCCGGGCCGACGGCCACGCCGTCCGCCTCGACGACGGACCCGCGATCACCACCACCGAGGACCTCACCGGGCCGGTCTTCGTCGCCTTCCCGCCCAGCGCGGTCACCCTGCACCGCGACCGGCCCACCGGCTCCAGCGCCCGCAACCTCTGGCGGTGCGAGGTGGCCGGTCTGGAGACCCACGGCGACCGGATCCGCGCGGCCCTCGGCGGCGAACTCCCCCTCGCCGCCGACCTCACCACCATGGCCGCCGCCGAACTGGACCTCCGTCCGGGCGGCACGGTGTGGGCGACGGTGAAGGCGACCCAGACCCACGCCTACCCCGCCTGAGGCGTCCCCCACCAGCCCTCGCGTGACGCACATCACATGCCCATCTTTGATCACGCAGCGCTACACATCATCGCCGCAGGCACCCCACAACCCCCTCCGGACCCCTGGCCGAAAACGCTCTCTACGCGGCCCGGCGCACAAATGAGTTGCGATTTCCGCCAACCCCCTCCCCCCACAGGTCAGTCACGATTCCAGCCCCCGCGATCGCGACAGGTATAGACCTCAATTCGAGCACTTGAGCGAGTGGCCGAAGAATACCGACCGCCCGCCCGGTGTCGCCGGAAGCACTGATGTCGCCCGCATCCCGGCATAGCCCGTTAATCCGGATGAGCCCCGGAACCCTCCGTAACCAGCCTCCCCCACCTGCGGATTCCCTGCCGGAAACCCCCTTCCCCCCGATGATCCGTAGGCCTAGGTTCGTGGAGGCCGCGAGGGGCGGGGGACACGGAGTCCGGTGTGGAACGGGCCGGACGCCCCTCGCGGCATCGCAGTCGAGGGAGGGGGACGGGGGCTTCGCGGGTTCACGGCACGTCGTAGTGCAACGTCCGGGGGGCACTCCAGGCCCCCCTCATCGGCCGCCACTCACCGTCACCGACCGCAGTCGCACCGGGCGCTCCACCGACCGCGCCCCGGCAACTCCCCGTCACACACGGCGGCTTCGCCCTGCCTTCTCCCCCTTCCGTCTCCCCTCCCCCTCGTCCCCACCGCCCGCCGCTCACCCTGCCCACACACCGCAGCACGAAGGAGGGCCACCCATGGCCGACGAGATGGTGCTCAGAGCCCAGAGGTTCGTCAATCAGGTCTACGGCGGCAGAATCGGCATGACCGTCACCGAGGACGGGCGCACGGGCTGGAACACCATGTACGCCCTGACCCGCGCCCTCCAGTGGGAACTCGGCATCACCGCGCTGTCGAACAGCTTCGGGCCCACGACGCTCTCCACCCTCAGGTCGAAGTACCCGAGCCTCAACGCCTCCACCATGCCGTCCGCCGACTTCTGCCGGATCATCCAGTCCGCGCTGTACTGCAAGGGCTACGACGGCGACGGCATCGAGGGCGTCTACACCGACCGCGTCGCCGCGGCCGTGGCGTCCCTGAAGGCCAACATGGGCGTCGGGGGCACGTTCCCCGGCAGCAGCCTGGAACCCAAGGTGTTCAAGGGCCTGTTGAACATGGACGCCTACGTCACCGTCAACAACGGCTCCGACACCATCCGCGAGATCCAGCAGTGGCTGAACGGCCGCTACGTCAACCGCGCCGACTTCTACGTCATCCCCTGCGACGGCCACCACTCCCGCGACGTCGCCAAGTCCCTGCTGCTGGCCATCCAGTACGAACTCGGCATGGCCGACGGCACCGCCAACGGCGTCTTCGGCCCCGGCACCCAGTCCGGCCTGCGCAATCACACCGTGGCCGTCGGCACCACCGGCACCTGGGCGCTGCTGTTCACCGCGGGCATGATCCTCAACAAGCGCAGCGTGCCGTTCGGGAACTTCACCTCCACCGTCGCCGACGGGGTGCGTGTCTTCCAGTCCTTCGCCAAGCTCCCCGTCACCGGCATCGGCGACTTCCAGACCTGGGCGTCCCTGCTGGTCTCCTACGGCGACCAGAGCCGCGCCGGTGAGGCCTGCGACGGCGTCACCAAGATCACCCCGGCGCGGGCGCAGGCGCTGAAGGACGCGGGCTACAAGTACGTCGGCCGCTACCTCTACAACCCGTCGACGACCTCACTGCCGGAGAAGGAGATCCAGCCGGGCGAGCTGGAGACGATCCGGCAGTACGGGCTGCGCTGCTTCCCGATCTACCAGACGTGGGCCCGCTCGGTGGACTACTACAGCCCCCAGCAGGGCGTCCTCGACTGCGCCAACGCCACGTACAAGGCCGAGGAGCACGGCTTCAAGTCCGGCAGCCGGATCTACTTCGCGGTCGACTACGACGCCGTCGACGACGAGGTGACCTCGCACATCCTGCCGTACTTCCAGAGCGTCAAGAGCCACATGGACCGCACCGGAAGCGGCTACCGGATCGGCATCTACGGGCCCCGCAACGTCTGTTCCCGGGTCTCGGCCGCCGGGTACGCGGACGCCAGCTTCGTGTCCGACATGTCCTCCGGGTTCTCCGGGAACCTCGGCTACACGCTGCCGGAGAACTGGGCGTTCGACCAGATCGTCACCAAGTCCGTCGGCTCCGGCGACGGGGCCATCGAGATCGACAACAACATCGCCTCCGGCCGCGACACCGGCCAGGCCAGCTTCGACCCCGCGCCCTCGCTGAAGCAGGACATCTACTTCAACTTCGACTACTGGGGCGCCCTGGCCTCGGAGGCCACGGAGTACATGCGGTCCATCGGGCGCGGTGAGACGTCGACCAGCATCTACACCCGGCTGGAGTGCCTGAACGCGGTCTTCGAGGAGGACGACGTCATCACGGCGACCGCCCGCCGGTACCGGATGCGCAAGGCCCTCATCCAGACCTCCGCCTTCTGGGAGTTCTGCCACTACGGCAACGAGGACGCCAACGTCGACGGCGGTGTCGGCCTCTACTACACCGGCGTCCTGCCGGACTGGGCCCAGCACCTCCCCGGCGTCGAACGGGCCCAGGACTCCAGCACCGGCATCGGCCAGATCCAGGGCCGGGTCGGCATCCTCGCCTGGAACCACTGCATCAACGCCGGGCTCGTCGACGGGGAGATCCTCGACCCCACCGACGTACGCCCCGACCCGGACGCCGACCGGTACAAGATGTGGCTGCGGCTGCTCACGGACAACTCCTTCAACGTCCGCACCATCGGCCTCGTCCACATCTGGGGCGCCGACGGCAAGCCCGGCGACGTCGCGGAGAGCCCGATCCGCCGCCCCGCCCTCGACTACACCGAGACCGAGATCTACGAGGTCCTGCGCCGCTACCAGGGCCCGGCGGAACCGGCGTTCAGCGACGCCCAGCTGCGGATGCCGCTCTACGCGATCTTCGAGAAGTACAACCGCGTCGTGCGCGAGGCCTGACCCGAGAAGCCCCACCGACCACCAGGAAGGCTGACCCGTGATCAACATCGACCTGTCCCGCAGACGCGCCCTCACCACCGCCGCCGGGGTCACCGCCGCCGCGGGCCTCACCGGCGTGGGACTGGGTGCCGTACCGGCCGCCGCCGCCCCCGCCGCCGCGCCGAAGCCCCTGAAGGACGACGACCTCAAGGAAGCGCTGCGCCGCTTCGAGGCGCGCCGCCGCCGCACGCTGACCGGCCGCCCGTCCGCGAACGGCTGGGAGATGCACAAGGCCGTCGACGCCGACAGCGAGCTGGCCACCTGCCCGGTGCCCGGCACCGGACTGAGCGTGGTGGTGCGCACCGGGGACGTGGAGACCGTACTGGTGCACGTCGTGCGCCGCTTCCACTACGAGGTCGACACCCTCGGCCTGCCCGGCGAACCGGCGCCCCTCCAGGGCTGGACCGCCCCGTCGAAGGTCCGCGACAGCGGCCTGCCGCAGTCCGCGCAGGCCTCCGGCACAGCCGTCGTCGTCCGCCCCGGCTCCTTCCCGCCCGGCGTCCGCGGCGGCTTCACCAGGGCCCAGGAACTGGTGATCCGCGACATCGTCGCCGACACCGAGGGCGTCGTCCGCTGGGGCGGCGACGACCGGCGCCCGTACGAGGGCCTGTTCTACGTCGCCGTGGCACCCGGCGACCCGAAGCTGGCCCGCGTCGCCGAGGGCCTGCGCGCCGCGCACGAACGGCCGGGCGCCGGGGCCGGGGTCCTCGTGGACGCCACCGAGCCGTCCCGGCGCCGCCGCGCCGCCCGCCACCAGTGACCCGGGAGGAACCCATGAAGATCACCAAGCTGCGGGCCGCCCTGTCCGCCGCCACCACCGCCGTGGCCGCCACCGCCGGACTCCTGGCGACCGCCACCCCCGCCCAGGCCGCCACCTACTACGTCACCGACAACTGCGACGTCCCCTGGATCAACTGCTCCTACGGCGACCTGTGGATGGTCTACAACTCCAAGGAGTACGCCCTCAGCGGCGGCAAGATCCTCTCCAGCTGGGCCAGCTTCTACGGCAACGTCCACGACTACGACGGCACCAGCCAGTACCAGGGCTCCACCCTGTCGACGTACGTCTACGTCTTCAACGGCAACGGCAACGGCAGCGGCCAGCGCGTCAAGAACAACGCCGCCTCCGTCCGCAACTGCGCCCCCGCGGACAACTACCGCGTCTACTACAACTCCGGCTACCAGGGCCACTCCCAGTACTTCGGGCACGCCTCCGCCTACGACTGCCCCTTCGTGAACCTCGACTCGACGCTGAAGAACGACAACGCCTCCCAGCACTTCGCGTGACCCGGCCCCGGACCCAGGAGAGACGCCGATGACCCACCGCACCAAGGCACCAGCCATCGCCCTCCTCGCCGTCTGCGCGGGCCTGGTCACCAGCTGCGCGGCCCCCGGCGGCGCCCCCGACCGGGGCACCCGGGCCGAACCGGTCGCCGAGGCGGGCTCGGCCGTCGACCGGAGCAAGTGGCCCAAGGCCGACCCGAACGGACTCGCCAAGGGCCTCGAACTGCCCCTGGAGCGCTACATGCAGACCTACGAGGAGACCGTCACCCTCGACGACGCCGAACGCCGCCTCCAGAGCGAGTGCATGGCCGAGTACGGCCTGGAGGTCGCCTTCCCGCCCGCCGGGATGAACCCGCCGCCGAACGACAACGACGCCAACATGGAACGCCGCTACGGCATCACCGACCGCGCCGCGGCCGAGAAGTACGGCTACGGGCTGCCCGAGGACCTCCAGCGCCAGCAGCGCACCGAGCTGCCCGCCCTCACCCAGCCGCAGGTCGAGGTGCTCTCCGGCCGCACCAGCCTGAACCCGGCCGACACCGGCGCGGCCCCGGCACGCGCCAGCTTCAACGGCAAGAAGATCCACAAGGACGGCTGCGCGGGCTGGGCCGACGACACCCTCGGCACCCGGAACCTCGACTTCACCCTCGTCTCCGAACTCGACGGGCAGAGCCTGGTGAAGTCGCGGGAGACACCGGAGGTGCGGGCCGTGCTCGCCGACTGGTCGGCCTGCATGAAGGACAAGGGCCACACCGTCGACGTGCCCTACAACGCCATCGACCTCGCCCCGCGCGCCGGCGACACCCCCTCCGCGGAGGAGATCGCCGTCGCCGTCGCCGACATCGACTGCAAGGAGTCCACGAACCTGGTCAGGACCTGGTTCACCGAGGACGCCAGGATCCAGCGGGAGCAGATCGCCGAGCACCGCGAGGAGCTGACCGCGCTGCGCAGGGGCCACACCGGCGCCCTCACCGCCGCCGAGGCCGCCCTCGGCGGCTGACCCGCGGCCCCGCGGCGCCGGACGCTCAGCCCGTCCGGCGCCCCACCGTGAACCCCAGCACCGAGCCGCCCCCGTCCCGCCGGTAGGCGAACGGCGCCCCGCCGTGCGAGAGGGCCACCTCCCGCACGATGGACAGCCCGAGCCCGGAACCCGGCAGGGCGCGGGCGTCGGCGGCCCGGTAGAAACGGTCGAAGACCCGGGTCAGGTCGTCGTCGGCGATCCCCGGACCGCGGTCGAGGACCTCGACCCGCAGCGGCCGCCCGGGCGACTCGCCGTCCGGCCCGGACACGACGATCTCGATCGGCTCATGGCCGTCGGCGTCGAACTTCGCCGCGTTCTCGACCAGGTTGGACAGCGCCCGCGTCAGCAGCACGGGCCGCCCCTGCGTCACCGTGCCACCGCCCGCCCGCACCACGATCCTGCGCCCGGTACGGCGCCGGGCCAGCGCGGCGACGTCCTCGGCGAGGTCGGCGAGGTCGACCCGCTGCGGCGGCTCGGCGTCGGACTGCCCGGCCGCCAGCTCCACCAGCTCGTTGACCAGGTCGGTCAGCTCCCGGGCCTCTTGCCCGAGGTCGGCGACGAGTTCCTCGCGGGCCTCCGGCGGGAGTTCGTCGATCCGGCGCAGCAGGGAGATGTTGGTGCGCAGTGAGGTCAGCGGCGTCCGCAGCTCGTGCCCGGCGTCCTGGACGAGGCGCCGCTGGTCCTCCTCCGACTGGGCGAGGCGGCCCAGCATGCGGTCGAAGGCCCGCCCGAGGCGGCCGACCTCGTCGTAGCCGGTGACCGGGACCTGGATGCCGAGCCGCCGGGTGCGGGCGACGGCCTCGGCGGCGTCGGTGAGGACGACCAGGCGGCGGGTGATGCGCCGGGCCAGCCACCAGCCGAACAGCCCGGCGGCGACGACGACCGCCGCCATCAGCAGCCAGGTCCGCTGCTGGAGGGTGCGCAGCAGGTCCTCGGTGTCGCTGAACTCCTGCGCCACCTGCACCGCGCCCCGCCCGCTGCCGAGCGCGACGGTGGCGACCCGGTACACGTCGCTGCCGACGTCGACGTCCTGGTGCTGGACGACCGTCCCGGCGCCCGCCGCGCCCGCCACCTCCCGGTCGGCGCCGGTGACGGGGAGGCCGGGGCTGCCCGGGTCGACGATGTCGCCGTCGGGGCCGAGCACCTGCACGTCCGTGCGGGCGGGGCGGACGAAGTCATGGCCGGGCCCGGAGGAGAAGTCGGCCGGTTCCATCCGGTTGGCCCGCACCTCGGCCCGCAGGTCCTGCACGACCTCCGCGAACACCGACTGCTGGTCCACCCGCACCAGCCGGGCCGCCGCGTTGTACGACAGGATGCCGACGACGACGGTGACGGCGGCCGTCACCGCCGCGAAGGACACCGCGAACGTCGTCCCCAGCGACAGCAGCCGCAGCCGCCGCCCCCGGCTCATCACTGCTCCCGCAGTACGTAACCCACGCCCCGGACGGTGTGGATCAGCTGCGGCGCGCCCGGTTCGTCGAGCTTGCGGCGCAGATAGCCGACGTACACGGCGAGGTTCTTGGAGCCGGGGCCGAAGTCGTAACCCCAGATGCGGTCGTAGATGGTGGCGTGGTCCAGGACGATGCCCGCGTTGCGGACCAGCAGTTCGAGCAGCTCGAACTCGGTGCGGGTCAGCTCCAGTTCACGGCTGCCGCGCCAGGCGCGCCGGGCCCGGGGGTCCATGCGGATGCCGGCGGCGTCGATGAACCGCGGGTCGGGCAGCGGCCGGGGGACGGTCTCCGGCGCGTCGCTGGTGAGGGGGCCGCCGTCGGGGCTGGTGCGGCGCAGCAGGGCGCGCAGCCGGGCGAAGACCTCCTCGACGTCGAATGGCTTGACGACGTAGTCGTCGGCGCCCGCGTCCAGGCCGGCGATCCGGTCCTGGGTCTCCACCAGCGCGGTCAGCATCAGGATCGGGGTGCGGTCGCCCTCGGCGCGCAGCACCCGGCAGACCTGGAGGCCGTCGATGCCCGGCATCATCACATCGAGGACGAGGACGTCGGGCGGGGTGCGGTGGGCGCTGGCCAGGGCCTCCACTCCGTCGGCGACCGCGGTGACGTCGTAGCCCTCCAGGGTCAGGGCCCGCTCCAGGGCGTGCCGGATCGCGCGATCGTCCTCGGCGAGCAGAACAGTGGGGGCCACGGGTCCAGTGTGGCAAAGCGGCCCGGCCGTACGACCCGGGGTTCGGGGTACGGCCGGGCTTCTTACCGGGATCTCACCGGGACAGCGGGCGGTCTCACGCGGTGGGGCGCAGGGCCGCGAGCCGTTGTTCGAACGGGGTGACCTGCTCGAAGGAGTCCCGCCTGGGCAGCGGCCGGGCGGTGGACAGCCCCGCCATCAGCGCCGCGAGTTCACCGGCGGCCCGCTCGATCCGTTCGTCCAGGCCCTCGGCGCCCCAGTCCTCGGAGGCGGCGTAGACCCCGGTCGGGACGACGACGGCCTTGAGGTAGGCGAACAGCGGGCGCAGGGCGTGGTCGAGGACCAGGGAGTGCCGGGCGGTGCCGCCGGTCGCGGCGATCAGGACGGGCTTGCCGGTGAGGGCGTTCTCGTCGGTGACGCTGAGGGCGTCGAAGAACGACTTGAACAGTCCGCTGTAGGAAGCGGAGAACACCGGCGTGACGACGATCAGCCCGTCGGCCGCCGCGACCGCGTCGAACGCCTCGGCCAGCGCCGGGGCCGGGAACCCGTTGGTGAAGGTGTGCGCGATCTCCACGGCGAGGTCGCGCAGCTCGATCACCCGCACGTCGGCGGGCGCGGGCTCCGGCGCGGTGGCGGCCGGTGCGGCGACCGCGGCGAGGCGGTCACCGAGCAGCCGGGTGGAGGACGGGACGCTCAGTCCCGCCGAGACGACGACGAGTTTCATACGGCGGCACCTTCCTCGGACTTCTCGGCGTTCTTCCCGGCGAGCCGGGAGGCGTGGGTGGGCGCGTCCGGCACGTTCTCGGGCCGCCCGGCGGCGAACTCCTTGCGCAGCACCGGCACGACCTCCTCGCCGAGCATGTCGAGCTGTTCCAGCACGGTCTTCAGGGGCAGCCCGGCGTGGTCCATAAGGAACAGCTGGCGCTGGTAGTCCCCGGCGTACTCGCGGAAGGCGAGCGTCTTCTCGATCACCTGCTGGGGCGAGCCCACGGTGAGCGGGGTCTGCTCGGTGAAGTCCTCCAGCGACGGCCCGTGCCCGTAGACGGGCGCGTTGTCGAAGTAGGGCCGGAACTCGCGCACCGCGTCCTGCGAGTTCTTCCGCATGAACACCTGGCCGCCGAGGCCGACGATGGCCTGCTCGGGCGTGCCGTGCCCGTAGTGGGCGTAGCGGGCCCGGTACAGCTCGACCATGCGCTTGGTGTGGTCGGCGGGCCAGAAGATGTTGTTGTGGAAGAAGCCGTCACCGTAGTAGGCGGCCTGCTCGGCGATCTCGGGCGAGCGGATCGAGCCGTGCCACACGAACGGCGGGACGTCGTCCAGCGGCCGGGGCGTGGAGGTGAATCCCTGGAGAGGCGTACGGAACTTCCCCTCCCAGTTCACGACGTCCTCGCGCCACAGCCGGTGGAGCAGGGCGTAGTTCTCGACGGCGAGGTTGATGCCCTGCCGGATGTCCTGTCCGAACCAGGGGTAGACCGGGCCGGTGTTCCCGCGCCCCATCATCAGGTCCATCCGGCCGTCGGCCAGGTGCTGGAGCATCGCGAAGTCCTCCGCGATCTTCACCGGGTCGTTGGTGGTGATCAGGGTGGTGGAGGTGGAGAGGACGAGCTTCTCGGTCCGTGCCGCGATGTACCCGAGCATGGTCGTCGGTGACGACGGCACGAAGGGCGGGTTGTGGTGCTCGCCGGTGGCGAAGACGTCCAGCCCGACCTCCTCCGCCTTCAGGGCGATGGCGACCATCGCCTTGATCCGCTCACGCTCGGTCGGGGTACGGCCCGTCGTCGGGTCCGGCGTGACGTCTCCGACGCTGAAGATCCCGAACTGCATGGACTGCATGGCCGCTCATCCTCCAAGTGGTTGACCGTTCAACTATACCGCTGAACGGCACCGTGGCCACGCTTATTCCACAGCTCAGGCGGGCGGCAGCAGGCCCAGCTGCCCCAGGAAGTCCATCTGGTCGTAGTAGACCCGGTAGCTCACGATCCGGCCGTCCGCCACGGTGGCCATGTCCACCCCGTGGATCCTGACCTCCCGGCCCGTCGCGGGCAACGTCTCACCCGTGGGCAGCTGAAGGGGCCCGCTGTTGCGGCCCCGGTAGAAGCCCTCGTCGATGGCGGTGTCACCGGCCTCGTAGGCGTGCTCCGGCTCGTACCACGCGTCCGGCATCGCCTCGATCATCTGACCCCACCAGCCCAGGATGCTGTCGCGCCCGCGGAACTCCCCGTCGGGCGTGACGGCGACCGCGTCCTCGGCGAACAGCTCCGCCAGGACGTCCGGATCGCGGCCCGTGGTGACCGCCTCCGTGAGCCGGTCCATGACCTCACGCGCGTCTCCCATGACCCACCTCCACACCGGCCGGGCCCCACCCTCGATTTTCCCACCGGCACCGCCCCACGACGACCGCAGAGCGGGACCACGAACCCCCGGCCCGGCCCCCATGCCTATCCTGACCGGGCAGAGAAGGAACGCGTCCCAACCCGTAACCCGTCACACCGGACCCGTCACGCCAGAGGAGCCCCCATGGCAGCCGCCGCCCCCTCCGCCGCCTCCCGCATCGCCGTCGTCACGGGCGCGAGCGGCGGCATCGGCGCCGCCACGGCACGGCAGCTCGCCGCCGCCGGCTACCGCGTCGTCCTGACCGCCCGCCGCAAGGACCGGATAGAGGCGCTGGCCGAGGAGATCAACGCGGCGGGCCACTCCGCGACCGCGTACGCGCTGGACGTCACCGACCGCGCCGCCGTCGACGAGTTCGCGACGGCCTTCACGACGATCGGCGTCCTGGTCAACAACGCGGGCGGCGCGCTCGGCGCGGACCCGGTGGCCACCGGCGACCCGGCCGACTGGCGCCAGATGTACGAGACCAACGTCATCGGCACCCTCAACCTCACCCAGGCCCTGCTCCCCGCCCTGGTCGCCAGCGGCGACGGCACGGTGGTCGTCGTCTCCTCCACCGCGGGCCACGCCACCTACGAGGGCGGGGCGGGCTACGTCGCCGCCAAGCACGGCGCCCACGTCCTCGCCGAGACCCTCCGCCTGGAGATCGTCGGCCAGCCGGTCCGGGTGATCGAGATCGCCCCCGGCATGGTCAGGACGGAGGGCTTCGCCCTCACCCGCTTCGGCGGCGACACCGAACGCGCCGCCAAGGTCTACGAGGGCGTCGCCGAACCCCTCACCGCCGACGACGTCGCCGACACCATCACCTGGGCCGTCACCCGCCCGCCCCACGTCAACGTCGACCTCCTGATCGTCCGCCCCCGCGCCCAGGCGTCCAACACGAAGGTCCACCGCGAGTCCCGCTGACGCCCGTGAAGGGCTGACGCCCCCTGGGGGTCAGCCCTTCACGCAGACGACCTGCTTCAGCTTGGCGACGACCTCCACGAGGTCCCGCTGCTGGTCGATGACCTGCTCGATCGGCTTGTAGGCGCCGGGGATCTCGTCCACGACCCCGGAGTCCTTACGGCACTCCACCCCCCGCGTCTGCTCCTCCAGGTCCTTGGTGGAGAAGCGGCGCTTGGCGGCGTTGCGGCTCATCCGGCGACCGGCGCCGTGCGAGGCGGAGTTGAAGGACCGCTCGTTGCCGAGGCCCTTCACGATGTACGAACCGGTGCCCATGGAGCCGGGGATGATGCCGTACTCCCCGGACCCGGCCCGGATCGCACCCTTACGGGTCACCAACAGGTCCATGCCGTCGTACCGCTCCTCCGCCACGTAGTTGTGGTGGCAGGAGATCTCCTGCTCGAAGGTCGGCTTCGCCTTCCTGAACTCCTTGCGGACCACGTCCTTCAGCAGCGCCATCATGATGCTGCGGTTGTACTTGGCGTACTCCTGCGCCCAGAACAGGTCGTTGCGGTACGCCGCCATCTGCGGGGTGTCCGCGACGAAGACGGCGAGGTCGCGGTCGACCAGACCCTGGTTGTGCGGCAGCTTCTGCGCGACACCGATGTGGTGCTCGGCCAGTTCCTTGCCGATGTTCCGGGAACCGGAGTGGAGCATGAGCCACACCGCGCCGGACATATCCGTACAAACCTCAACGAAATGATTCCCGCCCCCGAGCGTCCCCATCTGCTGGGTCGCCCGTCCCTGACGGAACTTCACCGCCTCCGCGACCCCCTCGAACCGCCCCCAGAAGTCGTCCCACCCCCCGGTGGCGAACCCGTGCAGGCGGCCCGGCTCGACGGGGCTGTCGTGCATGCCCCGTCCCACCGGAATGGCCTGCTCGATCCGCGACCGGAGCCGGGACAGGTCGCCGGGCAGGTCGTTGGCGGTCAGTGAGGTCCGTACTGCGGACATCCCGCAGCCGATGTCCACGCCCACCGCGGCCGGGCAGACCGCCCCCCGCATGGCGATAACGGACCCGACCGTCGCACCCTTGCCGAAGTGCACGTCCGGCATCACGGCGAGGCCCTCGATCCACGGCAGCGTCGCCACGTTCCGCAGCTGCTGGAGCGCCACGTCCTCCACCGACGCCGGGTCGGTCCACATCCGGATCGGGACCTTCGCGCCCGGCATCTCCACGTACGACATGAATCCCCCATGAAACTCAGAAAAGGAAAGGAAAGCCCTGAACGGCAAAACCGGCGCCAAGGTCATCGAAAAAGGACGACGGACCGGCGTCCACGGCAGCGCGTGCGATACACATTGTCTTCCGGCCACACCCCCGCCCGGCAACCGAATAACCAGCGGGGACACTGGATCCACGCAAGCAGCACCAGCAGCGAGAGGAGCCTGACCGTGCAGCGGAAGGCGTACGTACCCGGCGTCGCCGCACTCCTCGCGGCCCTGCTGTCCGGCTGCACCGGCGGCTCCGACGGCGGCGGCACTGCCGACGGCTCCAACCCCGAGGACGCCGGTACGGCATCGGCGACCGCCCAGCCCGGCCGCTACCGCACCCTCCCCGAACCCTGCGGCGCGGTCGGCGAGGACACCCTCGACTCCCTGCTGCCCGGCATCAAGCAGATCACCGACGAGGACCAGCGCGAGAAGGCCTACGCGGGCGAGGCCACCCTCACCTACGACAACGACCGCAAGGTCGGCTGCCGTTGGAAGGTGGAGTCGAGCACCGCCACGGACCACCTCTTCGTCGACCTGGAACGCGTGGTGTCCTACGACAACACCGTCAGCGACGACACCCAGGCCGAGCAGCTCTTCGCGGCCATGCGCGAGGCCGCCGACCTCCCGGAGCCCACGACGTCCGAGACGACGACGCCGACAGCGACGGCCACGGGAACGGGAACGGGATCGGAGACCGGCAAGGCACCCCAGGCCACCGCCACCTCACCGGCCCCGACGTCCTCCCCCTCGGCCTCCCCCCCCACCTCCCCCACGGCCACCCCCACCGGCCTCCAGCCCCGCCTCCTGGACGACCTCGGTGACGAGGCCTTCCTCGACGACGAGCTGAGCCGCGCCGGTTCGACGGCCCAGCAGCGCACGGTGACTGTGGCGTTCCGCACGTCGAACGTGATCGTGACGGTCGCCTACGAGGAGCAGGCGGCGGCCGTCGGAGTCGTACCGGACAGCGAGGAAATGCAGGACAGGGCGCGGAAACTGGCCTCCCGGCTCGCCGGATCCCTGTCCGGTTAGCCGCATTTGACCGATCGGCGGTCACCGCCGTGCCCGGCCCGCGAACGCCGGGAACCCAGGTCGCACGCGTCCCCCACCGCGTACCGTGGCCCCTCGGACCCGATCCGACCGCAGGAACCACGAGCGTCATGAGTGAAGGAACCATGCAGCGACGAGTACAGCGAGACGACGACCAGCGACCCCAGCGGGCCGGGCGGGCGAAGCGCCGCGGCCGTGCCCTCGTCGGCGTGGCCGCCGTGCCCGTGATGCTGATCGCCGCCGGCTGCTCCTCGGACTCCGGCTCCGGCGACGACGCCAAGCAGTCCTCCGAGAGCGCCGCGAGCGCCTCCGCGAGCCCGTCCCCCACCGTGCGGGCGGCGGTCTACGACACGCTGCCCGAGCCGTGCGGGATGCTCGCGAAGAAGACCCTGGAGGACCTCGTCCCCAAGGGCACCAAGGGCAAGGAAGGCCCCTCGGACGACACGGCCACCCGCGCCAACTGCTCCTGGAGCAGCCTCGACAACAACGGCGTCAAGGGCTCCCAGTTCCGCTGGCTGAACGTCTCCCTGCTCCGCTTCGACTCCGACGTCACCCGGGGCGCGGGCGACGAGCGCGCCAGGGAGTACTACGCCAAGCAGGTCGAGGACGCCCAGGCGGTGGCCGACGCCAAGAACACCAAGGCGGAACCGGTCAGCGGCACCGGCGACGAGGCGACCCTGATCCGCTACGACCTGAAGAAGAAGGAAGGCTCCTTCAAACAGCAGACGGTCGTGACCCGGGTCGAGAACGTGGTCATCACCCTCGACTACAACGGCGCGGGCCTCGCCGGCGACAAGACCCCCGACGCCGACGACCTGGCGAAGGCGGCGACGAAGGCGGCCAAGGAGGCGGTCGGGGCGGTGACGGAGACGAAGGGCGCGGCGGACGGCGACGCCGCCACCGACGGCGCCTCGTCGTCGGCCCCGTCATCGGCCTCGCCGTCGGCGGAAAAGGGCTGAGGAATGGACTGAGAGGCATACCGGCCACCCGTTCCCCGTACACATGTGCCACTCTGTTGCGCGCAACAACACGCAGTGGGAGGGGAGTACGGGTGGCCGCGCCCATTCAGCTGACACGGATGCACCGCGTTCTCATCGGCGTGGTGGTCTTCGGTGCCGTCATCATCGCCGGCATCGGCTTCGCGGGCTCCTACGCAGCCGTACGCGAACTCGCCCTCAAGAAGGGCTTCGGGGACTTCAGTTACGTCTTCCCCATCGGCATCGACGCGGGCATCTGCGTCCTGCTCGCCCTCGACCTGCTCCTCACCTGGATCAGGATCCCCTTCCCGCTGCTGCGCCAGACGGCCTGGCTGCTGACCGCGGCGACGATCGCGTTCAACGGCGCCGCCGCCTGGCCGGACCCGCTGGGCGTGGGCATGCACGGCGTCATCCCGATCCTGTTCGTGGTCTCCGTCGAGGCGGCCCGCCACGCGATCGGCCGGATCGCCGACATCACCGCCGACAAGCACATGGAGGGCGTCCGCCTCACCCGCTGGCTGCTCTCCCCCGTCCCCACCTTCCTCCTCTGGCGCCGGATGAAGCTGTGGGAACTGCGCTCCTACGAACAGGTCATCAAGCTCGAACAGGAACGCCTCGTCTACCAGGCCCGCCTGCGCTCCCGCTTCGGCCGCGCCTGGCGCCGCAAGGCCCCGGTGGAGTCCCTGATGCCCCTGCGCCTGGCCCGCTACGGCGTCCCCCTCGCCGAAACCGCCCCCGCGGGCCTCGCGGCGGCGGGCATAGAACCGGCGCTGCTCCCCCCGGCACCGGACCTGCCCGCGTACGCCGAGGCGGCGCCCGTCCCCCCGGCCGCGGCACCCCCCGCCGAGCAGCGCCCTCAACTGGTCGGCAACCCGACCCCGGAGCAGCCACAGCAGGCCCCAGCCCCCGAGGCCCCCGTCGACGAGCCGCAGAACCTCTGGCTCCAGTCCCGCGACCCGCGCACCACCGAGTACCACGGCGGCTACGACCCCAACTACGACCCGGACGCCGCCTACGCCCAGTGGTACGAGGAGCAGCAGCAGGCCGAGGAGTACCGCGACCAGTACGAGGAACCGCCATCCATGGAGGACACCGGCAGCTTCCCCATCCCGGTGGGCCCCAACCGCACCCGCGAACTCGGCGAGGGCGGCGGCACCCCGGCCCCGGAGCCGGACGAGGAAGGCTTCTACCTGGTCTTCAAGCAGTCGATCAGCGGCAGCGGCTACCCGACCCCGCGCGAGTTCAGTGACAACGTCGAGGCGACGTACGGAGTGCCCGTTCCGGACGCCGAGGCCAAGCGCATGGTCATGCGCTTCACCAACCGCCACAACGCGGAACTGGAAGCCGACCACATCGCCTGAGCGACAAGCGGTACGGCGATGGGGGGGCGCCCGGTGCTGAGACCGGGCGCCCCCCCATCGCCGTCATCAGGCCGCTCCTTACTCCCCGAGCAGCCGCCGCACCCGCTCCTGCCCCACGGCCAACAGCAGCGTGGGCAGTCGCGGACCGGTGTCGCGGCCGACGAGCAGGTGGTACAGCAGCGCGAAGAACGACCGCTGGGCGGTCTTGATCTCCGGCGGCAGCTCCTTGGGCGTGGCGTCCGCGGAGAACCCGGCCTGCACCTTCGGCACCCCGTAGACGAGGTGGGTCAGCCCGTCCAGCGACCAGTGGTCGGCGAGCCCGTCGAGCAGCAGCCGCAGCGAACCCTGCGCCTGCTCGTCGAGCGACTTCAGCAGCTCGGCGTCGGGCTCGTCCCGCACGATGGTCCGCTGGTCGGCGGGGACCTGGGTGTTGATCCAGGCCTCGGCCTTGTCCAGCCGGGGCCGCACCTCGTCGAGCGAGCCGAGCGGCTGCTCCGGGTCCAGCTCGCTGAGGATGCGCAGCGCCTGGTCCGCGTGCCCGGCCGTGATGTCGGCGACGGACGCGAGCGTCCGGTACGGCATCGGGCGCGGGGTGCGCGGCAGCTCACCGGCGGCGGTGCGCACCGCGCGGGAGTGCGCGGCGACGTCGGCGGGCAGCGCCGAGCCGTCGGCGACCTTGCCGTCGAGCCGGTCCCACTCGTCGTAGAGCCGCTGGATCTCCTGGTCGAAGGCGACCTTGAAGGACTGGTTGGGGCGGCGGCGGGCGTACAGCCAGCGCAGCAGCTGCGGCTCCATGATCTTCAGCGCGTCGGCGGGGGTGGGCACGCCACCCTTCGACGACGACATCTTGGCCATCCCGCTGATCCCCACGAAGGCGTACATGGGCCCGATGGGCTGCTGCCCCCCGAAGATCCCCACGATCTGCCCGCCGACCTGGAAGGACGACCCGGGCGAGGAGTGGTCGACCCCGCTGGGCTCGAACACGACCCCTTCGTAGGCCCACCGCATGGGCCAGTCGACCTTCCAGACCAGCTTCCCGCGGTTGAACTCGTTCAGCCGGACGGTCTCGGAGAAGCCGCACGCCGTGCAGGCGTAGGTCAGCTCGGTGGTCTCGTCGTCGTAGCCGGTGACGGTGGTGAGGTCCTTCTCGCAGTTGCCGCAGTACGGCTTGTACGGGAAGTACCCGGCGGCGCCGGAGCTGCCGTCGTCCTCACTCGCCGCGCCGGACCCCTCGGCGGCCTCCAGCTCGGCCTCGTCGACGGGCTTCTGCGAAGCCTTCTTCGCCGGGGCCTTCTTGGTCCGGTACTGGTCGAGGATGGCGTCGATGTCCCCCCGGTGCCGCATGGCGTGCAGGATCTGCTCGCGGTAGACACCCGAGGTGTACTGCTCGGTCTGGCTGATCCCGTCGAACTCCACACCCAGCTCGGCCAGCGACTCGACCATGGCGGCCTTGAAGTGCTCGGCCCAGTTCGGGTACGCGGACCCCTTGGGCGCGGGCACGGACGTCAGCGGCTTGCCGATGTGCTCGCTCCACGACTCGTCAACACCGGGCACCCCGGCGGGCACCTTGCGGTACCGGTCGTAGTCGTCCCACGAGATGAGGTGCCGCACCTCACGCCCCCGCCGCCGGATCTCGTCGGCGACGAGGTGCGGGGTCATGACCTCGCGGAGGTTCCCCAGGTGGATGGGCCCGGAGGGCGACAGTCCGGACGCGACGACGACCGGTTTGCCCGGGGCCCGACGCTCCGACTCCGCAACGACCTCATCCGCGAAACGGGAGACCCAGTCGGTGGTCTCGGTGCTCTGACCCACGATCGGCACGTCCTCTTTTTTCCTGGAGTTTCCAAAACCCAGCCGCCAACCCCACGGCTGCCCACCTCATTCTCCCAGCTCCCCACGCAACAACGAAAACGCGTTACCGCACGACCGCGACCAGCAGCCCCGCGCAGCTGCGGGCAGTCGTGCCGCTGGGGCGGGGCCCACCCCCGCGTCCGCCGTAGCTGCGGGCAGTCGTGCCGCTGGGGCGGCACGGGTGGGCGCAGCGGCACCCCGCCAGCGCCGGGCAGCGCCACCCACCCCACAGCACCCCCACCCCCCGCACCCGGAAATTCCCTTTACCCCCCGTGGGATACTGACCACATCCACCCGCACCCACGAGGAGAACGGCACCCACCCCATGGCCCCGGTCACGTCCCTCACCGCCACCGTCCACCAGCACCTCGCCGCCGCCCTCACTTCCGCCCTCCCGGAAGCCGACGGAGTCGACCCGCTGCTGCGACGTAGCGACCGGGCCGACTACCAGGCCAACGGCATCCTCGCGCTCGCGAAGAAGGCGAAGGCCAACCCCCGCGACCTCGCCGCCCAGGTCGTCACCCACGTCACCACCGGCGACGTGATCAAGGACATCGAGGTCTCCGGCCCCGGCTTCCTCAACATCACCGTCACCGACCGGGCGATCACGACCAACCTCGCCGCCCGCGCCGAGGACCCGGACGCCCGCCTCGGCGTGCCGACCACCGCGGCCCCCGGCACCACGGTCATCGACTACGCCCAGCCGAACGTGGCGAAGGAGATGCACGTGGGCCACCTCCGCTCGGCGGTGATCGGCGACGCGGTGGTCCAGCTCCTGGAGTTCACCGGCGAGAACGTGGTCCGCCGCCACCACATCGGCGACTGGGGCACCCAGTTCGGCATGCTGATCCAGTACCTGGACGAGCACCCGCACGAACTGGACCACAAGGACACCGAGGACACCCAGGTCAGCGGCGAGGAGGCGATGTCCAACCTCGACCGCCTCTACAAGGCCGCCCGCAGGCTCTTCGACTCCGACGAGGAGTTCAAGACGCGGGCCCGCCGCCGGGTCGTCGACCTCCAGGCGGGCGACCCGCACACCCTCGCCATGTGGCAGAAGTTCGTCGACGAGTCGAAGATCTACTTCTTCTCCGTCTTCGAGAAGCTGGACATGGACGTCCGCGACCCCGACATCGTCGGCGAGTCCGGCTACAACGACATGCTCGCCGAGACCTGCCGCCTGCTGGAGGAGTCCGGTGTGGCGGTCCGCTCGGAGGGCGCGCTGTGCGTGTTCTTCGACGACATCAAGGGCCCGGACGGCAACCCGGTCCCGCTGATCGTCCAGAAGTCGGACGGCGGCTACGGCTACGCGGCCACGGACCTCTCCGCGATCCGCGACCGGGTCTTCAACCTCAAGGCGAACAGCCTGATCTACGTCGTCGACGCCCGCCAGTCCCTGCACTTCAAGATGGTCTTCGAGACGGCGCGCAGGGCGGGCTGGCTGAACGAGGACGTGAAGGCGTACCAGCTCGCCTTCGGCACGGTCCTCGGCAAGGACGGCAAGCCGTTCAAGACGCGTGAGGGCGAGACCGTACGCCTGGTGGACCTCCTCGACGAGGCGATCGAGCGGGCGACGGCGGTGGTCCGGGAGAAGGACACCCAGCACCAGCTCACGGACGCGGAGATCGCTGACCGCGGCGCCCAGGTCGGCATCGGCGCCGTGAAGTACGCCGACCTGTCGACGTCGGCGAACCGCGACTACAAGTTCGACCTGGACCAGATGGTCTCGCTGAACGGCGACACGTCCGTCTACCTCCAGTACGCGTACGCCCGTATCCAGTCCATCCTCCGCAAGGCGGGCGAGGTACGCCCGGCCGCCCACCCGGACCTCGGCCTGCACGGGGCCGAGCGCGCCCTGGGCCTGCACATCGACGCGTTCGCGGAGACGGTCGCGGAGGCGGCGTCGGAGTACGCGCCCCACAAGATGGCGGCGTACCTGTACCAGCTCGCCTCGCTGTACACGACGTTCTACGACAAGTGCCCGGTGCTGAAGGCGGAGACCCCGGCCCAGGTGGAGAACCGCCTGTTCCTCTGCGACATCACGGCCCGCACCCTCCACCAGGGCATGGCCCTCCTGGGCATCCGCACCCCGGAACGCCTCTGACGCAGCTGCGGCCGGAGGTCACCGGGGCCCGCGGGGTCACCCGGTCTTCCGGCCGCCGCCCCAGCCCAGCAACCCACGGGTCCGGCGCCGCAGCGCGGGACCGATGCGTACCATCGCGCGCTTCTCGACGCCGCTGACCCGGCGTTCCAGCGCGGCGAGCCGCTCGCGGGTGTCGGTCAGCTCCTGCCGGGCGGTGTCGAGGCGGCGCGCGGTCTCGGTGGCGCGCTTCTCGGCGGCGGCCAGCTTGGCGCCGGTGGTGGCCAGCTTGGCGTCGGAGGCGGCGAGCCGCTCCCGCAGCCGGGCGATGCGGTACCGCATGTGGCCGTCGTCGGAGCCGTCCCACACCGGCATGGAGGGCGGCAGGTCCAGCGCGGCGAGGCGGGCGTCGAAGGCGGCGCCGCGGTCGCCGTGGGAGTAGGTGTTCTCCAGGTCGTTGCGGTCGAGGAAGGCGACGATCCGCTCGAAGCGCTCCCGGTGCCCCTTGCGCAGGGCGGAGAAGTCGGCGGTCTCGTACAGCTCACGGGGGTCGGTCTCGGCGGGCAGCCCGGCCAGCGAGCGGTACGGCAGGTCGAAGTACCGGCACAGTTCGAGGGTGCGCGAGTCGTGGCTGAGCAGGACCGCGGGCGTTCCGGCGAGCAGTGCGGCGATGTTGCCGTGCAGGCGGGTGCCGTAGGCGAAGTCGTAGGCGCGCAGTTCGTCGATCCAGGTCGCCGGGTCGAGCGGCATGCGCACCTTGTTCTCGCGCAGCAGGTCGTGGCTGAGCTGGAGCGGGAAGGCGTCCTCGCGGCCGGACTCGGGGGTGGTGTCGCCCCAGAGCAGCAGTTCGGCGTCGTCGAGGTTCTGCGCGTAGTAGGTGAGGTGCGGGTAGCGCTCCCACGCGTAGCGGGCGACGCCGGAGACGTCGCCGACGGGTATCGCGTCCGGGGAGAGGTTGAGCGCGAGGCGGGAGGCCTCGGTCAGCTCGGCCTCGCGGGTCTCCGGGAAGGTGTCGCCGTACAGGAACATCGACGGGCAGCCGATGATGTCGATCCGGTCGGCGGGGAACCCGAGGTCCTTCAGGTAGGAGGCGGTCAGCTCACCGCGGACGCCGATGGAGGCGGAGCGGTCGAGCACGGCCGAGACGAAACGCTTCGCCGAGGCCTCCATGGGCTTCAGCCACCCGGTGTCGTAGTCGTCGGGCGCCTGCGCCCCGACGCCGAGGACGACGACCGGGATGGTGAGCTGCTCGATGAGCGTGGAGAGCCGGTCGAGCGAGGCGTGGAAACTGGGCCGGAAGGCGTTGGCGAGGGGGACGACGAAGACGTCGTACCGCTCGTTGATCTCCGCGGCCCGCCGGGCGGACGGATCGGTGCGGATGCCGTTGGAGGTGACCTCCGTGTCCGGCGTCGACAGCATTTTGTGGGCGGAGTCGCTGAAGAGCAGGTTGCCCGTGTTCGTCCCGATCAGGTCCTGGTGGATGAACTCTGTCGGCGTGGCGACACGGAAGGGACTCTTCCCGGACCGGATCAGGATGCGTTTCACGGAGCGACACCCTACAGAACGGTAAAAGTTCAGTGAAGGATGGCGGCCCGGGAGGGCTGCCATCCTTCACCGACGACCTCAGGCCGCGACCGGCGCTTCCTTCGGGTTGGGGCCGTACTGGTTCGCGCCCGGCTGGCTGTCCGAGCAGACGAAGACCAGCATGACGATGAAGCCGACCAGCGGGACGAGCCCGATGAGGATCCACCAGCCGGAGCGGCCGGTGTCGTGCAGGCGGCGCACGGAGACACCCAGGGACGGCAGCAGGAGCGCGATCGTCAGGAGCGCGGGCAGCCACACGGCGTCGATCGCGGCACCGACGGCGGCGAGGACGACGTAGAAGATCAGGTAGAAGAGCGCGAACATCCAGTACTCCTTGCGGCGCGCCCGGCCGCTGAATACCGCGTACTTCTTGATGACCTCGATGAACCAACTCATTGCGTCCCCCAGGGATCGACGTAAGACCACTCAGCCGATCCCCTAATGGATCAGGCCAGACGCAGAACTTAGAAAAGCTGACGAGAACCCGTCAATACGGTTGATCCGCACTGCTCAGCACACCGACACAGGCCCTGACCCCTCCGCGAGGCACTCTCCGAGCGGCGATTCTCGGACAGATCCCCCGGCCGGCACCGTCACCGTCCCGGTCGGCCACCGGGCGTTCCCCGGACCGAATCCGGTCCGTTGCCGAACTGAATGCCGACCGAGTCCGCCCAGTGGCCGAACCGAGGCCGCAGCGAGCCCGATCCGTTGTCTCCGCCGCCCTCAGCGCAGCAACCGCGCCGCCTCGACGGCCCAGTACGTCAGGATGTTCCGCGCCCCGGCCCGCTTGATCCCGGTCAGCGTCTCCAGGATCGCCCGCTCCCGGTCGACCCAGCCCTTCTCCGCCGCGGCCTCGACCATCGAGTACTCACCGGAGATCTGGTACGCGGCCACCGGCACGTCCACCGCGTCCGCGACCCGCGCCAGGATGTCGAGGTAGGGCCCGGCGGGCTTCACCATCACCATGTCGGCCCCCTCCTCCAGGTCGAGGGCCAACTCCCGCATCGACTCCCGGAAGTTGGCGGGGTCCTGCTGGTAGGTCTTGCGGTCACCCTTCAGCGACGACCCGACGGCCTCCCGGAAGGGCCCGTAGAAGGCGGACGAGTACTTGGCGGTGTACGCCAGGATCGCGACGTCCTCCCGCCCGATCTGGTCGAGCGCGTCCCGGACGACCCCGATCTGCCCGTCCATCATCCCGCTGGGCCCCACCACATGGGCCCCGGCGTCCGCCTGCACCTGCGCCATCTCGGCGTACCGCTCAAGGGTGGCGTCGTTGTCGACGCGCCCTTCCGCGTCGAGTACCCCGCAGTGCCCGTGATCGGTGGTCTCGTCGAGACAGAGGTCGGACATGACGAGCAGGTCGTCCCCGACCTCGGCCCGCACATCCCGCAGGGCCACCTGGAGAATCCCGTCCGGATCGGTCCCCGGCGTCCCGGCCGCGTCCTTCTTCGCCTCCTCCGGCACCCCGAACAGCATGATCCCGGAGATCCCCGCCGCCACCGCCTCCGCGGCCGCCTTCTTCAGACTGTCGCGCGTGTGCTGCACGACCCCCGGCATCGCCTCGATCGGCACCGGCTCGCTGACGCCCTCGCGCACGAACGCGGGCAGGATGAAATCGGCCGGGTGCAGCCGCGTCTCGGCGACCATGCGCCGCATCACGGGCGTGGTACGCAGCCGCCGGGGCCGCGTACCCGGAAAGGATCCGTACGTCGTCGTCATACGACCAAGCTACGCCCGTCCGACCCCGGGGTTTGCCGACGCGGCGTCGGCCCCTCGCGCGGCTGCGAGGCCCCCGCGGATGATCTGCCACCACAGCCCTCAGGCCACGGCTGGTACGCCGGCAACCGGCAACCGCTCAGCACGGCAACTCCGACAGAGCCCTGGCTCGGGCGCCCGGAAGACCCGGTCGCAGCCGTCGCAGTCCTGGAAGGGATGCGGGCGGCTCCGCCCGACCTCGGGAGCCGGAAACACGGGCACGGCGGGCAGGGGCAGCGGCAGCGACTCCCGCAGCCGGTAGCCGACCAGCGCGGACGCGGACCGCAGCTCACCAGGCAGGTCCACGGTGAGCATCCGGTTGACGGTAGCGGCGCTGGCCCCACCGTCCAGCCACTCGGCGACAACGGGGGCCAGCCGCTCCACCTCCCGGCGGGAGAGCGTGAGCCGCTCGTCGGTACGGCGCAACCCGGCGAGCAGGGAGACGGCGCGCTCGTGGGAGGGCCCCCGCCGGGGTTCAGGTTCGGGCTCCGGAAGCGGAGCCGGTTCGCGTACGACCGGCCTCGGCGTCGGCGCCGGTACGACATCGGTGTCGTCGGCGACAGCATCGGCGACCGCTGGCTCCCCCGGGCCCATGGTGGACGTACGTACGCGTCACCATCTGCCCCTCAGCCGTACGCTCCCGCACCCGCTCCAGATACCCGCACGCCTCCAACTCCCGCAGCGCGAAGGCGATCCGGTCCCGCCCCTCGGGAAACCGCTCAGCGAGGGTGCGGATGTCGACCGGGGCGCTCTCGGGCAGCGACAGGATGTGGACGGCGAGCCCGATGGCAGTCACGGACAGCTCGCGGTGCAGGGCGAGGTGGTTGCCGACGATCGTGTACCGGTTGGGGTGGTACGCACGGACGTGGGTGACACCGGACCGGGTGGCGGTGTGCCGAACGCCCTGCTTCGCACGCAGGGCAGCGTTAAGCTGCGTCTCAGCCATGGGGAAGGTCCTTGCTTCCTCGTTGGTCAGGCCCTCGCACTGGGATGCCAGTCCCGGCGAGGGCCGATGCATGTCTGCGGTTGTCACGGCGAGCCTGCCCGCCCAATCCCCCAGCGCGCCAGCCAAGTTGGCCGGGTTCACCCGCGTGAGTGACGTCCGGGAGGTTTGGTTGGGTTGGGAGGGTTCTTTCCAGGGAGTTCTTAACTCCTTTTACCGCCCGCACCCCCGACGACCGGCCCACCGAGTCCCGTATCCCCGGGCTCCGGTCAGGCCCGGAGCCCGACCTCCGCCCACACGGTCTTGCACGGCACGGGCCCGACCCGTACGCCCCACCGGTCGGCCAGTTCCTCGACCATCGCCAGCCCGTACCCGGACTCGGCAGGTACATCACCGCTGGGTGCTCCGGAGGGCAACCGATCACCACGAGGATCGGTGACCTCGATCCGGAGAACGCCAGACCCAGCGACGGAGAGCGTGAGCCGAAAGCTCCGCCCGGGAACCCGCCCGTGCAGCACGGCGTTCGCCGCAAGCTCGGCCACCAGCAACCGCGCCGGATCCAGCGGCACCCCCCACTCACTCAGTTGCTGAACGGCGAGCAGCCGGGCGAGACGGGCACCTCGGCGGGTGGCGGAGAGCGGCACGGTGAACCGGCGCACGGCGGGTGCGGCGGAGGGCAGGAGAGTTTGCTGATTCACGTCACCCAGCGTGTTCACGCATGCGTAGCCTGTGAAGACGGACAGCCCGTGCGGCCGTTGGCCGTCCGCCTGGCGTCCGGTCCCGTCCGGGCGGTACGGGACGACCGAGGAAGAGGTGGCGAACGTGAACGAGTGGAACGCGGGGCCCGACGACGAGGAGGCCGGGGGCGTGATGCGCACGGTCATCCGGCAACTGAAGCTGTGGCGGGAGTCGGCGGGCCTCACCCAGGCGGAGTTCGGCGCGGCGATCGGGTACGGGGAGGAGTCGGTCTCGTCCGTGGAGCGGGGACGGCGGATTCCCCGACCGGAGTACCTGGAGGCGGCGGACGAGGCGCTGGGCGCGGGCGGGAAGATCGCGGCGTTCAAGGAGGACGTGGCGGAGCTCCGGTACCCGAAGAAGGTACGGGATCTGAAGAAGCTGGAGGCGGAGGCGGTTGAGCTGTGCGCCTACAACAACTCCGTCGTTCATGGGCTGTTGCAGACCGAGGAGTACGCACGGGCGGTGCTCGGCGCCCGCCGCCCGCCCTTCACCGCCGACCAGTTGGAACAGCAGGTGTCGGCCCGCATGGCCCGGCAGGAGATCGTCGGCGACACGACAGCTCGCGCCCTCTTCAACTTCGTCCAGTGTGAGTCGACGCTTCTCCGGCCCATCGGAGGCAAGATGGTGATGCGCGCGCAACTCGAACGGCTGTTGGAGGTTGGCGCCTTCCGCAACGTCGACCTTCAGGTACTGCCCCTGAACCGCGAGGAGAACTCAGGGCTCGACGGCTCGTTCAGGTTGGTCAGGCTCGGGGACGGCACCACGGTCGGTCATGTCGAGGTGGCGCACATCAGCCGCGTGATCACGGAGCCGAAAGAGGTGCAGCTCCTGGACATCCAGTATGGAATCATCCGGGCACAGGCTCTCAGCCCACGGGAGTCGATGGCCCTCATCGAGAAAGTGCTTGGAGAAACATGAAGCTGGAGTGGATAAAGAGCAGTTACAGCACGTCCAGCGGCCCCGACTGCGTCGAGGTGGCCACACCGGACGAGACTCAGGTCCTCGTCCGCGACTCCAAGAACCCCGACGGCCCCCGCCTCACCCTCGCCCCCACCACCTGGGCGACCTTCCTGTCGTACGCGTCCGGGCGCTGACGCGTAACGCACGCGGCCCACACCGAGTCCACGGTGCGGGCCGCGTCTGCATGTCAGTCGGCGACAGGAGCCGCCTCCGCCGCAGGGCCCTCACCTCGGGCCTGCTGCAAGGTCTCCGCGATCGCGGCGAACTCCTCCAGCGCGGCCTGGAGGTCCTCGACGATCTCGGCGGCCAGTACCTCGGGCGCGGGCAGGTTGTCCGCGTCGTCGAGGCTCGGGTCGCGGAGCCAGGTGATGTCGAGGTTGGCCTTGTCGCGAGCGATCAACTCCTCGTACGTGTAGGCCTTGAAGCGTTCCGTCTCGACCCGTTTGGAACGGTCCTCGTCGGGCCGGTAGCACTGGACGAAGTCCTCAAGGTGGGCCCGGGTGAGCGGGTTCTGCTTGAGGGTGAAGTGCTGGGCGGTACGGAAGTCGTAGACCCACAGCTTCTCGGTCCACGGTCGCTCGGGACGGGCGGGCCTACGCTCGAAGAACAGGACGTTGGCCTTGACGCCGCCCGCGTAGAAGATGCCGGTGGGCAGACGCAGCAGCGTGTGGACGTCGTACTCCTTCAGCAGGCGTCGGCGGATGGTCTCACCCGCGCCGCCTTCGAAGAGGACGTTGTCGGGGACGACGACCGCGGCTCGGCCGTGGATCTCCAGCAGTGAGGCGATGTGCTGGACGAAGTTGAGCTGCTTGTTGGTCGTGGTGACCCAGAAGTCACGGCGCTCGTAGGCGATGGCCTCGCGGGCGGCGGAGCCGTCGTCGCCGTAGACGGTGATGGACGACTTCTTGCCGAAGGGCGGGTTCGCCAGGACCAGGCTCGCGCGCTTGGTGGGCGGGGCGATGAGGGCGTCACGGTCATGGATGAGGGTGGGTCCGGTGGGCTGACCGATGCCGTGCAGGAAGAGGTTCATCGCGGCGAGACGGGCGGTGTTCCGGACCAGCTCGGTGCCCCAGATGCCTCCGCTGCTGAGGTGCTTGCGCTGCTCGGGGGTGAGGCGGTTGCCGTACTCGTTGAGGATGTGTTCGGCGGCGGCGAGCAGGAAGCCGCCGGTTCCGCTGGCGGGGTCGGTGATCGTGTCGTCCGGGGTGGGGCGGACGCAGTCGATGATGGCCTGGATCAGCGGACGCGGGGTGAAGTACTGACCCGCGCCCGACTTGATGTCCTCCGCGCCACGGGAGAGCAGTTCCTCGTAGGCGTCGCCCTTGATGTCGGTCTTCTGCCCGGACCAGTTCTCCTTGTCGATCAGGTCCTTCACGAGGCGCTTGAGCTTCGCGGGGTCGTGGATGCGGTTACGGGCCCCGTTGAAGATCAGGTGGAAGGTGGTGCCCTTGCGCTGGGCTCCGAGGTCTTCGAGGAGCTGCGTGTAGGCGGCTTCGAGCTCGGCACCGTCGCTGTTCAGCAGCTCGGGCCAGCCACGCCCTTCCCAGACCGACCCCTCGGGCATGATCTGCTCGCGGAACATCGGAGGCCGGGACTGTGCCTCGTGCGCCATCTTGAGGAACACGAGAAGTGTCAACTGCTCGACGTAGTCGATGGTGGAGACACCGTCGTCCCGCAAGACGTGGCAGTAACTCCAGAGCTTGTCGACAAGCCGACGGGCCTTGGTCGCGGTCACGAGGGGATCTCCAGGTCAAGGGTGGGCTGGGTGGCAGAGGCAAGAGCGGAAGCATCGGCCCTCGGCGGCGGTGCGGGTGCGGTGTCCGGTGTGCGCTTCCGCTGAGCGGGCGCCCGACGGGGACTCCGGCGCCGAGGCTTGGTGGCTCCAGCCGCTTCCCGTTCCTCACGGATGCGGGTGAGCAGGACTTCAGCGGGCTCGTCGGCGGAGTCCTGGAGGATCAGACGGCCAGCGAAAGCCTCGGCCAAGAGGGAACGGCGGAGACCAGCGGCACGAATGAGAGCGGCCTGTTGTGCGGCCTCAGCGGCAAGCTGGTTCGTGCGCCACTGCTGTACTGCTTCGAGCAGCGCGTCCTGTTCTTCCAGCGAAGGGACAGGAATCTCCACAGACTTGACCTTGGCAGTACTCAGCGTGTGCAGACCACTGGTGGAGCTTGCGACTTTCTTCAGCTGCTGTGCAACTTTGGGAGAATTCCAAGCAAGTTCAAGAAATTCAGCTCGCAGTCTTCCCCCTGGCCGAACCCGGATCAGGTGATTCTGATGCACGCAGTCTTCAATCTCCCCCCGCCATGATGCCGCGCGCCCGATCTGGTCAGGACTACCGTTCCCTTCAACCACGAGCAAGTCCCCGACTTTTAGCCTATAGCGTTCGAGTTCGCCATCGAAAAGCTCAATCTCGTGGACATCGTCGAGCGCAAGCCTCCCACGAGGCACGTTGGCAACCCGCAGAAATGGGAACTTATTTTCTACCGGCCGACGCTTAGCCTGTTTTTGAATCCCGCCCTGAACTACGGCTACCTCATCAGTACGTGCCCACGCAACTGGACGCCGCACATCTCGTGACAGTGTTCCTTCCGTCATCTGATGCAGGATGGCAGACCATAGTTGCCTTGACCGCATGCTACTCTGCTCTACTGCCTCGACTGCCGCGTTCAGTCGCGACAACTGCTCTTCGAGCGCGGCAACAATGCGCCGCTGTTCCTCCACCGGAGGCAACAAACACTCAAGCTCCTCCAGCGCCCCCTGTGAAATGTTCCGCATGGAGTCCTTCGTCCCGGTAGCACGCTCGGAGATTTGCGAACGGATCACCGGAGACGAGAGCAGGTATGCTAGCCACTCCCTATCGACACCATCAGCCGGAACAAGCCGAAGGCTCTTGTCACTGAGAAGCAGTCGCGGACGACACTGACGCACGAGCACGGAGGCCCCTACATAGGCAGCCGTATTCGCCCGGCTCAGTAGAATATCCCCCGGCCGAATCTCGTAATCGGGATTGAACGGAAACCCGACAGGCACTGCCTTGTTCTCGCCCTCATCAAAGTCACCCCAAGTCATGGCGCTGACCTTGATAACCCCCCACTCCTCAGCCGAAGCCGGACGAGGTTCGCACTTGTAGGACTTGCCTGCCTCGATCCGGGCGAGAATGTCACCGAGCCGAACACGTGCCCACCCCTTCGGAACCTCCGAAGGAATACCGCCCTCGCTCACGCACCCAACTCCCGTCCCAGCTCATCCAAAATCTCAGCCCCCCGATCCGCCCCGAACTCCCGAAGGAACCCGTCCACGCCCCCGCGCTCGATGAAGGGTACGTCCTTCAAATGCTCGGGCTCGATCGCCGCATCCGTCGCTATCACGTCCACGATCCGGTCCAGCCACCACACCTGGTCCTCGGTGAAGACGGCCCCCGCCTGCTCCTGCCGGGCCCGCCACGCCGCGTACCGTTCCTCCACCAGCGCCCGGTACGGCCGTACCTCCTCCTCCAACCCCAGCTCGAACCGCAGCAGCCCGATGAGGTCCACCACACCGGCCGCCCCCCGTGGATGCCGAGCCGCCTTGCCCAGCTGCACGTAGGCGTCGTACAGCCGCCCCGGAGTCCACTGGAACGGGGGACGCTCGATCTTCCGGGCAAGGTCCTTCAGCCGCCGGTAGACCTCCTTCGGATCGCGCCGCTCGCCGAACGCGAGGCTGAGCGCGGCGATCTCGTCCTCATGTTCCTTGATGTACTGCTGCCAGGAGGTCACCTTGCGCATCGCCAGCTCATCGGCCGTAACACCGCGCGCCTCCATCACCTCGTCCACGCTCACCTCGTCTATGACGATGTCGTGCGCGCGGCGCATGGACATGAGCCGGTCCCGCAGCTCACGGTTGGAGGCAATCGGCTTCAGCGCGTCCAGCATGTCCTGCCGCACCTGCGCCTGCCCGCCGATCCGCCGCGCCCGCTCCTGCTGGTCGGGGTCGACGGACCGGACGAGCCCGCCCACGATCTCCCGCAACGGCTGCCCGGCCAGTTCCTCGACCTCTTCCCGCTCCTCGGGGGTGAGCTGCCGATCGAGGCGTGCCAGGCGCCCCGCCAGCGTGGCGACCTCGTCCTCGGTCAGCGCCAGCCCCGCCGTCTTGGCCATCAGCCGCTCCAGCGGGATCTTCCGCTCGGAGACCCTGACCAGCGGGCGCGCGTCCACGCGCGGGGAGTCCGTCACGCCCACCGCGTCGACGATCACGAACCGTTCCTTCACCTCGGCGTCCGGCGTGACGGCCTGGAACTCCGCCGGGTCGATCGTCCGGGAGCCGCGTCCCTTCATCTGCTCGAAGTAGGCCCAGCTCTTCACATCCCGCAGGAAGAAGACGCACTCCAGCGGCGGGATGTCGGTCCCCGTGGCGATCATGTCGACGGTCACCGCGATGCGCAGCTCGGGGCTGTTACGGAACGCCTTGATCAGCTCGGCCGGACGCTTCGCCGCGTGGGTGATCTTCCGGCAGAAGTCGTCGCTCTCCCCGAAGACCTGCCGCACCATCTGCACGATCTCGTCGGCGTGGTTGTCGTCCACGGCGAAGATCAGCGTCTTGGGCACGTGCGTCCGGGCACGCTGCACCTCTCCCTCCCCCACCGGCGGGAAAATCTCCGTGAACAGGTGCTTGCGAAACGTCTCGACGACGAGCTTCAACTGCCCCTTGCTGATGACCTGGCGTCCCAGCTGGGACGCCTTCCACTCCAGGTCCTCCTCCAGCTCCTGGTACCGCTCGCGGCGCGTCTTGCGCTCCCGCATGGGGACGACCGTCTCCGCCGGGATCGTCCCGCCGTTCTCCCCCAGCTCCGTACGGATCCGGAAGACGTCGAAGTCGACGTTGACGCCGTCGGCGACGGCCTGCTCGTACGGGTACTCGCTGACCAGGTTCTGGAAGAAGAAGCCGAAGGTCTGCTTGACCGGGGTGGCGGTCAGGCCGACGAGGTGGGCGTCGAAGTACTCCAGGACCGCGCGCCACTTGCCGTAGATGGAGCGGTGACACTCGTCGACGACGATCAGGTCGAACGCCTCAGGCGGGAGGTCCGGGTTGTAGCCGACCTCCACCGGCTCGTCGACCAGGTCGTAGCGGTCGAGGGACGCGTCCTCGCTGTCGGCGCTCGGCACCTCGCGCCCCGTCAGCGCCAGCCACAGCCGCTGCACCGTGGACACCACCACGTGGGCCGAGCCCAGCACGGTGTCTCCGGAGAGCCGCTGCACGACGTACAGCTCGGTGAACTTGCGACCGTCGTCCGGGGTGTCGAAGTTCTCGAACTCGGTCGCGGCCTGGCTGCCGAGGTTGTTGCGGTCGACCAGGAACAGGATGCGCTTGGCACCCGCGTGCTTGAGCAGCCGGTAGCTCTCGCTGACCACCGTGTACGTCTTACCGGCACCGGTCGCCATCTGGATCAGGGCGCGCGGGTCGTCCTTGGCCAGGGAGCGCTCCAGGCCGTTGATGGCGGTCACCTGGGCGGGGCGCAGGTCCTCCGGGTCGAGGAAGGTATCCGGCAGGCGGCGCATCCGGGCCCGCAGAGTCGGCGCTCTGTGGTCGGCCTCGGCCTCCTCCACCCAGCGGGCGATCGTGTCCGGCTGGTGCACGGCGAAGACCTCGCGCGTGCGCGGAGACGGGTCGAGGGCGTTGTGGAAGCGGACGGTGTTGCCGTCGGCGACGTACCGGAAGGGCAGGCTGGCCCGCCAGGCGCTGAGCTGCTGGCTGCGGGTGAGGCCGGTGGCGTACCGGGATGCCTGCTCCATGGCGGCTTCCAGGTCGGCTCCCTCCCGCTTCGCCTCTATGACACCGACCAGACGCTGATCGACGTAGAGGAGGTAGTCGGCACGACCGACGGCGGTGGAGACCTCCCGGACGGCGACACCCTTGCCCGCGAAGAGGTTCTTGGCAGCGTCGTCCTGAACGGCCCAGCCCGCCTTCTCCAGGACGCGGTCCAGGGCAGCGCGGACCTGCGCCTCGCTCATCGGCGGGCTGGCGGCCTTCTGCGCGTGCGCGATGAACTCGTCACGCCGTGAGGCGCCGTCCAGCGGACGGGCGGCCGAACGGGACTCCATGGCCGGGGTCGTCAGTTCGGTGATCTTGCCACTCAGCTCGGCGATCAGGTCGTGCAGCGCGACCCGTTCGGCCTCGGCACGGGCCAGCTCCGCCTCGGCCTGCTCCCGGGCGGCCTGCTCACGCTCCAAGCGGCTCTGCTTGCCGTCGTAGCTGAGCCGCGCCTCCTCCAGCTTGCGTCGGTAGGCGTCGAGTTCGGTACGCAGCTGCTCCAGCTCATGCTGGTCGGCAACAGTGGTGGGCGCGGGCGCGGCAGAGGGCGGCGCGGGTGCCAGGAAGACCCGATGCGTGGTGTCGGACCGGTCGAGCGAGCGGTGCAGCCAGTCACCGAGACGGAAGCACAGCTCCACGGACTGAAGGGCTTCGCGGACGTTGGCGTAGTACTCGTGAACGGCCTTGTTGCCCGTCGTGCGGACTGCCTCGAACCATGCCCTCACTTGCGGGACGAGGACACCGGACCGGGTAAGCGCGTTGATCCTGTCGACCTGCCGGGACCCCGGGACGGTGAGGCCGAGGAGCGTGACCAGGTGGCGGGTCATGACCTCGCCGAAGAGGCGGGCCTTCACCATGGCGGCGTGCGGGTCGGTGTGGACGTACGACTCGGCGGAGCAGCCCAGCGTCACCAGTAAAGGCTCGTGCCCGAGCAGGTGACCGAAGTTCGGCGAGCCTGCGGCCAGCCGCGCAACCTGTTCGGCGTCCCCACCGGACGGGCTCCCCATCGCCGTCCCCACCATGTCTTCCCCCTGGAATTCCAGTCGTCGTGTCAGCGCAAAGCCTTGCAGGATGACACGAACAGGTGGACCAATCAAGAGGATTGGCGATACGCAGCCTGCCGCAGTGGATGAACACTCATTGATCTCACAAGAAAACGATGCGGGGCACCCTCCAAAAGGCACCCCGCATCACCTCAGGTCGTCGACCTCCGCCGCCGCGCCCCCGGCCGCCGCTCGCTCGGCCGGGTGACCGGATCCCCGGCCTCCACGGCCGCGGCCCGCCGCCGCGCCCCGAAGTCGGCCAGCGCCTCCGCCAGCTTCAGCACCGACGGCTCCGGCGCCATCACGTCCACCCGCAGCCCGTGCTCCTCGGCCGTCTTGGCCGTCGCCGGGCCGATACACGCGATCACCGTCACGTTGTGCGGCTTCCCGGCGATGCCGACCAGGTTCCGCACGGTGGACGACGAGGTGAAGAGGACCGCGTCGAACCCGCCCCCCTTGATCGCCTCGCGGGTCTCCGCGGGCGGCGGCGACGCCCGCACCGTCCGGTACGCCGTGACGTCGTCCACCTCCCAGCCCAGCTCGATCAGCCCGGCGACCAGCGTCTCCGTGGCGATGTCGGCGCGCGGCAGGAAGACCCGGTCGATCGGGTCGAAGACGGGGTCGTAGGGAGGCCAGTCCTCCAGCAGCCCCGCCGCCGACTGCTCCCCGCTCGGCACCAGGTCCGGCTTCACGCCGAAGGCGATCAGCGCCTTCGCCGTCTGCTCGCCCACCGCGGCGACCTTGATCCCCGCGAAGGCACGGGCGTCGAGCCCGTACTCCTCGAACTTCTCCCGCACCGCCTTGACGGCGTTGACGGAGGTGAAGGCGATCCACTCGTAGCGGCCCGTCACCAGCCCCTTGACCGCCCGCTCCATCTGCTGGGGCGTACGCGGCGGCTCGACCGCGATGGTCGGCACCTCGTGCGGCACGGCACCGTACGAACGCAGCTGGTCGGAGAGCGACACGGCCTGTTCCTTGGTCCGCGGCACGAGCACCTTCCAGCCGAACAGCGGCTTGGACTCGAACCAGGACAGCTGATCGCGCTGCGCCGTCGCGGACCGCTCCCCGACCACGGCTATCACGGGCCGCCCGCCGTCCGGCGAGGGCAGCACCTTCGCCTGCTTCAGCGTCTGCGCGATGGTGCCGAGGGTGGCGCTCCAGGTGCGCTGCCTGGTCGTCGTACCGGCGACGGTGACGGTCATCGGGGTGTCGGGCTTACGTCCGGCGGACACCAGTTCGCCGGCAGCGGCGGCCACGGAGTCCAGCGAGGCGGACACGACGACGGTCCCGTCGGACGCCCCGACCTCGGTCCAGCACCGGTCGGACGCGGTACGGGCGTCCACGAACCGGACGTCCGCGCCCTGGGCGTCCCGCAGCGGGACACCGGCGTACGCGGGCACGCCGACCGCGGCCGCGATGCCGGGGACGACCTCGAAGGGCACCCCGGCGGCGGCGCAGGCGAGCATCTCCTCCGCGGCGTACGTATCCAGTCCGGGGTCCCCGGACACCGCACGCACGACCCGCCTGCCGCCCCGCGCGGCCTCCATGACAAGATGTGCGGCATCCCGTTCCGCGGGGGCACCAACGGTTGTTGACGTGCCGTCAACAACCGTCAGCTGAGGCGTGCCTGTGCCCGGAGCCGGGTCCGCGGAGAGATCCGCGGAGGACCCCGGGTCCGTGTTCACGATGGCCACGCCGGCCCTGGCGTGGGCGCGGACGACGTCGAGCACCTCGTGCCCGGCGACGAGGACATCCGCGTTCGCCAGCGCCTCCACGGCGCGCAGAGTCAGTAGTCCCGGATCTCCGGGTCCGGCACCGAGGAAGGTGACGTGCCCGTGTTCAGGACCGGCGGGAAGGGTGGTGGGGCTCAATGTGCTCGCTCCCCCATCAGACCGGCCGCGCCCAGGGCGAGCATCTCGGTGGCGAGTTCGCGACCGAGCGCCATGGCGCCCTCGTGCGTCTCGGGCACGGGACCGGTGGTGGACAGCTGCACCAGCGTCGAGCCGTCGGTCGTGCCGACGACGCCGCGCAGGCGCATTTCCTTGACAGTCTGCCCGTCGGCCAGGAGGTCGGCCAAGGCCCCCACGGGGGCGCTGCAACCGGCCTCCAGGGCGGCGAGCAGTGACCGCTCGGCCGTCACGGCGGCCCGCGTCAACGGGTCGTCGAGTTCGGCGAGCGCGGCGATGAGGTCCGCGTGGTCCGCAGGGCACTCGATCGCCAGGGCCCCCTGGCCGGGGGCGGGCAGAACCGTGTCGACCGACAGGAAGTCGGTCACTTCCTCACTCCGGCCGATCCGGTTCAGTCCGGCGGCGGCCAGGACGACGGCATCCAGCTCACCGGAGCGGACATACCCGATCCGGGTGTCCACGTTGCCCCGGATCGGGACGGTCTCGATGTCCAGGCCGTGCGTGCGGGCGTACCCGTTCAGCTGCGCCATCCGACGCGGCGAACCGGTGCCGATGCGGGCCCCGCGCGGCAGGTCGGTGAACTTCAGCGCGTCCCGCGCGACGATCACGTCCCGCGGGTCCTCCCGCTCCGGGACGGCGGCCAGCGCCAGCTCGGCGGGCTGGGTGGTCGGCAGGTCCTTCAGCGAGTGCACCGCGAAGTCGACCTCGCCCCGCAGCAGCGCGTCGCGCAGCGCGGTCACGAAGACCCCGGTGCCGCCGATCTGGGCGAGCGCCTCCCGGGAGACATCGCCGTACGTCGTGATCTCTACGAGTTCCACGGGCCGGCCGGTCACCTGGCTCACGGCGTCCGCCACCTGCCCGGACTGGGCCATGGCGAGCTTGCTCCGCCTGGTCCCGAGCCGTAGTGCCTTGTCACTCATGCTGGCCCTCGGTTCTTGGCGTTCTGGTGTTGCAGGTTCTGCTGGTCCTGCTGGTTCTGGTTCTCGGCCCGCGACACGGCGGCCACCGTCTCCTGGTCGAGGTCGAACAGCGTCCGCAACGCGTCCGCGTACCCCGCACCGCCGGGTTCGGCGGCGAGCTGCTTGACCCGGACGGTGGGCGCGTGCAGCAGCTTGTCGACGACCCGGTGCACGGTCTGCCGGATCTCGCTGCGCTGCTTGTCGTCGAGGTCGGGCAGCCGCCCGTGGAGCCGGGCGATCTCACTGGCGACGACATCCGCAGCCATCGTGCGCAGCGCGACCACGGTGGGCGTGATGTGCGCCGCCCGCTGCGCCGCGCCGAAGGCCGCGACCTCGTCCGAAACGATACGGCGGACCTGGTCCACGTCGGCCGCCATCGGCGCGTCCGCGGACGCCTCCGCCAGCGACTCGATGTCCACCAGGCGCACCCCGGACAGCCGGTGCACGGCACCGTCGATGTCCCGCGGCATCGCCAGGTCGAGCAGGAACAGCACCGGTTCGGGGCGCGGCAGCTCGACGACCGGCTCGGGCCGGCGCCGCTCGGGGATCCGGCCGACGCTCGCGGCGGTCGCGGCGAGCGCGCCGATCAGCTCGGCGTCGGCCTCGGGGCCACGCCGCCCGGCCTCCCGGCGCTCCACGGCACTGCCCGCGGCCCACGCCGCGTGCTGCTCCAGCGTCGCCGCGTCCATCCCGGCGACGGCGGCGTCCCCCATCGCGGAGAAGCCCGGCGTGGAGATGCTCGGCGCGGACAGGTCGAGCGGGCAGCCGTCCTCGGTGCCGACGCTGGTGGGCGGCAGCGGGGTGGGCCGTACGTCGGAGCCGGAAGCGGTGGCGGACTCGGTGCCGGTCTCGGTGGCGGTCTCGGTGACCGGCTCCCCGGTGCGGCCCTCGACCGCGGCGGCGACCATCTCGGCGGTGAGGACCAGACCGGTCGCGCCCGTGCAGGAGACGGCGATGTCGGCACGTGTCAGTTCGTCCGGTACCGCGCTCATCGGCACCGCGCGCGCCAGTACGGCGTGGTCGTCGGCCTCGGTGAGGATCTGCGCGAGCCGCTCGGCCCGCTCCTGGGTGCGGTTGGCGACGACGACCTCGGCGACCCCGGCCCGCGCGAGCGTCGCCGCGGCCAGCGACGACATCGAGCCCGCGCCGATGACCAGCGCCTTCTTGCCCCGCGCCCAGTCCGCGACCGGCGTGCCGAGGGCGAGCTGTTCGAGCCCGAAGGTGACCAGGGACTGTCCGGCCCGGTCGATCCCGGTCTCGGAGTGGGCGCGCTTGCCGACCCGCAGCGCCTGCTGGAAGAGGTCGTTGAGGAGACGGCCCGCGGTGTGCAGTTCCTGGGCGCGCGCCAGGGAGTCCTTTATCTGGCCGAGGATCTGGCCCTCGCCGACCACCATCGAGTCCAGACCGCAGGCCACCGACAGCAGGTGGTGGACGGCCCGGTCCTCGTAGTGGACGTACAGGTAGGGGGTCAGCTCCTCCAGGCCCAGTCCGCTGTGCTGGGCGAGCAGTGTGGACAGCTCGGCGACACCGGCGTGGAACTTGTCCACGTCGGCGTACAGCTCGATGCGGTTGCAGGTGGCGAGCACCGCGGCCTCGGCGGCCGGTTCGGCGGCGACCGTGTCCTGCACCAGCTTGACCTGCGAGTCCGCGGCCAGCGCCGCCCGCTCCAGCACGCTGACCGGGGCGCTGCGATGGCTCAGGCCCACGACGAGGAGGCTCATGCGGGCATCACGGCGGGCACGTCCCCGTCGGGTCCCTGGTCGGCGGCGGCCGCGGCGGCCTGCGGGGTGGGCGCGGCGGCGGCACCGCCGTCCTCACCGGCCTTGCGCTGCTCGTGGAAGGCGAGGATCTGGAGCTCGATGGAGAGGTCGACCTTGCGCACGTCGACGCCGTCGGGGACGGTCAGCACGGTCGGCGCGAAGTTCAGGATGGAGGTCACACCGGCCCCCACGAGCCGGTCGCAGACCTGCTGGGCGGCACCGGCCGGGGTGGCGATGACGCCGATCGACACGCCGTTGTCCTGGATGATCCGCTCCAGGTCGTCGGTGTGCTGCACGGGGATGCCGGCGACGGGCTTGCCCGCCATCTGCGGGTCGGCGTCGATCAGCGCGGCGACCCGGAAGCCGCGGGAGGCGAAACCGCCGTAGTTGGCGAGCGCGGCGCCGAGGTTACCGATACCGACGATCACGACGGGCCAGTCCTGGGTGAGCCCCAGTTCACGGGAGATCTGGTAGACGAGATACTCGACGTCGTAGCCGACGCCCCGGGTGCCGTAGGAGCCGAGGTAGGAGAAGTCCTTGCGCAGCTTCGCGGAATTGACCCCCGCCGCTGCGGCCAGCTCCTCGGAGGAGACCGTGGGTACCGAGCGCTCGGAGAGCGCCGTGAGGGCTCGGAGGTACAGCGGAAGCCTGGCGACGGTGGCCTCGGGAATCCCTCGGCTGCGGGTCGCCGGTCGGTGAGTTCGGCCAGTTGCCACGGTGCTCCTGCGGGTAGAGCGGGGCTGTGGGCGGCCATACGTCCCCGGACCGCCCCGTCGAAAGCAGGCTATGTCTTTGTGAACGCGTGCACAAAGATGGTGTCCGATTTGCCCGGCCAACGTGACACGGGTCACGACCGAACACACGCTTCACTCTCCCTGTCTCACTCGGTCAACGCCTTCCTCAGTCGTTCCTCGTTCACGCGCCAGAAGGTGTGCTGCTCACCGTCGACGAGGACGACGGGAATCTGCTCCCAGTACGCGTCGTGGAGCCGCGGGTCCTGGGTGATGTCCTTCTCCTCCCAGGGCACTGAGAGATCACCGCACACCTTCTCGATCACGGCCTGCGCGTCGTCGCAGAGATGACAGCCCGGCTTGCGGATCAGAGTGACGAGACGTTCGTGCGGGGCACGCGGGTCGGCCGCGGCGGCTGCGACGTCAGCGGTCTTCCGCCGGAAGAGGGGACTCATACGGGCCATTCTCGCGCCGCGCGGACGAGAGGTTAAGCCGTCGGCGAGCACGGCGACTCTGCGTGATCCGCTTTAACGGCCGGGTCGCGGAGAGTTCACACCCTCCAAACCTCCCGACTCCGGAACCACCGAACAAACTGGCTATGCTCACGGCATGGCCGCTCTCGGATGGCTCACTCCCCGTAGGCGCTCCGCCACGGCGCGGAGCGTGTTGGCAGGCGAGGCCTCGGCGGAGGCCGCCCGCAAGTCGGTCCCCGAGGAAGAACCGGAGTTCCCGGTACTCGGCGACGACCGGGCGGCCGCGTTCTTCGACCTGGACAACACCGTGATGCAGGGCGCCGCCCTGTTCCACTTCGGCCGCGGCCTGTACAAGCGGAAGTTCTTCGAGACCCGCGACCTGGCAAGGTTCGCCTGGCAGCAGGCGTGGTTCCGGCTGGCGGGCGTCGAGGACCCGGAGCACATGCAGGACGCCCGCGACTCCGCCCTCTCGATCGTCAAGGGCCACCGCGTCTCCGAACTGATGTCGATCGGCGAGGAGATCTACGACGAGTACATGGCCGAGCGCATCTGGCCGGGCACCCGGGCGCTCGCGCAGGCCCACCTGGACGCGGGCCAGAAGGTGTGGCTCGTCACGGCGGCCCCGGTGGAGATCGCCCGTGTCATCGCCCGCCGCCTGGGCCTGACCGGCGCTCTGGGCACGGTCGCGGAGTCGGTCGACGGCGTCTACACGGGCAAACTGGTCGGCGAGCCGCTGCACGGCCCGGCCAAGGCGGAGGCGGTACGCGCACTGGCGCTGGCAGAGGGCCTGGATCTCTCCCGCTGCGCCGCGTACAGCGACTCCCACAACGACATCCCGATGCTCTCCCTGGTCGGCCACCCCTACGCCATCAACCCGGACAGCAAGCTCCGCCGCCACGCCCGGGACATGGACTGGCGCCTGCGCGACTACCGCACCGGCCGCAAGGCCGCCAAGGTCGGCATCCCCGCCGCCGCGGGCGTCGGCGCCGTCGCCGGCGGCACAGCAGCCGCCATCGCCCTCCACCGCCGCCGCCGCTAGCGACCCGTAGCCGCGGGCAGTGGTGCCGCAGGGCGGCACAGGTGGGCGCAACGGCACCCCCAGCCCCGGGGGGCCAAACCAATTGCGGCCAATCCACCACCCGTACCCACCCAACCCCCCAACCAGTCCCCTTGGCTGGACACCGCCACAACCCGCGCCGTACCGACCCGGATTCCGAACCCAACCGATCAATAATCGGTCACTCTCCGGCACTTGATAGACCGTCAATCGGTTACAGAAGCGACGTAATCGATGATTTGAGCAACCCGGTGTAGCAGCCCCTGCACGAAGCGTTATTCTCCTCAGACGCATTCCGGTACCACCCCGTCGCTACGACGAGTGAATGGTCCCGCACTGCACGTGATGGAAGCTCTGCCTCTGGGAGTCCCGTGTACCCACACGTCGGGGTTGACGCCTCGGGCCTGGCTACGCTGCGCGCATCGGTCCTGGACCTGTTGCGCGGCTTCGTCCCCACCGCGTACGCCGTCCCCGCCTTCGCCGCCGCCGCCCCCCTGGGCCCGTGCTACGCACTGGCCGAGGGCAGCGCCGCGGTCGGCAGACGAGGCCGCTCGTCCGGCGCCGCGGCCACCGCGCGCCGACCGGCCGCCGACAGCGACAGCGCCCGGATGATGGACCTGGTGGAGCGCGCCCAGTCCGGCGAGGCCGAGGCGTTCGGACGCCTCTACGACCAGTACAGCGACACCGTCTACCGGTACATCTACTACCGCGTCGGCGGCAAGGCGACCGCCGAGGACCTCACCAGCGAGACCTTTCTGCGCGCCCTGCGCCGCATCGGCACCTTCACCTGGCAGGGCCGCGACTTCGGCGCCTGGCTCGTCACCATCGCCCGCAACCTCGTCGCCGACCACTTCAAGTCCAGCCGCTTCCGCCTCGAGGTCACCACCGGCGAGATGCTCGACGCCAACGAGGTCGAGCGCTCCCCGGAGGACTCGGTTCTGGAGTCCCTGTCCAATGCCGCCCTCCTCGACGCCGTACGCCGTCTCAACCCCCAGCAGCAGGAGTGCGTCACGCTCCGCTTCCTCCAGGGCCTCTCCGTCGCCGAGACCGCCCGGGTGATGGGCAAGAACGAGGGTGCCATCAAGACCCTCCAGTACCGCGCCGTCCGAACGCTCGCCCGGCTCCTGCCGGACGACGCCCGCTGAAACGCGCACGCTCCGCAGCCCCCCAACCTGCCCTCGGTGACCGTCCGTTGAGTTCGCGGCCCGTTCATCCGCCGTCCGTAACCCAAGTGCCGCGCCACTCGTTGTGCGGGATGCAGGCTCCCTGTGGTCACTCCCTGACCGTCTCCGATCGCTCGATCGTGTGGTGCGGCGCGGGGTGTGCAACCCTCAGGACCCCCTGGGGAGTCGACCGTCATGACGAGAGGAGGTGCCGCCAGTGATCGCGAACGTATCGGCGCACCGGCGGGCGAACGCCTTCGCCCAGGCCCTGGAGGATCAATCCGAGCCGGGCACGGCGGCCGAGCAGGCCGGGCAGTCCGAGGGATCGCCTCCGGCCCAGGCCGCCGCGGAACAGACCGAGCAGGGCCGCCTGTTGGCCCTCGCGACGGGCCTCGGCGGCTTGCCCAAGCCGGAGCTGGACCCCGAGGTCAAGGTCGTACAGCGGGCCCGGCTGGTGGCCGCGATGGAGGCCATGCTGCAAGAGAGCGGCGCGGCGGGCCCCGCGGTCCCCGGCCAGCGCTCGCAGCGGACCCGCGGCGCGCACCGGGCTTCCCCGCTCGGCAAGTTCCGCCCACGCACGCGCCTGGCCAAGGGCCTCACCGCGGGCGGACTCAGCGTCAGCGTCGCCGCGGGCGCCTTCGGTGGCGTCGCCGCCGCCAGCTCCGACGCCCTGCCCGGCGATTCCCTCTACGGCCTGAAGCGCGGCATAGAGGATTTCAAGCTGGGACTGGCCGACGGAGACCGTGAGCGCGGTCAGGCCTACCTCGATCTGGCCTCCACCCGGCTGAACGAGGCCCGTCGTCTGATGGAGCGCGACCGCGGCGGCCCACTCGACCACGAATCGGTCGGCGAGGTCCGCCGCGCCCTGTCCGGCATGCGTCACGACGCCTCCGAGGGCCACCGTCTGCTCACCGCGGCGTACCAGCGCGACCCCGACTCCCTGGGCCCCATGCAGGCCCTCTCCGCCTTCTCCCGCTCGCACCGCGACACCTGGGGCGCGCTGCGCGAGCGGCTGCCGGTCCAGCTCGGGGACGTCAGTGCGCAGGTGTCGTCGGTCTTCGACGCCATAGACCAGGACGTCGCCCCGCTCCAGGACCTGCTCCCGCAGCCACCCACCCAGGGCGGCGCCGGCAGCTCCGACAGCGACCGCACCGGTACCGGCCCGGCCTCCCCCGGCCACTCCGACCCCGGCCGCGCCAGCACCCCCGGCGCGGAGAGCGGCACCAGCGGCGACACCTCCGACAGCAGCCGCCCCGGCGACGGCAACCCGAGCCGCTCCGCCAGTTCCGGCACCGACAGCGAGGGCCTGCTCGGCGGCGGCGCCGGCGGCCTGCTGGAGCCCCCGAAGGACAGCACCGGCACCGCCTCACCGTCCCAGAGCGGCTCCACCCCGACCAGCGAGCCCGACGTCACCCTCCCGCCGCTCCTCCCCGGCCTGCTCCCGGGCCTGGGCATCGAGGCGGACGACGCGGACTGACGCCTGTTCGGTCCCGCCCGGCCCCGGGCGGGACCGAACGCAGCTTCTAGAAGAACACCGACCGACGCTGCACCAGCAGCTTGTACAGCGTGTGCTGGATCTGCTCCCGCACCTGATCGGTCAGGTTGAACATCAGCATCGGATCCTCGGCCGCCTCCGGCGGATAGCTGTCCGTCGGGATCGGCTCACCGAACTGGATCGTCCACTTCGTCGGCAACGGCAACGCCCCCAGCGGCCCCAGCCAAGGGAACGTCGGCGTCAGCGGGAAGTACGGAAAGCCCAGCAACCGCGCGAGCGTCTTCGCGTTGCCGATCATCGGGTAGATCTCCTCGGCCCCGACGATCGAACAGGGGATGATCGGCGCCCCCTGCCGCAGCGCCGTGGAGACGAAGCCGCCCCGGCCGAACCGCTGGAGCTTGTACCGCTCGCCGAACGGCTTCCCGATGCCCTTGAACCCCTCCGGCATCACCCCGACCAGCTCCCCCTGCCCGAGCAGCCGCTCCGCGTCCTCGGCGCAGGCGAGGGTGTGCCCGAGCTTGCGGGCGAGTTCGTTGACGACCGGCAGCACGAAGACCAGGTCCGCGGCGAGGAGCCGCAGATGGCGGCCGTCGGGATGGTGGTCGTGCACGGCGACCTGCATCATCAGGCCGTCCAGCGGCAACGTCCCGGAGTGGTTGGCGACGATCAGCGCGCCACCGTCCGAGGGGATGTTCTCGACGCCCTTCACATCCACCCGGAAGTACTTCTCGTACATCGGGCGCAGCAGGGACATCAGCACCTGGTCGGTCAGTTCGGCGTCGTAGCCGAAGTCGTCGACCTCGTAGTCCCCGGTGATACGGCGGCGCAGGAAGGCGAGCCCGCCCGCGATACGCCGCTCGAGGCCGCCCACGCGGTCCTCGTCCTGCGGGGCCTCGCTCTCCTCACCGGTCACCCGCACATCATCCTGCGCACCGGACCCGCCGGAGCCACCGGCCCCACCAGGCAGAGAGGTCACCGCGGGAACGGGCTGAACCGCGTGCACGGGTGCCGCGGACCGCGTCTCCTCGGTCCCCTCGCCACCACTCTCCCCCGCCGCGCCCCGGACGCCCGGGGCCGACTTCTCGCCCCCCTGGCGCCGGCTGCCCGTGCCCCGCCGCCGCGTCGGCCGCTGCGCGCCGCCCCCACGGGACCGGTCGTCGTCGAACGGAATGACCTTGGCGTCCGCCATCGTTGCTGCGCTCCTCAGTTGGCGCTCTGCGTCGGGAGGTGACCGCCGCCCGCCAGGGGCAGCGCCGCGATCCGGTCGACAGCCCGGGCGAGGGCCTCCGGCGGCAGCAGCCCGGGGCCGTGGCTGCGGGTGAAGTCCGCGAACGTCTCCGCGGTCGTGTACTTCGGCCTGAATCCCAGCGTCTCGCGCATCTGGGTCGTGTCCACCACCCGGCCGTGGGTGAGCAGACGGATCTGCTCGGGTGAGAAGTCCGTCATCCCCAGCGTACGCACCAGCGACCCCGCCCAGGTCACGGCGGGCAGCAGCAGCGGCACGGTG
Source organism: Streptomyces sp. B93 (assembly GCF_018070565.1). Lineage (GTDB taxonomy): Bacteria > Actinomycetota > Actinomycetes > Streptomycetales > Streptomycetaceae > Streptomyces. The sequence goes on from NZ_JAGPXL010000029.1 coordinate 86,511, forward strand.
GGGCGGCCGAGCCGCCGCGAGCACTGGGAGAGCAGCAGGACGCCGTCGCCGGAGACATTGAAGGTGCCGCTGTTGAGCGTTCCGCGCTCCGGCTCGTGCGAGGCGATCCGCAGTACCTCGATCACATCGTCCTCGTGCACGAACTGAAGCCGGGGGTCGTACCCGAACACGGTCGGCAGCACCGGCAGCGAGAAGTAGGAGGCGAGCGGCGAGTCGGCGCTCGGCCCGAGGACGTTGGCGAACCGCAGCACGCACACCGCCACATCCGGCCGCCGCCGCGCGAACCCGCGCACATACCCCTCGACCTCGACGGTGTCCTTGGCGAAGCCGCCGCTGGGCAGCGACTTGGGCGGGGTGGTCTCGGTGAACACGGCCGGATCCCGCGGCGCCGACCCGTACACGTTCGTACTGGACTTCACCACCAGCCGCTTCACCGTCGGCGACTTCTGACAGGCGCCGAGCAGCTGCATCGTGCCGATGACGTTGGTCTCCTTGACCGTCGCCCGGCTGCCGCTGCCCAGCGCGGTCGCGGTGACGTCCATGTGGACGACCGTGTCGACGCCCGTCTCCGCCAGCACCCGCGCGATGGTCGGCTGCCGGATGTCGGCCTGGATGAAGTCCGCACCGCCCAGATGGTGCTCGGGCGGCACCGCGTCGACGGCGATGACCCGGTGCACCTCCGGATCGCGCTGGATGCGCCGCACGAAACGGCCTCCCAGCGGACGGGCCACTCCGGTCACGAGCACGACCTTGCCCAAGATCAGCGCCTTCCTTCCGCCCGGGGCGTGTTCCACACCCTGCCGGGTTCCCCGTCTTCGGGCCAACTTAGCGGTTCGCCGTCGCGCTGTGACGACTGCTCGATACGCGAACATGCGTATGGCCCCCCGTCCCGATGGGACAGAGGGCCACACAGCCGCCGAAGCGCCACCCGGTACTCCCGGGCAGCGCCGCCGACGACTACTTCTTGTTACGACGCTGAACGCGCGTGCGCTTGAGCAGCTTGCGGTGCTTCTTCTTCGCCATCCGCTTGCGCCGCTTCTTGATAACAGAGCCCACGACTACCCTCGCTCACTTCTCAATACTCGGTGTTTGGGCGCCATGGGCCCACACGACCTACGAGGGGCTAGCCTAACCCGCCCGGGCCCTGAGGTTGTAATCGAGGTCGCCGGAAGGGTGCCGAAGGACCGCGAGCGCCGTGGGACCGTACGCGTTGGACCGCACGTGTCCCTCGGCCCCCTCAGCCCTCCGGCCCTTCAGGGCGGACCGCCGTCAGGCTGTTTCCACCCCCACATAACTGTCGCGGAGGTACTCGTGAACCGCATTCTCCGGGACGCGGAACGACCTCCCGACCCGGATCGCAGGCAGATGACCGCTGTGCACCAGCCGGTACACGGTCATCTTCGACACTCGCATCACCGCAGCGACCTCCGCCACGGTAAGGAACTGAACCTCGCTGAGAGGCCTCTCGTCAGCTGCCATGACACACCTGAACCTTCCGCACTCGACGGCCACCGGCTTCCCCTTCCGGTGACTCTTCGTCGCTGCGTGCTCACTCCCCAGACTAGGGGCGGGTGATGCGAGTGGGGAAGAGGTGCACCCATCGGCGGCCTACTGTGACAGACACGCTCGATTGAGTACGTAGCGGGTAAGCGGCCGGTAGTAATCAGACCGCACAGCGTCATCAAGTGGAACGGCGACGGACACCGACCCCTCGGCCTCCCCCACGAAGAGCGCGGGGTCATCGGTATCCGCCAGCCCAATCGCCTCAAACCCCAGCTGACCTGCCCCGCAGACCCAGCCGTGGTCCCCCACCACCAGCTCCGGAAAGGGACCGCCGACCTCGGCGAGCGCGGCCAGGGCGAGGCGAACCGGGAGCGGAGAGTGCGTGTGTGCGCCGGGCTCACAACCGGAGCCGGGAACCCCGGGCGCCCGGACCAGCGCGACGCCCCGTACGTAATCAAGGACGTGGGTACGTAGACCGAACCGGGTCGTTATGTCGACACAGCGACCCTGCGCTGGGGTGAGGACAGGACATCCTGCCGCCGACATGGCGTCTGCGAGAGCGGCGTAGAAGCCCAGCAGCCGATGCGGATGCCCGGTGCCGAACAGCACGGGCCCGCGCCTCCGGGCAGCCACCGCCAACCGCTCCGCGAAGGCGTCCAGCGCGAGCAGCGTCCGCTCGGGGTCGATCACATCATGCCCTGAAGTATGGCTGGGATCGGCCGAAACCCCACACTTGGCCGCCATCAGTCCAATCAACTCACGCTGACCCCACACCCCTTGTGGATCAATCCCGATCAGCACCCGAGGGTCCCGAGCCGCGAACAGCCGATAACTCCGCAGGCTCTCCTCCCGCGAGGTCCCCACCACCCCCGCCAACCGAGCCTCCACGAGATACCCCCGCAACCCACCCCAACCCACCATCCCCCCATCCTGACGCCCCCCTCTCCCCAAACCCCCCAAACCCCCCAACACCGCACGATCGGCGTAACCGCCGAGCCCTCGTAGCCGCAGACAGCCACATCCGCCGTAGCCGCCGTAGCCGCAGGCAGTCGCATCCGCCGCAGCCGCCGTAGCTGCGGGCAGTCGTGCCGCTGGGGCGGCACGGGTGGGCGCAGCGGCACCCCGCCAGCGCCGGGCAGCGCGACCCACCCCCGCCCAGCACCCACGC
>NZ_JAGPXL010000003.1 GCF_018070565.1 Streptomyces sp. B93
GTGGGGGGGGAGGGTGGGGCGCGGGGTGTGCGAGGGCGATCGGGCTGCGCCGGACCGGGGGTCGGGTCCGTCCGGCTCAGGAGCTGCGCCGTACCGGCGGCCCGTCGAGGGCCAGGACCCGGGGCAGTTCCGAGCGCTTGGCGATGCCGAGCTTGGCGTAGACCTGGCCCAGGTGCCATTCGACGGTCTTCACGGACACGTACAGCTCGCGGGAGATCTCCTTGTTGCTCAGCCCCTCGGCGGCCTTCTGCGCGACACGCTCCTCGGCGGGGGTGAGGGCCGTGCAGAGCCCGTCGCCGACCCGGGACAGCCGGGTACCGGCGAGGCGGAGTTCGGAGCGGGCGGCCGCGGCGACCGTGGCCGCGCCGATGCCGTGGGCCAGTTCGAGGCCCGCCGTGAGCGGCTGCCGGGCCTGGGTGCGGTGGCCCGCCCGCCGCAGTGCCGAGCCGAGTTCGACCAGGGTGCGGGCGCGTTCCAGCGTGTCCGGTACGTCCTCCAGCAGCCGGTCGGCGTCCTCCAGGCGGGCCAGCCCCTTGTCGCTGGTGACGCTGGCCAGCGTCCGCAGGGCGACCGCGAGGGGCCGGGCGGCACCGAAGGCGCGGCAGCGGTTGACCTCCTCTAAGACGAGGGCGCGGGCGGCGCGCACACTGCCGGTCACGGCGAGGGCGCGGGCGGCGTCCGTGAGGTACTCGGTGGTGGCGGACGGGTAGAGCCAGCCCTCGGCCAGGGCCAGGGCCCGGCAGGCGAGGAGTTCCTGGAGTCCGTCCTCGTCGCGGGCGAGGCGGATGCTGAGCCGCCCCCGGGCCAGGCGCAGCGGGACGAACGGCGCGGCGTCGGGGAGCGTCCCGTCCAGGCCCGTGGCCTTGAGGAGTTCCTCGGCCTCGGCGGGCCGGTCGGTCTCGATGAGGCAGTGCACGAGGACGGCGGCGGCGACGGGGACGCCGACCGGGGTGAGGTCGGTGGCGTGGTGGTCCCGCAGCACGGACCGGGCCACGGTCTCGGCCTCGGCGAGCCGTCCGGTGTCGAGCAGGACCCGGGCGCGCATGCTCTCGGCCGTGGTCGCGGTGAGCAGCCGCCCGTGGCGGGAGGCCTGGCGTGCGACCCGGGTGAGGACCTGTTCGGCGGCGGGCAGGTCGTCGCACTGGGCGAGCATCCAGGCGGCGAGGGACACGGGCGGCAGTTCGACGTCCTGGTCGGGCAGGCGTACCCCGTCGGCGACGGCCGCGCCCGCGAACCGGGCGACCCGGCCGACGGGCAGCCCGCGGCTCCAGGCCTCGACGGCGGCGTGGGCGCGTACGGCCCCGGGGGGCAGGTCGTACGCGGGGGTGGCGCGGCTGCCGCCCCTGGACATCCGGGTCAGCACGCGTTCGATGAGGCGGGCCCGGGTGGTGACGGCGTCCTGAGGCCCGTCGGTGCCGCAGGACTGGCGTGCGACGTCCACCGCCTCCGGGTAGCGGCCGTCGGCGGCGAGGGCGAGGGCGAGTTCCGGGCGTACGGCGCGGATGACCTCGCGGTCGCGGGAGTGGTGGATGGCCTCCGCGAGGTGGCCGACGGCCGCCCGGTCGCGGGCCAGCAGTTCGGCGGAGCCGAGCTGGGCGAGCAGGTGCGCCCGGGCGGGGTCGGGCGTGGGCTCGGCGAGGGCGCGCCGCAGGTACCGTACGGCGGTGACGGGCTGGCCGGTGTGGACGGCCTGGCTGGAGGCGGAGCGCAGGACGCGCACGGCCCAGGGGGGCACCCCGGGTCCGGTGCGGCAGACGTGCTCGGCGACCGCGGCGGGGTCGGCGTCGGCCGCGTGCAGGCTGGCCGCGGCCCGACGGTGCGCCTGGTGGCGCTGTTGGGCGGTCATGTCGGCGTAGACGACGTGCCGGGCGACGGAGCTGTGGAAGGCGTACGGGGTGCCGGACCGCAGCAGCCCGGCGTCGCGCAGGTACTTGGCGGCCTCGTCGGCGCCGCTCTCGTCGAGGCCCGCGACGTCGGCGCTGTGCTGGGGCGCGGCGTCGGTGTCGAGGACGGCGGTGGCCTGGGCGAGGGCGACGGCCGGTTCGGGCAGTCGGCCGATGCTGCGCCGGATGTCCCAGGCGATGGAGGTGGGGCTGAGCAGCCGTAGGCGTGGTACGGCGGACGCCGTCGGCGGCAGGCCCCGTAACGCCATCTCCTTGGCCAGTTCGGTGAGGTGCAGCGGGTTGCCCTCGGTGATCTCCATGCAGCGGTGGACGACGGAGTCGTGCGGGGCGGTGCCGAGCTGGGTGGTGAGGACCTCGCGGGCCGCGCCCTCGCTGAGCGGGGCGAGCCGGGCGACGGTGGCCAGCGGCGAGGCCCGGGCGGACATGATGAGGTCCTGGGCGGCGTCGTGCGCGGAGGGGGCCGGGCAGTGGGCGAGGGCGACGAGGACGGACTCGCCCTCCAGCCGGTTGATCAGGTAGCTGATGAAGTGCAGGGAGAAGCGGTCGGCCCATTGGGCGTCGTCGACGACGAGCAGCAGGGGCTGCCGGGCGGAGAGGTTGCAGCACAGCCAGTACAGACCGTGCACGGTCGCGTACAGCTCGTCGTCGCCGAGCGCCGCGAGGCCGCCGCTGTGGTGGTCCTGGTCGTAGTCGAAGAGGGTCCGGATCAGCGCGGCGGGGCCGGTGAGCGCGGCGCCGTCGCCGGTTCCGGTGGGGTCGGCGGCCAGGAGTCGTTCGAAGAGCTGGCGTACGACGGTCCAGGGGAAGTCGCGTTCCAGTTCGCTGCCGCGGGCGTGCAGCACCGTGAAGCCCTGGGTCTGCGCGGCGACGCGGAGCGACTGGAGCAGGCTGGTCTTGCCGAGGCCGCCGGCGCCCTCGAAGGCCAGGACGGCACCGTCGCCGCCCATGGCCTGTTGCAGCGCCGACTGCACGAACCCTAATTCGCGATCTCGTTCCAGTAGTCGGTTTTCTCGACGCACGAACTCATCCCCCTTGGACTCATGACTACGCCGCTGTGGAATGACGAAAAGAGATCTTCAACAAATGGACACGAGAAATTGGATCAGTAACATTCAAGGACTACCGACGCATAAAAAAAGCCCCTCCTGCTTTTGTTTTCATTGGTGATGGATTCGTCAGTGATGGATTCGTCAAAGACATCGCAATATCATCGGCCGTTCAACATTGAACCCCGGTGCGCCGACGCCAGGCAAGGATTCGTCAGCGGCCCTGGCCGATCAGCAGCACTTGACAGGTACGGTCCTGACCACCGTGGTCCGCCCTTCCTCGTGGTCCCGGTGCCGCCAGTATCGTCCCCTGACCCGGGTGACGACAGGGGTATGCCCCCGGCATCGCCCCCGGTCCACGCCACCGGTGCCCGTGCCGGGGGCATCCCCGGTGGACAGGCGCCGTTTCCGGCGGGACCCTGCACCCATGACGCGGGGGAACGGCGTCAGCGCCGTACCCCCCGCCCGTCTTGAGTAATGCTCGAGCTTTGCTTTATCGAAAATGAGACGGATCTACGGAACGGCTGGATCCGGGAGATCGCCTTTTACGGGAAGAGGCCGACCGGGACGCCTCGCCGCGACCCGGGGCGAGGCTCCCGGCACAGCCCCCGAGGACGCGCTGGGGGCGACCCCTGGGGTGGCCGCGCCCGGCGGTGACCAGACTCCGACGTGCCCCAACCGCTGCGGCCCCGGAGGTCCCACCCATGTCCGTCCACCCGAACCCCCTCAGCAGGCGCCGCGCCATGGGCATGGCGGCGGCCGGTGGAGCGGCCCTCTCGCTCCCGCTGCTGGGCGGATGCAGCGACGACGACACCGGCGAGGCGGCCACGCCCCGCGACGACGCCCCCGCCAGACCCCGGCGCGGCGGCACGCTCACCGCCGCCCTCGCCGGGGGCGGCCCGGCCGAGTCCCTCGACCCGTTCTCCGCCGCCAGCCCCGCCGACTTCGCCCGCAACCGCGTCATCTACGACGTCCTGTTCTGGTCGGCACACGACCAGGTCCAGCCCGGCCTCGCCCTGTCCGCGACCACCGCGCCGGGCGGCACCTCGTTCACCCTCAAGCTCCGCAAGGGCGTCGTGTGGCACGACGGTTCCCCGTTCGGGGCCAAGGACGTCGCCTTCACCCTGCGCTACGTCACCTCGCCCGACCGCACCTACCCGAGCGAGCTGTCCGGCTACATCGACCCCGCCGGGATCGAGGCCGAGGACGACCACACGCTCGTGGTGCCGCTGAGCCGCCCGATCGGCGACCCGGCGGGCCTGCTCGCGGCCAACCAGATCTTCGTCCTCAAGGACGGCACCAAGGCCTTCGAGCCCGGCAAGGTCATGGGCACCGGACCGCTCAAGGTCACCGACTTCGCTCCCGGCCGCTCCAGCACGCTGCGCCGCTTCGACGACCACTGGGACGGCGCCCCCTACCTCGACGAGCTGGTGGTGCTCAGCCTCAACGACCCGCAGGCGCGGGTGAACGCGGTCCGCTCGGGCCAGGCCGACTTCGCCGCCGCGCTGCCGTACACGGAGGCCGCCAAGGGGCGCGGCGCCGGGCCCACCGTCGTCCACAAGGGCACCCGCAACGAACGCACCGGCTTCGGGTTCATGCTCTCCACCGGCCGCCCGCCCTTCGACGACCCCCGGGTGCGCAAGGCCGTCCGCCTCGCCGTCGACCGCCAGTCCCTCGTCGACACCGTCCTCCTCGGCTACGGCGAGGTCGGCAACGACCTGTACGGCGCGGGTGCGCAGTACTACGCCGACGACCTGGAGCCCCTGGCCCGTGACGTGGACCAGGCCCGGAGCCTGCTGCGCGCCGCGGGCGCGGAGGGCGTGCAGATCACCGTGCGGTCGGCGGAGATCGAGACCGGCTGCAACGCCTCGGCCGAGCTGTTCGCCGAGCAGATGAAGGACATCGGGCTGAAGGTGAAGGCGCAGACGGTCAGCGCCGCCGAGTTCTTCGACGTCAAGGCGATGGAGTCGGTGGACGCCGTCACCTTCGCCATCTACGGCTTCCCGTTGCAGGCCATCTACACCCGCACCGCGCTGCGGCCCTCGCTCGCCTTCGACGACCCGCAGTTCAAGCGCTCCCTGGCCGACGCGATCGCGGTGCGCGGGGCGGACGAACGGCAGCAGGCCTGGCGCCGGGTGCAGACCGCCATGCACGACCGGGGCAACTGGGTGGTGTGGGGCTTCGCCGACACCCTCAGCCTCGCGCGTGACCGGGTGCGGGGCGTCACCGGCCGCGGCACCGCCAAGTACCCGTACCTGGGCAAGGCCTGGCTGGCGTGAGGGGCGGCCTGCTGCGGTTCACCGCCCGGCGGCTCGGCGTCTGCGCCGTACTGCTCGCCCTGCTCAGCCTGGTCGTCTTCGTCGGCGTCGACCTGCTGCCCGGCGACCCGGCGACCAGCCGCCTCGGTGACCGGGCCACCCCCGAGCAGCTCGAGGCCGCCCGGGACCGGCTCGGCCTCGACGAGCCGCTCTGGCAGCGGTACACCGAGTGGGCCGGCGGTCTGCTGCGGGGCGACCTCGGCTCCTCGATGCTCAGCGGGGTGCCGGTCCGCTCGCTGATCGCCGACCGGCTCGGCAACTCGGTGCTCCTGGCCGGGCTCACGCTCGCCGCCGTCGTACCGCTGTCGCTGCTGCTCGGCGTCTGGGCGGGGGTGCGGCGCGGGCGGCTGCCCGACCGCACGGTGTCGACCGCGGCGGTCATCCTGGTGGCGCTGCCCGAGTACGTGGTCGCGGGCGTCCTCGTCCTGGTGCTGTCGGTGTGGCTCGGCTGGTTCCCGGCGGTGTCGGTGGCCCCGGCGTCCGACGGACTGCCGCTCGATTGGCGGCTGCTCACCCTGCCGTTGCTGAGTCTGCTGTCCCTGTCGCTCGCCCATGCCGTCCGGGTCATCCGGGCGGCGACGGCCGCCGCCCTGCGCGCCCCGCACGTCGAGACCGCCGGGCTCAACGGCACGCCCCGGCGCGCCGTGCTGCGCCGGGCCGTGCTGCCCGCCGTGCTCCCGGTCGCCGCGCAGATCTGGTGCGTCCTCGGCATCGGCCTGGTGGGCGGCGCCGTCCTGGTGGAGCGCGTCTACGGCTATCCGGGCATCGGTGAACTCCTCGTCGGCTCGGTGCAGTCCGGCGACATCCCCGTCGCCCAGGCGCTCGCCGTACTGCTGGGCGGCGCGACGCTCCTGGCGCTGGCCGCAGCGGACATCGCCGTCACCCTCACGACGCCCTGGAAGAGGACCGCGCCATGACCTCCCGCACCACGCCCCGGCCGTCGTGGGGCGCGCTCGCCGCCTGCGCCGTGCTGGCGGCCGTCACCCTGCTGGCCCTCGTCGGGCCCTGGCTGGCGCCGCACTCCCCCACCGAGATCGTCGGGCGGCCCTACGCGGCGCCCGGCCAAGGGCTCCTCGGCACCGACCAGTTGGGCCGCGACGTGCTCTCCCGGGTGCTGCACGGAGGGCGCGGCGTGCTGCTGACCGCCGCGGTCACCACCGTCGCGGGTGCCGTCCTGGGCGCGGCCGTGGGTCTGACCGCCGCGCTCGCCGCGGTGCGCCGCCCCTGGGTGGACAGCCTCGTGATGCGTCCCCTGGACGCGCTGCTCGCCATCCCGCCGCTGCTGCTGCTCCTGCTCTTCCTCACCGCGGCCCCCGGCCGCTGGAGCATCGTCGCGGCCGTCGTCGTGGTCAGTCTCCCGCTGTCCGCGCGTGTGGTGCGGGCGGCTGCGGGACCGGTCACCCGGCGCGCCCACGTGGAGGCCGCGGTCGCCCGGGGCGAACGGCTGCCCTGGCTGGTCGTCCGCGAACTGCTGCCCTTCGTCGCGGGACCGCTGCTGGCCGACGCCGCGGTCCGCTTCGTCCTCAGCGTCTACCTCGTCGCCGCCGCGGGCTTCCTGGGCCTCGGCACCGGCACCGCCGACTGGGGCGTCCTCATCGCCGACGCCCTGCCCGGCGCTGAACTCCAGCCGTGGGCGCTCGCCGCGCCCGTGCTGCTGGTGGCCCTGCTGGCGGTCGCCGCCAACGTCCTGTCCGACGACATCGCCCGCCGCTCGCGGGCGCTCCAGGCATGAGCGCCGGTCAGCGGCCCCTGGTCGCCGTCGAGGAGCTGACCGTCACCGCCGCGGGGCGGGTCGTCCTGGACGAGGTCAGCCTGACCGTTCCCGAGGGGGCCGCGGTGGGCCTCATCGGGGCCTCCGGCTGCGGCAAGACGACCACGGCCCTGGCCGTGCTCGGCCACCTCCGCGAGGGGATGCTGCGCTCGTCGGGCACGGTGCGCGTCCGGGGCGACGAGGTCTTCCCGGCACCGCCCTGGCTGCGCGGCCGGACGGTGGCGTACGTCCCCCAGGACCCGGGGCACGCCCTCAACCCGTACCGGCGCGTCGGCGCGGCGCTGCTGGACTCCCTGCCGGAGCAGCCCGTGCGGCGGGAACGTCCCCGGGCGGTCGCCGAACTGCTGGCCCGCGTGGGACTGCCCACCGACCGGGACTTCGCCCGCCGCTACCCGCACCAGCTCTCCGGCGGGCAGCAGCAGCGCGTCGCCCTCGGCATGGCCCTCGGCCGCGCCCCCGCCCTGCTGATCCTCGACGAGCCGACCACGGGCCTCGACCCGGCCACCAAGGAGGGCATCGTCGGGGAACTGCGGCGCATCCACCACTCCGGCACGGCCCTGCTGTGGATCAGCCATGACGTCGACACCCTGGCCCGGTCGGTGGACCGGGTGGTCACCATGGCGGCCGGACGCGTCGAGAGCGACCGGCCGTCCGCCGTACGGGACGGGGGGCGGCTCCGAGCGGTCACACCGGCCGCCGCGCCCACCGGGGTGCCGGGGGACGCCGGGGTGGCGGGGGACGCCGGGATGCCGGGGGACGCCGGGATGCCGGGGGACGCCGGGATGCCGGGGGACGCCGGGATGCCGGGGGACGCCGGGGTCGTCCGCTCCGGTGAACCGGTGCTCCGCGCGCGGGGCATCACCACCGGCTACTCCGGCGCCCGCCCCGTCCTGTCCGACGTGGGCCTCGATGTGACCCCGGGCGAGTGCGTGGCCGTCCTGGGGGTCTCCGGCACCGGCAAGACCACCCTCGGCCGCTGTCTGGCCGGGCTGCACCAGCCGCGCGCCGGGACGCTGTCGCTGGACGGCACACCCGTGCCGTGGGACGCGCGCCGCCGTGACCGCGCCCAGCGGGCGGCCCTGCAACTGGTCGCGCAGAACCCGGCGGAGGCGCTGCACCCCCGGCAGACCGTGCGCACCGCCCTCGTCCGTCCCCTGCGGCTGCTGCGCGGTACCACCGACCGCGAACGGCTCGCCGCCCAGGTCGACGACCTGCTGCGCACGGTCCGGCTGCGCCCCGAGCACGCGGACCGGCTGCCCGGTGAGCTGTCCGGCGGCGAACGGCAACGGGTCGCGCTGGCCCGGGCGCTGGCGGCCGGACCGCGCGTCGTCGTCTGCGACGAGAGCACCTCGGCCCTGGACCCGGACACCGAGGCGGAGATCCTCACGGTGCTCGACGACGCCCGGCGGGAACTGGGCCTCGCCGTCGTCCTCATCACCCACAGCCTCGACGTCGCCGCCCGCGCGGACCGCGTCCTCACCGTGGCCGACGGCCGCATCACGGAGGCCACCGGCCCACCGCCCGGCCTCCCCTCCCCCGTGACCGTCGCACCGCGCCGGGGGCCGGCCGGGGCCCGCTAGGTCGCCCTGGGGGCCCGGTCGACGGGCGATTGTCAGTGGCCGGTGTCACGCTGGGGGCACACACGATCTGCGGAAGGGAATCATCGTCATGATCACCACGGACTTCGTCCCCGGTTCCCCCTGCTGGCTCGACCTCGGCGCGCCCGACGTCCGCGCCGCCGCGGCCTTCTACGGCGCCGTGCTGGGGTGGGACTACGAGTCCATGGGCGAGGGCCAGGACATGGAAGGCGGCATGTTCCGCAAGGACGGCAGAATCGTCGCCGGTCTCGGCAAGCTCACCGAGGAGGGCGCCCGCCCGGCCTGGATGATCTACCACAGCGTCACCGACGCGGACGCCACCACCGAGGCCGTCCAGCGCGGCGGCGGCACCGTGCGGGTGGCGCCGATGGACCTCGACGAGTGGGGCCGCATGGCGCAGTACAGCGACCCCCTGGGCGGCCAGTTCGCCGTCTGGCAGCCGGGCACCACCAAGGGCGTCGAGCTGGTGGACAAGCCGGGATCGCTGTGCTGGACGGAGCTGTACACCAGCGACGCGGCGGCCGCCAAGGAGTTCTACGGCGGTGTCTTCGGCTGGCAGTTCGGCGACATGCAACTGCCGGGCGGCGGGGGCACGTACGCCCTCATCACCCCCGCGGGACAGCCGGAGGAGCGGATGCACGGCGGCCTGATGGAGCTGCCCAAGGAGAACCTCGCCCTGGCGGACGGACGGCCGTACTGGCACCCGGTCTTCGCCGTGGAGGACTGCGACGCCGCGGTCGCCAAGGTCACCGAGAACGGCGGCAGTGTGCAGATGGGCCCGGACGACGCGGAGGGCGTGGGGCGGCTCGCCGTCTGTCTCGACCCGGCGAACGCGGACTTCGTGGTGCTCACCCCGGTGGAGAGCTGACCGTCGGGGGACCGGCCGGGGTGCGCGGTCAGTGGCCGATGTCGTGCTCGCCCGCCTCGACCAGACCGCTCTCGTAGGCGAAGATCACGATCTGGATGCGGTCCCGCAGCCCCAGCTTGGTCAGGATGCTCGACACATGTGACTTCACGGTGGCGGCCCCGATGACGAACCGCTCGGCGATCTCGGCGTTGCTCTCGCCCCGGGCGACCGCCGTCATGATCTCGCGTTCCCGGCCGGTGAGCCGCTGAAGCCGGTCCGCGACGGCGGTGTTGACGACCCGGCCCTGTGCGAAGCGGTCGATGAAACGGCGGGTGATCGAGGGCGCCAGCAGCGTGCCGCCCTCGGCCACCGTGCGGACGGCGGCGGCCAGTTGCTCCGGAGGGATGTCCTTGAGGACGAAGGCGCTGGCCCCCGAGCGCAGCGCCTTGTAGACGTACTCGTCCGGGTCGAAGGTGGTCAGGATCAGCACCCTCGCGTCCCAGTCGGCCTCCGTCAGGATCCGGGACGTCGCCTCCAGACCGTCCATCTCCGGCATCCGGATGTCCATGAGGATCACGTCCGGGCGGTGCCGGTGCGCGGCCTCGACCGCCTCGACGCCGGTGCCCGCCTCGGCGACCACCTCGATGTCCTGGTGGACCCGGAGGATCATCGCGAACCCCCGGCGTACCAGCGCCTGGTCGTCGGCGACGACGACGCGGATGCTCACGCGGACTCCCCCTTGGCGGGCAGCCGGGCGGCCAGCCGGAAGCCGCCGCCCGGCCGGGGCCGCGCCTCGAGCGTGCCACCGAGCAGCAGGGCCCGCTCCCGCATGCCCACGATGCCGTGGCCCGGCAGCCCCTCGTGCGCGTCGGCCACCGCCCGCTCGGCGTCGCCGCCTCCGTCGTCGAGCACCTCGATGGTGAAGGCGTCGCCCTCACCGCTCAGCCGCACCTCGGTGCGGGTGCCCGGTCCACTGTGCTTGAGCACGTTGGTCAGCGCCTCCTGGACGATGCGGTACGCCGAGAGGTCCACGCGGGCCGGAAGGGGCTCCCGTACCGCACCCGTCACCGTGACCTCCAGACCCGCCTCCCGCACCTGGGCCACCAGGCGCGGCAGATCGGCCAGCCCCGGCTGGGGTCCCAGCCCGTCGCGCTCGGCGTCCGGCCGCAACACTCCCAGCAGGTGGCGCAGTTCGTCCAGCGCCTGACGGCCCGCCTCCTCCACCGCCGCCATCGCCTCCAGGGCGCCGCGCGGGTCCTCGGCCGCCACCATCCGGGCGGCACCGGCCTGCACGGTCATCATGCTCACCCGGTGGGCGACCACGTCGTGCAGCTCCCGGGCGATGTGGGTGCGCTCCTCGGTCACGATCCGCCGTGCCTCGGCGGCCTGTTCGCGGCGCAGCCGGTCGGCGCGCTCGGCCCGCAGCCGCAGTCGGCGCCCGAGGTACCAGGCCACGGCCATGACGACGACGCCGAAGCCGACGTCCCCCCAGGGCGTGGCGTGGAAGACGCCCTCGCCGACGAGTGCGGCAGCGGCGGCGGCGATGCCCGGCGGACCCCACCGGGCGTCGTCGGCGTACCGTCCGACGCTGTACAGCGTGATGATCACCAGGCCGCCCATGGTGGAGTAACTGCTGCCCAGCGTCGGGAGCCAGGCGGCGATCGTCACCCCCAGCGCCACGACCGGCCTGCGCCGCCGCCAGAACAGGGCGGCGGCGCCCGCGACGAAGAGCAGCAGGGCGGGGTGGAGCAGGTCGCTCCGCGACCGCAGCACCATCGTGTCCCCGGGGCCCTCCTCCAGGAACGCCACCAGCAGGAACATCACGGTGGCGAGGACGGCGTCCGCGCCCGTCGGCCAGCGGGTGAAAGGGCCGCGGCGCCTGCCCGGCACGCCGCGGTCCGGTGTCTCGGCGTGCGGCACCGTGCGGTTCATCGTCGCTCCCACCAGAGGCGTCCGGTGCCCCGGCGTGGGCCGCCGGGGCGCACCGGGCTCGCCATCGTAAGTCCGGCCCGGCGGGACGGTCACCCGCCCGCGGGCGGAGGCGGACCTCCGCCGCCGGACGGAGGCGTCGCCGGGTTCCGCCCGCCTGGGGCGGGAGCGCCGAACCCCCCGGGCGGCGGGCGACGGCGCCGGTGTCCGGCGCCCACGATGGAGCCGCCCGACGCGCCGGGGCCCTTCCGCCTTCCCACAGGAGTCAACGCCATGAACCGACTCACTCGCCGTATCGGCGACGCGAGCGCCCGCCGTCCCTGGGTGACGATCGCCGCCTGGGTGGCCGCCCTCGTCCTCGTCCTGCCGTTGGCCGGTCTGGCCGGTGCCTCGTTCGTGGACGACCTCGTCGCCCCGGGCAGCCAGAGCGAGGAGGCGATGGAGTTGCTGGAGGAGCGCTTCCCCGAGGCGTCGGGCGGCAGCGCGATGGCGGTGTTCGCCGCCCCTGAGGGTGAGCGGATAGACCGTCACCGGCCCGCGATCGAGGCGGCGGTCGCCCGGATCGCCGAGGTGGCGCACGTCGCCGCGGTCACCGGCCCGTTCGGTGAGGGGGGCGAGGTCACGGTCTCCTCCGACGGCCGGATCGGCTACGCCCAGGTGGCCTTCGACGTCCCGTCGATGGAGGTGGACCCCGAGCACATCGACGCGCTGGAGGGCGCGATCGCCCCCGTGCGCGGTGACGGGGTCGTGGCCGAACTCGGCGGCGACGCCGTGTTCATCAACGGGGAGACACCGACGTCGGGCGCGGAGGCGGCGGGGCTGCTGACGGCCCTGGTCATCCTGGTGGTCGCGTTCGGCACGGTCGTGGCCGCGCTGGTGCCGATCGCGCTCGCGCTGGTCGCCGTGGCCGCCGGTCTGGGCGGCATCACGCTGCTGTCGAACACCATGAACGTCTCCAGCGCCGCGCCGACGATCGGCGCGATGATCGGGCTCGGCGTCGGCATCGACTACGCGCTGTTCGTGGTGGCCCGCTACCGCGAGAACCGGACCGCGGGCCAGGACCACCGCACCGCGCTGTCGAACGCCATGGCGTCGTCGGGCGCGGCGGTGCTGTTCGCCGGGGGCACGGTGGTGGTGGCGATGACCGCGCTGGCGCTGACCGGCCTGGGCTTCCTGACGTCGATCGGGCTGAGCACGTCACTGATCGTGCTGTTCGCGGTGGCGGCGGCGCTGACGCTGCTGCCCGCGCTGCTGTCCCTGCTGGGCGACCGCGTCCACCGGCGCCGGGGCGCCGGTCCGCGCCGGCGCCGCTCCCGGGCCCGCCGGGTGAAGGAGCCGCAGGGCAGCGGGTGGTGGCGGTTCGCGCACCGGGTCTCCGGCCGCCCGTGGCCGTATCTGCTGGCGGCGTCCGCCGCGCTGCTGGTGCTGGCGCTGCCGTCGCTGCGCATGGAGACGGGATTCCCCGACGCGGGCGACGACGCCCCGGGCAGCACCCACCGCCGCGCCTACGAACTGCTCGCCGAGGGCTTCGGCCCCGGCTTCAACGCCCCGCTGCTGATCGTCGCCGATCTGCGCTCCCCCGGGGTGGACGCCGAGGGCGTCCCCGCGCTGTCCCGGCTCGTCGCCGCCGACCCCGGTGTGGCGTCGGTCGGCGAGGCGCGCGTCTCCGCCGCGGGCGACACGGTGGTCCTCCCGACGCTGCCCACCACCGCCCCGGCGGACGCCGCGACGTCGGACACCCTCGCCCGGATCCGCGACATGGTCCCCGACAACGTCGCCGTGTCGGGCCTGACCGCCATGACGGACGACCTGACACGGCAGCTCTCCGACACCCTGCCGGTGTTCATCGCGGCGATCATCGTGGTGTCCTGCCTGCTGCTGATGCTGGTGTTCCGGTCCGTCGCGGTGCCGCTGAAGGCGGCCGTGGTGAACCTGCTGTCCATCGGCGGCGCCTACGGGGTCGTGGTGGCCGTCTTCCAATGGGGCTGGCTGGGCGGCCTGTTCGGGCTCGACGAGACCCTGCCGATCGCCTCCCCCATGCCGACGATCTTCTTCGCGGTCCTCTTCGGACTCTCCATGGACTACGAGGTGTTCCTGCTCTCCCGCGTCCGTGAGGAGTACGAGGCCACCGGGGACCCCGTCGAGTCGGTGGCCCGCGGCATGGCGGTCACCGGCCGGGTGATCACCTCCGCCGCGCTGATCATGACGGTGGTCTTCCTCAGCTTCGTCGCCAACCCCTCCCCGCTGGTGAAGATGATGGGCCTGGGCCTGGCCACGGCCGTCGTGCTCGATGCGACGATCGTCCGCATGGTCCTCGTACCGGCGTCGATGGCCCTGCTGGGCCGCGCCGCCTGGTGGCTGCCACGCCCCCTCCAACGACGGCTCCCCAAGATCCACCTGGACCGGCCCACCCCGGCCGAGGCCCCCGTGGCTCCCCGCGCGGAGGACCTGGCCCAGCGCCGGACGTGACGTCCACGGACCCCGCCCCGGTACAGCGCCCACCGGTCCGTCCGTGCGGGGCCGGTGGGCGCGGAGAATAATGAGGGGATGAGGCGTCGACTCGCCGACGTGAGCGCCCCCGCCCGGCTGGCCGCCGACGACGAGGGGGTGGGGCGGGACGAGCTGGCGCTCGCCACGCGCAACCACGGGCTGCCGCTGGAGGCGATGCGCCACGACATCACCCCGCCGGGCCTCCACTACGTCCTCACGCACTACGACATCCCGTACGTGCCGGACGACACCGACTGGCGGCTGACGGTGGACGGCAGGGTGCGGCGGGCGCTCAGCCTGTCACCTGCGGAGCTGCGCGGGCGACCCGCGGTCACCACGCGCGTGACCATGGAGTGCGCGGGCAACGGGCGGGCCCTGCTGACGCCGCGCCCGGTGAGCCAGCCCTGGCTGGTCGAGGCGGTCGGTACGGCGGAGTGGACCGGGGTGCCGCTGCGGCTGCTCCTCGCCGAGGCCGGGGTGGACCCCGAGGCGGTCGACGTCGTCTGCACCGGGGCGGACCACGGGGTGGAGCGCGGTGTCGAGCAGGACTACCAGCGGGCCCTGCCGGTCGACGTCGCCACGGGGCAGGACCCGGAGGTGCTGGTCGCCCACACCATGAACGGCGCCCCGCTGCCGCCGCAGCACGGCAGTCCGCTGCGGCTGGTGGTGCCGGGCTGGTACGGGATGGCGCAGGTGAAGTGGCTGCGCGGGATCACGGTCACGGACACGCGGTTCACCGGGTTCCAGCAGTCCGTCGCCTACCGGATCAGGCGGGAGCCGTGGGAGGAGGGCGTGCCCGTCACCCGGATCGCTCCCCGGGCGCTGCTGGTCCCGCCCGGCTTTCCCGACTTCATGTCCCGGACGCGCGTGGTCGCCCCGGGACGGGTGCCGCTCCAGGGGCGGGCCTGGTCGGGAGGCGCTCCCGTGACGGCCGTGGAGGTCAGCACCGACGGCGGGACGACCTGGCACCAGGCGGACCTCGAACCCGGTCTGGGGCATCGGTGGGCCTGGCGCCGGTGGTCCTGGAACTGGCCCGCGGTCCCCGGCGAGCACGTGCTCAGCGCCCGGGCCCACGACGCGGGCGGGCACGCCCAGCCGCTGGAGCAGCCGTGGAACCGGGGCGGTTTCGCCAACAACCTCGTCCAGCGGGTGCCGGTCCTCTGTGTGGAGCAGCCGGTTCACGGCTGACTGTCAGTGCCCTGTGGCACGATCGGTCGGGTGAGCAGCCAAACCGCCAGGGACCAGCAGTTGCGCGACCTCGCCCTGCTGCGCCGGGTCCGCGACCGGATCGACCGTGAGCACGCCCGGCCGCTGGACGTCACGGCCCTCGCCCGGGGCGTGAACATGTCGGCCGGGCATCTCAGCCGCCAGTTCCGTCTCGCCTACGGCGAGTCGCCGTACTCGTACCTCATGACACGGCGCATCGAGCGCGCGATGGCGTTGCTGCGCCGGGGCGACCTCAGCGTCACCGAGGTGTGCTTCACGGTCGGCTGCTCCTCGCTGGGCACCTTCAGCACCCGCTTCACCGAGCTGGTCGGGATGCCCCCGAGCACCTACCGCCGCCTCGCCGCGAGCGCCACGGCGGGGCTGCCGTCCTGCGTCGCCAAGCAGGTCACCAGACCGGTCAGAAATCGAGAAGCAGCGCTGGCCCGCCCGCACTAGCGTGACCGCCATGAGCATCACGATTCACTCGAGCTTCCTGCCGCACGACGACCCCGACGCCGCGCTGGGCTTCTACCGCGACACCCTCGGCTTCGAGGTCCGCAACGACGTCGGCTACGGCGGGATGCGCTGGATCACGGTCGGTCCGGTGGACCAGCCCGGCACGTCCATCGTGCTGACGCCCCCGGCCGCGGACCCCGGCGTCACCGACGACGAGCGCCGCACCATCGCCGAGATGATGGCGAAGGGCACCTACGGCGGCATCGTGCTGGCCACCACCGACCTCGACGGCACCTTCGAGCGGGTGGAGGCGAGCGGCGCCGAGGTCATCCAGGAACCGGCCGAGCAGCCCTACGGGGTGCGCGACTGCGCCTTCCGCGACCCGGCGGGCAACATGGTCCGCATCCAGGAGCTGCGCTGACCCCGGCCGAAGCCGCCACGACCGATCCCGCCCCAGCAGATGGAGACACGGAGAGCATGACCACGAGGACGGCCCAGCAGTCGGCGGAGCCGCACATCGCCGACAGCCACGAACTGATCCGGGTGCACGGCGCGCGGGTGAACAACCTCAAGGACGTCAGCGTAGAGATCCCGAAGCGCCGCCTGACGGTGTTCACCGGTGTCTCCGGCTCGGGCAAGAGTTCGCTGGTGTTCGACACGATCGCCGCCGAGTCGCAGCGGCTGATCAACGAGACCTACAGCGCCTTCCTCCAGGGCTTCATGCCCACGCTCGCCCGGCCCGAGGTCGACGTCCTCGACGGGCTGACCACCGCGATCGCCGTCGACCAGCAGCGGATGGGGTCCGACCCGCGCTCCACCGTCGGCACCGCCACCGACGCCAACGCGATGCTGCGCATCCTCTTCAGCAGGCTCGGCGAGCCGCACATCGGCCCGCCCGGCGCGTACTCCTTCAATGTCGCCTCGGTGTCGGCGAGCGGCGGGTTCACGGTCGACCGGGGCGCCGAGAAGACGAAGACCGAGAAGGTGACGTTCAGCCGCACCGGCGGGATGTGCACGCACTGCGAGGGCCGGGGCACGGTCTCCGACATCGACCTCGCCCAGCTCTTCGACGACTCCAAGTCCCTCGCCGAGGACCCGTTCACCATCCCGACCTACACCGGCGACGGCTGGGTGGTGCGGGTCATCAAGGAGTCCGGCTTCTTCGACCCGGACAAGCCGATCCGCGAGTACACCAAGAAGGAGCGGCACGACTTCCTCCACCGGGAGCCGACCAAGGTCAAGATCAACGGGATCAACCTCACCTACGAGGGGCTGATCCCCAAGCTCCAGAAGACGTTCCTGTCCAAGGACCGCGAGTCGATGCAGCCGCACATCCGGGCGTTCGTGGACCGGGCGGTGACCTTCGCCCGGTGCCCCGACTGCGACGGCACCCGGCTCAGCGAGCTGGCCCGCTCCTCCCGGATCGGCAAGGTCAACATCGCCGACGCCTGCGCCATGGAGATCCGCGATCTCGCCGAGTGGGTGCGCGCCCTGGACGAGCCGTCGGTGGCGCCGCTGCTGGCCGCGCTCCGGCACACCCTGGACTCGTTCGTGGAGATCGGCCTCGGCTATCTGTCGCTGGAGCGGCCGTCGGGCACGCTGTCCGGCGGTGAGGCGCAGCGCGTCAAGATGATCCGCCACCTCGGGTCCTCCCTCACCGATGTCACCTACGTCTTCGACGAGCCCACCATCGGTCTGCACCCGCACGACATCCAGCGGATGAACGACCTGCTGCTGCGCCTGCGGGACAAGGGGAACACCGTGCTCGTGGTGGAGCACAAGCCGGAGGCCATCGAGATCGCCGACCATGTCGTCGACCTCGGCCCCGGCGCCGGTACGGCGGGCGGCACGGTCTGCTTCGAGGGCACCGTCGAGGGGCTGCGCCGCAGTGACACCGTCACCGGCCGCCATCTCGACGACCGGGCCAGGCTGAAGGACTCGGTGCGCGAGCCCACCGGCACGCTGGAGATCCGGGGCGCGACGGCGAACAACCTGCGCGATGTCGACGTCGACATACCGCTCGGGGTGCTGACCGTCGTCACCGGTGTCGCCGGGTCCGGGAAGAGTTCGCTGATCCACGGCTCGATCCCGGCGAGCGAGGGCGTGATCTCGGTCGACCAGACGCCGATCCGCGGCTCACGACGCAGCAACCCGGCGACGTACACCGGACTGCTCGACCCGATCCGCAAGGCGTTCGCCAAGGCCAACGGGGTCAAGCCCGCGCTGTTCAGCGCCAACTCCGAGGGCGCCTGCCCGACCTGCAACGGCGCCGGTGTCGTCTACACGGACCTGGGGATGATGGCCGGGACGTCCACGACCTGCGAGGAGTGCGACGGCAAGCGGTTCGAGGCGTCGGTGCTCGAGCACCGCTTCGGGGGGCGGGACATCAGCGAGGTGCTGGCGATGCCGGTGACCGAGGCGGAGGAGTTCTTCGGCTCGGGCGAGGCCCGGACGCCCGCGGCGCACCGCATCCTCCAGCGGCTGTCGGACGTGGGACTCGGCTACCTCACCCTCGGCCAGCCGCTGACCACGCTCTCCGGCGGTGAGCGGCAGCGGCTGAAGCTGGCCACGCACATGGCGGACAAGGGCGGTGTGTACGTCCTCGACGAGCCGACCGCGGGTCTGCACCTGGCCGACGTCGAGCAACTGCTCGGCCTGCTGGACCGGCTGGTCGACTCGGGCAAGTCCGTCATCGTGGTGGAGCACCACCAGGCGGTCATGGCGCACGCCGACTGGATCATCGACCTCGGCCCCGGCGCCGGTCACGACGGCGGCCGGATCGTCTTCGAAGGCACCCCCGCCGACCTGGTCGCCGCCCGCTCCACGCTCACCGGTGAGCACCTGGCGGCGTACGTGGGCGCCTGACGGCTCCGGCTCCGGCTCCGGCTCCGGCAGGAGCGTCACGCCGGGGCCGGGGCCGGGTGCGCCCCGGCCGCGGTGAGCCGGGTCCCGGCGGGCGCCCGTGCGCCGATCAGGCGCCCCCCGTCCGCGCGGCGGTGCGCACGGCACGGTGCACGGCGCGCGCCAGGCGGGCGCCCCACAGGGAGCGGGGCCCGGCGAAGGCGTGCACCGGGGTGCCCGGCCGGGCGACGGGCGCGGCCACGCACACCGCGTCCGTGGGGGTTCCCGAGCAGTCGAGCCCCGCGTCCAGCAGCGCCTGCACCTTGGCCTCGGTGGCGGTCGCCACCGCGTTGACCAGGGCGGCGTCGGTCAGCGGCACGGGGACGGCGACGAGGATGTTGATCGTGCCGGGTGCGGTGGGGGCCGCCGTGCCCTCCGCCGCGGTGGCCGCCCAGCCGCGCACGCTCACGCCCGCGGTCACCACGGCCTCGACCTCGCCGTCGTGTGCGTGGGCGTAGGCCGTCACATCGGCGGCCGTCATCAGGCCGACGCCCACCGGGGGCAGGCCGAGGCCGTCAGCCAGCTCGGCGAGATGCCGGTCGGGGTCGGTGCGCCGGTAGCCGTGGGCGACCTGGGCGTTCAGCACCCAGGCGCGCTCGCCGATGCCGCCGCCCAGCACCGCGTTGCTGATCATCCGCCGGCCGGGTTTCGTGGACCACAGCAGGGCGGGCAGTTCCTCACCGCCCTCGACGCGGGTCAGGCACTGGACGGAGAGCGGCCCGGAGGCGGAGGACCGGGGCGGAGGGACGAGCGCGGGCAACGGACCGGACTCCTTGGCGGGGGCGGGGACCCGGTGATCGTACGCGGTGGCGGGAATGCGGTGACGGGGGTGTGCGTTGGGGGAGACATGGCTGGCATGCACGGGTCACAGAACCGGACGGCCCGCGCAGCCGGTGGAAGGAGGAACCCATGGCCCGCAGTACCGTACGGCCGGTCGTCACGCTCCGGTCGACGGCCGGGACCGGTGTCACCTACGTGACCCGCAAGAACCGGCTGAACGACCCCGACCGGCTGGTCCTGCGCAAGTACGACCCCGTCGCCGGGACGCACGTCCCGTTCCGCGAGACGCGCTGACCGCTGACCGCTGACCGCTGACCGCTGACCGCCGCACCGTACACGGGCCCACGGGCCGGAAGCCGACCGCGCCTCCGGCCCGTGGGCCTTTCGGTGCGCGCGGCCCCGGCTCAGCCGCAGCCCCACGCTCCCATGCCCTGGATCCTGGCCAGCTTCCTCGCCACCGCGATCTGCTGCTTGCGGGTGGCCAGATCGGCGCGCGGGGCGTACCTGAGGCCCCCCGCGGCGGCCCAGCTGGACGTCTTGAACTGGAGCCCGCCGTAGTAGCCGTTGCCGGTGTTGGCCTTCCAGTTGCCGCCGGACTCACAGGCGGCGATGGCGTCCCAGTCGGGGCCGTGGCCGGCGGACGGCGCCGCGGCAGCGCCGGTCGTGGTGAGCGTCACCGCGACGGCCAGCGCCGCCAGCACGGTCCGTGGACCGCGGCGGGCACGGACACCGGGACACACTGCGCGTTCATCATTCGACACGATCATCACACCGGGACTGTGACACGGCCTCGGGCACCGACGGACGATGACAGGACGACAAACGGACAGATGTCCCCCCGACGGCGCAAGCCGCCTCCTCCAGCCGGGGCATGCCTACTTACCCGGCGTCAGCACACCCTGGAGAAGTGAGCCGTACCGGGAGACGAGTTCCCCCCGGTCGGTGCGGCGCAGGCCCTCGTCTCTGGCCACCCAGAGCGCGTACAGCAGCCCACCGGCGAGGGCGCCCGCGAGCCGGGCCCGCAGGTCGGCGTCGGGGCCGGTCAGCCGGGCCCGCAGCGGCGCCACGAACAGGGTCTCGTGGGTGGCCCGCAGCCGCTCCTCGATCCGGGCCTCGTTGCTGCCGCGGACCAGGGCCAGGAAGATGCCGCGGGCGGCTCCGCCCAGGTCCACGAGGAGTTCCGCGAGGGTCTCCCCCAGGCGCTCCAGCGGTACGTCGAGCAACGGCTCGTCGTCGATGGTGAGGTGCATCGTCTCCAGGAACAGCAGTTCCTTGCTGCGGAAGTGCCGGATGACGAGAGCCGGGTCGGTCGCCGCTGCCGCCGCGATCTGACGGACCGTGGTGCGGGCGAAACCCCGTTCCCGGAACAGCCGGGCGGCGGCTGCGTGGATGGCCTCGCGGGTGGTGGCACCGGATCCGGTTCGCGGCATGCACAAAGGATAGGGGCAGGGCCATCAGGGCCCCGCCCCCGGCCCATGCCGTGAGAAGTCGCGTCAACAAGTCGCGTCAACAATGTTGACGCCCCGTCGGCCCGACCGCACATTACCTATGAGTAAAACCGCGCGGTAACCCGCGCCGAGCCGCCGTGCCCCCGACGAGAAGAGAGTCCGAGCCGATGAAGACCCTCCGCAATGTCATGCTCGCGTCAGCCACCGCGCTCAGTGCGGTCACCTTCGGCCTCACCGCCCCCGCCGCGCACGCCGCCACCCCCCTGAACTACGTGGCGCTCGGCGACAGTTACAGCGCCGGGAGCGGGGTGCTGCCCGTCGACCTCAGCTCCCCGCTGTGCCTGCGGTCGCTGGCCAACTACCCGCGTGTCATCGCCTCCCGGACCGGTGCCCGGCTGACGGACGTCACCTGCGGCGCCGCCCAGACCAAGGACTTCACCGCGTCCCAGTACCCGGGCGTGCCGCCCCAGGTCGCGGCGCTCGGCCCGGACACCGAGCTGGTGACGCTGACCATCGGCGGCAACGACAACGGCACCTTCATCAACGCCATGACCGCCTGCGGCACCGCGGGCCTGCTCAGCGGCGGCAAGGGCAGCCCCTGCAAGGACCGGTACGGCAGCGGCTTCGTCGACCAGATCGAGACGAACACCTATCCGGCGCTCAAGGCCGCCCTGCGGAACGTCAGGGACAAGGCGCCGGGGGCACGGGTGGCCGCGCTCGGCTACCCGTGGATCATGCCACCCACCGCCGATCCGTCCTGCTTCGCCAAACTGCCGGTCGCCTCCGGCGACGTGCCCTATCTGCGGGACATCCAGGCCCACCTCAACGCGGCCGTCGAGCGCGCCGCCCGGGAGACCGGCGCCACCTTCGTGGACTTCTCCGAGGTCTCCGAGGGCCATGACGCCTGCAAGCCCGGCGGCACCCGGTGGATCGAGCCGCTCCTCTTCGGCACCAGCCTGGTGCCCGTCCACCCCAACGCCCTCGGCGAGTCACGCATGGCACGCCACACGATGGACACCCTCGGGCTCGGCTGACCGCTCACGCCGCCAGGGGCGTCACCCGGGCCGCCGTCCGCCGCGGCGCCGCGGCCGGGGTGACCGCGCGGGCGGCCCGGACCCGGTAGGTGGTCCTGGCCGGGTCGACGAGGGGTTCGCCGAGGACGATCCGCCGCGCGGCGTGCAACTCGTCGCACACGGCCGTGGGCAGGGCGACGTAACAGGCGCCCTGCCCGGGTGCGGAGCCGAGGGGCCGCCAGTAGCCGTATCTGCGGCGCCCGCCCTCGTGCTGGACGGTGGCGAAGACCGGTGTACCGGGGTCGGAGACGATGCGCAGGACGTCGGCGGCGGCCCGGCCGACCGGGGCGGAGGAGCGGGAGTTCACCAGCGGCCTTTCTTCGAGCGGGACTTCGGGGCGGCCCGCCCGGTCCGGCCGGGTCGGTCACGCTTGATCGAAGTCTTCCCCATGCCACTGACAACAGTCCGCTCCCCGCCGCGCCGACGCTCCGTCAGAAGGTCAGCTTCCAGCTGTCGATGTAGCCGGTGTCCTGCGCGGCTACGTCCTGCACCCGCAGCCGCCAGGTGCCGTTCGCCGCCTCACTGGAGGCGTCGACGGTGTAGGTGGTGATGACGTTGTCCGCGGAGTCCGAGCCGCTGGAGTTCTTCAGCCGGTAGGCGCTGCCGTCCGGGGCGAGCAGGTCGATGACCAGGTCACCGCGCCAGGTGTGCTTGATGTCCACGCCGACCCGCAGCGCCGCGGGGGCGTTGCCGGTGCGCCCGGATACCGTCAGCGCCGAGGTGACGGCGGCCCCGTTGTCGGGGATGGCCACGTCGGTGGTGGTCTCGTAGACGTCGCCCGGGGGCGGCGGCGCGGCCGTTCCCAGGGTCCAGACGGCATGCGCGAGGGCGTCGCTGTTGCGGTCCAGGGCGGTGTCGTTGATGTTCGCCGTGGTGTCGCAGGACGAGTGGTAGCAGCGGTCGAAGGCCACTCCCGCGGTGCCGCCCCACTTGCTCGCCTGGGCCGCCGTCTTGGTGCGGCCGGCACCGGTGAACAGACCGCCGACGGGTATGCCGGCGTTCTTGAAGGAGGCGTGGTCGGAGCGGCCGTCGCCCTCGGTCTCTATCTCGGTCGGCACACCGATGCCCGTGTACCAGTCCTTGAAGACCTTCTCGATCGCCGGGTCGTCGTCGTAGACGAAGTAGCCGGGGTTCGGGGAGCCGACCATGTCCAGGTTGATGTACCCGGAGATCCTGGCGCGTTCGGCGGCCGGCAGGTTGTTGACGTAGTACCGGGACCCGACCAGCCCCAGTTCCTCGGCGCCCCACCAGGCGAACCGCAGGTGCTTGGTGGGCTGGAGCTGGGCGCGGGAGACGGCGAGGGCGGTCTCCAGGACGGCGGCGGAACCGGAGCCGTTGTCGTTGATGCCCGCGCCCGAGGTGACGGAGTCCAGGTGCGCACCGGCCATCAGCACCTGGTCGGGGTCGCCGCCGGGCCAGTCGGCGATCAGGTTGTAGCCGGTGCTGCCGGAGGAGGTGAACTGCTGGACGGTCGTGGTGAATCCGGCCGCGTCCAGCCTGGCCTTCACATAGTCGAGGGAGGCCCGGTAGCCGGTGCGGCCGTGGGCACGGTTGCCGCCGTTGGCGGTGGCGATCGACTGGAACTGGGTGAGGTGCGCCTTGACGTTGGCCAGCGGGATGTCCGGGGCCGCGAGCGCCGTCGGGGCGGCGGAGGAGGTGGCCGCCGGGGCGGCGAGCAGGCCCGCGAGGACCAGCGCGGCCACGGCGGCGGCGCGTCTGGAGGTGGTCCGGGGCATTCTTCTGGTGGTCCCAAAGCTCATGTGGGGGGCCGCACTTTCTCGTCGGTGGGGTCTCGGACTCGTCGGGTCCGAGGGGTGCCTGGAACGGTGGTGCCAGAGCGGTGCGAGTGCGGTACGCCGACTGTCGTGCGTCGGAGGTGCGAAGTGCGCGCCTGATGTTCAGCCAGATGTGGACGGGTGGTCAAGAGCTGTATCCGGTCACGGCCGTCCGCTGAGCGGACACGAACCGGGGTGACGCGCACCGTTGCCCAGGACGGCGGGCTCTGATGATGTTGGACGCATGGCTGATACGACGATGAAGGTGCTGCTGGTGGTCAACGCGCCCCGCAGCGGACCGGGGCGGCTGGTGGAGTGGCTGCGCGAGGAGGGTCTCGAGGTGACGGAGCTGCCGGGACGGTCGGCGCCCGCCACCCCGGCCGGGTACGCCGCCGTGGTGCTGCTCGGCGGCGCCTTCCTGCCCGACGCCGACACGTACGCGCCCTGGCTGCCCGCGCAGCGCGACCTCGCCCGCGGGTGCGTGGCGGACGGGGTGCCGTTGCTCGGCATCTGTCTGGGCGCGCAGGTGCTGGCGCTGGCGACCGGTGGCGAGGTGAAGGGCGCCCACGGTCGGCCGGAACGCGGGTCCTGCACCGTCGTACGGCGACCGGAGGCCGCGCACGACCCGCTGCTGGCCGGGCTCCCGGACGTGTTCCCCGTGATCCAGAACCACCGCGACCAGATCACCGCGCTGCCGCCCGGCGCCGTGCATCTGGCCCAGAGCGCTAACTGCCCGGTGCAGGCGTTCCGGATGGGCGAGCACGCCTGGGGTGTGCAGTTCCACCCGGAGGTCGGCGCCGAGCGGCTCGCCGACTGGGACGAGGCGGCGCTGGCGGACACGGGGCTGGACGTGGCGGCGCTGCGGACGGCGGCCACGGCGGCGGAACCCGAAGCGCGCCGGGCGGCACGCCGACTGGTGGCCAACTTCGCCACCGCGGTGCGCGCACGGCGGGCGGTCCATGGTGGACGCGTTGACTAGTCAACTCGGTGTTACGTTGTGATCCATGGCTCTGCGCAACGCGGTGATGGCCGCGCTTCTGGAGGGTGAGGCGTCCGGGTACGACCTCGCGAAGGGATTCGAGGCCTCGGTCGCCAACTTCTGGATGGCCACTCCGCAGCAGATCTACCGGGAGCTGGAGCGCATGGCGGGCGAGGGCCTCGTCTCCGCCCGTGTCGTACAGCAGGAGCGGCGGCCCAACAAGCGCCTGTTCTCGCTGACCGACGCCGGACGGGCCGCCGTGCGCGCCTACGTCGCCGAGGTGCCGGCGAAGCCGACGGCGCTGCGTGACGAGCTGATGGTCAAGGTGCAGTGCGTCGACGTCGGTGACATCGACGCGGTGCGGGCCGCGATCGCCGAGCGGGTGGAGTGGGCGACCGCCAAGCTGGCCCGTTTCGAGCGGATGCGGGCGCGGCTATTGGCGGGGCGCGGCGAGGACGAGTTCTTCGCCACCGCCGAGCGCGTCGGCCCGTACCTCACGCTGCTGGGCGGTATCGCGTTCGCGCGGGAGAACCAGCGGTGGGGCGAGCTGGCCCTGCGGCGGCTCGAACAGCGCGCCGCGGCGACGGTCGGCGAGGGCTGACGGGACGGCAGCCGACGGGCGGCGGCACGGTCAGGCCACGGGAGGGGTCGCGGGAGGCGCCGGGGGCTGGGGGCG
The DNA here is from genome assembly GCF_018070565.1 of Streptomyces sp. B93. Taxonomy (GTDB): domain Bacteria; phylum Actinomycetota; class Actinomycetes; order Streptomycetales; family Streptomycetaceae; genus Streptomyces. The sequence goes on from NZ_JAGPXL010000003.1 coordinate 25,198, forward strand.
GGAGCGGTGGGAGCGGTGGGGCGCGGCCGTACGGCCCACAGCGGCGGCCAGTTTGCGCAGCCTGCGCCAGTCCAGCCGGGGCGACGGTTCGGGGATGCCGGGCCGCTCGCGCGGGACGCGGACGCGCAGCACGCGGCGTTCGATGCGGCAGCGGACGGGGGTGGGCAGGGTGACGGGCTCGCCGTCGAGTCCGGCCTCCACCTCGGGCGCGTCGGCCTCGATGACCACGTCGTGGGAGGTGGTGGTGGCGAAGCCGCCCGGGGCGAGGAGGAGTTCGGCGGCGTCGACGGCACTGTCGACCTTCACCGCGACGACGCCGAGCCGCCCGGAGTCCAGCCGTGCCCGGCGGCCGAAGCCGAAGGGTTCGTCGACGCGGTAGGGGTTGTTGCTGACCAGGACGGCGTGCGGGTCATCGAACACCTTGCGGTGCGCGCGGGCGGTGAGCCGTGGGCCGTGCTGCCGGGAGAGCAGGTCGGGCAGCAGTTCCAGCGCCGTACCGACCTTGTCGGCGCGGTAGCCGGGGCTCTGCACCACGGCCCCGTACACCCCGAAGGAGACGTTGTTGACGAAGGGGCGGTCCCCGGCGAAGCAGAGGTCCACGCGCATCTCGACGCCGTCGGTGAGCGCGTCCAGGCAGGCGGCGGGGTCGTCGCGGTCCAGGCCGAGGTCCATGGCGAAGTGGTTGCGGGTGCCGGCCGAGATCACCATGAACGGCAGTCCGTGCTCGGCGGCGACCGCGGCGACCAGGGCCTGGGTGCCGTCGCCGCCGCCGACGCCGAGCAGGTCGGCGCCGTCCGCCACGGCCGCCCGGGCCAGCGCGGCCACGTCCCGCGGCCGGTCCGGGTCGAGCAGGACGACGCGCGCGCCGAGTCGTTCGGCCTTCTCCCGCAGCGCGAACCGTTCCACCTTCCCGCCGCCGGAGAGGGGGTTGAGCAGCACGAAGGGGCGGCGCGGGGGCGGGGTGCGGTACTCCCTGGCCCGGTTGCGGCGCAGTCCGGTGGTGCGCAGCGCGTACCGGCCGCTGCCCACCGCCGCCGACCACAGCAGCGCGGACAGGAGGACGACCCACAGGAGGTTCGCGCGGGCGAAGAGGGTGATGACGGCGACGGGGGTGAACAGGGCGACGGCCGCGGCCGCCATGCGCGGGACACCGCGGCGGGACAGCGTCCACCACAGCGCGGCGAAGGTGACGGCGAGCCCGGCGACGCCGAGCAGGAGCAGCAGCAGGCCCGTGACGCCGCCCTCGACCAGCGGCAGCAGCAGCGCCGCGGCCGCGGCCACCAGCGCCATGCGGGCCGCCCAGGCCTGACGGCGGTGCGTACCCATCCTGACCACCGGTACCACTCGGTTCCCTCCCCGCGGGCCTCTCCCGCCGTTCTCCGGAGAACCTTCCCCGAAAGCGCGCGGACAGCCCGCCCCCGTCCGTCGGTCAGCCCTGCCCGGCGTGCGTGTGGCTGTGCGAGGCGTCCTCGGGACAGGGGCGCCGGGTGTCCCGGCGGTGTCCTCGCCAGTCCCGTACCGCGAGGCCGAACGCGGCCACCACGGGCAGGATGCCACAGCCGACGGCGACGGTGACCGCGGCCCGGTAGTCGTCGTGGTCCTGGGAGAGGACCAGGTAGAACAGGCCGGGCAGGGCGGCCGTGCCCATGGCGCCGCCGAGGCGCTGCCCGGTCTGGAGGGCGCCGCCCGCGGCACCGGCCATCCGCACCGGTACGTTGCGCAGGGTCATGGTGACGTTCGGCGAGATCACGCAGCCGCTGCCGACGCCGCCGAGGAACAGGGCGGGCGCGGGCAGCCAGGTCGCGAGGCCGGCGGGCGCCCAGTGCAGGACGAGCGCGGCCCCGCCGAGGCCGGCCGTCACCGCGGCGAGACCGCACACCGTCAGCAGCCGCCCCAGCCGCTCCACCAGCCGCCCGGCCACGAAGGCGGCGAGCGCCGATCCCGCCGCGAACGGCGTGACCGCCAGGCCGGACCGCAGCGGCGAGTACCCCAGGCCGTTCTGGAAGAACAGCGCGAAGACCAGCCACACCCCGCTGAACCCGACGAAGTACAGGGTGGCGATGGCCGCCCCGGTGGCGTAACCGCGGGTGTCGGTGAGCAGCGCCGGGTCGAGCAGCGGCTGCCCCTCGCGGACGGCGACCCGGCGCTCCCAGCGCGCGAAGACGGCGAGGAGGGCGAGCCCGGCGGGGAACAGCCACCACACCCTGGCGATCCCTCCCGACTCGGCGAGCACCAGGGGCAGCATGAGCGCCAGCACACCGGTGCCGAGCAGGGCCACCCCGGGCAGGTCGAGACGCTGTCTGCCGGTCGGCCGGGTGCGCGGCAGCAGGCGCAGGCCCAGGACCAGGGCGATGACGCCGACGGGGACGTTGACGTAGAAGATCCAGCGCCAGCCCCCGGGGCCGTCCGCGAGGGCGAGGATGAGTCCTCCGGTGACCGGGCCCACCGCGCTGGAGATGCCGACGGTGGCGCCGAACAGGCCGAAGGCCCGCCCGCGCTCGGCGCCGCGGAACATCTGCTGGATGAGGGCGGAGTTCTGCGGCGCCAGGCATCCGGCGCACACCCCCTGGGCGATACGGGCGGTGATGAGCAGGCCGATCCCGGGCGCGGCGCCCGCCGCCGCGCTGCACACCACGAAGCCGCCGAGGGCCAGCAGGAAGATCCGGCGCCTGCCGATCGCGTCGCCGAGGCGGCCCGCGGTGACCAGGACCAGGGCGAAGGCGAGGGCGTAGCCGGAGACGACCCACTGGATGGCGGGCGCCGAGGCGTGCAGGTCCTTCTGCATGGTCGGCAGGGCGACGGCGACGATGGTCACGTCGAGCAGGCTCATGAACCCGGCCACCAGCGTCACCCAGAGCGCCTTCCAGCGCCGGGGATCGGTCCCGTCCTGCACCCGCTCGGCCTCCCGCCCGCCGCTCGGCGGCCGTGTCCGTGCTCGCACCGCGACTCCTCACTGTCGGCCGCCGAAACGGTGTGCGCCGTACGGCGTGCCCGTCGTGTCGTACGGAGTACCACTGTCCGCGGCCCGTACCCGGCACTCCCGCCCGACGGCGTTTGCCGGAACGGCAAAGCCGCTCGGCCCCGCCCGTGGCCCGGCAGCATGATCGGCCGTGAGCAGACCGACGTACCCGGAGGACCCATGCAAGCGCACGTCAAGGATTTCACCCACCGCCTGGTCGCCTCACCAGCGGGCAGGATCCATCTGGTGGAGCAGGGGACCGGCCCGCTGGTGCTCCTGGTGCACGGTTTCCCGGAGTCCTGGTACTCCTGGCGCCACCAGCTGCCCGCGCTTGCCGCGGCCGGGTACCGCGCGGTCGCCGTCGATGTCCGCGGTTACGGCCGCTCCTCGCGCCCCGCTGACCCGGCCGCCTACCGGATGCTGGACCTCGTGGAGGACAACGCGCAGGTCGTTCGCGCCCTGGGTGAGGAGACGGCGGTGATCGTCGGCCATGACTGGGGCGCGACCATCGCCGCGAACTCCGCGCTGCTGCGCCCGGACGTCTTCCGCGCGGTGGGGCTGCTCAGCGTCCCCTACACCCCGCGCGGCGGTCCCCGCCCCAGCGAGATCTTCGCCCGGCTGGGCGGCGAGGAGGAGTTCTACGTCTCCTACTTCCAGCGCCCCGGCCGGGCCGAGGCCGAGATCGAACCCGACGTGCGCGGCTGGCTCGCCGGGTTCTACGCCGCCCTGTCCGCCGACACCATGCCCACGCCGGACGCCGCCGACCCGCACTTCGTCGGCCCCGGCGGGACACTGCGCGACCGCTTCCCCACCGGCCCGCTGCCCGCCTGGCTCGGCGAGGACGACCTCGACGTGTACGCCGGTGAGTTCGAGCGGACCGGTCTGACGGGGGCGCTCAACCGCTACCGCAACATGGACCGCGACTGGGAGGACCTGGCGTCCGTCGACGGCGCCCCGGTCACCCAGCCGTCGCTCTTCGCGGGCGGTCTGCTGGACGCCTCCACCACCTGGCTCAAGGACGCCATCGACGCCTACCCCGTCACGCTCCCCGGTCTGGTCTCCTCCCACCTCCTGGAGGGCTGCGGGCACTGGATCCAGCAGGAGCGCCCGGCCGAGGTCAACCGCATCCTGACCGACTGGCTGGCGGCCCTGCCGGGCTGAGCGGGGCGGGCGGCCCCGCGCCGCCGGAGGGCCGTCGGCGCAAGCGGCTGACGGCCCATCAGTCCCAGGGCGGTGTGTGATTGGCATGGACCTGTTCAGCGGAAGCCGCTAAGCTCCCGGTCCAGCACGGTGAGAGCGCTCTCAAAACGCTGTTGTTCCACCCCCACTCCGGGAACGACGAAGGGCAACCCACCCATGAGACGCATCCCCCTCAGACGCACCATCCGACACTTCGGCCTGGCCACACTGATGGTCGTGGGCAGTTGGACCGCGGCGGGCACCCTGCCAGCGGCGGCCGACGACTCCCCGCCCGCCGGCCTCTCCCCCGGCCTCCTGACCGCGATGGAACGGGACCTCGGGCTCTCCCCGGCCGAGGCCACGACCCGGCTGACGGCCGAGCGCCGCGCCACCGGCCTCGAACCCACGGCACGCCGGGCCGCCGGATCCGCCTACGCCGGTTCGTGGTTCGACGCCGACAGCGGGAAGCTGACCGTCGCCGTCACCCCCGACGCCGGCAAGGAGACGGTCCGCACGCTCCGCGACGCCGGGACGGACGTCCGCACCGTCGAGCACAGCGCCCGGCAGCTGGACGCGGCCAAGGCCCGGGTCGACCGCCTCTCCGCACCCTCGGGCGTCAGCAGCTGGCACGTCGACCCGGCCGCCAACTCCGTGGTCGTGAACGTGGTCGAGGGCGAGCGCGCCGACAACGATGTCCGACGGTTCGTCGCCCGCGCCCGCGAGGCCGGGCCGGTGACCGTGCGGACGGTCGCGGCGGCTCCCCGGACCTTCGCGGCCGGGACGGTCGGCGGCGACCCGTACTACACCGGCAACGTCCGCTGCTCCATCGGCTTCTCGGTGCACGGCGGCTTCGTCACCGCCGGGCACTGCGGCCGCGCGGGCGCCGGGGTGAGCGGCTGGGACCGCACGTACATCGGCACGTTCCAGGGCTCGTCGTTCCCGGGCGACGACTACGCCTGGGTCAGCGTCGGCAGCGGCTGGTGGACCGTGCCGGTCGTCCTCGGCTGGGGCACCGTCCCCGACCAGCTCGTCCGCGGGTCGGCCGAGGCCCCGATCGGCGCCTCGGTGTGCCGCTCCGGCTCCACCACGCGCTGGCACTGCGGGACCGTGCTGGCCAAGAACGAGACGGTCAACTACAGCCAGGGCGCGGTCTACCAGATGACGAAGACCAGCGTCTGCGCCGAGCCCGGTGACTCGGGCGGCTCGTTCATCAGCGGCGACCAGGCCCAGGGGGTCACCTCCGGCGGCTGGGGCAACTGCTCCACCGGAGGCCAGACCTGGCACCAGCCGGTCAACGAGATCCTCAACCGCTACGGGCTGCGCCTGCACACGGCCTGACCGGGCGGCGGTACCGGCGGGCCCGTGGGACCCGCCGGTACCGCACCCGGCGGTAGGGCGTCGCCCTACCGCCGGGTGCGGATGAGCAGATAGAGGAAGTACGGCGTTCCGATGACCGCCGTCATCAGTCCGGCGCCGAGCTGGGCCGGGGCGATGACGGTGCGTCCGACGAGGTCGGCCGTGCCGACCAGGGCCGCACCGAGCAGCAGCGCCACCGGTACGACCCTGACGTGCCGTCGGCCGACCAGGGCGCGGGCCGCGTGCGGGGCGACCAGGCCGACGAAGCCGATGGTGCCCGCGGCGGCCACCGCGGTCGCGCTGAGCAGCACACCGACGACGAGGAAGCCGAACCGCGCACCGGCGGGCCGCAGTCCGAGGAGCGCCGGGGTGTCGTCGTCGAGGGAGACCAGGTCGAGTTCGGTGCGCCGGGCCACCGCCACCGCGACACCGAGCACCAGCGCGGCGGCGACGGGCAGGGTGTCGGCCGTGGTACGGCCGTAGGTGGAGCCGGACAGCCAGGTGAGCGCCTTGGTCGCGTTGAACGGGTCGGTCAGCACGATGACCAGGCTGATGACGGCGGTCGCGGCGGCGGAGACACCGACGCCGACGAGGACCAGCCGGTTCTGCTGGAAGCCGCCCCGGGCGGCGAGCCCGAACACGACGACCGCGCTGACGGCGGCCCCGCCGAGCGCTGCGCCCGCGACCGCCCACGACCCGGCCAGCGGTGCCGTGGTGACCAGCAGGACGGCCCCGAGGGCGGCGCCGCCGGAGACGCCGAGGATGCCGGGTTCGGCGAGCGGGTTGCGGGTGACGGCCTGCACCAGCGTGCCGGACAGGGCCAGCGCCGCGCCCGCGAGCAGGGCGGCGAGGACCCGGGGCACCCGGGTGTCGAGGACGAAGGAGACCGACGGACCGGCCGCGCCCCGCGCCCAGTTGACGACATCGCCGAGCAGCAGCTTGGCGTCGCCCAGCAGCACCCCGCCGAGGGTCACGCCGACCACCACGGCGACGAGCACGGCCGTGGTGGTCAGGAAGACGGCACGGCTCGGGGTGCGCAGTCGGTCCGGTGCGCTCGCCCCGCCGGTGTCACGGGCCCGTACCGCCATCGTGACCAGGAACACCGCGCCGAGCAGGCTGGTGACGACGCCGGTGGGCACGGCGACGGCGGACTCCGCCGTGACCAGCGCGCGCAGCAGGACGTCGGCGCCCAGCACCAGTCCGGCGCCGACCAGCCCGGCGACCGGAATGGTGACCCGGGTGCGGCGGTACGCCGGGAAGCGGCGGGCCAGAGGCCTCACGAGGGCGGGGGCGCACAGGCCGACGAAGCCGATGGGCCCGGCGAGGGTGACGGCCGCAGCCGAGAGCAGCGCGGCGAGGACGACGGCCGTGACGCGGGTGGCGCGCACGGGCACGCCGAGGCCGCGGGCGGTGTCGTCGCCGAGGGCGAGCGCGTCGATCCTGCGGGCCGTCAGCAGCAGCCCGGCCAGGGCGAGGACGGCGAGCGGCGCCATCTGGAGGATGCCGTCGAAGCCGTTCTGGCTGATGCTGCCCTGGTGCCACTGGTAGAGGCCCTCGGTCCGCTCCGGGAAGAGCAGCAGCAGGCCCTCGGTGACGGAGGTCAGTCCGAGCGTCAGCGCGCTGCCCGCGAGGACGAGCCGTACGGTGCCCGCGCCGAGGCCGGACAGGGCGAGGACGACGGCCGCGGCGGCGAGCCCGCCGAGGAACGCGACGCCGGAGGAGGCCAGCAGCGGCAGCGACACACCGGTGGCGGCGAGCATGCCGAGGGCCAGGTAGGAACCGGCGTTGACGGCGAGGGTGTCGGGCGCGGCCAGCACATTGCGGCTGACGGCCTGGAGGACGGCGCCCGCCATGCCGAGCGCGACGCCGATGAGGAGACCGGCGGTCATCCGGGGCAGCCGGGAGGCGATCACCACGGAGGCGTCGGCGGGGTCGGCCCGCCCGGTGAGGGCCCTCCACACTTCGGCCGGGCCGACGGCGGCGGTGCCCTGGGTGATGTCGACGACCGCGAGGGCGGCCACCAGGAGGACGAGCCCGGCCGTCACCGCGGCCGCGCCCGTCCTGGCGGTGCGTTCCTGCGGACGGACGGCGGGGGTCGTTGCGGTGACGGCCATGCCGCTACTTCGTCAGGGCGTCGACGACGGCGTCGACGTACGCCGACATGGACTCGGGGCCGCCGAACATCCAGATGCCGTCGGGCAGCCGGTGCACATTGCCCTTCTTCACGAAGGTGAGCGACTTCCACACGGAGTTGTCGGCGAGTTCCTTGCCGAACGGGTCGCTGGCGCCGTCGCCGTCGCTGCCGATGTAGGCGAACTGGACGTCGCCGAGTTCGGTGAGGCCCTCGACGTCGGTGGCGCCGAGGCCGTAGCTCTCGTCGCCCTCGATCGTCCAGGCGTTCTTCAGCCCGATCGCCTCGTTGACGTCGCCGATGAGGGAGCCGCTGGTGTAGGGGCGGATGGAGACCTGGTTGGACATCACATAGCCGTCGGCGAAGGCGATGTCGGCGCCGTCGAGTCCGGCGTCCGCCAGGGCCTTCCTCCCCTCCTCGACCTTGGTGTCGAAGGCGGCCTTGACCTTGGCCGCCTCCTCGGTGGTGCCGGTGGCCTCGGCTATCAGGTCGAGGTTCTCCTTCATCCGCCCGATCTGGTCGGCGGCGTCGGCGGAGCGGACCTGGAGGACGGGGGCGATCTTCCGCAGCTGCTTGACGGCGGCGGCCGGGAGGTCGGTGGTGGCGACGACGAGGTCGGGGTTGAGCGCGGCGATGGTGTCCATGCTGGGCTCGCCGCGGGTGCCGATGTCCTTGGGGTCGTTGTTCAGCGGGGCTGAGGTGTCCCAGGTGGTGTAGCCCTTGACGTCGGCGACGCCGACCGGGTCCACGCCGAGGCTGACGAGGCTCTCGACGACGTTCCACTCGGTGCCGACGACCTTCTTTGCGGGCCCGTCGAGGGTGACCTCGGCGCCGCCGGCGTCGGTGAGGGTGATGCCTTCGGTGCCCTTGTCGGAGGTGGTGCCGGTGTTCTCGGTGGTGCCGCAGGCGGCGAGGGCGAGGGCGGCGGCGCAGGCGGCGCCGCCGAGGAGGGAGCGTCTCATGAGGTGGTGCTGAGCCTTTCGGTGCGTGCGTGGTGGCGGCCGATGGCGCGGGTGCGCAGCCGGCCGGTGAGCGGGTCGGTGCCGACCTCGATCCGGATGCCGTAGATCTCGGTGAGCCGGTCGGGGGTGAGCACGTCCTCGGGCGGGCCGTCGGCGACCACGCGTCCGGCGTGCAGCAGGGCGATGCGGTCGGCGACGGCGGCCGCCTGGTCGAGGTCGTGCAGGACGACGCCGACGGCGATGCCGTGCTCGTCGGCCAGGTCCCGCATCAGGTCGAGCAGTTCGACCTGGTAGCGCAGGTCGAGGTAGGTGGTGGGCTCGTCGAGCAGGAGGACGCCGGTCTCCTGCGCGAGGCAGCTGGCCAGCCATACGCGCTGGAGCTGGCCGCCGGAGAGGTGGTCGGCGCCGCGTCCGGCGAGGTCCTCGACACCGGTCATGGCCAGGGCGCGCGTCACGGCGGCGGGCCCGTCGGGGTCGGGGCGGCCCCAGCGCCCGCGGTGCGGGTAGCGGCCGAACTCCACTACGTCCCGTACGGTCAGACCGTTCGGCGTGGGGCGTCCCTGGGTCAGCAGGGCGACGTAGCGGGCGAACTGGCGGGCGGTCAGAGCGAGGCCGTCCCTCTCGCCGCCGTCGTCGGCGCCGACGGTGAGCGTGCCGCCGCGCGCCCGCTGGAGGCGGGCCAGGGTGCGCAGCAGTGTCGACTTGCCGCTGCCGTTGGGGCCCACCAGGGCGGTCACCTCGCCGGGCCGGAGCGTGAGCGCCGCGTCGTGGACGACGTCGGCGCCGTCGTAGGCGACGGTCACGTTCCGGGCCGCCAGACGGCGACCGCGTACTTGGGGGGCCGTTCCGGCCGTTTCAGCTGCACTCACACAATGAGGTTAGCCTAACCTAAATTACGACGCGATCAGGGGCCGGGATCGGATGAGACGGTACTAAGGTTAGGCTAACCTGGCCCACATGGCGACAACACGGCCGCTGATGCCGCACGACCCCCAGCTATACCGGGCCGAAGTGGTCCGCTCCGCACGCGTCTCACCCTCCATGCAACGGGTGACCGTCACGGGCCCCGACCTCACCCGCTTCCCCTGGCTCGGCTACGACCACTGGTTCCGGCTGTTCCTGCGGCTGCCCCACCAAAGCGCCCTGCGGCTGCCGGAGTTCGAGGGCACCCGCTGGTGGCAGCCGTACCTCGCCATCCCCGAGGACGAGCGTCCGCACTGCGCCAACTACACGGTCGCCGACTTCCGTGCCGACGCCGCGGAGATGGACATCGACTTCGTCGTCCACCACGGACCGGCCGGCGAGCCTGAAGGCGGCGCGGCCATCTGGGCCTGCCGCGCCCGACCCGGCGACGCCCTCGCCGTGCTCGATCAGGGGCTGCTGTTCGACCGCCCCTCGGACGCCTCCGAGGTCATCGTCGTCGCCGACGAGAGCGGGCTGCCCGCCACCACAGGCATCCTGCGCTCCCTGCCCCGTGACACCGTCGGCCGTCTCATCCAGGAGGTCCCCGACACTGGCGACCGCCGCCCGCTCGACGCGCCCGCCGGACTGACCGTGACCTGGGTGGTCCGCGACGCCACGAGCACCGTCCCCGGCACGGCCGCCCTCGCCGAACTGCGCCGCCACACCACGGTCGACCCGGCCGGATACGCCTACGTCGTCGGGGAGTCGGCGCTCGCCGCCGAGGGCCGCAGACACCTGAACGCCGCTGGTCTGCCCAAGGACCGCATCACCTTCTCCGGCTACTGGAGGCACCAGACGGCGCGGGCGGCCTGAGCGCGACGGACGGTGGTGCGGTGACCTGGGCGACAGTCCCGCCGGGTGTGAACACACGGACGCATGGGCAGTCAATGCCCGTGCGAAACGAACTGGTGTCGGTCGTGTGGGGGATGCCGTGCGCGTGTGCGTGATCGGTGCAGGTCTGTCCGGGCTGGCTGTGGCGCGTGCGCTGAAGGACCGCGGGATCGAGTTCGTCTGTCTGGAGAAGGCCCCCGAGGTCGGCGGGATCTGGCGGCAGCCGGGCGCCGGTGAGCCGGGGCCGGGGTACCGGTCGCTGCACCTCAACACGGCCAAGCAGCTGACGGCCTACCACGACTTCCCGATGCCGGACTCCTACGCCCTCTACCCCCGGCACGACCAGGTCGCCGCCTATCTGCGGTCCTTCGCCGAGTGGGCGGGGGTGCTCGACCGCGTCGAACTGCGCACCGAGGTGGTGTCGGTGCGCGAGCGGGCGGACGGGCGGTGGACGGTCGTCAGCCGGGACGCCGGGGGCGGCATGGCCGCGCGGCGGTTCGACCAGGTGATCGTCGCCTCCGGGCACAACGCGATGCCCTCGATGCCGTCTCCGCTGCCGCCGGGCGCCGACACCTTCGCCGGAACGATTCTCCACTCGCTGGACTACCGCGACGGCAGCGACTTCACCGGGCAGCGCGTCGTCGTCGTGGGGCTCGGCGCCTCCGCCGTGGACATCGCGGCCGACCTCTCCCGGCACGCGGCACGGACCCTGCTGTCGGTCCGCCGGGGGCTGCACATCCTGCCCAAGCAGTTGTTCGGCATGTCCCTCGACGAGATCGCCGAGGCGCCGTGGTGGACCGCGATGCCCTTCGACGAGCAGCGCCGGTTCGTGGAGCAGACCCTGCTGGTGGTCCGGGGCAGGCTCGGCGACTACGGGCTGCCCGAGCCGGACCACCCGGTCTTCTCCTCCGCCGTGACCATCTCCGACGAGATCCTCAGCCGCATCCGGCACGGCACGGTCACCCCGAAGCCGTCGATCGCGTCCTTCGACGGCCACCGGGTCGACTTCACCGACGGCACCTCGGCCGAGGCCGACGCCGTCGTCTACTGCACCGGGTTCCGCATGGACTTCCCCTTCCTGCCCGCCGGTTGCCCGGCCGGGCCGGACGGCGCGGTCCGCCTCTACAAGCGGGCGATCGCCCCGGACCGGCCGGGACTGTCCTTCGTCGGGCTGGTCCGGCCGCTGGGCGCCATCACCCGGCTGGTGGAGGCCCAGGCGCGATGGCTGGCCCGCGTCATCACCGGGGAGACGGCACTGCCGCCCGCCGAGGTGATGCGCCAGGAGATCGACGGCTACCTCGACGGGATCGTACGGCGCTACGGCCGTGCCGAGGGCGCCTCGATCCAGGTCGACGTCGGCCCCTACCTCGGGGAACTGCGGGAGTTGCAGGCCGTGTAGCCGGTCGGCCCCACCGCGAGGTCATGACGGGAGGCTCCCGGCGGCCGGTCCGCCGGGAGCCTCCCGTGTGTCAGCCGCGCGCCGCCGCCAGCGGGGTGACGGCCGAGCCGTTCGGCGGCCGGACGCCGTACGCCTCGCTGGACAGATACGCCGTCACCCGCGGCGGTCCGCCCTCCTGGTGGACGAGGGCCAGGTAGGAGATCAGTCCCACGCCGTCCTCCGGGCGCCGGTCGGTGACGGCGGCCAGGGCCCTGGCCAGGGGCGCCGGGTCCATGCCCTGGCCGAGCAGCACGCGCTGGGCGCGCGCCAGGGCCTCACCGTCGTGCGCGGCGTAGTCCCGGACCGGGATGTGCAGGGTGAATCCGGTCGGGCGGTCCGCCGTGCTGTCGGTCAGCGCGTGGCAGGTGAGCGCGGGGCGCCGGTCCAGGCTCCGCGGGCCGGTGCCCGCCGCCGTACGGAAGAACTCCGTCACGGCCGCCGGGTCCGGGCCGCCGTCCGTCCGGCACAGTCCCGGCGCCCCGGTGGGCGAGAGGTTGTCGTGCCGGAGGTAGACCTTGACCCTGGGGGTCTCCCAGTCGCCGAGGTCCAGGGCGAGGAAGGGGTGGCCGTCCGCCTCCGGCAGGACGTCCGCGGCCCGTCGGTGGCCGAGCCGGCGGAGGGCCTTGCGCACCGTGTCGGCCGCGCGTTTGCGCCCCGACGCGGCCGGGTTCAGGTACACCTTCACCGCGGGCACTCCGCCGGGCCGCAGCTCCAGCGCGATCCACAGGGCCAGGGGGCCCTTGGGCGACTCGGGCAGAAAGAGGTCCGTGAGGTCGTCGAGGCGGTCGGTGGCGAAGTTCCAGCGCTCGGCCATGGCACGGACGGCCTTCAGACCGATACGGCCATTGCGGGCCAGGCTGCCTGCGCCGCAGCCTGGTTCCACGAGCACCCGCAGGGCGGGGGCCGTTCCGGGCCGGAAGGAGAGGGAGAACTCCACCGGTGTGTGGTCGTCGGACAGGAATGTGGGGGTGGGCGGCGGCAGGTCGAGCGGCCGGGCGGCCACCGCTCCCAGCGCCCCGGTCAGGACGTCCGCGTAGGCCTCGGTGTCGGCCCCGGACAGACCGGCGACCTCGCCGAGCCGTTGCAGCTGTCCCGCGGTGAGGGCGCCGAGGGTGGCTATGCCGGGCTCCTCCCGGAGACGGCCCCGCGGGGCGGTCACCGGGCCGCCCGCTGCGGGTCCACCGGCGCAAAAAGATACCCGCCTGGTGGGGCGGGTACCGGGGTGCGGTCCAACGGGCCGGGATGTGGTCTGCCGCGACGATAAGCGACATCGACAGCTATGTGACGCATCACGCCTCCTCTGCCTCGTAAGCGTTCGGATGCCGCGATGCTCACTACCCGTGCAGTTGAACATTCATGCGATAAGCGAAAGTTGGTGCGATGTGGACTGCGTCACCCCTTGATCCAGTTGAGGAAGTTGCTCCACAGTCCGCCGCGCTCGGGCCTGGCGGCCGCCGGGGCGGGAGTCTGCGCGACGGCCGGGGCATCCACGCGGGGCTGCGGGGCCGGCTGCCGCAGCGGGCGGATGGGGGTGTAGCGCGCGGGCAGGGTGGCCAGGGCCCGGTTGAAGGGTCCCGGACGCCAGGTCAGGCTGTCCTCGGGGACGGCGAGTTCGATGTCCGGGAGGTGGTTGAGCAGGTTCTCGATGGCCGTCACCGTGATCTGCCGGGCCGGTTCCTTCGACGGGCAGGCGTGCGGGCCCGCGCTCCACGCCAGGTGGGCGCGGTTGCTCCCGGCCTTGCGGGCGGCCGTCAGCGCCGGGCCGGTGTTGGCGGCGGCGAAGCCGACCAGCACCAGGTCGCCCGCCTGGAGCCGCTGACCGGCGAACTCCATGTCCGTGGCCGGGTAGTGCGGCGCGTAGTTGGACATGGGAGGGTTCTCCCACAGCGTGTCGTCGATGGCCTCCTCGATCAGTCCGCCCTCGCGGGCGTACCGGTCATGGGTGAGGAGCCGGTGCAGGGTGTTGCCGATCAGGTTGCGCAGCGGTTCGGCGCCCGCGCCCAGCAGCAGCGCCAGCTGGTGGACCATCTCCTCGTCGGTGAGGGCCGCCTGGTGCTGCATCAGCCAGGAGGTGACGTCCTCGCCCGGCCGGGACCGCTTGATCGCGACCAGCTCGCCGACGGCCTGGAAGAGCACCCCGACCGCTTTCTCGGCGTTGACCCCGTCGAACATGCCGGAGATGCCGAAGAGGACCCGGTCGCCGATGTCGGCGGGGCAGCCGAACAGTTCGTTGAAGACGAACAGCGGCAGCTGCTTGGCGTAGTCGCCGAGCAGGTCCGCCGAACCCCGGGTGCCGAACTGGGAGATGAGGTAGTCGGAGACCTGCTCGGTGGAACGGGCCAGCCGCCTGCTGTCGACGCGGGCGAAACTGTCGGTCACCGCCTGCCGCAGCCTGATGTGCTCGGCACCGTCGGCGAACATGCAGTTGGGCCGGTACGCCAGCAGCGGGGCGACCGGGCTGTCCGGGCTGATCTTGCCCTCGTTGAAGGCCCGCCAGCGACGCGCGTCCTTGCGGAACGAGGCGGAGTCCTGGAGCAGTTGCAGCGCGGCGGCGTAGTCGGTGACCAGGGTGGCCTCGACTCCCGGGGAGAGTTCCACGGGGGCGGCGGGGCCGTAGTGGCGCAGGAACTCGTAGTACGCCTGCGGGTCGGCCGCGAACTCCGGCCCGTACAGCGGCACACGACCGCCGGAGCCGTGGGCCGGGCACCCCGGCGGGGGAACCGGGGTGGTGGGGTGAGCGTCCATATGTGCTCTCAGCTTCCTAGTGGGCACGGTCCAGCAAATAGCGGACGAGGGTGGTCAGCGCGGCGGCCGACGACTTCTCGTCGCGGGCGTCGCAGGTGACGACGGGGGTGTCGTCGAGCAGGTCCAGCGCCTCCCGCAGGGCCGCCTCGGTGCGGTCGGGTGACCCGTCGAAGTGGTTGACGGCGATGGCGTAGTCGAGGCCGTACTGCTCGATGAGGTCGATCACGGCGAAGGAGTCCGCCAGCCGCTCGGGATCGACCAGCACCAGCGCGCCGAGCGCGCCGCGTGCCATGTCCTCCCACATCTGCACGAACCGCAGCTGCCCGGGGGTGCCGAACAGGTACAGCACGACCCGGTCGCTGATGGTGAGGCGGCCGAAGTCCATGGCGACCGTGGTGGTGGTCTTGCCGTGCACGCCCTTGAGGTCGTCGACGGACTCGGCGGCCCGGGTCATCGTCTCCTCGGTGGACAGCGGCTCGATCTCGGAGATCGAGCCGATGAACGTGGTCTTGCCCACCGCGAAGTGCCCGACGACCAGGATCTTCACCGCCGTCTGCTCGGCCCCGCCACGCACGTAGTCCCGCTCACCCAAACTTGGCGCGGAGCCCATTGAGCACCTCCTCCAGGATCTGCCGCTCGGCGAGCGCCGCCCGCGCCACCGGCGGGCGGGTGATGAGGTATCCGCCCTCCGCGAGCGAGGCGAGGAGGATCCTCACCACGCCCAGGGGAAGCCGGGTGTGCCCGGCGACCTCGGCGACCGAGAGGTAGCCGGCCGAGCAGATGTCCAGCAGGCTCTGCTCCTCGGGGGACAGCCTGGTCGGCCGCTGGGTGTTGTCCTCCGCGGCGGTGACCAGGGTGATGAGGGAGAGCTGTTCCTCCTGGGGCAGACCGCGCCCCTTGGTGATGACGTACGGACGCACTAATTCGACGCCCTCGGGCTCCCACTCCTGCTGCCCCGTCATGACCGGGCGCCGAGGTTCTCGCGCGGCGGCGTGGTCAGCTCCTTGCCCAGCCGTCCCACCAACTGCTGCATCCGGAAGGTGATGTCGGCCATGTCGACGTCCGGCGTGGCGGAGACCCCGAGGTAGGCGCCCTCACCGGCGGAGATCAGGAAGACCCAGCCGCCGTCGAACTCGACCAGCGTCTGCCGCCACCGCTGGCCGGGGTCCTCACAGAAGAACCCCAGGGACCGGCTGAGCGACTGCACCCCGCTCATCGCGGCGGCGACGCGGTCGGCGTCGTCCTTGTCGAAGTCCTTCGTACGGGCCATCAGCAGACCGTCGGCGGATATCAGAACCGCGTGCAGGGCGCCGGGAATCTCCAGGGCGCTGTCGAGCATCCACGACAGATCGTTCACGAGATCTCATGTCCTTCGCTGCTTGCTTCACGTGTGCGGCTCGTCTGGTCCCCCGTGTCGCGCTGTGCCGCCCGCCCGGAGCGCGTGCCCCGCTGGAAAGCCCCCATGATCGCCGCGGTCTCGGCGCCGGAGCGGGCGGCCGAGCCGGAGTCCTCGGCGCTGGTGCCCGGCACGATGGCCATCGGCCGCTTGCGGCGCCGCCGCGGCAGCCCGTCGGAGGTCGAGCCGGTGGTCAGCGCGGACTCGGGTCCCCCGCCGTGGGCGGCGGCCGGGTTCGGGACCGGTGCCTTCTTCTCGGGCATACCGGTGAGCAGATCGTGCGGCAGCAGGACGACGGCGCGTACACCTCCGTAGGGGGAGGTGGAGTCCACGGCCACCTCGAAGCCGAACCGTTCGGCGAGCACTCCGATGACCGCGAAGCCGAACTGCGGTGGGTTGCCCAGCTCCGAGACGCCGGAGGCGCGTTCGCTGGAGAGCAGCTTCTGGGCGCGCACCCGCTCCTCGTCGCTCATGCCGACACCGGCGTCGTCGACGACGATGACGATGCCCTTGGGCACCGGCCGGATGTTGATCTCGACGACGGTGTCCGGGCTGGAGTAGCTGGTGGCGTTGTCGAGCAGCTCCGCGAGGGCCAGGGCGACGGGTTCGACGGCCCGGCTGGTGATGCCGAAGTCGGCCTGCGAGAGGATCTCGACCCGGCGGAAGTGCCGGATCCGGCCCTGGGCGCTGCGGACCACGTCGTAGACCGAGGCCACGTCGCGCCGGCCGCCGAGCCAGCCGTCGCAGAGCACGGCGATGGACTGGGCACGCCGTCCGAACTGCGAGTTGGTGTGGTCGATCTCCAGCAGGTCCTCGAGCATGGCGGAGTCGCCGTACTTGGTCTGGAGCCGGGTCAGGACGAGCTGCTGTTCGGCGGCGAGACCCTGAAGCGTCCGCATCGCGGACTTCAGCACGGTCTTCGTCGCGTCCTCGGCCTGTTCCTGGGCCGCGCGGACCGACTTTGCGTAATCGTTCTCCAGCTCCGTGTAGTGAGCCTTGAGGCCCTGGATCTCCTGTCGCAGATTCCGTGCCGCCCTGCGCTGGCGGACAACGAGTGCGACGGCGACAACGATGACAGCGAGCAGTGCCAAAAGCACCGCTATCACTATGTATTCCGTCATAAGACTCTCTTCAGGCGACTGACGGCCCGCTTGCCGAGTTCCTGTCATGTGCGAACGGGCCGGCGGACCGCCCGCACCGGGGTTGCCGCCCGGGCTGTCCCTGAAGTCGGAAGATGCCGTCGTTGCACCCGTCCGCCCGCTCCGCAAACGCGGTGATCGTATCACCGGACAAACACATGAATGGACGTCAACAACAGTGCCTCCGGCGGTCCTTGAACCGATGAACGGACCGGACGGAACGCCCGCCTCCGGCCACACCGGAACCCCACTGACCGAAGTCCGCCTTCCAGTTGTGAAAAGTCCCGGAACTACCGATTCACCCGGAACTTTCACCCTGTCCCGAGACGTCTTCCGGACAGTGGCGCCGAGTCCGCGCCACGTTCACGGGGAGAACCGGGGGATTCGTATGAGTGACCGCCGATTTGCCGCACGGGAGCTACGCGTCCGGGCGGCCGAAGCGGAATTCCAGCGCCACTTACCGGTACAGGCGGCGAACGGGGAGGAGTCCGACTACGCGCCGCTGCCGTTCATCGCCAGCTACTCCAAGGGACTGCCGCACAACGCCCAGGGCGAGGTGGACCCGGCGGCCTACAACCTGCTGCGCCGCGCCCTGCACACGGGCCGGGCCGAGGACTTCGAGCGGATCCCGCTGGGCGGACCGCGCAAACTGGTCAACCCGCAGGCCGGGCTCGCCTTCGACACCCAGGGCCCGGACCCGCAGGCGCTGACCGTGCCGCCCGCCCCGCGCATCGACAGCGCCCGGGGCTCGGCCGAGGCCGTCGAGCTGTACTGGATGGCCCTCTGCCGCGACGTGCCCTTCACCGACTTCGCCGTCAGCCAGGACATCGCCGACGCGGCGGCCGAGCTGACCACCATGCCCGCGCTCGGCGGACCCACCCTCGGCGGTGAGGTCACCCCGGGCACGGTCTTCCGCGGGAGCACCCCGGGCGACCTCGCCGGTCCGTACGTCTCCCAGTTCCTGCTGAAGGACATCCCGTACGGCACCCTGCTGATCCAGCAGCGCCAGGACACCCTGGTCCGCCCGGTCGACCACCTCACCACCTGGGACGACTGGCTGGAGGTGCAGAACGGCGACACCACCGTCCCCGACCGGCGCGACCCCACCACCCGGCGGTACCTCCAGACGCCGCGCGACCTCGCCCACTACGTCCACTTCGACGCGCTGTACGAGGCCTACCTCAACGCCGCGCTGATCCTGCTCGGCCTGGACGCCCCGGTGGACGCGGGCAACCCCTACCGCTACTCCCACAACCAGGAGGGCTTCGGCACCTACGGCGGACCGCACGTGCTGTCCCTGGTGACCGAGGTGGCCACCCGCGCGCTCAAGGCCGTCTGGTTCCAGAAGTGGTACGTCCACCGGCGGCTGCGCCCGGAGGAGTTCGGCGGCCGGGTCCACCAGCACCTCAGCAACGCCCGCGACTACCCGATCGACTCCGGCGTCCTCGGCTCCACCGCCGTCGACCGGGTCGTCAAGAAGTACGGCACCTATCTGCTGCCGCAGGCCTTCCCCGAGGGCAGCCCCACCCACCCGGCCTACGGCGCCGGGCACGCCACCGTGGCGGGCGCCTGTGTGACGGTGCTCAAGGCCTGGTTCGAGGAGGGCCATGTGCTGGCCGACCCGGTCGTGCCCACCAAGGACGGCAAGGGGCTGAAGGCGTACACCGGCCCGGACGCCGGACGGCTGACGGTCGGCGGCGAACTCAACAAGACCGCCGCCAACATCGCCATCGGCCGCAACATGGGCGGAGTGCACTGGCGCTCCGACTACAGCGCCTCGGTCCGGCTCGGCGAGGAGATCGCGATCGGTCTGCTGCGGGAGGCGAAGGAGACGACCCTGGAGGACGCCTGCTTCAGCCTCACCCGCTTCGACAGCACCACGATCACGGTCTGACCCACCGGGTCGGCCACCGGGCGCACGGCGGCCCCGGCGGTTCTCCGCCGGGGCCGCGTGTCAGCGGCCCTCGTCCATCAGTCCGGCGGCGAGTGTCGCTCCCAGCTCCCAGCAGGCCTCCACATCGTCCTTGCGCGGCTCGCCGGTGACGGTCACGGCCTC
This sequence comes from Streptomyces sp. B93, assembly GCF_018070565.1. Classification (GTDB taxonomy): domain Bacteria; phylum Actinomycetota; class Actinomycetes; order Streptomycetales; family Streptomycetaceae; genus Streptomyces. Next base: position 44,353 of record NZ_JAGPXL010000003.1, read on the forward strand.
CGCCGCACGCCGCCAGCCGAGGCCCGTGGTGATCGACTCGATGGCGCGGACGGCGCCCGTGACGTCGTTCCCGCCGTGCACGTAGTAGCCGAACGGCCTGCCGCGCGTGCTGTCCAGACACGGGTAGTACACCTGGTCGAAGAAGTGCTTGAGGGCGCCGGAGACATAGCCCAGGTTCGCCGGGGTGCCCAGCAGGTACCCGTCGGCGTCGAGCACATCGGACGCCGTGGCGGCCAGCGCGGCCCGCCGTACGACCCGCACCCCCTCGATGTCCGGGTCCGTCGCCCCCGAGACGACGGCTTCGAAGAGCGTCTGGCAGTTCGGGGAGGGCGTGTGATGCACGATCAGCAAGGTGGCCACGCAACGCACCCTGCCGTCCCGCCGCCACCGGCCGCAAGCCGCCCACGCCGTGACAGAGCTGTGGCACGGCGGGAGCACAACGAAACCCCGCCATCACGGGTCGTAGGACATACAAGACCCAGAAACCCGCACGAACGTCACAGGGGGCTCATCATGAACATCCGCACCAGAGGTGCCCGGCTCGCCGTCACCGCGGTCGCCGCCGGGGCCGCCGTCGTCGTGGCCACCGCACCGGCCACCGCCTCCGCTCCCCGCTTCCTGAAGCCGGGCGAGCTGCCGCCGCACCCCACCTCGCCCTGGTACGCCGGTCCGGTCACCGCCGGACAGCCGGACCCGCTGCCGATCTGCGTGGGCGAGGCCCTGCCGTCCGTCTCCGTGCACCGCGCCTACTGGACCGAGCTGGACACCAACGCCCTCCAGGTCACCGTGGTCGAGCGGGACGCCCGGCGCGCCAAGGAGTTCGCGGCGCTGCTGCGCAAGGACCTCGCGAGCTGCGCGAGGAAGCTGATGCGGCAGTACCCCGAGCTGACGGCGGAGAAGAAGTACTACGGACGGCTGAAGGCCGAGGAGGGCGCCCATGTCTACGGCATCCACACCGAGACCTCCTGGGGCGCCTCCGACATCGCCCTGTTCTCGGTCGGCCGGGACGGCAGGACGGTGACCGTCGTCAAGTGGTCGCAGATGGGCGCCTTCCGGGACGCCCCGGTCGCCGACTTCAAGGCCACCACGGTCAGGGCCGTCAACAAGCTGTACTGAACCGGGGGCGCCCGTCGTCATACCTGCGCCTCACCCAGGTGGCGCCGCCTCCGAGGGGGCCCTAGTAATGGGCAGGGTAAGCACCAGTGCCGCCTTCGGGAGGGGCAGGGGGCGGCCGTACCACTCCCCCTGGAGCGCAGCATGACGACGCCCTCTTCACCCCGCCCTGCCGACCCGGCCGTCCTGGCGCCCGCCGAGACGGGCCCCGTCGAGCCGGTGCCCACGGAGCCGGTGCCCACCACGGAACCGGTCCCGGCCGCCGAGCCGCCGCCCCGTCCCGCCCAGGCGCCCACCGTGGGCGAGGCCCCGGCGGTTCCGGCGAGGCCGGTGGCGCCGCCGACGCTGGACCCGCCGCCCGAGGAGGAGGCGGACGTCCAGGCCGACGCGATCGGCGAGTTGGTGCACGCGGCCGTCAGCGACCGCCCGCTGGAGGAGGTCGTACGGCTGGTCACCCTGCTGGAGGAGTCGCCCGAGTACGGGCGGTCCGTCGTCGACGTGCTGCGGGCCGTCGCGGTGGACCGTCCCGTGGACGACGTGGCCCGCCTCATCACCGAACTCACCCGCCCGCCCCGCGACCCCGGCAGCGCGGACGTCGCGATCCGTACGGCGATCGAGAACCGCACGGTCGAGGAGGTGTCGCGGCTGATGGAGCTGCTGCACCGGACGCCCGTGCAGCCGCACTGCGGACAGGAGGCCGTCCGCGCGGCCGCCACCGGCCGCCCCGTCGAGGAACTCGTGCAGCTGATAGGACGCCTGGCGCAGGAGCGGCACGGCGTCACCCCCACACTGGAGGCCGGCCCCGGGTTCCCGGCCGCCGTTCCCGATGAGGCGCCCCCGGTCACCGCGGGGCTCCGTCCGGTGGAGGTGCGGCGCGAGCGCCACGCCGAACGGTCCGGGCGGCCGGCCTTCTGGCCGAGCTGGCTCGCCGCCGCGGCGCTGGTGGTGTGCGGTGCGGCGCACTTCCCGCTGCACCGGGACGGAGTGCCCCTGCGGGTCTACGCGGCGACGCTGGCGATGGCGGGACTCTGTGTGGTCCTGGCCGTCGTGGTGGCCTGCCGCGCCACCGCTCCGGTGCTGCTCGCGGGCGTCCTGGTGCCCGCCGTGCCCGCGGCGGCGGTGATCTTCGAGGACTGGCTCCGGGCACCCCAGCTCTCCCAGGCCCTGGGCATCATGGTCGCCCCGCCCTGGAGCGCGGGCCTGACCGCCGTATGCGCCTCACTGGCCTCGCTGGCCGCCCTGCTCCTGCTGCTGATGGTGCAGCTGGCCGAGCGCCATCCGGCGGTGGCACGGCGCGGCACGCCCTGAGCACCGGGCCATAAGCGGGTCGCCGACTGCCCATAAGATCGCCTTATGAGTCCATAGATCGAACCCGCGTACCGACTTAGGCTTGCCTTAGCTTAGGCTTCCCGTTCGAGTCGTCTGTCATCGCTCGAAGGGAACCTGATCATGCCCCGCCCCCTGCGGGTAGCCATCGTCGGAGCCGGCCCCGCCGGGATCTACGCCGCCGACGCCCTGCTCAAGTCCGAGGTGGCCGCCGACCCCGGTGTGTCCATCGACCTCTTCGAGCGGATGCCGGCGCCGTTCGGCCTCATCCGTTACGGCGTCGCACCCGACCACCCCCGGATCAAGGGCATCATCACCGCCCTGCACCAGGTCCTCGACAAGCCGCAGATCCGCCTCTTCGGCAACGTCGACTACCCGACCGACATCAGCCTGGACGACCTGCGCTCGTTCTACGACGCCGTGATCTTCTCCACCGGCGCGACGGCCGACCGCCACCTGCCGATCCCGGGCATCGACCTCGACGGCTCCTACGGCGCCGCCGACTTCGTCTCCTGGTACGACGGCCACCCGGACGTCCCGCGCACCTGGCCGCTGGAGGCGGAGAAGGTCGCCGTGCTGGGCGTCGGCAACGTCGCCCTGGACGTCGCCCGCATCCTCGCCAAGACCGCCGACGAGCTGCTGCCGACCGAGATCCCGCCGAACGTCCACGAGGGCCTGAAAGCCAACAAGGCCCTCGAGGTGCACGTCTTCGGCCGCCGTGGCCCGGCGCAGGCCAAGTTCAGCCCGATGGAGCTGCGGGAGCTGGACCACTCCCCCAACATCGAGGTCATCGTCGACCCCGAGGACATCGACTACGACGCGGGCTCGATCCAGACCCGGCGCGGCAACAAGCAGGCCGACATGGTCGCCAAGACCCTGGAGAACTGGGCGATCCGCGATGCCGGCGACCGTCCGCACAAGCTCTACCTGCACTTCTTCGAGTCGCCCAGCGAGATCCTCGGCGAGGACGGCAAGGTCGTCGGGCTGCGCACCGAGCGCACCGAGCTGGACGGCACCGGCAACGTCAAGGGCACCGGCGAGTTCAAGGACTGGGACGTCACCGCCGTCTACCGCGCGGTCGGCTACCTCTCCGACAAGCTGCCCAAGCTGCCCTGGGACATCGACTCGGGCACGGTTCCCGACGAGGGCGGCCGGGTCATCGAGGAGAGCGGCGCGCACCTGACGTCGGTGTACGTCACCGGCTGGATCCGGCGCGGCCCGGTCGGTCTGATCGGTCACACCAAGGGCGACGCCAACGAGACCGTGTCCAACCTCCTGGACGACTTCGCCCACGGACGGCTGCACGAGCCGTCGGCGCCCGCGCCCGAGGCGGTCGACGCCTTCCTCGCCGAGCGCGAGGTCCGCTTCACCACCTGGGAGGGCTGGTACAAGCTGGACGCCGCGGAGAAGGCGCTCGGCGAGCCGCAGGGCCGTGAGCGCGTGAAGATCGTGGAGCGCGAGGACATGCTCCGGGAGAGCGGGGCGTAGCAGCCAGGGAGAAGCGTCCGGTGCGGACCCCCGGCGAGGGGGCCGCACCGGACGCTTTCCGGTGCCGCGGTCAGACCTCCAGGTCGGCCTCGATCTTGCGCAGCTGGTGGCGGGCCATCGCCAGGTTGGCGCGGCCGGAGTCGAGCACGAGGTAGAGGAACAGGCCCTTACCGCCGCGTCCCTTGAGCAGGCGGATCAGGTGGTACTGGCTGTTGAGGGTGATGAGGATGTCCTCGATCTCCTCCTTCAGGCCCAGGTGTTCCATCGTGCGCAGCTTGGACCGTACGACGTCGGTGTTCCCGGCGGCGGCGACGTCCAGGTCGAAGGTCTTGCTGCCGCCGAGGGTGCCGAGGGCCATGCCGCTCGTGTAGTCGACGAGCGCGGCGGCGCTCGCCCCCTCGATGGAGCTGAGGCATTCCTTGAGCGAGGTTTCCAGGTTGGCCATGGAGTGGTGTCCTTTCGAGCGGTGGTGATGGTCGGGCCGGTGCCCCGGTGAGGGGGGCCCTGCGGCCGGGAGATGAGGTCGGGGGCGGGGCTCAGCCGCCGGTCTCGGGCTGCGGCCGGGCCCGGCTCCGGGACTGGGGCCGCTGGGGGGCGCGGACGGGGAGGGTGCCGATCGGGCGCCCCGGCTCGTCGACGGCGGCGGTGGTGTGCCGGGCGTCGTCGGACGGGCCGATGCGGGCGGCGACGAGTTCGCCGATCCGGGCGCCGCTGCGACGGCCCTCCAGATGCAGCCGTCCCACGTTGACCCGGTCGTCGGCGAGCAGGGTGAGCACCGCGGAGGGGCCTGCCGTATAGGTGGCGACGTAGCCGTCGGCGCCGCGCAGGAGCAGTTCGCGGAAGGCGCCGCGGGCCGTGGCGTCGGCCACCCGCTGGGCCACCCCGAGGGCCGCCGCGGTGAGCGCCGCCAGGCCCTCCGGTTCGGTGCCCGGGGTGTCCTGGGCCAGGACGAGGCCGTCGACGCTGGCGGCCAGCGAGCCCGTCAGCTGGGGCAGGCGGGAGCGCAGGCGGCGCAGTTCGTCCAGGACGTCGGCCTCGACGGCCATGAGCAGTCTCCTTTCGGCACGCTGTCGTCGCGCGCGGATCACAGGGCCTCCAAGGCGTCTCGAAGCCGTCGCAGCAGCGCCGTGTCGGGGTCGTCCACCGGTGGCGGGAGCCGGTCGGCCGGAGGCGCCTGGGGGGCGGCCCGCCGGGGCACCGGGGTGACGAGTCCGTCCGCGGCCAGCCGGCGCAGCTCCACGAGGGTGTGGAAGGTGCGGCAGCCGAGGGCCGAGGCGATCTGGGCCGCCGTACGCTCACCGTCGATCTCCGCGAGGATCCGTCGCCGGCGCCCGGGCAGGGTGCGGGCGCGGGCCCGGCCGCCGGTGACCCGGGCGAGCGGGGCGCCGTCGACGTCCGGGCGGGGCCAGATCCGGTCGAGCAGGGCACGGCGGCGGGCGCACTCGCGGACCAGGACGTCCACGGGTACGGGGCGGACGGCGCCGATCCAGTGCGCGGCGCCCGGACGGAACCGGGGTTCCGGCCCCTCGGGCCCGAGGACGAAGTAGGCGGCGTCGAACAGGGCGCCGAGGTGGCACAGTTCCAGCGCTCCGGCGGCGAGCCGTCCGCTGTCGACGAGGTGGCGGCCGACGCCGCGGCGGGCGCCCGCCCGGTCCAGGGCGTCCTGCCAGCCGTCGGGGTCGACGGCGGCGCTGCGGGTGAGTAAGGCGCCGAGGTCGGGCGCGGCGGGCGACTCGGCGTGCACGACGCGGCCCTCGGCGAGGTAGACGGTGCCGGTGGCCCCGATCAGGACGCCGGTGGCGTGCCGTTCGGCGAGGGCTCCCAGGGAGGCCGCTGCGGTGGTCCGGGGGGCGAGGGCGGTGGTCATCCGAGCACCAGCCGCTGGGCGAGTTCGGCGAGCCGGATCCGGGCGAGAGCGAGGTTGCCCTCGGCGCGGCCGAGCCAGAGGTGCAGGGCGACGCTGCTGTCGAACGGGGTGACGACGAACCGTATGACGTGGTAGTCGTCCGGTGTGGTGATGATCACGTCCTGGACGGGTGGTTCCTTGCCGGGTTCGGCGGCGTCGCCCGCGGTGGCCCGCCGGAAGGCACCGCTCTCCGCGGCGAGCCGGGCCAGCTCGGCGGTCTCCGCGGCGGCAACCTCCCCATCGCCGCCCGGCGCCTCGCCGACGGCTCCGAGAGCGAGCCCGCTGATCCAGTCGACGACCGAGGCGCCCCGGGCACCCGGCAGTCGCATGGCGTCCAGCAGACTTTCGTCGATTCCGGGCACGCTGGATTCCCTCCCCCTGGTACGGCCGTACGGCGAACGCGAGAACGACGACGCTACGGACGGTCGGACCTACGGGGAGCGCTTCGGCACTTTCGTTCGGAATATGCCAGGACCTGTCCCTTTCTGATCGCCGCGGGGTCGTGGCAGGTCGTCGCGGGATCGAGCACCGTACGGACAGCGGCTCCCGGCGCACGGGACCCGCCGCGCGGTCCGCGTGCCCCCTGGTGATCTCGGCCGCCCCGAGCGGCGATACTGGCTGACAGCCGACACCCCCGTTCCCAGCTGGAGCCATGCCGAGTCCCGCCGCCACCCCGCCCCCGACTGCCCCCACCCTGTGGCTGGCCCGCGGCCGTCACACCGGCGCCGACGGACCCGACGCCGTCCGCCGCGCCCTGCGGCACCACAGGGACTCGGGGACCATCGACGGCCACCTGGAGCCGCCCGGCGCCGACCCGGACGGGGCGCACGTCTTCGAGGCCCGCTGGCGGGTCTCCGGGGACGTGACCGTGCGCGCCCGGCTGTCGGTGCACGACCGGGAGTGGGTGCTGGCGGCCGAGGCGGAGCGGGCCTGGGACCCGCGCTGGCCCTCACCGGCGACCGTGTTCTGGCCGGATGACGCCGACGCGGGCTGGGACCACGAGTCCGGCACGGGGCTGCGCCTGCGGGACATCAATCCCCTGCCCTCCGACGAGAAGGACCTGCGCCGACTGCTGCGGGGCGCGAGCCGCGCCACCTGGACGGTGCACGTCGTCGTCCACGAGGCGATGACCCCGGACGAGCGGGGCCGCCGTCCGCTGGCCGCCGTGCTGCCGCCGGGCCTCGCGCACCGGGTGGTCGAGCACCGCGCGGCGCCCCATCAGCTCCGCCCGGTGAACTGGGCGCTGCGGGAGTCCGGTGTCCAGGTCCCGCGCGGTGGTGCCGTAGTACTCCCGGGCGACCCCGCCCCGACCGGTTGGACCGCCGAGGACTACGCCGTACGTACGGTCTTCCTGGACGGCTCCGAACCCACCGAACTGATCGACGCCGTCACGCGCTTCGCCGCCCTGCCGAGGCCGCTGCCCGAGGGCGCCGAGGCCGCGGTCACCGCGCTGCGCGAGGACTGGCACCTGCTCACGCTGGAGGAGGAGCTGGCCCGCGAGCGGCGGCTGGTGGCCATGTACGCCGAGGCGCTGGAGGCGATGACCAAGTCCCGGGACCTGTACCGGGAGGCCGCCGAACGGGCCCATGAGGCGCTCGCCGCCTACCGCGACGGTTCCGCGCCCGCCCCGGAGCAGCCGCGGCCCGACGCCCAGCCCTCCTCCCCGCTCCAGCAGCTGACCCGCACCTTCGAGCGGCTCAGGGGCGGGCCCAAGGGGCAGCGTGCCACGCCCGGCACCGACGACGGGGCGGCGCCCAAGTAGCCCCGTGGACGGGGGACATACACCCGTTCGGGTGGGTGGCCGTATTCCGTCGGCCATACCAGGGCCGTATCCGGGAATCCACAAAGACGGGGCCCGCGTCGAGCGGACACCGGACTGAGGAGGGCCCGTGGATTCGACCACCGTAGTGCTCGTCGTCGTCGCTCTGGTCCTCGCGACGCTTCTGCTCGTGGCCGCCGTGGCCCTCCTGGTACGCCTGGTGCGGGCGCGGCGCGTACTGCGGCGGGCCGGGCTGCCGACCGGACCGCGCTGGGTGTTCTGGGGCGCGGTCCTGTACTTCCTGCTGCCCACCGATCTGCTGCCCGATCCGGTCTATCTGGACGATGTCGGCGTACTGCTCCTGGCCCTGCGCACCCTGCGCGCCCCGCTCACCGGGCGTCCCACGGACGCCGTCTGAACGCTCAGGGCACGGGGGGCGTCACCCCGTGTGAGCGCCGCGCACCAACCGCACGTCCCCTTAGTGCTCCATGTCACAAACAGTCAACCGACAAGGGGGGCTCCACCGTCTCAGGTTGCAGATGGCCCAACTCGCCCATGACTACGGAGAGTAGGGAAACCATTCACTCGTTCGATTCGTATAAGTCCATGGAAAGCCTGGAGATCCAGCGGGCCAAGCGACGACACGGCATGCCGTCGCCTTGACCGGGGGAGCACCGAAGAGGGAGAGACGATGCAACCGTTCGCGCTCAACTACGCACGCCCGGCGGCGGACTTGGACGTGACCACTCCGTACGCCTACGACCCCGGACTTCAGTTGAACGTGCTCATGGACGGCCGTATCGCCGCCAGCGACCACGCCCTGCTCAGGGAGCTGGGCACCACCACGTCCACCGCCGGTTCGAAGACGCACTTCGACGACTGACCACGGACAGTCGACGATGACCGTACTGATCCTGACCTCCGAGGAGGATGTGACGGCGGACATGGTGGTCGTCCACCTGAACGCGTCCGGCGTCCCGGTGGTCCGGCTCGACCCCGCCGATCTCACCGGCGGGGTGGCCCTCTCGGGCGAGTACGTGCACGGCTCGTTCCGCGGTCACCTCTGGTCCGCGGGCCGTCTGTTGACCATGGACGGCCTGCGGTCGGTCTGGGTGCGCAGACCGGGGACCCCGGCCACCCGCGTCGCCCAGCCCTCGCCGTGGCTGACGGAGGAGTCCGCCCAGGCGCTGTACGGCATGCTGCGCAGCTCCGGGGCACGCTGGATGAACCATCCCGACGCCGCCCGCCGGGCCCGTCACAAGCCCTGGCAGCTCCGCCTCGCCCAGCACAGCGGGCTGCCCGTCCCGGCCACCCTGATCACCACCTTCCCGGGAGCCGCCCGCGAGTTCGCCGAACGCTTCCCCGACCTGGTGGTCAAGCCGGTCTCGGGCGCCCACCCGCAGGAGCCGCCCCGGGCGGTGCCGACCAGCCGGGTGGCGCCGGACACGGACTTCGCCGCGGTGGCCTACGGCCCCACACTGCTGCAACGGCGGATCGCCAAGCGGGCCGACATCCGGCTCACCGTGGTCGGTGAGCGGCTGCTGGCCGCCCGCAAGGACGCGACCGCGGACACCGACCCCGAGGAGGTGGACGTCCGCTTCGACCGGTCCCCCACGCCCTGGCGCCCGGCCGAGGTGCCGCACCGCATCGCCGACTCCGTGCGCGCCTACCTGCGGGAGGCCGAACTGGCGTACGGCGCTTTCGACTTCGTCGAGGACCGCGACGGGCTCTGGTGGTTCCTGGAGTGCAACCAGTCCGGGCAGTTCGGCTTCGTGGAGGTGGAGACCGGTCAGCCCATCGCCGCCGCCATCGCCGAGTGGCTGTCCCGCCCGCCCGGGGACCGGCCGCCGCGGGCCGAGGACATGAACAGCACGGCGCGCTGAGCGCACGGCCACCCCGGCGGGCTCAGTGCGGGCGCGGGCCGGGCAGCATCCCCTGGCGCTGCCAGCCCGCGCCCGGGGCGGCAGCCCGCTCCGCGCCGGGCGGTGTGCCCGGGCCGCGCAGCGGGCGCATGACCAGCTCCAGTTCCCTGCCGACGCGTTCGGCCTCGCTGCGTACGTGGGCGGGAACGTCTCCGCGTTCCGCCACGAGTCGGTCGTAGATCGGGGAATCCTGGAACACCCGGCAACGCGCCTTTCAGTCGGAGGCCCATGAACATGGGCATGACTGCCGAGTGTAGGCGACCGGACACACCTCGGTGCGGATGGCGTCAAACCGCCGGAGCCGCCCCGGAGCACACCCGTCTCCGCGCGCGCCCCTCACACCGGCGCACGGGTCTCACACCGCGAGCGAGAGATCGCCCTCCCCGTCCGATTCCTTCTCCTTGTGCCGCGCCTCCTCGAGCAGCAGGGCGTCCGCGGCGGCGATCGCCTCCCGGATGCCCCTGGTGCCCGTCATCACACACAGCGTGTAGCTCACGTCCTCCAACTCCCGCGCCACCGCGGGCACCGCATGCTCTGCCTGCGCGATCCGCAGCGATGCGTATCGGGTCAGCAGTTCCCTGACGACCTTCGGGTCCGGAATGATCACGGCGCGCCCCTCTCTCGATCTTCGGCTGGCGTGTGCCCGGGGAGCACCGGAACATTCCTGCCCTCCGGCCCTTTCCTCCCAAGTGACCTAATACCGTGGGTCATTCGCCCGAGAAGCGCGACGCGCTGAGCCGACGGCCCGCTCCCCCGCCGACGGCCCACACCGGAGACGGGTGCCGGGCGCCTCAGACGGCCTGCCCGCTGTGCAGTTCCGTGTAGGCGCCACCGCGGCGCAGCAGTTCGTCGTGGCCGCCGGTCTCCAGGATCCGGCCGTCGCCCATCACCACGATCCGGTCGGCGCCACGCACCGTGGAGAGCCGGTGGGCGACCACGAACGTGGTGCGCCCGCGCAGCAGCCGGGCCAGCGCCTGCTGCACCAGCGCCTCGGAACGGGTGTCGAGCGCGGAGGTAGCCTCGTCCAGGATCAGCACCTTGGGGTCCCGGATCAGCGCGCGGGCGATGGCGAGCCGCTGCCGCTGCCCGCCGGAGAGCCGGGCGCCGCGCTCGCCGACGAGGGTGTCCAGCCCTTCGGGCAGCCGGTCGACGAACTCCAGCGCGTTGGCGTCCCGCAACGCGGCCCGTACGGCGTCCTCGTCGGCGTCGTCCATGCCGTAGGCGACGTTCTCCCGGATCGTGCCGTCGAACAGGATGGACTCCTGGGGCACGACGGAGACGAACCGCCGGTAGGTGCGCAGGTCCAGGGTGTTCATGTCGGTACCGTCCAGCAGCAGACGGCCCGAGGTGGGGCGGATGAAGCCGATGACGAGGTTGAGCACCGTGGACTTGCCCGCCCCGGAGGCACCCACGAGCGCGACGGTCTCGCCGGGCGCGACGGAGAGGGTGAAGTCCCGTACGGCGGCCCGTCCGTCGTCGTAGGCGTACTCCACGTCCTGGAAGGTGACGGCGCCGCGCACGGCGGTGAGTTCGGCCTTGCCCTCGTTGTCCTCCAGTTCGGGCGCCTGGAGCACCTCGCCGACCGAACGGACCGACTCCAGGCCCTTGGTGATCACCGGGGCCAGTCCCGCCAGCGTGGTCACGGAGTTGGTGAGGGTGGTCAGGAAGGCGCTGAGCATGACGACGTCGCCCGCGGTGACGCCCCAGACGTCGTAGTACGAGATCAGTGCGGCGCCCGCGAGCACCAGCACGCCGACCACGTTGAGCACCACCCAGGCCAGCGAGCCGAAGCGGCCGTTGACGAGGTCGAGGCGCATTCCGGAGCTGAGCAGGCGGCGCAGGGTGCCGTCCATGCGGTTGAGGGCCTTGCCCTCCAGGCCGTGGGCGCGGGTGACGGGGATCAGCCGGGTCATCTCGGTCACCCGGGAGGACAGCGTCTCCACCTCGTGCCGGAAGTGCTCGTTGTGGGTGCGCAGCCGCGCCCTGAGCCGGGCCACCACCAGGGCCGCGGCGGGCACGACGACCAGGAAGACGGGGAGGAACTCGGGTGTGCGCACGCCGATGATCACCAGTCCGCCGATCAGGACGGTGCCCGCGCCGAGGCCGGTCTCGGCGGTCTGCTGCACCATCTGTTCGACCGTCTCGACGTCACGCACCACCTTGGCCTGGAGCACACCGGCGCTGACCCGGGAGTGGTAGCCGATGGAGAGCTGCTGCATCCGTGTGCACAGGGCGGAGCGCAGGGCGGTGCCCATGCGGCGCACGCTGCCGTAGAGCAGGCGGACGTAGAGCACGTGCAGGGGGTAGTTGACGAGCAGGATGAACATGATGACGCCGGTGCTCGTCCAGAGCCTGCTGACCGGCTGGTGCTGGACGACGGCGTCGATGATGGCCGCGGTGATCAGCGGCAGCAGCCAGACGGGGCTGTGCTTGACGGTGAAGACCACCACGGCGGCGGCGAGCCGTCGGCGGTCGGCGCGGAACAGATAGGCGAGCGTGCGTATCGGGTGCTCGCCGCGGTAGCGGTGGTCGAGGGGTCTCTCCTGCGTCGACGCCATCGGCGGTGTTCCTCCCAGTGCCCTGACGGAAGCGTCCTCGCGGGCAGCAAGCGCTTCCCTTCCCTTGCGGGCGAGGAGTACACCAGGTGGCGGGAGGACGCCCGGGACGTCCAGGGCGTGAGACCGGACCGGAGCGCGCTACCGCTCCAGCTGGCGGGACAGCTCGGCGGTGGCGCGGCCCAGCTCGGTGTCGTCGAGGGGCAGTCGGCGCAGGAGCCCGGCCCGCTCGCGCACGGCCCGGCGGGCGGCGCGCTCCCAGGCGACCGGGTTCTCCGGGTGGTTGAGGAGCTTGGGGTAGGCGCTGGCGGTGCGTTCCCACTGGCAGGCACCGGCGATGCCCGCCAGCAGCCGCAGCAGCTGCGGGCGGCAGGTGACCTGGGGCAGCTGGACGAGTTCCCAGAGGAAGGGGACCGTCGCCGCGGTGGCCTGCTCCACCACGAAGCCGTACTGGCAGATCCGGTCGCGGAGTTCGCCGACTGCGGCGGCGGCCGTCTGGGGGTTGCCCCAGGCGATCCGGTTGAGCAGCAGGGGGACCGCCGTCGCCGGGCCGGTGGAGTCCCGGATGTCCTGCCAGGGCACGTCCCGCAGGCCGCGCAGGGGCTCCGGGGGTGTCCCACGGTCGGCGGGCTGGCGGTGCTGGTCGCGCTCGGTGCTCGGCTGGTGCGTCGAAGCGGTGCGCATGGCGTGGGGCCTTTCCGCGGCGGTCGGTTCGAGGGATGAGGGCGGCGGTGCCGTCCGTCATCGCGGGGCGGGGCGCGGGTCCTGGTGCTGATGCCAAGTCAGGCGGGGGCGTAGAGGTGGGGGTTGACGCCTGTGTCATTATCCATGCCGAAGGCCTCCGCGTGCAATTGCACGAGAAATTGCGCGAGATCGGGGTAGGAAGAGGGAGACGCCCGTGCACCGTGAGCCGCCCGGGGTCCCGGTGGGCGCACGGCTCCCGGCCAGCGCGAGAACAGCAAGGAGACGGCAGTGTCACCAACACCCAACGGAGTGCGGGCCAGTTCGCTGGACGCGGCCTGGATCAAGAGCCGGCACAGCAACGCCGAGGGCAACTGCGTCGAGGTCGCCCCGATGACCGACGGCGCGGTCGCGATGCGCAACTCCCGTGATCCCCACGGGCCCGCGCTCATCTACACGGCCGCGGAGATGGCGGCGTTCCTGGCCGGGGCCAAGGACGGGGAGTTCGATCACCTCGTGTGAGACGGCTCGCGCGAGGGCTCACCGCGCACCGGGGCTCATGCCGTGCGCGGTCTCAAGAGGCTTTCCCCGTCGGGGAGATGCGGTGCACGGGGGCGGACTGCGGTAATCTGGTGGTCACTTCTGCCGGTTTGCTGGGAGCCAGGATGTCCGCCGAGTCGCAGCGCATCTCTCGCCTCGAACCCTATCTGGCGCGTACGGAACCGGCGCCGACTTTGCTCAAGATGCTGGTCGGCGTGCAGTTGGCCGGTTTCCGCGAGGACGCTGGCCTGGCGCAGGACCAGGCGGCCCGGGCCCTGGGCTTCAGCGCGGCGAAGCTGTCCCGCATCGAGGCGGGCAAGGGCCGCAGGCCGCCCTCCGAGAGCGACGTCCGCGCCCTGCTGGAGCTGTACGGCACCGACGAGTACGAGGTCTCGGTGCTGCTGAAGCTGCTGCGGCGGGCCGGCGAACCCGGCTGGTGGCAGCGGTACGACAAGCGGCTGATGCCGGAGTGGTTCGACCGGCTGGTCGGCTTGCAGGAGGCCGCCGAGGCGATCCGTACCTTCGAGATCCAGTACGTGCCCGGCCTGCTCCAGACCCCTCGCTACGCCGAGGCCGTGGTGGAGCGCGGCCTGCCCACCGCGCCCGCGCACGAGGTACGGCGCCGGGTGGAGCTGCGCACCAAGCGCACCCAGCTGCTGGACCGGGCGGACCCGCCGCAACTGTGGGCGATCATCGACGAGTCGGTGCTGCTGCGCGTCCTCGGCGGTACGGCGGTGATGCGGGAGCAGTTGGAGCACCTGGTGGAGATGGCCCACCGCCCCCATGTCACGGTGCAGGTGGTGCCGCTGGACGTGACGAACGCGTCGGCGCCCGCCATCCCGGTCACCTATCTGCGCTTCGGCGGGCTCGACCTGCCCGACGTGGTGTACCTGGAGCACATCCGCAGCGCGAACTTCCTGGAGGACCAGGACGAGACCGAAGAGTACCGGGTCGTCCTGGACCGGCTGGCGGACGAGGCGCTGACGCCCCGTGACTCGCTGACCCGGATGCGGGAGACGCTTCAGGCGCGGTACCCGGCCCCGTAGGACCGGGCCCGCCGCGGGCCGCCCGGGTCAGCGGACGATGCCCACGCCGCCGAACTCGATCCACTCATGGGTGAGCTGACGGGGTGCCACCTCGGTGTCCGGCCGCCAGGTGGAGACCTCCACCAGTCCCGGTTCCAGGATCTCCAGCCCCTCGAACAGCGTGGCCACGTCCTTCTCCTGGCGGACCCGGCCCCAGTGCCCCTGGGTGGCCTTGTCCATGAAGTCGGTGACGAAGTCGCGGACCTCGGGGTCCTCGCTGACCAGCTGGCACATCACCATGGCGCTGCCCGGCACCAGACGCTCCCGCACCCGGGTCGCGACCGCGAGCGGACCGTCGGTGTCACTGTCCGGGATGCAGTGGAAAACCGAGTTGAACAGCACGGCGACCGGCTGCGAGAAGTCGATCAGGCGCTGGGTGTCGGGGTGCGCGAGGATGCCCTCGGTCTCCCGCATGTCGGCGTGGATCACGGCCGTGCGCTCGTCCTGCTCCAGCAGGGCCCGGCCGTGGACGAGCACCATCGGGTCGTTGTCGACGTAGACCACGCGCGAGTCGGGGTCGATGCGCTGGGCGACCTGGTGGACGTTGTCCTGGGTGGGCAGGCCGGAGCCGTGGTCGAGGAACTGCCGGATGCCGTGCTCCTCGGCGAGGGTTCTGACGACCCGCTGCAGGAAGCGCCGGTTGTTCAGGGCGAGGCGGCGGGTGCTGGGCACCACCTTGTCGAGTTCCTCGCAGGCGGCCCGGTCGGCGGCGTAGTTGTCCTTGCCGCCGAGGTAGTGGTCGTACATGCGCGCGGCCGTCGGGATGCTGGCGTCGATCTCCGTGGACAGCGGCTTGTCGGTCTGCATCGTTCCCCCAGCGTTGTGCCGAGCGCCAACTCGACTGACGTGACAGGGAATACATCCTAGAGAGACGATGTTCGCCGATGCCAGTCCGCGGACGGGCGACCCGTTTTCAGGCCTGGTCCAGCTCGGCGATCTCCTCGGGGGTGAGGACGAGGTCCGGGGCCGCCGCGGAGTCCCGGATCGTCTCCGGCCTGCTCGCTCCCGGGATGGGCACGACCACCGGCGACTTGGCGAGCATCCAGGCCAGGCAGACGCGCTGCGGGCTCACGCCGTGCGCCTCGGCGATGCGGGCGAAGGGCGCGTAGGCGGAGCCGAGTTCCCCGGCGTGGGAGATGCCGCCGAGCGGGCTCCACGGCAGGAAGGCGATGCCGAGGTCGTCGCAGAGGCGCAGTTCGGGCTCGCTGCTGCGGAACGCGGGCGAGAACTGGTTCTGCACGGAGACCAGACGCCCGTCCAGGATGTCGTTGGCGAGCTTGATCTGCTCCGGGTTCGCGTTGGAGATCCCGGCCATCCGGATCTTCCCCTCGTCCAGCAGGTCGCGCACGGCGCCGACGGACTCCGCGTAGGGCACCCGGGGGTCGGGGCGGTGGAACTGGTAGAGGCCGATGGCCTCCACGCCGAGCCGCCGCAGCGACTCCTCGCAGGCCTGCCTGAGGTGGCGGGGGCTGCCGTCGAGGGTCCAGCTGCCGTCGCCGGGCCGCAGATGGCCGCCCTTGGTGGCGACGAGGACGTCCGCGCCGCGCTCGTGGGAGGCGAGGGCCCTGGCGATGAGCGTCTCGTTGTGGCCGACCTCGTCGGCGTCGCGGTGGTAGGCGTCGGCGGTGTCGATCAGGGTCACCCCGGCGTCCAGGGCGGCGTGGATGGTGGCGAGGGAGCGGGCCTCGTCAGGGCGTCCCTCGATGGACATGGGCATCCCGCCCAGACCGATCGCGCTGACCTCGACGGCACCGATACGGCGAGTGTGCATGGGCTCGTGACCTCTTTGGGCTGTCGCGCGGAACGATGGCGTCCGGCGGTCCGCCGTCGTGCGGCGGCGGCACCGGACGTGATCCAGCCTGACGGCCGCCGCCCCGGAGGTCCAATAGAAGCTGGTGAACGGATTCATCAACGGCGCAGCTGAATACCCGCACGCGCCACCGAGAGGATGTGTTCGCGCAGCCGTTCGAGGTACAGCCGCATGCTGCGGTAGGCGACCTCGGTGCTCGGGTAGCGGCTCGCGAACTGCAACCCCTCGTGGACCCGGGTCGTCCACACGCACACCTGGTCGCCGTACGACACCCGGATCAGGCCGTACGCCTTCAGCTCCTGCCACCGCTCGGACCCCGCGGTGCCCCGGGCGTCGACGTAGGAGACGATCGAGTACAGGTCGGGAGAGGTGGGCCGGAAGTCGGAGCCCAGCAGGCGCAGCACCCGTGCGATGGGCATCTGGGCCAGCGGGCGGCTCGCCCGCAGCGCGGCCCGCACCAGCTTCAGCGCGCTGTCGAAGTCGGGTGCGTCGGCCACCGGGATCTCGATCGGGGCGCCGCCGACGTACCAGCCCACCGAGTCCGACCACCGGGACTTCATCCTGGTGTGGAACGGTACGACGGTGCGGTACACCGGCTGCCCGGTCAGCTCGTGCACGATGAGCGCGGTGGCCGCGAGCACGCCGACCAGACTGCCGCCGTACGGCCGGCAGTACGCCTCGAAGGCGGCGGCGTCCGCCTCGTCCACCAGCATCTCGCGCAGCAGCTTCTGCGGCGGCAGCGGCCCGTCGGCGTCGAGGCCGAGGTCGACGGGGAAGTTGGGCAGTTTCCCCCCGCACCGGCCGACGAACTCCCGCCAGCGCCCCACGACGGCGTGGGTCGCGTCGATCCGGTCGGCGTCCGTGCGCTCGCTGGCGCAGAAGTCGATGTAACTCGCGGCGGGCGCCCCCGCCACCGCCCGCCCCTCCCGTCCGGCCGCGTACAGTTCGAGGATCTCGGCGGGGATGCGGTGCAGGGAGTAGGCGTCGACGTTGCTGTGGTCGAAGACCATGTACACGCTCGCGCCGCCCTCCCGGACGACCGCGGCGAAGATGAAGTTCGGCCAGCCCAGCGCGTCCGCCGCGACGTCGAAGCGGTCCTGGAGGTAGCGGGCCAGCGTCGCCGCGTCGGAGAACTCGCCCCGGTCCTCGCGGTGCAGCCGGACCGCCTCCGGCTCCAGCGTGAACCGCCGCATCTCCTCCCCGGCCCACCTGAAGCCGCTGCGCAGTGTCTCGTGCCGCAGCGTCCAGGCCCGCAGCGCCTCCTGGAGCAGCCCGAGGTCGACCGGTCCCGGGACGTCGAACGCCGCACCGATCCAGGTGGGCACGAAGAGACCGCCCGCACGCACCGCGCGCGCTGTTCGAAGATGGGACTCCTGTACGTACGCGGGAGGGCGCACGTCCTCCCCCAGGGCCGTCGCCGCCGCGACGGTGGTCGGATGCAGCGTCCACTCCACAAGACGTCCGGGCCGGATCTCGCAACGCTGGAGGTCGGTCATTCGCACGGGGCACTCCGTTCGCCCGCCCTCGCGTGCCGGGACGGGGAGGGGTCGGCTAGGGCACAACCAGGCCAACGATCCGGATGATCGGGAGGAAACGCCCGAGGCGACGGGTGCCGCCGTACGGCCCCGGTCAGGGGCTACGGCCGCGGCGCCCGAACACCAAGCCGGCCCCCCGTTCGCGTCGAACGGGGGGCCGGCCGGACGTCGGCCGCCGATGGGGCGGCGGGGCCGTCTCTCACCTCAGATCCGCCCACCGGTGAGACGGGTGAGCGGGCCGTGCGTGCGGCGCCCCGCACGGCGGCCCGCGAGATAGGACGTGGCGCCCAGCGCCGACAGGCCCGCCCCCACACCGGCGGCGAGGACCTTCCGGTGGGCGATCGCCGTCCATGTCGTCTTGGCGAGGGCCACGGCCTGTTCCGAGGTGGCGATGACGGCCTGGCGGCCGGCTTGGACACGTTCGGCCGCGCCGTGCACGACCGCGGTGCCCGTGGCGGCCGTACGCTCGGCCGCGTTGGTGGCCGCTGACTTCGCGTCATCCGACTTCTCGGCCGCCTTGTCCGCCGCCCGCGACGCGGGTGCGGTCGCCTTCGCCGTGGCCTGCCGGGCCTTGTCCGACGCGTTGCGCTTGGATGCGGAGTTCTGGTTCGTGCCGCTGTTCGATTGGCTCATGGACTTCGCGTTGCCGCTCGCGCCGACGGCAAACGCGCCCCGCGCCAGGACTGCCGCCCGGCCGGGAAACGATTCCGGGCGGCAGCCGGTTCGGGAGGGGGTCCGGCCCGCGGTCGGCGGCGCGGGCCGGGGGTCCCCGGTGGTGTCAGGCGCCCTTGCCGCTCAGGTACTCCTGGACGCCGGGGGCCTCGTGGGCGTCCTCGAGGTTGACGACGCCGCCCACGGCCTTGGCGTCGGGCTTGAGGACGTAGGTGGAGGAGCTGGCCGGGCTGTTGACGTCGGAGAAGTTCTGCGGGGTGCCGAGGCCGGTGTCGGCCTTGGTCTGGGCGCGGTGGGCCTTGACCACGTCCTCACGGGCGAGGCTGCCGCTCTCGCAGGCGTTCTCCAGGTCCGAGCCGATCAGCTTGGCCGCGTTGTACCCGGACAGCACGCCGGAGTCGACCGGGGACTTGGGGTACTTCTTCTCGTAGGCGGCGACCATCGCCTTGACGCCGGGCAGGTTGGAGCTGACGGCAGGGGCGGCGCTGACGATGGAGACCATGGCCTCCACGGCCTTCGCGGCGGGCGTCTGCATCAGCTGCGGGGCGTAGCCGGGGGCGCTGGAGACGATCGGCACCTGGAGGCCGCGGGAGGCGGCCACACCCGCGAGGGACGCGGTCTGGGCGGGGCCGGCGCTGATGAGGATGGCCTTGACGCCCGCCTTGCGGAGCGCGGAGACCTGGGCCGACAGGTCGGTGTCGGTGGCCTTGATCTTCTGGTCGACGATCTTCAGGCCCGCCTTCTCGGCCGCCCAGGTGGAGCCTTCCAGGGCGTTGCTGCCGTAGTCGCCCTCGAAGTAGACGTGGCCGACGGAGTCGCCCTTCTTCAGGCCCTTGGTCCGGGTGAGGAAGTCCACGGCGGCGATCATGTCGACGTCGTAGGTGGTGCCGAGGACCTGCACGGACTGCTTGCCGAGGAGGGAGGCGGCCCACGCCTGCGGGAAGGTGAGCATGCTGTCGCGCTCGATGTCGTCGATGAGCGCGGCGACCACCGGGGAGCCGATGACCTGCGGCAGCGCCACGACGTCGGAGGAGATGTCGGCGTAGGCGGTGACCGCCTTCTGGACGTCGTAGCCGTGGTCCTCGACGACGATCTCGACCTTGCGGTCGCAGATGCCGCCCTTGGCGTTGACCTCGTCGGCCCACATCTGCTGGGCCTGCACGATGGACTTGCCGAGGGTGGCGTAGGGGCCGGTCAGGTCGGTGAGGGCGCCCAGCTTGATGGTGGTGTCGGTGACGCCGGGTCCGGCCTTCACGCCGTCCGAGCCGCTGGCGGCGTCGTCGCTGTCCGCCTTGGAGCTGCACGCGGTGCCCGCGAACAGCAGCGCCGACAGGGCCGAGGCGAGGAGGACTCTGGAGGTGGTGCGGTGCCTGCGGTACTTGACGTTCACGGCGTGTGCTCCTTGGGTCGTGCGGCTGAGGCGGGTGGAAGCGTGGCTGTGGTGCTGGTGGTGTCCGGATCGGGGGTACGGGGGCGCCCGCGCTTGAGGCGGGCGCGGACGCGCCGGGTGAGGCCGTGCAGGCCGTCGGGGGCGTAGAGCAGGACCACGACGATGGCGGCGCCGTAGAGGTAGCGGGCAGCCTCGGTGGGGCCGACGCCGCCCTCGGCGGTGCCGGGGGCGGTGACCAGCGGCAGGTGCTCGGCGTAGCGGGTCATCAGCAGCGGCAGGGCGGTGACGAAGGCCGCTCCCGCCACGGCTCCGGCGACGGAGCCGAGCCCGCCGATGACGATCATGGCGAGGTAGTCGACGGAGAGGGCCAGCCCGAAGTAGTCGGGGACGATACGGCGGAAGCCGAGCGCCAGCAGGGCTCCGGCGAGGCCCGCGTACATGGAGGAGACGACGAACGCCGCCGAGCGGTAGCGGGCCACGTTGACGCCCATCACGGCCGCCGCGGTCTCGCTGTCGCGCAGGGCGACCAGGGCGCGGCCGGGCCGTCCGCGGAGCATGCCGCGGGCGGTGAGGCAGGTGACGGCGAAGAGGAGCAGCCCGAGGTACCACAGGCGTTCCTCGGTGCCGAACGGCACGCCCAGCACGGTCAGGTCGGTGTCGTCGCCGAAGCTGAACCCGCCGACGGTGAGCGGGGCGACGGAGCGGCCGTTGAAGCCGCCGGTGACGGAGTCCGCGGTGAGCAGGACGTGGTGGCCGAGGAAGACCAGCGCGAGGGTGGCGACGCCGAGGTAGATGCCGCGGACGCGGCCCGCGACGGGGCTGAAGAGACCGCCCGCGACCCCGGCGAGCAGCACCGCCAGCACCAGGGCGAGCAGCGGCGGCAGTCCGGGGCCCGGCTCCCCCGCCAGCCAGGCGTACCCGTAGGCGCCGACGGCGAGGAAGAAGGCGTGGCCGAGGGAGAGCTGGCCCGCGGTGCCGGAGAGCAGGCTGAGGCCGACGGCGCCGATGGCGGCGGCCATGGCGAACAGGCCGATCCGCAGCCAGAAGGCGTCCAGGTAGAACGGCAGGGCGCACATCAGCACCACGGGCAGGCCCCAGCGGGCCCACTTGGCGAGGTCAGACACGTGCCGCTCCCTTCGCGCCGAACAGCCCGGTGGGCCGGACGAGGAGGACCAGCACCATCACGGCGTACGGGGCGACGTCGCCGAACCCCTCGCCGAGGACGTGCAGTTCGGACTGGTACCCGGCGACGAGCGCCTCGGTCAGACCGATCAGCAGGCTGCCCGCGAGGGCGCCGGGCGGGGAGGCGAGTCCGCCGAGGATCGCGGCGGGGAACGCCTTGAGGGCGATCTGGCCGGTGGTGCGTTCCAGGCCGGGCGCCGGGAAGGCCACCAGGAACACGGCGGCGAGCGCGGCGAGGCCGCCCGCGAGGCACCAGGCGAGGGTGCGCACCCGGGTCAGCCGTACGCCCATCAGCGCGGCCGCCTCCACGTCCTCGGCCGCCGCGCGCAGCGACAGGCCCCAGCTGCTGTACCGGAAGAGGGCGAAGACACCGGCGATGACGACGGCCGAGACGACGATCGCGGCGATCCGGCTGTCGGCCACCGTGAACGACCCGACGCTGGTGACGGAGTCGCCCCAGGGGTCGCCGGTGCTCAGCAGGTCGCCGCCGATGCGCCGGGCCAGGTCGGTGACGAGGACGATGTCGATGCCGATGGTGACGATGGTCTGGACGTGCGCGGCGTGCGCGTCCTGTCCGCCGGTGCGCTGGAGCACGAACCGGTCGAGGAGTCCGGCGACGGTCGCGGTGGCCAGGATCGCCAGGGCGAGCGCCCCGGCGAAACCGAGGTCGTCGTGGAGTACGGCGGTGAGGTAGCCGCCGAGCAGCAGGAGTGAGCCGTGGGCGAAGTTGAGCACGCCCGACGCCTTGAAGATGATGACGAAGCCGAGGGCGACCAGGGCATAGACCGAGCCGAGGGCGAGGCCGTTGAGGATGTTGTCGACGAAGGTGGTCATGCCGCGTCCTCCCCGGTGGCGTCCGCCTCGGTGCCGAGGTAGGCGCGCAGCACCTCGGGGTCGCGCTGGACCTCTTCGGGGGTGCCGTGGGCGATGGCCTTGCCGAAGTCCAGGACGGTGACCTCGTCGGCGAGGCGCATGACCAGGCCCATGTCGTGTTCGACGAGCAGCACGGAGAGACCGAGTTCCTCTCGTACGGTGCGGATGACCTCGGCGGTGCGGACGCGTTCGGCGGCGTTCATGCCGGCGACCGGTTCGTCGAGGAGCAGCACACGTGGTTCCAGGCAGAGGGCGCGGGCGAACTCGACGCGTTTGCGGTCGCCGTAGGAGAGCGCGGCGACGGGGGCGTCGAAGTGTTCGGCCAGGCCGGTGAGTTCGGCGAGTTCACGGGCGCGGGCGAGGTGCTCGCGCTGTTCGCGCCGGGCGGCGGGCAGGCGCAGGGCGCTGGCGGTGAAGCCCGCGTGGGACAGGGCGTGGCGGCCGAGCATGAGGTTGTCGGCGACGGTGCCCTGGGTGGTGACGATGTTCTGGAAGGTGCGGGCGACACCGAGGCCGGCGATCCTGTGCGGGGCGAGCCGGGTCAGTTCGGTGTCGCCGAGGTGGACGGTGCCGGCGGCGGGCCGGTACAGCCCCGACAGGACGTTGAAGCAGGTGGACTTGCCCGCCCCGTTGGGTCCGATCACGGCGTGCACGGAGCCGGGGGCGACGGTGAAGGAGACGTCGTCGAGGGCGGTCAGACCGGCGAACCGGACGGTGACGTCGCGGACGTGGAGCGGCGGCGGTGGTGCGGTGGTGCGGGTGGTCACGCGGCCCCCTGACCTTCGGTGGCGGTCTCGCCCAGGTAGAGGCGGCGCACCGCGTCGGTGCGGGCGAGTTCGTCGGCGGGTCCGGACAGTCCGACCTCGCCGACCTCCAGGACGTAGGCGTGGTCGGCGAGCGACAGCGCCATTCCGGCGTTCTGTTCGACGAGCAGTACGGCGGTGCCCTGGGCGTTGATCTCGCGGATGACCTCGGCGATCCGGTCGACCATGCGCGGGGCGAGGCCGAGGGAGGGCTCGTCGAGCAGCAGCAGCCGGGGCGCGGCCATCAGGGCGCGGCCGATGGCGAGCATCTGCTGTTCGCCGCCGGAGAGCAGACCGGCGGCCTGGCGGGTGCGTTCGGCGAGCCGGGGGAAGAGCGTGAAGACCCGGTCGCGGGCCTCCTTGACCTGGGCGGGGGCGCGGCGGCCGAGGCCGAGGCCGCCCGCGCGCAGGTTCTCCTCGACGCTGAGCCCGGCGAACACCCGTCTGCCCTCGGGGACCTGGACCACTCCGGCGCGGACGGCGGCGACGGGGTCCTGGCCGTCGAGGACGGTGTCGCCGTAGCGGACCCGGCCGGCCGTGACGGCTCCACGATGCAGGCGCAGTGTGCCCGAGACCGCGCGCAGCAGGGTCGTCTTCCCGGCCCCGTTGGCGCCGAGCAGGGCGACGACACCGCCGGGTGGCACGGTCAGGGACACGGAACGGAGTGCGGACAGCGCGCGGCCGTACGCCACGTCGAGGCTCTCGACGTGCAGCGCGGCCTCGCTGTCCGGTGGTGCTTCGGGCATCACGGCTCCTCGGGTCCGTGCCGGGGCACGGCGCATCGTGGGAAGGGGATGCACACGACAGCACGCGTGCCGGACACGGCAACAGGCCCCGGCGCCCGGACGCTGCGCCTTCCCAACCCGGCTGCGGCCGGGTTGTGCGGGTGCCCAGGGGCCCTGATCATGCCGGTGGCCTGCGTGACCTTCCCGTTATGGCCCGTGGATCTCCTGCCGGTCCCTTGCCGAGGGCCGGCGCGAGTTCCTCAGGTGTGCGTACCGGCCCGCGGTGGCGGGTCCCGGCTCACGGCCGCAGCAGGCGCCTCGCCGTCAGGGCCAGGGTGATCTCGGCGAGGTCGGACGGGCGGGCCAGGGAGCGGGTGGTGAGTTGTTCGAAGCGGCGGAGGCGGTTGAGGACCGTGTTGCGGTGGCAGTAGAGGCGGCGGGCGGCGCGCTGGGCGGAGCCGTCGCAGGCGAGCCAGGCGGCGAGGGTGTCCAGGAGGACCTCGCGGTCGGCGGGGTCCATCCGGGCGAGCGGGCCGAGGACCCGGTCGCTGAGGGCGGCGCCGAGTTCGGGTGAGGTGACGATGAGGGCGGCGGGCAGATGGTCGGCGAGCCGGACCGCGCCGCCCTCCGGTGGGCAGATGGTGAGCGCGGTGTCGGCGAGCCCGCGGGCCTCCCCCACCGCGGCCAGGCCCTCGACGACGCCGCCGATGCCGATGCGGACACCCGCGGTCGGCCCGGTGGGCTCGAGGACCGGCTCGGGCAGGTCGCCGTCGCCGACGAGGACGATGCCGTAGTCCGCTTCGGCGCCGGAGTGCCAGTGGGCGGGCAGGCCGGGCGGTACGGCGAGGGCGCGGGCGTCGGCGCACTGGGCGGGGTGGCCGCCCGCGATGGCGACGACGACGTACCGGCCGCTCTCGGGCAGGTCGAGGACCTCGGCGGCCTCGGGCAGGTCGGCGATGCGGCTGGTGCCGTCGAGGAGGGCGGCGGCCAGCACCCGTACCCGGTTCTCGCGGCGCCAGGCCAGCTGCCGTTCCACCTGCCGGTAGGCGTCGGCGACGAGGGTGCAGTGCTCGTCGACGAAGTTCCACACGTCGGAGGCGACGTGCACCAGGAGGCGGATGTCCTCCGGCGCGGTCCGTGAGGTCTCCTCGACCAGGCCCTGCCAGACCAGTGAGCCGCCCAGCCGGAAGGCGTGCAGCAGCGCGTCGAGGGGGATGCCCTGTTCGGCGCGGCGGGCGCCGATCTTCCAGGTGCAGCGGCGGGCGCCGTCGCGGGCGCCGCGCGGGTCGAGGAGGGAGGCGACGCTGTGCCGCAGCGAGCGGTGCACCTCCTGCCAGGTGGCGACGGGTTCGGTCTCCATGGCGGACCGGTAGGACGGCTCCTCCTCCTGGAGCACGGCCACCAGCCGGTCGGTGAGGTCGGGCAGGTCGTTCTGCAACACGCGGGCGGCGCGGTGCAGGACGTGGATGGCGTCGGCGTCGATCAGCGACCGGACGGGACGTCCGGCGCGTGGTGGTGGGACGGCGGTGGGTCGAAGGCGGGTCGCCGTTCGTGGCCGTAGTGCTTGCTGCATCGCGGTCCTCCCCCAGGGTCGGTTGCCCGGCGGTGCGGTCGCCGCGGGCCTCCGACCGGTTCCCGGTCGGCCGGGGTGCCCGTTGCGGTGGCCGGCATCTGACTCTTGCTGCCCCGAAGGATGGCATACCGTCCGGTCGGTCCCTAGGGTTGTGCACCGGTCTTTTCCGACTGCTCCACCAGTCGGGCCAGCTCGACCCGGGACCGTACGCCCAGGGCGGCGAAGACATTGCGGAGGTGGTAGTCCACGGTGCGGGTGCTGACGGAGAGGCTCCGGGCGACCTCTCGGTTGGTGGCGCCCTCGGCCACGCACTGTGCGATACGCCACTGCTGGGGGGTGAGCCGGGACAGCGCCCCGCCGCCGGTCGCGCCGGTCGCCGCCCCGTTGGCGCGCAGCTCCTGGCGTGCCTGCTCGGCCCAGACCCCGGCGCCGCAGTGGTCGAAGGCCGCCAGCGCTGCGCCGAGCCGGTCGCGGGCCTCGCGCAGCCGGCGCCGTCGCCGCAGCCACTTGCCGTACAGCAGCTGGGTGCGGGCCCGTTCGAAGTCGCCGGGTGTCCTCTCGTGCAGGTGCAGGGCGCGCAGGTAGAGCGCGTCGGCGTGCTCGGGCGGCGCGAGCAGGGCGTGACAGCGGGCCAGCTGGGCGGGTGCCTGGGCGTCGGCGCCGAGGGCGGCCCACAGCGCGAGGTCGGCGACGACGTCGCGGGCGTCCCCCGGGCGTCCGGCGAGCACGGCGGCCTCCACGAAGCAGGGCACCGCGAGCATCCACACCGCGAAGTGACCGCGCCGGGGTCCGGTCCTGACCAGTGGGCCGAGCCGGTCCGCCGCCTCCAGTGGACGGCCCCGGCCCAGGTCGGCACGGGCGGCGGCCCAGTGCGCGAGGGTGGCGGCCTGGGCCAGGCCGTGCCGTCGGGCGGTGGTGAGGGCGGCGGCCACATGGTGGGTGACGACGGAGGTCTCGCCCTCGATCGACGCGGCCAGGGCGAGTACGGCGTGGTGGTGGGCGGCGGTGTTGCGCTGCCCGGCGCGCTGGGCGGCGCGCAGTCCCTCCTCGGCGTGGGTGCGGGCCAGGGCGTGGCGTCCGGCGCGCAGTTCGGCGTAGGCGAGGTACTCCAGGGCGCGGGGCACCAGGGCGCCGGAGCCGCGGGCGCGGGCCGCCGCCAGGGCCCGCGCCCCCGACCGGGCCGCCGCGGACATGTCACCGAGGAGGAGTGCGGCGACCGCCGGGCGCAGCAGGGCGTCGGGTTCGCCGTCGACGGGGGCGAGCGCCACCACGCGGCGCAGCGGGGCCGCCGCGTCGTCGAAGCGTGCCTCCAGTACGGCGCGCAGGCCGAGGCGGTAGTCGGAGGCGGGATGCGGCCCGGTCGCCGGGGCCGGGGCGGGCCGCCCGGCGTCGAGGGCGTCCAGGCAGGCCTCCGCGTCGCCCGCCGCCCAGGCCGCGTCGGCGGCGGCGAGCGCGGCGGCCATGGCGAGGTCCGGCTCCTCGGCGGACAGCAGGCCGGCGGCGGACAGCAGGGACTCGCGGGCGTCGGCGACCGGGCCGTCGTAGCGCTCGGCCAGACCCCGCACCAGCTCGGCCCGGCCGCGCACGGCCTCCGGCAGCGTGCTGTGGACGGCGTCGCCGAGCAGCCCGAGGGCCCAGCGGGGGCGGCCCGCGTGCAGTGCCTGCTCGGCGGCGGCCGTACGGCTGGCGGCGCGCCGCGTGGGGTCCGCCGCGAGCTGGGCGGCACGGCTGTGCGCCAGGGCGCGCAGCCGCTCGGAGGCCGCGACGCCCGCGTCGGCCGCGGTGGCCGACAGCTCGGCGGCGATCACGGGTGCGGGTGAGGTGGTGGCCCAGGCGCGGTGCAGCAGCGCCGGGAGCCGCTGCCCGTCGGCCGCCAGGACCTGGGCGAGCGCCCGGTGTGCGGCCCGCCGCCGCTCCGGCGGGGCCCCGGCGTAGGCGGCGCGCCGCAGCAGGCTCCCGGCGAACCGGAACCGGCCGTCGGCGAGGTCCACGGCGTCGGGCAGCGGGTGGCGGGGGGCGGAGGCGGCGGGCCGCAGCCGCCGTACGGATCTGAGGACCAGGTCGGCGTCCACGGCGAGGTCGTCGGACTCGTGCAGCGCGGCGGCCGCGGTGACCAGCAGGTCGGCCGCGGCGGGCGGGAGGCCGCGCAGCGCTTCCCCGGCCACGCCGGTGAGCACCCCGGCGTCGGCGAGCGGCCGGGGCAGGGGCCGCTGCCCGGCCAGCTCGGCGGGTGCCAGCCGGCGCACCAGGGCCAGCAGCAGGGCGGGGTTGCCCTCGGCCTCCTCCAGCAGTTCCTCACGGACCGTGGGGTCGACGCCGCCGCCCGTGACGTCGTCCAGCAGCGCTCCGGCGTCGGGCGGGGCGAGCGGGTGCAGTCCGGTCACCGGCAGTCCGGCGAGGTCCCGTTCGGCGGCGCGGTGCCCGGCGGTGGAGACGAGGAGTCCGACCCGGCCCGCCACGTGCAGCCGCCGGGCGGCCTGGCCCAGGGCGGCGCGGGAGGCGCTGTCCCACAGGTGGACGTCGTCGACGCAGAGCAGCAGCGGGGCGTCGGTGGCGGCGGAGGCCAGCGTGTCCAGCAGCGCCCGCACCGGCGGGGCTCCCGTCCCGGCCGCGCCGACCGCGGCCCCGGTCTCCGCCGCCAGGGCCGCCGCCGTACGGCACAGGGTGTGCACGGCGGCGTAGGACGCGCGGGTGCCGGACGGTTCGGCGGGGACGGTGAGGACGCGTCCGGCGTCGAAGGCGCGGGCCGCGTGGCCGAGCAGGGCGGTGCGGCCGAGTCCCGGCTCGCCGGTCACCACGAGAACGGCGCTGTCCGTCCGCAGCCGGTCCAGCAGGGCGGCCACGGCCCGCCGTTGGGTGTCGCGCCCGTACAGCCGTCCAGGCGCTCGCACGGTCGTCGATACGGTCATTCCCGGGAGGTTACGTACAGGTAACCGGGCCCGGAAGCCGGGCGTCCGCGGCCCCGCCCCGCTCATCCGCGCCGCGACCTGCCGTTTCGTACGGTGTCGGCGGCGCAGGTCTGTGCCGGTGCCCAGGCCGGAGACGGACCGGCCGGGCCCCGGCACAACGCCGGCGGCGGCCGCGCGCCGGGCGCGACCGCCGCCGGGGCACCCCGGTGGGTGTCAGGAGGTGTGCGGGCAGTTGCCCCGGTACTCCTCGATGGTGAGGCTGGGCCGCGGCAGCGGGCACAGGAACTGCTCGTAGCGGGTGTCGTTGTCGATGAATCGCTTCAGCCACGAAATGCTGTACTTGGCGATCGTCGTGTCGTTCGTGTTCGGGGTGAAGTGCGTGGCGTTGTTCAGCTCCAGGTAGGCCTTGTCCAGGGACGACGGCAGGCTGTTGTAGAAGGGCTCGGAGTGGGTGGCGACCGGGGCGATGGTGTCGCCGTCGGCGCCGATGATCATGGTCGGGGTGCGCAGCTCCGGCCAGGTCTTGTCGGTGTTCCAGGGCGTGAGCGGGATCGCGGCCTGGAGGGAGGGCCGGGACTTGGCCGCCTCCAGGCTGCCGCCGCCGCCCATCGAGTGGCCCATCACGCCCAGGCGGCTGCTGTCGACACGGCCGCGCACCGAGCTGCGCTCGGTGAGGTAGTCCAGCGCGGCGAGCAGCTGACGGCCCCGCGAGTCGGGCTGGTCCAGCGTGGTGTTGGTGTCGATGGTGAACACCACGAAGCCCTGGGAGGCGAGGCGCGGTCCGAGCCAGGCGATGGACGACTCGTAGGCGGTGAACCCGGGCGAGATGACGACCGCGCCGAAGGTGCCGTCGGCGGTGCTGGTCGGGTAGTAGATCGTGCCGCCGCCGAAGCCGGAGACGAGCAGCGAGGACACGCTGGTCTGGGAGACGGAGTACGGGCCGCGCAGCGCCTCGATGCTGCTGTTGGTCGGCGCCGGGCCGCGCTCGTAGGGGTTGTCCGCGGCGTGCGCCCCGGGGCTGGTGAGGGTGGAGAGCCCGACCACGGCGGCGATCGCGGCGGCGGCGCCGGCGAGGCGGCGCGTCCCGCGGCGGGCGCGGCCGGTGGGGGGCGTGCTGGTGACGCTGGTGGCGGTGCTGCTGTGCGGGTGCTCCTGCACGACTGGGGGTCCTCTCGGTCATGTGGGGAGGCCCGGCCGTACGCGGTCCCACTGGCGTGGAGGATGCGTGGACCGCGTCCGACGGGCGCCGCCGAACTGGCTGGCCCCGCCACTGTCGGGGCGGACCCGCGGCGGGGGGACCGGCGAAATCACCGGTGTCGTGCGGGGAGGGCGGTCGAGGGCGCGGCGAGCGGGTGTGCGACGCTCGGCACCGGTTCGTGGAACCTCGTGGGCGACAGAGAGGCGACGGCATGCGTATCGGACTGCTGGGCACCGGGCCGTGGGCGCGGATGGCACACGCACCGGCCCTGAGCGGGCACGGCGAGCTGGAGTTCGCCGGGGTGTGGGGACGCCGCCCCGAGGCCGCGAAGGAACTGGCCGACGAGTACGGGGTCCGGGCCTACGACGACGTGGACGCGCTGATCGCCGATGTGGACGCGGTCGCGGTGGCGCTGCCGCCGGACGTGCAGGCGGGCCTCGCGGCGCGGGCGGCGCGGGCGGGCCGCCATCTGCTGCTGGACAAGCCGCTGGCACCGACGGTGGCGCAGGGGCGGGCCGTGGTGGAGGCCGTGCGGGAGGCGGGGGTCGCCTCGGTGGTCTTCTTCACCACACGGTTCCAGCGGGAGCCGGAGGCGTGGATCGACGCGCAGGCGGCGGCCGGGGGCTGGTTCACGGCGCGGGCGCAGTGGCTGGGCGCGGTGTTCACCACCGACAGCCCCTTCGCCGCGTCCCCGTGGCGGCGGGAGCGGGGCGCGCTGTGGGACGTGGGCCCGCACGCGCTGAGCGTGCTGCTGCCGGTGCTCGGTGACGCCCGCCGGGTGGCCGCCGCGGCGCGCGGGCCGCGGGACACCGTCCAGCTGGTCCTCGACCACGACGGCGGCGCGTCCAGCACCCTCACCCTGAGCCTGACCGCGCCGGTGGCCGCGGCGGGCGCCGGGGTCGAGCTGCGCGGCACCGCCGGGGTGACCGAGCTGCCCACCGGCACCGAGACCGCGGTGGACGCCCTGACCCGGGCGGCGGACGCCCTGCGCACCGCCGCGGCCACCGGCGTCCCCCACCCCTGCGACGCGGCCTTCGCCCTCCGCGTCACCGAGATACTCGCGGAGGCGGAGGGACTGCTGGGCGTCAGGGACTGAAGCAGATCCGCTCGCGTACGACGGGGAACCCGGCGCGTTCGAAGTGGGCGGCCATCGGGGTGTTGCCGCGGTCGGTCGCCGCGGCGATGAAATCCGCGCCGCGTTCGGCGAGGAAGTGGGTGCACTCGGCGAGCAGGTCGTAGGCGTAGCCGTGGCCGCGTTGTTCCGGCAGGACGCCGATGAAGCCGATGCAGGGGCCCGAGGGGTTGTGGGCGGGGATGTGGATGCCGACCGCGTCGCCCCCGGGGGTGCGGGCGACGCGCCACCACTCGCGGGGGGACGGGCACCAGTGGAAGAAGTCGAGTTCCTCCCGCGCGGCGAGGTCCACGCCGCCCTTGTCGATGGCGAGCAGGGCGTGCTGGTCGAGGGTGGCGGAGTGGATGCGGCGCAGGGCGTCGAGGAACACCGCGTCGTCCGGTTCGGGGTCGTACACCAGGCGGGTGGGGCGGGGCGGCAGGCCCAGGTCCGGGGTCCAGCGGTAGAGGAAGCGCTCCACGAGGAGGTCGTATCCGGCGGTCCGGGCGGCGGCGAAGCGGGTCTCGGCGGCGGCGCGGGCCGGTGCGTGCTCGCGCCAGCCGCTGGGCAGGGTCAGCTCCAGCTCGACCCGCCAGGGGGCGGTGCGCAGCAGCTCCGCGCCGGCCTCCGTCTCGCCCTCGGCGACGTCGAACCAGTTGATGTTGACCGGTTCCGGGTCGTCGGGGCCGCCCCACCAGGCGCCGCGGGCGACAACCCGGCCGTCGCGCAGGGCGACGCGCCGCCAGTCGGGGCGGTGCCGGGTCCTGCGGTGGGTCTCGTGGTGGCCGAGGGGGTCGGGGAGCGCGTCGAAAAGGGCCGCTTCGCTGTCGTCGAGCGAGCGGATGACCAGGTCGGTCATGGGTCCTCCGGGTTGCGGGGAGCGCTCCCGGGCAGGTCAGGCACGGCACGCCGGGGCAACGGGAAGGGAGCGCTGAAACAGGGGGAATCGCACGGCACTGCCTCCTTCCGTCGTCTCGGGGCGTGGCGTCTGACGGTACGAGAGGCCCCGCGTGATCGTCCAGCGGTTTTTCGCGGAACCCGGATCGGTGCCCCGGCCTGCGCCGAAACCGACATCCAGGGGCGGTTTGCCGCGTCTCGGGATTGCATGGCGGGCTCCCGGGGTGAATCGTGAGTTATCGGACCCGATGACAGCAGCGGGGCCGAAGCAGTGACCCGGACCGAGGAGCACAGATCATGTCTACGTCACAGTCCGGCGCGTCCCAGCCCTCCCAGGACCGCGCCACCCCCGACGCCCTGCTCCACATCCGCCCCGGCACCGATGTGTCGGCCGAGGACGTGGTGCTCGCGTCCGGCAAGGACCTGACCCCGCGCAACCTGGAGTGGGCCGAGCGGAAACTGGCGGCGGAAGGCCCCGCCGCGCTGGACAAGCTGCTTCCTTAGCGGCGTACGCAGGCAAAGGGCAGGGGCACCGCACCGGGCGGTGCCCCTGCCGTGGTGACGGGACGGGGGGATCAGTCGGGCGGGGGCGTCATGTCGTCGTCGACGATGTGGACGGCGGCCTCCTCGGCGCCCGCCGCGCCCGCGTCGATGCCGACGTCCTCGGCGACCTCCTCCTTGGTGGTGTCGGGGCGCAGGCCCTCGTCCGGGGCGACCAGGCGTCCGGCGCGCTCGCCGCCCGCCTCCGGGTCGACCGGTTCGCCCTCCCCCTCCGGCAGGTCGCCGACACCGTCCCCGACGGGCGCGCCCGCCTCGGGGACCTCCTGGGCGAGCCGCTCGTCGAGGCTCTCGCCCTCGTGCTGTTCGGCGGCGGTGGTGCCGTGCTTGGTGACGCCGAGCGGCTTCTCCGGCGGTGAGTAGCCCTCGTCCAGGGTGTCGTCGTAGGTCCGTTCGTCGACGGCGTTCTCCAGGTCCAGCGGTGCGGCGTCCTCCTGCTCCTCGTTGGTCCCGGTGGGCTGGTAGACGTCGTCCCCCATCGGTTCGGGGTTCGTCCGTTCCGTGCCCATGCTGCCTCCCTGTGGTGCTGGTGGTCCCCTTCCGCGTTTCCCGTTCCGGGGCCGCCAACCTCCCGGGAGGCTCAGGGAGCGGCGTTCGGGCCGTTCGGGCGGGCCCGGCGCTGGGTGATCATCTCCTCGCTGAGCCGCGCCGTCTCCGGCTCGGCGAGGCGCTCGAAGCCGTCCTCGGTGATCACCGAGACGAGGGGGAAGATCCGCCGGGAGACGTCGGGGCCGCCGGTCGCGGAGTCGTCGTCGGCGGCGTCGTAGAGGGCGTGCAGCGCGGCCAGGGCCGCCTCACGCCGGTCCATGCCCGTGCGGTACAGCTTCTTCAGCGCTCCCCGGGCGTACGGGGAGCCGGAGCCCTCGGCGTGGAAGGCTGACTTCTCGTAGGCGCCGCCCGCCACGTCGTAGGCGAAGATGCGGCCGCGGCGGCCTCCGGGGGCCTTGGGGTCGTAGCCCGCGAGGAGGGGGACGACGGCGAGGCCCTGCATGGCCTGGGCGAGGTTCTGCCGGAGCAGGCCGGCGAGCCGGGCCGCCTTGGCGCCGAAGGTCATCGGGGTGCCCTCGATCTTCTCGAAGTGGGCGAGTTCGACCTGGTAGAGCTTGACCATGTCGAGGGCGAGTCCGACGCTTCCGGCGAAGGCGACCGCCGTGTGGTCGTCGGCGGGGTGCACCTTCTCCAGGTCGCGCTGGGCGATGAGGTTCCCCATGGTGGCCCTGCGGTCCCCGGCGATCAGTACGCCGTCGGCGTAGGCGAGGGCGAGGACGGTGGTGCCGTGCGGGAACCGGCCGGGCTCGGCGCGCACGCCGTCGGGCAAGGGGCTGCGGGTGGGCAGCAGCCCGGGGCGGTGCGCCGCGAGGAACTCGGTGAACGACGAGGTGCCGGGGGTGAAGAACTCCTCCCCCAGCCGGCCGCCCTCCCACTCGTTGCCCGCCATCGCGTTCCCCCCTCTGCTCCGGTCCGACATCCGACTCCTACCTGACCCGGCGGGACGGGAAACACGCCGGACGTCATCGGCGCCTCCGCGGCCGGGGGCGGCCACGGAGGCGGAGACAGCGGGGAGCAACCGGAGGCTGGGGTCAGCGGACCGTGGGCTCCCGGTGCGGGGGCTGTTCGGGCGCCGGGCGGTAGGACGGGGACGGGACGTCGCGGACGGCGGGGTCGTCGGGGCGTACGGTCACGGGGGAGCCGTGGTGGTGGATGGTCAGGGGTCCGCCGCTCAGCAGGGTGTAGGTGGCCTTGTCGGGGGCGATCTCCACGTGCAGCCGCCGGCCGAGGAGCTGGAGGGTGAAGGCGAGGCG
This sequence comes from Streptomyces sp. B93, assembly GCF_018070565.1. Lineage (GTDB taxonomy): Bacteria > Actinomycetota > Actinomycetes > Streptomycetales > Streptomycetaceae > Streptomyces. Next base: position 77,766 of record NZ_JAGPXL010000003.1, read on the forward strand.
GCTGATCTTCTCCGGCAGCCGGGGCGCGAAGCGCAGCGTGCCGCCCTCCCGGCGCATCCCGCCGAACCCGGCGACCAGGGCCAGCCAGGTCCCGGCGAGGGAGGCGATGTGGAGTCCGTCGCGGGTGTTGTGCTCCAGGTCCTCCAGATCCATCAGGGCGGCCTCGGCCGTGTAGTCGTGGGCGAGCCGCAGGTGTCCGGCCTGGGCGGCGACGACGGCCTGGACACAGGCGGAGAGGGAGGAGTCGCGGACGGTCAGGGGCTCGTAGTAGGCGAAGTTGCGGGCGATGTGCTCCTCGTCGAAGTGGGTGTGGCAGGTGTACATGGCGAGGACCAGGTCGGCCTGTTTGACGACCTGTTTGCGGTAGAGGTCGAAGTAGGGGAAGTGCAGCATCAGCGGGTACTGCTCGGGCCGGGTGCCCTCGAAGTCCCAGCGCTGGTAGCGGGTGAAGCCCGCGTGCTGTTCATGGACGCCGAGTTCGGCGTTGTAGGGCAGGTGCACGGCCCTGGCCGCGTCCCGCCAGGCGGCGCTCTCCTCGTCGTCGGCGCCGAGCCGGGCCGCCTGCTCGGGGTACCGTTCGACGGCGTCGGCGGCGGCGAGCAGGTTCTCCCGCGCCATCAGGTTGGTGTAGGTGTTGTCGTCGGCGATCGCGCTGTACTCGTCGGGTCCGGTGACGCCGTTGATGTGGAAGACGCCGTGGTGGTCGTGGTGGCCGAGGGAGCGCCACAGCCGGGCGGTCTCCACCAGCAGCTCCAGGCCGGTGTCGCGTTCGAAGTCGGTGTCGCCGGTCGCGGTGACGTACCGCGTCACCGCGTCGGCGATGTCCGCGTTGACGTGGAAGGCGGCGGTGCCCGCGGGCCAGTACGCCGACCCCTCCGAGCCCTCGATGGTCCGCCAGGGGAACGCGGCTCCGCGCAGCCCCAGTTGGGCGGCGCGTTCCCGGGCGGCGGGCAGTGTGGACTGCCGCCAGCGCAGCGCCTCGGCGACCGCGTCCGGGGAGATGTAGGTGAGCAGGGGCAGCACGAAGGTCTCGGTGTCCCAGAAGGCGTGCCCGTCGTAGCCGGAGCCGGTGAGTCCCTTGGCGGGGATGGCGCGGCCCTCGGCGCGGGCGCCCGCCTGGAGGACGTGGAAGAGGGCGAAGCGGACGGCCTGCTGGATCTCCTCGTCGCCGTCGACCTCGACGTCGGCGCGCGCCCAGAAGTCGTCCAGGTAGGCCCGCTGTTCGGCCAGCAGTCCGGGCCAGCCGCTGTGCGCGGCCGCGGCGAGCGCCGCCTCGGCCTGGTCGCTCATCGCGGGGCGGGAGCGGTTGGCTGACCAGCCGTGCGCGACCAGTTTCTCCACCCGCAGCCGCTGGCCGGGCTCCAGCACCGAGGTGACGGTGAGCCGGGCGACGTCGACGTTGCTCTCGCTGCCGGTCGTGGTCCGTTCGGGGCCGGTGACGACGTGGTCGGCGGCGACGGCGACCCGCAGTCCGCTGTGCCGGGTGCGGTGCACCAGGCGCAGCCGGGGGCCCGCCGCGAAGTGTTCCTCGGGCTCCAGCGGTGACTTCAGGACCCGGGCCTGCCGGGGATCGCCGTCCGGGTCGGGCAGCGACTCGTTGGCGACCAGTTCCGACTGGATGACCACGCGGGCGGGGCGGCCCACGGGTTCCACCTCGTAGGCGACGGCGGCGACGGCCCGCTGGGTGAGCGAGACCAGCCGGGTGGAGCGGACGCGGACGGTGGTGCCCGCCGGTGACGTCCATTCGCAGACGCGTGTCAGGACGCCCCGGCGCAGGTCGAGGGTGCGTTCATGGCTGACGAGGCGTCCGTAGCGCAGGTCGAAGGGCTCGTCGTCGACGAGGAGGCGCAGCACCTTGCCGTTGGTGACGTTGATGACGGTCTGGCCGGACTCCGGGTAGCCGTACCCGGCCTCGGCGTAGGGCAGCGGGTGCACCTCGTGGACGCCGTTGAGGTAGCTGCCGGGCAGTCCGTGCGGTTCGCCCTCGTCGAGGTTGCCGCGCCAGCCGACGTGCCCGTTGGAGAGGGCGAACACGGACTCGCTCTGGGAGAGGACGTCGAGGTTTAGGGAGGTCTCCCGCACCGTCCAGGGCTCGACGGCGTACGACCGCTGCGCTATCACGCCTTGCCTCCCAGTTCGGCGAGGTCGCCGACGACGATGTCGGCGCCGTGCGCGTACAGCGCGTCGGACTGTCCGACGCGGTCCACGCCGACGACGTACCCGAAGCCGCCCGCGCGGCCCGCGTCCATGCCCGCGAGGGCGTCCTCGAAGACGGCCGACTGCCGCGCGGTGACGCCGAGGTCGCGGGCGGCGGCGAGGAAGGTGTCGGGGCGCGGCTTGCCCGGCAGGCCGCGCTCGCGCGCGGTGACGCCGTCGACGCGTACGTCGAAGAGGTGCTCGGCGTCGATGGAGCGCAGCACGTCGAGGGTGTTGGCGCTGGAGGAGACGACGGCGGTGCGCAGCCCGTGGGCGCGGACGGCGTCGATGTAGCGCAGGGTGCCGTCGTAGGGTTCGACGCCCTGGGTGCGGATCCTCGTCAGGAGCAGTTCGTTCTTGCGGTTGCCGAGGCCGTGCACGGTCGCCGCGTCGGGTGGGTCTTCGGGGGTGCCTTCGGGCAGGTGGATGCCGCGGGAGGCGAGGAAGGTGCGTACGCCGTCGGCGCGCGGGAGTCCGTCGACGTACTCGTCGTAGTCGTGGGCGTCGAACGGCCGGAAGTGCTCGCCGTCGCGGTCCCGCAGGAACGCGTCGAACGTCTCCTTCCAGGCGGCGGCGTGGACGGCGGCCGTCTTGGTGACGACGCCGTCCAGGTCGAAGAGACAGGCCAGGATGCCTTCGGGCAGACCGAGATCCTTCATAAGGGACACCGTTCCCCACGAGCGCGCGTTGAGTGGGTAATGAGGACCACATGATGCGGACTTGTGGGAATGCGCGCGGGTGTACGAGGGGAACGGGGCGGCTCTGACACACTCGGCGGTGTGCATGGCGACGAGCGGGGCGAGCCCCTGACCTTCGACGATCTGCTGGCGCGGGCCCGCGCGCTGACCGGTGGCGGGCGGCGCCGGGCCCTGCTCGGCATCGCGGGCGGTCCGGGTGCGGGCAAGTCGACGCTGGCCGAGCGGCTGGTGCGGGAGCTGAACGGCGACGGTGAACCGTGGGCGGCGCGGGTGCCGATGGACGGTTTCCATCTGGCCGACGTGGAGCTGGACCGGCTCGGCCGCCGGGACCGCAAGGGCGCCCCGGACACCTTCGACGCGGCGGGGTACGCGGCGCTGCTGGGGCGGTTGCGGGAGGAGACCGGCGACACGGTGTACGCGCCGGGGTTCGAGCGGGTCCTCGAACAGCCGATCGCCGGGGCCGTCCCGGTGGTGCCGTCGGTGCGGCTGGTGGTGACGGAGGGCAACTACCTGCTGCTGGACGGCGGGGCCTGGCCGCGGGTGCGGGAGCGGCTGGACGAGGTGTGGTTCTGCGAGCTGCCGGAGGGCGAACGCATCCGCCGCCTCGTCGCCCGGCACGAGGAGTTCGGCAAGGCGCACGAGGCGGCGGTGGCGTGGGCGACGGGCACGGATCAGCGCAACGCCGACCTGATCGCGCCGACGCGGGAGCGGGCGGACCTGGTGGTGCCGGTGCGGGCGGTGCCCGCACCGGACCGGGTCACCGGGTGTCGCTCGTCAGCGTCCCGGTGAGGGCGGCGCGGCCCGCCTCCAGCCGGGCCGCGGGGATCCGGAAGGGCGAGCAGGAGACGTAGTCGAGTCCCGCCCGGTGGAAGAAGTGGATGGACTTGGGGTCGCCGCCGTGCTCGCCGCACACCCCGGTCTCCAGCCGGGGGTTGGCGGCGCGTCCGGCCTCGACGCCGATCTCCACCAGCCGGCCCACGCCCTCCTGGTCGATCGTCTCGAACGGTGAGGTGTCGAAGACGCCCTCGTCGAGGTAGAGCGGGACGAAGGAGGCCTCGGCGTCGTCGCGGGACAGGCCCCAGGTGGTCTGGGTCAGGTCGTTGGTGCCGAAGGAGAAGAAGTCGGCGACCTCGGCGATGCGTCCGGCGGTGAGCGCGGCGCGCGGCAGTTCGATCATCGTGCCGATCGGGAGGTCGAGCCGTGCCCCGGTCTCCGCCGCGACCTCGCCGAGCACCCGTTCGGTCTCGGCGCGCACCAGGCGCAGCTCCTCGACCGTGCCGACCAGCGGGATCATGATCTCGGCGCGCGGGTCGCCGCCGTCGAGCCGCCGCTGGGCGACGGCCTCGGCGATGGCCCTGACCTGCATGGCGACCAGACCCGGCACGGCCAGCGCCAGACGGACCCCGCGCAGCCCCAGCATCGGGTTCTGCTCCTGCATCCGCTCGACGGCGGCCAGCAGGGCACGGTCGTGCGGGTCCGGGTGTACGGCGGTGGCGAGCCGGACGGCGAGTTCGGTGCGGTCGGGCAGGAACTCGTGCAGCGGCGGGTCGAGCAGCCGGATCGTCACCGGCAGCCCGTCCATGGCGGCCAGGATGCCGACGAAGTCGTTCCGCTGGAGCGGCAGCAGGGCGCTGAGCGCGTCCGCGCGGGCTTCGTCGTCGCGGGCCAGGATCATCGCCTCGACCAGCGCCCTGCGCTCGCCGAGGAACATGTGCTCGGTACGGCACAGGCCGATGCCCTCGGCGCCCAGGGCGCGGGCGCGGACGGCGTCCTCGGGGGTGTCGGCGTTGGCCCGCACCTCCAGGCGGCGGACCTCGTCGGCGTGGGCGAGGGCGTCCAGGACGGCGGCGGTGACCTCGCCGGTGGCCTCCCGGGTCTCCAGCGCCTGCCCCACGTCGGAGGCGGTCAGCGGCAGCGCGCCCAGGTGGACGGTGCCCGCGGTGCCGTCGACGGAGACGGTGTCGCCCTCACTCACCACGACGCCGGTGGCGGTGGTGAGCCGCCGGGCGACGGGGTCGACGGTGAGCGACTCGGCGCCGCACACGCAGACCTTGCCCATGCCGCGGGCGACGACGGCGGCGTGGCTGGTCTTGCCGCCGCGGCTGGTGAGCACGGCCTGCGCGGCGATCATCCCGGGCAGGTCGTCGGGGGTGGTCTCGCGGCGCACCAGGACGACCTGTTCCCCGGCGGCGGCCCGGCGGTGGGCCGTGGCGGAGTCGAAGACGACGGCGCCGACGGCGGCGCCGGGTGAGGCGGGCACGCCCTTGGCGAGGGGCACGTCGTCGGGGCGGACGTCGAAGCGGGGGAACATCAGCCGGGTCAGGGCGTCGCCGTCGACCCGCACCAGCGCCTCGTCGGCGGTGATCTGGCCCTCCTCGCGCAGGTCGCGGGCGATGCGGAAGGCGGCCTGGGCGGTGCGCTTGCCGACCCGGGTCTGGAGGATCCACAGCTTGCCGCGCTCGACGGTGAACTCGACGTCGCACAGGTCGCGGTAGTGGTTCTCCAGGGTGCGCAGGTGGTCCCCGAGTTCGAGGTACGACGCCGGGTCGAGCCGCTTCAGCTCGGCGAGCGGGACGGCGTCACGGACGCCGGAGACGACGTCCTCGCCCTGGGCGTCGGGCAGGTAGTCGCCGTAGACTCCGCGTTCGCCGGTGGCGGGGTCGCGGGTGAAGGCGACGCCGGTGCCGGAGTCGGCGCCGAGGTTGCCGAAGACCATGGCCTGGACGTTGACGGCGGTGCCGAGGTCCTCGGAGATGTGTTCGCGGTGGCGGTAGACGCGGGCGCGTTCGCCGTTCCAGGAGTCGAAGACGGCGCGGATCGCGCGGCGCAGCTGCTCGGCCGGGTCCTGCGGGAACTCCTCACCGGTCGCACGGCGGATGATCTCCTTGAACTCGTCGGTGAGGGCGACGAGTTCACCGACGTCGAGGTCCTGGTCGGCGGCGACGGACAGCTTCTCGCGGTGCGCGGCGATGGCCTCCTGGAAGAGGTCGCCGTCCACGCCCATCACGGTGTGCCCGAACATCTGCACGAGCCTGCGGTAGGAGTCCCAGGCGAACCGCTCCCGGCCGGAGGCCTTGGCCAGGCCGGTGACGGAGTCGTCGTTGAGGCCGATGTCGAGGATGGTCTCCATCATCCCGGGCATCGAGAAGCGGGCGCCCGAGCGCACGGACACCAGCAGCGGGTCGTCGGGGGCGCCGAGCCGACGGCCCATCGCCCGTTCCAGACCGGCCAGGGCCCCGGAGACCTGTCCGGCCAGTTCCGGGGGTTCCGCGCCACTGGCCAGGAAGGTGCGGCAGGCCTCGGTGGTGACGGTGAACCCGGGGGGCACGGGCAGGCCGATCCGGGTCATCTCGGCGAGTCCGGCGCCCTTGCCGCCCAGCAGGCCGGCCATCTCCCGGCCGCCCTCGCCGAATGCGTACACGTACTTGATCGGTGCGTTCATCTCCGATGGGCCTCTCACTTGTGGGGGACGACGGCGACGGGGCAGCCGACGTGGTGGACGACGGCGTGGGTGACCGGGCCGGTGCGCGGCCCGACGGGGCGTTCGGTGAGCCGGTGGCCGACGACCAGCAGGCTCGCCTCGGAGGCGGCGCGCACCAGGGCGGTCGCGGGCTTCTCCCGCACCACCGTCTCCAGCACGGGTACCTCGGGATACTTGTCCCGCCACACGCGCAGTACGGCGGAAAGGAAGCCCTGCCACTCCTCGGCGCGGTACGGGTCGTCGACCAGGGCGACGTCGCCCGGTCCCAGGCCGAACGCGGACGGCTGCTGCCAGGCGTGCAGCACGCGCAGCCGGGCGCCGCGCAGCCGGGCGGCCTCGAAGGCGAACTCGATCACCTCGTCGCAGGCCTCGGTGACGTCCAGGCCGAGGACCACGTCCCGGTACGGGGTGGTGGTGCTGGCGCTGCCGTCGGGGGCCGGGAGGTGCGCGTCCCCGGCCTCCTCGTCGGCGCGGACCAGGACGACGGGGGTGCTCGCGCGGGCGATGACGCCGAGCGCGATCGAGCCGACCAGGAACCCGGTGAAGCCGCTCAGGCCGCGGGAGCCCAGCACCAGCAGCTCGGCGCGGTCCGCCGCGCTCAGCAGGGCGGCGGTGGCCGGTCCCGGCACCTGTTCGTCGTCGTGGCGCAGTCCGGGGCAGGCCCCGTCCACGCGGTCCTCCGCGCGACGCAGGGCGCGCCGCGCGAGGTGGCGCAGCGCCGCCTCGGTCGACGCCTCCGGGTACCGGCGCGGCGCGCCCTCCCGGGCGTGCAGCAGCCGCAGGCCGCACCCACGGCGCTCGGCCTCCCGGGCGGCCCACTCGGCCGCGGCCAGGCTCTCTGGGGATCCGTCGACTCCGGCGACTACGGGCGGAAGCATGCGGCACACCTCCTGTGCTCGGTCCGCTCTGTCCCCCTCAGCGTCCCGCCCGCGCCCTCCGCCGACGATGGGTCGGCCGGGGTGCGCGCAGGGACCGTTCGGCCCCGTTGGTCCCGGCCGAACACAGCGGTCAGCCGGGCCCCTTGGGGGGACCCGGCAGACGATGAGACAACGGCGCCTTTCAAACGGGGGACGCTCTTCCCAGCCTGGGGCGCGGGGAACTGCGCGACCGGCCACGCACGGCCCGCGGCCCGCGAACCACGGACCGCGCCCCCCACGAACCCGGCGAAACCTCAGGCAGCGCTCCCCCGCACCCTCCGCCACACCCGCCCCGCCGCCCGCCACACCAGCTCCGCCAGCACGACCGTCGCGGCGACGGCGAAGCACAGGAGCCATTCCGCGCCGGTCAGCGGCACGGTGCCGAAGATGGTGCGGGCCCACGGCACGTGCACCGCGGCGACCTGGATGGCGAGGACGCCCGCGAGGCACAGCCACAGCGTGCGGTTGCGCAGCTGGTGACGGCCCAGGACGGGCCCGTCGTCCGCGCGGGCGTTGAGGGCGTTGAACAGCTGGAAGAGGACGAAGGTGGTGAAGGCCATGGTCAGGGCGGTCTCGGTGCCGGTCTGCTCACGGGCGAAGGCGAGCAGGGCCACGGTGCCGAGGGCCATCACCGCACCGGCCCGGCCGATGGCGAGCATGCGCCGGAGGTCGAGGATGCGCTCGCGCGGGTCGCGCGGCGGGTGGCGCATCACGTCGTCGCGGGCCGGGTCGACGGCCAGCGCCATCGCGGGCGGCCCGTCCATGATGATGTTGATCCACAGCAGCTGGGCGGCGGTGAGCGGCGCGGGCAGCCCGGCCAGCGAGGCGACCAGCAGGGTCAGGATGGCGCCGATGTTGGTCGCCAGCTGGAAGCGGACGAACTTCACGATGTTGGCGTAGATGGCCCGCCCCTCGCGCACCGCCCGCACGATGGTGGCGAAGTCGTCGTCGGTGAGGACCATGTCCGCGGCCTCCTTGGCCACGTCGGTCCCGGTGACGCCCATCGCCACCCCGATGTGCGCGGCGCGCAGCGCGGCGGCGTCGTTCACGCCGTCCCCGGTCATCGCCACGATGTGCCCGCGCTCCGACAGGGCCCGCACGATGGCGGCCTTGTGCTCGGGCGCGACCCGGGCGAAGACACCGATGCCGTCGACGCGTGCCGTGAGGTCGTCCTCGGTCATCCGGTCCAGGTCGGCGCCGGTGACCACCTCGCCGGGGATGTCCAGTTCCCGGGCGATGGCCGCGGCGGTGTCCGCGTGGTCGCCGGTGATCATCTTCACCGAGACGCCCGCCGACCGGCACAGCGCCATCGCCTCCTTCACCGCCGGTCGGGGCGGGTCGGCGATCCCGGCGACCGCGGTCAGGGTCAGGGACGGCAGCTCCGGCGGGCCGGCCGCCTCCCCCTCCAGTTCGGCGGTGGCCGCGCCGAGGACGCGCAGTCCCGCGCCGCCCAGTTCGGCGGTGACGGCGCGGATCTCCGCGCGGCGGCGCTCGTCGAGCGGGCGGGTCCCGTCGGCCGTGCGGACGCTGCCGCACAGGTCGAGCAGGACGTCCACCGCGCCCTTGACCCGCACCAGGGTCCGCCCGTCGGCCCCGGCGTGGAAGGTGGCCATGTACTTCGTCGCCGCGTCGAAGGGCAGCTCGGCGGTGCGCGGCGAGCGGGCGCGCAGCCCGTCCGCGTCCAGCCCGGCCTTCGCGGCCAGCACGACCAGCGCGGCCTCGGTGGGATCGCCGAGGAAGCCGTCGTCGGTGAGCCGGGCGTCGTTGCACAGCGCGAACGGCAGCACCGCCTCGGCCACCTCGCGCCCGCCCGGGCCGCCGTCCCCGGCGCGGACGGCGCCCTCGGTGCTGTATCCCTCGCCCGTGACGTCGTAGCGCCGTCCGGCGGCCCACAGGGCGCGGACGGTCATCTCGTTGAGGGTGAGGGTGCCGGTCTTGTCGCTGCACACGACGGTCGCCGAACCGAGCGACTCCACGGAGGCGAGCCGTTTGACGACGGCTCCGCGGCGGGCCATCCGGTAGACGCCGAGCGCCAGGGTGAGCGCCAGGACGGCGGGCAGGCCCTCGGGGATGGCGGCGACGGCGAGGGCGACGGCCCGCAGCGCGATGTCCGCCAGCGACTCGCCGCGCACCAGGGCGCTGAGGGCGTAGAGGACGACGGCGACGCCGCTGAGCAGGGCGAGCCGCCGGCCGAGGCTGTCGAGCTGGACCTGGAGCGGGCTCGGGGGCTCCGCGCCGGTGCGCAGCGCCTCGGCGATGGTGCCGAGTTCGGTGCGCATGCCGGTGGCGGTGACGACCATCTCGGCGCGGCCCCGGGTCAGCGCGGTGTTCATGAAGAGCATGCCGGTGCGCTCGGCGAGCGGCGCGGGACCGTCGCCGGCCGGCTGGACGGCGGCGGTGCTCTTGGCGACGGGCTGGGACTCGCCGGTCAGGGCGGCCTCGGCCACCTCCACCGACTCGGCGACGGTGAGCCGCCCGTCGGCCGGTACCCGGTCCCCGGCCTCCAGCAGCACCACGTCACCGGGAACGAGAGCGTCCGCCGCGACCTCCTGTTCCGCCCCGTCGCGGCGGACCCGCGCGGTCGGCACGAGCATCCGGCGCAGCGCCTCCAGGCTGCGTTCGGCGCGTCGCTCCTGGAGGTAGCCGAGTACGGCGTTGATCTGCACGACGACGGTGATGACCGCGGCGTCCCTGAGGTCCCCGATGGCGCCCGCGACGACGGCGGCCAGCAGCAGGATGCCGATCAGCCAGTTGCGGAACTGGTCGAGGAAGCGCAGCCACTCCGGCCGCCGGGCGGGCTCGGCCAGCCGGTTCGGCCCGTGCGTGGCGGCGCGTTCGGCGGCCTCCTCGGTGCCGAGCCCGGCCGCCGGGTCCACACCCAGGCCGTCCGCCACCGTCTCGGGCGGCAGCCGGTAGGCATCCCGGGCCGCCGGGTCGGTCTGATCGGCGGTCGGCGTCCGTGCGCCCACCACAACCGGGCCAGTCATCGCTGTTCTCCCCTCCGCGGGCCGGGCGCGAGCGGCCCGTCACTTCCTCCACCCTCGGTCGGCCCCGGTGCGGCCCGCAGGGGCCGGACGGTCCCCAGGGACACACCGAACGGCCCTGCCCCGGCGGCGGCGCGACGACCACGCTGGAGGAGAAGGGCGACGGCGGGCGCCACGGCTCTCGCCACCGCGTCTCCCGTCGCACGGACCTGGAGGTGGGCCATGACCGCACCCGTAGTCGTCGGACTCGACGGCTCCCCCGCGAGCGTGACCGCCGCATGGTGGGCCGCCCACGCGGCCCTGGACCGGCACCGCCCGCTGGTGCTGCTGCACTCCTGGACGACCCAGCCGCTGGACGTGCCCGTCGCGCAGGAAGCGCGCAGCAAACAGCGTTACGGACGTGCCGTGCTGCACCGCACGGAGGCGGAGCTGCTGCACCGCCACGCCGGGCTGACCGTCACCTCCGAGCTGGTCGCGGAGACCGCGGCCGAGGCCCTGCTGGACCGCAGCGGGGACTGCGACCTGCTGGTCCTCGGCAGCCGGGGGTACGGGTCCGTGGCGAGCTTCCTGCTCGGCTCGATCAGCCTGCACGTGCTGAGCCTGGCGCGCTGCCCGGCCGTCACCGTGCGGGCCGACGACCCGACCGTGGAGAGCGGCTGGGGGCACCCGGCGGCCGACGGCCACGACGACATCGTGGTCGGCGTGCAGCACCCCGGGCCCGACTCCGAACCGCTGCTGGAGCTGGCCTTCGCGGAGGCCCAGTCGCAGGGCGGCCGGATCCGCGCGGTCCGCGCCATGCCACCGTCCTGGCGCCCCGGCGTCGGGGAGGGCACGGCGGAGACCGAACGGCTGTGCGCCGCGCTGGAGCCGTGGCGGGAGAAGTACCCGGACGTCCCCGTGGTCGAGCAGACCGCCGTGGGCTCGGCGGCCCCGGTGCTGCTGTCGGCGTCGGCGCACGGACGTCTCGTCGTCGTCGGACGCCGCCGGCGTCCGCACCAGCCGTGGCGGCTGGGCCCGGTCACCCACGCGGCCCTGCACCACGCACCGTGCCCGGTGGCCGTCGTCCCGCACGACTGACCCATGGGCGCACCATCCATCGAACGATCACCAGGAGACCCACATGACCAGCAGGAACGGCGCGGCGCAGGGCACCGCGGGAGTGCGGGTGCGGACCCGTGGCGAGGTGCCCGAGGAGGACCTCGCCTACCTCCGCGACAAGGTCGGCTCCGCGCTCGACCGGCCGGGGCTGCCCGCCGTGACCGGTGAGGTGCGGATCGCCAGGGCGACGGCGTCGCACACCACGGCACCGTGGTCCGCGGGCGGTGAGATCCGGATCGGCGGCGACCTGATCGTCGTACATGACGAGGAGCCGTCCGCCCGGGAACTCGCGGACCGTCTGCACGACCTGCTGCGCACCCGGGTCGACCGGCTGACCCACCGCGGCGAGGCGGCCCGCCGCACGGCGACCCGGCCGCCGTGGCGGGGCGGGCCCGCCGCGTAGCGGCCCGCACCACTGCGCGGTGGGCCGGGCCCACCTAGGCCCGGCCCAGCCCCCGGCGCCCGCCGCGGTGGGGGGGGGGGCCCGCCGCTTAGGGGCCCGCACCACGGCGGGGAGGGCGGGGCCCACTGGGGCCCGGCCCTCCGCACTGCCCCGGCCTCACGCGTCGGCCCGGCCCCGTGCCCACCCGCGCTCGCGTGCCCGCCCTCCCCCGCGCGGCGGCGGCCCGGACTCGCACGTCAGCCCGCCCCTGCGTCTCGGCCCGGCCTCCCGCGTCCGCCCAGCCCGCCACGTCCGCCCGGCGCTCCGTGGCAGCCCGGCCCTGGACACTCGCCCAGCCCCGCGCGCTCACCCGGTGCCGCCCGCCCGGCCCTCCGCGCTGCCCCGGCCCCGCGCATCGACCCAGCCCCGTCCCACCTGCGCGGCGGCGGCCCGGGCTCGCACGTCAGCCCGCCCCTGCGTCTCGGCCCGGCCTCCCGCGTCCGCCCAGCCCTCCGCATCCGCCCGACGCTCCGTGACGGCCAGGCCCTGGACACTCGCCCAGCCCCGCGCGCTCACCCGGTGCCGCCCGCCCGCCCGGCCCTCCGCGCTGCCCAGCCCCGCGTGATGGCCCGGAAGGGCCCGGCCCGGCGGGTCCGACAGGCCCCCGCAGGACGGGACGGTCAGAGCCGTGGAGGGGACCATCGGCACCTCCGGCGGCGGGCCCGGGAGCGGAAGAGTAGGAGTCGGGAGGGCGTCGATCCCCCGCGATGTCCTCCCACCCGTACGCCGTCGGCGGTTCCGGCGGCACTGACAGTGCAGCAGCGGAGGCATCCATGACCCGGCACGACGTCGGCATCCCTGACGAGGCCACGGCCGACGCGCCGACCGACATCGCGGTCGCCGTCGACCGGCTGGTCGACGCGGGGCTCAAGGCCCTGGCCGACTACGACGCGTTCGACCAGGAGCAGATCGACCGGATCGTCAAGAAGGCCTCGGTGGCCGCCCTGGACCGGCACACGGCGCTGGCCCTGCTCGCGGTCGAGGAGACCGGCCGCGGCGTCTTCGAGGACAAGGCCGCCAAGAACATGTTCGCCTGCGAACACGTCACCCACAGCATGGGCCCGATGAAGACGGTCGGCGTCATCGCCCGCGACGACATCGACGACATGGTCGAGATCGCGGAGCCGGTGGGAGTGGTCTGCGCGATCACGCCCGTCACCAACCCGACCTCCACCACGATCTTCAAGGCGCTGATGGCGCTGAAGACCCGCAACCCCATCGTGTTCGCCTTCCACCCCTCCGCGCAGCGCAGCAGCGCCGAGGCCGCCCGCGTCGTACGGGACGCGGCCGTCGCGGCGGGCGCTCCCGAGGCCTGTGTGCAGTGGATCGAGACGCCGTCGCTGGAGGCGACGAACGCCCTGATGCACCACCCGGGCGTCTCCCTGATCCTCGCCACCGGCGGCAACGCCATGGTCCAGGCCGCCTACTCGGCCGGCAAGCCCGCCCTCGGGGTCGGTGCGGGCAATGTGCCCGCCTATGTGCACCGCGGCGCCAAGCTGCGCCGGGCCGTCAACGACCTGGTGCTGTCGAAGTCGTTCGACAACGGCATGATCTGCGCCTCCGAGCAGGCGGCGATCCTCGACACCGAGATCTACGACGCCGCGCTCGACGAGTTCCGGCGCCTGCACGCCCACCTGGCGACCCCGGAGGAGAAGGCGAAGCTGGAGGCCTTCCTGTTCCCGGTCGACAAGAAGAAGGGCGGCGGCTGCGAACCCAAGGTCAACGCGGCGGCCGTGGGGCAGAGCCCGGCGTGGATCGCCGAGCGGGCCGGGTTCAGCGTGCCGAAGGACACCTCGATCATCCTCGTCGAGGCCGCTCGCGTCGGCCCGGACGAGCCGCTGACCCGCGAGAAGCTCTGCCCGGTGCTGGCGGTGCTGCGCGCCGAGGACGACAAGCACGGCTTCGACCTGGCCGCCGACATGATCGCCTTCCACGGCCAGGGCCACACCGCGGTGATCCACACCGAGGACCGCGCCCTCGCCGAGGCGTACGGCGGCCGGATGAAGACCGTCCGCGTCATCGTCAACGCCCCCTCCTCGCAGGGTGCCATCGGCGGGATCTACAACGGCCTGCTGCCCTCGCTGACGCTGGGCTGCGGCTCCTGGGGAGGAACCTCGGTGTCCAACAACGTCTCGGCCGCGCAGCTGCTGAACGTCAAGCGGGTGTCGACGCGCCGGAACAACCTCCAGTGGTTCAAGGTGCCGCCGAAGATCTACTTCGAGCCGCAGGCGATCCGCTATCTGACCTCCATGCCGGACGTGCACCGGGTCACGGTGGTCACCGACGCGACCATGACCCGCCTCGGCTACGTCGACCGGGTCAACCGGGTGCTCCAGCGCCGCCGTGAGCCGGTCACCGTGCAGGTCATCGACAATGTCGAGCCGGAGCCGAGCATCGACTCGGTGCGCCGCGGCGCCCGGCTGATGGGCGACTTCCGGCCGGACACGATCATCGCGCTCGGCGGCGGTTCGCCGATGGACGCGGCGAAGGTGATGTGGCTGCTGTACGAGCAGCAGGCGGCGGGCAACGACGTCGACTTCGCCGACATGCGGCAGAAGTTCTCCGACATCCGCAAGCGTGCCTTCCGCTTCCCCGAGCTGGGCAAGCTGGCCCGGCTGGTGTGCGTGCCGACCACCTCCGGCACCGGCGCCGAGGTGACGCCGTTCGCGGTCATCTCCGACCCGGCGACGGGCAAGAAGTACCCGCTGGCGGACTACGCGCTCACGCCCAGCGTGGCCATAGTGGACCCGCTGCTGACCACGGAACTGCCTGCGGCGCTCGCCGCCGACAGCGGTTTCGACGCGCTGACCCACGCCATCGAGGCCTATGTCTCGGTGTACGCCAACGACTTCACCGACGGCCTGGCGCTGCACGCGATCCGGCTGATCTTCGGCAACATCGAGGCGGCGGTGAACGACCGGGCGGGCAGCGCGGAGGCCCGGGAGAAGATGCACAACGCGGGGACGATCGCGGGCATGGCCTTCGGCAACGCCTTCCTCGGCATCGTGCACGCCATGTCGCACACCCTGGGCGCGACTTTCCACGTGGCGCACGGCCGCACCAACGCGGTGCTGCTGCCGCACGTCATCCGCTACAACGGCACCGTCCCGACGAAGCTGACGGGCTGGCCCAAGTACGAGAACTACCGGGCACCGGAGCGCTTCCAGGAGATCGCCGTCGCGCTGGGCCTGCCCGCGGCCACCCCGCAGGAGGCCGTGGAGTCGCTGGCGGCGGCGGTGGAGCGGCTGCGGGACGCGGTGGGCATCGAGCCGTCGTTCGGCGCCATGGGCGTCGACAAGAAGGCGTTCATGGCGGCCCTGCCGCAGCAGGCCCTGAACGCCTACGAGGACCAGTGCGCGCCCGCCAACCCGCGGATGCCGATGCTGGACGACATGCAGGAGATCATGCGGGCGGCGTACTGACACCCCGCCGCGTCCCGCAACGGGAACGCCCCGGTGGCCTCGCCACCGGGGCGTTCCCCGTCGTACGGTCGGCTCGTACGGCCGGCGGGTCAGGTCATGATGCGGCGGCCGGTGACGAGCCGGGGCTCCACGCGCACCCACAGGTCCCGCCCGCGGCCCGCCCAGGGCAGGCTGTACGCCCGCTCGTCGAGCAGTCGCGCAACGGCCGGGTCGGCGACGGCCGCCGCGTCACCGCGCACCAGGACGCTCCAGCCCCGGCTGAACGCCTCGTCGATGTGGTCGGTCTGGAAGGCGACCCGGCGGCCGACGGCCAGCGCGGGCGTGCTGCCCGGCGCGGTCCGGTAGACGATCGCGCCGTCGAAGACCGCGTAGTTGACCGGCACGACGGCCGGGCCCTCCCAGGTGTTCACGGCGATCCTGCCCACTCCGTGGGTGGACAGCAGCTCCCGGCACTCCCGCTCGGTCAGCTCGGTGAACTCGGCGTGGGGTGAGGCCTGGCCGATGCCGGGCGGCAGGTCGCTCGCGCCGCCGGTCAGCTCGCTCAGGGTGGTGTCCAGCGCGCCCGCCAGCCTGAGCAGCACACCCGCGTCCGGGGCGGCCCCGGGCCGCTCCTCCAGGTACCGCAGGTAGCTCGGCGCCATCCCGGCCCGCAGGGCGGCCTGCGTCCGGGTCAGCCCGACCTCCGCGCGCCGCTGGGCGAGGCGGCGTCCGAGATCCCCCAGCGGGTGGGACTGCGCCCCCTGCGTCGGTGCCTGTGCGGTCATGGCCCGTCACCTCCGTTCGACAATGGGTGCGCACCGGCCGTCCTCGGGGACGCCGGTGCGAAAATGCCCGTTTCTTCAGTTTTTCATCCGGTCGGTTCAGCAGGCGGTCAGACCGTGCGCCCGGAACTGCTCGCGGACGCGCTCGACCAGCGCGGGGTCCGGGGACCGGGTGTCCCGCAGCGGGAAGGGCAAGCCGAGCGCCTCGTACTTGCCCGCGCCCAGCTTGTGGAAGGGCAGGACGTCCACGCGCTCCACCGAGCCGAGCCCGGCGACGAACCGCGCGAGGCCGTCGATGGCCTCCGGGTCGTCGGTCCAGCCGGGGACCAGGACGTAGCGGATCCACATCCGCTTGCCCAGGCGGTCCAGGCGGGTGGCGAAGGACAGGGTGGGGGCGAGTTCGCCGCCGGTGAGCTTGCGGTAGGTGTCGACGTCGAACGACTTGATGTCGAGCAGGACCAGGTCGGTGTCGGCGAGCAGCGCGTCGGAGGCGCGGGCGCCGAGGAAGCCGGAGGTGTCCAGGGCGGTGTGCAGTCCGGCCTCCTTGCAGCGGCGCAGCAGGGCGCCGGTGAAGGCGGGCTGGAGCAGGGCCTCGCCGCCGGTGACGGTGACCCCGCCGCCGGCGGTGGTGAGGAAGGCGCGGTACTTGTCGATCTCGGCCATCACCTCGTCGACGGATGTGTCCTTGCCGTCGCGCATGTGCCAGGTGTCGGGGTTGGCGCAGTACAGGCAGCGCAGCGGGCAGCCGCTGACGAAGAGCACGAACCGGGTCCCGGGACCGTCCACGCCGGTGGACAGGTCCCAGGAGTGGATCCGGCCGTGCACGGCCCGCCCGGGGACCGACCCGGGCGGGACGTTCACATCGGTACCGGTGTCCATGGCGTTCACAGCGATCCGTGGAAGGTGCGGCTGATCACGTCGAGCTGCTGCTCACGGGTGAGCCGGACGAAGTTGACGGCGTATCCGGAGACCCGGATCGTCAGCTCGGGGTACTTCTCCGGGTGCTCCATGGCGTCCTCCAGGGTGGCCCGGTCCAGGACGTTGACGTTCATGTGGAACCCGCCCGCGGACATGTAGGCGTCGAGGATGCCGGTGAGGTGGTGGGCGCGGTCGCCGGGGTGGTTGCCGAGCCCCTGCGGGGTGATGGTCGTGGTCAGCGAGATGCCGTCCTTGGCCTGCTCGAACGGCAGCTTCGCCACCGACAGCGCGGAGGCGGCGACGCCGTGCTTGTCGCGGCCGTTCATCGGGTTGGCGCCGGGGGCGAAGGGTGCTCCGGCACGGCGGCCGTCGGGGGTGTTGCCGGTGTGCTTGCCGTAGACGACGTTGGAGGTGATGGTGAGCACGGACTGGGTGTGCTCGGCGTCCCGGTAGGTCGGGTGCTTGCGCACCTTGGCCATGAAGGTCTCCACCAGGTCGACGGCGAGCGCGTCGGCACGGTCGTCGTTGTTGCCGTAGGCCGGGTACTCGCCCTCGGTGACGTAGTCGACGGCGAGACCGGTGTCGTCGCGGACGACCTTCACGCGCGCGTGCCTGACCGCGGAGAGGCTGTCCACGGCGACCGAGAGCCCGGCGATGCCGCAGGCCATGAAGCGGTGCACGGGGTGGTCGTGCAGGGCCATCTCGAGGCGCTCGTAGGCGTACTTGTCGTGCATGTAGTGGATGACGTTGAGCGCGTCGACGTAGGTCTCGGCGAGCCAGTCCAGCACCTTGTCGTACGCCGCCGACAGCTCGTCGTAGTCGAGGTACTCCCCGGTCAGCGCGGGCGTTTCGGGGGCGACCTGCTCACCGGACATCTCGTCGCGGCCGCCGTTGACGGCGTAGAGCAGGGCCTTGGCGAGGTTGACGCGGGCGCCGAAGAACTGCATCTGCTTGCCGACCGCCATCGCCGAGACACAGCAGGCGATCGCGGTGTCGTCGCCGGTGTGCGGGCGCAGCAGTTCGTCGGACTCGTACTGGACGGCGCTGGTGTCGATGGACACCTGGGCGCAGAACTCCTTGAAGCCGTCCGGCAGCCGCGGCGACCACAGCACGGTCAGGTTGGGCTCGGGGGCCGGGCCGAGGTTGTAGAGGGTCTGGAGGAAGCGGAAGGACGTGCGGGTGACCAGCGGGCGGCCGTCGGCGCCGATGCCCCCGATGGACTCGGTGACCCAGGTGGGGTCACCGGAGAACAGGGCGTCGTACTCGGGGGTGCGCAGGAAGCGCACGATCCGCAGCTTGATCACGAAGTCGTCGATCAGCTCCTGGGCGCGCTCCTCGTCGATGGTGCCGGCGTCGAGGTCCCGCTGGAGGTAGACGTCGAGGAACGTGGAGGTGCGGCCCAGCGACATCGCGGCGCCGTTCTGTTCCTTCACGGCGGCCAGATAGCCGAGGTAGAGCCACTGCACGGCCTCGTGCGCGGTCGCGGCGGGACGGGTGACGTCGTGGCCGTAGGTGGCGGCCATCCGCCGCAGCTCGTCCAGGGCGCGGATCTGCTCGGCGAGTTCCTCGCGGTCGCGGATGACGTGCTCGGTGGACGGGCGGGCGTCCAGCAGGGCGCGCTCGGCGCGCTTGGCGGCGATCAGCCGGTCGGTGCCGTAGAGGGCGACGCGCCGGTAGTCGCCGATGATCCGGCCGCGGCCGTACGCGTCGGGCAGCCCGGTGATGATCCCGGCCTTGCGGGCGGCCCGCATGTCGGGGGTGTAGGCGTCGAAGACGCCGTCGTTGTGGGTCTTGCGGTAGGTGCCGAAGACCTTCTGGACGAAGGGGTCGGGCTCGTAGCTGTAGGCCCGCAGTCCGTTCTCCACCATGCGCAGTCCGCCGTTGGGCATGATCGCGCGCTTGAGCGGGGCGTCCGTCTGGAGTCCGACGACCAGCTCACGGTCCTGGTCGATGTAGCCGGGCGCGTGCGAGGTGATCGTGGACGGGGTCGCCGTGTCGACGTCGTAGACGCCGCGCAGCCGCTCCTCGGGGAAGAGCGAACTCACCTTCTCCCACACCGTGCGGGTGCGCTCGGTGGGCCCGGCCAGGAACGCCGCGTCGCCCTCGTAGGGCGTGTAGTTGGCGTGGATGAAGTCGCGTACGTCGATCTGGTCACGCCACCGCGCTCCGGAGAAGCCGCGCCATGCCCCTGCCGCCGGGTCCTTCGCTGCCGCCGTCATCGCAGGTCTTCCTCTCTCCTGACGTGGGTGTCTCCCCACACCGTCGATGCTCCTTCCCGGGGCGCCCGGGCGAGGAGGGCCGACCGGGGCAGGACGGCCCGCCATCGGTCCTCTCCGCCGGGACGTTCGGCCCGCCGGGGGCGGGATGGGAGGGTGGGGTCCATGTGGCGTCCGGAACTACTCCGCTCGGGGCGCGCCCGCAGGTGGCTGGTGCCCCTCGTGGTGGCCCTGCTGCTGGCCCAGATGACGGTGGCGATGGTGACGGCCGCGGTGCGGCAGACGCCGACCATCGACGAGCCGGTGTACGTGGGCGCCGCCGCGGACTACGTGCACGGCCAGGGGCTGCGGCACAACGCCGAACACCCGCCGCTGGGCAAGCTGGTCGTCGCGGCGGGGGTGGCGTTCTCGGGCGCGCGGGTGGACGGGGCGGACTTCACCGGCGGGCAGGGGGCGTGGGGGCGGCATCTGCTGTACGAGTCGGGGAACGATCCCGGGCGGCTGATGCTGGCGGCGCGGCTGCCGGTGATCGTGCTGACGCTGCTGTTCGGTCTGGTGGTCCTCGCCTTCGCCCGGGAACTCGCGGGCACCCTGGGCGGTCTGACGGCGCTGGCCCTGTACGCCTTCTCCCCCGACGTGATCGCGCACGGTTCGCTGGCCACCCTGGACGTGCCCGCGGCCGGGTTCCTGCTGACGTCGGTGTGGCTGGTGTGGCGGGCCCGGGAGCGGCCCCGGCGGTGGCTGCCGCTCGCCGGGCTGGCGCTGGGGGCGGCGGTGGCCACCAAGATGAGCGCGCTCGCGGCGGTACCGGTGGTGCTGGGTCTCGCGGTGCTGTCGGTGGGGCCGCGGCGGTGGCGCCGGGCGGTGCTGGGCGCGGTGGTGGTGGCGGTGGCCGCGGTCGCCGTGGTGTGGGCGGCGTACCTGCTGGCCGATCCCCGGCTGGGCTGGGAGCCGCGGCAGCGGGTGCCTGTGGTGGCCGGGCGGCGCGGTCTTCTGGTGGCGCTGCTGCCGTTCCCGGAGGCGTACCGGGACGGCATGCGCATCCAGTTCGCGCTGGAGAACCACCCCTGGCAGGGGTTCCTGTTCGGCCGGGTCTACGACGGCTCGCTGTGGTACTACCTGCCCGCCGCGCTGCTGGTGAAGACCCCGCTGGGGATGCTCGCGCTGTGGGCGGCCGGTGCGGTGACGGTGGTGGCGGTACGGCGGCTGCGGCCCGCGGCGCCGTACCTGCTGGTGCCCGCCGGCGTGCTGCTGGCGGCGGCGATGGCGGGGTCGCGGGACTTCGGCACCCGGTACGCGGTGTTCCTGCCGATGTTCCTGGCGGTGGCGGCGGGCTGCACGGCGGCCGTGCGGTGGCGGTGGACGCCGGTGGTGACGGGGGCGCTGGTGGTGTGGGTGGCGGTGGGTTCGCTGCGGGCGTACCCCTTCTATCTGCCGTACTCCAACGAGGCGTTCGGGGGTCCGGCGGCGACCCGGCGCCATCTGCACGACTCCAACGTGGACTGGGGCCAGGACCTGGGCCGCCTCGCCGACCGCCTGCGGGAGCGGTACCCGGGCGAGCGGGTCTGGCTGGTCTACAAGGGCAGCGGGGTGCCGTCGGCGTACGGCATCGACGCCGAGGACCCGCGCCGGGTGCCGGTGGCCGCGGTGCGCGGGCTGCTGGTGGTGTCGGACTCGGCGGCCGCCAAGGCGCGCGGGCGGCTGGCCGAACTGCTGGCGGACAGCCGTGAGGTGGACCGGGTGGGCTACTCGATCACGCTGTACCGCCGTTGAGTCCGGGCCGCCCTCCGCCTCGGATACGAGCCTGGTCAGCGTGGCCGGTGAGCTATGTTGAAAACTCCTTGGAGACAAAGGGAGGCACCGGTGCCATCGCCGCAACAGGCACGCGCACAGGCATCCGCGATCACCTCGGGGAAGTCCGTTCCGGAGGCGGAGGCCGCCCCGGCCTCCCGGCTCCGGGCGCTCTTCGACCGGCCCCGGCTCTCGCCCGGGCAGCGGCGCATCGCCCAGTACCTGATCGAGAACCTCACCGAGGCGGCGTTCCTGTCGATCACGGATCTCGCGGACCGGGCGGGGGTCAGCCAGCCGTCGGTGACCCGGTTCGCGGCGGCGGTCGGCTTCAGCGGCTACCCGGCGCTGCGGGAGAAGCTCCAGTCGATCGCGCTGGGCACCCTCGCGCAGGGCCCGGCGGCGGCCGAGGACTACGGCGGCAACGAACTCCAGGCGGCGGTGGACGCCGAGATCGAGAACCTGGAGAACCTGCGCCGGGACCTCGCCGACCCGGACCGGGTGATCGGCATCGGCCGGGAGCTGTCGGCGTCGACGCCGCTGACCGTGCTGGGGCTGCGGATCTCCGCGTCGCTCGCCGAGTACTTCGCGTACGCGGCCCGCCGTATCCACCCCGACGTCCGGCTGGTCACGCGCGGCGGAACCGTCGCCTACGACGCGCTGCTCCAGTCCCGGGAGGCGGGCGGCTCCTGGGTGCTGGCGTTCTCGCTGCCCCGGCACGCCCAGGAGACGCTGACCGCGGTGCGGGTGGCGCGGGAGGCGGGGCTGCGGGTGGTGCTGATCACCGACCTGGCGCTGGGTCCGGTGGTCGACGAGGCCGATGTCACCTTCGCCACCGGGACCGGGTCACGGCTGGTCTTCGACTCCTACGCGGCGCCGGGAGTGATGGCCGCCGCGCTGCTCCAGGCCATGACCGACGCCGATCCGGAGCGCACGCAGGCGCGGCTGGAGGCGTACGAGCACATCGCGGAGCAGAACCAGTTCTTCCTGCGGGAGTGAGCGGGGACTGACCACGGAGTGAGCACCCCCCCGGGGTGATACGGGGACACACGGGGACCGTTCCGCACATTTCTCGCATGAATGTTTTCATGCGTCTTGCCAAGACGATGGCATATATAAATACTGCTCGCGGATGTCGGCGTCCCCTACCCACGTCGGCACCAGGGTGCTCAAGCGCCCGTGGCGCGACCCCGGTCATCCCCTAGGCCGGGGTCGCCCCCAGACCCACACCGGAAGTGATCCATGCCCCTGACGTCCACGCGCACCAGCCCGGACTGGCCCTGCCAGGTCAAGACCCCCGGCAGCTACGACTGGGAACGCTCGGCGGCCAAGTGGCTGCGCGAACTGGTGCCCGCGCGCTACGC
Source organism: Streptomyces sp. B93 (assembly GCF_018070565.1). Classification (GTDB taxonomy): domain Bacteria; phylum Actinomycetota; class Actinomycetes; order Streptomycetales; family Streptomycetaceae; genus Streptomyces. The sequence continues at coordinate 100,051 of NZ_JAGPXL010000003.1, forward strand.
CGGCTACCCGGCGTTCCTCCGCCACCCCGTGCTGCTCGCCCGGCATGCCCAGATCCAGGTCCAGCAGGAGATCCGGATCGCCCGCACCGCCCTCCAGACCGCCCGCGCCGACCTCCCCCGGCTGGGCCTGCACGAACAGGCCATCGAGCACACCATCAAGCTCTACGCCGCCGAGGTGCTCCAGCTCCAGCACATCGCCCGCAGCATCCGCGCCGTCACCCAGGCCCTGGCGGACCACAACTCGGGGCGCTGACCGGGGCCCGCTGTGGCACCGTTGGGGGGCATGAGCGCCACCCAGCCGCACCACGAGCCCGTGACCACGGTCCTCACCTGGCGGGTGCGCCCGGGCCGGGAGCGGGCGTTCGAGGAGTGGGCGCACGGGATCACCGAGTGCGCCCAGGAGTTCCCGGGCAACGAGGGCGTCGCCTGGCTGCGGCCGGAGAACGGCCACCGGTACCACGTGGTCCTGCGCTTCAGCGACACCCACCGCCTCACCACCTGGCTGGACTCCGAGCAGCGGGCCGAGTGGCACGCCAGGATCGAGGGCATCGCCACGGAGATCAGCAGCGAACGGCAGTCGACGACCGGCCTGGAGACCTGGTTCGGCCTGCCCGGTACGACGGTCCGGCCGCCGCCCCGCTGGAAGATGGTGCTCACCACGTTCCTGGGCGCCTACCCCTTCACGTTCCTGATCCAGTGGCTGATCACACCGCACACCCAGGACTGGCCGCTGCCCCTGCGCGCCGCCGTCTTCCCCATCCTGCTGCTGCCCCTGCTCACCTATCTGGTCATGCCGGGGCTCAGCCGGGCGCTGCGGCAGTGGCTGTACCGGTCACCGGAACGCTGACCGGCCGGAACGCGCTGCCCGGGCCGGTCCCGAGCGGGTGCGGACAAGGCCGCGACCGGTGCCCGCTCCATGTGCCATGCTCGATCCGTGAGCAGCGAGCCGGTTCTCCCCCCGGAGCACGGCGGCGCGGTGGAGACCGCCGCGACGTCGGCCGTCCTGGAGCGTGCCAAGGGCGCGATCATGGCGCTCACCGGCTGTTCCGCGGACGCCGCCGTCGAGGAGCTGTCGCAGCGCGCGAAGGCCGGGCACCGCACCCTGATCGAACAGTGCTGGATCACCCTCGGCGGCCTGGTCCCGCGTACGCCCCGCGCGCTCGGCGACCCCGCGGCCGGCCCCGGGGGCGGCGCCCACCGTCCCGATCCGCCCGTCACCCGTGACCCGTCCGGCGTGCTGGCCCGCCTCGGCGAGGACCTCCTGCGGGTCCGCACCCGGCGGGAGCTGGCCGGGTGCCTCCTCGAGCACCTCCGGAGCCGGCTGGGCGCCGACGCCGTCATCGTCTGGGCGCGGCTGCCCGCCGGGGGCGTCGAACTCGCCGGGCACGCCGGGCTCGACGACGCGGTGACCGCGCGCTGGCGGCAGACACCGCCGCTCGGTGGCCTCGCCCCGCTGGACACCCTGCGCACCGGTGAACCGCGCTGGCTGGAGGACCTCGCCGGGGACGAGGAGCGACGGCTGCTCATCGGGGACCCGCCCGGGAACTGGCGGTCCAGCGCCTGGCTGCCGGTGCCGTCCGGAGAGGCCGCGGAGGCCTCCGTCGGGGTGCTGCGGGAGAGCGGCGGGCCGTTCGGCCCGGACGCCCGGGAACTGCTGCGGGCGGCGGCCCAGTTGTGCGCCGGACGGCTGCGTACCCTCGGCGCCGGACCGGTGGACGGGGCCGGGGCGGCGCTGGACGCGGTGGCGGCGGTGTTCGAGGCGCTGCCGGGCGCCGTGACGCTGCTGCGCCCGCTGCGCACCGCGACCGGCCGGATCGAGGACTACCGCGTCGTCGCCGTCACCCCGGAGGCGGCCGACCTCCTGGGCGCGACCGGGAACCCGCAGACCGGGCTTCGGCTGAGGGAGTGCCGTCCGCCGGTGCCGCCCGACGCGCTGTGGCCGGGTCTGCGGCACACCCTCGACACCGCGGAGCCGTACACGGGCGGGCCGTTCGCCGGGCAGGAGGGCGCGGCCGGGTACGTGGTGCGCGCCGAGCGGCTGGGCGACGGACTGGTCGTCAGCTGGACCCGGGTCGACGCGCCGGAACGGCAGGAGCAGCGGCTGGCGGACGTGCAGCGGCTGGGCAACCTCGGCTGGGCGAACTGGAACCTGGTCACCCAGGAGGCGCTCTGGTCGGACCAGGTCCACGCCGTCCTCGGTCTCGATCCCGCCGACGGGCCGCTGCCGCTCGTCGCCCTGCCGGACCTGGCCGTGCCCGAGGACCGGCCGCTGTTCAGCCGCGCCGTCTCGGCCCTGCTGAGCGAGGGGCGACCGCTGGACGTGCCGTTCCGGGTCCGCTCGGCGGGAGCGGTACGGCATCTGCGGGCCGTCGCCGAGGCAGTGACGGACGCCGACGGGACACCCGTCGAGGTGCACGGCTTCGTGCAGGACCTGACGGCGCAGCGCAGCGCGGAGCTGGCCCTGGTGGAGAGCGAGCGGGCCATCCTGGTGCAGCACGGCGTCCTCCAGGCCGAACGGGCGCTGGCGGGGCGGCTCCAGCACGCGCTGCTGCCGCTGCCGCGCAGGCAGCCGCTGCACCTGGCCGGGCTCCGGGTCGAAGTGGCCTATCTGCCCGCCCAGTCGGGGCTGCACGTCGGCGGTGACTGGTTCAGCGCCGTCGAACTGCCCGACGGCACCGCCCTGTTCGTGGTCGGCGACGTCGCCGGGCACGGCGTCGACGCGGTCGCCACCATGGCCCAGCTGCGGTTCACCACCAAGGGCATGGTGAGCACGGGCTCGTCACCGACCGGTGCGCTCACCCGTCTCAACACCCTGCTGCTGCACGCCCACGACGCCCACGGCACGGCGACGATGGTGCTGGCCCGCTACCACCCCGACGAGCGGCGGCTGGTGTGGGCGCAGGCGGGGCATCCGCCGCCGCTGCTGAAGCGGGGCGGCGAGGTGCGCTATCTGGACCGCCCGGCGGGCATGCTGCTCGGGGCGGCGGCCACGCCGTGGTTCGAGGAGGCGGAGTGCCGACTGGAACCGGGCGACCGGCTGCTGCTGTACACCGACGGTCTCGTGGAGCGGCCCGGCGAACTGATCGACGTCGGTCTGCGGCGGCTCGCGGAGGCCGCCGGGGCCCCTCAGCGGGAGGTACCCGGCTCGCTGAGCCCGTTGCTGGCGACGATGCTGGAGGGCGAGGCGGAGCGGCGTGACGACGTGTGCGTGCTCGACATCAGGGTGCCGGACGGTCCGTGCTAGCCGCGCCGCCCTCCTGGAAGCGGTGGGCCTCGTCCTGGGCCAGCAGCGAGAGCAGGGCGGCCACGGTCAGCCCCGACTCGGCCGGATGGCGCAGCACTTTCGCCGGATCGATGCGGTAGATGTTCCCGCGGCCCTCCCTGGTGTGGGAGAGGTAGCCGTCCCGCTCCAGGTCGCCGATGATCTTCTGCACGGCCCGCTCGGTGAGGCGGCAGTGTGCCGCGATGTCACGGATGCGGACGTTCTGATCGTCGGCGATGGCGGCCAGCACGCGCGCGTGATTGGTGAGAAAGGTCCATCCAGTATGCGACTCAGGCGCTCCACCCATGTGGCCAGCATACGACCTGACATTCCCGCATACAAAAACCTGAATTCGATTTCCTGTATCTCTTGACGTGTTCTTCCCTCTCGGGTGAGCCTGGAGCCGTACGGCGGACATCACGAGGGAGAGGCAGCCATGCCGGAGTCTGCGCGTTGCGCGTCGCCCCCGTCAGAGCTGGTCGACATCCGTGACGAGGGCACGCGCGCGCTCGTCACGGTCCGCGGGGAACTGGGCCTTTCGGTGGACGAGGAGCTGGCCAAGGCGCTGCGCGTGGCGGTGGCCGACGCGGAGGAGGGCGTGGACCTCGACCTCACGGCCGTCGAGTTCTGCGACTGCTCGACCCTCAACACCTTCCTCACGGTGCGCGAGGAGGCCATGGCCGACGGGAAGACCGTCGCGGTCCGGGCCGCCGGTCCCGCCGCCGGACGGCTGCTGGCGCTGACCGGCACGCTCGGCCTGTTCACCCCGGCGCCGCCGGGCGGCGAGAGCGGCCGGAGCCTCGGGGTCGAGGTGGTCCAGCTGCGCCGGGCCATGCAGACCCGGCCGGTCATCGATCTGGCCAGGGGTGTGCTCATGGCGTCCTTCGGACTGAGCCCGGACCAGGCGTGGGACGTGCTCGTGACGGCGTCCCAGAACACCAACACCAAGCTGCACCGCCTCGCCGACGACCTGGTGACCGCCGTCCAGGGCGATCCGCTGCCGGACGCCGTGCAGCGCCAGGTCGCCGCGGCGGTGGCCCGGGTCAGGGAGCCGGACCCGGAGGCCGTCTGAGCCGGGCGCCGTGGGCCCGGCTCAGACGGCGAGGAAGCGCCGCAGCGACGCCCTGAACGCCTCGACGAAGGCGTCCCGCCCCGCGTCCGGGAGGGCATCGAGGGACAGGTACGGATTGAGGTCCTCCAGCTCGACCAGCAGGAGTTCACCGCCCGGCGCGCGGCAGGCGTCGACTCGCTGGATCCCGTGCCCGATACCGTTCCAGGCGATGAACCGCCGGGCGAACTCCAGGTCGCCGGGGGTGGGTTCGTACGGCTGGAGCCGCCAGCGCCGGTCGCGGTCGGGGGCGTACAGCGCGTACTGGAAGTCGTGGTCGACGAAGTAGAAGGAGACCTCGTAGGCGAAGTCCACGCGGGGCTGGACGAGTACGGTGCCGTCGGTCAGCGCGGGCAGCTCCCCGGCGGACACGACGCGCAGGCCGATGGAGTCGGCGCCGAGCCGCGGCTTGGCCACGTACCGCTCGGCGGGCGGCAGCCGGTGCAGGTCCGCCGCGCTGTCCACGGTGGGGATGACGGGGAAGCCCGCGACGGTCAGGTCGAGCAGGTACTGCTTGCCGGCCATGTCGGCGCGGCCGGTGAGGGGGTTGTAGACCCGGGCCCCGGTGCGGAGAGCGTGGGCGCGGAACGCTTCGTAGGCCTCCTGGTACCCGAGCACCGGCCCACTGTTGCGGACGACCACGGCGTCGAAGGCGTCCATCAGGGCCCGGGCGTCCCGGGGATGGCACAGCGCGAGGTCGAAGTCCTCGCGGAGCCGGGCGGTGAGGTGGATGTCCTCGTCGCAGTAGCGGCGCCCGCGCGCCGGATACGCCAGGTCGGTCACATAGAGCAGGCGGGGGCGGGCGGACGGCATACGGCTCTCCCAGGGGCGCGGAACGGTCCCGAAAGGCTAGGCCGTGCCGGATGACGACCCTCACCACCCTCGCCGTACGGCACTCAGTGCCACGACCTTCATCTCGGCTGGACAGGGCCGTCCCAAGGGGTGGCGCGTCGACGACCCACCGTTTGCGACTGAGGCCCGAATGAGTGGTACCGAGTCCCTTTACGACTGACACTCAGTGCCATACATTGTGGGCGTGCACGGTGGCACGGCGACCGGGCACGTCCGTGCACGGGTGAGCCGCGCACGTGGGATTTCCGGCCGAGCGCAGGGAGTTGACCAGCGTGTACCACCACACAGGACACAAGACCGCCGCAGGCGTCCTCGACCACGCCGCACCCGACGCGGAGACCCTGGTCTACCAGCGCTGCGCCTGGTGCGGCACCGCCATGTACCACCGGCTGCTGTGCCCGGTCTGCCAGGGCAGCGATCTGCGGACGGAGCGCAGCGAGGGCATCGGCACGGTCCGCCACTCCACCGTGCTGCACCGCAACACGCCCGCCGCGCGCAACGTCTCCCTGATCGAGATGGCCGAGGGCTTCGTGGTGCGCGGCCGGGTCATGGGCCCGCCCGTCGGCATCCACAGCGGCGACCGGGTACGGCTGTCCACCGCCAAGGACCCGGTCCGCGGCGAGCCGGTGTTCCAGCTGGTCGACGAGCCCTACCGGCCCTGGACCTGACCCGGTCTCAGGACTCCGGGGTCACCCGGACCCCGACGGTCCCGGACGCGCCCCGGCGCAGTCTGCTGCCGAGCAGGGTGAGGCGGCCGACGATGCCGTACTTGCGGGCGATGAGCTTGCGGTAGCGGGCCGCGGTGGCCGCGTCGCAGATCTCGGCGGTGGCCGGGTACTCCGGGCCGAGGGGGTTGCCCCGCAGGTCGCAGGCGGCGACCCGGACGTCGGCGCGGCGCCGGATCCGCTTGACCTTCCAGGAGTCGGCGACCGTCCACACGCCCAGCGCCTCGTCCCCGTCGCGGACCACCCACACCGGGGTGGGCACGCCCGTGCCGTCCTTGCGGTGGCTGATCAGCAGGAGGTACTTGCCGTCGCCGAGCTGCTTCAGCAGCGTCTCGTCCATCCCGGGAGTCTAATCCGGGAGTCCGATCCGGCAGTCCCAGGTGAACCCCGGCGTCTAGATTGCTCCTTGACCCCTGCACACGGCACCAGGCACTCCAGGAGCTGACCCGTGACCGAGAACCCGGCCGCGACGGACGGCGTCGCCGAGACGCTGCGCGAGCGCATCAACACCAACCAGCCGCACACGGCGCGGATCTGGAACTACTGGCTCGGCGGCAAGGACAACTACGACGTCGACCGGGCGGCGGGCGACCAGATCCGCGCACTGCACCCCGGCATCGGTGAGTACGCCCGCGCGGACCGGCTGTTCCTGGGCCGGGCCGTGCGCCATCTGGTCGGCGAGACCGGAATCCGCCAGTTCCTGGACATCGGCACCGGGCTGCCGACCGCCGACAACACCCACGAGGTCGCCCAGCGCCTCGCCCCGGAGTCACGGATCGTCTACGTCGACAACGACCCGCTGGTGCTGGCGCACGCCCGCGCCCTGCTGACCAGCACGCCCGAGGGCCGTACCGACTACCTCGACGAGGATCTGCGCAACGTCGACACGATCCTCGAGCACGCCGCGAAGACCCTGGACCTCAGCAGGCCCGTGGCGCTGGTGCTGCTCGGCGTGGTCATCTTCATCGGCGACGACGAGGACCCGTACGGCCTGGTGCGGCGGCTGATGGACGCGCTGCCCGCGGGCAGCCACCTGGTGCTGTCACACACCATCACCAGCCCGGCCATGCCGGACGTGGACGAGGCCGTGCGGTTCTGGAACGAGCACGGCACCCCGAAGCTGACCCAGCGCACCCCCGAAGCGGTGACCCGGTTCTTCGACGGCCTCGAACTCCTGGAACCCGGGGTGGTGTCCTGCTCGCGCTGGCGCCCCGAGCCCGCGGACGGTCCGGAGCCGGAGGAGGTCGCCATGTTCGGCGGGGTGGCGCGGAAGAACTGAGCCGACCGCCCGGCGCGGTGAACACCCCCGGGCCCCGGCACGTATGGACAGGGGGCGCTCGACGACCGGAGCGCCCCGCGGCGCTCACGCCGTGTGTCCGGGGTTCGGGAGCCATGCATGAGGCACGCACGACGACGGATCGTCCGGCGGGTGACACGGCTCACGGCCGTCGGGGGACTTCTCCTGGGCACCGTGATGGTCACCCGGGCCGTCGCCGACGAGACCCCTCCCGTGTCCGCCCTGCCGCGCGCTGCGGCCGGTACCGAGGCCGCGCCCGGCGCGGACCTCCTGGACCGGCTCGGGACCTCCCGTACGGCGGGCAGCTGGATCGGCGACGACGGACGGCCGGTCGTCGCCGTCACCGACCGGGAGGCGGCCACCGAGGTCCGCTCGGCGGGCGCGGCGGCGAAGGTCGTCCGGAACAGCATGAGCGACCTGGAGTCGGCCACGGCCGCGCTGCGCTCGGCCCCCCGGGTGGCGGGCACGGCGTGGGCGGTGGACTACCGCTCCAACGAGGTGGTGGTACGCGGGGACAGCACCGTCTCCGCCACCGACTGGTCGCGGCTCACCGACCTCGCCGAGTCCCTGGGCGGCTCCGTGCGCATGGAACGCACCGAGGGCACCTTCACCACCCGGCTGAACGGGGCGCAGCAGATCCTGTCGACGGCCGGGCGCTGCTCGGCCGGGTTCAACGTCACCGACGGCAGCCGCGACTTCATCCTGACCGCCGGGCACTGCGGGCCCGGCGGTTCGGTGTGGTTCGCCGACAACCGGGGCCGCGAGCAGGTGGGCCGTACGGTCGAGCAGAGCTTCCCCGGCGACGACTACTCCCTGATCCGGTACGCCGACGGCCGGGCGGGCGACGGCGCCGACGTGGTCGCCGTGGGCGCCGGACGCGGGGTGCGGATCACCGGCCTCGGTGATCCGGCGGTCGGGCAGCGGGTGTTCCGCAGCGGCAGCACGACGGGGCTGCGGGACGGCCGGGTGACCGCGCTGGACGCCACGGTCAACTACCCGGAGGGCACGGTCAGCGGCCTGATCGAGACGGACGTGTGCGCCGAACCCGGCGACAGCGGGGGCCCGTTGTTCGCGGAGGGGATCGCGCTCGGGGTGACCTCGGGCGGCAGCGGCGACTGCACGACGGGTGGTACGACGTTCTTCCAGCCGGTCACCACGGCGCTGTCCGCGCTCAACCTGAAGCTGATCGTGGCGGCACCGCAACAGGCGGGCGCCCAGGGGTCGTCGGCGGAGCCGTCCGCCACGCCCACGCAGAACGCGGTGGCGCCCGGTGCCGCGTCGCCGGGCTCGTCGGCCCCGGTGGACGGGGGCGTACAGGCGACGGCGCTGCTGTCGCGGCTGTCGGACCCGCGCAACGTCGGGCCCGGTCTGCTGGTCGTCGGGGGCAGTCTGATCGCGTTGGTGGCGACCCGGTGGATCCGGGCGGAGCAGGACCGCAAGGCCTATCAGCGGCACTACTCGGCGACCTGGGGATGACTGCCCCGGCGCCATGGGTGGCGCCGGGTGACGGTGGTCTCGCCCGCGGGGTGACCGGAGGGGCATCAGGGGGGCGGCGCGGGGCCGCCCGCACGGAGTGTCAGGCGGCGCGCGCCGACTGCGGGGCCGCGGCGGCCCACTCCATCACCAGGCGCTGGTACTCGGCGCGCTGCTCCGTGTTGAGTGTCCCGCCCGATCGGCGCCACAGGGCCCGGATCTCCTCGTTGACCTCCGCGGCCGATCGCTCGGAGAGGGGTTCAACAGTGGTGGACATGCCGTGAAGCATACGAGTCCCGACGTGAAGGCGCTGTGAGTATTCAGCAGCGAACCGGGCATTTCGGACCGTGTTGCTGGTCACGTGCCGGGCTTGCGGCCGTACACGTACACGTCGTCGCCCTTCTTCAGCAGCGACCAGTACTTCTTGGCCGTGGCGGTCGTCATGTTGACGCAGCCGTGCGAGCCCGGCGGGTTCCACATGCTGAGGTTCGCGGAGTGGAAGGCCTGGCCGCCGTCGAAGAACTGGCTGTAGGGCATGGGCACGTCGTAGATGGTGGAGACGTGGTCGATGTTGCGCCAGTAGATCTTCTTCAGGCCGGTGCGGGTCTCGTACCCGTCGCGGCCGGTGCGCACCGGCACGGGGCCGTAGACGAGCTTCTTGCCGTCCTGGATCCAGCTGAGCTGGAGGGTGAGGTTCACACAGGCGATCCGGCCCTTGTTCACCGGGCACTTCCCCGCCTTGTTGGGGTTGCTCCCGACCGCCTTCTGCTTGAGCATGAGGTCCATCACACCCCAGGTGACCGGACCGGCGTAGCCGATGTTCGGCTTGATGCCGTGCTTGGTCTGGAAGGCCTGGATCGCCTTGCAGTCGGCCGTCGACTGCTTGCCGTCGACCGGCCGTCCGAGGAACTTCTCGACCTGCTTCTGATACGGCCCCGCCTGCGTCGTACAGCTCGCGGCCTGTGCGGTGCCGGCGTTCGCGACGACGGCGACCGGCGCCACCAGTGCGGTGACGCCGAGTACGACGGCTGCCCGTCTGCGTGTGTCCCCCATGGCGATCCTTGCCTCTCGATACGGGTGTCGGTGAGCTAGACCGATTGTGGGGGCATGAGGTTGTACGGCCGGTCCGTCCACTTTGGTGGGACTCATCACACGCGCGTGCGACCCCGTCAGCGACAACCGTCAGCGGTAGCCGGTGGTGTCCGCCGGGCGGCCCGGGTCCTGGACCTCGACGAGGTAGCGCCAGGCGTCGGGGCGGCTGCCGTCGAGGTCGGTGAAGCCGTACTCCCGGGCGAGCTGCCCGCTCGACAGGGAGCCGCCGTTCCAGCGGGCCACGCCGGGGTCGGCGGCGAGGGCGGCGACGGCCCGGCCGACATAGCGCGGGGTCTCGGAGATGGCGAAGTGCGGGACCTTCGCCAGGGCGTCGCGCCAGTTGTCCTCGCGGACGCCGAACGCCTCCAGCATCATCTCCGAGCGCATCCAGCCGGGGGTCAGCGCGACGGCGGTGGCGCCGCGCGGGCCGAGTTCATGGCCGAGCGCGAAGGCCATGCGCAGCACGGCCGACTTGGCGAGGTCGTAGAAGAAGGAGTTGCGGTAGTTGTCGCGGTTGTACTCCGCGGTGCCGTCGGTCATCTCGACGACGAGTCCGCCCCGGTGGCGCAGCAGCAGCGGCAGGGCGTGGTGGCTGGTGACGGCGTGGGTCTCCACGGCGAGGCGCAGCAGCCGCAGTCCGTTGTCGAGGTCGTGCTCCCAGACGGGGCTGTCCCACTCGAAGAGCTTCTCGCCGCCCCAGATGTCGTTGACGAGGACGTCGAGGCGGCCCTGCTCGTCATCGATGCGCGCCACCAGGGCGCGCACGGCCGCCGGGTCGAGGTGGTCGGTGGGTACGGCGATGCCGCGTCCCCCTGCCGCGGTGACCAGGTCGGCGGTGTCCTCGACGGTCTCCGGGCGGTCGTACTCGGAGCGGCGGTCGCGGGTGGTGCGGCCGGTGACGTAGACGGTGGCGCCCGCCTCGCCGAGTTCCACGGCGATGCCCCGTCCCGCTCCCCGGGTCGCTCCCGCGACCAGTGCGACCTTGCCCGTCAGTTCGGCCCTGCCCGTCCGTGCGGTTGCCATGTGTCCGGCCTCCCGGTGTCGTGGTGATCCCTGCGTGGACCAGGGTGGCCGGGAAGCCGGACATCTTCTGTCGCCTTTTCCGTGGCGGTCGCCCGAAGGGGCGTGCCTGGCGTCAGTGGCCCCGGTCGATCCACTCCTGAAGGTGCGGGGCCTCGGCGCCGATGGTGGTGGCGTCGCCGTGGCCGGTGAGGACCTTGGTGCCGGGCGGCAGGGTGAGCAGCCGGTCGCGGATGGAGTCGATGATCGTCGGGAAGTGGGACCAGGACCGGCCGGTCGCGCCGGGCCCGCCCTGGAAGAGGGTGTCGCCGGTGAAGACCGCGCCGAGGCCGGGGTCGTACAGGCAGATCGCGCCGGGCGCGTGGCCGGGGGTGTGCAGGACCGTCAGGTCGGCGCCCGCCGCCTCGATGATCTGGCCGTCCTGGAGGTGGGCGTCGGGGTCGCGGTCCGGATGGGTCTGCTTCCACAGCGGCAGGTCGTCCGGGTGCAGCCAGATCGTCGCGCCGGTGCGGTCGGCCAGCGCGGGCGCGGCGTCGATGTGGTCGTTGTGGGCGTGGGTGCACACGATCGCGGTGAGGCGCCGGTCGCCCACGGCGGCGGCGATGGCGTCGACGTCATGGGCGGCGTCGATGACCACGCACTCGGTGTCGTCGCCGACGATCCAGACGTTGTTGTCGACGTCCCAGGTGCCGCCGTCGAGGCTGAACTGCCCGTGGGTGACGAGGCGTTCGATGCGGGCGGCCATCACAGCACCACCACCGAGCGCAGCACGTCACCGGCGTGCATCCGCTCGAACGCCTTCTCCACCTCGTCGAGCTGGATGGTCTCGGTGACGAACGCGCCGAGGTCGAGGCGGCCCTGCTGGTGCAGGTCGATGAGCATGGGGAAGTCGCGGGAGGGCAGACAGTCGCCGTACCAGCTGGACTTGAGGGCGCCGCCGCGGCCGAAGACGTCCAGGAGCGGCAGTTCGAGCTTCATCTCGGGGGTGGGCACGCCGACCAGCACGACCGTGCCCGCGAGGTCGCGGGCGTAGAACGCCTGCTGGTACGTCTCGGGGCGGCCGACGGCCTCGATGACGACGTCGGCGCCGAAGCCGCCGGTGAGGTCGCGGATCGCCTCGACCGGGTCGGTCTGTGCCGAGTTGACGGTGTGGGTGGCACCCATCCGGCGGGCCAGCTCCAGCTTGCGGTCGTCGATGTCCACGGCGATGATCCTCGCCGCTCCGGCGAGGTTCGCGCCCGCGATCGCCGCGTCCCCGACGCCGCCACAGCCGATCACGGCGACCGTGTCGCCTCGGCCGACGTTCCCGGTGTTGATCGCGGCGCCGATCCCGGCCATCACACCGCAGCCCAGCAGTCCGGCGACGGCCGGGGAGACGCCGGGGTCGACCTTGGTGCACTGGCCCGCCGCGACCAGCGTCTTGTCGGCGAACGCGCCGATGCCGAGGGCCGGGGACAGTTCCTCGCCGGTGGCGGCGAGGGTCATCTTCTGGCTCGCGTTGTGGGTGTCGAAGCAGTACCAGGGGCGGCCGCGCAGACAGGCCCGGCAACGCCCGCACACCGCACGCCAGTTGAGGATCACGAAGTCGCCGGGCGCCACGTCGGTGACGCCCTCGCCTACGGACTCCACCACGCCGGCCGCCTCATGGCCGAGCAGGAAGGGGAACTCGTCGTTGATCCCGCCCTGCTTGTAGTGCAGGTCCGTGTGGCAGACGCCGCAGGCCTGCACCTGGACGACGGCCTCCCCGGGCCCCGGATCCGGTACGACGATCGTCTCGACGCGGACCGGCTCGTCCTTCCCCGGTGCGATCACACCACGTACTTCCTGCGCCATGGCGCTGGCCCTTCCCTCGGCGGCATCCGTCATCTCCGACCGTACGCGTGACTGATCAGTAACGTCAGCCGCCCCGCGGACACGCCGCGGGCCGGGCCAGGGACGTCCCGGGTCAGGCCAGCGAGAGGAACAGCTTCTCCAGGCGGGCCTTCATCTGCTCGGCCGTCTCCCCGTCACGCGCCGCGCGCTCGGTGTCGGTGAGGCACTGCTGGAGCCCCGTGGCGATGATCGCGAACCCGGCCCGGTCCAGGGCGCGGGAGGCGGCGGCGAGCTGGGTGACGACGTCCTCGCAGTCCCGTCCCTCCTCGATCATCCGGATCACACCCGAGATCTGCCCCTGGGCCCGCCGGAGCCGGTTCAGCACCGACTTGAGATCATCGCCCTCGAACTGCAACTCCACGCCCACCACTCCTCCACATACCCTTGGGGGTATATTACCGTGAGCCTTGTCCAGCCGGAACCCGCCCCGCCCGCGTGGCGGCTGCTGCTCGGCTATGTCGCACCCCACCGCTGGTCGCTGCTCACGGGCGCGCTGCTGTCGCTGGTCACCGGCGCCACCGGGCTGCTGCTGCCACTGGTGGCCCGGGAGCTGATCGACGACCTGTCCCACGACCGCGCCATCACCGGCGCGCTGCTGCTCATGTCGGCCCTGGTCGTCGCCAACGCCGCACTCGGCGCGCTCGGTTCGTACGTCCTGCGGCGCACCGCCGAGTCCGTGGTGCTCGGCGCCCGGCGCGCCCTGTCGTCGTATCTGCTGCGGCTGCGGATACCCGCCGTGGACCGCAGCGAGCCGGGCGATCTGATGGCCCGGATCACCTCCGACACCACCCTGCTGCGGGAGGTCACCACCGACTCCCTGGTCGGCCTGGGCACCGGTGGGCTCACGCTGGTCGCGACCGTGGTGATGATGGGCTTCGTGGACCCGGTGCTGCTCGCGGTGACGCTCGCCGTGGTGCTGGGCGCGGGCACGGTGCTCGGGGTGATCGTGCCGCGCATCAACCGGGCCAGCAGACAGGCGCAGGACGCGGTCGGGGTGATGGGCGCCTCACTGGAACGGGTGCTGGGCGCGCTGCGCACGGTCAAGGCGTCCGGCGCCGAGCACCGCGAGGAGGTCACCCTGCACGCCGCGGCCGAGGAGTCCTGGCGGCAGAGCGTGCGCGCCGCCAAGTGGTCGGCCGCCGCGGGCAACACCGCGGGCCTGGCGATGCAGAGCGCCTTCATCACCGTGCTCGCGGTGGGCGGGGCGCGGGTGGCCACCGACGCGATCGACATCGGCACGCTGGTGGCGTTCCTGCTGTACGTCTTCTATCTGATGGCGCCGATCCAGCAGGTGGTGGGCGCGATCACGCAGTACCAGACCGGTGCCGCGGCGCTCACCCGGATCCAGGAGGCGCTGGCGCTGCCCGCCGAGGAGCGGGCCCCGGCCGCCCCGCTGCCCGCCCCGGAGACGGCCCCGGCGGCGCTCGCCTTCCACGACGTCCGCTTCCGGTACGCCGACGACCTGCCGTACGTCCACCACGGGGTCAGCTTCGCCGTGCCGCCGCGCGGCATGACCGCGTTCGTCGGCCCGTCCGGCGCGGGCAAGACCACCGTCTTCTCGCTGATCGAGCGGTTCTACGACCCCGGGTCCGGGGTGATCACGCTGGACGGCCGGGATGTCGCGGAGTGGGAGCTGGCCCGGCTGCGCGCCTCGATCGGCTATGTCGAGCAGGACGCCCCGGTGCTCTCCGGCTCGCTCCGCGACAACCTGCTGCTGGGCAATCCGGACACGGACGACGACGCCCTGGCCAGGGTGGTGAAGACGACCCGCCTCGACGGGCTGGTGGCGCGGCTCCCGGACGGCCTGGACACCCTCGTCGGACACCGCGGCACCCGGCTCTCCGGCGGGGAGCGACAGCGCGTCGCCATCGCCCGCGCGCTGCTGCGCCGCCCCCGGCTGCTGCTCCTGGACGAGGCCACCTCGCAGCTGGACGCGGTGAACGAGGCGGCGCTGCGCGACACGGTCGCCGAGGTGGCCCGGGCGACCACCGTGCTGGTCGTGGCCCACCGGTTGTCCACGGTGACGATGGCGGACCGGATCGTGGTCATGGACGCGGGCCGGGTCCGGGCGGTGGGCACCCACCGCGAACTCGTGGCCGCCGACCCGCTGTACGCGGAGCTGGCGGCCACGCAGTTCCTCGCCTCGGCGGACCAGGGGGCGTCGGACAGGCCCTAGGGACATCCACTGGCCGCCGGGGGCGGCGGCCGGACCGCTACTTGACGGCGGGGACCAGGCCGAACACCGGGGCGACCAGGCCGGTGACCTGGCCGAGCTGGTTCAGCTCCTTGAGGCGGTTGAGCTGGTTCACCTGCTGGGAGGGCAGCGGCAGGGCATCGCGGTAACGGGCGGGCATGTCCTTGACCTGGAGGGAGTCCACGACGGCCAGCGGGCTGAGCTTGCCGGTGCCCCTGGCCCCCGCCTCGGCGGCGTCCGCCGTGGGGGCGGCGAGCCCGGCGACCCCGGCGGCGAGACCAACGGCGGCGACGATACGACGTGTTGAGATCATGCCTTCAGCAACGGCACCGGCCCCGGCCCGGACACGGCCCCCCGGCGCCGGTCACCCGTGAGGCGCAGCGGGGCCGCTGCGTTTGCCGGGCCGACGGCAACGGAGGACGCTCGTAGGAGAGGTCCTTCGCGGCCCGCGCCGAACGGGCCGCGGCTCCCCGAGGAGGTCACCATGGGCACTGCGGCAGGCACCGGCTTCGACACCGAGGCGCTGCGCCGGGGCATCGAGGAACAGAACGCGTCGACCCTGCTGTCGCTCTACGCGGACGACGCCGAGCTGCGCGTCGTGGACCGCAACACCCAGCCCAGCAGCCCCAAGGTGATGCACGGCCGGGACGAGATCAGCACCTTCCTCGACGACGTCTACAGCCGGGACATGACCCACCAACTGGACAACTGCGTGGTCCAGGGCGACCGGCTCGCGTTCAGCGAGTCCTGTGAGTACCCGGACGGGGTACGGGTACTCGCCGAGTCGATGGTCTCGCTGCGGGAGGGGAAGATCACCGAGCAGACGCTGATCCAGGCCTGGGACGAGTAGTCCCAGGCCCTCACGGACCCGTGCCCGGGTCCCAGGCCGCCGGACGCAGAATGCCGAGGAGCTGGCGGACCAGCTCCCCGACGACCTCGTCGAGGGTGGCGTCGACCCATCCGGCGCTGAAGTCGTGGAGCAGCCCGTTGACGCTGCCGATGAAGGCCGTCGCGGCGAGTCGGTAGTCGCGGGGTGCCGCCTCGCCGCGGGCGACTGCTGCGGCGGCCTCCGCGCACAGCAGGTCGACCCAGCGCGCCCGGCGGGCCAGCCGCTGTTCCTCCAGGCGGGGGCTGACGCCGACGATCTCCACGAAGGTGATGCGGATGCGGCGCGGATCGGCGGTGACGTTGCCCGCGTAGGCGCCGAAGATCGTGGCGACCCGGTCGGCGAGCGGCAGTCCCCCGGCGTCCGCCAGCGCGGCGAGCACGGCCTGCTCGGCCCAGTCGTTGACCTGGAGGTGCAGGGCGGCCAGCACGTCCTCCAGGGTGCGGAACTCCTCGTAGAACTGGCGGGTGGACAGGCCCGCGGCCTCGCTGAGCGCGGCGACGGTGGTGGCGCGGTAGCCCGGGGTTCCGCCGAACAGCCGCAGCGCCGCGTCCAGGAAGCGGGCGCGGCGCTCGGCCTTGCGTTCCTCGGCCGATCTGCCGCCGTAGCGGCCGGTCGGCGCCCTGAGCCTGCCCGCCACGTGGTCCCTCCCCGTGCTCCCCGTCGATGCGATCTCCAATTTTGTCGTGTACGCGGTCTTGTGGTGAAGGCCATCCCTCCTTACTTTTCAGTAAGTTCACTCTGAACGCGCTCGTCTTCAGATTCCCCCCTCCGAGGAGAGAGCACCCATGCCTGCCATCAGACCCAGGCACCTTTGCTCCGTGGCCGCCGCCCTCGCCCTGACCCTGACCGTGCCCGCGACCACCGCCGCCGCCGACCCCGGGCCCACCGCCCTGCGGGAGGTGCTGTTCGTCGGCAACAACTGGGACGGCACCGCCGACGTCCTGAAGTCCTCCGGGGACTTCGCGAAGATCGGGCGGATCAACGTCGTACCCGACAAGGCACAGCGCATGGCGGAGATCAACGCCGACCCGATCAAGTGGATCTACTTCATGGCGATCCGCAACAGCGTCGGCGAGGGCCACGACCAGTTCGTGGACGACATGTACGCCACCCCGGACGGCCGCTCGATGGTCGTCTCCCGGCCCAGCTTCGCCGACGTGGTCTCCATCGACCTCGCCAGCGGCGCCGTCAACTGGCGCTTCGCGGTGTCGGGTTACCGCGCCGACCACATGGCGGTCTCCCCCGACGGGACCCGGGTCGCCGTCTCCGCCTCCACCTCCAACACCGTGCACGTGCTGGACATCGACACCGGCGCGCAGCTCGGCAGCTTCGCCACCGGCGACAAACCGCACGAGAACGTCTTCACCGGCGGCGGCGACTACATCTGGAACATGTCCATCGGCGAGGTGAACACCGACCTCGACGCGCCCTGGCTGGACTGGACGAAGGGCGACCGCCGCATCACGGTCGTCGACGCGCGGACGTTCCAGCGGGTCAAGGTGATCGACATGCGGTCCCGGCTGGACGCGATCGGCCTGAAGGACTACTCCGACGCGGTGCGGCCCGCGGCCTTCAGCCCCGACGAGTCCAAGCTCTACTTCCAGGTGTCGTTCTTCAACGGCTTCTTCGAGTACGACGTCGCCACCGACCGCATCACCCGCACCAAGACACTGCCGAAGAACCCGGCGACCAGTGACGACCGCACCACGTTCGTCAACGACTCGCGCCACCACGGCATCTCGATGAAGCCCGACGGCAGCAAACTGTGCGTCGCGGGCACCATGGACGACTACGCGACCGTCGTGGACCGTACGACGCTCCAGGAAGGCCCGCTGGTCCCCGTCGCCAAGCCCTACTGGGCCACCGTCAGCGGTGACGGCAGGTCCTGCGTGGTCTCCGAGAGCGGCGCCGACCAGGTCACCGCGATCGACTTCGCCACGGGTCAGAAGACCGTCTCCGTCCCCGTCGGCGACCACCCCCAGCGCGTCCGGCTGGCCCGGGTGCCCGCCGACTGGACGGGCCCCGCGTCCCGCTGACCGGCCCGCCGTGGCCCACGCCGACCGGTGTGGGCCACGGCCGTACGAGGGTCCCGTGACCGGCGGCACGGCAACGGGGTTAGCATCGGGCCACGCGCACCAAGCCCGCAGATGAACGGCAAGCGACCCCAGGGGGCCAAGTAGCTCATGCCGGTCAAGGTCAGTGTCGTCGTCCCGGTCTACAACCCCGGGCGATACATCGAGGAGTGCATCGCGTCGCTGCTGAGGCAGTCACTGCCACCCGACGCATACGAAGTGATCTTCATCGACGACGGTTCCACCGACGAGACCCCCGCCCGCCTGGACGCGCTCGCCGCCGAGGAGCCCCGGGTCCAGGTCATCCACATCGAGAACTCCGGCTGGTCGGGCAGACCCCGCAACGTCGGCATCGACGCGTCCCGGGGCGAGTACGTGATGTTCGTCGACCACGACGACCACCTCGGCGACGAGGCGCTGGAGCGGATGTACGACTACGGGGTGGCCAACGACGCGGACGTGGTGGTCGGCAAGATGGCGGGCCAGGGCCGCGGCGTGCCGGTGGAACTGTTCCGGGTCAACCGGCCGCACGCGTCCGTCGGGAACGCGCCGCTGATCGACAGCCTCACCCCGCACAAGATGGTCCGACGCGCCTTCCTCGACCGCATCGGCCTGCGCTTCCCGGAGGGCCGACGGCGGCTCGAGGACCATGTCTTCGTCACCGAGGCCTATCTGCGCGCGGGCAACGTCTCGGTCCTCAGCGACTACGTCTGCTACTACCACACCCGCCGCGACGACGGCTCCAACGCGGGCTTCCAACGGTTCGACCCCGTCGGGTACTTCAACAACCTGCGGGAGGCCCTGGACATCGTCGAGCGGTACACCGAGCCGGGTCCGCCGCGCGACCGGCTGCTGCGCCGCTGGCTGCGCAACGAGATGGTGGAACGGCTGCGCGGCCGTCGGCTGCTGGCGAAGCCGGACGACTTCCGGCGGGAACTGTTCGAGGAGATCCACAAGGTCGTCGCAGAGCGCTTCGGGCCCGGCGTCGCGGCCGGACTCCAGCCCGCCCAGCGCATCGTCGCCGCGCTGACCACGGCCGGACGCTACGACGACGTGGTGGCGTTCGCCGAGTGGGAGGCCGCGGTCGGGCTGCGGGCGACCACGGAGAGCGTGGAGTGGCGGGACGGGAAGCTGCACATCGGGCTCAGCGCCGAGTACACCCACGACGGCGAGCCGATGACCTACCCCGCCGACGCGGCGAGCCCCGCCTTCGACGGCCCGCCGCGCGATGTCGCCGAGGCGGTGGAGCTGCTGGGCGCGGACAACGCCGCCCGGTTCGACAAGGCGCCGCTCGACCTGGTGCTGCGCGCCCGCTCCAGCGCCGCCACCCACTTCCAGCCCACCGGCGTCACCCACGAGAGGGTCCCGGTCGGCGACGGCTCCCGGGTCCGGCTGGTGCTGCGGGCGACGGCCACCGTGGATCCGGCGACGGCGGCGGGCGGGACACCGCTGGACGCCGAGGTGTGGGACCCGGTGGTCCGGGTCAGGCTGGGCGGCTGGACCAAGGAGAGCAGACCGGGCGAGGGCCGGGCGCTCGCGCTGCCGTACGCCGGTGTCGTCGCCGGGCGTCTGATCCTGCCGTACCTGACCGATCCGTACCGCAACCTGTCGCTGGACGTGGACCGGGCGCAGGGGCGGCTGGGGCTCGGGCAGGTCGCTGAGCGGGACATGGGGGTCTCGGGCGGGCGGCTTCGGATGCGGCTGCCGCTGTACGTGAACGGCGCGGCGAAGGTGCTGGTGCGGCTGACCGGTCCCGCGGGCACGGCCCCGGTCACCGTCCCCGGCACGCTGTCGCCGGTCAGGGCACGCCCGGGCGCGATGCTCGAAGCCGCTCTCTCCGGCGCCGAGCTGGCGGGTGGGGTCTGGCGCACCGCGCTGGGACCGGACCCGGACGCCGGCGAGCCGAGGTTCGTCGCCCTGCCGCTGTCGCTGCGCGCGGCGCCGGACGGTGGCCGCGTCCGGGCGGCGCACACGCGTCGCCATCCCCGGCTGCGGCGGCTGGTGGGCAGGGCGCGGCGACTGCTGCGCCCGGTGACGGCACGCGCCGCGGCGCGGGGGAGGTGACGCGGGTGCGAGCGCTGGACATCGAGGGCGCCTGGGTGCTGGAGCCCAAGGTCTTCCCGGACGAGCGGGGCAGCTTCCACGAGTGGTACCGGGGCGCGGAGTTCCGCGAGGCCACCGGCTACGACCTGACCCTCGCGCAGGCCAACTGCTCGGTCTCCCGCCGGGGTGTGCTGCGGGGCGTGCACTTCTCCGACGTGCCGCCCGGGCAGGCCAAGTACGTCACCTGTGTACGCGGCGCGGTCCTGGACGTGGTGATCGATCTCCGCGTCGGCTCACCGGACTTCGGCCGCTGGGAGGCCGTACGCCTCGACGACGACACCCGGCACGCGGTGTTCCTCGCGGAGGGCCTCGGCCACGCCTTCATGGCCCTCAGCGACGAGGCGACGGTGGTGTACCTCTGCTCCACCGGCTACGCCCCCGAACGCGAGCACGGAATCCACCCCCTCGACCCGGACCTGGCGATCGACTGGCCCGAGGGCATCCCCCCGCTCCTCTCCCCGAAGGACGCGGCGGCACCGTCACTGACCGAGGCCCGCACCACGGGCCTCCTCCCGGCGTACGACACCTGCCGCGCCCACTACCGGGAATTGCGGGGCTGACCGGGGGCTCTCACATCTGCGGTGCGGCTGTCACCCGCGCCGATCTACGGGACAATGCCCGCAGGGCCACGCGTCGGGGGGAGCGAAGCCGTGGTGGAGCGGACGCAGGGCGGTGTCAGCGCGGCCTTCGCGGGCTTCGTCTCCGCGGTCGTCTCGGTGATCCTCACGATTGCCGGGACGCTGGTCGGTCTGCGGTCCAGCGCTTCCCAGGCCGCGCTCTTCCTCATCCTGACATGGCTGTTGATCGCGGCGTCCATCGCGACGGGCGTCGTCGCCGTGTGGCTGCTCGCCGACAGCATTCGCAAGGACGTGAGGGACCTGGCCCATCTCCGCGACCTGGAAGCCTACGTGCCCCGGCTCATCCGCTTCCGGCAGCGCCGTGACACCTTCGTCATCGGCGGTGACGGCAATGCCACGCTGCACATCTCCTGCCAGGTGGAATCAGCTGAGTCCGCCGTGGTGCCGTGGATCTCCTTCCCGATGATCGCGGAGGTGTCACCGGACCACACGCCGTGGACGAGCATCGTGGTGCGCCGGGTGAGCGTGGACGGGGTGGATTCCGACCCCACGATCGCCTTCGTCAGGAGGGAGCGCAAGGTACCCGCCGAGCCGACGGCCGCCGACGGACGTCTCGTCGAGTCGGGCGCCGTACGGGTCCCGGTGTCGTTGGCCCCGGGTCGCACCCGCTGCTCCTTCACCGTCGAGCTGGAGTTGATCGGCGCTTTCGGCTTCGTCGGCCATGAGGAGAACTGCTACACCGACGTCTCGTACGTGACGGACGTCCTGGAGGTCACCATCACCGGCCGCGACGGTCTCGAAGTCGCCTGCTCTCCCTATGCGCAGAGCCGGGTGGAGGCGCAACAACTCGGCATGGAGATGGCCGACATGCCGGAGTCGCAGCTCCAGTCGCGCTACTGCCACATGGCGGACGGAGTGCACTGGAAGACGACGCAGGCCAAGCTCGGCTACCGCTACGCCATCCCGGTGCGCGGACGGGCGTGAAGCTCATCGGTGGGCAGACGGGCGGCGAGCCAGGTGGCCAGCGCGTCCGGCTGAGGGGGCTCACCGCCGCCGCGCAACGCGCGGTGAACGGCCCGCACCAACTGGGGGCGCAGCAGCAGAATGTCGGGCCCGGGTCCGGTGGTGAGCCTGGACCAGGCCAGTGCGAAGCCGGTCCAGGAGGACGGCCGGTCGGGGTCGTCGGCCAGTTCCGCACGGTAGCCGGTCAGCGCCTCTTCGAAACGCCCCCGGACCAGGGCCAGATCGGCGACTGTCGCACCGGTCTCCGCCACGAGTGAGGGCTCCAGCGGTGACGGGCCCGCCTGGACGGCGCAGCGCAGGAGATCGGCGCGGGCGGCGGACCAGGGGCCGTCTCCCCGCGGCACCAGTTCCTCCGTGTACGGGCCCGTCACACTGTCGGTGGTCCCCTCCCACTCACGTGCCAGCGCGGTCACCAGGCCGGGGTCGGGGACCAGGTGCCGTAGCCGCCACCCGGCACGGTGGTCCTCGATGGTCGTTTCCGCTGCCGGGTGGTACGGGGCCTCGGCTTCCCAGCCGGTGAGCTGTTCCTCGACACCCTCGAGGAAACGCTGCCCGGCTTCCGTGAGACACGCGGTGTCGCGCAGGGCGCGGGCCGCCTCGAGCGTGGGTGCCTGCCATCGGGCGCGGGCGAACTCCGCGTGACCCTCGGGCTCCTCGCGGGAGCGCGTCACGGCCCGCCAGAACTTCGTCACCCCGGAGAAGGCGTAGATGCCCTGGAGCAGTCCCGCGGCGGGACGCGGATCGTCGCGCCAGGGAGCGTAGAGAAGACCGCCCTCGTTCTGCCGGGTCAGCGGGACCAGATGGAGGAGGCCTCCCAGGAGGACGTGTCGGAACTCGTGCACGAGTGTCTCCGCCAGGTCTCCGGGGGCATCGGGCCTGGCGACCGTGATCCCGGCGAAGGCCTCTCCGCTCGAGGCGCTGATAAGGGGGAAGCGACTCGTGAACGGATAGGGCGCCAAGGCGTCCAGGCCGGCGCTCATCGCATCCGCGAGGTGCGGGTCGTGGCGGCAGAGCAGGTGCCAGGCACCATCGAGCAGTTCCTGCCAGACCGCGACCTGCGCGGTGTCGAGGCGATCCGGACCGAGAGGCTCGTACAGGCCGCGATACGGATCGATGTCGTCCAGTCGCAGGGACAGCGTTCTCGGCCCTGCCCGGCACTCGAGGCGTCGAAGCGTCCACCAGCCGGACGCGTCACGGCCGAGGTCCGGCGGCAACCGCACGGTGCTGTCACCGAAGTCCACGTCGCAGACCCCCGCGCGGTGGCGGACACGGGCCACTGTCCAAGGCGTTCCGGACCGGCTCGGGGAGCGAACCAGCCCCAAGGCGGGCAGCGCGACCTGCCCTCGCCTGGCCGGAACACGCAGGTCCACGTCGATGCCCGCCCGCAGTGCGGCGGCGACTGCGACACAGTGCAGGTGCCCGACGTGAACCCATGGCGGTGCGGCATCCGCGGCCTGGCCACGACGGAGCCGACGCAGGGTGAAACCCGCCCATCCCGCGACGTAGGGGTAGGACAGCAGGGACTCCAGGGCTTCCGGTGCCGTCTGCTGGACCTGCTCGAGCACACTCCAAGCGGGTTCCAGCGAGGTAAGAGGACCGCGGGAGTCAGGCGCCTTCACCACCTCGTCCTGAACGGCGCGAAGCAGCAGCAACGTACGGCTGCGCTCCGCCCGCCTCAACTCCCGGACCTCTTCGGGGCCGACGCTCCCCCTGGCGAGGGCGTCGACGGTGCTCCACTCGATCCGGTGAGGGGAGATCTGCGCCCGCGTCAATCGATGCGCTCCGCGCCGCCGCCCTCTTCGCCACCGGCGGCAATGGGCCGCTCCTGGTCAGCGTGCGAACCGATCCACTCCAGGCCCTGCCGAACAGCGGACTGATCGGAGTCAAGGACTGACCTAAGGGAAGAAGCCGCGAAGTCGGGCAGGTGGGACTCGATCACATTCGCTCCTCAGATGGGTCGGTACCGGGATGTGCGCTCAGTCGATGCGCTCGGCTCCCCCACCCCCTCCCCCCTCCTCGGAGGCGGCGACGGATCGTGCCCTGTCCGCCTGGCTTCCCTGCCATGCGAGAGCACGGAACAGGACGGGCTCCTCGGCGGTGAGCAGTGTGCGGAGTGGCACGGCGCCGAGATCGGGCATCCGAGTCTCTATCATTTCGCCTCCCGGGACCCCGCGAACGAGTGGCGGTCCGACGGTTGTTCACACACCGGGTCAAGTTCACGGGGCATCACTCGCCACCCGATTATCGCTCCCCACCCGGCAGCCGGACAGTCTTCTCCCAGCCGAGCAGGAATTGGCGGGCCGGGTTGGGACCTGATGCCCGGTCAGGCGGGCGGGGCGAGCTGGTTCACGGCCGTGCGGAGGGGTTCCCAGCCCCGCGAGCGGCTCAGGCCGCGGTTGCGGGCCCGGGTCAGGGGGTGCCAGAAGTCGGCGCCCAGGAGGTCCTCGGGGCGGACCGCGCGGACCCGGTCGAGAACGGCCTCGGGGACCTTCTGCGGGTCGGGCACGTCGTACTCGGCCATGATCTCCTCGTACTTGTCCTTCAGGACGGTGTTGCCGGGGTCGGCGCCGAAGACCACCAGCTGGCCGGTGGGCTGGGTGTCGACCAGGACGGTCGCGAGGTCGGGGCGGTAGCGGGAGAGGATCTCGATGATCTTGTAGACGTCGCCGGTCCAGGCGCCGGTGTGCCGGTCGCGGGCGGCCTCGTCGACGTTGCGCGGCAGCATGTCGTCGAAGACGATCACGCTGGACCAGTCCGAGTGGCGCTCGACGTTGATGAAGTCGCGCAGCGCGTACTCGAAGAGGTGCATGCCGTCGATGAAGGACAGGTCGAGGGTGGTGCGGCGCCAGTGGGCCAGCGGGTGACGGCCGCGGGCCATGTTGCGCAGCGGGTGGCGCCCGCCCTTGAGGTGGGCCAGCGGGTCGGGGCGCTCGAAGAAGGCGTCGCTGGTCGCCTTGGCCAGGTGGACGTCGCAGCGGATCTCCGAGGTCACCTTGAACGCGGGGTCGATCGCGATGCTGGGGACCCGGGAGAGCGTGAGGCTGCGGCCGTCGTTGACGCCGATCTCCAGGTAGTTGCGGTTGGCGACCGCCTTGTGCAGTCCCCGGAGGAACTCATGACGTTTCACGTCGAAACTCCTTGGTGCTCCTTGCGGATCTGGGGCAGTGCCTCGTCGAGCGCGGCCCGCCAGGCGCGCGGCCCGGGCAGGCCCACGTCCTTCCACCGGCCGTGGGCGAGGACGCTGTACGCGGGGCGCGGTGCCGGGCGCGGGTAGGCCGCGCTGCTGGTGGGGCGCACCCGTGCGGGGTCGGCGCCGAGGCCGCGGAAAACCTCGCGGGCCAGTTCGTGCCAGGTGGCCTCGCCGGAGCCGGTGGCGTGGAAGACCCCGCTGACGTCCGGGCCGATCAGGGGGCCGAGGTCGGCGAGGCGTTCGGCGACGTCGGCGCTCCAGGTGGGCTGGCCACGCTGGTCGTCGACGACGTCGACGGTGTCCCGGCGGGCCTCCAGCTCGATCATCGTACGGACGAAGCTGCGGCCGTGGACGCCGTACAGCCAGGCCGTGCGCACCACGGCGCTGTGCTCGGGGAGTTCGGCCCGTACGGCCTCCTCACCGGCGAGCTTGGTGCGGCCGTAGGCGGTGCGCGGGGCCGGGGGGTGGTCCTCCGGGTAGGGCGCGGTGCGTGTGTCGCCGTCGAAGACGTAGTCGGTGGAGACGTGCAGCAGCCGGGCGCCGGCCGCGGCGCAGGCGCGGGCCAGCAGCCGGGGCCCCTCGCCGTTGACCAGCAGGGCGCCTGCCTCGTCGGTCTCGGCGTCGTCGACGGCCGTGTACGCGGCGCAGTTGACCACGATGTCCGGCCGGTGCTCGGCGAAGGCCCGCTCGACGGCGTCGGGCGAGGTGATGTCGAGGGCGGTCCGGTCCAGGCCCGTCACCTCGGCGTCGCGCCGGACGAGGGCGGCGACGGTGTCCCGGCCGAGCATCCCGCCCGCCCCGGTGACCAGCCACCTCATACCCGCTCCCGCTGCTTCAGGGGCTGCCACCAGGAACGGTTCTCGCGGTACCAGTCGACGGTCTCGGCGAGGCCGGCGGTGAAGTCGTGGCGGGGCCGGTAGCCCAGCTCGGTGCGGGCCTTGCTCCAGTCGACGGAGTAGCGCCGGTCGTGCCCCTTGCGGTCCGGGACGTGCTCGACGCGGTCCCAGTCGGCGCCGCAGGCCTTCAGCAGCAGGGCGGTGAGGTCACGGTTGCTCAGTTCGGTGCCGCCGCCGATGTTGTAGACCTCGCCGGGGCGGCCCTTGGTGCGCACCAGCTCGATGCCGTGGACGTGGTCCTCGACGTGCAGCCAGTCACGGACGTTGAGCCCTTCGCCGTACAGCGGGACGGTCAGCCCGTCGAGGAGGTTGGTGATGAACAGCGGGATGACCTTCTCGGGGAACTGGCGCGGGCCGTAGTTGTTGGAGCAGCGGGTGACGCGGACGTCCAGGCCGTGGGTGCGGTGGTAGGCGAGGGCGAGCAGGTCGGAGGAGGACTTGGAGGCGGAGTACGGCGAGTTGGGGCTCAGGGGGTGTTCCTCGGGCCAGGAGCCGGTGTCGATGGAGCCGTAGACCTCGTCGGTGGAGATGTGCACGAAGGGGCCCACGCCGTGTCTGAGGGCCGCGTCCAGCAGGGTCTGGGTGCCCAGGACGTTGGTGCGGACGAAGTCGGCGGCGGAGTCGATGGAGCGGTCCACGTGGGACTCGGCGGCGAAGTGCACGACCTGGTCGGTGTCGGCCATGAGCTTGTCGACCAGGGCGGCGTCGCAGATGTCGCCGTGCACGAACTCCAGCCGGGGGTGGCCGGCGGGCAGGTTGTCGCGGGAGCCCGCGTAGGTGAGCTTGTCGAGGACGGTGATGTGCGGCGCCTCGGGCCCGCCGTCGGCGAGCAGTGCGCGGACGTGGGCGGAGCCGATGAAACCGGCGGCGCCGGTGACGAGGAGCTTCATGTGTGGATCTGCACCTTGCTGTGGTCGCCGAGGACGAGTCGGTGGGCGCTGGGCACGCTGGGCGCGGTGGTCACCTGGGCGTGCCGCCCGATGAGCGAGTTCTCGATGCGGCCGACGCCGTCGATGGAGGAGTCCCGCAGCACGATCGAGAACTCCAACTCGCTGTCCTGGATGCGGCAGTTCTCCGCGATGGAGGTGAACGGGCCGACGTAGGAGTCGCTGACGACGGTTCCGGCGCCGATGACGACGGGGCCGACGATCCGGGAGCGGACGACCCGGGCACCCTCCTCGACCACCACCCGGCCGATGATCTCGGAGGCGTCGGTCTCGCCGTCGACGCGGCGCTCGACGTCCTCCAGGACCGTGCGGTTGACCTCCAGCATGTCGCCGACGTTGCCGGTGTCCTTCCAGTAGCCCTTGATGACCGTGCAGCGGACGTCGGCGCCGGTGTCGAGGAGGTGCTGGAGGGCGTGGGTGATCTCCAGCTCGCCGCGCCACGACGGGGTGATGGCCCGCACCGCCTCGTGGACGGCGGGGGTGAAGAGGTAGACGCCGACGAGCGCGAGGTCGCTCTTGGGGTGCTCGGGCTTCTCCTCCAGGCCGATCACCCGCCCGGTCGGGCCGAGTTCGGCGACGCCGAAGGCGCGGGGGTCGGAGACGCGGGTCAGCAGGATCTGGGCGTCGGGGCGGGTGGCGCGGAACTCCTCGACGAGGCCGGTGATGCCGCCGACGATGAAGTTGTCGCCGAGGTACATCACGAAGTCGTCGTCGCCGAGGTACTCACGGGCGATCAGTACGGCGTGGGCGAGACCCAGGGGCCGTTCCTGTGGGATGTAGGTGATGTCCAGACCGAACTTCGATCCGTCGCCGACCGCCTCCCTGATCTCCTCGGCGGTGTCGCCGACGACCAGTCCGACGTCGGTGATACCGGCCGCCGCGATCGATTCCAGTCCGTAGAACAGCACGGCTTTGTTCGCCACCGGGACGAGCTGCTTGGCCGACGTGTGCGTGATCGGCCTGAGCCGTGTTCCGGCGCCGCCGGACAGCACGAGAGCCTTCATCTGCTTCACCATAGCGGTGATCGCCCGGACGGATGTCTCTTTGGGTTCACTCACCGGTCACGGCTCGTTGTCCGCGCGTTCGCCGCCTCCAGGGAGTCGGGTCGGGTCCGCGGACGCATACCCGGGATCGGGCTCACCACTCCCGGGCGACCGCCAGCAGCCGGTCGCGGACGAGGGTGACGTGCGGGTTGCGGGCCGGGCCCGGACGCTGCACCAGGAACGCCGTGTTGATCGGCGGGTCGTCCGGGGCGTCGAGCAGGGCGAGGGCGCCGGACTCCAGGGCGTCGGCGCACAGGTAGCGGGGCAGCACGCTGAACCCGGCGCCGCCCGTCACCAGCGCGAGGACGGCCCGCAGGTCGGGCACGGACACGGCGGCATGGCAGGTGAGCCGTCGGCCGAAGACATGGCGCCAGTAGCGGCGGACGATCGGCAGGTCCTCGGCGTAGGTGATCAGCGGCACCGGGTGCAGTACGCCGGGGCCGTCGGTGGCGAGCGGCGCCCGCAGGCGGTCGGCCCACTCGGGGGCGGCCACCAGCACGAACTCCTCGTCGGCGAGCGGTACGGCGGTCAGTGCCCGGCCGCGCGGCCGGGTGGTGGCGATGACGAGGTCGTGCCGTCCGGCGCGCAGCTCGTCGAGCAGCGGGTCGGTGAGCCCCGGGCTCGCCCGCAGCCGTACGCCCTGGACCACCAGCTCCCCGAGCGCGGGCAGGGCCCGGGTCGCCAGCAGTTCGGCGGGCCCGGCCAGGTGCACCGGCTCCGGCGGCGCCTGATCCGGTGCCCCGTCGCCGGTGGCGGCGGCCAGCGCGTCGAGCGGTACGGCGATCCGCGCGGCCAGTTCGTCCGCCACGGCGGTCGCCGCGACCCCGCGCGGCAGCCGCTCGAACAGCTCCCGTCCCATCTGCCGCTCCAGCGACCGGATCTGGGTGGTGACGGTCGGCTGCGACAGCCCCAGCAGCTGGCCCGCGGCCGTGAACGACCCCGACCGGTAGACGGCGAGGAAGGTCCGCAGCAGATTCAGGTCGGCGGGCGCGCCGGACGCCGGGCGCCGGGAGCCGTCGGGGTGGTCGTGCCTCACGTGGGGAGCCTAGCGGCGCCCTAGGTGTCCTCGCCGTTGCCCGAGTCGAGGGTGATCTCGCTCCAGACCTGTTTGCCGCCGCTGACGGGCACGCTCCCCCACGCCGTCGACATGGCCTCGACGAGCAGGAGGCCCCGCCCGCCGGTGGCCTCCCAGCCGATGGAGGTCGGCTTGACGGGGGTGCGCGGGGAGGCGTCGGCG
Organism: Streptomyces sp. B93; assembly: GCF_018070565.1. Taxonomy (GTDB): domain Bacteria; phylum Actinomycetota; class Actinomycetes; order Streptomycetales; family Streptomycetaceae; genus Streptomyces. Next base: position 128,924 of record NZ_JAGPXL010000003.1, read on the forward strand.
ACGGAGACGCGGAGGCGGTCGCTGAGCAGGGTCAGGTCGAGGCGGACCTTGCCGTCGGTGTGCACGAGGGCGTTGGTGACCAGCTCGGAGACGACGAGGAGGGCCGCGTCGACGTGTTCGGCGGCGCCCCAGGAGCGCAGCGTGCGCCGGGTGAAGCGGCGGGCGTGCCGGACCGCCTCGGGGACCCGCCACACCGTCCAGCTCTCCCGCCGGGGACGGACCGCCATGCCGTCGTAGCGCATCAGCAGCAGGGCGATGTCGTCGCTGCGCCGGGCGCCGTCGAGCAGGGTGTCGGCGACCGGTCCGAGGTGGGCGGGGTCCGCGCCCGCGAGCATGTGCGCGAAGTGGTCCATGCCGGTGTCGATGTCGGTGTCCGGGGTCTCCACCAGACCGTCCGTGGTCAGCGCGATCACGGTGCCTGGCTGGAGGCGCAGCGGGCTCATGGGGAAGTCGGCCTGCGCCAGCACCCCGAGCGGCGGCCCGCCCTCCGCCTCGGCGATCTCGGTGCTCCCGTCCGGCTGCCGCAGCACCGGCGGCAGGTGCCCGGCCCGTACGCACCAGGCGAACCCCTCCTCCATGTCGACGTCGACATAGGCGCAGGTGGCGAAGAGGTCGGTCTCCATGTCGACCAGCAGCCGGTTGGCGTGGCTGACCACCACGTCCGGCGGATGCCCCTCGGCGGCGTAGGCGCGCAGCGCGGTGCGCATCTGGCCCATCAGGGTGGCGGCGCCCGCGCTGTGCCCCTGGACGTCGCCGATGACGAGGGCGACGTGGTTGTCCGGCAGCGGGATCACGTCGTACCAGTCGCCGCCGACCTCCAGACCGGCGGTGGCGGGCAGATAGCGGGCGACGGCCTCGGCGCCGGGCAGTTTCGGCAGGCGGCGCGGGAGCAGCTGGCGCTGGAGCATGCCGACGAGTTCGTGCTCGGCGTCGAAGGCGTGGGCGCGCAGCAGGGCCTGTCCGGCGAGTCCGGCGGAGGCGGTGAGCAGGGCGCGTTCGTCGGGCCCGAAGTCGTGCGGGGAGTCCCAGCCGATCAGGCAGGCGCCGACCATGCGGCCCCCGGCGGGCAGCGGCAGCACGGCCAGGCCGCCGGGGCCGACCTCGGCGAGGGCGGGTTCCAGGGCGGCGGTCCCGGCGGGCCAGATCTGCGCGCGGCCCTCGCCGAGCGCTGTCGCGAGGGTGGGCATGGCGCGCACCGGGGCGTCGGGCCACTCGCCGCGCCACTCCAGGCGCCACAGCTCCGGCCAGGACTCCGGTTCGGGCGGGTCGAGGACGGTGACGACGAGCCGGTCGTGCTCCAGCTCGGCGAGGGCGATCCGGTCGGCCCGCAGCGGTTTGCGCAGCGCGGAGACGAGGGCGTGGCTGACGTCGCGGACGGTGCCCGCGGTGGCCAGGGCGGCGGCCAGCCGCTGGATGCGGGCGACGTCGGTGACGTCGGAGCGCAGCTGGGAGGCGTCCATGACGGTGCCGACGAGACGGGCCGGATGGCCCTCGCCGCCGGGCAGCATCCGGCCGCGCAGCCTCAGCCACTTGGGCGGCCCGGCGGGCTGGAGCACCCGGAACTCCAGCTCGCGCTCGCCGATGGACATGTGGTCGGCCTCCACCACGGACATCAGCGAGGGCAGGTCCTCGGGCACGGTGCGGCCGAGCAGCGTCTCGACCTTGCCGTCGAAGTCAGCGGACCGCAGCCCGAACAGTTCCAGCAGGCCGTCGCCGACCTCGACCCGCCCGCTGTCCATGGCCAGCCCGAACGCGTACGCCGGCAGCTCGCCGCGCTCGGGCCGCCAGTCGGGGACCGGGCAGACGACGGCGTCGGCGATCAGCTCCAGACAGGCCCGTTCCTCGGCGCCGAAGCCCTCGACGCGCTCACTGACGGCGAGCAGACAGCCGCCCTCGTCCGCGTGCCGCGCGGGCAGGGCGGCCAGGTGGAAGTCACGGGACGGGGTGCGCCGGGCATCGGCCAGGTCGGCGAGGTCGGCGGGGCCGAGCCAGACCGGCTGTCGGGTGCGGTGGGTGTCGGCCGCCGGGGAGCGGCCGTCGACGGCGTAGGTGTCGCGCAGCCCGTACAGGGTGCGGGGCACCCCGGCGGACTCGGTGAGGCACAGCAGGTCGCCGTCCTCGCTCAGGGTGTAGACGGCGGCGAAGGTCGCCCCCGCGAAGACGAGCGCCTGTTCGAGGACGCGATGCCGCCGTTCGGGGGAGTCGGGATCGGACATCAGCGCTTTCAGGGCACCTTCGGTACGCAGCGTTCCCGTGCTGCGTCCCGCGGCGCCATGACTGACCACGTGGGTATTACAGCGCGTATGCGGCTGCCGCGCAGCCCCTGTGAGCGTTCCGGGCGGCGCGCCGACGTCGCGCGACGGCCCCGGCGGGCCGTGGCACGGCGGGCGTGGGCGGCCACTCGCCGTGCGCGGGAGGCCCCGGCGAGGGAGATTTGTTCCCTGGGACCGTTCGGCGGCACGGCGAGGAGGTGGTCGGCGTGTCCGAGGTGCAGGAGCCGGGGCAGCAGGCACCGGCGGCCCGGCTCCCGGTCGGCATTCCGCTGCTGTCGCTGACGCTGGCCGCGATGATGGACGACGTCCACGCGCACTCCGGCGCCGTCTATCTGCTCGCGCCGGACGAGCCGGTGCTCCAGATGGCGGTGATGGCGGGACTCCCCCGGTCGTTCGCGGCGCCCTGGGAGCGGGTGGGGCTGGCCGCGCCGATACCGGTCGCCGAGGCGGCCCGGGACCGCAAGCTGGTCTGGGTCGGCGGCGAGGAGGAGATGGCGCGCCGCTTCCCCCGGGTCGCCGTGGTGCTGCCGTACCCGTTCTCGCTGGCCGCGCTGCCGGTGGCGTCCGAGAGCACGCTGTACGGGGCGGTCTTCGTCACCTGGCCCGGCGGGCACGCCCCGGAGCTGTCGGACCGGGAGCGGGACCATCTGACGGCGTCCTGCCGCAGGCTCGCGACGCGTCTGGAGCGGGCCGCCCAGTCCGGGCTGCCGCTGCGCCCGGAGCCCGACCTGCTGGCCACGCCGCTCATCGGGAACATGTCCGGCACCCTCGGCTCGGTCGAGGCGACCCGGATGGTGGCGCGGCTGCCGTACGGGCTGTGCTCCCTCGACGTGCAGGGGCGGGTCACCTTCGCCAATCCGGCGGCGACCGAGCTGCTGGAGGTGTCGGCGGACCGGCTGCTCGGCACCCAGCTGTGGGCGTCGGTGCCCTGGCTGAACGACCCGGTGTACGAGGACCGCTACCGCGGGGCGCTCTTCAGCCAGCAGGTCACCTCGTTCGTGGCGCTGCGCCCGCCGGCCGACTGGCTGTCGTTCCGGATGTACCCGAGCACGACCGGGCTGAGTGTGCGGATCAGCAGGGCGCGGGCGGTGGCGGAGATGGCGCGGGCGGCGCCGGGGCCCGGTGACGCGCCGTCCCGGCTGGTGACCATCACCCAGGTGCTGAGCATGGCCGGGGCGCTGACCGAGGCGGTGGGCGTGCAGGACGTGGTGCAGCTGGTCGCCGACGAGATCGCGCCCGCCGTGGGCTGCCAGGCGCTGGTGCTGCTGGGGACGCGGGGCGGGCGGCTGCGGGTGCTGGGGCACCGCGGCTATCCGGACGCGCACATGGTGGAGCAGTTCGACGGGCTGCCGCTGGACTCGACGACCCCCGGCGCGCAGGCCCTGACCAGCGGGGTACCCGCGTTCTTCGAGTCGCGGGAGCAGCTGGAGCGGCTCTACCCGGCGCGGCCCGCCACCCCGGACGGGTTCGCCTCCTGGGCGTTCCTGCCGCTGATCGCCTCCGGACGGCCGGTGGGCACCTGTGTGCTCGCCTACGCCGAGCCGCACGGCTTCCCCGCGGACGAGCGGGCGGTGCTGACGAGCCTCGGCGGGCTGGTCGCGCTCGCCCTGGAGCGGGCGCTGCTCTACGACGCCAAGCACCAGCTCGCGCACGGCCTCCAGGCGGCGCTGCTGCCGCACTCGCTGCCGCCGCTGCCCGGCATCGACGCCGCGGCCCGCTATCTGCCGGGGACCCGGGGCATGGACATCGGCGGTGACTTCTACGACGTGGTGCCGACCGGGGGGCAGGCGGCGGCGGTGATCGGGGACGTCCAGGGGCACAACGTGACCGCGGCCGGGCTGATGGGTCAGCTCCGTACCGCGGTGCGCGCGTACACGGCCGTCGGGCAGTCCCCGCAGGAGGTCATGGCCAGCACCAACCGGCTGTTGATCGACCTGGGCTCGGACCTGTTCGCCAGCTGTCTGTACCTGCGTCTCGACCCGGCGCGCGGGCGGGCGGTGATGGCGCGGGCCGGGCATCCGCCGCCGCTGCTGCGCCGCCCGGACGGCCGGGTACGGGTGCTGGACCTGGCCGGGGGCCCGCTGCTGGGCATCGACGGGGCCGCCGGTTACCCGACGACGGAGGTCGCGCTCACGCCCGGCTCGGTGCTGGTGCTGTACACGGACGGGCTGATCGAGTCGCCGGGCGTCGACATCGAGGACGCCCTGGCCGATCTGGGGCGGCGGCTGGCCGAGGCCGGGGACCTGCCCCTGGACGAGCTGGCCGACACCCTGGTGCGGCACGAGGCGGCGGAGGAGCGGGACGACGACGTGGCGCTGCTGCTGTTGCGGGCGCGGGAGCGGGACTGACGGGTCCCCGGACACAGCGCGGTCCGGTCCCTCCGCCGAAGGACCGGACCGCGTCGTCCGCTGCCGCTGGTGGGGGGCGGTCAGTGGACATCCGTGGGGGCGGGTCAGTGCCTGTCCGTCTGGCCCTTGCGGGCACCGAGGCCGACCTCGTCGCCGAGGCCGGGTATCTCGCGGGCGCCGGTGTCCTGCTCCCCGGCCCCCGCGTCGCCCTCTTCCCCGGCGCCGCCCGCGCCGAGGGTCGCGCCGACCGCCTCCAGGGCGGTGGTGACCGGCTGGAAGAACGTCTCGCCGCCGATGGTGCAGTCGCCGCTGCCGCCCGAGGTCAGGCCGATCGCGCTGCCGTCCTGGGTGAACAGGGAGCCGCCGCTATCGCCGGGCTCGGCGCAGACGTTCGTCTGGATGAGGCCGGTGACGGTGCCCTCGGGGTAGTTGACGGTGGCGTCGAGGCCGGTGACCGTGCCGTCGAACAGTCCCGTGGTGCTGCCCATCCGGAAGACCTGCTGGCCGACCGCCGCCTCGGCGACGCCCGCGATGGGAACGAGCTGTCCCCCGCCGACGTTGACGTCGCTGGGCGCCTGGACGGCCGGGTCGTCGTACTTGACCAGCGCGAAGTCGCCCGCGCCGGGGAAGACGGCCTGGTCGACGGTGCCGATCGGCGCCCCGTTCGCCTGGTCGGACCACTGGGCGGCGGCGACCCCGCAGTGGCCCGCGGTGAGGAAGGCCGGGGTGCCGTCGGCGGCGGTGACGTTGAAGCCGAGGGAGCAGCGGGCGCCGCCGCCGAAGATGGCGTCGCCGCCGGAGGCGAAGGTCTTGAAGGTGCCGCTGGACTTCTTGAGGGTGGCCATGCCGGGGCCGAGGGTCTCGACGGTGGACTCCAGCTGGTCCCAGTTGTCGCCGGTGACCGTGGAGTCGGCGGTGACGAGGATCTTGTTGGTGCGGGGGTCCACGGCCCAGGCGGTGCCGGGAATGGCGGCCTCGCTCCTCAACGTCCCCGCGGCGGTCTGGAGTTCGCCCATGCTGTTGTCGACCTGGCGTATCGCCGCGCCCGCCTTCTTGGCCTGGACGATCACCTGGTTGTCGTTGCCGACGACGTTGACGACGAGCTGCTGGTTGTCGGCGTCGTAGTAGGAGCCCGCGAAGGCGTCGCCGAGGAGTCCGGCGAGCTGGGCGGCGAGGTCCGAGGCGTCCGTGGACTTGAGGGTTCTGGGGGCCGTCGCGTCCGAGGCGCCGTCCTGGGAGGCGTTGGCGTGCGGCAGCAGGATGGCCGCCGCTCCGAGCGCCGCCACGCCGCCCGCCGCGATCGCGGCCTTGCGCTTCGGAATTCGCTTGTGACTCAACCTTCTCGACCTCCTGGGGGACGGGGTCTGCGGGCCGTGGACCGGCCGCCGTGTTCGGGGCGCCTGGATGGCCACTGGTACGGACAGGGCGCGCGGGACGTTCAATTCCGTTTTCGCGGGCCGGGGCTGACGGCCCGTACCGGTCACGCCGCTCGCGGGGCGCACCCCGCGCGGGAACAATCGCCGTATGACGATGACCACGGCCGAGGCCGACAAGATCCTCTCCGCCAACTTCGCCCCGTGGGTCCTGGAACTGGGCCTGACGGTGGAATCGCTGGGCGACGACCGGGCGGTGCTGCGGCTGCCCTGGTCGAAGCGGCTGGCCCGCGAGGGCGGCGGGCTGTCCGGGCAGGCGTTGATGGCGGCGGCGGACACCGCGACGGTGATCGCCGTCTCGGCGGCGCGCGGCGGCTTCGTGCCGATGACGACGGTGCAGCAGTCCACGTCGTTCCAGCGGGCGGTGCTGGGCTCGGACGTGCTGGTGGAGGCGGTGCTGACCAAGGTGGGCCGCCGGATGGCGTTCGCCGACATCACGATGAGCGTGGCGACGACGGGTGAGCTGGCGGCCCGCGCGAACACGGTCTACGCCCTGCTGGGGTGACGGCGGGTCAGCACCGGGCGTGACCGGTCGGCGACGGTCCGTTTCGGACCGGGGGGCGGAATCCCGGCTTCAGCGAATCTGCACACCGATTGCCCATCCGGGGCACCGAGTCCGTTGGATCTGCACAACCGCGCGCCGCCGGACACGTCTTTGGGACGGGAGTGCCGGATTCGCCGCCGGGCCGGCAAGAGAACGTCTGCGACGATCCCGCGCGGGGTGTGAAGAAGTCGCCGGGGTGCCGTGCGCGTCTCTGCACGGTTGGTCGCCACTCGGGTGCAACTGCCCAGGTGGGACGGGGTGATTGATTGGAAGCCCACGGCGGCCGCGTGCTTTGATCCATCGCACCGCGGGGCCCGCCACGGCACCCGGCAGGGCGCCCGGCGCCCGCGGTCGGCGGCCGTCCATCTGTCCCCAGAGGGGCCGCTCCCCCTTGTGAGATATCCATAGGAAGGGAAGTTCCATCATGAACTCCACCCCCCAGGTCGAGACCGTCGAGATCTCGGACGCTGAGCTGGACAACGTCTCCGGTGGTCTGCACGTGAACGCGCTGGGCACCGTCACCGGTCTGGTGGACGGCGTCGCCCCGGTCTCCGGCGTGGTGAACACCGCCGTCGGCACGGTCGAGGGCGTCACCGGCCTGAACACCGCCCCGGTCGCCGGCCTGGTCGCCGGTCTCTGACCGCACCCGAGTGCGCCCGCGAGTCCCGGAGCCGCCTTCCGGTTCCGGGACTCCGGTCTGCCCCGAGGTACCTCCCGTGCAGTTCCGTCAACAGGCCCTCGCCAAGCTCCAGTCGCCGGAGGAGCTTGATCTCCCGGTGCGCCTCGCCCGCCCGCAGGGCTGGCTCGTGCTGGCCGTGACCGTGGTCGCGCTGGCCGCCGCCTCCGTGTGGGCGGTGACCGGCACCGTCTCCGCCACGGTCAGCGCGCCCGCCGTCCTCACCCACGGGCAGGGCAGTTACGTCCTCCAGAGCCCGGTCGCCGGGCAGGTGACGGAGATCGTCGCCGAGGAGGGCGCGCGGCTCCCCGCCGGCTCCCCCGTCCTGAAGGTCCGTACGGCCGACGGTGAGACCGTGGTGCGCACCCTCGCCGCGGGCCGTCTCACCGCGCTCGCCGTGTCGATCGGTCAGATCGTCACCACCGGCGCGAACGTGGCCGCCGTGGAGAAGGTCGCCGACGCGGACGACCCGCTCTACGCGACGGTGTACGTCCCCGCGCGCAGCGCCGCCTCCCTGCCCGCGGATGCCGCCGTGGACCTGACCCTCCAGACCGTGCCCGCCGAGCGGTACGGCGTGCTGCGCGGCCATGTGAAGTCGGTGGACCGCACCCCGCAGTCCGCGCAGCGGATCGCCGCGTTCCTCGGCGACAGCCAGCTCGGCGAGCAGTTCACCGAGGACGGCCGCCCGGTCGCCGTCACGGTCCGCCTGGACACCGCCGCCGGCACCGACAGCGGCTACCGGTGGTCCACCGCCGACGGCCCCCCGCACGCCCTCACCTCCATGACGCTCGCCACCGGCTCGATCCGGCTGGCCGACCAGCGTCCCGTCGATTGGCTGCTGCCGTGACCACCGCCCAGCAGACCCGCGGCCGACGCCGCGCCGCCCCGCCGAAACGCTCCGTGCCCCGGCCCCGGGCGCGGACCGTGCGCACCCCGACCGTGCTCCAGATGGAAGCGGTGGAGTGCGGCGCCGCCTCGCTCGCGATGGTCCTCGGCCACTACGGCCGCCATGTCCCGCTGGAGGAACTGCGGATCGCCTGCGGCGTCTCCCGCGACGGCTCACGCGCCAGCAACCTGCTCAAGGCGGCCCGTTCCTACGGCCTGACCGCCAAGGGCATGCAGATGGACCTGGCCGCGCTCGCCGAGGTCCGGGCACCCGCCATCCTGTTCTGGGAGTTCAACCACTACGTCGTCTACGACGGCATGGGGCGCCGCCTCGGCCGCCGCGGCGTGTACGTCAACGACCCCGGCAAGGGCCGCCGTTTCGTGTCGCTCGAGGACTTCGACGGCAGCTTCACCGGCGTCGTCCTCACCATGGAACCCGGCGACGGCTTCACCGCCGGTGGCCGCCGCCCCGGCGTGTGGGGCGCCATGCCCGCCCGGCTGCGCGGCACCGCCGGGACGCTGCCCGCGGCCGTGCTCGCCAGCCTGCTGCTGGTGCTGGTCGGCGCCGCCGTGCCCGCCCTCAGCCGGACCTACATCGACACCTTCCTGATCGGCGGTCAGACCGCCCTGCTGGACGTGCTGTTCGCGTCCATGGGCGCCTGTGTGCTGCTCACGGTGGTGCTGACCTGGCTCCAGCAGGCCAATCTGCACCACGGCCGGATCATCTCCTCGACCCTGTCCAGCGCCCGCTTCCTGCGCCATCTGCTGCGGCTGCCGGTCACCTTCTACGCCCAGCGCAGCCCCGCCGACCTGGTGCAGCGCCTCCAGTCCAACGACGCGGTGGCCGAGACGCTGGCCCGGGACCTCGCCGCGGCGGGCGTCGACGCGATCGTGGTGGTGCTGTACGCCGTCCTCCTCTACACCTACGACCCGCAGCTCACCTTCGTCGGCATCGGCGTGGCCCTGCTGAACATCGTCGCCATGCGGATCGTCGTACGGCTGCGCGCGACGCGTACGGCGAAGCTGCGCGCCGACAGCGCACGGCTGACCAACACCGCCTACACCGGCCTCCAGTTGATCGAGACGATGAAGGCGACCGGCGGTGAGGACGGCTACTTCCGCAAGTGGGCGGGGCAGCACGCCACCACCATGGAGGAGCAGCAGCGGCTCGGGGTGCCGACCGCGTGGCTGGGCGTGGTCGCGCCGACGCTGGCGACGGTGAACAGCGCGCTGATCCTGTGGATCGGCGGGATGCGGGCGATCGAGGGCCATGTCTCGGTCGGTCTGCTGGTCGCCTTCCAGGCGCTGGTGACCCGCTTCACCGCCCCGCTGACCCGGCTCAACGGCGTCGCGGGCCGCATCCAGGACTTCGCGGCGGACGTGGCCCGGCTGAAGGACGTGGAGAACTTCCGCGCCGACCCGCTGTACGACCGTGACGACGGCGGTCCGGACGCCACCCGGCGGCTGCGCGGGCACGTCGAGCTGACGAACGTCACCTTCGGCTACAGCCCGCTGGACAAGCCGCTGCTCAGCGGCTTCGACCTGACCGTGGGACCGGGCCAGCAGGTGGCGCTGGTCGGCGGCTCCGGCAGCGGCAAGTCCACGGTGTCCCGGCTGATCTCGGGCCTGTACACGCCGTGGGAGGGCGTGATCCGCGTCGGCGGGCAGCGCATCGAGGACGTTCCGCGCGGGGCGCTCGCGGCCTCGGTCTCCTTCGTCGACCAGGAGGTGTTCCTCTTCGAGGGCACCGTCCGCGACAACGTGGCGCTGTGGGACCCGTCGATCCCCGACGAGGCGGTGGTGGAGGCGCTGCGCGACGCGGCGCTGTACGACGTGGTGGCGCGGCGGCCGGGCGGCATCCACAGCCCGGTGGAGCAGGACGGCCGCAACTTCTCCGGCGGTCAGCGGCAGCGCCTGGAGATCGCCCGGGCGCTGGTGCGCCGCCCCGGCGTCCTGGTGCTCGACGAGGTGACCAGCGCCCTGGACGCGGAGACCGAGCTGGTGGTGATGGACAATCTGCGGCGGCGCGGCTGCGCCTGTGTGGTGATCGCGCACCGGCTGAGCACCGTGCGCGACAGCGACGAGATCGTGGTGCTCCAGCACGGCACGATCGTGGAGCGCGGGCGGCACGACGAGCTGGTGGCGCGCGGCGGGGCGTACGCGGCGCTGGTCAGGGAGCGGTGAGATGACGTCCGTACCGGAGGGCGACCTCGTGCTGGGCGCCCTGGGGACGCTCGGCACCCCGGTGGACTGCGCCGGGTTCACCCGGCTCGACCTGGAAGGGCCGCAGGTGCTGTGGCTGGTCGCGGCCGGGGCACTGGACCTGTTCGCGGTGGACGCCGGGCAGCGGGGGCACTGGCATCACCTCGGGCGGCTGGAGGCGGGCACGCTGCTGCTCGGCCCGGTGACCGGCCCGCAGCACACCCTGGTGGCCCGGCCGCTGCGCGGCTGTGTGGTGCGCCGGATCGGACTGCGTGAGCTGTACCAGCCCGCGCCCACCCAGACCTGGTCCTACGACGCGTACGGCAACCCGCAGTACGTCCCTCCGACGACCAGCCCGCTGGAGTACGCCCTCGCCCTCGGCGTCGGCCGCGGGCTGTCGGTCCTCTTCCAGGCGCCGATGGCCGGCGAGGGGGCCGCGGAGGACGGGGGCGCCCCCGCGCGAGTTCATTCGAGCGTGGGGGACGACGACGTGTTCTGGATGCAGGTGCCGCCGGGGAGCGTGCAGTACGGGTCGCTGTACGGCGCGGAGGCGGCGGCCGACCTGCTGATGGACCCGGCGGTGTGGCAGTCGATGGTCGACCAGCAGTACCGGCTGCTGACCACGCTGGACCGCTGGATCGAGCAGTTGGAGCGCAGCCACGAGACGCGTACGGCCGCCGGTATCCGGGCGGGTGAGGCCGTCCGCGACCAGGCCGACCGGACCCTGCTGGCCGCCATCGGCAAGCCGTCGGCCCGGCGTGTCACGGCCGCCGACGCCGACGCCACCTACGCGGCGTGCCGTCTGGTCGCCCGTGCCGTCGGGATCACGCTGGCCGACCCCGGGCACGGCGGCGCCGGGAGCGACCGTCTCGACCCGGTGGAGCGCATCGCGCTGGCGTCCCGGGTGCGCACCCGGACGGTACGGCTGACCGGCCGCTGGTGGCGGGAGGACGTCGGCCCGCTGGTCGGCCACCGGGCGCTGTCCGGTGCGCCGGTCGCGCTGCTGTGGCGGCGCGGCGGCTATGTCGCCGTCCATCCCGCCACCGGCCGCCGGACCCCGGTGGAGAAGGCCAACGCGGCGGAGTTCGAGCCGCGGGCGGTGATGTTCTACCGGCCGCTGCCGGACCGCCGCCTCGGTCCGCTGGGCCTGCTGCGCTTCACGCTGCGCGGCACCGGCGGCGATCTGCGGGCGCTGCTGCTGAGCGGGCTGGTGACGGTGGCGGTCGGCGCGCTGGTGCCGATCGCGACGGGCCGGGTGCTCGGCGAGTTCGTGCCGCGGGCGCAGGCCGGGCTGATCACCCAGGTCTGTCTGGCGGTGCTGGTCGGCAGTGTGGTCGCGGCGGCGTTCCTGCTGATGCAGAACCTGACCGTGCTCCGGCTCGAGGGCCGGGTGGAGGCCGCTCTCCAGCCCGCGGTGTGGGACCGGCTGCTGCGGCTGCCGACGGGGTTCTTCACGGGCCGCTCCACCGGCGAGCTGGCCAGCGCGGCGATGGGCATCAGCGCGATCCGCCGGATGCTCGCGGGCGTGGGTCCCACGGTCGCCCAGTCGGTCACGGTCGGCGCGATGAACCTGGGTCTGCTGCTGTGGTTCAGCGTGCCGATGGCGCTGGCCGCGGTCGGCATGCTGGTGGTGATCGCGGCGGTGTTCCTGGGGCTCGGTCTGTGGCAGGTGCGCTGGCAGCGGCGGCTGGTGGTGCTCACCAACAAGCTGAACAACCAGGCGTTCCAGACCCTGCGCGGACTGCCGAAACTGCGGGTGGCGGCGGCCGAGAACTACGCGTACGCGGCCTGGGCGGGCGAGTTCGCGCGCAGCCGCGAACTCCAGCAGCGGGTGGGCCGGATCAAGAACCTCACCACGGTGCTCGGCGCGGTCTACCTTCCGCTGTGCTCGCTGCTGATGTTCATGCTGCTGGCGGGCCCGGCGCGGGGCAGCATGTCCGCCGCGGACTTCCTGGCCTTCAACACCGCGGTGACGATGCTGCTGACCTCGGTCACCCAGGTGACCGGGGCGTTCGTCTCGGTGGTGGCCGCGCTGCCGCTGTACGAACAGATCAAGCCAGTGCTGGACGCGGCGCCCGAGGTCCGCTCGGGCAGCACCCGGCCGGGCCCGCTGTCGGGCGCGCTGGCGGCTCGGCGGCTGTCCTTCCGCTACTCCGACGACGGCCCGCTCGTCCTGGACGACGTCTCCTTCGAGGTGCGGCCGGGTGAGTTCGTGGCGATCGTCGGCCCGAGCGGCTGCGGCAAGTCGACCCTGCTGCGCCTGCTGATCGGCTTCGACCGCCCGCTTGCCGGCAGTGTCCTCTACGACGGCCAGGACCTGGCCGCGCTGGACCGGTCCGCGGTGCGGCGGCAGTGCGGGGTCGTCCTCCAGCACGCCCAGCCCTTCACCGGCTCGATCATGGACGTGATCTGCGGCACCGAGCCGTATCCGGCGGAAGAGGTGATGGCGGCGGCCCGGCTGGCGGGGCTCGCCGAGGACATCGAGCGGATGCCGATGGGGCTGCACACCATCGTCTCCGGCAGCGGTTCGGTCTCCGGCGGCCAGCGGCAGCGGCTGATGATCGCCCAGGCGCTGATCCGCCGCCCGCGCCTGCTCTTCCTCGACGAGGCGACCAGCGCCCTGGACAACGTCACCCAGCGCACGGTCATCGAGAGCACCAAGGCGCTCAACGCCACCCGGATCGTGATCGCGCACCGGCTGTCCACGGTCCTGGACGCCGACCGGGTCATCGTGATGGAGGACGGCCGGATCGCGCAGCAGGGGCCACCCGCCCAACTGCTGGCCGACACCACCGGACGGCTGCACGAGCTGGTCCGCCGTCAGCTGGCGTAACGGGCCCGGTACCGGGGCCCTCCGGCGGGCCGCCGACCGCCCGGTTCACGCCGTTACGGTGCCGGACCCTTTTGACACCGGCCGTGACCGGGTACTCGCGCGCTCATGCGAATCAGCGTGGTGGATGTGGGATCGAACACGGTCCGGCTGGTTGTGGCGGACGCGGAGGGCGGGGTGCCGCTGCCGGTCCACACCGCGAAGTGGCGGCTGCGGCTGTCGGAGCAGGTGAAGCCCGGTGGCAGGATTCCGGACGAGGCGGTGGAGCGCCTCGCCGACGCGGTCGCCGGGGCGGCGCGCAGCGCGGCGCGCTGGCACGCCGCCGGGCCGCTGGCCTTCGCGACCGCCGTGGTGCGGGCCGCCCCGAACCGCGAGGAGGTGCTGCGCACCGTCCGGGAGCGGACCGGTGTCGAGCTGTGCACCCTGCCGGGCGAGGTGGAGGCCGAGCTGACGTTCCTCGGAGCCCGGCGCTGGATGGGCTGGCGGTCGGGACCGCTGGCGCTGCTCGACATCGGCGGCGGCTCGCTCGAAGTGGCCTTCGGGCGGGGGCGGCTGCCGGACTTCGCGGCGTCGCTGCCGCTGGGCGCGGCCCGGCTGACCCATGAGTTCTTCGCGGGGCAGGACCCGCCGTCGCCGGAGCTGATCCGCGGGCTGCGCCGCAAGGTCCGGCACCAACTGCGGGACGTGGCGGCCCGGATCCGCTGGGAGGGGCCGCGCACGGCGGTGGTCACCTCGCGTACGTTCCAGCAGCTGGGCCGGTTGTGCGGAGCGGCGCCCGGCCGTCACGGGCCCTTCGTGGACCGGCAGTTGCACCGCTCGGAGCTGCGCCGGGCGATCACCCGGCTGGCCGAGCTGCCCGCGGCCGAGCGGTCCCGGCTGCCCGGCATCTCCGCACCGCGCGCCGCGCAGAGCCTGGCCGGCGCGGTGGTGGGGCACACGGCGATGAAGCTGACGGGGCTGCGCACGGTCACCGTCTGCCCCTGGGCGATCCGCGAGGGCATCCTGCTGCGGCACATCGAGGACGGCCCGTCCTGGTGGGCGGAGGTCTCCCGGTCCGCGGAGGAGACCCCCGAGCCGGTCCCGCTGCGGATCGCGACCGTACAGAACTGACAGCAGGCGAGGAGGCTCCCATGTCGGACGAGACCACGGACACCGGCAGCGGCGACGAGAAGCACGCCGAGACCGCGCCGGAGAAGGTCCTGCGCGAGATAGAGAAGATCGAACGCCGCACCCGGGACACCGACGAGCAGAAACGGCACCGGGGCGAGGCCGGCGAGGCCATCACCCCGAACACCGAGGCCCAGGAGGAGTCCCAGGGCGACTGAGCGGACGCGGAGGGCAGGGCCCAGGGCCTGTCGTCGCATTCCCGTCGTCCGCCCGGAGGGCGGCCCCGGCGGCGGCGATGGGGGTGCCCCCGCGCGGGCCGGGCGAAGCCGCGGGCCCTAGCCCGGCGGGGCGCTCAGGGGGCGGTCCGTCAGGGCACGGGCCACGCCGTGCAGGTTGGCTGCCATGGCGCGGGCGGTGCTGTGCGACCAGTCGCGGCCCTTCTCCTCGTCGAGGTAGTCGGGGCCGGGGCCCGGGCCGAGGTGCCAGTAGGTCCAGGCCTGGCCGGGGACGGTGTAGCCGATGTCGCCGAGGGCGCCGGAGATCTCGCTGATCACATGGTGGGCGCCGTCCTCGTTGCCGGTGACGACGACGCCCGCGACCCGGTTGTAGGCGACGGGCCGGTTGTCGTCGTCGGTCTCGGAGAGCATGGCGTCCATGCGCTCGAGCACCCGCTGGGCCACGGACGACGGCCGCCCGAGCCAGGTCGGGGAGGCGATGACGAGGATCTCGGAGTCCAGCAGCCGTTCGTGGACGGACGGCCACTGGTCGCCCTCGCGCACGGGCTCGCTGGTCACCCCCGGCGCGATGTCCAGGTCGACGGCGCGTACGACGTCCACCTGGACGCCGTCCTCCTCCAGCTGCCCGACGACGACCCCGGCCAGCGCCTCGGTGTTGGAGGGCTCCGGCGATGTCTTGAGCGTGCAGTTGATCACAAGTGCCTTCATGCCGCCGCCGAGTACCCGCCCGCGCCCCGACCAGTCGGCCGGGATGCCCGTCCGGCGCCCGGGTACCCGTCCCCCATGGCACACGATCCCCAAGGACCACGGCTGCCGTCCGCCCGGGGCCCCGTCTCGGCCGCCGTCATGGCGTACCTGTCGGGGACCGGCACGCCGCCGCAGGCCGACGACGTCCGGGACGCGGCGGCGTACGGCGACGACCTCCAGCTGGCCCTTTACCTCTGCTACGAGCTGCACTACCGCGGTTTCGCGGAGGTCGGCCCGGACCGCGAGTGGGACCCGGACCTGCTGCGCGCGCGTGCCGCGCTGGAGGACCGCTTCCTGGCCGCGCTGCGCCGCGACACCCCGGTCCACGAGGGCGTGACCGAGGCGCTGGCCGGACTGCTGGTGGAACCTGTCGACGGGACGGGCGTCACCCATTTCCTGCGCGACCGGGGCGAGTTGTGGCACCTGCGCGAGTACGCGGCGCAGCGCTCGCTGTACCACCTCAAGGAGGCGGACCCGCACGCGTGGGTGCTGCCCCGGCTGTGGGGGCGGGCGAAGGCGGCGATGGCGGCGGTGGAGTTCGACGAGTACGGCGGCGGCCGTCCCGACCGGGTGCACGCGCGCCTGTTCGCCGACCTGATGACGGACCTCGGTCTGGACACGTCGTACGGCCACTACCTGGAGGTGGCGTCCGCGGAGATGCTGGCCACGGTCAATCTCATGTCCCTCTTCGGGCTGCACCGCTCGCTGCGCGGCGCCCTCGTCGGGCACTTCGCGGCGGTGGAGGTGACGTCGTCACCGGGTTCCCGGCGGCTCGCCGAGGCGATGCGCCGCACCGGCGCCGGTCCGGCCGCCGAGCACTTCTACGACGAGCACGTCGAGGCCGACGCCGTGCACGAGCAGGTCGTACGCCATGACGTCATCGGCGGGCTGCTGGCGGAGGAGCCGCACCTCGAGCCCGACGTGGCGTTCGGGATCGACGCCACCGGACACGTCGAGGACCGGCTCGCGGCCCGGCTGCTGGCGGACTGGCGGGCGGGACGCTCGTCGCTGCGCGCCACGGAAGCGAGCGTTACGGCACTTATGTCGTGAATGTCGGGGTACCTGAGGTGCGTGACTCCACAGGTGACATCGATACCGCCCGATCCGGCCCCCGACCCCTTGGCCCCGCCCGGCGTCTACGCCCCGCAGGAGGACACCGTCCTGCTGGGGGACGCCCTGGCCGGGGAGCCGCTGCCGCCGGAGGCGGACGTCCTGGACGTCGGCACCGGCTCCGGCGCCCTGGCCCTGCGCGCGGCGGGCCGCGGCTCACGCGTGACCGCGGTGGACCTCTCCTGGCGGGCGGTGTGCACCGCGCGGTACAACGCCTGGCGCGCCGGGCTGCCGGTGCGCGTCCGGCACGGTGACCTGTTCGCGCCGGTGCGCGGGGAGTCGTTCGACCTGATCATGGCCAATCCGCCCTATGTGCCGGGCCCGGACGCGGCCCCGGGGCCGCGCGGTCCGGCCGCCTCCTGGCACGGGGGCCGGGACGGGCGGGCGGTCCTGGACCGGATCTGCCGGGAGGCGCCCGGTCTGCTGTCGCCCGGCGGCACCCTGCTGCTGGTCCAGTCCGCGCTCAGCGACGCCGACCGGACCCTGGCCCAGCTGCGCGCGGCCGGTCTGGAGGCGGCGGTGACGCACCGGCGCCGGATCGCCTTCGGTCCCGTCCTGCGCGCGCGGGCGGACTGGCTGCGGGAGCGGGGGCTGCTGTCCGCCGCCGAGAACAAGGAAGAGCTGGTGGTCGTCCGTGCCGAAGCCCTCTGCTGAGACCGACGACCGTCCACGCCGGGTCAGGATCCAGCGGCGCGGACCGCTGCTCGTGGAGGGGCCGGTAGAGGTGGAACTGGAGGACGGCACCGTCGTCTCCTCCGACCGCTTCCGGGTGGCCCTGTGCACCTGCCGTCGCAGCCGCCGCTATCCATGGTGCGACACCAGCCACCGCGACCGCGCCTGACGCGTGTTCCCGGGGACCGGCGGACGGCCCCACTCCGTCCGCCGGTCCCCGGTGCGAGACCGCCTGGTGCCCCGCGAAGGACCCGCACTCCCCAGTCACGGGTCGACTGCTGCGCTCGCGGTGACCTGGCGGTCCCGGTCCATCAGAACGTGAAGAGCGCTCCGTGGGAGCTCCTCACGCACTCGTTGGCGAAGGTGCGTTCGTAGGAGACGCGCTGGCCCTGCCAGACCCCGTCGACGGTGACGACCACCGGGTTGTACTCGCGCGTGCACAGCACACCGGCGCGGGCCTCGAGAGCGTCCAGGTCGCCGTCCGCGCCGCGCAGTTCCGCGCAGGCCGCGAGCGGCGCCGGGTGCGTGCCGGTCGGCCGCGTCGCGCAGTCCAGGGTCACGGCGCGTTCGGGAGCCGCGGCGGCCGCCGTCTCGCCGTGGCCCACGGTGAGGACCAGCGCGGACGGGGCGTAGAGCGCGGTCGGGGCAGGCTCGGCGTGCGCGGCCCCGGTCAGGGGTCCGCAGACGGCGGTGGCCGTGAGGCCGAGGGTCGCTGCCCAGCGCGCGGGGTTCCGCATTGTGTGCATCCTTCCGCTCGATTCCAGGGGTGCCGGACCGGCCTCTCGGTCGGGTGCCGGACCGGCGAGCGCGAGTCTGCCGAGTCCGCCGCCGAAACTCACATCGACCCCACCGGTTTCAGTAACCTTGCGTGTTGAATCAGTGGCGGGAAGTCACAGAATTCGAACGTTCCAACTCCATTCGCAGGCCACTCTTGATCGTTCACGGTGGCCGAATGGCCGGTTTACCGCTCTTGGTTAATCGGCCGGAAACATTCCGCGGGAAGCCCTGACCGGTCGGCGGCGGCCCGTTGTCAGACCCCTCGGCTAGGTTGCGGGCATGACTCACTTCGTACTGGTGGCGGGTGCCTGGCTCGGCGCGTGGGCGTGGGACGAGACGGCCGCCGAACTGCGCGCCTCCGGGCATGCCGTCCACCCCCTGACCCTGACCGGGCTCGCCGAGAAGCAGGGTGCCGCGGCGGGACAGCGCACCCATGTGCGGGACATCGTCGACGCGGTCGAGCAGGGCGGCCTGCGCGATGTCGTCCTGGTCGGGCACAGCTACGCGGGCGTGCCGGTCGGGCAGGCCGCCGAGCGGATCGGCGACCGGCTGCGCCGGGTGGTGTTCGTCGACTCCAACGTCCCCGTCGACGGCGCGTCGTTCCTCGCGGGCTGGCCGAGCGACTGGGTGCTCGAGGCGATCGAGGCGGGCGACGGCTGGTGGCCCCCGCTCCCGGCGGGCGAGTTCGCGGGCCAGGGGCTGACGGACGAGCAGATATCCCGGCTGCTGGCCGGTGCCACCCCGCACCCGGGCGCCTCGCTGACCGAACCCGCCGCGCTGACGCGTTCGCTGGCCGAGCTGCCCGCCACCTACGTCAAGTGCCTGCTCGACGGCGAGGAGCCGATGGGCGCCGTGGCCGACCTGCTGGGGAGCGAGCGCTGGGAGCTGGTGCGGATGGACACCGGGCACTGGCCCATGTTCTCCGCCCCGCGCGAACTGGCCCGCGTCCTGCACGAGGCCGCGCTGCGCGAGTGAGGCCCGACCGCCGGGCACACCCGCGGCTACTCGCCGGTATCGTCGGGGCGCGCGGCTCGACGAGGAGAGGCGGGAGTTGGCGATGGCCAAGCACTGGGCGGACTTCCAGTACGAGATCTATCTGAACGGCATGTCGGGCGCGGTCCCCCGGCTGCCCACCGATCTGACCCGCCTGGAGGAGCTGACCGAGCGGCGCCTGGGCCCCGGACCGGTCGGCTATGTGTCGGGCAGCGCCGGGGACGGCAGCACGGCCCGCGCCAACCGGGCGGCGCTGAAGCGGTACCGGATCGTGCCGCGGATGCTGCGGGACGTGCACGAGCGCGACATCTCGGTGGAGGTGCTGGGCCGCGCGCTGCCCGCCCCGCTGGCGCTGGCCCCGGTCGGGGTCCTGTCGATCATGCACCCGGACGCCGAGGTGGCCGCCGCCCGGGCCGCCGCCGCGCAGGGCGTGCCGTTCGTGCTCTCCTCGGCGTCCAGCACGCCCATGGAGGAGGTCGCGGCGGCGATGGGCGGCGCCGAGCGCTGGTTCCAGCTGTACTGGGCCAAGGACCGCGAGGTCACCCGGAGTTTCCTCACCCGGGCGAAGGCGTCCGGGTTCTCCGTGCTGGTCGTCACCCTCGACACCCCGCTGCTCGCCTGGCGGCCGCGCGATCTCGACCAGGCGTACCTGCCCTTCCTGCACGGCGTGGGCACCGCCAACTACTTCTCCGACCCGGCCTTCCGGGCGGGTCTCGCCAAACCGCCCCACGAGGACCTCAACGCGGCGGTGATGCATTTCGTCGGCATGTTCGCCGACCCCGGCAAGACCTGGCCGGACCTGGCGTTCCTGCGGGAGAACTGGGACGGTCCGATCGTCCTGAAGGGCGTCCTGCACCCCGACGACGCGCGGCTCGCCGCCGACGCGGGGATGGACGGGGTGGTGGTCTCCAACCACGGCGGCCGTCAGGTGGCCGGTGCGATCGCGGCGGCGGACGCGCTGCCGGGCGTCGCGAAGGCCGTCGGCGACCGGCTGACGGTGCTGTTCGACAGCGGGGTGCGCACCGGCGACGACGTCTTCAAGGCGCTCGCGCTCGGCGCGCGGGCGGTCCTGCTGGGACGGCCCTACGTCTACGGTCTGGCCCTGGACGGCCAGGCGGGCGTCGAGCATGTGGTCCGCTGTCTGCTCGCCGAGCTGGACCTCACCCTCGCCCTGTCCGGCCACGCCTCCCCCGCCACGGTCGGCGCCTCGGACCTGGACGGCGGGACGGGCTGAGCAAGCGGGACGGGCACGCCCCCGCTGAGCGTGGGCGTGCCCGTCACCGTCAGGCGCTGTGGCCCGGCAGCTCCACCCGCCGCGCGGACGGGCTCTCGGTGCCGGCGCCCGACAGCGCGCCCTGGCTCGCCGACGGTGACCCGGTCAGCCAGCGCTGGCTGTCGGAGCCGTCCCGGACCTTGACGACGATGTCGGCGCCGGGGGCGTCGGTGGTGGCCGCCAGGGCGAGCTGCTTCTCCCAGCGGGGCAGCAACTCGCCCCGCACCGTCAGGTCGTAGCGCACGTCGGCGCCGCGCTCGGCGTCGGCGGGCGCGCACGCGCCGAGTATGACCACTCCGGCGTCCGCGTGCGAGTCCAGGCACAGCCCGGGCTCGGCCACGCTGCGCAACAGCCCGTCGTCCTCGTACGACCACTGCTGACCGCGTGCGTCGGAGCACTCCGCCAGCTCGGTGCCCGATCCGGCCCGTGGGGTGCCGCGGACGCCGAGGCACAGGTCGGAGGCGGCGTTGCGCAGGACGATGCGCCGTACGGCGCCGGGGAGCGCGGCGTTGTCGGGCGGCGCGGAGGAGACGCCCGGGGCGTCCTGGCTGCCGGTGCCGCCGACCGCGCTGCTGGAGGCGGCCGGGTCGGCGTCACCGTCGTAGGACCACAGGTTGGTGATCAGGACGGTGGCGAGCAGTCCGGCGGAGGCGACGCCGACGCCGGTGAGCAGGGCCCGTGGAGTGGGCAGCACGACGGGCGTGGGGACGCGGGCCAGCAGCCGGTTGCGCCGGGAACGGCCGCCGTGCCGTCCGGAGCGCCGTCCGCGCGGGTTGGCGCGGCTGCGGCCGGGCCGTGAGTCGAGATAGCGGCGGGCGCCCCAGCCGAGTACGGCTTCGGCGAGCAGCGTTCCCAACTGGCTTTCGGCCTGGCTCAGTTGTTCGGCCGCGGAACGGCAGTAGCGGCACCCGTCGAGATGTTGCTGGACATCCGGCAACAGGGTGCCGCCGCGGCGAATCGGGACGTCGAGGAGCCGGTTGTAGAAGCCGCACTCCTTGCTCGGCGCGAGTTCCCGGTGGGCGCGGACAACGCCTTCGCGGAATGTGTCCCGGGCCTGTTCCAGCGCGGCCGACGCACTCTCGGTGTCGAGGCCGAGCAGGGCGGCGGGGACGGTTATCGGTTCCGCCTCCACCTCGGTGTGCCAGAGCAGACAGCGGGCCAGAGGAGCCAGACCCTGGAATGCCCGCTCCGCCAGCTTGCGGTTTTCCGGGGTCAGGGAGCCCGCCGCGCGCATACCGCGTCCTCCGGCGGGTTTCAGCAGATCCGGCAGTACGCCGGATATCCGGTCGTCGGCCGACCAGCGGCGGACCGTGTCCCGCACGGCCACCAGGAGCGGGGGCCGCAGCGCGACGCCCGGTTCGCCCAGGGTGAGCCGGTCGAAGACCTGGTGGAAGGCGGTGGCGGTGACCATGGAGGCGGCCGGTGCCGAGGAGGCAAGGCAGATGACGGCGTACTCGTGCACCGGCTGCCAGTGCCTCGCCATGAGCAGGCCGGTGGAGTGGGCGACCTCGTCGTCCGTGGCGCCGGTGAGCCGGGCCGCGAGGACCTCGTCGGAATCACCGGGTACCGCGCCGGGCGGCGGGTAGGGAGGTCGAGGGGGGTGGGGGGTGGGCACTTGAACAGGTTCCTTCCCACGCGCGCGTGGACACACATGAGTTCTGTCGCCGAAAAGGGGCCCCCGTTGGTGCGTACCTTTTTGGCGGTGAGCGGGGTGCGTGAATTCACCTTTGGTGCATCGGACCCGGTTCAACAAGTCCGTGAGCCCTGGCAATTGCCCCCCGCATGGCGGGTTCACCCTTGCACAGGTCACTCACGCCCAACAAGGCACTCGGGCAACATGGGCACCACTGAAAGTGAGTCAATTGGCGAGCGGTTCATCTGCGGGTTCGCACCGGCATTCGACTTTCCTTGCGCCCCGTGTGAAACAGGCGCACACATCGGCCCCTCACGTGCTCTCCCGGACACCGCACGCTCTGGCGGGGCTCGGGTTCAGATCTGCCAGGAGCGCAGCCGGTCGGCCGCCGCGTAGACGTCCGCCTTGCCGTCGATCAGATCGCGGGCGAGGTCCACCAAGGCGCCGTAGGGCGGGTCCATGCCGACGCCGCTGACGAACATGTACGCCACCGCCGTCGCGCAGGCGAACCGGGCGTTCGCCGCGGGGAGCGGCTTGAGCAGGGCCAGGGTGTGCAGCAGCGCCGCGGCCCGCCAGGCCGGGTCGGAGTCGACGCCGAGGCGCGGCGGGTCCACGCGGTGCCGGGCTACGGCCGCGACCAGCGCCGAGAAGTCGTTGACGGTCGGCTGGTCCGGCAGGACCTCCTCATGGCGCTGGAGGAGCCAGGGCACGTCGATATGGACGACGGGAGGTGTCATCGGTCAGGCGGCCCGTCCCTCGCCCTTGGCGGGCGGCTCGTCGTCGGGGAAGGCCGCGGCGAACTCGTCGGCGTGCGCGGCGAAGAACCGGCGGAACTCCTCCGCCCCTTCCTGGAGCGCCCGGTGCCGGGCGATGTCGGCGGCGGCCGCCTCTCGCACGAGGGCCTTCATCGACGTACCGCGTTCCTTGGCGATCTGTCGCAGGTCCTCCAGCTCGCGGTCGCTGAACTCCACATTCAGAGCTGGCATGACATCACGGTACCGCTCGGGTACTTAATCGTAAATACCCGCAGCTCAGGACCGGTACGACACGGTACCGAGGGGGTGTGCAACCGATCGGTTCCTCTCACGTTTGAACACCCCGACGTTCGACTCCGTACAAGTACGGACGGCCTCCATGACCGGCCACCCCCTCACTCGTAGGAGTCATCCGTGGGACGCAACACGCGCAGACGCCCAAGAGGCGCGCGACGCGCGACATTCGCAGCGGTCGCCCTCATGCTCGGCGGCGGCGGGCTGGTGGCGGTGAACGTCTACGCCTCCGCCACCGACGGCGCGACGGGCGGCGGGGACCGCACCCTCACGGACGGCGCCCAGCCCGGCGCCACCATCGACTGCCCCGATGTCGGCGAACGGCTCACCGAGGTCCCGGACGGCGCCCGGGCCGAGGTGGACACCGAACTCGCCGCACTGGACCAGCAGGTGGCGGACGCCTACCAGCGGCTCCGGGACGCGGCGGCCGCCGCGCCGGACGGCGCCGTCGACGCGGCGGAGATCACCGGGCCGCTCCAGGAGCAGCGCACCGCGACGATCGAGCGGATCACGGCCGCACTCGCCCGGGTCGGCGAGCCCCCGCAGGGTCTGGCCGACCTCGCGGCGTGCACGGTGAGCACGCCGGAGCAGGCGCCCGAGGGCGAGCAGGACCAGGAGGGCCAGGAAGATCAGGAGGGCCAGGAAGGCCAGGAGGAGCAGGGCGGGGGCGGGCAGGCCGGGAACGGTCCCGTAGCCGCGGACTACGCCGACATCACCTCCGTGCAGCCCACCGCGCAGCGCCCGCGCCAGCGTGCGAACGCCTCCCGCGGCACCTTCACCACCAGCTGCGGCGTCAACGAGAACGGCCTGTTCAACTCCGACAACATCATCGTCGCGCCGGGCGTCTCCAACGGCGCCCACCACTTCCACGACTACATCGGCAACCAGTCCAACACCGCCTTCGCCAGCGACGAGGACCTCGCGAACGCCGAGACGAGCTGCGAGAACCCGGGCGACAGGTCGACGTACTACTGGCCGGTGCTGCGCCTCCAGAACGGCACCGTGGAGCGGGACGCCGAGTCCCCCGGCGGCGGCATCGAGGGCAACGCCGGTGAGATCGTCACGCCCGCCGAGGTCACGCTGACGTTCGAGGGCAGCCCGGTCGGCGAGGTCACCGCCATGCCCCGGCTGCTGCGCATCATCACCGGCGACGCCAAGGCGTTCGTCAACGGCACCGCCAACGCCAACGCCTCCTGGAGCTGCACCGGCTTCGAGGACCGGCAGCTGAAGGACAAGTACCCGCTGTGCCCGGACGGCAGCAGCGTGGTGCGCACCTTCCGCTTCCAGAGCTGCTGGGACGGCAGCGGCATCGACAGCGCCAACCACCGCACACACGTGGCGTTCGCGGACCCGGAGGGCCGTTGCCCCGAGGGGTTCCGGGCGATCCCGCAGCTGGTGCAGCGGATCGTGTACGACGTGGCCGCGCCGAGCCTGGACGACGGCGGCCGCACCACACCGCTGTTCGCCGTGGACTCCTTCCCCGAGCAGCTGCACAAGCCGGTCACGGACCACGGCGACTTCGTCAACGTCTTCGACGAGGACCTGATGGGCGAGATGGTCGACTGCATCAACAGCGGCCGTACGTGCGACGCCGCCGACCTGCCGGACGGCGGCACGCCTCCCGGCGGGGGCGGGGGCGAGGAGACCCCGGACCCGTCCGAGGAGCCGAGCGAGGAGCCCACGGAGGAGCCTTCCGAGGAGCCCACGGAGCAGCCGAGCGAGGAGCCCTCCGAAGAGCCGTCCGAGAACCCTAACGAGGAGCCTTCCGAGGAGCCGACGAAGACCGAGCAGCCCCAGCAGGGCGAGGAGCAGACCGCCGAGCCCACGCACGAGCAGCCCCGCGGCGACGGAACCGCGACCGCGAGCGCCGCGCCCAAGATCAGCGCCTCCCCGGCGGCCACCGCGCGCCCGTCGACCGCCCCGGCGGGCGACGGCGGCGCCGAGTCGCAGGCGGCCGTGGCCGCCCCCGAGCGGACCGGGTCGGGCACCGAACCCCAGGCCGTGCGGGGCGGACTCGCCGAGACGGGCGCCAAGTTGTGGCCCGCTGCGGCCGGGACGGTCCTGCTGATCTGCGGCGGTGTTCTCCTGATGCGGACGACGAGGGGCAAGCGCTCGGTGTGAGCCGGGTTCGGCGGCACCGGTGATTTACGCGGTGCCGGGCATCGGCCGGGTGGCGAGACTGCGATGACTCTCCACCCCCTACTCCACGGAGGTGCCGATGCCCGGCCCACTCACCCAGCCCCCGGTCAGGAACCACCGGTGGCCACTATGGACCCGACGGCTGTGCGCGCTGTCCGTCGCCCTGCTGCTGTCGGCGGTCGGCCTGGCCGCCGTACCCGCGGCGGCGGCCGACGGGCCGACCGTCCCCACCCGCTACGGCCAGGTGCGGGGCACGGCGGGCGAGACCGCCACCTCCTACCTGGGCATCCCCTACGCCGCCCCACCGGTCGGCGACGGCCGCTGGAAGCCGCCGTCCCCGCCCCGGCCGTGGACGGGCGTCCGGGACGCCGCCACCCCGGGCAACCCCTGTGTGCAGGCGCCCTCATCCACCCCCTGGGGCGACCTGGCGGGACCCGGCACGCCCAGTGAGGACTGCCTCTACCTGAACGTCTACACGCCCGCGAAGCGCTCCCCGGCCAAGCGGCCGGTGATGGTGTGGATCCACGGCGGCGGCTTCACCGTGGGCTCCGGGACCTTCTACGACGGCGCCAAGCTCGCCGCCAAGGGCGATGTCGTGGTCGTGAACTTCAACTACCGGCTGGGCGCGTTCGGTTATCTGGCCCACCCGGGCCTGGCCGAGGAGTCACCGCTCGGCCTGTCGGGCAACTACGGCGTGCTCGACCAGCAGGCGGCGCTGCGCTGGGTGCGGCAGAACATCGCGGCGTTCGGCGGCGACCCGGGCAACGTGACGCTCTTCGGTGAGTCGGCGGGCGGCGGCAGCGTCTGCCACCAGCTGATCTCGCCGCGCACCGTCGGCCAGTTCGACCGGGCCATCGCCCAGTCGGGCTGCGGCTTCACCCTGCCCACCCAGGCCTCCCAGCAGAACAACGGCACCGCCTGGGCCCGGTCGCTGGGCTGCGCGGACCTGGCCTGTCTGCGCGCCAAGCCCGCCGACGAGCTGTTGCGGGCCTCGCTCTCCCCCACGGCCCGCTGGACGCCCAACGTGGACGGGGTGATCCTGCCGCTCCAGGTGACGGACGCGCTGGCGAGCGGACGCTTCCACCGGGTGCCGGTCCTCCAGGGCACCACGGCCGACGAGGGCAGGCTCACCGTCGCCACCACCTACGACCTGGCGGGCAGGCAGCTCACGGCGGAGGGCTACCCGGCCGCGGTCCGCGCGGCCTACGGCGACCGGGCCGAGGCGATCCTGGCCCGCTACCCGCTGTCGGCCCACGGCACCCCAGCGGAGGCGCTGGGCGCGGTCCTCACCGACTCCCAGTTCGCCTGCGCGCAGTCCCGCACGGCCGGTCTGATGGCCGAGCACACCCGCTCCTACCAGTACGAGTTCGCCGACCGGCACGCCATGGACCATCTGAACCTGCCCCTCAGCTTCCCCTTCGGCGCCCCGCACGGCTCGGAGATCCGGTACGTCTTCGGCGGTCTCTCCGGCACGCCCGCCCAGAACGCCCTCTCCGACCGGATGCTCGGCTACTGGACGAACTTCGCCAGGACCGGCGTGCCGTACGCCGCGGGCGCCCCGCACTGGCCCCGGTTCCCGCAGGTGCAGACGCTCGCCCCGGAGGCGATCACCCCGGGCACCTCCTTCCCGGAGGACCACCAGTGCGACCTGTGGAGCCAGGGCGCCTCCTGGCCGCTCGCAGCTCGCTGAACCCCTGCTAACCGTCCGGCGGCTGCAGAGGCTGCGCGGGCCAGTTGAGCAGACGGGCGCCGAGGGTGGCGGTCTGGAGGGCGTAACGCTGGTCGGGCAGCGCCGGGTCGTAGCCGGTCAGAGTACGGACGCGGGCGATGCGGTAGGAGACGGCCCGGACGCTCAGGCCCAGGCGCCGTGCGGTGACGGTGTGGGCGCAGCCGCTGTCGAAGTAGGCGCCGAGGGTCTCCAGCAGGAGCCCGGGTCCGCCGCGGGCCTGCTCCAGACCGCCGAGGACGGTGGCCACCAGATCGGTGATGGCCGCCCGGTCCCGGCCCAGGACCTGGAACACCAGCAGATCGGAGGCGTGGACGACCGGCCGGGGCACCCCCAGCCGGTCGGCCAGTTCCAGGGTCTCGCGGGCCTCACGGAAGGAGTGGACGACGCCGTTCGCGCCGGGCCGGGGGCGGCTGACGGCGACCTGGCTGTCCCGTACGGCCGCACGGCGGACCTGTGCGGCGAAGTGTTCGCACACGGCGGCACCGTCCCCGGCCGTGACGCAGATCAGCAGTCCGTCCTTCGTCGCGACCAGGCTCGGCGACTCGTCCCCGTACGCGGCCATGGCCTCCGCCACGTACCGGGTGGCCGGGGCCGAGGCGAGGAACGCGGCGCCCGCCCGCGCGACGGCCACCCGGTGTGGGCCGGTGAGCGGAAAGCCGACGCGGTGGGCGAGTTCCGCCATGCGGCCGAGGTCGCCGGGGCCGCTCAGCAGACCGTCGACGAAGGCGTGGCGGATCTCCTCCTCCCGGCGGATCGCCGCGCCGCGCGCCCTCTCGTAGCCCTCGGTGAGGGCGATCGCCACGTCCCGCATCCGCCGGACGACGTCCCCGGGGGCCGCCTCGCAGTGGCGGCCGAGATGGGTCTCGATCAGGGCGCGCAGCGGGACGCCCCGGTCGGCGGCGTGCGCGGCGGCGGCGCGCAGCCGGTCGCGGTCGGCGTCGTCGAGCGCCTGGCCCGGCGCCGTCGCGGGGGCCGGTGGCCGTTCGGGAGACTCGCCCTGGCCGGTCATCGCAACCACCCCTTTTTACCCGCACCCGGCTGCGCGTTTGCCTTCACTTTGCCATGGGTCGGCAAGGAGCGGCAGGTTCAGTTGTCCGCCGGTCGTCTCCCCGCGGCCGGGTCGCGGGGGCGCTGTCGGGTAGAACCGCTGCGGCGGAACCCGGGAGGCCCCATGCGCGCACGTGCCCTTGCCGAGCCCTATCCCTCGGTGCGGACGACGGACCGTCTCGCCACCGCGGTCGACCTGGTGGTGGGGCGCGATCTGCCCGCTCTGCTGATCACCGACCCCGAGGGCCGTCCCGTCGCCGTGCTCCGCGCGGACCAGGTGCTCGCCGCCTGTCTGCCCGGCTACTTCGCCGACGACCCGCTGCTCGTCCGGCTCATCGACGAGCCGTACGCCGACCGGATGGGCGTGGCTCCGGAACGGCTGGTCGCCGAGTGCCTGCCGCGGGGCGGTCCGCGGCCGTTCTCCGTCACCGCCGAGTGCACGGTGGTGGAGGTGGCCGAACTGATGGCCCGCACGGGCTGCCCGGTCGTGGCCGTGCTGGAGGGCGGCCCCGGCCCGGACGCCCGGCTGCTCGGGGTGGTCACCGCCACCCGGGTGCTCCAGCGGCTGCGCAGCCGCGCCCATGCCTGACCGCCCGCCCTACAGCAGCGCCAGGAACAGCACGGCACCGACCAGGGCGACCGCCCACAGGACCATGGAGTGGGTGGACCAGGGCGCCGTGAACCCGCCGCCGGCCGACGAGCGGACGGCGGTGCCCCACAGGGCCACGGCCCGCTGCCGCAGGGGCGTCACCACACGCGTGCTGGCCCGGGGCACGGCGTCGGACAGCCTGCGCCAGGCGGCGGGCAGCGCACGGCGGTAGACCACGTCGGCGTCGAGGTTCACCGAGCGCACCTCCGGGGGGTAGAGACCGGTGCGGACCAGGAACGTGAAGGCCAGCGACGCCAGCAGCAGCAGTTGCAGCTGGTTGATCACATGTGCCGTGGTGTACGCGCTGTAGTCGACGGTGTAGGGCAGGAAGTCGTACAGCAGTCCGGGCGCCACCCCGATGGCGACGCACAGGGCGGCGGCCATCGTCATGGCCACCCGCATGGTGGCCGGTGCCTCGCGCACCCGCAGTCCGCGGTCGTGGGCGAAGAAGGCGAAGTAGGGGACCTTGATGCCCGCGTGGTGGAAGACGCCCGCGGAGGCGAACAGCAGCAGCAGCCAGACCACCGTCCGGTGTTCCTGGGCGACCGCGTAGAGGATCATCGACTTGGTGGTGAAGCCGGAGAACAAGGGCACCGCCGAGATGGAGGCGGCGCCCACCATGCACAGGGCGGCTGTCTTCGGCATGGACTTGTAGAGCCCGCCGAGTTCCGATCCCTTGACGGTGCCCGCGCGGTACAGCACGGCCCCCATGCTCATGAAGAGCAGGCCCTTGTAGACGATGTGGGCGAAGGCGTGCGCGGTGGCGCCGTTGATGCCGAGGGAGCCGCCGACGCCGACGCCGACGACCATGAAGCCGAGCTGGTTGACCAGGCTGTAGGCGAGGACCCGGCGCAGGTCGTTCTCCAGGACCGCGTAGAAGATGGGGAACACGGTCATGGCCGCGCCGATCCAGACCAGCGCCTCGGTGCCGGGGAACCCGCGGGCGAGCACGTACACCGCGAGCTTGGTGGTGAAGGGCGACAGGGCCACCGTGCCGACGACGGTCGCTTCCGGGTAGGTGTCCGTCAGCCAGGCGTGCAGCAGCGGGAAGGCGCACTTGATGCCCACCGCCGCGAGGATCAGCGGGCCGCCCGGACCGTCCAGCCCGAGGTGGCCGAACTCCACGCCCGCGCCCGCCTGGACGCGCTGCGCGATCCCGGCGAGCATCAGCAGCCCGGCGAGCAGCTGGGCGACGAGGTACCGCATCCCGGCGCGGTAGCCGCGTTCGGTGCGCCGGGCCCAGATCAGGAAGGCCGAGGCGAGGCCGCCCAGCTCCCAGAACACGAACAGGGTGATCAGGTCACCGGCGAGCGCGCCGCCGACCGTGGCTCCCGCGTACAGGAGGATCACGGTCTGCTGGAGGGCGTCCTTCAGGCACAGGGCGTACACGGCGGTCAGGAGCGCGGCGACGAGGAAGCCGGTGGCGAAGATCCGGGAGAGGGCGTCGACGCGCACCGGGGTGAGTTCGAGGCCGAAGAGGGTGAGGCTGTCACCGGGGCCCTCGGGCAGCAGCCAGAGCAGCACCAGGCCGCCCACCGGCAGCAGCACCGTCCAGGCGCCGCGCAGGCGGCCCTTGAGGAACGGCACCCCGGCCGCCCCGATCATCAGCAGCAGGGCGGGACTAGTCGTCATCGCGGTTCCGTTCCTGCGGCTCGTAGTAGTCCTCGTCCCGCTTCAGGAACCGCCGCAGCCACTTCGCCGTGAGCACCAGGGCGACGCTGCCCGTGAAGCCGTACAGGGCGTAGAAGGCGGGCCACTCCTCGATCGAGAAGTAGGGGTGCTTGGAGTAGAAGAGGTCGGCCAGCAGCGCCAGTGCGCACAGCGCGGTCAGGATCCGCACGATGAGGGTCACATGGCGTGGGTCGTCCAGCCAGCGGCGGTCGTCCGGGCGGCGGTCGTCGGTCACGGCACCTCCAGGGTCCCGGCCAGCGGGTCGATCAGGGCCTGCGCGCCGAAGAACAGGGCGACGCAGCCGAGGGCGGTGAGGACCAGCGGTACGGTCAGCACGGGCGCGGCCTCGCCGTGGGTGAGCGGTGCGGCCGGTGGCCGCAGGAAGCCGCGGACCGCGACCGGCACCAGATAGGCGACCGCGAGCAGCGACCCCGCCAGCAGGACCACCAGCGGCATGATCTGGTCGGCCTCCGCCGTGCCCAGCAGCATCAGCCACTTGCTCCAGGTGCCGCCCGTCGGGGGCAGCCCGATGATCGAGACGCTGGCCGTGAGGAAGGCGGCGAACGTCCATGGCATGGCGTGGCCGAGCCCGTCGAGTTCGCTGACCCTGGTCCGGCCCGTGGTGACGGCGATCGCGCCCGCGCACAGGAACAGCGTGATCTTGGCGACCGCGTGGGTGACCAGGTGCAGCGCGGCGCCCTCCACGGCGACGCCGGTGGCCACGGTGGCGGCCAGCACGATGTAGGCGAGCTGGCTGACGGTGGAGTAGGCGAGCCGCCGTTTGAGGTTGTCGGCGCGGATGGCGACCACCGCGGCGGCGAGCAGGGTGAAAGCGGCCACCCAGCTCATCGGCGCGGCGGCGCCGGTGTCGCGCAGGGTGTCGAGACCGAAGACGTAGACGGCGACCTTGAGGACGGTGAAGACCCCGGCCTTGACCACCGCCACCGCGTGCAGCAGCGCCGAGACGGGCGCCGGAGCCACCATGGCGGCGGGCAGCCAGCGGTGCACGGGCATCAGCGCGGCCTTGCCGACGCCGAACAGGTACAGGGCGAAGAGCAGGGTGAGCACGCCGGTTCCGGCCGTACCGGCGAGCAGGCCGCCGGGCCGGAAGTCGGTGCTCCCGGCCAGTACCCAGGTCCACACCACGGCGGGCAGGAGCAGGCCGATGGAGGTGGCCAGCAGGACCAGGACGTAGGTGCGGGCCCCGCGCCGGACGGCGGCTCCCCCGTGGTGGGCGACCAGGGGCCAGGTGGCCAGGGTCATGACCTCGTAGCCGATGAGCAGGGTGATCAGGTTGCCCGAGAGGGCGATCCACATCGCGGAGGCGATGGTCAGCGCGAACCAGGCGAAGAAGCGGGCGTGGGCGGGCTCCCGCGCGGCCCGCAGGAAGCCGGAGGCGTACACCGTGGTCAGCGGCCAGAGCACGGCGGCGACCGAGGCGAACAGCAGCCCCAGCGGTTCCAGCGCGAAGGTGAGCGAGAGGCCCGGCAGCCAGGTCCACAGTTCGAAGCGCGTCCCCTCGTCGGCCACCGGCCACAGGGACACGACCACACCCACCAGGAGGAGGCCGCCGGTCACGGAAGCCGCGTTCCGGGCGGCGGGCCGGGAGCGCAGCAGCAGGACGGCGCCGCAGACCAGCAGGGGCACGGCCACCGCCACCGGCAGCGCGTACGCCCGGTCGGGAGAGGTCCAGCCGGTGATCACCTCACCCACCTCCGGTTCCGAGGAGGGCCGCCGCGGCGGCGTCGGCGAGTTCCGCCGGGAAGGAGGGGTCGAGGCCGATGGCGAGGGACAGCAGGGCGAGCGCCCACACGGCCGTGACCATCGAAGGCGCCGGGCGCGCGGGCGGGGTGTCGCCCTCGGGTTCGCGGAACCAGGCGATCTCGACGACCCTCCCGACGTACACCACCGCGAGCAGCGAGCTGGTCAGCACCGCCGCGACCACCGCCCACCGGCCGTCGTCGACCAGGGCCGTGACCAGCGCCCACTTGCTGACGAACCCGCCGCTCGGCGGTACGCCGATCAGCCCGAGCGCGGCCAGCACGAACGCGGCGAACGTCCACGGCATCCGGCGGCCGAGCCCGGCCAGTGCGGACAGCCGGGCCGAGCCGAGCCGGGCCAGCAGCAGCCCGGCCGTCGCGAACAGGGCGGCCTTGGTGATCGCGTGGGCGATGATGTGCAGATAGGCGGCGGACACCCCGGCGGTGGTGGCCAGGCTGATCCCGGCCACGATGTAGCCGATCTGCCCGACGCTGGACCAGGCCAGCAGATACCGCAGGTCGCTCTGGAGACAGGCGACGGCCGAGCCCACCAGCATCGCCAGACAGGCGAGCAGCAGTCCGATCCGCCCGACGGGCATCGACTCGAAGACCAGCGGGGCGCCGAAGACGGTGTAGGCGAACCGGCACAGCATGTACAGCGCCACCTTGGTGCTGGTGGCGGCGAGGAAGAGGCTGACGACGGTGGGCGCCTCCCCGTAGGCCGCGGGCAGCCAGGCGTGCAGCGGGAAGAGGGCCGCCTTGACCGCGAGGCCGACGAAGACGAACACGACCGCGGCCCGCACCGCGCGGTCGCCGTCGGCGCCGTCGAGCCGCGCCGCGAGGTCGGCCATGTTCAGGGTGCCGGTGACCGCGTAGGCCATGCCGATGCCGATCAGCACGAACACCGCGCCGACGCTGCCGATCACCAGGTACCGGAAGGCGGCCAGCAGCGCCCGCCGCCGTCTCCCCATGGCGATCATCGTGTACGTCGCCAGCGAGCTGATCTCCAGGAACACGAAGGCGTTGAACACGTCCCCGGTGACCGCGAGGCCCAGCAGTCCGGCGAGGGTGAGGCAGAGGCAGGCGTAGAGCAGGGGGGCGCGCCGGTCGTCCACTTCGGCCTCGGCGCCACGGCGGCCGTAGACGGCGGCGACGGTGGCGGTCAGCGACACCAGCAGCAGCACGGGTGTGCTGAACTCGCCGACGACGAACTCGATCCCGGCGGGAGCCGACCAGCCGCCCATCCGGTAGGTGAGCGGGCCTTCGTCGGCCACCTCGGCGGTGAGCAGGGCGGCGACGGTCAGCGAGGCGGTGGCGGCGGTGAGGTAGAGCAGCCAGGCCGCGGTACGGGAGCGCAGCAGTACGCACAGGGGCGCCCCGAGCAGGGGGATGAGCACTTGCAGCACCGGCAGTTGGGCCGTCATGGGCCCTCGCCGTCGTCGTCGCGTTCCAGGACCTCGTCCTCCTCGACGGTTCCGTAGGCCTCGAAGATGCGGACGGCCAGGGCGAGTCCCACGGCGAGGGTGGCGACGCCGACCACGATGGCGGTGAGGATCAGCACCTGGGGCAGCGGGTGCGAGTAGGTCCCGACGTCCTTCGCGATGATCGGCGCGCTGCCGTGGTCCCGTTTGCCGAGGCCGATGTAGAAGAGGAAGACGCCGACCTGGAACAGGGACAGACCGATCAGTTTCTTGATCAGGTTGCCGTGGCTGATGACGACGTAGAGCCCGATCAGCATGAGGGCGAAGAACGTCCAGTAGACGTAGTGGGTGGCGATCACCGGCGGACGCCTCCCCGGCTGGCGAAGCCGAAGAAGATGGTCGTCATGACGGCGGCGACGGTGATGCCGATGGCCGTCTCGACCAGCAGGATGCCGATGTGCTGGCCCTCCTCGGGGTGGCCCGGGTCGAGCAGGTCGTAGTCGAGGAACGAGCCGCCGAGCGCCATCGTGGTCAGCCCGAGCCCGGCGTAGAGCAGCAGGCCGAGTGAGATGAGCAGCCACAGCGCCCTGCGCGGCACCACCCGTTCGGCCCGGTCGAGGCCGAACACCAGGCCGTACAGGACGAAACCGCTGGCGAAGATGACCCCGGCCTGGAAGCCGCCGCCGGGGCCGTAGTCGCCGTGGAAGAGCACGTACAGCGCGAAGAGCAGGATGAGCGGCATCAGGGTGCCGGTGACGACCCGGATGACGCGGTAGTCGGCGAGGTGCAGGTCGGGGGCGGGCCTGATCTGGTCGGGACGGGCGAGCGGGCCGAGCAGGGAGAGCACGGCGAGGCCCGCGGTGAACACCACGACCAGTTCGCCCAGCGTGTCCAGGCCCCGGTAGCTGGCCAGCACGGAGGTGACCGTGTTGGGGATGCCGATGTCCTCCTGGGAGTCGCGCAGATACGTCTCGGTGACCGGGTGGCGCTGTACCGGGCTGTCGGCGGCGCCGAACTCGGGCAGGTCCGTGCTGGCCCAGCCGAGCACCGCGCCGGTCAGGACGACGACGACCAAGCCGGGCAGCCGCCGCCGACGGGGTGTGACGGCCTCCCGGGAGCGGGTCAGCGCCAGCACGCCGAGCAGCAGCACCGTGCTGATGCCGACCCCGACGGCCGCCTCGGTGAACGCCACGTCCACGGCGTCCAGCAGCACGAACAGGCTCGCGGTGACCAGGCTGAACAGGGCCGCCAGCATGGCCGCCCCGTACAGTGCCCGCAGGCGCGTGATGGCCACGGCGGTGGCGATGAGGACGGCGAGCAGGACGACGTTGATCAGTACGAAGGTCGGCATCAGCGGCGCGGGTCACCCTCTCGCCAGACGGGCACCCCGTCCCGGCGCGCGGCGTGCGCCAGGACATGGGTCGCGGTGGGGCTGGTCAGCGCCATGAAGAGCAGGATGATCAGCAGCCGGACCGCGGTGCCCCAGGAGTCCGTGCGCAGCAGCAGGCCCAGCAGGACCAGGCCGGCTCCGGCGGAGTCCGTGACGCCGACGGCGTGGATACGGGTGTAGAAGTCGGGGAATCGCAGCATGCCGACGGCGCCGGAGAGCAGGAACAGGGCGCCGCCGGTGAGCAGGACGCCGCTCAGCACCTCCAGGACGATCACGTCCGCTCGCCTCCTCCG
Source organism: Streptomyces sp. B93 (assembly GCF_018070565.1). Lineage (GTDB taxonomy): Bacteria > Actinomycetota > Actinomycetes > Streptomycetales > Streptomycetaceae > Streptomyces. The sequence goes on from NZ_JAGPXL010000003.1 coordinate 163,811, forward strand.
GTGCCGCCGAACAGTTCCTGGTAGTGGCTCAGGCGCAGCACCGCGACGGTCGCGACGAAGTTGACGAGGGCGTAGAGGATGCCGATGTCGAGGAACTCGGGGCGGCCGAAGAGGAAGCCGGCCACCGCGATGAAGAGGACGGTCTTGGTGCCGAACATGTTGATGGCCAGGATGCGGTTGTAGAGGCCGGGTCCGGCGAAGGCGCGCAGCAGGGCGAGCACCATGGTGACCAGGAGCGCCACCATGACGGCGAGGATCATCGCCGGTCCTCCGTCCGCCGTACCCGGCGCAGCATGGCGCCCGCGTCCAGTTCGTCGATCCCGGCCCGGTCGAGGCTGTGCACCTCGATGCCGTCCTCCTCCACGTCGAGGGCGAGGGTGCCGGGGGTGAGCGTGATCGAGTTGGCGTAGATGACCTGCGACTGCTCGGGCAGGGGCGGGGCCGGTGTGGTCGCGACGACCGGGCGCAGTCCCGGGTTCGGCCTCCACACCTTGCGGGTCACCGTCCAGGCGGTGAGGAGGACCTGGCCGCTGAGCCACAGGAGGTAGCGCGGCAGCCGCAGCGCCAGGGGCAGGGTCAGACCGTGGTGTTCGAGCCGGGCGCGCCTGGTGAGCCAGCAGACCAGCAGGACCGAGAGGGCGCCGAGCGCCAGCAGCAGGGGTGTGTAGTGCCCGGAGAGGGCCAGCCAGAACAGGGCGGGCACCGGCGCGGTCCGCAGCAGGCCGCGCAGGACCCGCTCGCGCGGGCGGGGCGCGCGGGACACCTGGGGGGAGCCGACGTCGAGTTGGGTCATGCGGCCCCCTCGGGCCGCACCCGGCCGGGCTGACCGCTGGTCGGCAACGTCGCGACGGCATCGGCAGCACGCATGCACCTCTCCCGTCGTCGACACGCAGGCCCGGGCAGCCCCACCCACCTCGATTCTCCGGTACCGCGCGGGTCCGGCCAACGGCCGACGCGGTCAAGGAAGGGCACTCCATCCTTGCCGACGGTCGGCAAGAGTGTCATGATCCCGGCCCGGAACGGGCCGTCGTGCCGCCGGACGAGGAGGGATCGCTCTGACCATGACGCGCGGGACCCCGTCCGACCCCCCGGGCACCGGGCCGCTCTGCCCGCGGGACGTCGCCGAGCGCGCGAGCCGGGAGGCGTGCGGCGTGCCGACGGACCTCCTGGAGGGCTATGTGGCGCTGCTCGCGGCGATCAGCACGGGCGGTGGGCTCGACGGTGAGGAGCGTCGGCGTCGGCGTGACATCGGCGCCCTCGCCGCGGAGCGGGACGTGCCGATGCGCGGGGTCGTCGACCTGTACCTCAGCGCGACGTGGATCGCCTGGCCGTCGCTGCCCGGGGTGCTGGCCGCCACCGGCGCGGACACGCTGCGCCGGATCGGCGAGGCGGTCTTCCACGCCGCCGACACGGCCATCACGGCGGTGGCGGAGGGCTACGAGGAGGCGCAGCGCTGGTCGCTGCGTCAGGAGGAGTCGTTCCGCCGCGAGTTCGTCGACGACCTCCTCGACGGGCGCCGTCTGGAGACGCTGGCGGGCCGGGCCGAGCGGTACGGGCTGCGGCTCGCGGGCAGCTATGTGGTGGTCGTGGCGGCGGGCGCCCAGCCGTTCGTCGACGGCGGCCCGGCGACCCGCCGTGTCGAGGCGGTCGTCGACGGGTCGCACACCAGCAGGGAGGTGCTGGTGACGACGAAGGACGGGCTGCTGGTGTGTGTCGCACCGGACGCCGGTGACGCGGTCGAGGAGTTCGTCGGCCGGCTGCTGGAGACGCTGGGGCCGGACGGCGGCTGGCGGATCGGCGTCGGCCGTCCGCAGCGCGGCCCGGGTGGCGCCGTACGGTCGTTCGAGCAGGCCCGGCAGGCGCTGCGCATGGCCCAGCGTCTGGAACTGCCCGGCCAGGTGCACCTGGCCTCCGAACTCCTCGTCTACCAGGTGCTGATCCGGGACCGGGCCGCTCTGGCGGACCTCGTCGACGTGGTGCTGGAGCCGTTGCGGGCGGGCCGCATCCGCCCGGAGACGCTGCTGGACACCCTGTCGGCGTACTTCGCGGCGGGCCGGGTGGCGACGGCGGCGGCGCAGCAGCTGCACATCGGGGTCCGGACGGTGACCTACCGCCTCAACCGGGTCGAGGCGCTGACCGGTTACTCGGTGTACGACCCGCAGCAGGGCTTCACCCTGCAGGTGGCCGTGCTCGGGGCGCGGCTGCTCGGCTGGCCGGGCGATACGTGACCGCTGTCCGCGGGACGCCCCGCGGACAGCGGCCCCGTGTGCGCTACCCCTGGTCGGCGACGAAGGCCGCCACCCATGCCAGGGCGGCGTTCCAGTTGATGGTCAGCTCGTTGGTCGACCAGGACTGGATGTCGTCGATGTAGCAGAACTGGCCGACGCAGCCCTGGAGTTTCGACTGCGCGAGCGGGTCCTGGATGCTGGAGTTGGGGCCGCCCGAGAGGGTGCCGGCGGGCGGGCTCGGCAGGTTCGGGTCCAGCTGCCGGGCGTACCAGCGGCTGTGCTGGTTCTGGGCGCTGGCCTCGCCGTAGCCGGTGACGTAGGACAGGTTCAGCGCGTTGCGGCCGAGGACGTAGTCCATGGTCTGCACGGCCCCGTCGCGGTACTTGGCGGCGCCGGTGATGTCGTGGGCGGTGGCCATGACGACGGCGTTGTTGAGGACCTGGTGGTTGGAGCCCCAGTCGAAGACGTTGCCGTCGGGGGCGTAGGGCATGCCGTACGGCTGTGCCTCGAGGGTGGCGAGGTAGCGGTCGGCGCCCTTGACGACGGACCGGCGCACCTTGTCCCGGCCGGGGAGCCGGTTGGGCACGGTGGCGAGGTCCAGTCGGCCGGCGGCGGCGGTGCGGGCCCAGTCGAAGCCGGTGGGGCCGAAGATGTCGGCGGTGTGCACCGGCGAGTTCAGTACGTACCGCTCGAACTGCTTCTCACCGGTGGTGAGGTACAGCTGGGCGGCGGCCCAGTAGAACTCGTCGCTCACGTCGGTGTCGGGGTAGGCGCCGCCGCCGACGCCGTCGTCCGGGTCGGGCAGCAGGTCGGGGTGGGCGAGCGCGGCGCTCCAGGCGGTGCGGGCCGCGGTGAGCAGTTCGGCCGCGAACCGGCGGTCGTAGGGCTTGTAGAGGCGGGCGGCCTGGGCGGCCGAGGCGGCCAGGTTGAGGGTGGCCGTGGTGGTCGGCGGGTGCAGCTCGCGCTTCTGCGGGTCGGCGCTGGGCAGCAGCGGCAGACCGGTCCACGCCTCGTCGTGGATCTTGTGGTGGGCCATCCCGGCGAGCGCCTGCCCGTCCGGGACCTGCATCTTCAGCATGAACTCCAGCTGCCAGCGGACCTCGTCGAGGAGGTCGGGCACCTTGTTGCCGCTCTCGGGGATGGCGAGGGAGCCGTCGCCGAACTTCGCGGGCTGCCCGGTGCGGGCGTGCAGGGCGCGTTCGTAGGTGCTGAGCAGTTCCCAGACGGAGATGCCGCCGTTGACGACGTACTTGCCGTGGTCGCCGGCGTCGTACCAGCCGCCGGTGACGTCGAGCGTGTAGTCGCAGACGCCTGGCTGGCAGGGGACGTCGGCGTCGCCCTGGTTGGGTGCCTCGTTCAGGTGCCCGGCAGGGCGTCCGTAGCCGGGGCGCAGGTCGTCGCGTATCTCGATGCCGCTGCGCTGGGTGTAGTAGAACTTCACGGCGTCGAGCCGCAGTCGCTCGTACACACGCGCGTCGATGTCGAAGGGGCGGCTGGTCTCGCCGTCCGCGACCAGGGTGAGGCCCGTGCCCTTGGCCTTGTGGGCGCCGAAGTCGATGGAGTGGACGTTCTGCCCGGAGGACACGTCGGTGCCGCGGGGCATGGTCCAGCCGCGGGCGGCCACGGTCCCGTCGGCCCGCTTCAGCTGCCAGGGCAGCCGGGTGGTGGCGTCGGTGACCAGGGTGGCGTTCTTCGGCCCGGCGGGCAGGTAGGCGACCTGGTTGACGCGCACGCGCGGGCCGGTGTCGGGCTCGTACTGCTCCGGCGGCACCCCGCCCAGCAGGGAGACGTCGTCCGTGCAGAACCGCCAGGGCTCGGCACTGCCGCCGACCTGGAAGGCGACCTGGGCGCGGTCGGTGTCGACGGGCGAGGTGAAGGTGTACGCGTAGGAGTTGCCGGAGACGCTGAGCTGCGGGCTCACCTCGAACCAGGTGTCGTAGGGCGCCTCGGACAGGCCGACGATCGCCCGGACCACGTGCCCGTCGGGCACGCCGTCGGCGTAGAAGGAGAAGCGGTACGACTCCCCTTCCGTCAGGGTGATGTCGTTCTGGCCGACGGTGGCGTCCCAGCGGTTCTGGGTGCCGCCGGGCACGTCCGCGCACAGGCGGCCGTCGGACAGTCCGGCGGTGAGGTTGCTGGTGGTCCACCACGGGTCGAGGGTCGTGTCGAAGGTGCCGTTCCTGACCTGCTCGACCTCGTCGGCCCCGGCGGGGGCGGCGGGCAGGGCGGTGAGGCCCGCCGCCAGCAGGGCTGTCAGCGACAGCAGGGCGGTTCTGGGTCGTTTCACGTCTGGGCTCCTGGAAGGGAGGTGCGGGTGACGCTCCATGGGAGCGCTCCCAGATGCGGACGGAGGCCATGGTTGTTGGAGTCATGACACCCGTCAACGGTCCGGACGGGACGGTTTTCCCGAACGGGAGGCATGTCGGTGCCGGATTAGTGGGCACCCGGGCTAACCGACCGGCCCGGAGCAAAAGCACTAGTCTGGAACTCAGGCAACACAGTTGTTCACTGTGAGTGGACGCGATGGAGTGGCGACGATGAGCCCGGATCACTCGTTCGACGAGGCCTCGACGGCCCGGGCTGCCCTGGACGGCGACGGCACCCTCACCGAGTGGAACGAGGGCGCCCGGGCGCTGCTGGGCTGGACGGCGGCGGAGGTGCTGGGCCGCCCGGCGGCGGAACTGGTGGCCGACGGCGGGCTGGCTCCGGTCGCCGGACTGGGCGGCGACCGGCTCGGCGGCACCCTCACACTGCGTCACCGGGACGGCCGCACCCTCCCCGTCTGGCTCCTCGCCCATCCCCGCGCCGACGGCTGGCTGGTGGTCAGCCCGCGGCACACCGGGCCCCTGGCACCGGGCGACCCGCTGAACCACGTCGACCTCATCCAGTCGCCCTGCGCCATGGCCATCCACGACGACCAGCTGCGGCTGCGCCGGGCCAACCAGGCCATGACCGACGTCCTCGGCCTGCCCGAGGAGCGGCTGCGCGGCCTGCGCCCGACGGAGATGAGCGACCTGCCGCACACCCACGAGCTGGAACAGCACATGCTCCAGGTCCTCGCCTCCGGCCACGGCACCCACGTACGGACCTACGTACCCGTCGGCGCCGACCGCAAGATCGACGCCTGGCTGGCCCGGATGGCCCCGATCACGGATGCCGGGGGCCGGGTGCTGGGTGTGAGCGTCGCCGCGCACGACTTCACCGAGCAGTACCTGGCCCGCGAGCGGCTCCAGCTGGTCAACGAGGCCAGCGTCCGCATCGGCACCACCCTCGACGTCACCCGCACGGCGCAGGAGCTGACGGACGTGTGCGTGCCCGCCCTCGCCGACTTCGTCAGCGTCGACCTGCTGGACCCCGCCGACGGCGGCGACCCCCCGGCCCGGCTCACCCCACCCGTCACGCTGCGCCGCAGCGCCCACCGGTCGGTGCACGCGGGCACCCCCGAGGCCCTGGTCAAACCCGGCGACACCGACTCCTACCCCGCCGAGTCCCCGCAGGCCAAGTCGCTGCTCACCGGCCGCACGATCATCGCCACACTCCCGGACCGGGACCTCGACGAGTGGCTCTCCCGGGACCGCCCCCGCCGCGACCGGGCGCTGGAGTACGGCGTGCGCGCCGGCATGTCCGTGCCGATCCGGGCCCGCGGCACCACCCTCGGCGTCGCCGTCTTCGCCCGCTACCGGCGGCCCGACTCCTTCACCGCCGACGACGCGCTGCTCGCCGAGGAGATCACCGCGCGCGCCGCCGTCTGCATCGACAACGCCCGCCGCTACTCCCGCGAACGCGAGACCGCGCTCGCCCTCCAGCGCAGCCTGCTCCCGCGCACCCTGGCGCACACCGCCGCGGTGGCGGCCGCCTCCCGCTATCTGCCCGCGGCGCGCGCCGGGGTGGGCGGCGACTGGTTCGACGTGATCCCGCTGTCCGGGATGCGGGTCGCCCTGGTCGTCGGCGACGTCGTCGGGCACGGCGTGCAGGCCTCCGCCACCATGGGCCGGCTGCGCACCGCGGTGCGCACCCTCGCCGACATCGACCTGGCCCCCGAGGAACTCCTCACCCACCTGGACGACCTGGTGGTACGGCTCTCGGAGGAGACCGGCGGCGGCGACGGCAGCCCCGAGGTCGGCGCGACCTGTCTCTACGCCGTGTACGACCCGGTGTCACGGCGGTGCACGATGGCCCGCGCCGGGCACCCGCCGCCCATGCTCGTCGCGCCCGGCGGTGAGCCCAAGGAGATCGAACTGCCCGCCGGGCCACCGCTGGGCCTGGGCGGCCTGCCGTTCGAGGCGGCCGAACTGTCCCTCGCCGAGGGCACGCTGCTCGCCTTCTTCACCAACGGGCTGATCGAGTCCCACACCCGCGACGAGGACACCGCGCGCCGCATGCTGCTTCAGACGCTGGCCCGGGATGGCGGGCCCGGCGACGGCTCGCTGGAGCAGACCTGCGACCGGGTGCTGCACACCCTGCTGCCCAAGGACGACACCGCCTGCGACGACGTGGCCCTGCTGCTGGCGCGCACCCGGGGCCTGCCCGCCTCCCAGGTCGCCACCTGGGACGTCCCGGCCGACCCGGCGCTGGTGGCCCCGATCCGCAAGCAGGTCCTCGACCAGCTCGGCGACTGGGGACTCAGCGAGGCGTCCTTCACCACCGAGCTGGTGGTCAGCGAGCTGGTCACCAACGCCATCCGCTACGGCGCCCCGCCGATCCGGCTGCGCCTCATCCACGACGAGACCACGCTGATCTGCGAGGTCTCCGACACCAGCCACACCGCCCCGCACCTGCGCCGGGCCAAGACCTGGGACGAGGGCGGCCGCGGGCTGCTCCTGGTCGCCCAGCTCACCCAGCGCTGGGGCAGCCGCCACACCACCGAGGGCAAGACCATCTGGGCGGAACTGACGCTGCTGGAGGACGAGTGATGTCACCGGCCGGGGACCCAGGAGCGTCCTGGGTGCCGTGGGCGCCCTCACCGTCCTGGCGCTGCTGACCGGCTGCGGCGGGCCGGTCGAGGGCACCCCGGACACCCCGGCGCCGCGGCAGCCGCGCCCGGCGGAACCGGCGCCCGACCCACGCCGATGAGCGCCGAGGGGGCCACGTCCGCCTCCGGCTCCACCCGGTGCCGTACACCCGAGCTGCGTGCGTCGGTGGACCGTGTCTCCCCCCGCGCCGGGCAGCGGAACCACCCGATCGTCCTGACCAACGCCTCCACGCGCACCTGCACGCTGTACGGCTGTCCGGGCGCCGCCTTCGTCGACGCCGCGGGCGAGCGGCTGGGCCCCGACCCGCGGCGGCCGCCGGAGCGTCCGGCCACCGTGCGGCCGGCGCCTGGCGAGCGCGCCTGGGCGGGCCTGAGCTTCGCGCCCGGAGATCAGCGGCGCCGACACGGCCACCCCGGCCGCGCTGCCGGTCACCCCGCCGGACGAGTACACGCCGCTGCGGATGGTGTGGACGGCCGGTCCCGTACCGGTGTCCGGGAACGCCTCCGGGGTGCATCTGACAGTGGTCCGGCCCGGCCCCGCGGGCTGACCGGCCACGAGGGCTCAGCGCGACGCGGCGGCCCGGTAGGCGCCGGGCGGCACGCCGAACCGCTCCCGGAACACCCGGTTGAAGTGGAACGGGCTCACGAAGCCGGAAGCGGCGGCGACCCGCTCCACGGACAGGTCGGTGCTCTCCAGCAGCCGTGCGGCATGCCGCAGCCGCGCCTCGCGCAGCGCCCGCATCGGCGACCGACCGGTCTGCCGGGTGAACAGGTGCGCGAACCGGGAGGGCGAGAGGGCGACCCCTTCCGCGAGGGAGCGGACGCTGTGCGGGGCGCCGGGGTCGGCGGCGATGACGGCCTGCGCCTGCCGCACCCGGGGGTCGGTGCCCGGTGGCGGCGGTGCGGTGCGGGCGGTGGCGGCGGCGAGCACGACGGCCTCCCCCAGCGATCCGAGGGCGAGTTCCCGGGCGGCGGTACCGTGCGCGACGGCGACCAGATCGCCGTCGGGTCCCGGGTCGGGCGGGAGACCGGTGCCGGTCCACCGGGCGTCGGCCCGCATGCGCCGCAGCGCGGCCTCGATACGGCCGTGCAGCGCGCCGGGCACCGGAGTGACCGCGTACATCCCGTCGTCCCCCACGGCGTACGGCCGCAGCCAGGTCAGCCAGCCCGCGCGGGCCTGGCAGTGCGCCCACCAGAACCGCCAGCGGTCCGCGCCCGGGGCCACGCCGTACCGCTGGCGGACCCCCGGCGCGAGCACCACCAGGTCGCCCGCGCCCGCCCGTGCCTCGGCCGAGCCCTGGCGGATGTGTCCGAGGCCGTGGGTGGTCCAGGTGAACAGCCAACTGGCGGAGCCGTCGGGCCGGTCGACACGGTATCCGGCAGGCTGGTCGAAACAGCCGGCCACCAGCAGGCCGGGCGGCGGTGAGGGGTCGCCGGGCGCAGCAGCCACGGGCAGGTCGTCAGCGTTCCGGGACATCCTGCGCACTCCCCTCCGCGCCTAGCGTGAGAGCCGAACGGTCCCGGACCGAGGAGGACGGACATGACAGCCACGGGCATCGGCGCCGCCGGTTCGGCCCCCATCCTGCCCGAACCGGCGCTCGCCCGGTACGAGGAGGACGGCTTCACGGTCGTACGCGCCCTGTTCACGAGGGGCGAGATCGACGCCCTGTGCGCGGAGTTCGAGTCCCTGCATTCGGCGGGGCGGCCGGTTCCGGGCCACTTCGAGCCGCGTCCCGGGCCCTCGGCGGACCCGTTGGCGGCCTACCCCAGGGTGATGCACCCGCACGAGATCAGCGACCGGGCGCGGCGGGTGCTGCTGGCCCCCCGGCTGCGGGCGGTGCTGGAGGTCCTGCTGGGCGAGGAGGTGCTGGCCGCCCAGAGCATGTTCTACTTCAAGCCGCCGGGCGCCCGGGGCCAGGCCCTGCACCAGGACAACTTCTACCTGCGGGTGGAGCCGGGCACCTGTGTCGCCGCCTGGATCGCCTGTGATGTCATCGACCGCGCCAACGGCGGTCTGGAGGTCGTCCCCGGCACCCACCGCATGGACCTGTTCTGCCCCGAGCAGGCCGACGCGGAGGTCTCCTTCGCCCGCGAGTACGTCCCGCCACCGCCGGGCCTGTCCCCCGTGCCCGTCGACATGTCCCCCGGCGACGTCCTCTTCTTCAACGGCAGCCTGGTCCACGGCTCCCAGCCCAACCACACCGCCGACCGCTTCCGCCGCTCCTTCATCGGCCACTACGTGGGCCGGTCGGCGCAGCGCATCGGGTCGTACTACCGGACGGTGTCGATGAGCGGGGAGCGGGTGGTGCTGGGCGAGAGCGAGGGGGCGGGGCCGTGCGGGACGGAGTTCGGCGAGCCCGGTCCCCATTGACCCCGGCGCGTTGCTGCCCCCAGGTGACCGGGCGGCGTGGGAGCGGGCCGGGCCGTCGGGGGGACCGCATGCTCGGCACAGGTGACCGGCGTCCGGCCGGTCGTGCCGTACGGGAGGAACGCGGTGGCGACACGTTCGACCATGCGCTCGGTGGTCCGGATCCTGACGGCGGCCGCCGTCCTGACCCTGGCTCTCGGCGGGCCCGCCGAGGGCCGTCCGCTGCCGGAGGGGGCACCGGCCGCCGAGCCCCCGGCGACGCTGTGCGCCCCGGCCGGGACCCTGCGCGGTACCGGTGGCCAGCGCGCCACGGTCAGTCTGTGCGCGGGCAGCGGCACACCGAGCCTGGCCGTGTCGGCACCGGCGGCCTGTCACCGGCCCGGCGGGGCCGTCGGTGACGGCTGTCTCACCTCCGGGAGCTGGACGGCGCGGCGGGACGGCGAGGTCGTCGCCTCCGGGACGCTGCCGGGGTCGGCGGCGTACCCGGGACCCGGGACGTACGACGTCGAGGCCGAGGTGCGGGTGCGCTCCGCGTCCGGTGACGTCGATCTGAGCGGCACGGTCCGTGCCTCGCTGACGCTGACCGCGCCGAAGGCGGCGCCCACCCACCGCGTGGAGGTGACGGGCGGGCCGCTGCGGCCGGGGACGACCACCTCGTTGACGTACACCCTGCACCGCGACAGCGACGAGGGCGACGGCAGTGCCCGGTTCGGGCTCATCGGGGAGGAGGACAGCGGGGTGCGGCTGGCCACCGACGACGCGCGGTGCGTCAATCCGCTGATCGGCCGTCACCCCTCCGACACCCGGCTGGCGCACGCCGTGGACTGCGCCCTCACCGACCTCCAGCCCGGCCGCCCGGCGACCGTGACCGTCCGGGTGACGCTGGACGCGCGCTGCTCCACGGTCGTCTCCAAGCTGGGCTACTGGATGCCGCGTGGGCAGGCCCTCTACACCGGCGGCATGCTCGAGGGGCCGACCGTGGGATGCGCCTAGGGCTGGATCGGCATGCTCCAGCAGTTGCCGGATGCGGACCTGCCGGACAGTCGGTCCATGAGCCAGTCGACGGCCTCGCCCTGGTCGGTGAGGAGCGGGGCGAAGTGGTTGAGCAGCGGGCTGACGACGTTCGGCAGGATCACCGGCTTGTAGGTGACGTTGCCGCCCTTGCGGCACCAGTCGACGGCGAGCTGACGGGCCTGGCCGTGCGGCACCAGGTTGTCGTTGACGCCGGTGGCGAGGCGGACGGGTCCGGTCGGCTTCAGCCCGCCGATGCGCTGTTCGGCGAGGAAGTCCTGGAGCAGCGGCTCGGACCGGATGATGTCGCTGATCGACCGGCCGTCGTTGGTCCAGGCGGTGCTGCGCTGGTAGCCGTAGGCGAAGATCGCGTCGCCGACGCAGCGGGTGGCGAGGTCGTCCAGCGCTGCCCTGCCCCTGGCGTTGATGTGCTTCTCGGCGAGGGGGCGCAGCTCCGGCTCGGACTGGAGGAAGCCGTTGAGGGACCAGCCCAGCGCCCCGGCGAGTTCACTGCCGTCGATGGCGGCGGTGACCTCGGTCAGTTCGGCGGGCGGCGCGCCGACGTAGGTGCCGGCCAGGCGCACGTCGGGCGCGTAGGCCGGCTGGAGTTCGGCGGCGGAGGCGGTGGCGCCGCCGCCCTGGCTGTAGCCGAACAGGCCGACCGGGGAGGACGCGGTGACCGAGGCTGCGGGGAGGGCGCGGGCGGCGCGGACCGCGTCCAGCACGGCGTGGCCCTCGTCGACACGGTTGACGTAGGTGTGCAGCCGGTCGGTGGCGCCGAGTCCGGCGTAGTCGGTGACGACGACGGCCACGCCCTTGGCCAGCAGCCGGTAGACGGCGATGTCCTCGTAGCCGACGGAGACCGTGTCGCCGTCGATGTTCAGGGGGTGCTGGAGGCCCAGTGAGGCGGCGCACTGGTCGCCCTGCCCCATGGTGCCGGGGGCGACGGCGACGAGCGGGCGGGGCCCGGAGCCGGTCCAGGCGGCGGTGGGTTCGATGTAGGCGCCGGTGACGGCGACCGGGCCGCCGCCGGAGTCGGTGGACTTGTACATCAGGCGGGTGGCCCGGCCGGGCAGCGGCCCGTTCAGGCTGGGCAGGCTCAGCGCGAGCGGGAGCGGCTCGGTGCGGACGAGGGCGCCGTCGGCGTCCGGCAGGTCCCCGGGCGGGGTGTAGAACGCGGGGACCGTGACGGCGCGCGCGGCGTCCCGCGCGGTCCCGTCGGCGGCGCCGGCGGGCAGCGCCTGGGCGGCGAGACAGGCGGCGGCGGTGGCGGTCGTGACGGCCACGGCGAGCAGGCGGGTGCGGCTGCGTGCGGGCATGGCGAACCTCCTGGTGACGGCAAGTCGGTGGTACGGACCTTGCTCACGCCACTCCGGAGTGACGGCCCTGACGGTAACCAGCCGAGGGTTACCGGCGGTAGCAGCCGGAAGGTTACGGTTCAGTAAGGTGACCCGCGAGTAAGGTGGTGCCCGCTCGGCGCCCGGGCGGAACGTCACCCTTAATTCGGTTGTCGGCCCGTGGCCGCGGGCAGCAGGATTCCGGCATGCTCGCCACCGGACATCCCCTGCCGCCGACCCTCGCCGCCGACCGCGCTTCGCGGACCCGACAGCGGTCCGGCCGCCGCCCGGAGGGACCAGCGCCGTCCCGGTCATGACGGGGGCGCTCGTCGCCGGGCTGGTCGCGGGGTACGGCATCGCCGTCCCGGTCGGCGCGGTCGGCACCTACCTCGTCTCCCTGACCGCGCGCACCTCGCTGCGGACCGGACTGAGCGCGGCCCTCGGCGTCGCCACCGCCGACGGGCTCTACGCCCTCCTCGCCACCGTCGGCGGTTCCGCGGTCGCCGCCGCGCTGCGGCCGGTCCTCGGCCCGCTGAGCTGGATCGCCGCCCTGGTCCTGGTGTACCTCGCGGCACGCGGCACGGTCATGGCCGTACGGCAGTACCGCGACCGGGTGCTCACCACCCGGTCGGCCCCGGCGCCACCCGGTCCCTCCCGCGCCTTTCTGACCCTGCTCGGGATCACCCTGCTCAACCCGACCACCGTGATGTACTTCGCGGCCCTGGTCGTCGGCACCCGCGCCGCCGACGCCCCGCACCCCGTGGACCAGGCGGTGTTCGTGCTGGCCGCCTTCACCGCCTCCGCCAGCTGGCAGCTGCTGCTCGCCGGGGGCGGCGCCCTGCTCGGCCGGACGCTGGCGGGGCGCCGGGGCCGGCTGGTGACCGCGCTCGTCTCCAGTGGTGTGATGGCCGCGCTGGCCGTACATATGGTGATGGTCTGAAACACGGGTACGCGTGGTACTCCGAGGTACGCGACGAAGGGTACGGATCATGCCCCTGGACGGCGAGTACGAGCCCAGCCCCACGCAGTGGGTGCGCGATCAGGTGGAGTTGTACGAGAGTTCCGGCGGCACCCGGGGGACCACCCTGGGGGACACCGGACTGCCGGTGATCATCCTGACCAGCCGCGGCGCCCGCACGGGCAGGATCCGCAAGACCCCGGTCATGCGGGTGGAGCACGGCGGGCGCTATGCGGCCGTGGCCTCCCTGGGCGGCGCCCCGCAGCACCCGGTCTGGTACCACAACCTCAAGGCCGACCCGCACGTGGAACTGCAGGACGGGGCCGAGAAGCGGGACATGACGGCGCGTGAGGTCACCGGCGCGGAGAAGGACGAGTGGTGGGAGCGGGCCGTCGCGGCCTATCCGCCGTACGCCGAGTACCAGGCGAAGACGGAGCGGGAGATCCCCGTCTTCGTGCTGGAACCCGCCGACGGACAGTGACCGGACGGTAGGGGACCGGAAGGTAAGGAACCGGACGATTAAGGACGGCTGCCCGGTGATTTTCTCTCTTCGGGAGGAATGAACCGCCCGGAGCCGGGCACCCGCTCCTCAGGCCCCGCCGCGTTCCCCCGTCGCGGCGGGGCTTTCACGTGCTTCCTCGGCGGGGCGGTCGGTCACGTCGAGGAACACCTGGTCCGCCTCGGGCACGGTCCGCACGATCGTCCGCTTGATGCGCACGGCGACCTCTTCGACCTCCTCGCTGTCCAGCCCGGGCACCAGGTCGACGCGCGCCGCCACCAGCGCCGTGTCGACGCCCGTCTTCATCGTGAACAGCGCCTCCACGCTGTCGATCTCCGGCTGCGCCCGCAGCACCGCCTCGATCCGGTCGCTGGCCCGCGGGTCGGCGGCCTCCCCGATCAGCTGGTCGCGGGCCTCGCACCCCAGCCGGTAGGCGACGTAGACCAGCAGCGCGCCGATCGCCAGCGAGGCGGACGCCTCCCACACGACCTGCCCGGTCGCCATGTGCAGCGCCATCCCGGACAGGGCGAGGCAGACCCCGAGCACCGCCGTGCCGTCCTCGGCGACGACCGTGCGCAGCGCCGGGTCGCGCAGCCCGGCCCGGCCGCCCTGCCGACGCAGCTGGTACAGGGCGCGCAGCAGGGAGGCGCCCTCGGCGAGCAGGGCGACACCGAGCACGATCATTCCGGCCACATAGCCGCCGAAGGACTCCTCGGTGCCGTTCCTGAGGGCCTCGACGCCCTGGAAGAAGGAGAAGCAGCCGCCCATGACGAAGATGCCGACGGCCGCGAGGAGCGACCAGAAGAACCGTTCCTTGCCGTAGCCGAAGGGGTGCCGACGGTCGGCGGGGCGGTGGCTGCGGCGCAGGGCGGCGAGCAGGAAGACCTCGTTCATGCTGTCCGCCACCGAGTGCGCCGCCTCCGACAGCAGCGCGGGCGAGCCCGCGATCACACCGCCGAGCGCCTTGGCCCCGGCGATCACCAGATTGGCGGCGAGCGCCACCAGGACGGTGATCCGCGTCCTCCGGTCCGTCTTCCGGTCCCCTGTCATCTGCCTTCCGTGGAGTCGTACCGTCCGCAGCGCCGTTCTTCTCTTCTCCCTTCCCGGCGACTGCCCCGGCCGGGAGAGATCACACGGTGGCGGGCGGAAAGCCGGGAAGTCGGGGAACCCGTCCGGCAGGACGACGGTCCACGGGGCCGAGGAGGGCGGGTCATGAGCGACGACGGCGAGGGCGACGGCAAGCGCGGGAACGCCGCCTACGGAAGGGTGGCCTTCAAGCGGTCCAGGAGCCACTTCACCGACCGGATCACGGCCGACGGCCGGGACGGCTGGCCGGTGGCGCCCGGGCGCTACCGGCTGGTGGTCAGCCGCGCGTGTCCGTGGGCGAGCCGGGCGGTGATCTCCCGGCGGCTGCTGGGCCTGGAGGACGCCCTGTCGATGGCGGTCGCCGACCCCGTCCAGGACGACCGCAGCTGGCGGTTCACCCTGGACCGGGACGGCCGCGACCCGGTGCTCGGCATCCGTTTCCTCGGCGAGGCCTACGACCGGCGCGAGACCGGCTATCCGGGCGGGGTCAGCGTGCCCGCGATCGTGGACGTGCCCAGCGGGCGGCTGGTCACCAACGACTACCAGCGCATCACCCTCGACCTCGCCACCGAGTGGACGGCGCTGCACCGCGACGGTGCGCCCGACCTCTATCCCGAGGCACGGCGCGACGAGATCGACGCGGTGATGGCGGAGGTGTACGAGGACGTCAACAACGGGGTGTACCGGGCGGGCTTCGCGACCGGCCAGCGGGAGTACGAGGAGGCCTGCGCGGGGGTGTTCCGGCGGCTGGAGCTGCTCGCGGACCGGCTGTCCGGGCGGCGCTACCTGGTCGGCGACTCGGTCACCGAGGCGGACATCCGGCTGTTCACCACGCTGGTCCGCTTCGACGCCGTCTACCACGGCCACTTCAAGTGCAACCGCTGGAAGCTGACGGAGAACCGGGTGCTGTGGGCCTACGCCCGGGACCTGTTCCAGACCCCCGGCTTCGGCGACACCGTCGACTTCGACCACATCAAACGGCACTACTACCAGGTGCACACCGGCATCAACCCGACCCGCATCGTGCCGCTCGGCCCGGACCTCGGGGGCTGGCTGACGCCGCACCACCGGCAGGAGCTGGGCGGGCGCCCGTTCGGGGGCGGCACGGCACCGGGGCCGGTGCGCGCGGGTGAGGAGGTGCCCGGCGCCCGGTAGGAATGAGCAGCAGAGCCCGCTTCACGAGTGAGGAGACTTCAGGTGGCCTACAAGAAGAAGATCCCGTTCGCCTACCAGCCGGTCGGCTGGGTGCTCGGCTGGGCGGGCGGCGCGCTGGCCGGGCTCGCCTTCCGCAAGACGTGGAAGGCGATCCGGCACGAGGACGACGCGCCGGACGCGCTGGACCCGGACCGCGGCTGGGGCGAGATCCTGCTGGCCGCCGCGATCCAGGGCGCCATCTTCGCCGCGGTGCGCAGTGCCGTGGACCGGGGTGGCGCCAAGGCCATCGCCCGCTCCACGGGCACCTGGCCCGCCAAGGACAAGGGCGGCCGGGACTGAGCCCCCGCGCAGGGCCTCGGGCGAGCGGCTAGCCCAGCTTGGGGCCCTGCGGCACGGAGCGGCGCAGGCTGAAGGAGTGGCCCGCGGGGTCGGCGTAGGACCGTTCCTCGAAGGGGCCGGTGGCGCGATTGGTGTCCGTGGGGCGCCCGCCGAGGGAGACGATGCGGCGCTCGGCCTCGTCCAGGTCGGTCACCTCGAACTCCAGGTGTGCCTGGAGGGAGTTCTCGGGACGCGGCCAGCTGGGCGGCGTCGCGTTCACATCGCGGCGCAGGGCCAGCTGGGTGCCGTCCGGGCTCCTGATCTCCACCCGGTTGGCGGTGAGGTGGATCTCCTCGGCCTCCAGCAGTTCCTTGTAGAACTCCGCGAGCTTTTCGGGCTCGGCACAGTCGAGCACCACGACGCCCGCCTTCACCAGTGCCATGTCTCCTCCGTCGGATCGGGGGCGCGGTGCGGTGGTGCGCCGCGCCCTCTTCCCCAACGGTTGTCCCGGTTCGGCGTGTTCAGTCAGCCTTCCGGCCGCTCCCGGGTGCTCCCGGGTGGTTCGAGCCCCGCCGAACTCCCTTGCACTCGGCTGGAATTCAACGACATATGTCAATCGAACATGCTGGAATTCACTCCATCGAGGGTAACTTGCAGGGCGGGAAACGTTGTGAAGCACGCTGGAGGCGATGTCGTCGTGGGTCAGGAGGCCGCGCCGCTCACCCGGCATCTGCGGGTCCACCAGGACGGAGGTCACACCGTCCTGGAGTTCCGCGGTGAGATCGACATCGCCGCCGCGGCGGAGATCGGCCCGCACCTGGACGCGCTCACCGGACACCCGGGCTGCCGGATCGTGATCGACCTGCGGCCGGTGGAGTTCTTCGACTGCTCCGGGCTGCGGCTGCTGCACCGGGCGCGGCACCGGGTGCATGTCCACGGCGGGCGGCTGGCGCTGGTCTGCGCCCACCCGCTGACCCTGCGCATCCTGCGGATCACCGGCCTGTCCCGGCTGCTGCCGCCGCAGCCCACGCTGGAGGCGGCCCTCGGCCGGCCCGGCGCCGCCTCCGGCTCCCACTGACCCGTTTCGCCCCCTCCCGGCTCCCACAAGGGTCGTACATCCGTCAACGCCTCGGTCTGCCAAGGGAATTGGAGGGCATCCGGTCAGTAGGAAGGAGGGCCGTCGCCATGACGACTCCCATCAAGCGCCTCCCCGGGCGCCTGCCCGGCTGGGCCAAGGTACTGACCGCCGTCGCGCTGGTGCTCGCGCTGCTGTTCGCCGGTTTCCGGCTGAGCGTGGTCCCCGGCCTGAAGGACTTCTTCGGCACCGAGACCCGGGACCGCTCGGGCCCCGCGCTGCTCAAGTCCATCCAGGACATCAGCCGTTACGACGCCGCCTCCGGCAACTTCCAGGTCGTGGTGGACCTGGAGAAGGACACCAAGTTCCTGCCCGACGCGATCCGCGGCACCCGCACCCTGTACGTCGGCGCGGGCACCGTGGACGCCTATGTCGACCTCGGCGCGATCGGCGAACGGGACGTGACGGTCGACGACGACCGTACGACGGCCACCCTGCGGCTGCCGCACGCCCGGCTCGGCAAGCCCGCCCTCGACCCCGACCGCTCCTACGCCGTCTCCAAGCAGCGCGGGCTGCTCGACCGGCTCGGGGACGTCTTCTCGGACAACCCGAACAGCGAACAGGCCGTGCAGCGGCTCGCCGTACGGCACATCGGGGACGCGGCGCGGGAGAGCGAACTGACCGCGCGCGCCGAGACCAACACCACCGACATGCTCCAAGGACTGCTCGGCTCCCTCGGCTTCAAGGAGGTGCACGTCACGTACGGGAGCCCGGCACGGCCGTGATCAGCGAGAAGTCCAAGACTGGAGGACCGAATGGCCCGAGTGGCCCTGCGCTCCCTCGTACCGTCCCGGCTGCGCACCGCCGGGGGGAAGGACGGCCCTGTGCCCAAGGACGTCCCGGAGCCGGAGCCGGACCCGCCGCGCGGGCGCCGTGTCGGCGCGGTGCTGGTCCGGGTGCTGGCGACGGGGTTCGCCTTCGTGTTCATGGTGGCCTTCGCGGTCGTCCTGGCCCGGCTCACCCTTCAGCCCTCCCCCGCCTCGGAGGCGCTCACCCACAGCAACCTGCACCCGGGGCGCTCGCTGCGGGCCTACCTCGACCAGCCCGAACTGCGGGACGCCGTGAAGCAGATCGGCGGCAACCTGCTGCTCGGCGTCCCCTTCGGCGTGCTGGTGCCGGTCGTGGCGCCGCGGGCGCGCGGCCTGCTGCGGGTGCTGGCGCTCACCGCGACCGTCATGCTGCTGGTGGAGCTGGCACAGGGCTCGATGGTCACCGGGCGCGCCTTCGACATCGACGACGTCATCCTCAACACTGCCGGCGCGCTGGTGGGTTACCTGTTCATCGGGCGCAGGCTCGGGCGGGCGGTGCACGCGCGCGCGGGGAGCGGGTGACGCCGGCGGGGGGCGGAGACCTGGTCTGTACCAGAGTATTGACGCCGACTTAGCTCACCACTTAAATCAAGGCAACCCTTTCCACGTTCCACGAGCCTCTCCCCCACCACAGAGACCTTCACCCCCCACCACAGTCGGCGCACCCGCCCCCCGGGGCGCCGTACGGAAGGGAACGCCGTGAACTCCCCACGTCTGCTGCGCAGATGCCTGCTCGCCGTGCTGTCCGTCGCCCTGCTCGCCACCGGGGCGGCCGTGCCCGCGAGCGCGGAACCGGCCGCCGTACAGGCCGTGACGTTCTCCGACACCTTCGACGGGCCCGCCGGGGCGCCGGTCGACTCCTCCAAGTGGCAGATCGAGACCGGCGACAACGTCAACAACCACGAGCGGCAGTTCTACACCGCGGGCAGCAACAACGCCGCCCTGGACGGCCAGGGCCATCTGGTGATCACCGCCCGCCGCGAGAACCCGGCCAACTACCAGTGCTGGTACGGCACCTGCCAGTACACCTCGGCCCGGCTGAACACGGCCGGGAAGTTCACCGCGCAGTACGGACACGTCGAGGCCCGGATGAAGATCCCGCGCGGGCAGGGCATGTGGCCCGCGTTCTGGATGCTCGGCCACGACCTCGGGGACGTCGGCTGGCCCGCCTCCGGCGAGATCGACATCATGGAGAACGTCGGTTTCGAGCCGTCGACGGTGCACGGCACCCTGCACGGCCCCGGCTACTACGGCTCGGGCGGCATCGGCGCGGCGTACACGCTGCCGAACGGGCAGGCCTTCGCGGACGCCTTCCACACCTTCGCCGTCGACTGGGCGCCCGACTCGATCACCTGGTCCGTGGACGGCCAGGTCTACCAGCGCCGCACCCCCGCCGACCTGGGCGGCCGGACCTGGGTGTTCAACAAGCCCTTCTTCCTGATCCTCAACCTCGCGGTGGGCGGCTACTGGCCCGGCGACCCCGACGGCTCCACGGTCTTCCCGCAGCAGCTGGTCGTCGACCACGTCTCCGTGACCACCAGCGACACTGCCGAAGGGGTGGCGATCAGGGGCCTGGCCGGAAAGTGCGTCGACGTGGCCGGGGCGAACTCCGCCAACGGCACCCCCGTACAGCTCTACGACTGCAACGGCACCGCCGCCCAGCGGTGGACGGTCGGCGCGGACGGCACGCTGCGGGCGCTCGGCAAGTGCCTGGACGTCACGGAGCGGGGCACGGCGGACGGCTCCACCGTCCAGCTGTGGGACTGCACGGGCGGCACCAACCAGCGGTGGGTGGTCACCGCGGCGCGCGACATCGTCAATCCGGCGGCCGATAAGTGCCTGGACGTGACCGGCAACAACTCGGCCAACGGCACCCGCCTCCAGATCTGGACGTGCGCGGGCACGGCCAACCAGAAGTGGACGGTCGGCTGACGGCACGCCGGGCGGGTCAGCGCGGCGTCCAGGTGAACTTGTCGCCGCCCACCCAGCGCACCACGTCGGGATCGTCGAGGTCGTGGACCGTGATGCCGAACGCGGCGGCGGTCTCCAGGACGTCGGTGACGGCCCTCGCCTCACCGACGACCTCACCGTCGATCTCCACGATGCGGAACGGGGGCCTGCCCGGCTGCACACCGAGCACCAGGATCCGCGGGTGGGACATGTAGGGGCTCGCTATTTCGGTCATGTCTTAGAGCGTAGGACGCAATCGGGCAAAGCGGACCCCGTGCGGCGCGGTTCCGGCAGGCCACCGGTGGCCGGGACGCGTCGCCGGGCCGTGTTCAGGGGCGCCGCCAGGCGTCGTCGGTGAGGTGCGAACCGGCCTGCGGGCCCATCCGGAGCATGCCGCCGTCCACCGCCCAGGAGGCTCCGGTGACGTACGAGGCCCCGGGCCCGGCGAGGAACGCGATCACGGCGGCCACCTCGCGGGCGTCGCCGGGGCGGCCCAGCGGCACGCCGGGGCGGCTCTCGGCGCGCACGTCGGTGTCCTCCTCGCCGGTCATGGGCGTGGCGATCTCGCCGGGCGCGACGGCGTTGACGGTGATGCCGTGCTCGGCCAGCTCCAGCGCCATGACCTGGGTGAGCAGGCCGAGCCCGCCCTTGGCCGCGCAGTACGGGGCGGCGCCCACCCGGGGCTGGTGCTCGTGGACGGAGGTCACGTTGACGATGCGGCCCCCGTCGCCCTGCCGGATCATGTGCCGCGCCGCCCGCTGCCCGCACAGGAACGGCCCCACCAGGTCCACGTCGAGGACCTCGCGCACGGTGGCCAGGTCCAGTTCGAGGAACGGCGTCATGGTGCCCGTACCGGCGTTGTTGACCAGCACGTCCACGCGGCCGAGCCGGCCGCCCAGCTCGTCGACCACGTCGGCGGCGTCGGGCAGCCGGGTGAGGTCCAGGCGCGCCACCTCGGCCCGCCGCCCGAGCGCCCGGACCTCCTCGGCGGTCTCCTCCGCGCCCGCCCGGTCGCGGTGCCAGGTGATGCCGACGTTCATCCCCGCACTGGCCAGCCGTACGGCCGTGGCCCGGCCGATACCCGAGTCGGAACCGGTGATCACGGCCACCCTGCGGGGCGTTTCGGTGGTGGGGACGGACATGGCGGGCCTCCTCGCTGCTCGACAGGGCGTCGCAGTACCCGGGGCGGCTCCGCACAAACGGCACCGGCGCCGTCGTGCGGTCCCGGACCGGCTGGGGGACCCTGGAGAGCCCAGGGAGGAGGTGGCGATGGATCCCGTCGAGGCGCTGGAGCGCATCGCCTTCCTGCTGGAGCGGTCCCTGGCACCGACGTACCGGGTCCGCGCCTTCCGCACGGCGGCCCGGACCCTGTCGGCGCTGCCGGACGACGAGGTGCGGGAGCGGGCGGAGGCCGGGACGCTGGAGTCCCTGCGGGGTGTCGGGCCGAAGACGGCACAGGTGGCCCGGGAGGCGCTGGCCGGGTCGGTGCCGGGCTATCTCGCCAAGCTGGAGGACGAGGCAGCACAGCCGCGCGAGCGGGCCGGTGAAGGGCTGCGGGCGCTGCTGCGGGGCGACTGCCACACGCACTCGGACTGGTCGGACGGCGGCAGCCCGATCGAGGAGATGGGCCGCACCGCCGCCGCCCTCGGCCATGAGTGGACGGTGCTGACCGACCACTCGCCCCGGCTGACGGTGGCGCGCGGGCTCAGCGCGGACCGCCTGCGCGAGCAGCTGGACGTGGTCGCGGAGCTGAACGCGCGGTGGGCGCCGTTCCGGCTGCTCACCGGCATCGAGTGCGACATCCTCGACGACGGCTCGCTCGACCAGGACCCGGAGCTGCTGGACCGGCTCGATGTGGTGGTGGTGTCGGTGCACTCCAAGCTGCGCATGGACGCCGGTGCGATGACCCGGCGCATGGTGCGGGCCGTGCGCGATCCGCACGCCGATGTGCTCGGACACTGCACCGGGCGGCTGGTGACCGGGCGGGGGCGGCCCGAGTCGCGGTTCGACGCGGACGCGGTGTTCGCCGCGTGCGCCGAGTCCGGCACCGCCGTGGAGATCAACAGCCGTCCGGAACGGCTCGATCCGCCGCGCGGGCTGCTGCGCCGGGCCGTCGAGGCGGGCGTGCTGTTCTCCGTCGACACCGACGCGCACGCACCGGGCCAGCTGGACTGGCAGATCCTCGGCTGCGCCCGCGCGCAGGAGTGCGGGGTGCCCGCCGAGCGGGTGGTCACCACCTGGTCGGCGGACGAGCTGCTGGCGTGGACGCGGGAGGGCCGGGTGCCGCAGCGGGCTCGTTAGCCGCCGGTGGGGTACTCGGACCGCTGGTGAGAGGACGCGACGCGAGGAGCAAGCGCCGCGAGGAGGGAGAGCCGCATCCATGGAACGCGCCGCCGTGTTCGACGTCGACGGGACGCTGGTCGACACCAACCACCTCCATGTGACCGCCTGGTGGGAGGCCTTCCGGCAGGCCGGGCACCGGATTCCGATGCACTCGGTGCACCGGGCGGTCGGTCTGGGCTCCGGTGATCTGATCGCGCGGCTGCTCGGCGAGGACCGCGACCGTGCGCGGGACGCGGAGATCGGCGCCGCGCACAAGGTGCTGTACGGGCAGTTCTTCGACCGGCTGCCGCCGCTGCCGGACGCGGGCCGTCTGCTGCACCGGCTGCACGAGGACGGCTGGGCGGTGGTGCTGGCCACCTCGGCGGGCGGCGCGGAGCTGGCGGCGCTGCGGCGGGCGATCGACGCGGACGACGCGATCACGGCCACGGCGAGCGCCGACGACGTCACCGAGGGCAAGCCGGCGCCCGAGCCGGTGGAGCACGCCCTGGAACTGGCGGGCGCGCCCGCCGACCATTCGGTGTTCGTCGGGGACACGGTGTGGGACATGCGGGCGGGGACCCGGGCCGGGGTGCACTGCGTGGGTGTGCTGTGCGGGGGCATTCCGCGCGCCGACCTGCGGGAGGCGGGGGCCGATGTGATCTACGACGACCCCGCGCACCTGCTGGCTGCCCTGCCGGAGAGCCCGTTCGCCTAGGAATCCCAGACGAGTGATGCACGTCACCTCGGAAAGCGGCAATCGATGGAACACCGAGAGGTGGTTCGCCGTTGAACAGACCGTGGGTGCGGATGGGACAGTGTCCCCGGGCCTCACCTTTTGCCCACAGGGACGATCGTTCGGCTGAAGCCCTGTGGAGCCTTTCGCCGAGAGGCGACCGCCATCCGCGCCCACACCTGAGCCGCCCCGACCGTGATCCCCCCGTCCGGTCGGGGCTTTTTCCTGCCCGCACCGAGGTGGTCGCCGCCGCGCGGGGGTACTCGGCCGTCCCGCCGCAGGGTACGGCCGAGAGGAGCCGAAGTGAGCAGCACAGCGGGCAGCAGGGTCGTCGTCACGGGCGCCACCGGCAACGTCGGCACCAGTGTGGTGCGGCTGCTGTCGGAGGACCTCGAGGTCGGGTCGGTGCTGGGGCTGGCCCGCCGCATCCCCGACTGGGAGCCGCCGAAGACGGACTGGGCCGGGGTCGACGTGGCGTCGGAGCAGAGCGATCTCACCGCGCACTTCGAGGGCGCCGACGCGGTGATCCACCTGGCCTGGGCGTTCCAGCCCACCCATGATCCGGCCACCACCTGGCGGACCAACGTCCTGGGCGGCATGCGGGTCTTCGACGCGGTGGCCGCCGCGGGTGTGCCGGTGCTGGTGCACGCCTCCTCGGTGGGCGCGTACTCGCCGGGCCCAAAGGACCACGCGGTGGACGAGTCCTGGCCGACGCACGGCTGGCCGGACGCCGCGTACTGCCGGGAGAAGGCCTATCTGGAGCGGGCCCTGGACACCTTCGAGGGGGCCCATCCGCAGGTGCGGGTGGTGCGGATGCGGCCCGCCTTCCTCTTCAAGCGGGAGTCGGCGAGCGAGCAGCGCCGGATCTTCGGCGGGCGGTTCCTGCCGGGTCCGCTGGCCCGGCCCGAGCTGCTGCCGTTCCTGCCGGACATCCCGGGACTGCGGGTGCAGGCGCTGCACACCGACGACGCGGCCCGGGCGTATCTCGCCGCGCTGCGCTCGGAGGCGCGGGGCGCCTTCAACCTCGCCGCCGATCCGCCGGTCGACGCGGAACTGCTCGGCGAACTGCTCGGCACCCCCCGCCGGGTGCGGCTGCCGCGCTCCGCCGCCCGCTCGGCGATCGCGGCGGCGTGGGGGCTGCACCTGCTGCCCGCCTCGCCGCACCTGTTCGACGCGGTCCTGCGGCTGCCCCTGATGGACTGCGCGCGTGCGCACACCGAGCTCGGCTGGCGCCCGGAGCGCACCGCGACGGAGGTGCTGGAGGAGTTCCTCCAGGGCCTCCAGCAGGGCGCGGGCGCGCCGACGGAACCGATGCGGGGGCGGAAGGTGGGCTGAGGCCGACGGCGCGGGGTGAGCGGGGGCTGCCCGCGAGCTGCGGCCGGCTGCCGCTCGGGGCGGCCCGCGGCCGGGACAGGCCAGTCGGCCTGCGATCTGGATGCCATGCGGCGGTCGGGGCCCTCGGCCCGGGCCGAGGGGAGGTCCGGCCGAGGCGAGGTCCGTCAGGCCGGGGACTCGTCCGGGTCCGGGTGCTCCGGATGGACGGTGCTGCCGTGGGCCGCGCCCTTGCGGCCGGTGCCCGCCTCGTCCGTGTCGGGGACGTCGTCGGAGACGTCCTGGGTGGCGGGCTCGGCCTCGTCGGTGGCGGGGTCGGCCTGTTTGGGATCGACGTCCCAGTGGTCCTCGCCCGCGCCGTGCTGCTGGTCCGGCATGTCCCGGGGTACGGGATCGCCGCCGGTCTCGCCGGGTGCCTGGTGCCGGTGCATGCTTCGTCTCCCTTCGCGAGGTGCGGCGCCACGCCGCCAAGGGGCGGTGACGAACCCGCCGGGTACCTCCGCGATCAGCGGCGAAACCTCAGCTGGGCGCCCGTTCCCGCAGCGCCGCGCGCCAGGCCGGGGGCGGGCCCTCGACCGCGGGCTCGGGGCGGCGCCCGCCACGGGCGAAGAAGTCGGCCAGCGGCAGGATCGCGGCGCCGACGGTGACGGCGTCCGGCCCGAGGGTGCCCAGTTCGATGGTGACCTTCTCGGCGGGGTGCCGCAGTGCGTACGCGGTGGCATGACGGCGTACGGCGGGCAGGAACCCGGTGCCGAGCTGGAGCCCCGCCCAGCCGCCGATCAGGATGCGCTCCGGCTGGAAGAGGTTGATCAGGTCGGACAGCCCGGCGCCCAGGTACTCGGCGGTCTCCTCCAGCACGGTGAGGGCGACCGGGTCGATGTCGGGCGCCCGGTCGGGATGCGCGGCGGCCAGCATGGCGGTGAGCGCGGTCTCCTCATCGACGCCCTCCGGTGGCTGTCCCCCGCCCTCGCGCCAGCGCTCCAGCAGCGACTCCGCACCCGCGTACGCCTCCAGGCAGCCGAGCGCGCCGCAGCGGCAGCGGCGCCCCCTGACCCGTACGGTCAGGTGCCCCCACTCCACGGCCCGGCCCTGGGAGACGTCGGCGGTGACCAGGCAGGCGCCGACGCCGGAGCCGAAGAGGACCACGGCGGCGTTGCGGGCGCCGCGGCCGCCGCCGAACCACATCTCGGCCTGGCCGAGGGTCTTGGCGCCGTTGTCGATGAAGCAGGCGACCGTGTCGGGCAGCCCGGCGGCGGAGCGCAGCAGGGACTCCAGCGGCACCGCGTCCCAGCCGATGGTCTGGCCGTGCACGACGGCGCCCCGGTCCGGGGTGCGCTCGACGATGCCGGGGACGCCGATGCCGACGCCGAGCAGCTGGTCGGCGGTGATGCCCGCGGTGGCGAGCACCTCGGCGACGCCGTCGCGGATGTGGCCGACGATCACCTCGACGTCGTAGCGCTGCTTGGCGAGGGGGCGTTCGGTGCGGGCGAGTTCGGTGAGGGTCAGGTCGAACAGTTCGACGCGGACCCGGGTCTCGCCGACGTCCACGCCGATCATGTGGCCGCTGCCGGGGGCGACGCGCAGCAGGGTGCGCGGCCGGCCGCCGTCGGAGTCGACGCTCCCGGCCTCTTCGAGGAGTCCGTCGGCGATCAGGTCGGCGACCACGTTGCTGACGGAGCCGGAGCTGAGTCCGGTGGCCGGGCCCAGCTCGAAGCGGCTGAGGGGGCCGTCGAAGTAGAGCTTCTGGAGTACCGCCGTGCGGTTGGCCCGCCGCAGATCGCGTACCGTGCGCCCGTTGCGCTCCGCCATGTGGCTCCCTTCGACCCCGGCCCGTCCGCCGAACCCTGTCCCACCTGCAACCTACCGTCCCGGACAGGCCGTGCGCGATATTACTCCAACCCTTAATTCATGTGATGAGCTAAGCCGGGCGAGCGTCGGGGCGGGACACGCGACGTCCGTCAGCGGGCCCGGTCCTCGATCTCGGCCAGCGCCTTGACCAGCTCCGGGGCGACTGCGTCCCGCACCCAGCGCACCTGTTCCCCGCCGACGGCGCGCGGCACGGTCTCCGTGAGCATGATCACGTAGAGGTAGGCGCGGTACAGCGCCAGCCGGGTGGAGGCCGGGCCGTCGAACCCGGCCCGGCCTCCACCCTCCCGGTATCCGGCGAGGAAGGCCTCGTCCTCCCGGATGTCGCCGAGCAGGGCGAGGGAGACGAAGTCGGCGAGCGGGTCGCCCCAGAACATCCGCTCGCCGTCGATCAGGCCGCCGAGCCGGGGCGGCCCGGCGGAGCGGT
Source organism: Streptomyces sp. B93 (assembly GCF_018070565.1). GTDB lineage: Bacteria > Actinomycetota > Actinomycetes > Streptomycetales > Streptomycetaceae > Streptomyces. Next base: position 190,317 of record NZ_JAGPXL010000003.1, read on the forward strand.
CGACGAGGATGTTGCCGCGCCAGAGGTCGAAGTGGACCAGGCAGGCCGTGGTGACCTCGTCGAGCGCGCCGCGACCGGCCCGCAGGACGGCGGCGATCTCGTCCACGGGGCGGGGCAGCCAGGCCCGGTAGTCGCGGGCGTCGGCGAGGGCGGCGTCGAACATCGCGGTGAAGGCGGTCCCCCAGTCGGCGGCGAGCGGGCCGAGGGCGCCGGAGGGGTAGCCGAAGCCGGGTCCGGTGATCCGGTGCAGCCGGGCGACCGCGCGCCCCAGACCGGTGCGCAGGGCACCCTGTTCACCGGCGTCCAGCGCGCCGTCGTCCCAGGGGTCACCCGGGCAGGCGGTCATCAGCAGGTACTGCCGCTCGGCCGCGGCGTCGGACAGGGACACGACCCGTGGCGCCGGTACGGCCGCCCGCGCGGCTCCCCGGTAGAACTCGGCCTCGCCGAGGAGCAGGAGCCGCTCGTGGCGCATCCCGGGGACGGACGCGGCGGGCGGGACCTTCAGGACGTAGCGCGCGCCGTCCGTGAGGCGCACCTCGGTGACGGTGTTGTAGGTGCCGCCGGTGAGCGGCCGGAGCCCGGCCAGCCGGTCCGGGGCGATGCCCGCCGTCCGCAGGATCTCCTGGACGCGCCCCTCGGTGTCGACCGTCATGTGCCCCGCCCCTCCCCCGGTGTGGCTCCCCAGCCTACGGAACGGCGCCCGCGCCGAGGCCCGGAAATCCATTCGACCCTCCGAGCGCCCCCATATACCTTAAGGAAGTTGCCTAGGAACCCTAGGTTCCTGGATTCCCGTGAAGATGCCGACCGACCGGAGGCCCCCGTGAGACCGCTCACCGAGCAGGACATCCGCAACTCCTTCGTCAACTGCTCCAAGGGAGAGGCCAAGCGGCTGGCCGTCCCCCGCGATCTGGGCGAACGCCCGTGGGACGACCTGGACTTCCTGGGCTGGCGGGACCCCGGGGCGCCGGACCGCAGCTATCTGGTCGCCGAACGGGCAGACCGGATCGTCGGCGTGACCTTCCGCTTCCCACCCCCGCAGCGCGGCTTCCTGCACCGCAGCCTGTGCTCCCTGTGTCTGACGGGGCATCCGCGCGGCGGCGTCAGCCTGATGACCGCCCGCAAGGCGGGGGCCGCGGGCCGCGAGGGCAACTCGGTCGGCCTCTACATCTGCACCGACCTCGCGTGTTCCCTCTACCTCCGCGGCAAGAAGGTCCCGGAGACCGGCGCCCGCTTCGAGGAGAGCCTCACCCTGGAGGAGCAGATCGCCCGGACCACGGGCAACCTGTACGCGTTCCTGGACAGGCTCTCCGCCTGACCCGCCACCTTGCCCTGAGTTAAGGCGATACGTTCCATACGTCCTGCGACGGGGAACAGCCCAAGGGATGCGAGTGGTGAATGAGTGGCAGGAGCCCTTGGCGCGCGCGGCACGGCGGCGCCGTGATCCCGTCTTCGTGCAGGCGTTCCGTTCGACGTTCGCGGCGACGATCGCCTACGTCATCGCCCTGCGGCTGAGCCCGGAGGCCGCGCCGCTCACGGCACCGCTGACCGCGCTGCTGGTCGTCCAGGTCACCTTGTTCGCCACCCTCACCAACGGCATCCGCCGGGTGAACGCCGTGGTGGCGGGTGTCCTGGTCGCCATCGCCTTCAGCCTGCTGGTGGGGCTGACCTGGTGGAGCCTGGCGCTGCTGATCCTGGCCTCGCTCGGCGTCGGGCATCTGGTGCGGGTCGACGAGTACGTTCCCGAGGTGGCGATCAGCGCCATGCTGGTGCTCGGCGTGACCACGCACGGGGAGTACGCCTGGGCCCGCGTCCTGGAGACACTGATCGGCGCCGTCGTCGGACTCGGCACCAATGTGCTGCTGCCACCGCCCGTGTGGGTGGGTGAGGCCGGTGAGTCGATCGAGGGTCTCGCGCGGCGGCTGCGGCAGCTGATGCTGCGCATCGGCGAGCAGGCCGCCGACCGCACCCCGTTCGCGCTGGCGGCCGAACGGCTGCACGAGGCCCGCCGCCTCGACCACGACATCGTGCAGGTGGACGCCTCGCTGCGGCAGGCGGAGGACAGCCTGCGGCTCAACCCCCGGGTGCGGGAGGGGCTGCTGCACCGGGTGGTGCTGCGCACCGGACTGGACACCCTGGAGATCTGCACGGTGGTGCTGCGGGTGCTGGCCCGCACCCTCACCGACCTGGCGAAGGAACGGGAGCCGGAGCCGCTGTTCGAGCGGGAGACCGGTCCCGTGGTCCAGCAGCTGCTCTCCGAGATCGCCGACGCGGTGGTCAGCTTCGCGGTGCTGGTGACCACCCATGTCAGCGCGAACGCGGAGTCGGCCGAGGCCCGGCTCACCGCCGAACTGCACACCGCCGCGGCCACCCGCGACCGGCTGGCCCAGATGCTGCTGACCGAGGTGCGGGACGACCCCCGCCAGTGGCAGCTCTACGGCGCCGTCCTCACCGAGGTCGACCGGATCCTGGACGAGATGGACACCGAACACCGCTCGCGTCGGCTGCTGGAGGAGCTGGACCGGGTCTCCCGGGAACAGCGCGAGCGGATGCCGCGGCTGGCCCGGCTCCAGGCGTGGCTGGGACGGCTGCCGGGCCGCCGGAACCACGACGCCTCCGAACGGCGTTCTCTGTGAGGAGGCCGCCCGGGGCACGACGCGGGCGGCGGGGGCGGCGAGGGCGAGGAGAGCGCGCGGATGACGACGGGTACGGTACGGATCGACGGGAACACCCTGCGGCTGCCGGGCGGTGTGGCGGTGCGGTTCATCCGTACGCTGCGGCTGCCCGAGAAGGGTACGCACGCCCTGCCGCCCGGTCTGGGCGAGTTCCCGGTGCGCCGGGTCTCCGACTACCCGGACACCGTGCCCGAGGCGTGGCGGGCGCGGGGCGGGGTGATGCTGCCGGCGTATCTGCGCGAGGCGATGTGGCTGAGCTTCTCCGGCACCGTGGAGCCCGCCGCGCTCCAGGTCGGGGTGGGCAAGGTGTGCGCGGTCTCGGGCAAGCCGTGGAGCGACCGGCTGACCCGCCGCCCGCAGAACTACGTGGTGCTGCCCCGTCAGCCCTGGCTGGACGGCATCAACTCCGGCAAGGGGACGGTCCGGCAGTTCGTGGCGGTGCCGCTGGGCCTGGGCGCGACGGTGGAGGGCCAGGTCACGGGCGAGGAGACCTGGGGCGGCGTACAGCTCCAGTCCTTCCCGTTGAACGACACCGTGCTGGCCGAGTGGCGGGCGGCGGAGCGGCGCCGGGCGGAGACGGCGGCGCGGATGCCCCCGGCACCGGGGGGCGCGTACGGCGGGCCGATGCCGATGGCGGCGCCGGGCGGGCCCCCGGCCGCCGCGGGCGCGCCGCCGCGCGCGCGGGCCGCGGCGGCGATGGGGCTCGGTGTGGGCGGCTCGATGCGCCAGGAGGTCTACCAGGACGACCGGCCGCTGTCGGACTGGGCCGCGGCCCCGGCGGGGCGGGTGTTCGTGCATCTGGTGACGCCGCCGCAGTGGCGCCGTATCACCGGTGAGGCGCCACCGCCGTCGCCGGTGGACCGGGCCGCGTACACCGCGGCGGGGCTGCCCTGGTTCGACTACTACGACGCGGACGCCGAGGACCTCGCCCCCACCGGCCCGCTCACCTCGGTGCGGCCGGTCGGCGACTGGCTCGGCGACGACCACGAGCCGTGGCAGGAGCCGTCGCCCCACCAGGTGCGGCCACTCGGGGACGCGCCGGGCGAGCCGGTGCAGGACGGCGACTGGTAGCCGGCGCGGGCGTCAGACGTCGCCGTCCGTGCGCTGCCGGTGCAGGGCGCGCGGGCAGTTGGTGCCCGCCTGGGAGAGCAGGACGTGCACGCGTTCGGTGAGCTGGGCGATGTCGTCGGCGGGCCGGTGGAAGGGCAGTCGTACGTCGCCGTGGGCGCGGCGGCGTTCGATGCGCAGGGTGAGTCCGTGCCGGTCGACGGCGAGCGGCTGGACGCGGGTCGCGCCGAGCAGGCTGCCGGGTTCGACGAGCCGGGTGAGGCGTTCGACGGCGTCGCCGTGGCAGTCGGCGAGATGGGTGAGCAGGCGGGCCTCGGCGGTGGCGAGCGGGTCGGGGGTGGCGGCGGCGAACTCGTCGGGGTCGACGACGACGGCGCCGGACCGCTGCCGCAGCACCACCCGGGTGGCCCGGAAGACCAGATGGCCCTCGGCGACGGAGAGCCAGCCCGCGATCCACAGCCGGGCCCGGATCCGGTGGCGCACGGGGACGGGCGCCACGTCGGCGAACTCCAGGACGGCGGACGGCTCACCCCGGGGCGCGCAGAGGGCGGCCGCGAGCAGGGCGCTGTCCTCGGGCACGTGCAGCAGCACCCGCCCGTCCTCGGACACGGTGTGCGCGCCGACGAGTTCCTCGCGCACGCCCTCCGCGGCCACCGCGCACGACCACGCGGTGGCGAGCACCGAGCGGGCCCGTTCCGCCGCGCTGGGGGCGGCCGTCCAGACCTGGCTGTCACCCATCACCAATCCTCCTTAGGTAAGCCTTGCCTAACCTATCGAAGATCGGGGAGTACGCCAACCACACCCGCCGCGCCGACGTCCCCTCCCGGGCGGCTACGGCACCCAGTGCGCGGGCCGTTCCACCGTCCCCGGCAGCCGGGTGCCCGCGCTCCCCCGGGCAGCCGTGGGCTGCGGCTGGGTGATCGGCGGCCCGGAACGCCACCTCACCGATGAGTTCCGCGCGTTGTGGGGGTCTCCTCATCCAACGGAAAACAACGTCGGCTACCACTGGGAGACAAGCCGAACCGGCAGGAGCCCAACGCTTCGAGGAGACCGCCATGTGCAGCCACCAGCCCCCGTGCCCCACCGCCGAGAGCGCCCAGCACGGCGCCGCGGTCACCGTCCGCGCCCATCCCGAACAAGGCTGGAGCCTGCTGTGCAACGGCACCATCGTCTTCGACGACACCGGGGAGGTGCTGCCCGACGGACGGACCGTCGACCCGCGGCGCGTCCTCGCCGTCGCCGCCTGAGAGCGCGTCAGCCGACCTGCGCCGGGACGCCGAGACGGGCCAGCCGCTCCGGGTCGGCCACGATGTCGATCTCGGTGATCAGCCCGTCGACCACGGTGACCGCCATCAGGGAGAAGACCCGGCCGCCCGTCATCGCGACCGCCCCCACGCCGTCGTTGACACGGACCAGTACCTCGTCGTGCGACAGCTGACGGAACATCTTCGCCTGCTCGACCACCCCGGCCGCGCCCCGCACCAGCTTCGACAGCGCGGCGCCCGCGTCCGCGCGCAGCACCACGTCCGGGTGGAGCACCGCGACCAGCGCCTCGAAGTCGCCCCCGCGCGAGGCGGCGAGGAAGGCCTCCAGGACCGTCCGCTGCCGGGCGAGGTCCGGTTCCGGCGCCGGGACGGCGCCCTGCACACGACGGCGGGCACGGCTGGCGAGCTGCCGGGTGGCGGCCGGGGTGCGCTCCACGACCGGCGCGATGTCGTCGAACGGCACCGCGAACATGTCGTGCAGCACGAACGCCAGCCGCTCGGCGGGCTCCAGGGTGTCCAGGACCACCAGCAGGGCGAGTCCCACGGAGTCCGCCAGCAGGGCCTCCCGCTCGGGGTCGACGTGGTCCAGCGGGCTGACGACCGGATCGGGGACGTAGGTCTCCATGGGCTGCTCGCGGCGGGCGGCGCGGGAGCGCAGCATGTTCAGGCAGACCCGCCCGGCCACCGTGGTCAGCCAGCCGCCGAGGTTGCGCACCTCGCCGAGGTCGGCGCCGCTGTAGCGCAGCCAGGTCTCCTGCACGGCGTCGTCCGCCTCGGCCAGCGAGCCGAGCATCCGGTACGCCACCGCGCGCAGGTGCCCGCGGTACTCCTCGAAAGCGTCCGCCGTCACCAGCGCGTTCGCCATTCCCCCGTCTCCCGTCATCGGCTGAACAACTCGAAGGCCACGGCGGGCTTCCCGCCGAACCGCTCCCCCGTCGACCGCGCGAACCCGGTGAGGAAGCCGCGGACGTACGTCTCCGGGTCCTCGGTCGTCAGCGCCTCGATGTAGGCGCGGTGTTCCAGCAGCGACCGCACCGCGCGCTCCATCCCGGCCGAGGCGTCCACCGCGTGCGTCGCGTTGCTGGAACCGGCGACCGCGACCCAGCGCACGCCGTCCCACGGCTCAAGGCCCCGCTCGGTCAGCTCCGGGAAGATCCAGCGGTTGGCCGCGTCGCCCACCGCGTCCAGCGTGGCCCGGCCGACGGCGACGTGGTCGGGGGTGTTCCAGGCGACGCCGCCCCAGGTGTCCCGGTGGTTGAGGGTGATGACCAGCTCGGGCCGGTGGCGGCGGACGGCGGCGGCGATGTCACGGCGCAGCGCGACGCCGTACTCGATGACGCCGTCTTGGTGGTCGAGGAACTCCACCTCCGAGACACCGACGACGGCGGCGCTCGCCCGCTGCTCCCGCTCCCGCAGCGGTCCGCACTCGGCGGGAGCGAGGGTGTCGATGCCCGCCTCGCCCCGGGTGGCGAGCACATACGCCACCTGCCGGCCCTCGTCGGTCCACTGGGCGATGGCGGCCGAGCAGCCGTACTCCAGGTCGTCCGGGTGGGCGACCACGGCGAGGGCGCGTCGCCAGTCGTCGGGCATGGGCTCCAGCTGGGGCGGCGTCGGCTCGGTCATGCCCGCAGACTAACCGCCGGCACCGACATCACGCCTCGTCACGGGCGAGGGCGAGCAGCCGGTCCAGGACGCGGGGGCCGCCCGCGCGCACGCCGTCGTGCTCGAACTCGTCGGTCACCCAGGTGCGCAGGCCCCGCACGGCGCGGGCGGTGGTGAGGGAGTGGGCGGTGTCGACGTACATGTCGTCGTGGTAGACGGCCGCCGCGACGGGGACCTCGTTGGCGGCGAGGCGCGCGGGGTCGTAGAGCGGGGGCCAGTCGGTGCGGGCGGCGAGGAGTCCGGCGGTCTCGCGCAGGGGGCGCAGGGCCGGGTCGCAGTCGAACATCCACGGGTGGACGCTCTCGCCGGTGAACAGCAGCGGGGCGTCGCCCGCGAGGGCCTTGGCGGCGTCGAACTGCGGGAACTCGGCGCGCACCCGCTCGGCCGCCCAGTCGGTGGGCCGCTCGTCCTGGCCGTAGATCGCCTCGTGGACCAGCGCGTACAGCGGGTGCGCGGCGTACGACAGCAGGCCCTGGACCTCCTCCTGGAAGGCGTCGGAGAGGGCCGGGCCCCGGGGGGTGGGGACGAAGGCCTGTTCCAGGAGGTGGTGCAGCCGGTGGGAGCCCTCGCCGCCGCCGAGCATGATGCCGAGGGACTGGAAGGCCTCGACGGTGAGGCGGTAGCCGTTGGGGAGGACGACCTGGTGGTTCAGCAGGTGGTCGGCGATCCGGCGGGCCCGCTCGACGTCCTGCGGGTAGCGGGCGTAGTGCGCGGTGACCTTGCGTTCGATGCGCGGGTAGGCGGCCCGGTACACGTCGTCGGCGTGGGCGTCGAGGGACGGCAGGCCGCCGGTGATCAGGGCGGCGCTCAGTGCCTCGGGGGCGTGCGAGAGGTAGCTGACGGTGCAGAAGCCGCCGAAGCTCTGGCCGAGGACGGTCCAGGGGGCGCCGCCGGTGACCTCGCGGCGGATCAGCTCGCAGTCGCGGACGATGGAGTCGGCACGGAAGTGGGTGAGGTAGTCCGCCTGTTCGGCGGGGCCGCCGCGCAGGGGCAGGGTCTGGCGGTTGGCGGGGGTGGAGTGGCCGGTGCCGCGCTGGTCGAGGAGGAGGACGCGGTACTCCTTCAGGGCCCGGCCGAGCCAGGCCGGCTTCCCGACGAAACGATTCGCCCCGAAGCCGGGGCCGCCCTGGAGGTAGACCAGCCAGGGCAGGTCCTGCCCCGCCTTGTCGCTGGCGACGACCTCACGGGCGTAGACCTCGATCGTCTCCCCGGCCGGGTCGGCGTGGTCGAGGGGCACGGTGAAACGGCGGTCGGTGAGGACGACGCCGGGCTGGCGGTAGCTGTCGGTCAACGTGGCTCCCGGGACGGACGGTGTGCGGACCGCGTCCCAGTTCAGCACATGCCGGGGCCGTCGGCGGCACCGGGGATCATGAACAGCCGCTGAACGGTGGTTCAGCGGGGGGCGGACGGCGTCCTGAACGGCCATTCAGCAACCGGCGCCCGGTACCGGCCCCGGCGTACTGAACGACCGTTCAGCGGCCGGAGAGGCTGGAGCGGCGCACCACCAGTTCGGGCTGGAGCACCACCCGCCGGTGCTCGTGCCGCCCCGGACCGCCCTCCGCCTCCGTCTCCTCCAGCAGCAGCCCGGCGGCGAGCGCGCCCATGGTGACCGCGGGCTGCCGTACGGAGGTGAGCGGGACGGCCGCGGCGGCGGCGAACTCGATGTCGTCGTAGCCGACGATGGCGAGGTCGTCGGGGACGCCGACCCCGGCCGCGTACATCGCCTGCAGGACGCCGAGGGCGAGCAGGTCGTTGGCGCAGAACACGGCGGTCGGCCGGTCGGCGATGCCCAGCAGCCGGGCCCCGGCGTCGCGTCCGGCGGCCACGTCGAGCCGCTCGGTCGGCAGCTCGCGCAGCGCGTCGGGGCCGAGCCCGGCCTCGGCGAGCGCGTTCAGGGCGCCGGTGCGCCGGTCCCGCACCTGGTTCAGCTCGGGCGGGCCGCTGACGTAGGCGATGGACCGGTGCCCCGCGTCCACCAGGTGCCGTACCGCGAGCGCGCCGCCCGCCACGTCGTCGACGGAGACGGAGCACTCGGTGGCGCCCTCGGCGACCCGGTCCACCAGCACGAACGGGATGCCGTGGCGGCGGAACGCGGCGATGTTGCGGCCGGTCGCGTCGGCCGGTGTGAGCAGCACCCCGCGCACCCGCTGCTCGGCGAAGAGGGAGAGGTAGTCCGCCTCCTCGGCAGGGCTCTGGGCGCTGTTGCAGACCATCACGCCGAGTCCCGCCTCGCGCGCGGCCCGCTCGGCGCCGCGCGCCACGTCGACGAAGAAGGGGTTGCCCATGTCGAGGACGAGCAGCCCCATGATCCGGCTGCGGCCCGCGCGCAGTTGGCGCGCGGACTCGCTGCGGACGTAGCCGAGCCGGTCGATCGCGGACAGCACCCGCGCCCGGGTCTCGCTGGCGACCGTGTCCGGCCGGTTGATGACGTTCGAGACCGTTCCCACGGAGACTCCGGCGGCGCGGGCGACGTCCTTGATACCCACCGACTGGGCCATCAGGCAGGGACCTCCAAGGGAACGAGGGGCGGCGGGAAAGCCTTCACACTACCGTCCTGCCGCCCCGTTGCTGAGTGCCTCATACATGCCTCATACAGGCAGTTGGAAGTCGACGACACGCAGCGCGGAGGGCGTCGTACCAGTGGACCTCTCCTGGTACATGAAGGACAGCACTCCGTCCTGCGCGACCCGGGTCTCGTCCACCACGACCTCGCCGAAGGCGTTCAGACCGGCGCCGTCGAACAGCAGCCGCCAGTCGGTGTGCCCGGAGGCGGCGGAGGCGCCCGCGATCCGGCCGAAGGGGAGGATGGCGTAGGCGTTGTCGTAGCGGTCCAGGACCAGCTTGGTGCGCTGGCTGGAGTTGAGCGGGACCGGGATCTCCGTCTTCCGCCAGGCGCCCGAGGCGGTCTTGCGGACGTGGAAGGCGCGCCCGTTGCGGATGCGGTCTGCCACATAGTCCGTGGTGCACTGGCCGAAGCGGCCGGGGACATAGCTGATGATCGCGTGCGGGCGCCCGGCCGAGTCGGTGAACTGGCTCTCCTGGTTCATCAGGGAGTGGTCCGGGTTCAGCGGGTCGACGACCAGGCCAGGGTCGGTGACGGCGACCCGGTCCGAGCCCGTGCCGCCGGTGGTGCCGACCACCGTCCCGGCGTCGTTGCGCCAGGTCCGGCCGCGGTCGTCGGAGTGGACGTAGCCGGTGTCGTGGTTGGTGATGCCGCCGCCGGAGCACATCACGGCGCCGTTCTGCTCGCGCCAGGTGAAGAAGGCGTGCAGGCGGCCGCTCCGGTCGTAGTCGATGCCGTGCAGGTACATGTTGCGGGCGGTGCTGGAGCCGTGCTCGCTGGTGTAGGTGCCGGTGGAGCTGGTCCACTCCCCCAGCGCGGTCCACCGGGAGCCGTCGTACTCGGCGAGCGCGTTGCGGCCGTTGCCGGAGACCGCGACCCGGTAGCTGAGCTGGAGGCGGCCCTCGGGGGTGGCGACGAACTGCGGGTAGGTGAACTGGCTGGTCAGGGCGAGGCCGTCGAGGGTGGACCGCGGCGCGCCGAAGCGGCTCGCGGTCCAGCTCAGCCGCGTCGGGTCGTCCATGAGCCCGGCGACGGACTTGACGTAGGTGAAGCCGTCGCTGTGCGAGTCCATGTTGAGGTGCAGTCGGCCGTCGACGCGGGAGACGCCCATGGAGATGACGTTGTGGGAGTCGTCGTAGCGCAGCGTGTGGCCCACCCGGACGGTGGACCAGGTGCTCGCGCCGAGGGCGCGGCGGGCGACGACGGCGTTCCGGTCGGCGGTGTACCAGGCGGCGTACTGGTGGCCCCGGTAGGTCAGCAGGCCGTTCTTCTGGAAGGAGTTGTTGTTGACCAGGCCGTCGTAGGAGACGAAGTAGAGGGCCTGGGGGTCGAGGGTGGTGGTGCCCCTCCGGGTGACGGAGGGGCCCGGGTCGGCGGCACGGGCGACGGTGGACCCGAGTCCGGGCCCGGCCACGGCCCCCAGCAGGGCCGTGGCGATCACGGTACGTCTCTTCATGGCGGCGGCTCTCCGGCTCGTGGTGTGCTCGGGAAGGTGCTCAGGCCAGGTGGAAGACTTCGGTGAGAGGCTTCATCGCCTCGTCCGGGCGGGCGCCGTCCAGCGACTCGAAGAACGGCGCCATCTCGGCCTGCCAGCGGGCGTTGACGTCGGTGGCCTCCATGGCGGCCCGGGCGGCGGCGAAGTCCTCGGTCTCCAGGTAGCCGACCAGCAGGCCGTCCTCCCGCAGGAAGAGCGAGTAGTTGCGCCAGCCGGTGGCCGAGAGCGCGTCCAGCATCTCCGGCCACACGGCCGCGTGCCGCTCGCGGTACTCGTCGAGTCGGTCCGCCCGGACCTTCAGCAGGAAGCACACGCGTTGCATCAACAGCCCTCCGGCCCTCAGAAGTTGAACTGGTCGATGTTGTCGGCGTCGAACACGGTCGGCTTGCCGAGGCTGATCACACCGTCCTCGCCGATGGTGTACTCGCCCATGTCACCGGCGGTGAAGCTCTCGCCCTCCTGGCCGGTGATCTGGCCGGACGACAGCGCGACGGCCGTGCGGGCGGCCAGCTCGCCGAGCTTCGCCGGGTCCCACAGCTCGAACGCCTCGACGGTGCCGTTCTTGACGTACTTGCGCATGTCGTTGGGGGTGCCCAGGCCGGTCAGCTTGACCTTGCCCTTGTACTTGGAGCCCGACAGGTACTGGGCGGCGGCCTTGATGCCGACGGTGGTCGGGGAGATGATCCCCTTCAGGTTCGGGTACTCCTGGAGCAGGCCCTGGGTCTGCTGGAAGGACTGCTGGGCGTCGTCGTTGCCGTAGGCGACCTTGACCAGCTTCATGTCCTTGTACTTGGGGTCCTTCAGCTCCTCCTTCATGAAGTCGATCCAGGTGTTCTGGTTGGTCGCGGTCTGCGCCGCGGACAGGATCGCGATCTCGCCCTTGTAGTCGATCTGCTCGGCGAGCAGCTGCACCTCGGTGCGGCCGAGGTCCTCGGCGGACGCCTGGGAGATGAAGGCGTTGCGGCACTCGGGCTTGGTGTCCGAGTCGTAGGTGACGACCTTGATGTCGTTGCTCATGGCCTGCTTGAGGGCCGTGCACAGCGCGCCCGGGTCCTGCGCGGAGACGGCGATCGCGTCGACCTGCTGCTGGGTGAGCGTGTTGACGTAGGAGACCTGGCCGGCGGTGTCGGTGGCGCTGTTCGGGCCGACCTCCTTGTAGCTGGACCCCAGCTCCTTCAGGGCCGCCTCGCCGCCCTTGTCGGCGGTGGTGAAGTAGGGGTTGTTGACCTGCTTGGGCAGGAAGCCGACGGTCAGGCCCTTCTTCAGTTCGGCGTTCGGGTCGGCCTTCCCGGCCGCGGCGGCCGAGCCGCCCTCGTTCGCCACGTCCTCCTTGGTGGTGCCGCCGCAGGCGGTGGCCGCGAGGGCGAGCGAGGTGACGGCGGCGAGGGCCGCGACGGTGCGACGCAGGGATGACTTGCGCATGGTGTGTGGTCCTTTACGAGGAGAGCCGGGGGGTGGGTTCATGAGGACTGCGAGGACGCAGCCGGGGCGCTCTGGGCTCTGCGCCCGGCCCTGGCGACGGCGATCTGGCGGGCGACCCGGGGGCCGAGCACCGACAGCACGAGCAGCACACCGGTGACGACGATCTGCGACTGCGCGGAGACGTCCTGAAGGCTCATCACGTTCTGGAGCGCGCCGAGCAGGAAGACACCGGCGATCGCACCGCCCAGCGTGCCCTTGCCGCCGTCGAAGTCGATGCCGCCGAGGAGTACGGCGGCCACGACGGACAGCTCCAGGCCGGTGGCGTTGTCGTAGCGGGCGCTGGCGTAGTGCAGCGCCCAGAAGACGCCGGTGAGGGACGCCATCAGACCGGTCAGGGTGAACAGGATCAGCTTCTGCCGCCTGACCCGGATACCGGCGAACCGCGCGGCCTCCTCGCTCGCGCCGATCGCGAACAGCGACCGCCCGAAGGGGGTGGCATGCAGCGCGACCACGGCGATGGCGAGGAGCACGAGGAACGGCAGCAGGGCGTACGGGATGAACGTGTCGCCGATGCGTCCGGCGGCGAAGTCCAGGTACTGGGTGGGGAAGTCGGTCACCGCGTCGGAGCCGAGCACGATCTGTGCGATGCCCCGGTAGGCGGCGAGGGTGCCGATGGTGACGGCGAGGGACGGCAGTCCCAGCCTGGTGACGAGCAGTCCGTTGACCAGTCCGCAGACCACGCCGAGCAGCAGACAGATCGGGATGATCGTCTCGATGGTCATGCCCTGGTTCCACAGGGCGCCCATCACGGCGCCGGAGAGCCCCGCGGTGGAGGCGACCGACAGGTCGATCTCACCGGAGACCACCAGCAGGGTCATCGGCAGCGCGATCAGCGCGATCGGCAGGGTGTTGCCGATCAGGAAGGACAGGTTGAGCGCGTTGCCGAAGCCGTCCACCGTGGTGAAGGAGAACAGCAGCAGGACGACGAGCAGCGCACCGACGACCGTGTCCCATCGGACCGCGCGATGTGCCAAAGAAGCGGACTCAGGCATGGCGGGCGTTCCTCTTCTTCAGTGCGGTGGCCACGCGCAGGGCCACGATCCGGTCGACCGCGATGGCGAGGATGAGCAGGATGCCGTTGATCGCGAGCACCCAGACGGAGCTGACGCCGAGGGCGGGCAGCACGCTGTTGATGGAGGTCAGCAGCAGCGCGCCGAGCGCCGCGCCGTAGACGCTGCCGGAGCCGCCGGTGAAGACCACGCCGCCGACGACGACCGCGCTGACGACGGTGAGTTCGTAGCCGTTGCCGGTGCCGGAGTCGACGTTGCCGAACCGGGCCAGGTACAGGGCACCGGCGAGTCCGGCGAGCGCGCCGCAGAAGGTGTACGCGGCCAGGATGCGCTTGCGGACGGGGATACCGGCGAGCCGGGCGGCCTCCGGGTTGGAGCCGAGCGCGTACAGCTCCCGGCCGCTGCCGAAGTGCTTGAGGTAGTAGGCGGTGGCCACCAGCACGGCGAGCGCGATCAGCGCCAGGTAGGGAACCGCGGAGATGCCGCCGGAGCCGAAGTCGACGAAGCCGCCGGGCAGGTCGGCCGCGGTGATCTGGCGGGAGCCGACCCAGATGGAGTCGATGCCGCGGATGATGTAGAGCGTGCCGAGGGTGACCACCAGGGCGGGCACCTGGCCGAGGCTGACCAGCAGACCGTTGAGCAGTCCGAAGCCGATGCCCATCAGCACCGCGAGCGCGATGGCGACGACGGGGTTGCCGCCGTCTTGGAGGTAGACACCGGCGGCGAAGGCGCTGATGCCGAGGGTGGAGCCGACCGACAGGTCGACGTTGCGGGTGATGACGACCAGGGACTGGCCGGTGGCGACCAGCACCAGGATGGTCGCGTTCAGCAGCAGGTCCTTGATGCCCTGCTCGGAGAGGAACTCGCTGTTGCCCGCCTGGGTGACGCCGATCATCACCAGGAAGACCAGAAGGATCGCGAGTTCGCGCATCTTGAAGACGCGGTCGACCAGCCGGGTGCCGCTGGACTTGGGCACCTCGACGACGGGGGTCTTCTCGGGGGTGGTCACCGTCATGTGGCGGCCCTCCCGGTGGCTGCTGCCATCACGGATTCCTCGGTGGCTTCGGAGCGCGGGATCTCTGCGGTCAGGCGGCCCTCGTGCATCACCAGCACGCGGTCGGCCATGCCGAGGATCTCGGGCAGGTCGGAGGAGATCATCAGTACGGCGACACCGTCCGCGGCGAGCTGCGACAGCAGCCGGTGCACCTCCGCCTTGGTGCCCACGTCGATGCCACGGGTGGGCTCGTCGACGATGAGCACCTTGGGCCCGGTGGCGAGCCACTTGGCGAGGACGACCTTCTGCTGGTTGCCGCCGGACAGGGTGGCGACCGCGTCGGCGATCCGGGCGTACTTGACGTGCAGCTTGACGGCCCAGTCCAAGGACCGGCTGCGTTCGGCGCCCCGGTCCACCAGGCCCGCCCTCACCGTCGTACGCAGACCGGTGAGGCCGATGTTGCGCTCGATGGACATGTCCATCACCAGGCCCTGGGCGCGGCGGTCCTCGGGGACCAGGGCGAGTCCGGCGGCCATCGCGGTGGACGGGGCGCCGTTGGTGAGCCTGCGGCCGTCGAGTTCCACCTCGCCCGCGTCCCAGCGGTCGATGCCGAAGACGGCCCGGGCGACCTCCGTGCGCCCGGCGCCGACGAGTCCGGCGAGACCGACGATCTCTCCGCGGCGCACCTCGAAGGAGACGTCCGTGAAGACGCCCTCGCGGGTGAGGCGGCGCACGCTCAGCGCGACCTCGCCGGGGGTCACGTCCTGCTTGGGGTACAGCTCGTCGAGGTCGCGGCCGACCATGCGGCGCACCAGGTCGTCCTCGGTCATGCCGTCGAGGGGTTCGCTGGAGATCCAGGCGCCGTCGCGCAGGGTCGTCACCCGCTGGCAGATCTCGAAGATCTCCTCCAGCCGGTGCGAGATGAACAGCACGGCGGCGCCCTGTGCGCGCAGGGTCCGTACGACGCCGAAGAGACGGGCGACCTCGCTGCCGGTGAGGGCGGCGGTCGGCTCGTCCATGATCAGGACGCGGGCGTCGAAGGAGAGCGCCTTGGCGATCTCGACGATCTGCTGGTCGGCGATGGACAGACCGCGGGCCGGGCGCTCGGGGTCGAGTTCGACGCCGAGCCGGGCCATCAGGGCGAGGGTCGCCTCGTGCGTGGCCTTGTGGTCGATCCGACCGAGGGCGCGCCGCGGCTGGCGGCCCATGAAGATGTTCTCGGCGATCGAGAGGTCGGGGAAGAGCGTGGGCTCCTGGTAGATCACGGCGATACCGGCGTCGCGGGCGTCACCGGGTCCGTGGAAGACGACGGGCTCACCGTCGAGCAGCACCTGGCCGGCGTCCGGGCGGTGCACCCCGGCGAGGGTTTTGATCAGGGTCGACTTGCCGGCGCCGTTCTCACCGGCGAGGGCGTGCACCTCGCCGGGGAACAGCTCCAGGGAGACGTCCCGCAGAGCGCGTACCGCGCCGAAGGACTTGGAGATGTCCTTCAGCGCAAGCACCGGCGCCGGACCCGTTGCGGACGGGTGGGTCATGGGGGCTCCTCGACGACGCGGCGTGACCGGCGAGCGACCCGCACGGCGTCGTGAAAGGTTTCAACTGGGTTGCCGGGACGTTAGGCAGGCGGGGCTTGTCACGTCAATGGGTCCGTGTCGAAAAGTTTTCGATAGCCGAAGGTCACAACCGGATCACGGACAGCCCGGTCGGTCAGAGTGCTTGACACCCCCGCTGGCGGCTCATAGCTTGCCGTTCTGAATCGTTTCATCAACTGTCGTTTGCCACAGGAGCCCTCAAGTGACCGATGTCGCCGCGGTGAAGGCCGCCCTGAAGACCCAGGCCATCGAGACGCCGTCGTGGGCGTACGGGAACTCGGGGACCCGTTTCAAGGTGTTCGCCCAGGCCGGTGTGCCCCGCGATCCCTACGAGAAGCTGGCCGACGCGGCCAAGGTGCACGAGTTCACCGGTGTGGCGCCGACCGTGGCGCTGCACATCCCCTGGGACAAGGTCGAGGACTACGCCGCGCTGGCGAAGTTCGCCGAGGAGCACGGGGTGCGGCTCGGCGCCATCAACTCCAACACCTTCCAGGACGACGACTACAAGCTCGGCAGCGTCTGCCACCCGGACGCGGCGGTCCGCCGCAAGGCCGTCGACCACCTGCTGGAGTGCGTCGACATCATGGACGCCACCGGCTCCCGCGATCTGAAGCTGTGGTTCGCCGACGGCACGAACTATCCCGGCCAGGACGACATCCGGGCCCGGCAGGACCGGCTCGCCAAGGCCCTGGCGGAGGTGTACGAGCGGCTCGGGGACGGGCAGCGGATGCTGCTGGAGTACAAGTTCTTCGAGCCCGCGTTCTACTCGACGGACGTGCCGGACTGGGGGACGGCGTACGCGCACTGCCTGAAGCTCGGGCCCAAGGCGCAGGTCGTGGTCGACACGGGGCACCACGCGCCGGGGACCAACATCGAGTTCATCGTCGCCACGCTGCTGCGGGAGGGGAAGCTCGGCGGGTTCGACTTCAACTCGCGGTTCTACGCCGATGACGACCTGATGGTGGGGGCGGCCGATCCGTTCCAGCTGTTCCGGATCATGTACGAGGTGGTGCGGGGTGGCGGGTTCACGCCGGAGGTGGCGTTCATGCTCGACCAGTGCCACAACATCGAGGCGAAGATACCGGCGATCATCCGGTCGGTGATGAACGTGCAGGAGGCCACGGCGAAGGCGTTGCTGGTGGACCGGGAGGCGCTTGTCGCTGCGCAGGCTTCGGGGGATGTGCTGGGCGCCAACGGTGTGGTGATGGACGCGTTCAATACGGACGTGCGGCCGCTGCTTCGTGAGGTGCGCGAGGAAATGGGGGTCGCCCCCGAGCCCATGGCCGCGTATGCCTCTTCCGGGTGGGGGGAGCGGATCGTGGCTGAGCGGGTTGGTGGGGAGCAGGCCGGGTGGGGGGCGTGAGCGTCTGCCGGGTTCTGTTCGTCGCGGACTGCGGGCCGAGTGTGGCTGGTCGCGCAGTTCCCCGCGCCCCTATGGGGGCGCTCACCATCCCCTTCTTCGAAAAGGACTGAATGATCATGGCAACCCACCCCGAGGCCGCCGCTCTGCTCGCCCGGTCGCACCGGCTCGGTGCTGATCCGCGGAACACCAACTACGCGGGGGGCAACGCCTCCGCCAAGGGGACCGGGACCGATCCCGTCACCGGGGGTGACGTGGAGCTGATGTGGGTCAAGGGGTCCGGCGGGGATCTCGGGACGCTGACCGAGGCGGGTCTCGCCGTGCTGCGTCTCGACCGGATGCGGGCGCTCGTGGACGTGTACCCGGGCGTGGAGCGCGAGGACGAGATGGTCGCCGCGTTCGACTACTGCCTGCACGGCAAGGGCGGCGCCGCCCCGTCGATCGACACCGCGATGCACGGGCTGGTGGAGGCCGCGCACGTCGACCATCTGCACCCCGACTCCGGGATCGCGCTGGCCTGCGCGGCGGACGGGGAGAAGCTGACCGCCGAGTGCTTCGGCGACACCGTGGTGTGGGTGCCGTGGCGGCGGCCCGGGTTCCAGCTGGGCCTGGACATCGCCGCGGTGAAGGCCGCCAACCCGCAGGCCATCGGCTGCGTCCTCGGCGGGCACGGGATCACCGCCTGGGGCGACACCTCCGAGGAGTGCGAGCGCAACTCGCTGCACATCATCCGCACCGCGGAGGCGTTCCTGGAGGAGAAGGGGAAGGCGGAGCCCTTCGGGCCCGTCATCGAGGGCTACCAGGCGCTGCCGGAGGCCGAGCGGCGGGAGCGGGCGGCGGCGCTGGCGCCGTACGTGCGCGCCGTCGCGTCGAAGGACAGGACGCAGGTCGGGCACTTCAACGACTCCGACGTGGTGCTCGGCTTCCTGGCCGCCGCAGAGCACCCGCGCCTCGCCGCGCTGGGCACCTCCTGCCCCGACCACTTCCTGCGCACCAAGGTGCGCCCGCTGGTCCTGGACCTGCCGCCGACCGCCCCGCTGGACGAGGCGGTCGCCCGGCTGAAGGAGCTGCACGCCGAGTACCGCGAGGAGTACGCCGCCTACTACCAGCGGCACGCCGAGCCCGGCTCCCCCGCGATGCGCGGCGCGGACCCGGCGATCGTGCTGGTGCCGGGCGTGGGCATGTTCTCCTTCGGCAAGGACAAGCAGACGGCGCGGGTCGCCGGTGAGTTCTACGTCAACGCCATCAACGTGATGCGGGGCGCGGAGGCGGTGTCGACGTACGCGCCGATCGAGGAGTCGGAGAAGTTCCGCATCGAGTACTGGGCGCTGGAGGAGGCCAAGCTCCAGCGGATGCCGAAGCCGAAGGCGCTGGCCACCCGGGTGGCGCTGGTCACCGGCGCGGGCAGCGGGATCGGGAGGGCGATCGCGCAGCGGCTGGTCGCCGAGGGCGCCTGTGTGGTCGTGGCGGATCTGAACGGGGAGAACGCGGCGGCCGTCGCCGAGGAGCTGGGCGGTCCGGACAAGGCCGTCGCGGTGACCGTGGACGTCACCTCCGAGGAGCAGATCGCCGAGGCGTTCAAGGCGGCGCTGCTCGCGTTCGGCGGGGTCGACCTGGTGGTGAACAACGCCGGGATCTCCGTCTCCAAGCCGCTGCTGGAGACGTCCGCGAAGGACTGGGACCTCCAGCACGACATCATGGCCCGCGGTTCGTTCCTGGTGTCGCGGGAGGCGGCGCGGGTGATGATCGCCCAGGAGCTGGGCGGCGACGTGGTCTACATCGCCTCGAAGAACGCCGTGTTCGCCGGGCCGAACAACATCGCCTACTCGGCCACCAAGGCCGACCAGGCCCACCAGGTGCGTCTGCTCGCCGCCGAGCTGGGTGAACACGGCATCCGCGTCAACGGCGTCAACCCGGACGGCGTGGTGCGCGGCTCGGGCATCTTCGCGGGCGGCTGGGGCGCCCAGCGCGCCGCGGTGTACGGGGTGCCGGAGGAGAAGCTGGGCGAGTTCTACGCCCAGCGCACCCTGCTCAAGCGCGAGGTGCTGCCGGAGCATGTCGCCAACGCCGTGTTCGCCCTGACCGGCGGCGAGCTGTCGCACACCACCGGCCTGCACGTCCCGGTCGACGCCGGTGTCGCGGCCGCCTTCCTGCGATGAGCGCGCCCGTGAAGTCGTACGCCGCGGTCGACCTGGGCGCGTCCAGCGGGCGCGTCATGGTCGGCCGCGTCGGCCCCGAGACCCTGGAGCTGGCCGAGGCGCACCGGTTCGTGAACCGGCCGGTGCGGGTGCCGGAGGGGCTGCGCTGGGATGTGCTCGGGCTGTACGCCGGGGTCCTGGAGGGGCTGCGGGCGGCAGGTCGGGTCGACTCCGTCGGCATCGACAGCTGGGCCGTCGACTACGGCCTGCTGGACGCCGACGGGGCGCTGCTCGGCAATCCGGTGCACTACCGGGACGCCCGCACCGACGGGATCGCGGAGCAGGTCCGGGCGACCGTGCCCGCCGAGGAGCTGTACACGGCGACCGGTCTCCAGTACGCCCCCTTCAACACCCTGTACCAGCTCACGGCGGCGCGTTCGTCGGCGCAGTTCGGGCAGGCGGCACGGCTGCTGCTGATCCCGGACCTGCTGACGTACTGGCTCACCGGCGCGCAGGGCACCGAGCTGACCAACGCCTCCACGACCCAGCTGATCGACCCCCGTACGCGGGACTGGTCGTACGAGGTGGCGGAGCGGCTGGGGATCGACCTCGGCCTCTTCCCGCCGCTGCGGCGGCCCGGGGACGCGGCGGGAGTGCTGCGGCCGGAGGTGCTGGAGGAGACGGGGCTGCGCGGGCCGGTGCCGGTGCGGGCGGTCGCCTCGCACGACACCGCGTCCGCGGTGGCCGCCGTACCCTCGGTGGGCGAGCGGTTCGCCTACATCTGCACCGGTACCTGGTCGCTGGCCGGTCTTGAGCTGGACTCGCCGGTGCTCACCGAGGAGAGCCGGGCCGCCAACTTCACCAACGAGCTGGGCATCGACGGCACGGTCCGCTACCTGCGCAACATCATGGGCCTGTGGCTGCTCCAGGAGTGCGTGCGGGCGTGGGGCGAGCCGGACCTCGGTGCGCTGCTGCGGGAGGCCGCCCGGGTACCGGCGCTGCGGTCGGTGGTGGACGCGGGCGACGCGGCGTTCCTGGCGCCGGGCCGGATGCCGGAGCGGATCGCCGAGGCGTGCCGGGCGGCGGGGCAGCCGGTGCCGGAGTCACGGGCGGAGATCACCCGCTGCATCCTGGACTCCCTCGCCCTGGCCCACCGCCGGGCGATCGAGGACGCCCAGCGGCTCGCGGACCATCCGGTGGACGTCGTGCACATCGTGGGCGGCGGCACCCGCAACGCGCTGCTGTGCCAGCTGACCGCCGACGCCCTGGGGCTGCCGGTGGTGGCGGGCCCGACGGAGGCGGCGGCGTTCGGCAACGTGCTCGTCCAGGCGCGGGCCGACGCGCTGGTGGGCGACCGGACCGACATGCGGCACCTGCTGGTGCGCACCCAGCCGCTCACCCGGTACGAGCCGCGCGGTGACGCGGAGCGGTGGCACGCGGCGGCGGCCCGGCTCGGCGCCGCGCCGGACGGCGCGCACTCCTGAGCCGTGCGGGTGAGCGCGGTCTCCCCCGGCCGCCTCACCCGCACTACCCTGCACCCATCCGATGACCGAGGAACGAGGAGCCGCCATGCGTGTCGCCCTGTTCATGACCTGCATCAACGACACGCTCTATCCGGACACCGGGCGCGCCGTGGTGAAACTGCTGACCAGACTGGGCGTCGAGGTCGACTTCCCGATGGCACAGACCTGCTGCGGGCAGGCCCACTACAACACCGGCTACCGCCATGAGACGGAGCCGATGGCCCGGCATTTCTCCGATGTCTTCGGGGAGTACGAGGCGATCGTGACGCCGTCCGGATCGTGTGCGGCGATGGTGCGGGAGCTGTATCCGCGGATGGGTGAGCGGGCCCGCGCCGAGGGCCGGGGCAGCGGGCTGGCGACCGCGCTGGCGCCGATGGTGCCGAAGACGTACGAGCTGACGGAGTTCCTGGTGGACGTGGTGGGGGTGACGGACGTCGGGGCGTACTACCCGCACAGGGTGACCTATCACCCGACCTGCCACGGGCTGCGCGGTCTGGGGCTCGGTGAGCGGCCCCGGCGGCTGCTGGAGGCGGTCAAGGGGCTGGAGCTGGTGGAGCTGCCGGGCGCGGAGGAGTGCTGCGGTTTCGGCGGCACCTTCTCGCTGAAGAACTCCGATGTCTCGGCGGCGATGGGCGCCGACAAGGTACGCAACGCCAAGTCGACGGGCGCCGAGGTGCTGTGCGCGGCCGACAACTCCTGTCTGATGCACATCGGCGGCACGATGACCCGGCTCGGCACGGACATGCGGCCGGTGCACATCGCGGAGATCCTGGCGAGCACGGAGGAGGAGACGGCGGCATGAGCGGAACCTTCGTCGGAATGCCCGCCTTCCCCGAGGCGGCGCACGAGGCGGTGCGGAACACCACCCTGCGGGGCAATCTGCGGCACGCCACCCACACCATCCGCGCCAAGCGGGCCAAGGCGGTCGCCGAGGTCGAGGACTGGGCGCAGCTGCGGGAGGCGGGCAGGCGGATCAAGGACCACACGCTGCGCCACCTGGACCGCTATCTGGAGCGGTTGGAGGAGGCGGTGACGGCGGCGGGCGGCACGGTCCACTGGGCCGCCGACGCCGAGGAGGCCAACCGGATCGTCACCGAGCTGGTGAAGGCGACCGGGGAGTCCGAGGTCGTCAAGGTCAAGTCGATGGCCACCCAGGAGATCGGGCTCAACGAGGCGCTGGAGGCCGCGGGCATCCGCGCCTACGAGACCGATCTGGCCGAGCTGATCGTGCAGCTGGGCAAGGACCGGCCCTCGCACATCCTGGTCCCGGCGATCCACCGCAACCGGGGTGAGATCCGGGACATCTTCGCCAAGGAGATGAGCGAGTGGGGGCGACCGGCTCCCGAGGGCCTGACCGACACCCCCGCCGAACTCGCCGAGGCGGCCCGGCTGCACCTGCGGGAGAAGTTCCTGCGGGCCAAGGTCGGCATCTCCGGCGCCAACTTCATGGTCGCGGAGACCGGCACGCTGGTCGTGGTGGAGTCCGAGGGCAACGGGCGGATGTGCCTCACGCTCCCCGAGACGCTGATCTCGGTGGTCGGCATCGAGAAGACCGTGCCGACCTGGCGGGACCTGGAGGTGTTCCTCCAGACACTGCCCCGCTCGTCGACGGCCGAACGGATGAACCCGTACACCAGCACCTGGACCGGGACGTCGGACTCGGACGGTCCGCGCGCCTTCCACCTCGTGCTGCTCGACAACGGCCGCACCGACACCCTCGCCGACGAGGTCGGCCGCCAGGCCCTGCGCTGCATCCGCTGCTCGGCCTGTCTGAACGTGTGCCCGGTGTACGAGCGGGCGGGCGGGCACGCCTACGGCTCGGTGTATCCCGGCCCGATCGGCGCCATCCTCAGCCCGCAGCTGCGGGGCACCGGGAGCGAGATCGACGCCTCCCTGCCGTACGCGTCGTCGCTGTGCGGCGCCTGCTACGAGGTGTGCCCGGTGGCCATCGACATCCCCGAGGTGCTGGTGCACCTGCGGGAGCGGGTGGTGCAGGGCGGCCAGGTGACCCGGGCGGGCAACAAGGTGGTGCTGAAGCCCGCCAGGGGCCACGCCGCCGAGCGCGCCGCGATGCGGGCGGCCCGCTGGGCGTTCGCCCGCCCCGGCGCCCTGCGCGCCGGGCAGCGGCTCGCCTCCCGCACCCGGCGCTTCCACCCCCGCACCCTGCCCGGTCCCGGCCGGGCGTGGAGCGGCACCCGGGACCTGCCACCGCTGCCGACAGAGCCGTTCCGTGACTGGTGGCAGCGCACCAACGGCGGAAAGGACGCGAAGTGAGCAGCAGGGACCGGATCCTGGGCCGGGTGCGGCGCGCGCTGGCGGACGTACCGCCCGACGAGCCGTCGTACGACGCTGCGGTCACCCGGGACTACCTCACCGAGCACGGGGACCGCGACGTCGCGCGGACGGTGGAGCTGCTGGCCGAGAACCTCGCGGACTACCGGGCGATCGTGCACCGCTGCGCCGCCGCCGAGTTGCCCGCGCTGATCGCCCGGCTGCTCACCGAGCACGGCGCCGGGTCAGTGCTGGTGCCGCCGGGGCTGGACGAGGGCTGGCTCACGGAGAGCGGGGTGACCCGGGTCGCCGACCGGGCGGAGAGCACGGCGCAGGAGCTGGACCGGGTGGACAGCGTGGTCACGGGCTGCGCGGTGGCGATCGCGGAGACGGGCACGATCGTGCTGGACGGCTCCCCCGACCAGGGCCGCCGCCGGATCACCCTCGTCCCCGACCACCACATCTGTGTCGTACGGGTGCCGGAGCAGGTCGTCGCGTCGGTCCCGCTGGCCATGCCCCGCCTCGACCCGTTGCGCCCGCTGACCTGGATCTCCGGCCCCTCGGCGACCAGCGACATCGAGCTGGACCGGGTGGAGGGGGTGCACGGGCCGCGCGTGCTGGAGGTCGTACTGGTCGATCAGTGAGCCTTCACACCTTCCTTCATACCTCTCGCATTTGCCTAAAAGCTTTAGGTAAATGCATACTCGGTCTTGCCCGAGGAGAGGAGCGCCATGGCACGCGCAGGACTGACACCCGAGCTGCTGACCCGGGTGGGGGCGGAGCTGGCCGACGAGGTCGGCTTCGACCAGGTCACCGTCTCCGCGCTGGCCCGGCGGTTCGACGTGAAGGTCGCGAGCCTCTACTCGCACCTGAGGAACTCCCAGGAGCTGCGGACCAGGATCGCGCTGCTCGCGCTGGCGGAGATGGCCGACCGGGCGGCCGACGCGCTCGCCGGGCGCGCGGGCAAGGACGCCCTCGTCGCCTTCGCGCACGTCTACCGCGACTACGCCCGTGAGCACCCCGGCCGCTACACCGCGGCCCGGCTCCCGCTCGACCCGGAGACCGCCGCCGCCAGCGCGGGCGTCCGGCACTCCCGGATGACCCGGGCCATCCTGCGCGGCTACGACCTGGCCGAGCCCGACCAGACCCATGCCGTCCGGCTGCTGGGCAGCGTCTTCCACGGCTACGTCAGCCTGGAGGCGGCGGGCGGCTTCAGCCACAGCGAACCCTCCTCCGAGGAGAGCTGGGACCGCGTCCTGGACGCCCTCGACGCCCTGCTGCGGAACTGGCCCGCGGCCGGTCCGGGCCCCATCGGCACGACGGATTGAGACCATGCGCACCGAGCCCCACTGGATCACCACCCCCCTCACCGCGGACCTGCTGCGCGGCGCCCTCGACCTGGAGCACACCGTGCACGGCCTGCTGCCGCACCGGCTGCCCGCCAGGGCCCGCGCCCAGAACACCGACCCCCAGCTGGCCATGGCGGAGTCCCAGCCGTCCGGCGTACGGCTCGCCTTCCGCAGCCACGCCACCGCCGTCGAACTGGACACCCTGCCCACCAAGCGCGGCTACACGGGCGCCCCGCCGCGCCCGGACGGCGTCTACGAACTGCTGGTCGACGGCGAACCGGCCGGGCGGACCACCGTGACCGGCGGCCACACCGTCACCGTCGACATGAGCACCGGCCAGAGCGAGCTGCGGCCCGGCCCGCCCGGCACCGCCCGTTTCACCGGGCTGCCAAAGCGCGCCAAGGACATCGAGATCTGGCTGCCGCACAACGAGATCACCGAGCTGGTCGCGCTGCGCACCGACGCCCCCGTGGAGCCGCTGCCGGACCGGGGCCGCAAGGTGTGGCTGCACCACGGCAGTTCGATCAGCCACGGCTCCGACGCGGCGGGCCCCACCACCACCTGGCCCGCGCTGGCCTCCCGGCTCGCGGGCGTTGAGCTGGTCAACCTCGGCCTGGGCGGCAGCGCCCTGCTGGACCCGTTCGTCGCGCGCGCCCTGCGGGACACCCCGGCCGACCTGATCAGCGTCAAGATCGGCATCAACATCGTCAACCAGGACCTGATGCGGCTGCGGGCCTTCACCCCCGCCGTGCACGGCTTCCTGGACACCGTCCGCGAGGGCCACCCCGACGTCCCGCTGCTGGTCGTCTCCCCCATCCTGTGCCCCATGCACGAGGACACCCCGGGGCCCACCGCCTACGACTTCGCCGCGCTGGGTGAGGGCCGCCTCGGCTTCCGGGCCACCGGTGACCCGGCGGAGACCGCGAACGGCAAGCTGACCCTGGCCGTCGTCCGCGAGGAGCTGGCCGGGATCGTCGAGCGGCGCGCGGCCGACGACCCGAACCTGCACCACCTCGACGGCCGGGCGCTCTACGGCGAGTCCGACACGGCCGAACTGCCGCTCCCGGACGGGCTGCACCCCGACGCCGCCACCCACCGCCGGATGGGCGAGCGCTTCGCCCGGGTGGCGTTCGCGCCCGACGGCCCCTTCAGGCGCGACGGCCGGTGACCGCCCGCGGCTCCGCCCCGTCGTACGCGCGCCGGGCGCTCTCGACCTTCCCCAGGTTGTCGGTGGCCCACTCCGCGAGTCCCGCGAAGAGCGGGGCGAGGCTGCGGCCGAGGTCGCTGATCTCGTACTCCACGCGCGGCGGGACCTCCGGGTGGTAGGTGCGGGTGACCAGCCCGTCGCGTTCGAGCTGGCGCAGGCGCTGGGTGAGCACCTTCGGGGTGATGTGGGTGATCCCGCGCTGGAGTTCGACGAAGCGCTGACGGCCGAAGGTGTGCAGGGACCACAGGATCGGGGTGGTCCACCGGCTGAAGACGATGTCCACGACGGGACTGATCGGGCAGGCCAGCTCGGGATCGGTGCTGTCAACGGTGGCCATAGGTCCCCTCCGAGGTAGTCACTTTCCCCTAGGTACCCACTATCCCCCCGATGTTAGCTTCCCCGCGTCAACCGAGAGCGACTGCTGGGGAGTTGGACATGATCGTGGTGACGGGGGCGACCGGTAACGTCGGGCGCCCGCTGGTACGGACCCTCGCGGCGGCCGGTGCGCCGGTGACCGCGACCTCGCGCGGGGTGCTCGACGCGGACCTGCCGGACGGGGTACGGCGGCTGCCCGCCGACCTCACCGACGTGGAGAGCCTGCGGCCCGTCCTGGACGGCGCCGCCGCGCTGTTCCTCCAGAACGGCGGGCCGAGCGCCCACCTGCTCGACGCGCCGGGCGTCCTGGGCGCCGCGAAGGCCGCGGGCGTCGAGCGCGTCGTCCTGCTGTCCTCGCAGGGGGTGACGACCCGCCCGGAGTCGGCCTCCCACGGCGGCGTCGCACGGGCCATCGAGGACGCCGTACGGCAGTCGGGACTGGAGTGGACGGTCCTCAGGCCCGGCGGCTTCGCGTCCAACGCGTTCGCCTGGGCCGGGTCGGTGCGCGCCGAACGGACGGTCGCCGCGCCGTTCGCGGACACCGGACTGCCCGTGATCGACCCGGACGACATCGCCGGGGTCGCCGCCGCGGCGCTGCGCGAGGACGGCCACGCCGGGCGGAGCTACGAGCTGACCGGTCCGGCGCTCGTCACCCCGCGCGAGCAGGCGGCGGCCCTCGGCGACGCGCTCGGGGAACCGGTCCGCTTCGTCGAGCTGACCCGGGAGCAGGCCCGGGAGGCGATGCTGGCGTTCCTGCCGGAGCCCGTGGTAGAGACAACGCTGGCCATCCTCGGTGCGCCGACCCCGGCCGAGCGGCGGATCAGCCCCGACGCCGAACGGGTCCTCGGGCGCCCGCCGCGCACCTTCGCGGAGTGGGCCCGGCGGTACGCGGCCGCGTTCCGGTGAGCCGGTGACCCGTGACAGATCGGGTGAACAAGCGCTTGGATAGGGGCGGACCCCATCGCCGCGATGCCCGGAGGGCCGGTTGTTCACTTCCGTCGACGATGTCTCCGCCCGGCTCGCGGAGACCGGATACCTGGCGTCCCCCGCCGTCGCCACCACCGTCTTCCTCGCCGACCGGCTCGGCAAGCCACTGCTCGTGGAGGGCCCGGCGGGTGTCGGCAAGACGGAGCTGGCGAAGGCGGTGGCCCGGGTCGCGGGCGCCCGGCTGGTGCGGCTCCAGTGCTACGAGGGCGTCGACGAGTCCCGGGCGCTGTACGAGTGGAACCACGCCAAGCAGCTGCTGCGGATCAGCGCGGGCCGCGACGAGACCTGGGACGAGACCCGCACCGACATCTTCAGCGAGGAGTTCCTGCTCCCCAGGCCGCTGCTCACCGCCATCCGCGGCGACGAGCCGAAGGTGCTGCTGATCGACGAGACCGACAAGGCGGATGTGGAGGTGGAGGGCCTGCTGCTGGAGGTCCTCAGCGACTTCCAGGTGACCGTGCCCGAGCTGGGCACGGTCACCGCCACCCGCCGCCCGTTCGTCGTGCTCACCTCCAACGCCACCCGGGAACTCTCCGAGGCGCTGCGCCGCCGCTGCCTCTTCCTGCACATCGGGTTCCCGGAGGAGGAGCTGGAGCGGCGGATCGTACGGCTGAAGGTGCCCGGCATCGAGACCGCGCTCGCGGAGTCGGTGGTCCGGGTCGTGGGGGCGCTGCGCGCGCTGGACCTGCGCAAGGCACCGTCGGTCGCGGAGACCGTCGACTGGGCCCGCACCCTGCTGGCGCTCGGCGCGGACACCCTCGACGAGAAGGTCGTACGGGACACCCTGGGCGTGGTCCTCAAGCACCAGGACGACGTCGTCAAGGCGGCGGCCAAGCTCGACCTGGACGCCGTGTGACGGCCCCGGACCCCCTCGTGGGCCGGCTGACGGGGCTGGTGGCCGCCCTGCGCGGGCACGGCATGCGGATCGGCACCGGGGAGACGGTTGACGCGGCACACGCGGTGGCCGAACTCGGTCTCGCGGACCGGGAGCTGCTGCGCGAGGGGCTGGCGGCGACACTGCTGCACACCCAGGCCCAGCGGCCGGTGTTCGACCCGGTCTTCGACCTGTACTTCCCGCGCGGCGTCGGCGGTCCCGGGGCGGGCACGACGGACCGGGACGACCTGCGGGAGCGGCTGGCCGCCGCGCTCACCGCGAACGACACCGAGCTGCTGGGACGGCTGGCGGCACAGGCCGTGGACGGGTTCGGCGGGTACGGGAGTTCCCCGGGGTCGGACGGCTGGTCGTCGTACCAGACGCTGGACCGGATCCGTCCGCAGACGCTGCTCGCGCGGGTGCGGCAGGGCATGCGGCCCGGCGCGCAGGGGTTCGCCGACCGGCTGCTGGACGACGAGATCCGGCGCCGGATCGAGGTGTTCCGGGGGCAGGTGGCCGCGGAGGCGCGGCAGCGGGTCGCCGAGCGGCGCGGGCGCGACGAGATCGCCCGGCGGGCGGTGGCGCCGACCGCTGACCGGGTGGACTTCCTGTACGCGGGGAAGGACCGGGTCGCCGAACTGCGCCGGACCGTACGGCCGCTGGCCCGCAAGCTGGCCACCCGGCTGGCCGCCCGCCGCCGTCGCGCCACCCGGGGCACCATCGACCTGCGCCGCACCCTGCGCGGCTCGCTGTCCACGGGCGGGGTGCCGATGCGGCCGGTGCTGCGCAGACGCCGCCCGGCCCGGCCGGAACTGGTGCTGCTGTGCGATGTGTCGGGGTCGGTGGCGGGCTTCTCCGACTTCACGATGCTGCTGGTGCAGGCGCTGCACGACCAGTTCAGCAAGGTGCGGGTGTTCGCCTTCGTCAACCGGATCGACGAGGTGACCGGGCTGCTGGAGCACGGCGCCGCCGACCCGGAAGGGCTGGGCGCCCGCATCCGGGCCGAGGCGACGCTCACCGGCTGGCACGGCAGCAGTGACTACGGCGTCGCCCTGGGCGAGTTCGCGGAACGGTACGGCGCCGCGGTGGGCCCGCGGACCACGGTGTTCGTCCTCGGTGACGCGCGCACCAACATGGGCGACCCGAACCTGCCCGCCGTACGCCGGATCGCCGAGCGGGCCCGGCGCCTGTACTGGCTCAACCCCGAGCCGCGCGCCCAGTGGGGCACGGGCGACTCCGCGGCACCCGAGTACGCCGGGGTGGTGGAGATGCACGAGTGCCGCAACGCCCGTCAACTCGGCGCGATCGTGTCCCGGCTGCTGCCGGTGTGAACGGACGGCGGGCCCCTCGGTCGGCTAGTCGGCCTTGGCGTACTCCTGGGCCATCTGTCCGGCGAAGTCGTAGGCCACGCAGGGCTCGTCGCCGACCACCCAGGCGTCGTGGCCGGGCGGGCACACGAAGACGTCGCCGGGGCCGACCTCCTGCTCCCCGCCGTCGTCCATGGCGATGTGCAGACGTCCGCTGACCACGTAGCCGTTGTGGTGGACCTGGCAGCTGTCGGTCCCGGCGAGCGGCTTCACCGACTCCGACCAGCGCCAGCCCGGTTCGAACGTCGCCACGGCGAAGTCCAGCCCCGACATGTGGACCGCCTCCAGGTGGCCCCGGGGGAAATCGCGGCGCTCGTCGGGCTTGTCCAGCGTCTTGACCTCCAGCATGACGCTCTCCCTTCCGGCCGCGGGGCCGGTCTCCGGCTGCCCCCACTGGCACCGCGGTGACCCCGCCGCCGCCCTTCCATCGTCCGCCCGTCCAGCGGGCGCCGCCATTCGGGGACGGACCGTCAGGCCCCGTGCCCGCACAGCTCCGCGAAGCGTTCCGCGTCGACGTTGCCGCCGGAGACGATCACCCCGATCCGGCGCGGCAGCGGGGTCACCCGGCCGGTGAGGAGGGCGGCGAGCGGGGTGGCGCCGCTGGGCTCGACGACCGTCTTCAGCCGTTCGAAGGCGAAGCGCATCGCCTCGCGGATCTCCTCGTCGCCGACCAGGACGACGGCGTCCACCAGCCGCCGGTTCACGGCGAAGGTCAGTTCGCCCGGGGTGGTGATGGCCTGCCCGTCGGCGATGGTGCGCGGGACGGGCACGCTGATCCGGCGGCCCGCCGCCAGCGACCGTCTGGTGTCGTCCCCGGCCTCCGGTTCCACGCCGACGACGCGGATGCCCGGGTGCAGGTCCTTGGCCGCGAGGGCGCTCCCGGCGATCAGCCCGCCGCCGCCGACCGGGACGACCAGGGCGTCCAGTTCCCCGGTCTCCTCCAGGAGTTCCAGTGCCGCGGTGCCCTGTCCGGCGACGACGTCGGGATGGTCGTACGGCGGGATGAGGGTGAGGCCGCGTTCGGCGGCCAGGGCCTCGGCGATGGCGGCCCGGTCGCCGGAGTAGCGGTCGTAGGTGACGATCTCGGCGCCGTACCCGGCGGTCGCCGCGACCTTGGAGCGCGGGGCGTCCTCGGGCATGACGATCACGGCGGTGGTGCCGAGTTCCCGGGCGGCGAGGGCGACGGCCTGGGCGTGGTTGCCGGACGAGTAGGCGGCGATGCCCCGGGCGAGGCGCTCGGGCGCCAGCCGGGACGCCGCGTGGTAGGCGCCGCGGAACTTGAAGGCACCCACGCGCTGGAGGTTCTCGCACTTGAGGAAGACCTCGGCGCCGACGCGGGCGTCGAGGGTGCGCGAGCGCAGCACCGGGGTGCGGTGCACGACGCCCTCGAGCCGGGTGGCGGCGGCGCGGACGTCGGCGGCGGTGACCTCAGGGGTGCTGGTCGTCACGGGGTCCTCCCTCGGGGTGCGGCGACGGCGGAACGGGCGGCGGCCCGCCCCGCCGCCATGTCCGGACATTCCGTCCGATCACTGTACTCACCGTCCAGGCACTCGGCGCCTGTGACCGACGCCACACCGGATACCGGCAAGTTTTGCCGCTCACGGTGATTGCCGCGCCGCTTCCGTCCGTACTCCCTGGCGTTCGGGCTGTTCACTACGGGAGGCACGATGCGCCTGTCGCGCAATTTGGTCGGGACCGTCTTCGTGGGCGGCGCGCTGAGTCTGACGCTCACCGCGCTCGCGTACCCGGCCGTGCTCGGCATCGACAAGACCGCCTCGGACACCAGCCGGATCATCGCCAACACCCAGTACGGCCCGCTGACCGAGGCCGACCGCGACTTCGTGGTCAAGGTGCGCTCCGCAGGACTGTGGGAGTACCCGCTGGGCGAGCTGGCCATGGAGCGGGGCACCACCGCGGAGATGAAGGAGGCCGGGGAGCACCTGATCGTCGGGCATGCGGCGCTGGACGCGACCTGCCGGAAGATCGCCCCCGAGCTGGGCATCATCCTGCCCAACCAGGCGACCCCGCAGCAGCAGCAGTTCGTGGCGACCATCGAGTCCAAGTCCGGCCGGGAGTTCGACTCCACCGCCGCCAACATCATGCGGGTCACCCACGGCCAGATCTTCCCGGCGATCGCGAAGATCCGCGCCAGCACCCAGAACACGCTCGTGCGGCAGCTCGCCGACCAGGCCAACGACACCGTCCTGGACCACATCACCGTGCTGGAGAACACCGGCATGGTCAACTACGACCAGGTCAACTTCCAGCAGACCGCGCCCCCGAAGCTGCCCCAGGAGCAGCTGACCCCGCCCCCGCCGCAGCCCGGCTCCCCGGTCGTCGTCCTCACCCCGCGCCCCGACCTCGACGTCCAGACCACCGGGCCGTCGCCCAGCCCGAGCCCGACGGTGCGCTGAGCGGGCCGTACCGCCCGGTCCACGTCGGACCGGGCGGTACGCACATAGGATGATCCCCACGGGTCACGCGCGGGCATGTCCGTGGTCCCCCGACCGCGGGACCGGCCCGCCGGGAGGAGGGGTCAACCATGGGCGCGCCACGCCTCAGCAGTACACCGTTGCCAGGGATCGGCGTCCGCTACGACCTGACGACGCGGGAGCAGCGCCATCTGTCGGTGGTCGCCCACCGCGACGGCCAGCGGACGCTGAACGCCTACGCCAAGGACGACCCCGACGCGTGCTCGCTGTCGGTGCGGCTGACCTCCGAGGAGGCCGCGACCCTCATCGACGCGCTGGTGCCCGAGCACCACACGCCGAACCTGCTCTCCACCACCGACCTCGGACTGGTGGCCGAGCGGATCGAACTGTCCGCGGTCTCCCACTGGAACGGACGGCTGCTCGGCGACACCCGGATGCGCACGGACACCGGCGCCTCCATCGTGGCGGTGCTGCGCCGGGCCGAGGCCATCCCCTCCCCCGCCCCCGACTTCCGGCTGGCCGGCGGGGACACCCTGATCGTGATCGGCACCCGGGAGGGTGTGGAGGCGGCCGCCTCGATCCTCGGGCGGGAGTGAACCGACGTGCACTCCTCAGCTGTCTTCCTGATCGAGTTCGGCGCGATCATCCTCGCCCTGGGGCTGCTGGGGCGGTTCGCCGCCCGGTTCCAGTTCTCGCCGATCCCCCTCTATCTGCTCGCCGGGCTCGCGTTCGGGCACGGTGGGCTGCTGCCGCTCGGGACCAGTGAGGAGTTCGTCGCCATCGGCGCCGAGATAGGCGTCATCCTGCTGCTGGTGATGCTCGGCCTGGAGTACACGGCCAGCGATCTGGTGACCAACCTCAAGACGCACTACCCGGCCGGGCTGGTCGACGCCGCGCTCAACGCCCTGCCGGGCGCGGCGATGGCGCTGCTGCTGGGCTGGGGGCCGGTCGCCGCGGTCGTCCTGGCCGGGGTCACCTGGATCTCCTCGTCCGGCGTGATCGCCAAGGTCCTCGGCGACCTGGGCCGCCTCGGCAACCGGGAGACGCCGACGATCCTGAGCATCCTCGTCCTCGAGGACCTCTCCATGGCGGTCTACCTGCCGGTGATCACCGCGCTGCTCGCCGGGACCGGACTCGCCGCTGGAGGCGTGACGCTGGCGATCGCGCTCGGGGTGGCGGGGCTGGTGCTGTTGCTGGCGGTGCGCTACGGGCGGCACATCTCGCGGTTCGTCTCCAGCGACGACCCCGAGAAGCTGCTGCTGGTGGTGCTGGGGCTGACCCTGCTGGTCGCCGGGATCGCCCAGCAGCTCCAGGTGTCGGCGGCGGTGGGAGCGTTCCTGGTGGGCATCGCGCTCTCCGGTGAGGTCGCCGAGGGCGCGCACACGCTGCTCGCGCCGCTGCGGGACCTGTTCGCCGCGGTGTTCTTCGTCTTCTTCGGACTGCACACCGACCCGGCGACCATCCCGCCGGTGCTGCTGCCCGCGCTGGCGCTGGCAGCGGTGACGGCGCTGACGAAGATCGCCACCGGCTACTGGGCCGCCCGGCGCGCCGGGATATCCGTCAAGGGCCGCTGGCGGGCGGGGGGCGCGCTGGTGGCGCGCGGCGAGTTCTCGATCGTCATCGCGGGGCTCGCCGTCACCGCGGGGATCGAACCGGATCTGGGCCCGCTGGCCACGGCGTACGTGCTGATCCTGGTCATCGTCGGCTCGCTCACCGCGCGCTTCACCGAGCCCGTCGCCCTGCGCGTGACCGCGCTGCTGCACCGGGGCGGGGCGGCGGGGCCGGTGCCGGGGCCGCCCGCGGCGCGGCCCGAGCAGCCGGTCGACGACCATGACACGGTGGGCCGCTGACGCCTGCGGCGGGCGGGTGGTGGATCGGGGGCCGGTGGGGGATCGGGGGCGGGTGCGTCATGACTGGTCGCGCGGTTCCCCGCGCCTCCGGGGCGTGCCGTTGCCGTGGCCTGTCTGCTGAGGGCGTTGTTGCTCGGTGCGCGGTTCCCCGCGCCCCTGGGGGCGCGCGGTCGCTGTCGGTGTCGTAGCGCTGCGGGACGTCGACGCCGGGCGCTAGGTTGTGCGGCATGAGCAATCTTGACCGTGCGCCCGTGCCGAGCGTGTGCGGCGGACGTGGGTTCGTCGTCGCCGAACCGGTCCGTGAACTGCTGAGCCCCCGGCGCGTACCGCTCGGGGAGTCCACCGAGGTACGGCGGCTGCTGCCCAACCTGGGCCGTCGGATGATCGGCGCCTGGGCGTTCGTCGACCACTACGGCCCCGACGACATCGCCGACGAGCCCGGCATGCAGGTGCCCCCGCACCCGCACATGGGCCTGCAGACGGTCAGCTGGCTGCACGAGGGCGAGGTACTGCACCGCGACTCCACGGGCAGCCTCCAGACCATCCGCCCGAGGGAGCTGGGCCTGATGACCTCGGGCCGCGCCATCAGCCACTCGGAGGAGAGCCCGCGGTCGCACGCGCGTTTCCTGCACGGTGCCCAGCTCTGGGTCGCCCTGCCGGACGCCCACCGGCACACCGAGCCCTGGTTCGAGCACAACGCCGGGCTGCCCACCGTCACGGCACCCGGTCTGACGGCGACGGTGATCCTCGGCTCGCTCGACGGGGCGGCCTCGCCCGGGACGGCGTACACCCCGATCGTCGGCGCCGATCTCGCGCTGAGCGGCGGCGCCGAGGTGACGCTGCCGCTGGAGCCGGACTTCGAGTACGGGGTGCTGGCGATGTCCGGCGAGGTGCGGGTGGACGGCGTGCCGGTGCTGCCGGGCTCGATGCTCTACCTCGGCTGCGGCCGTACCGGACTGCCCCTGCGCGCCGAGTCGGACGCCGGGGTGATGCTGCTCGGCGGGGAGCCGTTCGAGGAGGAACTGATCATGTGGTGGAACTTCGTGGGCCGCACCCAGGCGGAGATCGAACAGGCCCGCGAGGACTGGACCCACGGCACCCGCTTCGGCGAGGTCAAGGGCTACGACGGCACGCCCTTGTCCGCACCGGACCTCCCGGCGACCCCGCTGAAGCCCCGGGGGCGGGTGCGCTGACGGCGGCGCGGTGGCCTCAGCCGTCGCGTACGCACAAATAGTAGCCATGCATATAGTAGCCATGTACTGTATCCGGCATGAGTGCGGCACCCGAGGGCGCGACGCCCGGTTTCCTGGTCTGGCGGCTGTCGATGAAGTGGCGGGTCGCGGTCGACCGTGCCGTCGCGCCGCTGGGGCTGACCCACGCGCAGTACGCGCTGGTCGCCTCGCTGCACGGCATGCACCGCGCCGGTGAGCGGCCCAGCCAGCGCCGCCTCGCCGACCACACCGGACTCGAACCGCTCTACGTGTCCAAGCTCGCCCGCGCCCTGGAGGCCGCCGGTCTCCTGGAGCGCACCCGCGACCCGCACGACCCCCGAGCCGTCCAGCTGGCGCTCACCGAGGAGGGCCGCCAGGTCACCCGGCGCGCCATCAGGGTCGTCCACGGGCTGCTCCAGCAGTTGCTGGCGCCCCTCGGCGGCCTCGACGGGCCGCGCGCCAAGGAGTTCACGCGGGACCTCGCGACGCTGCTCGACGCACCGCTCGATCCATCCGTCGATCACAGGCAGGAGCCGTCATGACCACCGTCACCTCCACCACCGCACCCCCCGTCGACAGCCGCGTCCTCGCACTCGCCCACTACGCGGCGCGCGGGGTGCTGGAATCCGTACTGGCCCGCCACGGCGCCACCTTCGAGCAGTCGGTGACGCTGCGGGTGGTCGCCGTCGCCGACGGCCCGATCGGGCGGGAGGCACTCGTCGGGCAGGTCGTCGGCTCCCTGAAGACCGACCCCGCCCTGGTGCGGGAGACCGTCGGCCAACTCGTCGCCAAGGGGCTCTGCGCGGCCGAGGAGGACACCGTGCGGCTCACCGACGCCGGGCGGGAGTTCCAAGCCGCCGTCACCGCCGAGACCGCGCCGGTCTCGGCGCGGATCTGGGCGGACATCCCGGCGGCGGACCTCGCGGCCACGGGCCGGGTGCTGGCCCTGGTCACCGAGCGCGCCGACGCGGAACTCGCCGCCCTGAAGTAGTGGAATGTTTAACCATCCCAGGTGGTTGAGGCCGTCGAAGGAGGTCACGAGTGGACATGACGTACTACGACCACGGGACACCGGCCGAGCGCTGGGAGCGCGCGCGGATGTTCTTCGACGCCAAGGACTACGCGGCCGCGGCCCGCGTGCTGGGTGGTCTGGTCGAGGAGACGCCGGAGCAGACCGGACCGCGCCTGCTGCTGGCCCGCGCCTACTACCACTCCGCCCAACTGCGCCGCGCCGAGACCGAGTTGCGCGTCATCGTGGAGCGCGACCCGGTGGAGCACTACGCCCGTCTGCTGCTCGGCCGCACCCTGGAGCGGCAGGGCCGCGCGGCGGAGGCGGAGCCTCACCTGCGGCTCGCCTCGGCCCTCGCGGGCGACTTCGAACAGCTCTGACACACGGGCCCGGCTCCCCGCCCCGGGAGCCGGGCCCGCGCACTGCCCCTCCGGGAGCGGCGACGCGTGTCATGCTGACCGGATGCCTCCTCCCGCCGACTCCGGCCCTTCCGCCGATTCCGCCGACCGCCCGCCGCTCGTCGACCGGGTCGAGGAACTCCTCGCCACCGGTGGCCCGTTGCCCATCGTGGCGGCCGGTGACCCGGTCCTGCGCCGCGGTACGCGGCCGTACGACGGCCAGTTGCCGCCCGTGCTGCTGGCCCGCTTCGTCGACGCCCTGCGGCTCACCATGCGTACGGCGCCCGGGGTGGGCCTCGCGGCGCCGCAGGTGGGGGTGGGCCTGCGGATCGCGGTGATCGAGGACCCGGCGCCGGTGCCCGAGGAGGTGCGGGTGGCGCGCGGGCGGGTGCCGCAGCCGTTCCGGGTGCTGGTGAACCCGTCGTACGAGCCGGTGGGCACGGAGCGTGCCGCGTTCTTCGAAGGGTGCCTGAGCGTGCCGGGCTGGCAGGCCGTGGTGTCCCGGCCCGCCGCGGTGCGGCTGACGGGCCAGGACGAGCACGGCCGGGCGCTCGACGAGGTGGTCACCGGCTGGCCCGCGCGGATCGTGCAGCACGAGACCGACCACCTCGACGGCGTCCTCTACCTGGACCGCGCCGAGCTGCGGTCCCTCTCCTCCGGGCAGGCGATGGCGGAGCGCTGGAACGCGCCGACGCCCCATGACGCCGCCCGGGAGCTGGGCTTCGGGCTGCCCGAGTGAGACCGGCTGCCCGCGCCCGTGCGTGCGGTCAGCCCCGGTAGGCCTCCAGCAGCCGCAGCCAGACCTCGCTGACCGTCGGATAGGACGGGACGGCGTGCCACAGTCGGCCGATCGGCACCTGACCGGCCACCGCGACGGTCGCCGAGTGGATGAGTTCACCGACGCCGGGGCCGACGAAGGTCACCCCGCGCAGGATCTCGTCCTCCAGGTCGACGATCATCCGGGCGCGGCCCTTGTAGCCGTCGGCGTACAGGCCCGCCCCGGCGACCGAGGTGAACTCGACGTCCACGGCCCGCACCCGGTGCCCCGCCTGCTCGGCCTCCGCCAGCGACAGGCCGACGGCGGCGGCCTCCGGGTCGGCGAAGACGACCTGCGGGACGGCGTGGTGGTCGGCGGTGGCGGCGTGGGCGCCCCAGGGGCCGGCCTCCGTGAGGGAGTCCCCGGCGGCGCGGGCGGCGATGGCGGCGCCCGCGATGCGTGCCTGGTACTTGCCCTGGTGGGTGAGGAGGGCTCGGTGGTTGACGTCGCCGACGCCGTACAGCCAGTCGAAGCCCTCGACGCGGAGGCTGTCGTCGACCGGGAGCCAGGAGCCGGGCTCCAGGCCGACGGTGTCCAGGCCGATGTCGTCGGTGCGCGGGGCCCGGCCGGTGGCGAAGAGGATCTCGTCGGCCTCGATGCGGTCACCGGTGTCGGTGATGGCCACGACGGTGCCGTTCTCGCGGGACACGGACTTCACGGAGGTGCCGGTGCGTACGTCGGCGCCCGCCTCGGTGAGCGCCTCCTGGACGAGTTCGCCCGCGAACGGCTCCATGCGGTTCAGCAGGCCCTTGCCGCGCACCAGGAGGGTCACCTTCGAGCCGAGGGCCTGCCAGGCGGTGGCCATCTCGGTGGCGACGACTCCGCCGCCGACCACGATCAGCCGGCCGGGCGCCGCCTTCGCGCTGGTGGCCTCCCGGCTGGTCCAGGGCCGTACGCCGTCCAGGCCCGGCAGGTCGGGCAGCAGGGCGCGGCTGCCGGTGGCCACGGCGACCGCGTGCCGGGCCGTGAGGATGTGCGCGGCACCGTCCGGGCCGGTGACCGTGACCGTGCGGGGTGCGCTGATGCGGCCCTGGCCCCGGTAGAGGTCGGCGCCGATGCCGTCGAGCCAGTCGACCTGGCCGTCGTCCCGCCAGTGGGAGGTCTTGTCGTCGCGGTGGGCGAGCACCGCGGCCGTGTCCAGCGGGCCCTGCACCGCCTGGCTCAGGCCGGGCACCTTGCGGGCGTCCGCGCGGGCGATGACCGGGCGCAGCAGGGCCTTGCTGGGCATGCAGGCCCAGTACGAGCACTCGCCGCCGACCAGTTCGCTCTCCACGACCGCGGTGGACAGGCCGGCGGCGCGGGTGCGCTCGGCGACGATCTCCCCCACGGGCCCGGCCCCGAGCACCACCACGTCGTATGCGTTGGAATCCGTTTCCGTCATGGGATCAGTCTGGTGGGTGGTGTGGCGCGGGGCCACACGGGTACGAGCGCGGGCGGAATACGAGTCGGTCCGGCCGTGTTGAGCCGGTGGCCTCGCCCCGACACCAGGAAGAGGGAAAACGCCATGAGCAGCACCGTGGAGCTGACCAAGGAGAACTTCGACCAGACGGTCACGGACAACGATTTCGTCCTGATCGACTTCTGGGCGGCCTGGTGCGGCCCGTGCCGTCAGTTCGCTCCGGTCTACGAGAAGGCGGCCGAGGAGAACCCCGACCTGGTGTTCGGCAAGGTGGACACGGAGGCGCAGCCCGAGCTGGCGGCGGCCTTCGGCATCCAGTCGATCCCCACGCTGATGATCGTCCGCGACCGGGTGGCGGTGTTCGCGCAGCCGGGCGCGCTGCCCGAGGCCGCGCTGACCGATGTCATCGGGCAGGCCCGCAAGCTCGACATGGACGAGGTGCGCAAGGCCGTGGCCGCACAGCAGGCGCA
The DNA here is from genome assembly GCF_018070565.1 of Streptomyces sp. B93. GTDB lineage: Bacteria > Actinomycetota > Actinomycetes > Streptomycetales > Streptomycetaceae > Streptomyces. Next base: position 229,157 of record NZ_JAGPXL010000003.1, read on the forward strand.
GGAGGGCCAGGACGGGCAGACCGCCCAGTAGGGCTCCCCCGCATCCGCCTCGGGTACGCCGCCGGGCCGGGCCTCGCGCACCGGCAGGGCGGCGTACCCGTGTGTTCAGGTGGAGTCGCGGGCGACGACCGAGGCGCCCAGCACCTCGCGGCGCTCCGGTGGGGCGGTCGGGTTGCGGACCGCCCGGTCGACGAGTTCGGCGAGGTCTCGGCCGGAGGGCAGTTCGATGTGGACGGTGCTGAGCCGGGGGCGCAGCAGCCTGCCGAGCATCAGGTCGTCGGCGCCGATGACCGCCGTCTCGCCGGGGACGCGGACGCCGTGGTCCTTCAGGGCGCGCATCAGCAGCATCGCGTACTCGTCGTTGTAGGCGAAGACAGCGTCCAGGCCGAGGCTGCGCCAGCGCCCGGCGAAGCGGGCCGCGGCCTCCTCGTCGTAGGCGAGGGGGAGTTCGGTGACGGTGGCGTCGGTGCCGCGCAGGGCGTGCCGTACGCCGTGCAGGCGCGGCCGTGAGAAGACCTCCAGGCCCGGCTCCTCGGGGACCACCACGCCGATACGGCGACGGCCGCGGGCGTACAGATGGGCGGCGGCGGCCCGGCCGACGGCCGCGTGGTCCATGAGCAGGGCGTGGGCGCCGTCGACGGTCCCGGGGCCCAGGGTCACCACGGCCCGGGCGCCGGAGCGCTTGAGCACGGCGACGCCCTGTGGGCCGAGGCCGGAGCCGGGCACCAGGACGGCGACCGGACGCAGTTCGGCCCAGGCACGGGCGGCCTCGTCGCCGTGCACGCCGGCGGTGCCGTACTGCACGACCGTGTAGTCCAGGCGGCCCAGCGCCCCCTGGAGTTCGCTGAGGAACTGGCTGTAGAGCGGGCCCACCGGGATGGTCGGGGCGGGCATCAGGACCATCCGGCTGTGCCCGGCGCGCAGGCTGCGGGCGGCGGCGTGCGGAACGTAGCCGAGTTCCTTGGCGGCCTCGTGCACACGGCGGCGCGTGGGCTCGCTGATCCGTACCGCGCTGGTGTTGTTCAGGACGTAGGAGACGGTCGCGCGCGAGACTCCGGCCAGGCGTGCCACATCGGCGCTGGTGGGCACGGAGCTGCCGGAGGGCGACGCGGGCGCGGGCGATCTGGGTATCTGCACCATGACGTACGGCATCTTGGCAGAAGCCGCGGACGGGCCGTCGCCCGGGACCCGACGGGTGAATCTTGTACGAAACCGGCGCCGGGGGTCAGGCGCGGTCGGGCCGGCGGGAGGTGCCGGTCAGCCGGGCGACGAGGTCCCGCCACCCGGCCTCCAGGCGGTCCATCGGCATGCCGCACCGCCGGGTCAGGTGGTGGATGGCGGCGGGGTCGAGGTAGCCCATCAGGGTCTGGGCGAGGATCTCGCAGTCGGCGTCGGGGGCCGCCTCGCGCAGCAGCATCAGGAGATGGCCGTAGTGCAGCCGCCACGGCGGCGGGCTGAAGCGGCGGTCGGGGCCGCCCTGGGCGGCGAGTTGCAGCTCCAGGTCGTCGGCGGAGCGGCGCAGGGTGGCCACGCCGAAGGCGTTCAGCCGCTCCACCGGTGGCGCGCCGGGGCCGAGCGGCGGGGGCCCGGAGAGGAACGCGGCCTGGAACTTCTTCTCGGAGTGGTCCAGCAGCGCCGTCAGCAGCCCGACCCGGTCACCGAAGCGGCGGAAGACGGTCCCCTTGCCCACCTCGGCGGCAGCGGCCACCGCCTCCATGGTGACCCCGGCGGCGCCGTGGTCCGCGACGAGCCGGGCCGCGGCCTCCAGCAGCCGGGCCCGGTTGCGCGCGGCGTCGGCGCGCAGGCACTGCTCCTCGTCGGGGGTGCCGAGCTGGATCAACTCGGCGTCGTCCAGGGCCTCCTGGGACGACGACAGGGGCGGCAGTGCGGCTGACATGAAAACAGCGTAAAGCATCGGGAAGAAAATGGACCGCGGTCCGGTTAGGGTGCTACAAAGTGGAAGCGGACCTCGGTCCGGTTCTTGCTCGTCGTTTTCGAGCAGTCCCGTCACACCCCTTTTTGACCCTCTGGGAGACCCTCATGACCGTGCAGATCCTCGCGCTCGTCGGAAGCCTTCGCTCCGGTTCGCACAACCGCCAGCTCGCCGAGGCGGCCGTCAAGCTCGCGCCGGAAGGCGTCGACGTGCGGCTGTACGAGGGCCTGGCCGAGGTGCCCTTCTACAACGAGGACATCGACGTCGAGGGCAGCGTCCCGGCCGCCGCCGCGCGGCTGCGTGAGGCCGCCGGCGCCTCCGACGCCGTACTGCTGTTCACCCCCGAGTACAACGGCACCATCCCGGCCGTCCTGAAGAACGCCATCGACTGGCTGTCCCGCCCGTACGGCACCGGTGCCCTCACCGACAAGCCGGTCGCCGTGGTCGGCACCGCCTTCGGCCAGTACGGCGGCGTGTGGGCGCAGGACGAGGCCCGCAAGGCCGTCGGCATCGCGGGCGGCAAGGTGCTGGAGGACGTCAAGCTGTCCATCCCCGGCTCGGTGACCCGCTTCGCCGACACCCACCCGGCCGACGACGCCGAGGTCGCGGCGCAGCTCGCCGAGGTCGTCGCCCAGCTGCACGGCCACGCCGGCACCCAGGTCGCGGCCTGAGTCCGGGCCCCCTCCCCCGCCGCACGCCCGCGCGGTGCGGCGGGGTCAGGCCACGCCGAGCGTGACGAAGTAGGCGAGGGCCAGCAGCAGGGCGATGATCGCGACCGGGACCGCGATCAGGTTCGCCGTCCAGGTCAGCGCCCTCGTGGCGCGCTCCGCCGACTCCGGGTGACGGCCGGGCCGCGCGCCCAGCTCGTGCCGGGCCAGCGCCCGGAACACGATCGCGGCCACCGCCGCGGCCAGCGCCACGAGGAGCGGGGTGAGCAGGCCGTTCTGCGACGCGTGCTCCCGGATGTGCTCGATCCCGCCGTCCCGTCGCAGCGCCTCCCCGACCTTCGTCGCCGCGACGGCGGCCAGCACGCCCGTGAACAGCGCGGTGACGGCCAGCGCGAGGGCGATGGCGGCCAGGACGGGGGCACGGCGCGCACCCGCGGGCACCCGCCTCGCCGGGGGCGGCGGCCGGCGCGGTGGCGGCGGGGCGGTCTCCTTGCGCGGCGGAGTGACCCTGCCGCTCTGCCGCGGAGGCGGCGGCGGTACGTCGCCCAGCGGCCGGGTCGGCCGAGGCGGCGGCACCTCCCCCAACGGCCGCGTCGCGCCCTCGTCGACCCGCCCCGACGGCGGAGGCGGCGGCACCTCCCCCAGCGGGCGCGTGGCGCCCTCGTCGACTCGCGGGGCACCCTCGTCCCCCTGCGGGGCAGGCGGCGGGACATGCTCCGGCGGCCGAGGCGGCGGCGCGGGCTCCGCGGGCCGCGTGGCGTCAGCGTGCCCGTCCCCCTGCGGCGAAGGCCGCTTCTCCGGCTCCGGTGGAGCCGTGCGCTCGGCCGGGACCACCTCCGCCTCCACACGCACCATCGCCTCCCCCACCACCCCCTTCAGCACCAGGTCCCCACTGAGCCGTCCCGCCTTCGCGGTCGTCACACTCACGTCGAGGCCGTCGTCCGTCTGGGCCGCCCGCAGCCAGTCGTCCTTGGGGTGCGGCGCGCAGGAGCGGGCCAGCGGCGGTCCGAGCAGCCGTACCGCGCGGTGCGGCTCGGGCGCGCCCCGCGGCACCGTGCCGAAGTCCACGCGGACCGGGTGCGGGTTGATGGCGATCTCGCCGAGTGCCCGCTGTGCCTCGTCGGCGATGAACCGGATGTCCTTGCGCACCATCTCCGCCAGCGCCTCCCGCGCCCCCATGGCGATGGGCAGGTCCGCGTTCTCCATCCTGGCGCGCAGCTCCGCGATGGCCCCGCGCCGGGTGTAGAGGTCGGGGCTGCGCATGGCGGCGCGGAGGTCGTCGGGGACGGGCGCCGGTGTGATCCGGCGCCGGTGGCTGTGGGCGAGGTACATGTCGCCCTGCATGTCGACGGTGCGGCTCGGCGTCTGGTGGGGGTTCTGCCGCTGGACGTGGTCGAAGACGTACTCGTACAGCTCGTCCAGGGAGACCCGGCCGTCCTCGTCCAGGTCCGCCTCTCCGGTGGCCAGCCCCTGCACCACGGCGTGGGTGAAGAGCGAGGGGCGGGGCCGGGGCGCGGAGCCCTCGGCGAGGTCGGAGCCCTCGAAGGCGTACTCCATGGAGTTGGACGCGGTGATGACGGCCCAGCCCCGGCCGCCGCCGAGCTTCTCCCCGGCGAAGGAGTCCAGGACGTGCGCGTCCTCCGCGGCCCGTACCGAGGCCGGCCCCTGGGAGAAGGCCCCGCCGTAGCAGCAGTCGAGGAACAGCACGACGCTGCGCGCCCGGGTGGTGGTCATCCGGCCGCGCACGAAGTCCGCGGCGACGGCCGTGGAGGCGAGGCGGCGGGGCAGGGTGTTGCGGGCGGCGAAGTACAGCTCGCCGGACTCGCTCTTGAGGCCGTGGCAGGAGAAGTGCAGCACGAGGGTGTCGGCCGGGCGGCGGTCGGCGAAGAAGTCGTCGATGCGCAGCGAGATCACGTGCGCGGGTTCGTTGCGCATCACGTCGACGTGGAAGCCGCCGATGTCGGGGGCGCCGAGCACCTCGGCGAGGGCGACGGCGTCGTGCGCGGGCGCCTTCAGCTTCTTCAGACCCTCGTTGTCGTAGCTGTCGTTCGCGATGATCAGCGCGTCCCTGGTACCGCCCATGGCTAGGCACCCACCGCCGAGTGACGCTTGACGAACAGGTCGAGGGCCTCGGTCACCTGCTCGTCCGTCGCCTCGGAGATCTCCAGTACGTCGTCGCCGATGGACAGCCGCAGCGCCGGGCGGTTCTCCTCCTCCTCGCTGCTGCGGCCCCACCAGTTCCGTACCAGGGCGGCGACCTGCCCCAGGCCGGTGGCGGCGCCGCCCAGGTGCACCAGCAGGGTGCCGATCGCGGCGATGCCCGCGACCCGGGCGCCGGGGGGTGGCTCGCCGCCGGGGACGGCCGTCACGTCGTCCACGTCGAGCTGGAGCAGTTCCTCGCGGAGGTAGCCGGTCAGCCGGGCCACCCGCTCGGGTTCCGCCCCTTCCTCGGAAAGGACGATCCGCAGTTCTCTCTCCACCGGTTCAGCCCCTCGCTAGCGGTCCGTCGGGGCGGCGCGGAGTCGTCGGACGACCGGTGGCTCCACGTCTTTGCTTACAGTGTGTGTCGCCCCGCACGGGGTGGCAAACCAGTGGGTTTCGGTTCAACTCTTCCTTTTTGATGGTTCAACCGTTGCCGACGACTGGCCGGTACCCGGCCCCCGGGCCCACGATGGGGACAGGGGAGCGCCACAGGCGCAGCAGGAGGACCGCCATGGCCGACACCGTTTCCACCCACACGTCCCGGACTCCGGCCGGGCTGGAGCCCGCCGGCATCCGCAGCGGCAACCATCCCTGGCGGATACGCCTCGTCAAACACCCCAAGCGGTTCGAGTCGTCGTACTTCCGGGCCGCCAAGAAGGCGGCGAAGAAGATCCTCGCCGAGACCGGCGACGAGCATCTGCCCTACGGCCCGCGGCCCGGCGCCAACGAGTACTGGGAGATGCACCACGGCGGCAGTCTGTGGATCAAGGGCACCGGCGGCTGGCAGATGTACCGGGCCAGGGTCGGCGTCGAGTGGAGCATGCAGTTCTGCGCGGACCCGGTGAAGGTGGACCGGCTGCGCCGGGAGGCCGCCGAACTCGTCGGGGCCTTCCCGCGCACCCTGCCCGCGCTGGCGGCGCTCGGCTACGAGCAGGCCGAGGAGCTGCTGCGCACCCCGGTCACGGACGCCGACGGCGTGGAGGCGTGGACCGACTCGCTGTTCAACGCCTGTGTCCCGCTGAGCCGGGCCAACCACCAGGGCATCCTGCCCAAGGTACCCGGCGAGCACCACTACCCGTGGCCGATCAAGGGCGCGGACTACTTCCGCTACGAGGACTTCCAGCTGTGGGTGACCCTGCCCGACGGCACCCATGGCGCGGTGGCCCCGGTGGACCGCCGCGGGTCCGGCGACGGGCACGTCCGGCTGCTGCACGTGCCGGAGGGCAGCGCGGCCGCGGACACGGTGGCCGAGGCCCAGGAGCTGAGGCTGATGGCGGTGCTGCCGCCCAACAGTTCCGCGGCGCTCCAGGCGTTCGCGGAGCAGATCGCCCCCGGCAGCCGCACCGCCTCCGGCCCGCTCACGGCCGATGCGGCGGTGCCGCCGCAACCCTGAACGCAAGGGGGATGCGGCGCACACCCCGTACCGCCCGGCCCGCCGGGCCGGCGCCGACTGGGCCAAGCCGCTGCGGGCGCCGGGCGGTTGGAGGTGCCGTACGGTTACGGCTTGCGGGCGACCGCTCCGTACATGGCGATGTCCTCGTCCCGGATGTCCCGCTCCCCGGTGCCGTCCGGGTGCCACTTGTGGACCTGGACGATGCCGGGATCGACGAGTTCGAGGCCCTCGAAGAACTCCTGGGCCTCGGGGTGCGTGCGCAGCCGCATCGGCATGTTGCGGGCGGCGTACTCGCGGGCGACCCTGCCGACCTCCTCCGGCGCGAACTCGGCGGTGCCGATCGACATGGCCAGATAGCTGCCCGGAGGCAGCGGCTCCAGCAGCCGGCGGACGATGCCGACGGCGTCGTCCTCGTCCAGCATGAAGTGGACGATCGCGATCACCGTGAGGCCGACCGGCCGGTCCAGGTCGAGGGTCTCGCGGAACTCCGGGGAGCCGAGGATGGCCTCGGGGTCACGGAAGTCGGCCTCGATGTACGCCGTCCGGCCCTCGGGCGCGCTGGCCAGCAGGCCCTGGGAGAGGGTGAGGACGATGGGGTCGTTGTCGACGTAGACCACCCGGGAGTCCGGGGCCACCCGCTGGGCTATCTCATGCAGGTTGGGCGAGGTGGGGATGCCGGTGCCGATGTCGAGGAACTGCCGTATCCCCGCCTCCTCGGCCAGGTACCGCACCGCGCGGTTCATGAAGTCCCGGTTGGCGCGCATGTGGATCGGCAGCGCGGGCCACTCGCGGGCCATGGCGTCGCCCGCTTCCTTGTCGGCGGGGTAGTAGTCCTTGCCGCCGAGGATGTAGTCGTAGATGCGCGCGGAGTGCGCGCTCTCGGTGTCGATGCGGTCGGCAGGCCATCCGTTGTCCGGCAACGCCGCCCCTCCCCTTCAGTCGGTCTCGCTAGTGGACGCACAGTCAGTCAACAGGCACATCAGAGCAGGAAGTCGGCGTCTCCCGCCTTCACCCCCGTGAGGAACCTGGTCATCTCGTGCGGGGTGAAAACCAGCGCCGGGCCCTCGGGGTCGGTGGACTGGCGGATCGCCACCCGCCCGTCGGCGAGCCTCTTGACTTCGACGCAGGCGCCCCCGGCGTCGTCGCTCCAGGGCCGGGTCCAGCCGCGAGCGCCCAGTTCCCGGGACGGCATGCCGTTGCGTATGTGGTGGTGCACGGTCACAGCTCCTTGCGAATCGCGCCGAGGAGTGCCTCGGTCTTCCTGGCGGGCGTCGCCTGGGCGCCCAGCCGGTCCAGGGCCTCGCGGTAGACCACGACGTCGTCGCCCTTGTCCAGGTAGACCGCTCCCACCAGGCCGTTGAGGTAGACGATGTCGGGCAGTTCGGGTGCCCGGAACCGGAACAGGTGGTACGCGCCGGCACGCATGGCGGGGTGCGGACCGTTGGCGAACGGCATGATCTGCAAGGTGACGTGCGGCAGGGCGTTGACCTCGATGAGGTGGTCGATCTGGGCGCGCATCACCTCGGCGCCGCCGACCGGCCACCTCAGCACGGTCTCGTCCATCACCACCCACAGCCGGGGCGGCGCCTCGCGCGCGAGCAGTTCCTGGCGGCGCATCCGCAGCGCCACCCGGCGTTCGGTGGCCTCGGCCGGGGCGTGCGGGTTGCCCGCGCCGAGCAGGGCGCGGGCGTAGCTCTCGGTCTGGAGCAGGCCGTGCACGAACTGGTTCTCGTAGGCGCGGATCTGCAACGCGGCCTGTTCCAGGCTGAGATAGGCGGCGAACCAGTCCGGCATGACATCGCGGTAGGTGTGCCACCAGCCGCGCTTGTTGGCCTCCCGGACCGACTTCAGGAAGGTGTCGATCTCCTGCTGGTCCCTCACGCCGTACACCTGGACCAGCTTCTCGACGTCCGCGAGCCGCAGCCGGGCCACCTTGGCGGCCTCCATCCGGCGGATGGTGGAGTGGCTGACCCCGATCGCCGCGCCCGCCTGCTCGTACGTCAGTCCGGCCCGGGTCCGCAGTTCCTCCAGCTGTCTGCCGAGGATCATGCGCAGCACGGACGGGGCGCCGCCCCAGTCGGTCTCCGTGGTCACGCCTCACCTCTCACGCCAGAGCTTCCGGCAGATCAATTTTCGGCGAAAGCAGCATGCACTCGGCCACTTGCAAATTTCAACTTGCCAGTTGCGACACGATGTTGGCAGGTGCCACAGTAGGCCTACCGTCTCGGCTGCCGAACAGGCAGACACCGCAGCCCGGTTCGGGGGCAGAGGCTGTGCACGGGCATACGAAAGGCGTACGGCATGGCTCCGCCCTCCCTCTCCAGGCCACCGGCCCGGCTGCCCGACGACCGGGACCGGTTATCCAGCCCCTCCCCCCAGCCGGCTCTCCCCGACCGGCCACCCGGAGGCGAGCACCACGGTCGACTCCCCGGGCCCCTCGGCCCCGACCGGCTCGCCTCCGGGGCTCAACCGCCCCACCACATCCAGACCTTCGTCCTGCCGGGGATCCCGGAGTCGGCGGGTCTGGCCCGCAGACAGCTGCGCACCCTGCTCACCGCGTGGCACGTCGGCGAGGAAACACGTGACAACGCTGTCCTCGTCGCCTCGGAACTGGTCGGCAACGCCATCGCCCACTCGGTGAGCGAACGGATCGTGTTCCGGGTGATCCTCACCGCCGCGGACGCCCTCCGCCTGGAGGTCGAGGACCAGCGCCGAGGCCTCACCCGCCCCCACCCCCGGCAGCCCGGCCCCGACGAGCAGGGCGGGCGCGGTCTGCTGCTGGTGGACGTGGTCAGCGCCGCCTGGGGCGTCATCGACCTCCCGCACCGCCCCGGCCGCACGGTCTGGGCCGAACTGTCGCCCGAAGCACCGCCCGGCTCCCCCGCTCCCGCCCCGAGCGCAACCGAACGGCCCACCCCCCACTCGGCCGAAGGACCCCTCTCCCATGGACCGAACCCGCACCCCTGAGCCGCCCCGGACCCGCTCCGCCCCGCTCGTCCAGGACCGCCCCGCCCGACGTCTGAAGATCCCCGCGCGACTCCCCGCCAGCCTCGGCTACGACGCCGTGGGCACCCTCCGCGAACACGGCGAACGCATCCTCGCCAGCCTCCCCCGGATCGGCTGCGTCTTCGCCGACGACCGGCGCTGGTGGTGGATCGTCCCCGCTGACTCCCACGTCGGCGTCGCCTGGCCCCCGGCGGTCCGCTACTCGGTGGGCGCCCGGCTGGCCGACCCGTCCTGGACGCCCACCCGGCCCAAGCCCGCCCCGCACCTGATCCACGCCCCCGACGCGGGCTCCCCCTACACCCCGCCGATACCCCTGTACTTCCTCGCCTGCCGGCTGACGGGCAGCGCACCGCGCTGGTCCCTCACCTTTCCCGACTGAAGACCCGGCCCGCCGGCGGTGTTCCCCGGGCGCCCCGGCCCTTCCCCTACGCTGTGCAGCGGTTCCCCGGGACGAGGAGCATGGTCAGTGGCCGGTCGACAGCGCGGTGACAGCGGCTCCCCGGACGAGGTGTGGCGCCGGTTCGTCGAGGACTGCGGCGACGCACCGTACGTCCGGGCCCCCAGGGAGCCGTCCGCCCGGGAACGGGCCGCGGGCGCGCGGGTGGTGGCCGAGCCGGTGGACGCCGTCGGTGAGCTGTGGCGGCGGGAGGACACGGGGGACGCCACGGCCTGGCGCGATCTGGACGGCCGGGGCCGTCGCCGGCTGGTGCTGCGCGCGCTCGGCGCGGCCGCCGCGGTCGTCCTGTTCCTCCTCGTGGCCTCCGGCGGGCCCACCGGCGGGGGGAACGGCTACGAGACGCCCGGCGGTTCGGTGGTCCAGCAGTCCGAGGAGTCTCCCGTGGAGCGCCCCACCTCGGCCGAGGAGCCGCCCGACGGCACCGGTTCCGAGTGAGCGCGAAGGCAGTATGGTCGGGTGGACCCAGGGGGAGGAAGACCACGTCGCACACGGTGAGGCAGGGAGGCAACAGCCATGGCCCGGACCGGTACGGAGTTCCGTCGCGTCGCCCGCGGAGTCAAGCGGCGCCTGCGGAGGCTGGCGGAGCCCCCGGTGCCCCAGTCCGCCCTCCGGCTCGTCCCCGAACCGGTGTTCGTGATCTCCTCGGTGCGTTCCGGGTCCACCCTGCTGCGGGTCCTGCTCAACAGCCACCCGCAGATCTGCGCGCCGCACGAGATGCACCTGCGGACCCTGACCGTCGGCCTCAGCAAGCCCTACACCAAGAAGGCGATGTCCGAACTCGGCCTCGACCAGAGAGAGTTGGAGTACCTTCTGTGGGACCGGGTGCTGCACCGGGAACTGGTGCGCAGCGGCAAGCAGATCATCGTGGACAAGACGCCCGGCAACGCGGGGGTGTGGGAACGGCTCCACGAGGCCTGGCCGAAGGCCCGGTACATCTTCCTGCTGCGGCACCCGGCGTCCATGGTGAGTTCGCTGCTCAACAACCGCCCGGACCGCGACCCGGAGGCGACGGTGAAGGAGGTCGGCGGCTATGTCGACGCGGTCGAGGCGGCCCGCAACGCGCTGCCCGGACTCACCGTCCGCTATGAGGCGCTCACCGAGAGACCCGAGGAAGTGACCCGGGAGATCTGCGCCTTTCTCGGGGTGAACTGGACACCCAGGATGCTGGATTACCGCAAGGGCGACCACGGTCCGTTCGTGCCGTTCATCGGCGACTGGAGCGAGAACATCAAGTCCGGGAGGATCCAGCGGGCCAGGCCGCTGCCCGACCCCGAGGACGTCCCCGAGCCGCTGCGCCCGATCGCCCGCGCCTGGGGATACCCGAGTTGACCGCGCCCGCGGACCGGGGCGGCGTGCGCTGCCGGTGCACCTGCCCCGGCGCCACGGTGTGGCTGACGGGCGGCCCCGCGGCCGACCGGCTGGCCGCCGCGTACGCGCTGGCCGAGCGGCTGCTGGCGGAGGAGCGGCGGGTCGAGGTGCTCGACCGGTTCGACGAGCTGGGCACCGACGCGCGCCGGATCGGCCTGGTCGCGGAGGTGCTGGCCCGCAACGGCGTGGTGGCCGTGGTGCCTTGCGCCCCGGAGACACTGGCCGCCGTCCGCGCCCGGCACTCGGCGAGCCACACCCGTTATGTGGAGATATGCGTCACGGGTCGACGGAGCCCCGAGGAGTCGGTGCGCGCGGCGCACGGGCGGCTGCTCGGCCCGCACTGAACCCGCACCGCATCCGCGTGCATGCTCTGACCTCCCAGGTTTACTCGACCGGAAGGCCGTGGCTAGGGTGACCCGGTGTTCGCCCACCGGTCACATACGCAACTCCCGTAAGAGGTGTTCTGTTCTGTCTGGGTTCCCTCAAGCTCACCAAGCAGTCACGAGCGAGACGCTGCCGCGCAGCCCCGGGCAGGCACCGCCGCCACCGGCGGCCTCCGACAGACCCGCCACCGACCAGGCCGCGCGGCCGGGCAAGGAGCGGGACGCGTTCTTCGACAACGCAAAGTTCCTGGCCATCGTGCTGGTCGCGATGGGACACGCGTGGGAACCACTGCGCGGCGACAGCCGCACCGTCACCGCCCTCTACACACTCGTCTACGCCTTCCACATGCCGGCGTTCATCGTGATCTCCGGCTACTTCTCGCGGAGCTTCGACGCGGCCCCGGGACGGGTGAAGCGGCTGCTGACCGGTGTGGCGGTGCCGTACATCGTGTTCGAGGTGGCGTACTCCGTCTTCATCGGGTGGTCCGAGGGTGACCCGGACCGGCCGATCAGTCTGCTGGACCCGCTGTACCTGACCTGGTTCCTGGCGGCGTTGTTCATCTGGCGGCTGACCACGCCGATCTGGAAGCTCGTGCGCTGGCCGCTGCCCGTCGCCCTCGGGATCGCGATGCTGGCGACCCTCTCCCCGGACATCGGCACGGACCTCGACCTCCAGCGCACCCTCCAGTTCCTGCCGTTCTTCGTGGCGGGGCTGCTGCTGCGGGCGGAGCACTTCCAGCTGCTGCGCCACCGGACGGTGCGCGCCCTGGCCGTCCCGGTCTTCCTCTGCGCGGCCGTCACGGCGTACTGGGCGGTGCCGCGGATGAACTACGCGTGGTTCTTCCACCGCTCCAGCGCCGAGGAACTGGCCGCCCCCGCCTGGTACGGGCCGGTCATGACGCTGGCCCTCTTCGGCTGCTCCATGGTCCTCGCCGCCTGCTTCCTCGCCCTGGTGCCGCGGCGCCGGACGTGGTTCACCGCGCTGGGCGCGGGCACCCTGTGCGGCTATCTGCTGCACGGCTTCTTCATCAAGGCGGCCGATCACTGGCACTGGGCCGACCACGCGTTCTTCCAGCGGCCGCTGGGCGCGATCACCGTCACGCTGGTCGCCGGGGCGGGTGTCACCCTGCTGTGTTCGGCGCCGGTACGGCGGGTCTTCCGCTGTGTGCTGGAGCCGAGGATGGAGTGGGCCTTCCGCCAGCAGCAGAAGGTCTGACGGTCCCGCCCCCGGAACGAGCGCGCTGGGGCCCGGAGAGGGGAGCCGTCTGCGACGATGGACCCTGCTCCGTCAGGAGCGTGCGACGGGCAGGGGCGTCGGTGGCCGCCCCGGGGGTCGCGGGGCGTGGGAAGCCGCCACCGGCGCTGGAGGGGACGTGTCCGAAGGGAACGACCGGGGCTCCGTGCTGTCCACCCTGCCGTTCACCATGATGGCGACGGTGTCGCTGGTGGACGTGGCCATAGGCCCTTCGGTGGGGCTGCTGCCGCTCCTGGCGCTGGGGCCCGCGTTCGCCGCGCTGGTCGGCGGCTGGCGGCGTACCGCGGCGATCGGCGTGCTGGCGATGCTGCTCACCGTCGCCCTCGGGCTGTACGACGACCTGTTCGACGGCGTACGCGGATTCGTCAGCGTGGTCTCGGTGCTGGGGGTGACCGCCGCGGGGCTGGTGGCCGTGTCGATGCGGCAGCGGCGGGAGGCGGAGCTGGCCAGTGTGCGCTCGATCGCCGAGGCGGCGCAGCGGGTGCTGCTGAAGCCGGTGCCGCGGCTGGCGGGGCAGCTGCGGGCCGCGGTGTCGTACACGTCGGCGGTGGCCGAGGCCAGGATCGGCGGCGATCTGTACGAGGTGGTCGCGGCCCCGCAGGGTGTCCGGGTGATCGTGGGCGATGTGCAGGGCAAGGGCCTGGAGGCGGTGGAGACCGCGGCCGTGGTCCTCGGCGCGTTCCGCGAGGCGGCGCTGGACGAGGCCGATCTGACCGCGGTGGGGCGCCGTCTGTCGCGGTCGGTGGACCGGCAGCTGGAGGGCGAGAAGTTCGTCACCGCGATCCTCGCCGAGGTGACCGACCACGAGGTCACCTTCCTCAACTACGGTCATCCGGCGCCGCTGCTGATCCACGCCGACGGCTCCTCCGCGCTGCCCGAACCGCCCGCCTACGCGCTGCCGCTGGGGCTGAGCGCGCACGCGCCGTCCGCACCGCTGCCCTACCGGGCCGACTTCCGCCCCGGGGACCAGCTGCTGCTGTACACCGACGGCATTACCGAGGCCAGGGACGGCGCGGGCCGGTTCTACCCGCTGCCCGAGCGGGCCCACCTGCTCAAGGAGCACGACCCGGAGGCCGCCCTGGAGACGTTAAGGGCGGACCTGCTCCAGCACATAGGCGGCCCCCTCCAGGACGACGCGGCGATGCTGCTGCTGCGCTACCGCTGAGGGCTCTGCACCCCGGGCCTCCGTGGAGCCGGGGCCCGGGTCACTCCGTGCAGGACTCGGCGCTCTCCGGCAGGTGTTCCCTCGCCCACTCCCGCAGCTCGCTGATCGCGGGTTCCAGGGCGGCGCCGGTAGCCGTCAGGCCGTAGGTGACGCGCAGCGGCGGTCCCTCGTCGACCTCGCGGACCACGAGTCCGGCGGCGCCGAGTTCGGTGAGGCGGTCGGAGAGCATGCGCTCGCTGATGCCGGGGATCGCCCTGCGCAGGTCGGCGAAGTGCGCGGGGTGGGCCATCAGCACGGCCACGATCGGCCCGGTCCAGCGCTTCCCGAGCAGCTGGAAGACACGGGTGATCCCGTCGTCCACCTGCTCACAAGGGCCCGCACCGTGGCTCTGATCGACCGTCATGGCTCCAGCATAGCGGTCGGGACCGTACGGAGATGAAAAAAAGTAAGCCCCTATGTAATCTGAAGCTACGCACGAAAGAGCGGGCCATGGGCGACACACGTCGTCCCGGGCATCCCTTTGCCTTTTTCACTGGAGAAACGCATGACCACGCTGCTGCACATCGACTCGTCCGTGTTCCCCGGCGAGGCCTCCGCCTCCCGCGCCGTGGCGGAGACCTTCCGCCGGACCTGGCAGGAGCAGCACCCCGAGGGCACCGTGATCTACCGCGACCTCGCCAAGGACCCGGTTCCGCACATCACCGCCGACGCCCACACGGCCGGGTTCCTCGATCCGGCCGCCCGCACCCCCGAGCAGGCCGAGGCCTTCGGTGCCCGGCTGGAGCTGATCGAGGAGCTGGAGCGGGCCGACGCCGTCCTGATCGGCGCCCCGATGTACAACTTCTCGATCCCCTCGACCCTCAAGGCCTGGCTGGACAACGTGATCCTCTTCGGCCGCACCGCGGGCGACGCCCCGTCCGCCAAGGGCACGCCCGTCACGGTCGTCGCCAGCCGCGGCGGCTCCTACGCGCCCGGCACGCCCAGGGAGGGGTACGAGTACGTGCAGAACCTCCTCGGGGCGATCCTGGTCGACATGATGTCCCTGGACACCGAGTTCATCGTCCCGGAACTCACCATGGCCCCGGACAACCCCGCGATGGCCGAACTGGTCCCGCTGTACGAGGCCTCCCGCGAGCGGGCCCACCAGCACGCCGCCGCCAAGGCCAAGCAGCTCGCGCTGCGCGCCTGACGGGCGTCCGACGCGCGCGCCGACGCGCCAACCGGTCCCGGCAAGGGCTTTCAGACGTTACCGTCCGGTAGACAACCGGCTGCCGGAGGCTCCCATGACGTTCGACCCCGCCGTGACCGGACTCGCGGACACCGCCCGGGCGCTCGCCGAGGGGCGGGTGACCTCGCGGGCGCTGACCGAGGGCGCGCTGGCGCGGATCGCGGCGACCCGGGGCACCCTCAACGCCTTCCGCGTCGTACGGACCGGGGCCGCGCTCGCCGAGGCCGAGGTCGCCGACCGGGAGCTGGCCGCCGGGGGCCGCCGTCCGCTCCTCGGGGTTCCGGTCGCGGTGAAGGACGACATGGACGTGGCCGGGGAGCCGACCGCGTTCGGCTGCGCCGGTGACTTCCCGCCCGTCGCGGCGGACGGGGAGGCGGTACGGCGGCTGCGGGCGGCCGGAGCGGTGATCGTCGGCAAGACGAACACCTGTGAGTTCGGGCAGTGGCCCGTCACCGAGGGCCCCGCGTTCGGGGCGACCCGCAACCCGTGGAACCCTCGGCACACACCCGGCGGCTCCTCCGGCGGTTCGGCGGCGGCCGTCGCCGCGGGCCTGGTCCCGGCGGCGCTCGGCTCGGACGGCGCCGGGTCGGTCCGCATCCCGGCCGCCTGGACCCATCTGGTCGGCATCAAGCCGCAGCGCGGCCGGATCTCGACCTGGCCGCGCGGGGAGTCCTTCCAGGGCATCACCGTCAACGGCACCCTGGCCCGCACGGTCGCCGACGCGGCACTGCTGCTGGACGCGGCCAGCGGCAACCACGTCCACGACCCGCACCGGCCGCCCGCCGTGGACGCCTCCGCCGCGGCCCGGCGCGACCCCGGCCGGCTGCGGATCGCCCTGTCCCTGAAACCGCCGTTCACCGCGCTGCCCACCCCGCTGCACCCGGAGATCCGGGCGCGGGTCGTCGAACTCGCCGACCGGCTCGCCGCGCTGGGGCACACCGTCGAGGAGGCCGACCCGCCCTACGGGCAGATCGGGCTGACCTTCGTGCCCCGGGCCACCGCCGGGATCGCCGAGCGGGTGGCCGAGGCGCCCTTCCCCGCGCTGCTGGACCCGCGCACCCTGGCCGCGGCCCGGCTGGGGCGGCTGCTCGGCGGACCCCCGCTGCGCGCGGCGCGACGGGCCGAGGGCCCCCTGAAGCGTCGTATCGGCGCGTTCTTCACCTCGTACGACGTGGTCCTCGCGCCGACGACCGCCGCGCCGCCGCCGCGGATCGGGGCGCTGCGCGGGCTGGGCGGGTTCGCCACCGACCGGGCGGTGATCGCCGCCTGTCCGTACGCCTGGCCGTGGAACGTGCTGGGCTGGCCCGGGGTCGGGGTGCCTGCCGGGTTCATGGGCGACGGGCTGCCGGTGGGCGCCCAGCTGCTCGGGCCCGCGCACAGCGAACCGCTGCTGGTGTCGCTGGCCGCGCAGCTGGAGGCGGAGCTGCGCTGGCAGGACCGGTGGCCCCCGTCGGCGGCCGACCCGGCGTCGGCTGCCGTGTGAGCGAGGCCTCTTGGCGCCCGGTGCGGCGGCAGCAGAGGCGGCCTCGGTTGCCGCGCGCTCGGAGCCGCCCTCTACGGTGATCCCCGTGACTGCGCTGACCGACGAGAACGCCCCCGGCCGCCAAGGCCCCACCGCGACCACCGAGGCCGACCCCCGCGAGGTGGGCCGGGTGCGGACCGAGTACTCCCCCGCCTACGACGGCGACCCCGATCCCGGGGAGATCGTCTGGACATGGGTCCCCTATGAGGAGAACGACGGGCGGGGCAAGGACCGGCCCGTGCTGGTGGTGGCACGGGAGGCGGCGGGCACCCTGCTCGCGGTGCAGCTCAGCAGCAGGCGGCGGGACGGGGAGCGGGACTGGGTGCCGATCGGCAGCGGGCCGTGGGACCGGTCGGGCCGGGACTCCTGGGTCGGCGTGGACCGGGTCCTGCGCCTGCACGAACAGGGCATGCGCCGGGAGGCGTGCGCCCTGGACCGTATGCGCTTCAACGCCGTGCGCCACCGGCTGCGGGAGCGCTACGGCTGGAGCTGACGCTCCGGGAACGCCTGCTCGAACGCGGCGCGCACCCGGGAGCCCGGGGTGCGGTCCAGGATGCCGAAGACCACCTGGGCGAAGGTCCCGGCGAACCGTCCGCCGGGGCCGAGGAGGGTCCGGAACGCGCCCGCGACCTGGGCCGGGTCGTTGCGGAAGACGCCGCAGCCCCAGGCGCCGAGGACCAGCCGCCGGTAGCCGTGGTGGGCGGCCGTCTCCAGGACCCGCTCGGCGCGGCGGGCGAGGGCGGTGGGCAGCTCGGGCGCGCGGTCCGGGGTCCTGCTCAGTACCACGCCCGCGTTCGGCGCGGCGGCGGTAAGGAAGCCCACCCGGTACGGCTGGCCGAGGAGGCGGCCGTCGTCGTCACGGAAGACGGGCACGCCGGGTGAGTGGATGACCCGGTCGGTGTAGAACGCGTCGCGGTGGGCGCGGTGGTGGTCGTAGAACTCCCGGGCGCGCAGCTGGCAGGTGTGGAGGGCGGAGGCGCGGCACAGGGCCTCCTCCTGGGCCTGTGCGCCGTTGAGGTAGCCGCCGCCCGGGTTGCGGGCGGAGGCGAAGTTCAGGACGGCGACCCGGCCCGGGTCGGCCCAGAGCATCCGGCGGGCGGCGGCCAGGCTGGACTCGCCGGTGACCTCGAAGGAGGTGTCCACGGACGGCACCACCGCGACCGCTACCGGCCCCGGGCCGTGCATCCGGGTGCCCTCCCGGGCCGCGTCGATCGCGACGGCGAGGGAGATCCGCCGGCCGTCCGGTGCGTCGTAGCCACCCGCCGCGACGATCTCCTGCGTCTCGCGCGCGCCCCGCGGACGTCGCCCTGCCCCCGTCGTCCCCCGTCGTGCTCATGAACGCATCGTGAGCGATGCTGGTCCTGCGGTGCAACAGAGTTTCCCGGCCGCCGGAACGGATCCGGAGACCGGGCGTCCGACCCTGGAAGTCCGTCTTGCACCCTTGTGCGAGACGGCGTGACGGTCTTGGGTTGGACGGGTGTGCCGGTCCGGCCCCACCGGGTCACGGCCGGCGACATGGTGGAATCTCAGGAGGATCCCGACATGTCCGACGCAAGGGGCGCTCCCTCGGGGAGCGGCCGTACCGATACCCGCACCGCCGTCACCGAAGCCGAGGTGGAGGCCCTCGTCCGGGGCATCTGCTTCAAGACCGGACCGCCTCGCTCCCTCGGGGTCGAAGTGGAATGGCTCGTCCAGGAGCCGGACAATCCCTGGCTCCCCGTCTCCTCCGAACGACTCGACGCGGCCTACGCCGCACTGCGGACCGTGCCGCTGCACTCGGCGCTCACCGTCGAACCCGGTGGCCAGCTGGAACTCAGCTCACCACCCGCCGCCTCCCTGATGGAGTGCGTGGGCACCGTCTCCGCCGACCTCGACGCCGTCCGCGCGGTCCTGCGCGAGCACGGCCTCGGCCTCCTAGGCGTCGGCCAGGACCCCTGGCACCCGCCCCGTCGCTTCCTGCGGCAGCCGCGCTACGACGCGATGGAGGCCTGTCTCGACCGCACCGGCCCGGCCGGGCGCGCCATGATGTGCACCTCCGCCTCCGTCCAGGTCTGTCTGGACGCCGGTACCGAGGAGCCCGGCCCGCTCGGGCACGTCCGCCGCTGGTGGCTGGCCCATCACCTGGGCGCGGTCCTGGTGGCCGCGTTCGCCAACTCCCCGCTCGCCGCACGGGAGCCGACCGGCTGGCGCTCCACCCGGCAACTGACGTGGATGGAGATCGGCGCGGGCCGGGCGGGCGCGCCCCCGCTGGACACCGACCCGCGCGGCGCCTGGGCCCGGCACGTGCTGGACGCCCCGGTGATGTGCGTACGGCGCGACGGCGGGCCGTGGGAGGTGCCCGAGGAGCTGACCTTCCGGGAGTGGACCCGGTCGGGCGGACCCCGGCCGCCCACGCCGGACGACCTCTCCTACCACCTCACCACCCTGTTCCCGCCGGTCAGACCGCGGGGCCATCTGGAGCTGCGCATGATCGACGCGCAGCCCGGCGACGACGGCTGGATCGTGCCGCTGGCGGTGACGGCCGCGCTGTTCGACGATCCCGGGGCCGCCGAGACCGCCTACCGCACCGTGAAACCGCTGGCCGAGCGGGCCCTCGGGCTGCCCGCGCCGCACAATCCGCTGTGGATCGACGCGGCCCGGCACGGGCTCGCCGACCCCGAACTGCACGAGGCGGCCGTGACCTGCTTCGCGGCGGCCCTCGCGGCGCTGCCCCGGCTCGGGGCCACCGACGAGGTCGTCGCCGCCGTCGCCGCCTACCGGGACCGCCATGTCGTGCCCGGCCGCTGCCCCGCCGACGATCTGCTGGACAAGCTGAACGGGAAGGACCCGAGCACATGACCGAGCACGCCATCGACCCCGCCACCGACGCCGAGGCGCTCCGGGAGCGTGCGCTGGCCTCGCTGGTCACCGCCCGGGACCGGACCACCCTGCTGACCTCGTGCGTGGACGGGCCGGACCTGACCGCCCAGCACTCGCCGCTGATGTCACCGCTGGTGTGGGACCTCGCGCACATCGGCAACCAGGAGGAGCAGTGGCTGCTGCGGGCGGTCGCCGGACAGGAGGCGATACGGCCCGAGATCGACAGCCTGTACGACGCCTTCGAGCATCCGCGCGCCGAACGCCCCAGCCTTCCGCTGCTGCCGCCCGACGAGGCACGCCGGTACGCGGCCGACGTGCGCGGGCGGGCGCTGGACGTGCTGGAGCGGGCCGCGTTCGACGGGACGCGGCTGACGGAGGCGGGCTTCGCCTTCGGGATGATCGCGCAGCACGAGCAGCAGCACGACGAGACCATGCTGATCACGCATCAGCTCCGCAAGGGGCCACAGGCCCTGACCGCCCCCGACCCCGATCCCGTACCGCTGTTCACGGGACCGGCCGAGGTGCTGGTGCCCGGCGGCCCGTTCACCATGGGCACCTCCGGCGAGCCCTGGGCGCTGGACAACGAGCGGCCCGCGCACCGGCGCGAGGTGGCGCCGTTCTACATCGACACCACCCCGGTCACCAACCGCGCCTACCAGGCGTTCATCGAGGACGGCGGCTACGACGACCAGCGCTGGTGGACGCCCGAGGGCTGGGCGCACATCCGGCGGCACTCCATCGCGGCGCCGCTGTTCTGGCGCCGGGACGGCGGGCAGTGGCTGCGGCGCCGGTTCGGGGTCACCGAGGTGGTGCCGCCCGACGAGCCGGTGCTGCACGTGTGCTGGTACGAGGCCGACGCCTACGCCCGCTGGGCCGGGCGGCGGCTGCCCACCGAGGTGGAGTGGGAGAAGGCGGCCCGCTTCGACCCGGCGACCGGCGGCTCGATGCGCTACCCGTGGGGTGACGCCGACCCGGCGCCCGAGCACGCCAACCTCGGGCAGCGGCATCTGCGCCCGGCCCCCGCGGGCAGCTACCCGGCCGGGGAGTCACCGCTGGGCGTACGGCAGTTGATCGGTGACGTGTGGGAGTGGACGGCCAGCGACTTCCTGCCGTACCCGGGCTTCCAGGCGTTCCCGTACAAGGAGTACTCGGAGGTGTTCTTCGGGCCCGACCACAAGGTGCTGCGCGGCGGTTCGTTCGCGGTGGACCCGGTGGCCTGCCGGGGCACGTTCCGCAACTGGGACTACCCGATCCGGCGGCAGATCTTCTCCGGGTTCCGTACCGCGCGCTCGGTGGCGGGGTCGGGGTCCTGATGTGCCGTCATATCGCCTATGCGGGGCCCGAGGTGGCGCTCGGGGAACTGCTGGTGGAGCCGCCGCACGGGCTGTACCGGCAGTCGTGGGCGCCCCGGCGGCAGCGGCACGGGACGGTCAACGCCGACGGTTTCGGGGTCGGCTGGTACGCGGCCGGGGACCCGGTGCCCGCCCGCTACCGGCGGGCCGGGCCGATCTGGGCCGACCTGTCCTTCGCGGACCTGGCGCGGGTGGTGCGCTCCACCGCGCTGCTGGCCGCCGTACGGGACGCCACCCTGGCCGGCGCGGACGCGGAGGCCGCGGCGGCGCCGTTCGCCGCCGGGCGCTGGCTGTTCAGCCACAACGGGGCGGTCACCGGCTGGCCGCGCTCGCTGGCCGGGCTGTCACGCACCCTGGCGCCGGAGGACCTGCTCGCCCTGGAGGCGCGCAACGACTCGGCGCTGGTGTGGGCGCTGGCCCTGGCCCGGCTGCGGGCCGGGGACGACCCGGGCCGGGCGCTGTCCGACACCACCGTGGAGGTCGCCGCGGCAGCCCCCGGCTCCCGGCTCAACCTGCTGCTCACCGACGGCGCCACGATCGCCGCGACCGCCTGGGGCGACACCCTCTGGTACCGCGCGCTGCCGGGCGGCGGCACGGTCGTCGCCTCCGAGCCCGCCGACGACGCGCCCGGCTGGCGGGAGGTCCCCGACCGCACCCTGCTCACCGCGAGCGGCGCCGAGGTGCTGCTCACCCCGCTCAAGGAACCGAGCGACGCCTCGGTCCCCGCACCGCCCAAGGAGCCCCGCACGTGAGCCCGTTCCTGGTCACCCGCACCCTGCCCGAGGACGCCACCGACGCCGCGCTGCGCGCCGACGTCCTCAAGGGCCTGACGGAACACCCCAAGACGCTGCCGCCGAAGTGGTTCTACGACGCCCGGGGCAGCGAGCTGTTCGAGGAGATCACCGGACTGCCGGAGTACTACCCGACCCGCGCCGAGCGGGAGATCCTGGTGAGCCGGGCCGCCGAGATCGCCGCGGCGGCACGGGCCCGCACCCTGGTGGAGCTGGGTTCCGGTTCCTCCGAGAAGACGCGGTACCTGCTGGACGCGCTGACCGGGCTGGAGACGTACGTCCCCGTCGACGTCAGCGAGAGCGCGCTCACCCAGGCCGGGCAGGCGCTGGTGGCCGAGCGGCCGGGGCTGCGGGTGCACGCCCTGATCGCCGACTTCACCGCCCGCCTGGAGCTGCCGGACACCCCGGGGCCGCGGCTGGTGGCGTTCCTCGGCGGCACGATCGGCAATCTGCTGCCCGCCGAGCGTGCGGTGTTCCTCGGCGCGGTCCGGGCCCTGCTCTCCCCCGGTGACGCGCTGCTGCTCGGCACCGACCTGGTGAAGGACGAAGGCGTCCTGGTCCGGGCGTACGACGACGCGGCGGGGGTGACGGCCGCGTTCAACAAGAACGTCCTGACGGTCGTCAACCGTGAGCTGGGCGCCGACTTCGATCCCGGCGCCTTCGACCACGTGGCCCTGTGGGACGCCGAGCGGGAGTGGATCGAGATGCGGCTGCGCTCCCGCGGCGGGCAGACCGTGAAGATCCCCGCGCTGGACCTCGCCGTGGACTTCGCCGACGGCGAGGAGCTGCGTACCGAGGTGTCGGCGAAGTTCCGGAAGGAGGGCGTGCGCGCCGAACTCGCCACGGCCGGACTCGAGCTGGCGCACTGGTGGACGGACGCCGAGGGCCGGTTCGCGCTCTCCCTGAGCGTCGTGCGGTAGCCCTCCTCCGGTCCGGTCAGGCGACGGGGACCGCCAG
The DNA here is from genome assembly GCF_018070565.1 of Streptomyces sp. B93. Taxonomy (GTDB): domain Bacteria; phylum Actinomycetota; class Actinomycetes; order Streptomycetales; family Streptomycetaceae; genus Streptomyces. The sequence continues at coordinate 251,696 of NZ_JAGPXL010000003.1, forward strand.
CGCCTCGGTGATCCGCCGGGAGGCGCGGCGGGCCTCCGTCTGAGCATCGGCGCCGGTGAGGACGCGGGTCATGTACTCCTTGATCGGGTTGTCCGCCTCGACGTTCGCCCACTCGGGGGTGGCGGGGGTCGCCCGGCCCTGTGCGGCGCCGGCCGCCATGGCGGCGACCCCCTCCTCACCGGCGACCGCCTTCGCCAGCGTCGTCTTGTTGGGGACGTAGTCCATCGTGCGGGCCAGCTCGGTGTTCCACTTCGCCCCGGCGAGCGCCGAGACCACGGCGATGGCGGCCTCCCGGTCGTCGGTGTTCTTCGGTACGACGAGGTCGGAGCCGCCGGTGAAGACGGCGCCGGGCTTGTCGGCGGTGAGGCCCGGGACCGGGAAGAAACCCAGCTCGCCCTCCAGGTCCGGGTTCTCCTGGACGATGGCGCGGGCAGTGCCGGGTACGGCGACGATCTGCGCGACCTCGCCGGAGGCGAACACCTCGGCCTGCGGCGGGTGTTCCTCGTCGGCGTCGACGGGGCCGTCGCCGAGCGCCTGGAGCCGGCGGTAGAACTCCATGCCGCGCAGGGCGGCGGGCGTGTCCAGGGTGCCCTTCCAGGTGCCGCCGCCGTCCTTCGCGAGGTCGCCGCCCTCGTCCCAGACGAACCCGGCCAGCGTGTACCAGTCCTGTCCGGCGAGGTAGACGCCCTGCACGCCGTCCGTGTTCAGCCGCTCGGTGACGGTGAGCCACTCGTCGCGGGTCTTGGGTACGTCCTCGACGCCCGCCCGCGCGAACAGGTCCTTGCGGTAGATCACCACCCGGTTGGCGGCGTACCAGGGGATGCCGTACTGCTGGGACAACTGCTCGCCGGGCTGGGCGAGTCCGGGCAGCCAGTCGCGCATGCCCCAGTCCCGCATCGACTCCAGCGTCAGGTCGAGCAGACCGCCGCCGTCGACGTACTGCGAGACCTGGGTGTTGCCGACCTCGATGACGTCGGGGCCGTCGGGGGAGGAGTCCTTCAGGGCGGTGTGCACCTTCTCGCCGATGCCGGTCCATTCCTGGATGCGGATGTCGAGGTCGAGGTCGCCGTGCTCGCTCTCGAACTCCTCGGTGAACCGGTCGATGAAGTCCTGCGACGCGCTGCCCTTCATCAGCCACACGGTGACCGTGCGCCGCTCGCCGCCGCTCTCCGGCAGCACACCGCAGCCGGTGGCCAGGGTGGCGGTCAGGCTGACGCAGGCGAGCAGACGGGCTGGTGCTGGTGGTCTCACGAGGGGTCCTGTTCTGTCTGGTGGACAGGGGCGGGGGGCCCGACGTGGGGGGACGAGCGCGGGGCTCGCACGGGGTGACTGGATTTTGGTATGTACCAATGCGGAGGTCAAGCGGGACAGGGGAGGCGGATGCGACGCCTCGCGCTCCGACCCAGCCTGCGGCACGGTGGAGTGACGTACGGCACACCGACCACGGCGGAAGGAACCACCCGCATGTCGAACCACACCTACCGGGTCACGGACATCGTCGGCACCTCACCGGACGGCGTCGACCAGGCCATCCGCAACGGCATCGACCGCGCCTCGCGGACCCTGCGCAACCTCGACTGGTTCGAGGTCACGGAGGTGCGCGGCCAGTTGAACGACGGGGAGATCGCGCACTGGCAGGTGAGCATGAAAGTCGGGTTCCGCCTGGAGGACGCCGAGTGAGGTGACAACCGGCGCGGGGCCGGTCAGGTACGGCCCTCCCGCTCCTGGACCACCTTCAGATCGGCCGACGGGGTCGCCCAGCGCGCCCTGACCACGGTGAAGCCCGCGCGTTCGGCGTCCTCGCAGACCAGTTCGTCGTCGTCGACGAGGACCCGGACGTCGCGGGTGCGGGCGAGCCCGCGCAGGACGTCCAGCTTGGTGCGCCGGGCGGGCCTGCGGTCGTCGTCGCGCCGCATGTACACCCGGCCCTTCGGTAGTCCGTGCGCGGCGAGCCACGCCACCGTGTCCCGGCGGCAGCGCTCCGGCCGCCCCGTGAGGTACACGACCTCGCACTCCCGGGCGCGCTCCAGCGCCAGCGCCACCCCCTCGGCGAGCGGCGGGTCGTCGGGCGCGGCGGCGAAGAAGCCGTCCCAGTCGCGCGGCCTGCGCTCCAGGAACCGCTGCCGGTGCGCGGTGTCGGCGAGGGTGTTGTCCAGGTCGAACACGGCCACGGGCCGCTCGCTGTCGGCTGTCACACGGCCACCCTAGGCCGTGTCCGCAAAGTCCCGTCGTCCGCCCCGAGGGCGGGCCTCGCGGCGTCCGGTGCGGTGAGAGGGCGTGCCAGGCATCGCGGGGCAGGCGGCGTCCCGGCGCGCGGGAATGCCCCGCCGCGCCAGGTGTTGAACCCTTGCGTGACCTCCGAACCGGCGTCGGCCCGCTTCTCCGTCCTCGACCGTTCCCGCACCCGCGAGGGACGGCCGGACGGGGAGGCACTGCGGGACACCGTACGGCTGGCGCGGGAGGTGGAACGGCTCGGCTACCACCGCTTCTGGGTCTCCGAGCACCACGGCGTGCCCGGCGTCGCCGGTTCCGCGCCGACCGTGCTGGCCGCCGCCGTGGCCGCCGCGACCCGCACCATCCGGGTCGGCACCGGCGGCGTGATGCTCCCCAACCACCGGCCCTTCGTCGTCGCCGAGCAGTTCGGCGTGCTGGAGTCCCTGTACCCCGGCCGCATCGACATGGGCCTCGGCCGCTCGGTGGGCTTCACCGACGGGGTACGCCGGGCGCTCGGCCGGGACAAGGACGCCGCCGACGACTTCGCCGCCCAGCTCGACGAACTCCTCGGCTTCTTCCGCGGCACCTCCCCGACCGGCGCCCACGCCCGCCCCGCCGAGGGGCTGGGCGTGCCGCCGTTCGTGCTGGCGATGGGCGAGGGCGCGGACATCGCGGCCCGCGCGGGCCTGCCCATGGTGATCGGCGACCTCAGGAACCGCGACCGGATGCGGCGCGGCGTCGACCGCTACCGCGACCGCTTCCGCCCCTCCCCCTGGGCGGCCGAGCCGTACGTCGTCGTCTCCGGCACCGTCGCGGTGGCCGCGACCCCCGAGGCGGCCCGGCGGCTGCTGGTCCCCGAGGCCTGGTCGATGGCGTACTCCCGCACCCACGGCACCTTCCCGCCGCTGCCGCCCGCCGAGGCCGTCGAGTCCCGCACGATGACCGCCAAGGAGCGCGCCCGCTACGAGGAGGGTCTGACCGGGCACATCGCGGGCACCGAGGAACAGGTCGAGCACGAACTGGAGACGCTGCTGAAGGAGACGGGCGCACAGGAGGTGCTGGTCACGACCAGCACCTACGACCGTACGGCCCTGCTGGACTCCTACCGGCGGCTGGCGGCGGTCGCCTCCCGGCTGCGCTGACCGCCCCCGCCGACCGCCCGTGGCCCGGATGGGCCAGCTCCACGCGCGCCCCACGGCCACCGTGGCCAGAGTGTGGTCGTCATGACGGAATCCGGCGAGCGACGCCACGGCACAGCCCCCTCGGCCACCCGCAAGCGCGGCGTCCGCGGCGCCCAGGACGCCGCCGAACGCGCCGCGGACGGACTTGGCCGCGCTGATCCGGCACCGCCTGGAGGGCGTCTCGGCGGTCCGCCGCGGCGACGACGACGGCTGGATCGTCAACGTCGACGTCCTGGAACTCGCCCGCATCCCCGACACCACCAGCCTGCTCGCCGTGTACGAGGTGGAACTGGTGGAGTTGCTGCGGCAGCTCATGGAGCGCCAGGCGGTGCGCCGGTTCGACGAGGGGACGCTGAGCCCCGAGCAGGAGGACCGGCTCGGTACGGCGCTGATGCTGCTCGACCGTCGTATGGACGACCTGTGCGAGCAGCACGGGCTGAGCCGCTCCGACCTGAACCTCGATCTCAGCCGCTGGGACCGCTGCTGGCCGACCCGGACCCATGACCGGGGCCGGGGTGTCAGGCCGTCAGGACGGGGTGGGCGGGGCTAGGTGCGTCCGTCGGCGGCGGCTGGGCGGCGCGGGCCAGGGAGCGGCGGTCCGGGTGGGTGCCGGGCCGGATCACGGGTCGTACCTCCACCTCGGCGACCAGCCCGCGCGTCGCGGCCACCCGCCACACGGAGGCCAGCAGGGAGTCGTCGCCGACGAAGGCGGGGGCGGTGCTGGCCGCCCCGGTGGCGAGGCGGTAGGTCAGCTGGACGGGCTGCACGGGGACGCCCGCGTCCAGGGCGGCCTGGAACACGGCGCGGCGGAAGGTGCCCTGGGCGCGCCCGCACCAGGTGCTGCCCTCGGGGAAGACGCCGACGGCCGCCCCGGCGCGCAGCGCGTCGGCGAGGCGCGCGACGGTGCCCGGGAGGGCGCGCAGCCGGTCGCGGTCGATGAAGACGACCCCGGCGCGGGCGGCCAGCGCCCCTGCGACGGGCCACTGCCGTATCTCGGTCTTGGCGATCATCCGGGCGGGGCGTACGGCGGCGAGCAGGGGGATGTCGAGCCAGGAGATGTGGTTGGCGACCAGCAGCACTCCGCCGGCGGGGGCGGCCGGGCCGTGGACGCGGACCCGGACGCCCGCGGCGCGCACGATCGTCCGGGACCAGTGGCGCACCAGCGCGGCGGGAAGGTGTCTGCCGGCCGGCAGCAGCACGATCCCGGCGAGCAGGACGACGGTGACGGCTGTCAGCCGCAGCACGGCCCGCACCGCGGCCGCACCCCGCTGCGCGGGTTCCACGCACGCCCGCGGGGTGCAGGGCGCGCCGGGCAGCCAGACGCTCATCCGACCGTGGGCACGAGGGAGAGGAAGTGCCGCAGGTAGCGCTCGTTGACCCGGCGCATCGACAGCAGGATGTACAGGTCGGCGACGCCGAAGTCGGGGTCGTGGGCGGGCTCGCCGCACACCCAGGCACCCAGGCGGAGGTAGCCGCGCAGCAGTGGCGGCACCTCGGTGTGTCCGGCGGGCCGGGCCACCCCGTCCGCGCTCCACGGCAGCAGCGGCCGTACCCGGTACTCCTCGGGCGCCAGGTGCTTGGCCCGTACCCGGTCCCAGGTGGCGGCGGCCAGGGCGCCCCCGTCGGCGAGCGGGACGGAGCAGCAGCCCGCCAGCCACTCGTGGCCGCGGTCGACCATGTAGCGGGCGATCCCGGCCCAGATCAGGCCGATGACGGTGCCGTCGCGGTGGTCGGGGTGCACGCAGGAGCGGCCGACCTCGACGAGGTGACCGCGGACCGGGGCCAGCGCGGAGAGGTCGAACTCGCCCTCGGAGTAGAGCCGTCCGGCGACGGCGGCCCGCTCGGGCGGCAGCAGCCGGTAGGTGCCGACGACCTGGCCGGTCTGGTTGTCGTGGACGAGCAGGTGGTCGCAGTACGCGTCGAAGGCGTCGGCGTCGAGCCCCGGTTCGGCGCTGTCGAGCAGCGCGCCCATCTCCCCGGCGAAGACGTCGTGCCGCAGCCGCTGCGCGGCACGGACGTCGGCCTCGTCTCGGGCCACGGTGACGGTGTAGCGGGTGGGGGCCGCGGGCTGTGGGGGACGGTCGAGCGTGGATACGCCGGTCATGGCTGGCTCCTGGTCAGGGGCGGGGACGGCGAGCGGTGCCGTCGCTCCTGTTGTCCCGAGGGTGGTTGGCGCGTACGTGACCACTGCCAGGAGAGCTGATGTGAACCTGTTGAACGGCGGACGCGGCCCACGCGCCGGACACACGAGACGGGGCCGGGAATGAGCACCACCCCGGCCCCGCCCGCCCGCCGTTGCGGCGAACGTCTGGTTACCTCGCGGCTACCGCTTCCCCGCCTTGCGCGTAGCCCGCAGCCACTCCTTGTTCATGCCGGTGATGGACATCAGCGGAATGCCCTTGGGGCAGGCGGTGGCACACTCACCGGTCAGGGTGCAGCCCCCGAACCCCTCCTCGTCCATCTGCGCCACCATGTCCAGCACCCGCGACTCCCGCTCGGGCGCCCCCTGCGGCAGCACGTTCAGGTGGTTGACCTTCGCGGAGGTGAACAGCATCGCCGCCCCGTTGGGACACGCGGCCACGCACGCCCCGCACCCGATGCACTCCGCGTGCTCGAACGCGAAGTCGGCGTCCGGCTTCGGCACCGGCGTGGCGTGCGCCTCCGGCGCGGAGCCGGTGGGCGCGCTGATGTAGCCGCCCGCCTGGATGATCCGGTCGAACGCCGACCGGTCCACCACCAGGTCCTTGATCACGGGGAACGCGGAGGCCCGCCACGGCTCGATGTCGATCGTGTCGCCGTCCTTGAAGGACCGCATGTGCAGCTGGCAGGTCGTGGTCCGCTCCGGGCCGTGCGCGTCACCGTTGATCACGAGCGAGCAGGCGCCGCAGATGCCCTCGCGGCAGTCGTGGTCGAAGGCGACCGGGTCCTCGCCCTTGAGGATGAGTTCCTCGTTGAGGGTGTCGAGCATCTCCAGGAACGACATGTCGGAGGAGATCCCGTCCACCTCGTACGTGGACATGGCGCCTTCGGCGTCGGCGTTCTGCTGCCGCCAGACGCGCAGGGTGAGCCTCATGCGTAGCTCCGCTGGGTGGGGTGGACGTACTCGAAGACCAGGTCTTCCCTGTGCAGCACGGGGGCCGTGCCGGTGCCGGTGAACTCCCAGGCCGCTGCGTAGGAGAAGGCGTCGTCCCGGCGGGCGGCCTCACCGTCGGGGGTCTGGGACTCCTCGCGGAAGTGGCCGCCGCAGGACTCCTCGCGGTGCAGCGCGTCGAGGCACATCAGCTCGGCCAGTTCCAGGTAGTCGACGATGCGGTTGGCCTTCTCCAGGGACTGGTTGAACTCCTCGCCGGTGCCGGGCACCTTGATCCGCCGCCAGAACTCCTCGCGGATCTGCGGGATGCGCTCCAGCGCCTTGCGCAGCCCGGCGTCGCTGCGGGCCATGCCGCAGAACTCCCACATGAGTTCGCCCAGTTCGCGGTGGAAGGAGTCCGGGGTGCGGTCGCCGTCGACGGCCAGCAGTCGCTCCAGGCGCTCGGTGGTCTCCGTCGTCACCGCTTGCACGGCGGGGTGGTCGTCGGTCAGCGGCTCCTGGTGCGGGTTGCGGGCCAGGTAGTCGTTGAGGGTGGCGGGCAGCACGAAGTAGCCGTCGGCCAGGCCCTGCATCAGCGCACTCGCGCCGAGCCGGTTGGCGCCGTGGTCGGAGAAGTTGGCCTCGCCGATCGCGAACAGGCCGGGGACGGTGGTCTGGAGGTCGTAGTCGACCCACAGGCCGCCCATCGTGTAGTGCACGGCGGGGTAGATCCGCATCGGCACCTCGTACGGATCCTCGTCGGTGATCCGCTGGTACATGTCGAAGAGGTTGCCGTACTTCGCCTCGACGGCCTCACGGCCCATGCGCCGGATCGCGTCCGCGAAGTCGAGGTAGACGCCCTGGCCGCCGGGGCCCACTCCCCTGCCCTCGTCGCAGACGTTCTTGGCGGCGCGGGAGGCGATGTCGCGGGGCACCAGGTTGCCGAAGGACGGGTAGATGCGCTCCAGGTAGTAGTCGCGCTCGTCCTCGGGGATCCGGTTCGGCGGCCGGTCGTCGCCCTTGGCCTTGGGCACCCAGATCCGGCCGTCGTTGCGCAGCGACTCGCTCATCAGGGTCAGCTTGGACTGGTGGTCGCCGGTGCGCGGGATGCAGGTCGGGTGGATCTGGGTGAAGCAGGGGTTGCCGAAGTACGCGCCGCGCCGGTGCGCCCGCCAGACGGCGGTGGCGTTGGAGTTCATGGCGTTCGTCGACAGGTAGAAGACGTTGCCGTAGCCGCCGCTGGCCAGGACGACGGCGTCCGCGAAGTAGGTGTCGATCCTGCCGGTGACCAGGTCACGGGCCACGATCCCGCGGGCGCGTCCGTCCACGACGATCAGGTCGAGCATCTCGGTACGCGGGTGCAGCTCGACGTTCCCGGCCGCGATCTGCCTGCTGAGGGCCTGGTAGGCGCCGAGCAGCAGTTGCTGGCCCGTCTGGCCGCGGGCGTAGAAGGTGCGGGAGACCTGGACGCCGCCGAAGGAGCGGGTGTCGAGCAGGCCGCCGTACTCGCGGGCGAAGGGCACGCCCTGTGCCACGCACTGGTCGATGATCTCGACGGAGATCTGCGCCAGCCGGTGGACGTTGGACTCCCTCGCCCGGAAGTCGCCGCCCTTGACGGTGTCGTAGAAGAGGCGGTGCACGGAGTCGCCGTCGTTGCGGTAGTTCTTCGCCGCGTTGATGCCTCCCTGCGCGGCGATGGAGTGGGCGCGGCGCGGGGAGTCCTGGTAGCAGAACTGGACGACGTGGTAGCCCTGTTCGGCGAGGGTGGCCCCGGCGGAGCCGCCCGCGAGGCCGGTGCCGACCACGATGACGGTGTGCTTGCGCCGGTTGGCCGGGTTGACCAGCTTGGCCCCGAAGCGGCGCTTGTCCCAGCGCTCGTGCACCGGCCCGTCCGGGGCCTTGGTGTCGGCGATCGGTTCGCCCGTCGCGTAGTTCACGTAGTCGTTCATGTCGGTTATGTGCGTCATGTCACTCATGTCAGTCCACCAGTCCGGTCATGACACCCACGGGCAGGGCGATGAATCCGGCCGTGAGCAGCAGCGCGAGGGTGTTGGCGGTGGCCTTCAGGGCGCGGTCGCGGGTGCGGCTGCCGACGCCGAGGGTCTGGGCGGCGCTCCAGAAGCCGTGCCGGATGTGCAGGCCGAGGGCGAGCATCGCGGTGATGTAGATGACGTTGCCGTACCAGGTGGAGAAGGTGTCCACGACGTTCTGGTAGGGCTTGCCGTGCTCGAAGCCGCCGGTGTGCACGGTGCCGGTGGTCAGGTCCAGGACGTGCCAGACGATGAACAGCCCGAGGATGACGCCGCCCCAGCGCATGGTGCGGGTGGCGTAGGAGGCGCGGGGCCGGGAGTGCACGTACTTGCTGGGGCGTGCCTTGAGGTCGCGGCGGCTGAGCTGGTAGGCGGAGACGGCGTGCGCGACGACGGCCACGACCAGCACCACCCGGATCAGCCAGAGCGCCCACTCGTAGTGCAGGAACGGCTCGCCCAGGGTGCGCAGCCAGTGCGCGTAGTGGTTGAAGTCGCCGGGGCCGAAGAAGATCTTCAGATTGCCGAACATGTGGACGACCAGGTACGACAGCATGATCAGTCCACTGACGGCCATCACCGTCTTCTTGCCGACGGAGCTGTCCCACATCGTGCGCGCCATGGACGGCCGTCGGTCCGTCCGCGTTGCCAGAGCCATGGTCCAAGACGCTAGGGCCGAAGGTCCCCATCGGTCCAAGACATGGAAGACCTTGATTCGATAGGCACAGGCTATGGACCGCCTATGCTGGGAGCGTGCAGTTCCACCAGCTCCAGTACTTCGTGGCGGTCGCCGAGACCCGGCACTTCACCCGGGCCGCCGACCTCGTCCACGTCGCCCAGCCCTCGCTGTCCCAGCAGATCAAGGCCCTGGAACGGGAACTGGGCGCCGACCTCTTCCAGCGGGCGCGCGGCAACATCACCCTCACCGACGCCGGGGAGGCCCTGCTGCCCTTGGCCCGGCGGATCCTCGCCGACGCGGACACGGCGCGGCACGAGGTGCAGGAGCTGGTACAGCTGCGCGGGGGGCGGGTACGGCTGGGCGCGACGCCCAGCCTGTGCACCGGTCTCCTCCCGGACGTGCTGCGCGCCTTCCACGACCGCTACCCCGGCATCCGGCTGCTGATCGAGGAGGGCGGCTCGCACGATCTCGTACGGGAGCTGGCGCGCGGCGCGCTCGACCTGGCGCTGGTGGTGCTGCCGCTGCCGACGCCGTCCCCGGCGCTGACCACGGTGGAGCTGCTGCGGGAGGACCTGGTGGTGGTGTCCTCGCCGGAGGCGCCACGGCCGGGGGGAGAGCGGCGGACGGTGCGGATCGCCGATCTGGAGAGCGCGCCCCTGGTGATGTTCCGGCACGGGTACGACCTGCGGGAGCTGACCGTGGCGGCGTGCCGGGCCGAGGGGTTCGAGCCGGACTTCGCGGTGGAGGGCGGCGAGATGGACGCGGTGCTGGGGTTCGTGCGGGCGGGGCTGGGCGTGGCGGTGGTGCCGCGGATGGTCGCCGCGCGGTCGGGGCGGGGGCTGCGGGTCACCCCGCTGGCGCGGCCGGGGCTGCATCGGACGATCGCGTTGGCGCACCGCAGTGATGTGGCGCCGCCGCGGGCCGCGCGGGAGCTTCAGCGGATGCTGTTGGAGCGGTGACGTGAGCCGGCCGCGGCCCCGGTAGCGCCGTTGTGGTTCCGCGCCGTCCGGGGCCGCGGGCCGTGGGGGTTGCTCGCGCCCACGCGGCGGAGCCGCACATCGATACAGCCCCGCGCCCCTTCGGGGCGCTGCACCTCAGCCCGTCGCATCCACCAGGGCCAGCTCGTGGAGGCGGTCCGGGGGGCCCGGGCGGGCGTAGTACCAGCCCTGGGCCGTGTCGCAGCCGAGTATGCGGAGCTGTTCGGCCTGGGCGCCGGTCTCCACGCCCTCGACCGTGACCGCGAGGTCCAGGCTGTGGGCGAGGGAGACGATGCCCTCGACGATCTTGAGGTCGACTGGGTCGGCCGGGAACTGCTGCATGGACTGGGTGAAGGAGCGGTCCAGCTTGAGGACGCTCACCGGGAGGCGGCGCAGGTTGGCCAGGTTGGAGTAGCCGGTGCCGAAGTCGTCCAGGGCGATGTCGACGCCCATCTCGGCCAGCCGCCTGAGCGGCTTCAGCAGGTCGTCGTCGGCACCGATCAGCGCGGACTCGGTGACCTCCAGACAGAGCGCGTCCGGGTCCACGCCCGCGGCCTGGAGGATCTCCACGGTGTCCTGCACCAGGCCGGGGTGGGTCAGCTGGCAGGGCGAGAGGTTGACGTTGATGCGCAGCGGGCCCGCGGTGGCCTCGTCGTGCCGCTCCCGCCATTCCCGGGCCTGCCGCACCGACTGCTCCAGCACCCAGCGGCCCAGCGGAACGATCAGCCCGGTGTGCTCGGCGAGCGGGATGAACCGGTCGGGCCCGAGCACCCCGTGCTGCGGGTGCAGCCAGCGCACCAGGGCCTCGGCGCCGCGCACACTGCCGTCGTCGAGGTTGACCAGCGGCTGGTACTCGATGAAGAACTCGCCCCGGTCCAGCGCGGTCGGCAGGGCGGTGGTCAGGCCGTGCCGGGTGATGGCGCGGGCGTCGGCCTCCGGGTCGGCCAGCTCGAAGCGGTTGCCGCCCGCCGACTTGGCCCGGTACATGGTGATGTCGGCGCTGCGCAGCACCTCGGCGGGGCTGCGCTGGCCGCCCGCCGGTCCCTCGACGATGCCGATGCTGCCGCGCACGGTCAGCTCCCGGCCGTCGATGCGGACCGGGGCGAGCAGCGCGTTCATGATCCGCGCGGCGAGTTCGTCGACCTCGCGGCTGGCGTCGGGGCCGCAGGTCAGCGCCACGAACTCGTCGCCGCCGAGCCGGGCGACCATCTCGCCGGGCGCGGTCGCGCAGGCCTGGAGCCGGTCGGCGACCTCGACGAGCAGGCGGTCACCGGCCGCGTGGCCGAGGCTGTCGTTGATGGTCTTGAAGCCGTCCAGGTCGAGGTAGCAGAGCCCGAAGCGCTGGTCGTCGCCCGCGCTCAGCGCCTTCTCCAGGCGCTCGAAGAACAGGGTGCGGTTGGGCAGCCCGGTGAGGGCGTCATGGGTGGCCTCGTAGCGCAGCCGCAGGTTGAGCAGCCGCCGCTCGGTGGTGTCCTCCATCATGGCGAGCTGGTACTGCGGGTTGCCGTCGGCGTCGCGCAGCAGGGAGACGGTGAGGTTGGTCCACAGCACCGTGCCGTCGGGGCGGTAGAACGCCTTCTCCACGTGGTAGTGCTCGCGCTCGCCGCGCACCAGTTCCTCGTAGAGCCGCCACACCTGGGGCGCGTCCTCGGCGTGCGTCCACTCCTGGACGTTGCGGGCGCGCATGCCCTGCTCGGAACCGCCGAACATACGCAGCAGGGCGTCGTTGACCTCCAGGATGGTGCCGTTCAGGTCGGCGATGCCGATCCCTATGGCGGCGCCCTCGAACAGCGCCCGGAAGCGGGCCTCGCTGGCGTGCAGGGCCTGCGCCACCACGCCCTGCGCCTGCAACGCGGCCTGGGCGATGGCCTCCTGCTCGGCCAGCGTCCGCTCCCGCAGCGCCTGGGCGAACCCGGCGGCCATCGCGTGCTGGAGGCGGGAGGAGCGGGCGCGCAGGTCCTCGTGCGGGTCGTCGCCGCCGCAGTAGAGCACCAGATAGGCCTCGACGCAGTCCAGCGTGCGGCTGAGTGCCTCCGGGTCGGTGCAGTGCGCCGATACCAGGGCGGCTCCGACCGCCCGGCCCTCCTCCGCGTGGAACGTCCGCTCGCGCAGGGCATCGCTCAACCGCTGTGCCAGCGGCAGCAGTTGCCGCTCGAACTCCGGGCGGGTCAGCGACGTCGAGGTCACCGGGAACACGGCCCGGCTCCAGATCGTCGCGAACCGGCGCAGTCTGTCCTCAGGCCCGTCCGGCTCCGCGCTCACGCCGTACGCCCCACGCCCGCGAAACCGGAGAAGGCGTACGGATCCTCGTCCTCCGGTGCGGTGTCCGGCCGCCAGCGCGGCATCGGCACGAGTCCGGGTTCCACCATGTCGTACCCCTCGAAGAACCGTGCGATCTCGTCGCGCGAGCGCATGATCAGCGGGTTGCGAATGTCCTTGTATACGCCCACCGTGCCCTCGAAGCGCTCCGCCGGAAGCGGGATTCCCTCGTACGAGGCATGCGTGAGGATCAGCAGGCTGCCGGGCGCGAGCGCGTCGCGCAGTTCGGCCACCGCCCCGTACGGGTCGTCCGTGTCTTCCACGAAGTGCAGTATGGCAACGAGAAGCAGCGCCACTGGCCGGTTCAGGTCGATCAGTCGGGTCAGTTGGGGGCTCGACAGGATCTCCTGGGGCTTCAGGAGGTCGGCGGCGATCACGTCCGCGTGGTCGTTCCCCTCGAGAACGGCCTGGCTGTGCGCGACGGCGACCGGGTCGTGGTCGACGTAGACGACGTGGGCGCCGGGGCTGGCGGCCCCCGCCACCTCGTGGACGTTGCCGAAGGTCGGGATGCCGGAGCCGATGTCCAGGAACTGGGTGATGCCCTCGGCGGCGGCGTACCGGACCGCGCGGCGCATGAACGCCCGGTTGGCCTGCATGATCTTGGGCAGTCCCGGCATGAAGTCCATCGCTCTGCGGGCCGCCTGCCGGTCGACCTCGAAGTTGTGCGAACCGCCCAGGTAGTAGTCGTAGATCCGCGCCACGCTCGGCACCGAGATGTCGATGCTTCGCGGGGCCCAGGCGGGACGCTCCATCAATCTCTCCAAGGCGTAGGCGATCCGGTGTTCGAGCAGAGGCTACTGATCGCCCGCCAATGGAGCGAGCAGAAACGGAAATTGACCATCCGTTCCCGGTCACTGCCTGCGGCACGTGCCAATTCGGTTACGGGCGGCGAGCACGCGACGCACAGCGGTCCGCCCCTCCGCGGCGGTGGCGGAGGGGCGGACGGGGCGTGCGTGGTCCGGCCTACTTGTCGGGGAGGCCGACCGGCTTCCCGTCGGGCGCCACGGCGTACCAGGTGCCGCCCACGCCCTGACCGTTGGTGTCGCCGGGGGCCTCGTCACCGGCGAAGGTGTAGATCGGCACGCAGTCGATGCTCTGCTGCTTGATGCCGTCCGGCCGGTCGAAGACCACGTAGCCGCGGTTCGGGGTGGAGCCCTGGAGGTCGATGCCCTTGGTGTCCTCGGCGGGCACCGGGGCGACCACCGGCCACTTCTCCAGGCACTCGCCGGTGCACGCGGTGGACATCGGCCACTGGGTGTCCTTCATGAAGCGGTAGACCGTCATGCCGTTCTTGTCGACGACGATCTCGCCCAGCTTCGGGTCCTCGCGGGTCGAGAGGCCGGGCAGATCGGCGAGCTGCGCCTTCTTGCCGTCGGGGGCGAGCGCGTACCAGGTGCCCTTGACGCCCTGTCCCTTGGTGTCACCGGGGTTGACGTCCTTGGCGAAGCGGTACGCGGGCCAGCCGCCGACGGTCAGCTGCTTGGTGCCGTCGGACCGGGTGACCTCGCCCAGCATCGCCTCGTCGATGCCCGCACCGGCCGTCACGTCGTCCGCGGGCACCGGCGGCCAGGCGGTCGCGCAGTCGCCGTCGCAGTTGGACTTCGGCGGCTTGGCGGTGTCCTCGTCGAAGCGGTACAGGGTGCGGCCCGCGCTGTCCGTCACCAGCTCGCCCAGTTCCGCGTTGGCGGACACCGCCAGCTTGCCCGCGGGCGCCGCCTCGGCACCGGCGGCACCCTGTTCGGCGGTGCCGTCGCCGTAGCCCGAGCCGATGCCCGCGCCGTCGGCGCCGGGGGCCGTGCTGGCCGTGGCCGCCGCGCCCACGTTCTGGGCGCCGGGCTGGGTGGTGCCGTTCTCCTGACCGCACGCCGTCGTCAGCGCCAGTACGGCCACGGCGCTCGCCACGAGCGAGGCGCTCCGCCAGGACGTCTTCATCGTCAACTCCCCGAATCGTCAACATGGGTGTCGCAGCGCCCGCTGCGCCGCCGCACGGCATGGGGTACGCACGGGGACACGGGTTGTGTTCAACCCCGGCCCGGTTTTCTTTCCGGTTCCTGTGCCGCCGTACGGATGTGCGCATCCACGGACGGACGAACGTCCCCCGGCCACACCGCCGTTCACCTCCGTGTCCCTCCTTGTCCCTCCTTCGGGGCAATCCGGCGGCGGCCGGGCGTGGCGTGCCGGGCGGGGGCCCAGGATCTTCGTCGTGCATGGACCCGAACCGTCCCTCCGCCCCTTCGCCGTCCGGGGGTTGGCCCTGGTGACCCTCACCTGGCTGCTCGTCGGCGCGCCGGCCGGTGTCGCGGTGGCCGACGCGTGCGCGTACGCCTCGACCGGGCCGGGCGGCACGGACGCGGTGGCGATCGCCGGGAACGGCAGCCTGACCTGGCCGACCATCCCGCCGTGCCCACCGCCCACACCGACTCCACCGCCCACACCGACGCCGACTCCCGCGCCGACGCCGAGCCCGACGCCGAAGCCGCCACCACCTCCTCCGCCGCCCCCTAAGCCCACGCCCACACCTACGCCCACGCCGACCCCAGAGCCGCCGAAGCCGCCGGCGGCGGCACCGCGGCCCGCTCCCCCGCCGCCGCGGGCGCCCAGCCCGACACCGGCGCCCACGCCGAGTCCTGCGTCCACGCCCGCGCCGACCCCGACTCCATCCCCGGCGCCCAGCCCCCGGCCGTCCGCCGCACCCGTGACCTATCCGGAATACCGCGCCAAACCCCCGAAGCCGGTCGTGCACAAGGGCACCTCACCGCTCACCTTCGTGCTGCTGATCACCCTGCCCGCGGTCATCGCCGTGGCAGCGCTCCGGCCGCGCTGATGCCGCCGGTCCACCGATCCACCGCCCCCTCTGGAGGAACCCCTTGCCGGAATGGCTTGTTCTCACCCTCGCCATGGTGGCCGCCTGTGCCCTCGTGGTCGCCATCACGCTGCTGCGCCACCGCAGGGCGGACGACGACGAGGACCCCAGCGAGACCCCGGACGTCATCGAGTACATGACCATGTGGATCGGCGTGGTGTACGCCATCGTCCTGGGTCTGGCCATCGCCGGGGTCTGGGAGGCGCGCGGTATGGCGCAGGACCACGTCCGGGCCGAGGCGCAGGCGCTGCACGAGATCTCGGAGCGGGTACGGGTGTATCCCGCCGCCGTCCGTGACCGTATTCGGGCGGATGTCAACGCCTATGTCGGACACGTCGTCGACACCGAGTGGAAGGTGATGGCCGACGGCGGCGGGGTCACCAAGCGCGGGGACGAGCTGATGAAGGACATCCGCGTCGCCGTCACCGACTACGAACCGGCCGACGACTTCGAGGCCCAGGCCTACCAGCCGCTGGTCGACCAGGCCGCCGCGGCGGACCAGGCCCGCGCCGCCCGGGCCGACTCCACCGAGCCGACCATGCCGGGGGTGGTGTGGTTCGGCCTGATCGTCGGCGCCGTCGTCACCATCGGCATGATCCTCGCCCTCCAGATCCGCCGCACCCCACGCGAACTCATCCTCGCCGGGGTGTTCTCCGCCCTCATCGCCTTCCTCCTGTTCCTCATCTGGGACTTCGACGCGCCCTACAGCCGGGGCCTGGCCGCGACGGCGGAACCGTTCAGGACCCTGTTCCCGACGGCCGGAGACTGAGCGGCCCCCGACGGGCCGGGGCACCCCCGTCCCGAACCGGACCGCCACCGCGCCTGCCTCCCCTCTCACCGGGAGGCAGGTTGCCGACCCCCGACGTACCCCGGCCCCGACGCGCACACCACCCGTCAAGGCCCCACGCCCGGCGGCCACCCGGCTGGGAGACGGGCGGCGCTTTCCCCTGCCCGCGCCGCCGAGCCGCTCGCGCGCATGACCGGCCCCCAGCCCCGCCTCACCCACCACGCCGTACCATCCCCCGCCCGTGGGGGCCGGGTTCGCCCGACCGGCCCACACGATTGACCCGTTCGCGCGACTGAGATCGCGGCCCCCCTGCGGGCTTTCTAGCGTTTCGGGCATCGAGGTGCATTTCTGGCGCGAGCGGAACAGGTCCGCCGCTGCTCCTCGGGGACCGGAGGATTCACCATGCGCGGGATATGCGTCGCTTCGGCCGTGGTGCTGGGTGTCAGTGCGCTCAGTTCCTGTGCGCCGCACGCCGTCGCCCGGGCCGACGACATCACCCCGTTCGGCTTCAGCGTCATGCCCTCGACCATCGCGGCCGGTGGGCAGGTCTCCCTGCGGGTGGACCGG
Organism: Streptomyces sp. B93; assembly: GCF_018070565.1. GTDB lineage: Bacteria > Actinomycetota > Actinomycetes > Streptomycetales > Streptomycetaceae > Streptomyces. Next base: position 268,380 of record NZ_JAGPXL010000003.1, read on the forward strand.
ACCGGCGGCGGGTGCCGGGGCGCGGCCACCGTGACGTCGGGTGTGTTCGACACCGTGGCCATCCGGCCGGGCCAGTCCTCGGCCACCGCGGTCGTCGACCGGGACGCCCGGGCGGGCGCGACGTACCGGGTGACGTTCACCTGTGACGGGGCGAGCGGGTCGACGGACCTCACCATCGCCGCGGCACACCCCAGTCACCACCCCACCCACCAGCCCACCCGTCAGCCCGAGCACCGGCCGGAGCACCGGGCCGACCACCGGTCCACTCCGGAGCACGTCGTGCCGCAGAAGGGTGTGCACGCCGGTGAGGGCGGCACCCTCGGCGGGTTCGACCTCAAGGACATCGGCCTCGGCCTCGCGCTCGTCACCGGCTCGGTGGGCGCGGCGTACCACCTCTCCCGCCGACGCGGCGGCGAGGAGGACGGCGCCTGAGGACTTCCCGACGCACTCCCGGGGCGCGACGCCCTCCGCCCCGGTACCTCCGTCATCGTCGTCGGAGGTGCCGGGGCGGAGGGTTTCACGTGCGGGGGAGGAACCGTGCGCGCGGTCAGGCCCGCCGCTCGGCCCGCCGGCGCATCCAGAACACGCCGCCGCCGATGACCGCGGCCGCGACCAGGCCGCCGCCGATCGCCATGTCGGTCGGCGTCGCACCGCTGGTGCTGCTGCCGCCGATGCCGCCCCGGACACCGCCGATGACGGTGAAGGCCGCCGGGCGCGTCAGGGTGCGGCCGGAGCAGTTGACGGTGATGTCGTAGGGGCCGGGCCGGGCGTTGCTGTGGATGGTGGCGGTGCCCTTGGCGGTCTCGTTGGCACCGTGGATGGGCGTCAGGTTGGTCGTCGGGAACGCCCCGGACGACATGGTGCCGCCGTTGCGGCAGCCGTCGACGGTGACCGTCAGCTGGCCGCCGCGGGCGATGACGCTGGGCAGGGCGACGATGTTGCTGGGGGTGTCCCAGGCGACGGCGGCGGGGGCGGCGACCCCCAGCGCGGCGACCGCGGCGGCGGAGACCGCGAGGGCACGTGTTCTACGCATGTGATCCTCCGCGGAAGACGCCCCGGGGCCCGTCCCCGGTCGGATCGGCGAGAAAGCGCCTCCCGACCACGACCCTCGGACGCGCCGCACGCGCCCGCATTTCGGGAATGGTCCGTCCTGGTGAGGCAACACGCCGACGGATATTCGCACAATCGGATATTGCCGCAGGTCACGCGCCGTCAGAAATTTCCTGCGGGCGGCAACTCGGATGGCGCACCCCGCCCCGTGGAGCACCACCCGTTCGTCTCTGTCCCGTCGCCGGTCGCGCGCGTGCCGTTTAGCGTTCTCCTATGCGCGGAATGACGTGGCGACGGCCGCGTCGAGAGGGGATGGCGAATGTCTGTTTCCGAGCTGGCCGAGGAGGAGGAGCGGCGGAGGAAGCGCGCCCCGTGGGGTGTGATAGCGCTTGTTCTGCTGACCGGTCTCGCGCTCATTCGGAATGGTTCGGGAGAGTTCGACGTGGGCCCGCCGCAGCCCGCCACCGCGGCGGCCGCCGACGCGGACGACCGCCGTTCCTACGACACTCTCCCGGCGGCCCTCCAGCCGCTGCCGTACGCCGTTCCCGACCGGGTCAGCATCCCGTCGATCCAGGTGGACGCGCCGATCATGCCGGTGGGGCTGGACGCGGCGGGCTGGGTGGACGCGCCACCGCCGGAGGACCCCAATCTGGCGGGCTGGTTCACCGGTGCCGTCTCCCCGGGTGAGAAAGGCACCGCGGTCGTCGTCGGCCATGTCGACAACAAGCAGGGTCCCGCGGTCTTCTACGGTCTCGGCGCCCTGAAGAAGGGCAGTCATGTCGAGGTCTCCCGGCAGGACGGCAAGACGGCCGTCTTCGAGATCTACGGCATCGAGGTCTTCGAGAAGAACAATTTCCCCGGCGACCGGGTCTACGGTTCCAAGGGCGCCGCTGAATTGCGGGTCATCACCTGCGGCGGCGGTTTTTCCCAGCAGAACGGCTACGACGGGAATGTCGTCGTCTTCGCCCGCCTGACCGAGATCCGCTGAACGCGCCCCGGCCGGGCGGGCGGCCGGTTCCGGTCAGAGGCGTGCGCGCCGGGGCACGGTGATGCGGTAGCCGTCGTCCAGCAGGTCCGGCAGATAGTCGCGCAGGGCCCGGACGCTCTGGCTGCGGTCGCCCCCGGCGTCGTGCGAGAGCACCACGACGCCGGGGGCGGCGCCGTCCTCGACGCGGGAGGCGATGGTACGGGCGCCCGGGCTGGTCCAGTCGAGGGTGTCGACGGTCCAGGCGAGGGGTTCCATGCCGAGTTCGGAGCCGAGTTGGAAGGCGGCGCGGTTCCAGGCGCCGTAGGGGGCGCGGAACCACTCGGGGCGTTCGCCCCAGCGCTTCTCGACGATGTCGCAGGTGCGTTCCATCTCGGCGCGGATCGCGGAGCGCCGCAGCCGGGTGAGGAGCGGGTGGGACCAGGTGTGGTTGCCGACGACGTGTCCCTCGTCGGCCATCCGGGCGAGCAGGTCCGGGCTCCGGGACACCATCTCCCCGCAGACGAAGAACATCGCGCGGACGTCGTACTCGGCGAGGGTGTCCAGGATGGCGGGGGTGTAGCGGGGGTCGGGGCCGTCGTCGAAGGTCAGCACCATGGTGCGGCCGAGTCCGGAGACCTTCAGCAGGGGTGCCCGGCGGACCGGCGGCAGCCGGGGCGCGGTACGGGGCGGGCCGTAGCCGGTCAGGGGCTGGAGTCGGTAGGCGGAGGGTTTCAGCGGGTGGCGCGCCGGGGGCCCGGCGGCGGGGGCGGCGGATCGGACCGCCTCGTCCTCGGTGCCGAGGCCGAAGGCCGCGGCGATCCCGGCGCCGCCCACGGCGGCGGCTCCGGCGGCCAGCAACCGGCGGCGCGTGAGCAACTGATCCTTCTTCATGACTCATCCCTCGCCCCACCGGCCGCCGCGGCACCGCACCCCCACCGGCACGGCGGCACGATTCCACCCGCCCGGCGCAGCACCCGAGCCGCCGCTCGGGGCGCCGACCGGCCCGGCTGACGGGTGCCGGGGTCGGATAGCCTCGGGGCGTGACGGAACAGCACGCACAGCGGTTCGAGCGGGGCACGGACGGGCCGAAGGTCATCGTGGTCGGCGTGGACGGGTCCGACTCGTCGCTGCGGGCGGCGGCGTACGCCGGCGGGCTGGCGCGGCGGCAGGGGGCGCTGCTCGCCATGGTCTACGTCCAGCCGGTGCTCGCGGGGGGCGCGGCGTTCGGGGCGCCCGTGGCGGAGACCACCGACGCGATCGCGGAGGACCTGGTCGCGCAGATCCGGGAGGCGACCGAGCGGGTGAAGGGGATATTCGACGTCCGCTGGGAGTTCCACACGTTCCGCGGTGATCCGTACAACGGGCTGGTGCAGGCCGCCGACGACCTCAAGGCGGACGCGGTGGTGGTGGGCGCCTCCGAGCAGGCCGGGCACCGGATCGTCGGGTCGGTGGCGGTCCGGCTGGTGAAGGCGGGGCGGTGGCCGGTGACGGTGGTGCCGTAGCGGTGCCCGGCGCACCGGCCCTTGCTCACTCCCCCATCACGAGGCCGTCCTGGGCCGCGCCCCTGCTGAGGACCACGTCGCGGATGCGGTCGCGCACGGCGCGCACGTCGGCGCCCTGGGTGAGGGCGGTGTTGAGGTTCACCACGCGTCCGGCGTCGACGTCGAACAGCTGGGGGATGAATTCGGCCTTGGTGACCTGCCAGCGTCCGCCGGGGCGCGCGGGCGGGGCGAAGGTGAAGCGGCCGACGGTGGACTGGTTGCCGCGCGGGTCGACGGCGCCCTGGTGGTTGACCATCTCTCCGGCGATCTGGTCGCCCATGCCGTAGATCACCCAGGTGCCGTTGACCTTCTCGTAGGCCTGCGGGACGTGGGCGTGGGTGCCGAGGACGAGGTCGATGTCGGGGCGTTCGCCGGTGGTGGCGGCGGTGAGCCGGTCGGCGAGGGTGAGCTGCTGCTGGTCGGGGGCGTCCTGCCACTCGGTGCCCCAGTGCACGGAGACGACGACCACGTCGGCCCCGGCCGCGCGGGCGGCCCGCGCGTCGGCGACGATCCGCTCCTCGCCGAGCAGGTTGACGGCCCAGGGCTGTCCGGCGGGCAGCGGGATGCCGTTGGTGCCGTAGGTATAGGCGAGGTGGGCGACCTGGGCGGTCCCGGCGCGCAGCAGGGTGACGCCCTCGGCCTCGGCCTCGGTGCGGGCCGATCCCGCGTGCCGTACGCCCGCCCGGTCGAGGGCGTCCAGGGTGCGGCGGATGCCGTCGGCGCCGTCGTCGAGGGTGTGGTTGGAGGCGGTGGAGCAGCCGTCGTAGCCGGTCTCGGAGAGGGCGCGGGCGATCTCGGGCGGGGACTTGAAGACGGGGTAGCCGCTGTAGCGGCCGTTCTCGCCGTAGACGGTCTCCATGTGGCACAACGCCAGGTCGGCGCGGGCGACGACGGGTTCGATGCCCTCGAGCATGGGACGGAAGTCGTGTCCCTGGCCGCCCGCGTCGAAGCGCGCCCGGTCGATGATCGAACTGTGCGGGAGGACGTCACCGGAGGCGACCAGGGTGAAGCCGCCCTGGCGGGCGGTGGTGGGGGCGGGGTGTCCGGGGCGGTCGGGGGTCTCGTGGCGTCCGGCCTGGCAGGCGGCGGCCGCGGCGAGCACGGCGGTGAGGGCGAGGGCCACCTGGTGTCTGCGTGCGATCATCCGTTCACCCCGGAGCGACAGAGCCATCAGTAGGATTTACCTACAAATAGGTACGAAGGCGGATGAGTACGCAAACAACCCCGGCACCCCCATTAGCCCGTCCGGTCTCCTCCCGCCGGACGCCCGGACCGTTCGTCGAACCGTTCGTCGACGCGATCGACCGTCCGTCGCAGATCCGCGTCCGCCGTCTGTCCCGGCGCCACGCCCTGCGATGCCATACGGCCATGACGGCCGGAACCACACTCACCGACGTGACGACGACCGCCGAGCACGAGCTCGCCGCACTCCAGCGGGAGCACGGCCGGCCCCTGTTCGCACTGCTCCTGCGGCTCTGCGACGGCGACCGGCAGCGCGCCGAGGACCTGGTGCAGGAGACCCTGGTGCGCGCCTGGCAGCATCCCGAGGCACTGCGCGCCGACGCCTTCGACTCCGTACGGCCCTGGCTGCTCACCGTGGGCAGGCGGCTCGCCATCGACGCGCGCCGGGCCCGGCAGGCCCGTCCGCCCGAGGTCGGCGACGCGGTGCTGGAGAACGCGCGGGTCTGCGCCGATCACGCCGAACGGTCGGCCGCGGCCGTCGACGTACGGGAGGCTGTGAAGACACTCACTCCGGAGCACCGTGACGTCCTGGTGCTCGTGTACTTCCACGGGGCGACTGTGGCGGAAGCGGCGGCGACCCTCGGGATCCCGCCCGGTACCGTGAAGTCCCGCGCGTACTACGCGCTGCGCGCCCTGCGCCGGGTTCTTCCGGGATACGCCGCCGACCTGCGGTGAAACCGAGCGCTGGGTCAAACCTCCGTAAAGCGCCTTGCTGCGGACCCCGGTTCGGTAATCGGCTGTCCTCTATCCGTGTTCCGCAGCGGGACTCGGGGGTCGGGCGACGCGCGCAGGCACCGGAGGAAGGCAGGAAGGGATGCAGGACAGAGGTCATCACAGTACGGACGGCACAGACGGCGGCGAACTGACCGTCCCCATGGCCTGGTTGTACGCCGAGTACATCGCCGAGGAACTGCTGCGGACCGGCGATCTGATGCCGCCGACGTCGTTCGAGTTCCGCGCCGGGCGCGACGCCCTGGCGCTGACGATCTTCCTCTCCGACACCAGCGGTGAGCTGTCCGGCATCCGGGTCGTCTCCCAGCTGGAGACCTGGCTGTCGCTGACGGCGTACGACCAGCCGTGGCAGGACTGGGTGGACGAGCGGCTGGCCCAGCTCATCGCCGAGACGGCCGCCTCCGGCGCCCCCGCACCGGACCTGGACCTGGCCCGCGCGGCCTGGCGCTGGCTGGAGGAGACCGAGCTGCTGGCCCCGGACCTGAACGCGGTGCCGGGCGGCGCGGCACCGGCGTCCGAGGACGACGGCCCCAAGGTCTGGACCCCGGCGTGGCAACTCGGCCTGCCCCTGGGCCATCTCGCCATCCACCTGTTCTGAACCGGCGGGGTCCGGGACGGAGGTTTTTTCGCCGAATCCGAACGGGGACCAATCCGCGGCCCGGACCGCTCCGAATCAACAGGTTGCGATTCGGTGTACGCCTTGAGTGATTCGGCTGCCTGGTCCGTACCGGTGGGAGCAAGGAGTAACCCCACCCGCACCCTACGGCACGAGGATTCGGCATGAGGTCCCTGGAGAGGCATCGCGACGTCGGCGCGTACGCGCTCGGCGTGCTGGACGAGACGGAGGCCTTCCGTTTCGAGGACCACCTCATGGACTGCGCCAGCTGTACCGCGCAGGTCACCGAATTCGGCCCCGCGGCCCGGCAGTTGATGCTCTACCGGCGGGCGACACCGCGCTCGGTGCACCCCATGGCGGGCCCCGGCCCCCGGCTGCTGGACCGGCTGCTCGGCGAGGTCGCGGCCCGGCACCGGGCGCGCCGCAGGCGGCACCTGTACGCCGTCGCCGCCGCGGTGGTGCTCGCGGTCGCGGGCCCCGGCCTCACCGTCCTCGCGAGCGGCGGCGGCGACGGGGCCGTACGGGTGGCGGCCACCGACGAGCGGTCGGGGGTGTGGGCCCAGGTCACCACCGAGGACGAGGCCTGGGGCAGCCAGGTGGAGGTGACGGTGAAGGACGCGGCGGGTCCCCGGGTGTGCACCCTGGTCGCGGTCGGCCGCGACGGCTCGGAGGAGACCGTCACCACCTGGACCGTCCCCCGGCACGACGCCCGCCCCAACACCATGCAGGGCGGCGCGGCCCTGCACCCGGACGAGATCGACCACTACGAGGTGCGCACGGCGGACGGCACCCCGCTGGTGCGGCTCGGCACCCGGTGACCCCGCGCCCTACTTCAGCAGCCGGGACAGCCGGCGGTCCGCCAGCGGCCTGCCGCCCGTCTGACAGGTCGGGCAGTACTGGAACGAGGAGTCGCTGAAGGAGACCTCGCGGATGGTGTCCCCGCACACCGGGCAGGGCTCCCCGGTCCGGCCGTGCACCCGCAGGCCGCTCTTCTTCTCCGCCTTCAGCCGCCCGGCCGCAAGACCACGGGAGCGCTCGACGGCCGCCGTGAGCGTGGAGCGCAGCGCCTCGTACAGCGTCGCCGTCTCCTCCGGCGTCAGGGAGGCCGCGATCTTGTACGGCGACATCCGCGCGGCGTGCAGGATCTCGTCGCTGTAGGCGTTCCCCACCCCGGCGATCAGGGCCTGGTCGCGCAGCGCGCCCTTGATCCGGCGCCGCTCCCCCGCGAGCAGCGCCGCCAGCCGCGCCTCGTCGAAGTCGGCGGCGAGCGGGTCCGGCCCGAGCCGGGCGACGCCCGGCACCTGCCGCGGGTCGGCCACGACGTACACGGCGAGCCGCTTCTGGGTGCCCGCCTCGGTGAGGTCGAAGCCCGCGCCGGTCTCCAGGGCCACGCGCAGCGCGAGCGGCCCCTTGCCCGGCTTGGGCGGCCCGTCGGGCAGGCGGTCCCGCCACTGGAGCCAGCCCGCGCGGGCCAGGTGGGTCACCAGGTGCGGGCCGCCGTCGGTGCCGACGTCGAGGAACTTGCCGTACCGGCGCACGGCGGTGACCTCGTGGCCCTCGAGGGCGGACAGGGGTGGGTCGTACGTCTTCAGGACGCTGACGGCGACCGGCAGCACCCGGACGATCTCGTGACCGGTGAGGTGCTCGGTCAGGAAGTCCTTCAGCGCTTCGACCTCGGGCAGTTCCGGCATGGGTCCAGGGTGCCAGGGCCCGCGGGCGTGCGCTCAGCGCCGTACCGGCACCACGAACTCGCACCAGACCGCCTTGCCGCCGCCGCGCGCCTCCACGCCCCACACGTCCGTCAGCAGGTCGACCAGGAGCAGTCCGCGCCCGGACACCCCGGACTCGCCCGCCTCCCGGCGCCGGGGCAGGGCGCTGGAGGTGTCCTCCACCTCGACGCGCAGCCGCCGGTCGGCGCCGGTGAGGACCCGCAGGGTCAGCACGGCGGCGCCCTCGGTGTGCATCAGCGCGTTGGTGACCAGTTCGTCGGCGACGAGTTCGATCTCGTCGGCGCGGTCAACGGCACCCCAGGACCGGACCGCGGCGCGGATCATGTGCCGGGCCTGGGTGAGCGCCTCGGGGTCGCCGGGCGCCACGTGCTGCTGGAGCCGGCCGCCGGTGCGCGGGGTGTCCAGGCCGCGCCGGCGCAGCAGGAGCAGCGCGACGTCGTCCTCCAGGCCGCGTTCCCCGGCCAGTTCGATCAGCCGGTCGGCGAGGGCGCGGACGTCGTCGGGGCCGGTGGCGACGTCCGAGGTCAGGATCTGCATGCCGTCGTCGAGGTCGGCGCCGGGCTGTTCGACCAGCCCGTCGGTGCACAGCAGGAGGGTGTGGCCGGGGTCCAGCTCCATGGTCGACACCGGGTACTCCAGGACGCCGAACTCGGCGGAGAGCCCGAGGGGCAGCCCGCCGTCCACGGGGACCCGGCGGCAGCTGCCGTCCGGTGCCCGCAGCAGCGGGTCGATGTGCCCGGCCCGCACCACCTGGACCACCCCGGTGGCCAGGTCGGCCTCCGCGTACAGGCAGGTGGCGAAGCGGTCGGTGTCCAGCTCGTGCAGGAAGACCGAGGCGCGGGCCATCACGGTGGCCGGGGTGTGCCCCTCGGCGGCGTAGGCGCGCAGCACGATCCGCAGCTGGCCCATCACGGCGGCGGCGTGCGTGTCATGGCCCTGGACGTCCCCGATGACGGCGCCGACCCGGCCTCCCCCAGAGGGGGGACCCCCAGGCAGCGGGATCAGGTCGTACCAGTCGCCGCCGATGTCCCGGCCGAGGGAGCCGCCGACCTCGGAGGAGCGGTAGCGCACGGCCACGTCCGCGCCGGGCACGCTGGGGATGGTGCGCGGCAGCATCGCCTGCTGGAGGCCCTCGGCGAGGTCCTTCTCCTGCTCGTAGAACATGGCGCGCTGGAGGCTCTGCGCGATGCTGCTGCCGAGGGCGACGAGGACGTTGCGCTCCTCGGGCGTGAAGCCGCGGCGGTCGCTGTAGAGCAGGCCCATCGCGCCGATCGGGCGGGCCTGCACGATGAGCGGCAGATAGGCGGCGGAGGTGATGTTGAGGTCGGTGATGTGCGGCCACAGCACTGGATAGCTCTCGGCGAAGTCCTCCGGGGACTCGATGAAGCGGGGGCGCAGGGTGCGGACGACCTCGCTCATCGGGTACTGCTCGTCGATGCCGGTGAGCCGGGTGCCGGGCACGAAGCTGCCGACCGGGCCCTCCGCGATCAGCCGGATGCGGTGCGCCTCGACCAGGCCCATCACCAGGCTGGTCGCGCCGAGGTGGGCCAGGCCGCGGGTGTCCTTGAGCACGTCGATGACGTCGGTGACGGTACGGGCGTGCGCGAGGGCGGCCGTGCTCAGCTCCACGACGCTGGTCTGCCGCCGCCGCATGTCGTCCTGCTCGGCCTGCTCGCGGCGGGCCTCGGGGTCGCTCAGCTCCTGGGTGGCGTCCCGGACGATGCCGATGATCCGGCGGGGGCGGCCGTTCTCGTCGCGCCGGATGTAGCCCTGGGTGTGGGTCCAGCGCAGGCTGCCGTCGCGGCGGCGGACCCGGAAGTAGGCGCCGTAGTTCTCACTGCCGTCCTTCAGCGCCCGGGAGACATGGGCGTCGAGGCGTCTGCTCTCCGAGGGCGGCACCCGCCTGCCGAGCGTCTCTATGCGGCCGTCGTATTCGTCGGGGCGCATGTCGAAGATCTCGTGGGCCCGGGCGTCCATGACCATGAGGCCGGTGTCCAGGTCCCAGTCGAAGCTGCCCATGCGGTTGAGCGCCAGGATCGGGTCCGGGTGGGCGGGCCAGTCGTCCGGGAGTGAAAGGGCGCTCGCTCCCCGATCAGCCATGGACTCACCTTGCCAGGCTCCGGCCGAATCTTCGACTTGTCCCGAATTCATTCGGTTCCGATGTCGTCTTCGGCGGGGCCGTCGTCCTCGTCCTCCGGGGCGTCCGGCGCATCCGGGACGAGACCGCCGCCGTCGGGCAGGTCGGGGGCGTCCGGTACGGCCTCGGGGCCGGTCTCGTCGGTGGGGCGCGGGGACACCGGGGGAAGCGTGACATCCGGGGTGCCCGAAGGAGTGGGGGGCTCCGGCGGATCGGCGGGCTCCGGGGACCACCCGGGGACGCTCCCCGCGGGAAGTGGCGTGCCCGGCTCCGGCGCCGGGTGCTCGCTCGGCGGCGTCGACGGTCTCGGTACGTCCGGTGGTGGCAGCGTCCGGTCGTGCTGCACCGCGTGGCCGATCCGCCGTTCGATCCAGGTGCGGTCGTCGGCGTCGAGGAGGGTGAGGCCGCCCATCACGCGGGGCGCCCGGGTCACCAAGACCACCTCGGCGGGCCGGTAGCCCGGCCAGGGCCTGCCCTCGGTGGCGGCGTCGCCGGGCAGCGCGAGCGGCGGGGTGAGCGGGTTGCCGCAGGCGCACCGGACCCGGGGCAGGCCCCGCTCGTCGACCAGGACGGCGGTGCCCGCCTGGAGGACGGCCTGCCGGTCGCGGGCGCGGCCGTGGCGGTACCCGTGGTCGGTGACCCGGGTGTCGGCGCGCAGGACGACCGGGGTGAGGGAGTGCAGATAGGCCGTGAGCTGCTCCGGCGCCACCCCCATGGCCTGTGCGAAGGCACCGGACCGGGCGGGGTCGCCGGAGAGCAGGGCGGTCTGCCGTTGCACGTCGCAGCTGGGGCTGCGCTCGCTGCCGCCGTACAGGCCGGGGGTGCCGCCGGAGAGCGAACGCAGTCCGGTCAGGGCGGCCGGGGCGCCCGCCGCGGGCGCGGGCGCGGCGGCGGTGCGCGGCGTTCGGGGCAGCGGTGCCGGGGTAGCCGTGGAGAGGGCCGTGGAGGTCGTGAAGGGGTCGGGTCCCCGCGTCGCGGCAGGCTGGAGGAGCAGTTCCGCACTCGTATGGGCGGCGTCACCGGCGCCGCAGCCGGTGACGAGGAACGCCGCCCAGAGCACCAGGGCGGCGAGGACTCCGGTGGAGGTGCGCACCGCTCTCTCCCGCTCGGTCTCCAGCAGATTCGTCACCATTGTCTGCTTCAGTCACACTGGTCACGCAAGCGGAGCAAGCGATCACCCACAGCGACGGCGGACGGGACGGGAACGAGGCGGAGAGGAGCGCACGGTCGTGGACTGGTTCACCGCGTCCGACTACTGGCTGACCCGGCTGGTCTTCCAGCGGGCCCTGGCCGCCGTCTACCTCGTCGCCTTCCTGACCGCCGCCCTCCAGTTCCGGGCGCTGCTCGGCGAACGCGGGATGCTGCCGGTGCCCCGGTTCGTGGCCCGGGTGCCGTTCCGGCAGGCGCCGAGCCTCTTCCAGCTCCACTACTCCGACCGGTTCTTCGCGGGCTGCGCCTGGACGGGCTGCGCGGTGTCGGTGGCGCTGCTGGCAGGGGTCGACGGGCTGCTGCCGCTGTGGGGCGCGATGCTGCTGTGGCTGGTGCCGTGGCTGCTGTACCTGTCGATCGTCAACGTCGGCCAGACCTGGTACTCCTTCGGCTGGGAGTCGCTGCTGCTGGAGGTCGGTTTCCTCGCCGTCCTCCTCGGCAACGACGAGGTGGCGCCGCCGGTCGTGGTGCTGTTCCTGCTGCGCTGGGTCCTGTTCCGCGTGGAGTTCGGCGCGGGCCTGATCAAGATGCGCGGTGACGCGTGCTGGCGGAAGCTGACCTGCCTGGACCACCACCACGAGACCCAGCCGATGCCGGGCCCGCTGAGCTGGTTCTTCCACCATCTGCCCAGGCCCCTGCACCGCGTGGAGGTGGCCGCCAACCACTTCACCCAGCTCGTCGTCCCGGTACTGCTGTTCACCCCGCAGCCCGTCGCGACGGCCGCCGCCGCGCTGATGATCGTGACGCAGTTGTGGCTGGTGCTGTCCGGCAACTTCTCCTGGCTGAACTGGATCACCATCGTGCTGGCCCTGTCGGCGATCCGGTTCCCGGCGGACCCGCCGTCGTCCGTGCCGGACGCGCCGCTGTGGTACGTGGCGCTGGTGCTCGCCGTGGCGGCGCTGCTGCTCCTCCTCAGCTACCAGCCGGTCCGCAACATGGTCTCCCGCCGTCAGGTCATGAACCGCTCCTTCGACCCCCTGCACCTGGTCAACACCTACGGCGCGTTCGGCAGCGTCAGCCGGGTCCGCTACGAGGTGGTGATCGAGGGCACGGCCGACGCCACCCCGCGCGAGGACTCGGAGTGGCGGGAGTACGAGTTCAAGGGCAAGCCCGGTGACCCCCGGCGCTGGCCGCGCCAGTTCGCGCCCTACCACCTGCGGCTGGACTGGCTGATGTGGTTCGCCGCGCTGTCACCCGCCTACGCCGGGGCGTGGTTCGGGGCGCTGGTGGAGCGGCTGCTGGAGGAGGACCGCGACACCCTGAAGCTGCTGCGCCGCTCCCCCTTCCCGCCCGGTGATCCGCCGCGCCACATCCGCGCCCGCCTCTTCCGCTACCGCTTCACCACCTGGCGGGAGCTGCGGGAGACGGGCGCCTGCTGGGAGCGCAGTTACGTACGCGAGTTCCTGCCGCCGACCCGGCTGTCCGGGACGGGTCCGCACAGGCCGTAGACACGCGTGGCCGTACCCGCGAGCACAGCGGCGCGCTCACCCGGATGAAGCCCCGCCAGCAACTCCCGTGTGACGTCCAGGACTTCGCCGTACGACGCCCGGAGGGTGCACACCGGCCAGTCTGAGCCGAACATCAGCCGGTCCGGTCCGAAGGCGTCCAGTGCCGTCTCGCTGTACGGCCGCAGGTCGGCGACGCGCCAGGAGCCGGGGGCGGCCTCGGTGAGCAGGCCGGAGAGCTTGCCGACCGTGTTGGGGAGGGCGGCGAGGGCGCGCAGTGCCGTCCGCCAGGGCTCGAGGCGGCCGTGGGCGACGGGCGGTTTGCCGAGGTGGTCGAGGACGAAGGTGAGCCCGGGGTGCGCGGCGGCGGCGCGGGCACAGGCGGGCAGTTGACGGGGCCGTACGACGAGGTCGTAGCGGAGTCCGGCGGCGGCCACGGCGGTCAGGCCGCGTCGTACGTCCGGGCGCAGCAGCCATTCGGGGTCCGGTTCGTCCTGCACCTGGTGCCGGATGCCCGTCAGGAACCGCCCGCCGGGGAGTTCCCCGAGCCGGGCGAGTTCGTCGGCGAGGTCGGGGCGGGTGAGGTCGGCCCAGCCGACGACGCCCGCGGCCAGGCCGTGCCCGGCGGCGAGGGCGAGGAGTTCCGGGGTCTCCTCCGGCACGGTGACGGTCTGCACGAGGACGCTGCGGCCGACCCCGGCGGCGCGGGCGGACGGCGCGAGGTCGGCGACGACGAAGTCCCGCCGCAGGGCGCTGAGTTCGGGGGCGGCGAGCCAGGGCTGGTCGCGGACGGACAGGTCCCACACATGATGGTGCGCGTCCACGACGGTCACGGCGGCCCCTCACCTCCGGGCACCGGTACGTCCGGCGGCAGCAGCCCGCGCTCCTTCGACTCCGCCCAGAAGGCCGCGGGGACATGGGCGCGGAACTGTTCGGCGCAGTCGTCCGCCTCGGCGGCCGAGCGGGCTCCGACCAGGACACTGACCACGGCCGGGTGGGCGGCGCAGAAGGCTAGGGCGGCGGCGCGCAGGGTGGTGCCGTGGCGGTCGGCGAGGGACTTCAGGCGCAGGGCGCGGTCGATCACGTCGGGCGGCGCCGCGCGGTAGTCGTAGCGGGCGCCTGGGCGCGGGTCGGCCAGCAGGCCGGAGTTGAAGGCGCCGCCGATGACCACCGCCGTACCGCGTTCCTCGGCGGCCGGGAGCAGTTCGGTGAGCGCGCTCTGGTCGAGGAGGGTGTGGCGCCCGGCGCACAGCACCGCGTCGACGTCGGTGTCCCGGACGAAGCGGGTGAGCATCCCGGTCTGGTTCATGCCCGCGCCGATCGCGCCGACGACGCCTTCCGCGCGCAGCCGTTCCAGGGCCGGGTAGCCCTCGCGGAAGGCCTGTTCGGCGTGGTCGTCGGGGTCGTGCAGGTAGACGAGGTCGACGCGGTCGACGCCGAGCCGGGTGAGGCTGGCCTCGAGGGTGCGCCGGATGCCGTCGGCGGTGAAGTCCCAGACGCGGCGGTGGGTGGCGGGGACGGCGAAGCCGTTTGCGAGGTCGTCGCCGGGGTCGTCGCCGTCGACGGGTTCGAGGCGGCGGCCGACCTTGGTGGAGAGGGTGTACTCGGCGCGCGGGCGGGCGCGCAGGGCCTCGCCGAGGCGGCGTTCGGCGAGGCCGAGGCCGTAGTGCGGGGCGGTGTCGAAGTACCGCACGCCCTGCCGCCAGGCGGCGGTGACGGTGTGGTGCGCCTGTGCGTCGTCGAGCGGGGTGTAGAGGTTGCCGATGCCGCCGGTGCCGAGGCCGAGGGCGGTGACCCTCACGCCCCTGCGGTCGAGCGCGTTCCGTCCCTCGTTCTCGCGCGCGTTCACCGGTTCACCGGCCGCGGCCGGAGGCCCTGCATCCCGCCGTCGACGGCGAGGGCGGTACCGGTGGTGGCGCCGGAGAGCGGGCTCGCGAGGTAGGCGATGGCGCCCGCGACCTCCGCCGCCGTGACCAGCCGTCCGGTGGGCTGCCGGGCCTCCAGCGCGGCGCGTTCGGCCGCCGGGTCGTCGGCCGCCGCCAGCAGGCGGCCGATCCACGGGGTGTCCGCGGTGCCGGGGTTGACGCAGTTCACGCGGATGCCCTCGTGGAGGTGGTCGGCGGCCATCGCCAGGGTGAGGGACTGCACGGCGCCCTTGGTGGCGCTGTAGAGGGCGCGCCGCGGGAGTCCCGCGGTAGCGGCTATGGAGCAGGTGTTGACGATCGCGGCGTGCGCGGAGCGGCGCAGGTGCGGCAGCGCGGCCCGCGTGGTGCGGACCATGCCGACGACGTTGACGTCCCAGACGTGCTGCCACTCGGTGTCGTCGTTGTCCTCGACGGTTCCCTGGGCGCCGGTCCCGGCGTTGTTGACGAGGACGTCGAGCCCGCCGAGTCCGGCGACGGCCGCCGCCACCGCCGTACGGACGGAGGTGTCGTCGGTGACGTCGGCGCGGTGGGCGAGCAGGGGCGGGCCGACGGCGGACGGGTCCAGGTCGAGTACGGCGACCCGGGCGCCGCGCTCGGCGAGAAGTCCGGCGGTGGCCCGGCCGATCCCGGAGGCGCCGCCGGTCACCAGTGCGGTGAGTCCCGCGAAGTCGCTCATGCCGTGCGCTCCTTGTCGTCCTCGGTGGCCCAGTAGGTGCCGTCGGGGTAGGTGTACCGCGCGATCGACTCGGGCCGCATGGCGGCGGAGAAACCCGGCGCGGTGGGGGCCGTGTAGTGACCGTCTCTGATCACCACCGGGTCCAGGAAGTGGTCGTGCAGATGGTCGACGTACTCGATGACCCGGTCCTCGGTGGTGCCGGAGACCGCGAGGTAGTCGAACATCGCCAGGTGCTGGACGAGTTCGCAGAGCCCGACGCCCCCCGCGTGCGGGCAGACCGGGACGCCGAACTTCGCGGCGAGCAGCAGGACGGCCAGGTTCTCGTTCACGCCGCCCACGCGGGCGGCGTCCAGCTGGACGATGTCGACGGCACGGGCCTGGAGCAGTTGTTTGAAGACGATCCGGTTGTGGGCGTGCTCGCCGGTGGCGACCTTCACCGGGGCGACGGCGCGCCGGATCGTGGCGTGGCCGAGGATGTCGTCCGGGCTGGTGGGTTCCTCGATCCAGTACGGCCCGGAATCGGCGAGTGCCCTGGTCCAGCTGATCGCCTCGTCGACCTCCCAGCGCTGGTTGGCGTCCACGGCGAGCCGGACGCCGGGGCCGACGGCCGCCCGGGCGAGTCGGCAGCGGCGGACGTCGTCCTCGAGATCGGCGCCGGCCTTCAGCTTGATCTGCCGGAAGCCGTCGGCGACCGCGCGGGCCGCGAGCCGGGTGAGCTTGTCGTCGTCGTAGCCGAGCCACCCCGGCGAGGTGGTGTAGGCGGGGTAGCCCCGCTCGACGAGCGTGCCCCGCCGTGCCCGCGCCCCCTCCCGTCCCCGGCGCAGGAGATCCAGCGCCTCCTCGGGGGTGAGGGCGTCGGTGAGGTGGCGGAAGTCGACCTGCGCCACGATCCACTCGGGTTCGGCGTCGGCTAGGAACCGCCACAGCGGCTTGCGGGCCCGCTTGGCGGCGAGGTCCCAGGCGGCGTTGACGACCGCGCCGATCGCCATGTGCATCACGCCCTTCTCCGGCCCGAGCCAGCGCAGCTGACTGTCACCGGTCAGGTCGCGGTACAGCGTGCCCGGATCGGCGCACAGCCCTTCGACCGGCCGGCCGAGCAGCTGTCCGCGCAGCGCCTCGATCGCGGCGACCTGCACCTCGTTGCCCCGCCCGATGGTGAAGGCGAACCCGTGCCCCTCGTGCCCGTCGCCCGCGTCGGTGCGCAGGATGACGTACGCCGCCGAGTAGTCGGGGTCCGGGTTCATCGCGTCCGAACCGTCGAGTTCACGGGAGGTGGGGAAGCGGATGTCATAGGTGTCGACCGCGGTGACGCGGGCGGAAGTCGGTGGCACGGAGGGCCTTTCGGTCCGGGGGCGTCTGGACAGCGACCGCTTCCTGTCTACCAGACCATACCACTTCACTGCCGTAACAGCCTCGAACCGCCAATCCTCGCCGCCTCAGCTCGAATTGGTCGGACCACCCCAGTGACTAGACTGCCGCGCACCGGGACGACGGGAGAGACGGCGTGGACGACACGGAGACGGGCCCGGCCCTGCGGCGGGGCACGGTCACCCAGCGCGCCATCGACCAGATCAAGGCGATGATCGCGGACGGCCGGCTCCAGCCCGGCCAACGTCTGCCCACCGAACGCGACCTCGCGGCCCGGCTCGGCATCTCCCGCAACTCGGTCCGCGAGGCCGTCCGCGCGCTCACCGTCCTCGGCGTCCTCCACACCCGGCACGGCTCCGGCAGCTACGTCACCCAGCTCAGCCCCGGTGACCTGCTGGACACCTTCGGTGTGGTCGCCGGCCTGTCCCGGGGCACCCGGCTGGTGGAACTCCTGGAGATCCGCCGCATCCTGGAGTCCACGGCGACCGCGCTCGCCGCCGCCCGCATCACTCCGGGACAGCTGGCCGAGGTCGAGCGCCATCTGACGGCGATGGACACCACGGACGACCCCGAGCAGCTCCTCGCCCACGATCTGGCCTTCCACCGCGCCGTCGCGACCGCCGCGGGCAACGAGACCCTGACCGCCCTCCTCGACGGCCTGTCCTCCCGCACCTTCCGCGCCCGCACCCGGCGCGGCCACCAGGAGGACGGCGCCTTCGACCGCACCCGCCGCGAACACACCGCGATCCTCCGCGCCCTCACCGCCCGCGACCCGGAGGCCGCCCGCGCGGCGGCCGCCGCCCACGTCGGCGAGGTGGAGGAGTGGCTGCGGACCCAACTCGCCGACGACTGAGCACCACCGCCCCCAGCGCACCCGAGGAGCCCACGTGACCGACCCGACCGTTCGCACCGCCGTGGAGATCGCCGCCGCCGTACGGGAGAAGCGGGACACCCCCAGAGACGTCGTCGCCCGGTGCCTCGACCGTATCGAGCGCCTGGACGGCCGTATCGGGGCGTTCCGGGAGATACGGGCCGAGCGGGCGCTCGCCGAGGCGGAGGCGGTGGGGGCCCGCGCGGATCTCGCCGAACTGCCGCTCGCGGGGGTCCCCGTGGCCGTCAAGGACAATCTGGCCGTGCGCGGCGAGTCCACCCGCGTCGGGTCGGCCGCGACACCCGACGCTCCCGCCGCCGAGGACCACGTCACCGTCGCCCGGCTGCGGGCGGCGGGCGCGGTGGTCGTCGGGCTGACCAACGTGCCGGAGCTGTGTGTCTTCGGTACGACGGAGGGGCCGTACGGCACGGCCCGCAACCCCTGGGACCCGAGCCGTACGGCGGGCGGGTCGTCCGGCGGCAGCGCGGCGGCGGTCGCCTCGGGCATGGTGCCGGTCGCCCTCGGCAACGACGGGATGGGCTCGCTGCGCATACCGGCGGCCAACTGCGGCCTGGTCACCCTCAAGCCGGGCCACGGGGTGGTCCCGGCGGGGGTGAGCGACGGCGACTGGTTCGGCATGTCGGAGAACGGGCCGCTGGCGACGACGGTCCAGGACGCGCGGCTGATGCTGTCGGTACTGGCGGACCGGGAGTTCCCCGGCCAAGGCGGCACGGCGAACCCCCGCGTCGCGCTCTCCCTGCGCAGCCCCCTCGCCGGGATCACCGTCGCCGAACCGTATACCAGGGCCGCCAGGGACGCCGCGGGCGTGCTGATGCGGACGGGGCTGCTCGTGCGGCGGGCCGAGCCGCCGTACCCGGCCTCGCTGGGCGTCACCGCGCTGACGTACTGGACGGCCGGTACGGCGGTGGACGCGCGGGGGCTCGACACCCGGCTGCTGGCCCGGCGCACCCGGGTGCACGCCGCGCTGGGGCGGCGTTTCGTCACCAAGGCGCAAGGGGGAACGGCCCGGGAGGCGCTACGGCGACGCCTGGAGCCGTTCTTCGAGGAGTACGACGTGCTGCTGACGCCCGCGCTGGCGCGCCGCTCCCCGAAGGCCGCCGCGTGGCACGAGCGTGGCTGGCTGCGCAATGTCGGCGCGAACTCGGCGTACTCGCCGTTCACCCCGCCCTGGAACCTGACCGGCTGGCCCGCGATGGCCGTGCCGTTCGGGACGCTGCCCTCCGGCGCCCCCTGCGCCGTACAACTGGTGGGGCGGCCCGGATCGGAGGCGGTGCTGCTGGAGTTGGCCGCACGGCTCGAGCGGGCACGGCCGTGGCGGCGGACGGCGCCGGTCGGGGAGGCGCGGATCTAGAGGGCCTTGTACATCACGTGGAGTCCGACCGGGCCGTATCTCGGGTGGTCGTAGGCCTCCGGGACCGTGCCGAGGACGGTGAAGCCGAGGGACTTCCACAGGCCGACCGCGGGGTTGGTCTCGACGACGGCGTTGAAGACCATGCCGCGGTAGCCGTGACGTTTGGCCTCGGTCAGGATGTGCTGGGCGAGGGCGCGGCCGATGCCGCGGCCGCCCTGGTCGGGGTCGACCATGAATCCGGCGTTGGCGATATGGGCGGCGGGGCCGCCGTAGTTGGGGGTGAGGTAGGCGGAGCCCACGACGGCGCCGGTGTCGTCCTCGGCGACGTAGACCCGTTTCGCCGGGTTCATCCACAGGGCGCGGGCCGCTTCCTCGGAGGTGCCGGGGTCCCAGGCGTAGGTCTCGGCGGCGGCGACGATGCGGTGCCAGAAGGGCCAGATGTGCGGCCAGTCGTCGGCGGCGGCTTCCCTGATCTGCATGGGCGTGAGTCTGACACGCCCATGCGCTCGGCGATCGCGAGGGGTTGCCGCGGAACGCGGTCAGTCCACGCTTGGCAGGATGTGGGGTTCGGCGAGGTCGTCCTCGTAGCCCGCGAGGCGGATGGGGGCGGACCGGGCCCACACGTCGAGGCTGCCGATCTCGCCCGGCCTGCGGCCCGCGCGGTCCGTGCGTTCCTTGGGGCGTTGGTCGCGATTCGTCTTCTCCGGTGTCACCGCGCACTCCTTATGTGTCGGGTAACCCTCGGGGTTCGCCGTCCAGCCACGCTCCGGCCGTCCGGCGTTCCGCTCGGGTGCTGCTTCAAACGGTCGGACGCGGTGGCGTCGGCAACGGATCGTGGGTTTGGGTTGAGCCCCGTGCTGCTGTCCGTCGCCTTCAGATTAACCAAATGAGCGGCCCCCCGCTCGATGGGGCTGCAAACAACCTGTAACTATGTCGAGTCGTGCCGTGTTCGTTTGATGCCGCTGTGCACGTGTTTGTTACATGATGCACCGCTCCCGGGACACCCGCGCGGACCAGCGGATCGAACGCGTCTTCGGTTCGGCGCTTGCGCGCGACCGCTCGGTTCACGTCCCGTTGGCTCGTGTTGGCCGGTCCGCAAGCTGCCCATGGTTGCCTGGCACACCGCTACGGCTGTCTCGCGGGAGGACTGACGCATGGAACTGCGCAGCGTCGAGGAGCTGATGGAGCTGCTGTACGCCTGTCAGGGCGCGGCCCCGGACGGCGGCGGCGCCCCGACGCCGGTGGACCTGCACGAGCACGCGCTGCAAACGGCGGCGCTGCTGCGCCGAAGTCGGCCCGCCGACAAGGAACTCCAGGTGGCGGGTCTGGTGCACGCCATCGGACGGCTGCTGCACCCCGGCGGCGCCGGGCAGGCGGATCTCGCCGCCGACGCGGTACGGACGCTGCTCGGGGAGCGGGTCGCCCGGCTGGTGCGGCAACAGGGGTCCGCCGGGCGGCATCCCGACGACGACGCCCTGACGCTGCGCCAGGCCCATGACGCGGCCACCGTCCCCGGTCTGGACGCCGGCGTCCTGGAGGACTGGCGTACGGTCCTGGAGCTGGTGGCCGCGCGGGCGGTGCACCCGTCGCCGGGCGCCCGGCCCGTTCACCACTTGCCGGGCGCGTAGTCCTTCAGGAAGACGCCGTACAGGTCCTCGCCCTGCTCACCGCGGACGATGGGGTCGTAGACGCGGGCGGCGCCGTCGACCAGGTCGAGCGGGGCGTGGAAGCCCGCCTCGGCGAGGCGAACCTTGTCGGGGTGGGGGCGCTCGTCGGTGATCCAGCCGGTGTCGACGGCCGTCATCAGGATGCCGTCCTTCTCGAACATCTCCTGGGCGCTGGTGCGGGTGAGCATGTTCAGCGCGGCCTTGGCCATGTTGGTGTGCGGGTGTCCGGCGCCCTTGTAGCCGCGGGCGAAGACGCCCTCCATCGCGGAGACGTTGACGATGTAGGTGCGGCGGGAGGCCGAGGCCGCCATCGACGGGCGCAGCCGGCTGATGAGGATGAAGGGGGCGGTGGAGTTGCAGAGCTGCACCTCCAGCAGCTCGACCGGGGTGACCTCGTCCACCGTCTGCACCCAGCTGTTGGTGTCGTGCAGGTCGGGCACCAGGCCGCCGGCGTCGATGGCCGTACCGGCGGCGATCCGCTCCAGCGAGGCCGAGCCGGAGACCAGGGCCAGGCCGGTCACGTCCTGGGCGGTGAGCGCGCCGCCGCCGGAGACCGGGAGGGCGGCGACCGCGCCGGAGCCGAAGGTGCCGATGACCTCGGCGGCGGGCAGTTCACCCGCGGGCAGCGGGGCGGACTCGGCGGCGACCAGTTCGCTGTAGGCGCCCGGGGAACGGCGTACGGTCTGGGCCGCGTTGTTGATGAGGATGTCCAGCGGGCCGTCGGCCGCCACGGAGTCCGCCAGCGCCACCACCTGGGCGGGGTCGCGCAGGTCGATGCCGACGATCTTCAGCCGGTGGATCCAGTCGTCGCTGTCGGGCTGGGCCTTGAAACGGCGGACGGCGTCGCTCGGGAAGCGGGTGGTGATGGTGGTGTGGGCGCCGTCGCGCAGCAGCCGCAGCGCGATGTACATGCCGATCTTGGCCCGGCCACCGGTGAGCAGGGCGCGCTTGCCGGTCAGGTCGGCGCGGGCGTCGCGGCGGGCGCGGTTCTCGTCGGCGCACTTCTGGCAGAGCTGGTGGTAGAAGTAGTCGACCTCGACGTACCGCTGCTTGCAGACGTAGCAGGAGCGGGGCCGCTGGAGTATCCCGGCGATCTGGCCCTCGGCGGTGCGGGAGGAGGGCAGGATGCCCTCGGTCTCGTCGTCGATGCGCTCGGCGGAGCCGGTGGCGGTGGCCTCGGTGACCGCCTTGTCGTGCGCGGTCTTGGCGGCGCGGCGCTCCTGGCGGCGGCGCTGCTTGACCGTGCGGTAGATGTGCGAGGTGGCCCGGCGGACCAGGATCGCGTCGGGGTGGTCGACGTCGAGCCTGTCGAGTTCCTCCAGCACGCTCAGGCAGACGGCGAGCCGTTCCGGGTCGATGCCGGGCCCGTGGACCAGCTCCTGGGTGCTCGCCGAGCCGTCGTCTGTCACCGTCATCGCGCTGCCGTTCCCTGCTCTGCCGTCGTGGCGCGCCGCTCGCGCCCGCATTCGAACGGGGAATTTTACGTAGCGCCGGGCCGTGCCGCCAAACCCGTGACGATCATGGGGCGCAGGCGTCGTTGAGGGCCGCCACCTCCTCGGTGACCGCGCGGGCGAGCAGATCGAGGTCGGGCACGGCCTCGGCGTCGGCGACCAGCCCGTAGTGGACCCGGCCGCGGTACGTCGAGACGGCGACGGCCAGCGACTGACCGCGGGCGAGCGGGGCGTACGGGTAGACGGCGGCCAGCCGGTGGCCGCCGAGCCTCAGACCGAAGCCGGGCAGCGGCACGCTGGTGACCAGGATGTCGAACCAGAGCCGCGCCGCCTGCGCGACCAGGGGCCCGCCGAGCCGGTGGCCGAGGGCGGGGACGTGGTCGGCGAGCAGGGCGACGGCGCCCGCGCCCCGCCCGGGGCCCGCGTCCTTGTTGCGGTCCATGGCGGTGCGCACCGCGGCGAGGCGGGCGAGCGGGTCCGGGTCACCGACGGGAAGCCGTATCAAGTAGCCGGAGAGCCGGTTGCCCTGGGGGTGGGCGGTGCGCGGACGGCGCTTGGAGACGGGGATCAGGGCGCGGGGCGCGACGCCCTCGCTGCCGTCGCCGCGCTCGTCCAGCCAGCGCCGCAGGGCGCCCGCGACGACCGCGATCACGACGTCGTTGACGGTGCCGCCGACGGCCTTGCGGATGCGGTGCACATCGTCGATGTCGACGACGACCCCGGCGGTACGGCGGCTGCCGCTGGGCTCGGAGGTGAGGGCCGGGGTGGACCGCATGCCGAGGGTGGAGACGGCCACGGAGGCGCCGATGTCCAGGGCGCGGCCCACGTCGGAGAGGGCGCCGCGCAGCAGCCCGGGCAGGCGCCGCACGTCGGGCAGCAGGCCGCGTGGGGGCTCCGGGGGCCGGGGGCGGGGCGCGGGCATGTCGATCGGGTCGAGGACGGCGGCGGCCAGGGCGAGGGCCCGCAGCCCGTCGGCGAGCGCGTGGTGGAACTTGAACAGCACCGCGAACGACGTGCCGTCCGCGCCGGGCAGCACATGGGCCTCCCAGGGGGGCCGTCCGCGCTCCAGGGGACGCTGCATGAGGTGGCCCGCGGCCTGCTGGAAGTCGCCCGTGGGCGCGTGCAGCCGGACGTGGTCGAGGGGGTCGAAGCCGGGGTCGGGCTCGCGGGCCGCGCCGCCGAAGGCGAACGGCTGCCAGACGTCCCGGATGCGCATCCGCAGGCCGGGCACCGCGGCGGCGCGGGCGGCGAGCAGGTCGGCCGCGTGGGCGCCCGCGGTGGGCGAGTGCGTCTCGAAGACGCCGAGGGCGCCGAGGTGCATGGGGTGCCGGTCGGAGTCGATGTTCCAGAACGCCAGGTCGAGGGGTGCGAGCGGATCGGAAGTCAATGGCTTGCCTCGCGACGACGACAGGTGGACCAGCAGTCAATCGCCATGGGGTGATTACGGTCAAGTACGATCAAGCTACGCACAGTTAACATCAGATTAAGCACGGACGCTCTCCGACCTCCCCCGAACGGCCAGAAAACGGTCATTCGTGTCCCGCGCTACGGCACCCGCTGACCCTTGCCCAGCGCGATCACGCCGCCCTTGGAGACGGTGTACAGCTCGGCGTCCCGCTCCGGGTTGACCCCGATCGTCGCGCCGGGCGGTACCTCCACGTTCTTGTCGAGCACCGCCCCGCGCACCACCGCGCCCCGTCCGATGTGCACGTTGTCGTGGAGCACCGACCCCTGCACCACCGCCCCCGGATCGACGACCACCCCGGGCGACAGCACGGACCGGGTGACCTGCCCCCGGATCAGGCACCCCGCGCTGATGATCGACTCGCTGGCGATGCCGCCCGCGTTGAACCGGGCCGGGGAGAGCTGGCCCGAGTGGGTGTAGACGGGCCAGCTGCGGTTGTAGAGGTTGAAGGCGGGGCGCTCGGCGATCAGGTCCATATGGGCGTCGTAGTACGCGTCCAGCGTGCCCACGTCCCGCCAGTAGCCCTGGTCTCGGCTGGTCTCACCGGGGACGTGGTTGCCGCTGAAGTCGTACAGCTGGGCCTCGCCGCGCGCGGTGAGCTGGGGCAGGATCGAGCCGCCCATGTCGTGCACGGACTCCCGGTCGTCGGCGTCCCGCTGGAGGGCCTCGATGAGGGCCTTGGTGGTGAAGACGTAGTTGCCCATCGAGGCGAAGACGCAGTCGGGGTCGTCCGCGAGGCCGGGAGGGTCGGCGGGCTTCTCCAGGAACCGCTGCACCGTCAGGCCGTCCGAGCCGGGGGTGATCACCCCGAACGACGAGGACTCGGCGCGCGGGACGCGGATGCCCGCCACCGTCACCCCGGCGCCGGACTCGATGTGCTGGGCGAGCATCTGCCGCGGGTCCATGCGGTACACGTGGTCGGCGCCGAAGACGGCGACGTACTCGGGCTGTTCGTCGTGGACCAGGTTCAGCGACTGGAGGATGGCGTCCGCGCTGCCGAGGTACCAGCGCGGGCCGAGGCGCTGCTGGGCGGGGACGGGGGTGACGTAGTTGCCGAGCAGGCTCGACATCCGCCAGGTGGTGGTGATGTGCCGGTCCAGGGAGTGCGACTTGTACTGCGTCAGCACGCAGATGCGCAGGATGTCGCCGTTGACGAGGTTGGAGAGCACGAAGTCGACCAGGCGGTAGGTGCCGCCGAAGGTCACCGCGGGCTTCGCCCGGTCCGCCGTCAGCGGCATCAGGCGCTTGCCCTCCCCGCCCGCCAGCACGATCCCCAGCACCGAAGGTCCTCCACGACGCATGGCCGCCCCCTCCCTCACCCTGGTTGACCGATGAGTGCCCCGTGGTGCGAGTGAGTAAGCCTGTTCGAGGCCGCCGGGGGCCTCAGGCGGCCTCAAGGGTGCTTCAGGGTCTCCTCGTACAGCCGGACCGTGCGCCGCGCCACGGTGTCCCAGCCGAACTCACCCACCGCCCGCTCCCGCCCGGCCTCGCCCATCCGCCGGGCGGCGGCCGGGTCGGCTAGGACGGTGTCCAGCGCCCGCGTCAGGCCCGCCTCGAAGTCGTCCGTCAGGGGGACGAGCAGGCCAGTCTCACCGTCGGCGACCACCTCCGGGATGCCCCCGACCGCGGACGCCACCACCGCCGTACCGCACGCCATCGCCTCCAGATTGACGATGCCGAGCGGCTCGTACACCGACGGGCAGACGAACACCGCCGCGTGGGTGAGCAGCTGCACCACCTCCGGGCGCGGCAGCATGCGGGGTATCCAGTGCACCGCGTCGCGTACGGCGCCCAGTTCCCGGAAGAGGTCACGGAACTCCCGCTCGATCTCCGGGGTGTCCGGGGCGCCCGCGCACAGCACCACCTGCGCCGCCGGGTCGATGTCGCGCACCGCGCGCAGCAGCTGGGGCACGCCCTTCTGCCGGGTGATCCGCCCGACGAACAGCACATAGGGACGGTCCGGGTCCAGGCCGAGGCGCTGCAGGACGTCGGTGCCGGGGTCGGGCCGGTAGATGGCGGTGTCGATGCCGTTGTGCACGACGTGGACGCGGGCCGGGTCCAGGGCCGGGTAGCAGGCGAGGATGTCCTCGCGCATGGCGCCGGACACCGCGATCACGGCGTCGGCGGCCTCGATCGCGGTGCGCTCCGCCCAGCCGGACAGCGCGTACCCGCCGCCGAGCTGCTCCGCCTTCCAGGGGCGCAGGGGCTCCAGAGAGTGGGCGGTCATGATGTGCGGCACGCCGTACAGCAGCTTGGCGAGGTGCCCGGCGAGATTGGCGTACCAGGTGTGGGAGTGGACGAGTTCGCGGCCCTCCAGCTCGGCGGCGATCGACAGGTCCACGGAGAAGGTGCGCAGTGCGTCGTTGGCCCGGTCGAGGGCGGTCCAGGGGCGGTGCCGGACGACGCCCGCGGCGCGGCCCTCGCCCCAGCAGTGCACGTCGAGGTCGACCAGGGGCGCCAACTCCCGGGCGAGGAACTCCACATGCACGCCCGCACCGCCGTACACGTCCGGCGGGTACTCCCGGGTCAGCAGTCCCACTCGCACCCGCGGCTCCCTGGTTCGGCGGCTGGTGCCCACATGGTCACCCATGAGGGGGTACGCACGGAAGACCGCGGTCGCCTTGTGGGGCGGGCGGGGTC
>NZ_JAGPXL010000030.1 GCF_018070565.1 Streptomyces sp. B93
ACGAGATCGCCGTGATGGGCGCCGAGGGTGCCGCGGGTGTCATCTTCCGCCGTCAGATCGCCGAGGCCGAGGACCCGGAGGCGATGCGCGACAAGATGGTCAAGGAGTACAAGTCCGAGCTGATGCACCCCTACTACGCGGCGGAGCGCGGTCTGGTCGACGACGTCATCGACCCCGCCGAGACCCGCGAGGTACTCATCCGCTCCCTCGCGATGCTCCACACCAAGCACGCCGACCTGCCCTCCCGCAAGCACGGCAACCCCCCGCAGTAACCGGACGTTCCCAGCACGGCAACCTCTCGGACCTCTCTCTCCCGGAGACTGACACCTATGAACGCCCCTGACATCCGCGTCGAGAAGGGCCACGCCGAGCCCGAGGAAGTCGCCGCCATCACGGCCATCCTCCTGGCCCGCGCCGCCGCCCACAGCGCCGCTCCCACCGCCACCCACCGAGGCCGCGTCAAGGCGGGCTGGCGCCGCCTGGAACGCGAGAACGGCTTCCGAGCCCCCCACAGCTGGCGCTGACACAGAGACATGCAGAAGGGCCCCTCTCCTGGAGAGGGGCCCTTCGACTTACCCGCTTTCAGGGGCGCGGGGAACTGCGCGACAAGCCACGGACTGCCCGCAGCCGGCGACAATACCGCCCGGGGCAGCCCAGTAGCCGCAGCAGACCTACCGCAACCGCGCCATGAGCGCATGCTCAACAAGCGTGATCAGCGTCGACTTCGCATCGGCCCGATGCCGCGCGTCCGTCGTGATGATCGGCGTATCAGGCCCGATCTGAAGCGCCTCCCGCACCTCTTCCGGCTGATAGGGCTGCTGCCCGTCGAACCCGTTCAGGGCGATCACGAACGGCAGTCCGCTGTTCTCGAAGTAGTCCACCGCGGGGAAGCAGTCGGCGAGGCGCCTGGTGTCCACCAGGACCACCGCGCCGATCGCGCCGCGCACCAGGTCGTCCCACATGAACCAGAAACGGTCCTGGCCGGGCGTACCGAAGAGGTACAGGATCAGGTCCTGGTCCAGGGTGATACGGCCGAAGTCCATGGCGACCGTCGTGGTCGTCTTGTCTCCGGTGTGGGTGAGATCGTCGATGCCTGCCGAAGCGGACGTCATGACGGCCTCTGTGCGCAGCGGGTTGATCTCCGAAACGGCCCCGACGAACGTGGTCTTGCCCACGCCGAAGCCACCCGCCACCACGATCTTCGCCGAGGTGGTGGAGCGGGAAGGACCGCCGCTAGAGCTTGCGAAGTCCACTGAGCACCCTTTCGAGCAGTGTCACGTCTGGCTGGCCGCCGGCGCTCTCGTCGCCGCCGGGCTGATGGATGGCGACCAGTCCCGCCTCCGCCAAGTCGGCGACGAGGATCCTGGCCACGCCGAGAGGGATCGTCAGGAGGGCGGAGATTTCCGCCACCGACTTGATCTCGCGGCAGAGGTTGCAGATCCGCTGATGCTCGGGCAGCTGGCCCTGCATCTGGTGCGGCTGCGCTGTGGTGTGCACCAGCGCCTCGATGGCGAGCTGGTAGCGGGGCCTGGTGCGGCCGCCCGTCATGGCGTACGGGCGCACCAGGGGGTTGTTCGACGCCCCGGCGGGCGCCGGCTCAGGGGTGCGGCGCTGCGGCTGCACGGGCTGGATGCGCGGTGCGTTCGGCTGGTCGTAGTGGCCGGGGCCGGGGCCCTGCGGCGTGTACGGCTGCCGGTGGTTCGGGGTGGAGGGGAAGTCGTACCGGTTCTGGGAACCGTCGTTCTGGCCCTGGGCAGGGCCGTACGACCAGTTGCCCGATGATGAACCGCCTGGGGGTGTTGCCACTTTCTCTCCTCCTCCGACTGCGCCGGGCACCCATCCCTGTGGAGCCGCGTCCCGAAACCTTACGGCCACGGGACGCGAAAACGCACCGTCTGTCTGTTAGTTGAGAAGGCTCCCCTGGAGCTCCGCACGGAGATCCGGGGTCAGGACCGTGCCCGCTCGGTCCACCAGAAGGGCCATCTCGTACCCAATGAGACCGATGTCCGCTTCGGGGTGCGCCAGAACCGCGAGCGAGGAACCGTCGGAGATGGACATGATGAAGAGGAATCCCCGCTCCATCTCCACAACCGTCTGGTTCACGCTGCCGCCCTCGAAGATGCGCGAGGCACCCGCGGTCAGCGAGGTCAGACCGGAGGCGACGGCCGCGAGCTGGTCGGCGCGGTCGCGGGGAAAGCCTTCGGACATCGCCAGAAGGAGTCCGTCGGCGGAGACCACCACCGTGTGGGACACACCGGGGGTGTTGTCCACGAAGTTGGTGATCAACCAGTTCAGGTTCTGTGCCGCCTGGCTCATCGGGCTCACACTAACGCTCCTGGTTGTAGGTGCTGTCAGGACCGAAGCCCTGGCCGTTCGTTTCACTTCCTGCGCTACGTCCCCGCTGGACCCCCCGGCGCAGGTTGCTCAACCTGCCCCGGACGTCCTCGGGGGCGCGGGAGACCTGGGGGCCGCCCTGCGGAGTCGTCTCCGCGGCACCCTCGACCAGATTGGCCTTGGGCACCCGGCGGGGCAGACCGGAGGAGGTCACTCCGCCGGCCTTGGGCTTCTTCAGGCGTGAGGCCTGCTGCCAGCGCTCGTCGTTGGCCGAGCGCCAGCCCTCTTCGGTGTTGGCCGAGGTGGAGGCCGGTGCCGTCGGGGCCGAGCGCCGTTCCGTGCCCGCGCCGCTCGCGGTGGATCCACGGCGGGGAAGCCCGGCGTCGGTCAGCTCATGGCCCGCGGACTGGTCCGCTCCCGGACGGTCGAAGCCTACGCTGTCCCGCTCGGTCGCGTCAGCGGCCCGTACGGATTCCGCTTCCGGAGCGTACCCGTCCGGGTAGCCGTTGCGGTAACCGTCCGACTGCTGCCAGTCCTGCTGGTAGGACTGCCCCTCGTAGGGCGCGAAGCCGTCCGCGGCGGCGCTGGGCACGGCCTGGGAGTCGTCCTGGACGGCCTCCGCATAGCCGGAGTCGGGGTAGCCGCCGTTGGTGGGGAAGCCGTCGTTCGCCGGGAAACCGTCGTTCGAGGAGAATCCGTCGTTCTGCGGCATCCCGTTGTCACGGCCGTAGTACTGCTCGTCGTACGACTGCTGCTGCGGCTCCTCGTACGCGTTCTGCTGTGCGTACGCCGACTGCTCGGGGTAGCCGCTACCGCCGTCGTCGTAGGACGGCTGGCCCTCCTGGAAACCGTCCGCGTAGGCGGCCGTCTCCGGGTTCTGCTGGGGCTGGTGGGTCTGGGCCTCCAGGGCCGCGCGGCGCTCCTCGCGCATCAGGGAGCGGCCGACCGGGTCCAGCTCGCGGATGTCGTCCGGTACCTCGGTGTAGCGGCTGTCGTCGAAGCCGAGTTCCGCGGCCGTACGCATCGGCTGCTGCTGGGGCCCGCCGCCGAAGTTCTCACCCTGGAACTCCTGCTCCGGGATGATCTGCGAGACGGTGAACTCCTCGCGCTCCAGCGGCTGTTCGCCACCGCCGCCGTGCGTGATCGCGTCCGGGAGCATGACCAGCGAGGTGGTTCCGGCCTGCTCGCCCGAGGGGCGCAGCTGGACCCGGATGCCGTGCCGGTCGGACAGCCGGCCGACCACGAACAGGCCCATGCGCTGGGAGATCGCGGCGTCCACGGTCGGCGGGTTGGCCAGCTTGTGGTTGATGTCCGCGAAGTCCTCGGCGGTCAGGCCGATGCCCTTGTCGTGGATCTCGATCATCACGCGGCCGTCGGGGAGCCGGGTCGCGGTGACCCGGACCTTGGTCTGCGGGGAGGAGAACGTGGTGGCGTTCTCCAGCAGCTCGGCCAGCAGGTGCACGAGGTCGGTCACGGCGCGGCCGTGGATGTCGGCCTCCGGCACACCGGACAGTTCGATGCGCTCGTACTGCTCCACCTCGGAGGAGGCGGCGCGCAGCACGTCGACCAGCGGCACCGGCTGGTCCCAGCGGCGGCCGGGCTCCTCGCCCGCGAGGACGAGGAGGTTCTCGCCGTTGCGGCGCATACGGGTCGCCAGGTGGTCCAGGCGGAAGAGGTTCTCCAGCTGGTCCGGGTCGGCCTCGTTGTTCTCCAGGTCGGTGATGAGGGTCAGCTGGCCCTCGATCAGCGACTGGTTGCGGCGCGAGAGGTTGGTGAAGATCGCGTTGATGTTGCCCCGCAGCAGGGCCTGCTCGGCGGCGAGCCGGACGGCCTCGCGGTGGACCTGGTCGAAGGCGCGGGCGACCTCGCCGATCTCGTCCCGGGTGGTGATCGGGATCGGCTGGACGCGGGTGTCCACACGGCCCGGGTCGGTCCGGGAGAGCTGGTCGACCAGCATCGGCAGGCGCTGCTCGGCGATGCCGAAGGCGGCGTTGCGCAGCTGGCGCATCGAGCGGCTCATCTGGCGGGCCACCATGCCGGCCAGGATGAACGCGGCGAGCAGCGCGATGACCACGGCGGCACCCGTGATGAAGGCGTCCCGCTTGGCGTCGTCGGCGATGCCGGAGGCCTCGGTCACCGCGGCGTCGGCCATGTCGGACTCGATCGTGCGGTAGGCGTCGTACTTGAGGGTGTTGACCGCCCACCAGTTCTCCGGTGTGACGCCCTGCTCGCCCAGCGCGGCCCGCTCGGCGGGGTCGGTGGTCTTCAGGCCCGCGACGGCGGCGACCATCTTGGACGGGTCGGACGGCGGTGCCTGGTAGTCCGGGTTCTGCGCCAGGGCTTCCTTGGCCTGCTCCTTGGCGTCGGCCGTGATCTGCTCCTGGAGCTCGTCCAGCCTGCGCACGTCGGCCTCGGTGCCACCGCCCCTGTACTCCTCGATGGCGATGCGCTCGAGGTAGGCGTACGAGGTGAGCGCCACCTTCTGGCTGGCCAGGCTGCCCTCACCGGGGCCCGGCTTGACCAGCAGGTGCATACCGATGGACCGCTCAAGCGACAGCGCGGCCTTGGTCAGCGAGATCGCGTAGACGGTACGGCCGTAGCTGGTGATGTTTCCGGTGCCGAGGCCGAGTTCGTTGGCGAACTCCAGCAGCGGGTGGGCGACGTTGAGGTAGCCCTCCTCGGTCATCACACCGGTGAGCTTGGGGGAGACGTAGGCGCCCTGCCGCAGGGTCGGGAGGGTGGTCTCGGCCTCCCGGAACAGCTTCAGACGGCGTTCGAGGCCGGCCTTGCCCGGCATGTCCTGGGCGGCCAGGTCGAAGGCGTCGGCGGCGTCGTCGGTCTTGGCGCGGGCCTGGGTGACGGTCGCCTGGTCCTCCTCGCTCTTGCTCTGGAGCAGCAGCGGGGCGGCGGTCACATCGCGTTCGGTGTAGAGCGCGTCGGCGTACGTCAGGGCGGCCTGCACCAGCCGGGCGGTCTTCTTCGCGTCCTCGGCCTCCTGCCAGGTGTCGATGGAACTCTTCACCTGGAAGCCGCCCATGACCAGCCCGACGAGGACGGGTATGAGCAGGATGGCGTTCAGCCGGGTCGGCACCCGCCAGTTGCGCGGCGAGAGACGGCCACCGCTCGGCGCGGGCGCGGCCGTCGGTTCCGGGCTCGGCACGGGGGCGGGCGCCGCTCCGCGCGGCGGCGGGGTGAAGTTGCCCCGCGTGGGCGGCTCGGGACCGTTCTTGCTTCGCCTCACTCGACCAACAACCTCTCGGCGGCGGGCACCAACGTTGTGCCGCAGTGTCTCAGAGCCCAGTGCGTCATCGACCATGGAGTACGTCTTTGACTATTGGGCAGTTCAGGCATTCCAGCACGTCAACCAGTGCTCTTCCAAACATGGGAAAGCGATGGTTACCCACGATGTAAGCACCAGATAAAACGGTCATAAAGAACGAGCCCCGGCAAAAGACGGGGCTTTTGTGCGCGCAGCGACACCGGCCGACCGCGACGCGTGGTGGCATCAGCCCATTCCTCTGCCGAAACGTTATGAACACCGGAGCCGGCCGTGTCAAAGGCCACAGCCGGCTCCGGTGGGTCTACGACAACTGCCGTAGACAACTGATCACTTGGGGTGCTACCGCAGGCGGGCCATGAGTGCGTGCTCGACCAGGGTGATCAGCGCGGACTTGGCGTCCGACCGGTGCCGGGCATCGGTGGTGATGATCGGGGCGTCGGGCCCGATCTGGAGCGCCTCGCGGACCTCCTCCGGCGTGTACGGCTGGTGGCCGTCGAAGCCGTTGAGGGCGACGACGAACGGCAGTCCGCTGTTCTCGAAGTAGTCCACCGCGGGGAAGCAGTCCGCCAGCCGCCGGGTGTCGACCAGCACGACCGCGCCGATCGCGCCGCGCACCAGGTCGTCCCACATGAACCAGAAGCGGTCCTGGCCGGGCGTACCGAAGAGGTACAGGATCAGGTCCTGGTCCAGGGTGATACGGCCGAAGTCCATGGCCACCGTGGTGGTGGTCTTGTCCCCGGTGTGGGTCAGGTCGTCGATGCCCGCGCTGGCGGACGTCATGACGGCCTCCGTGCGCAGCGGGTTGATCTCCGAGACGGCCCCGACGAACGTGGTCTTGCCCACGCCGAAGCCGCCCGCCACCACGATCTTCGCGGAGGTGGTGGAGCGGGAGGCGGCAACCTGCCCGCCGCTAGAGCTTGCGAAGTCCACTGAGCACCCTTTCGAGCAGTGTCACGTCCGGCGCACCGGTGGTTTCGTCGCCGCCTGGCTGATGGATGGCGACGAGTCCGGCCTCCGCCAGGTCGGCGACCAGGATCCGGGCCACACCCAGCGGCATGGCCAGCAGTGCCGACACCTCGGCGACCGACTTCACCTCACGGCAGAGATGGCAGATGCGCTGGTGCTCCGGAAGGAGTCCCATCAGCGCTGCCGGGTCGGCCGTGGTGCTGATCAGCGCCTCGATGGCGAGCTGGTAGCGCGGCCGGGTCCGGCCGCCGGTCATCGCATAGGGACGGACCAGCGGCTGGTCGCCCTCGTCCCCGTACGGATCTGAGTACGGATCATGAGAGGCGGTGGGCGGGGTCATGAATCCTCCGGGCGGGACAGCAAGTCGGTCAGTCGAGCCGTCGGACGGGGCCGGTGGGGGGATTGTGGCGGCCGGACGGTGATTTGGTGAGACGGGTGGATCCGGGGCCGGTCAGTGAAGCAGACTGCCTTGTAGTTCGGCACGCAGGTCGGGGGTGAGTACCGCGCCCGCACGGTCGACGAGCAGGGCCATCTCGTAACCGACCAGGCCGATGTCGCACTCCGGGTGCGAGAGGACGGCGAGGGACGAGCCGTCCGAGATGGACATGAGGAAGAGGAATCCCCGTTCCATCTCGACGACGGTCTGCGCCACCGTGCCGCCCTCGAAGATGCGGGACGCCCCTGCCGTCAGCGAGGTCAGTCCGGACGCGACGGCCGCCAGCTGGTCGGCACGGTCGCGGGGGAACCCCTCCGACAGCGCCAGCAGAAGGCCGTCGGCGGACACGACGACGGTGTGGGACACCCCGGGGGTGTTGTCCACGAAATTCGTGATCAACCAGTTCAGGTTCTGTGCCGCCTGGCTCATCGGGCTCAACTAACGCTCCTGCTGGTGAGTGGGGCTGGGGAAGCTGCCCGTCTGGCCGGATCCGGCCTGGCGTCCCTGGGCGATGCCCCGACGGAGATTGGTCAGCCGGCCGCGCACGTCCGAAGGAGCGCGCGAGACCTGCGGACCACTCTGGTGCTGTTGCTGCTGAGCCGTGCCCGGGACGAGGTTCGCCCTGGGCACCCGGCGCGGCAGGCCGGAGGTGGTGACACCGCCCGCGGCGGGCTGCCGTACGCGCTCTGCCTGCCGTACGAGGTCGTCGTTCGGCGAGCTGCGCCAGGCGGCGGTGGAACGCTGGGGAGCCGGCGGGGTCTGCGGCTGCTGCGGGGCGGGAGCCGAGCCGTTGCTCTGCTGACCGCCGCGCTGGCCGTGGAACCAGTTGGTCTCCAACGTGTCGTACAGGGGGGTACGTCCGTCCCCGGCACCCGGCGCCGGCGGCAGGGCCTCCGGCTCGGGACGGGTGGGACGCTGCTGCGGGGGACGCTGGGGGGCCGACGGACGCTGCGCGCCGAAGTCGGACCCGGCGCCACCCTGCTGCGGCCGCTCGAACTGACCGGTGGGGGCGGGGTTCGAGGGGGTCTGGCGGTCGGGCAGCCGGTGCTGGCCCGTGGGACCGTTGTCGTAGCCCTGCGGGGCCTGGAACTGGCCCGTGGAGGCGGGGTCGTAGCCCTGCGGCGCCTGCGGCGCGGCGAACTGGCCGGTGCTGGACGGGTCGCCGAACAGGTCGGCCCGCCGGAACGGGTCGGTGGCGTCCTGGCCGCCCTGGTGCCGGGCCTGCATGTCGGCCGGGCGGGGGAACTGGCCCGTGTCCTGCCTGCCGTTCATGCCGTTCGCGCCGGACTGCGGGGCGTTGAAGTCCGGGCGGGCGAACTCGGAGGTCGAGCCCGGGCCCTGGCGGTCGTCGACCCGCGGGAACTCCGACGTCGCGGCCGGGCCCTGACGGTCGTCCATCCGCGGGAACTCCGGCGCCGGCGGGGCCTGACGGTCGTCGAACCGCGGGAACTCGGAGGTCGAACCGGGGCCCTGGCGGTCGTCGAAGCGCGGCGCCCGGGGGTTGTGCGGGACGTTCGGCTCGTCATGGCCGCGCGGGGCGTCCAGCGAGGCGCGCGGCACCGACGGCTGCGCGTTCTCCTCGCTCCAGCTCGGCCGGGGCTGCTGGTTGTTGCCGCCCGGCAGCTCGGCCCGCGCGCCACCGCGCGGCGGCAGCTGGGGCTGCTGGTCCTGCTGCTGGCCACGCCGGGCGGCGCGCCCGCCCTGGTTCTGGTTGTCGCGCTGCGGCGGTACGCCGCCGAAGGCGTCCTGCTGGCCCTGCGGCGCCGCCTGGGACGGCTGACCGAAGCCACCGCCCGCGCCCGCCGGAGCCGGACGACCCGGTCCGCCCTGCGGACCCCGCGCCCCACCGGGCGCCCCGGGACGGCCGCCCGCGCCGGGCAGCGCGGCCCGCGGACCCTGACCGGCACCGAGCAGGCCACCGCCCGCACCGGCGCCGGAGCCCACGGCACCGGCGTTGCGGCGCGCCGCGGCGACACCCGCGGAGGCCGCGGCGGCGGCCGAACCGCCACCGCCGGGACCACCGGCGCCCTGGCCCTGCTTGGGCTGCGGCTTGCTGCCGCCCTGGGCGACGTCGACGGGCAGCATGACCAGCGCGGTCGTACCGCCGGAGTCGGAGGGGCGCAGCTGGATGCGGATGCCGTGGCGCTGCGACAGACGACCGACCACGAACAGACCCATGCGGCGGGAGACCGAGACGTCCACGGTGGGCGGCGAGGCGAGCCGCTCGTTGATCGCGGCCAGGTCCTCCGGCGACAGACCGATGCCGGTGTCGTGGATCTCGATCAGCACCCGGCCGTCGGGCAGGGCGTGACCGGTGACCTTGACCTTGGTCTGCGGGGAGGAGAACGAGGTGGCGTTCTCCAGCAGCTCGGCGAGCAGGTGCACGAGGTCGTTGACGACCCGGCCGGCGACCTGGGTGGTCGGCACGGCCGCGAGTTCGATGCGCTCGTACTGCTCCACCTCGGACGCGGCGGCGCGGAGCACGTCGACCAGCGGGACCGGGCGGGTCCAGCGGCGGCCGGGCTCCTCACCGGCGAGGACGAGGAGGTTCTCGCCGTTCCGGCGCATACGGGTGGCGAGGTGGTCCAGCTTGAACAGCGACGCCAGCTGGTCCGGGTCGGCCTCGCGGGACTCCAGCTCGGAGATGAGCGACAGCTGGCGCTGGATCAGACCCTGGGAGCGGCGTGAGAGGTTGGTGAACATCGCGTTGACGTTGCCCCGCAGCAGGGCCTGCTCGGCGGCGAGGCGGACCGCCTCGCGGTGCACGTCGTCGAAGGCCGCGGCCACTCGGCCGATCTCGTCCCGGGAGTGCACACCGACCGACTGCACCGAGGTGTCGACGTCCTGCGGGTCGGTCTCGGAGAGCTGCTTGACCAGCTCGGGCAGGCGTTCCTGGGCGACCTTGGTGGCCGTGTCCTCCAGGCGGCGCAGCGAGCGGATCATGGACCGGGCCACGACGAAGGCGCCGACCAGCGACACACCGAGCACGATCAGGATCAGCGCACCGGAGATGATGGCTTCCTGCTCGGACTCCTTGCGGAGTTCGCGGGCCTTCTGCTCCATCTCCTCGAGCAGACGGCGCTCGATGTTCTTCATCTGCTGGATCTTGGTGGAGCTGTCGTCCAGCCAGTCGCGGTAGGACCGCTTCTCCAGGCCCTGGAGGCCGTCCGCGCCGCTCAGCGCGCGCTTGGCGTAGAGGTCGGTGGCCTCGATGATCGCGTTGCCCTGGTCGATGGGCCGCAGCAGGTCCTCGGTGCCGTCGCCGTAGATGCTGGTGAAGGTGCGCAGTTCGGAGGCCTGGCTCTGGAGCGCGGCCTCGGCGTACAGCCGGTCGTTCTCGGAGAGGTCGCCGAAGGTGGTGTTGCTCGCGGGCAGCGCCGCGGCGAGCACCGCGCGCTGCACGGACGCGTACTCCTTGGCGGAGGAGAACGCCGCCAGCGAGCGGGTGCGCTGGATCATCTCCGGGTTGCTGGTCGCCTCGGCCATGTCCTGGGAGAGGTCCAGCAGGTGGGTGATGAGCCGGTGGTACGCCTCCACCGTCTGGGTCGAGTTGTCCTCGGCCTCGTACGCCGTGTTGCGGATCTTGTTGAGGCCGTTCAGGTCGCTCGCCAGACCCACGAGGCTGTCGCGGACGCCCTGGAGGTTGCCCTCCTTGCTGGCGGCGTCGACCTCCTCGGAGGCGGTGAGGAAGTTGTCCAGGGCCCGGTCGGTCTTGTCCCGGTAGCCCTTGACGAGGACGGCGCTGGTGGTCGAGCCGTGCGCCAGTGGTCCGGCGGAGTTGTCGCGCTCCTCCTGGAGCGCGGCGGCCAGCTCGGTGGCCTGCTGGGTCATGTCCGTCAGCAGCTTCATGTTGTCGAGCTGCTGGATGTCGTCCATGGACTGGTTGATGCGCAGCGCGCCCAGCGAGGTGGCCGCGACCACCGGCAGGGCGAGCAGCGAGACCAGTCGGGTCGAGATGCGCCAGTTGCGCAGGGCTATTCGCGGGCCGGGGCCCGTCGGTCCCTGCGGCGCCTTCGGGGCCGGAGCCGGGGTCTCCGGCGCTGCGGGCGCGCCGGGACGCCCAGTGCGGGCGCCGCCGTCACCGGACGGGGCCGGGCCCGGGTTCTGGGCGTGCTGGGGCGAGGAGCTGCCGGCCATGGGGCCAGTCCCGCCATGCGGCTCCGGCTCCGCCGGAGCACTGCCATCCCTCTTGAAACGTCCCTGCACTAGCGTCGCAACCTCTGGACCAGGCGCCCCTCCGCGTGAACGGAAGGACGGTGTCGGCGTCGTCGGGAACGCCCTGAATACGTTCCCGGATGGTCGTGAGTGACCGGCGCTGGTTCCCCCAATCTCGCCGCCACTCGGCGCTGTTTCGCGCCCCCTGCGCGCCGGCTCGATCCCGCGGCGGTCCGTGGAATTCCAGCACAGTGCCGGATCTCCAACAAGGCCAGTTGGTCAGGCTGTGACCTACGTGACTGCTTGTGAGTGCCGAACTACGACCGGTAGACGGAGGTCGGGCTTATACCGGGCGTATCGCCACGAGTCGCTGGGGTGGATCACCTGTCCCAGTCGCCATGATCAGGAGCGGAATGTTGGGTTCAGGTGGCTATTGTCCCTTTCGCCGGTATGGCGTAGGCGCCTGAATTGACCGGTTTGGTTGCGGGAGCGTGAGCAAACTCACACCGAAACCGCGAGAACTTCCTGCCTTCGCTGGGGAACGGGATGTTTAGCCTGACGCTTTACAAGAGGCACCGTTCTGCCAACCGGCGCCCCTCGCGCCCCGTACACGACAAGGTCCCGTACAACCGTGAAGACGACGACGATGTTCCGCACCACCGCCAACCCGCGACGCACCACGCTGGCGCACCTGAAGGACGTCGGCGAACTTCGGACGCCGGTCCAGCAGGAGCACTCCGTCGAACTCCCCGCCCAGACGGCCAACCCCCGGCGCACCGTCCTGATGGACGACCCCGAGACGGTCGCGGCGGCGCGGTAGCCGCAGGCAGTCCTAGCACACGGGGCCGTCACACGGCCGACCGGGCGCCTCGCGCGTATCGCGCGAGGCGCCCGCCCTTTGCGGGCGATAGCCTGAGGCGTCAGACTCCAGCCAGCTCAGTCAAGGGGCCAAGCAACCCGTGCGCATCGCCAGGTTCTCCATCGACGGGAACGTCGCCTTCGGCGCGGTCGAGGGCGAGAAGCCGGACGAACTCGTCCTCGACATCATCAAGGGCATCCCGTTCGCCGACTTCGAACTCTCCGGCACGAAGGTGCCGCTGAACAAGGTCCGGCTGCTGCCCCCGGTGCTGCCCAACAAGATCGTCGCCTTCGGGCGCAACTACGCCGAGCACGCCCGGGAACTGGGCAACGAGGTGCCCGACGCCCCGTTCGCCTTCTTCAAGCCGTCCACCTCCGTGATCGGCCCCGGCGACGAGATCCAGTACCCCTCCTTCTCCGAGGAACTGCACCACGAGGCCGAGCTGGCCGTCGTCATCGGCCGCATGTGCCGCGAGGTCCCCCGCGAACGGGTCAAGGACGTCATCCTCGGCTACACCTGCGCCAACGACATCACCGCCCGCGACGTCCAGCGGCGCGAGAAGCAGTGGGCCAGGGCCAAGGGCTTCGACACCTCCTGCCCGCTGGGCCCCTGGGTGGAGACGGACATGGAGATCGCCACCGCGGCGGACCTCACCATCCAGCTCACCGTCAACGGGCAGCAGCGCCAGCTCGGCCGCACCAGCGAGATGATCCACCCCATCGAGGATCTGATCGCCAACATCACGGAGGCCATGACGCTGCTCCCCGGCGACGTGATCCTCACGGGCACCCCCGCGGGCGTCGGCCCGCTCGCTGTCGGCGACGAGGTCTCCGTCAGCATCGAAGGCATCGGCACTCTCACCAACAAGGTTGTCAAGCGTGGCTAGCGCACCAGTACGCGTCCGTTTCTGCCCCTCGCCCACCGGTAACCCGCATGTGGGCCTGGTCCGCACCGCCCTGTTCAACTGGGCGTTCGCGCGCCACCACCAGGGCACGCTCGTCTTCCGCATCGAGGACACCGACGCGGCCCGCGACTCCGAGGAGTCCTACGAGCAGCTCCTGGACTCGATGCGCTGGCTGGGCCTCGACTGGGACGAGGGCCCCGAGACCGGCGGCCCGCACGCGCCGTACCGCCAGTCGCAGCGCATGCACCTCTACAAGGAGGTCGCGTCCAAGCTGCTGGAGGCCGGACACGCTTACTACTGCTACTGCTCGCAGGCCGAGCTGGACGCCCGCCGCGAGGCCGCCCGCGCCGCCGGGAAGCCCTCCGGCTACGACGGCCACTGCCGTGACCTCACCGCCCAGCAGGTCGCCGAGTACCAGGCCCAGGACCGCACCCCGATCGTCCGCTTCCGGATGCCCGACGAGACGATCACCTTCACCGACCTGGTCCGCGGCGAGCTGACCTTCACCCCGGAGAACGTCCCGGACTACGGCATCGTCCGCGCCAACGGCGCCCCGCTCTACACCCTGGTCAACCCGGTCGACGACGCCCTGATGGAGATCACCCACGTCCTGCGAGGCGAGGACCTGCTCTCCTCCACCCCCCGCCAGATCGCCCTCTACAAGGCGCTGATCGAGCTGGGCGTCGCCAAGGAGATCCCCCGGTTCGGCCACCTGCCGTACGTGATGGGCGAGGGTAACAAGAAGCTCTCCAAGCGCGACCCGCAGGCCTCGCTCAACCTCTACCGCGAGCGCGGCTTCCTCCCCGAGGGCCTGCTCAACTACCTCTCCCTGCTCGGCTGGTCCCTCTCCGCCGACCAGGACATCTTCACCACGGCCGAGCTGGTCGCCGCCTTCGACATCACGGACGTCAACCCCAACCCGGCCCGCTTCGACCTCAAGAAGTGCGAGGCCATCAACGGCGACCACATCCGCATGCTCGACGTGAAGGACTTCACGGCCCGCTGTGAGCCCTGGCTGAGGGCCCCCTTCGCCCCCTGGGCGCTGGAGGACTTCGACGAGGCCAAGTGGCACGCGATCGCGCCGCACGCGCAGACCCGCCTGAAGGTCCTCTCCGAGATCACGGACAACGTCGACTTCCTGTTCCTGCCGGAGCCGGTCTTCGACGAGCCCAGCTGGACCAAGGCCATGAAGGAGGGCTCCGACGCCCTGCTGCGCACGGCCCGGGAGAGGCTGGAGGCCGCCGACTGGGCCTCGGCCGAGTCCCTGAAGGAGGCCGTCCTGGCCGCCGGTGAGGCCCACGGCCTCAAGCTCGGCAAGGCCCAGGCCCCGGTCCGGGTCGCCGTCACCGGCCGCACGGTCGGCCTGCCGCTCTTCGAGTCCCTGGAGATCCTCGGCAAGGACACCACCCTGGCCAGGATCGACGCGGCCCTCGCGAAGCTCACGGGCTGACACAAGGGGGAGTCGACGCGCTACCGTCGGTGCATGGTCATCCACGCCGTCGTCTGGGACGTCGACGACACCCTCTTCGACTACACCACCGCCGACCGCGAGGGCATGCGGGCCCATCTCGTGACCGAGGGCCTGCTCCACGGGGACACCTCCGTGGAGCGGACCCTCGTGCGCTGGAGGGAGATCACCGACGCCCAGTGGGCCCGGTTCGCGGCCGGCGAGGTCGACTTCGAGACCCAGCGCCGGGACCGCACCCGGGTCTTCCTCGGCCGTGACCTCACGGACAGCGAGGCCGACGACTGGTTCGAGCGCTACCTCGCCCACTACGAGGCCGCCTGGGCCCTGTTCCCGGACGTCCTGCCGGTCCTCGACGCCCTCGCCGCCAGCCACCGCCACGCGGTGCTGTCCAACTCCAGCCTGACCGTGCAGGACCGCAAGCTGCGGGTCCTCGGCGTCCACCACCGCTTCGAGACCATCCTGTGCGCCGCCGAACTCGGCGTCTCCAAGCCCGAGGCCGCCGCCTTCCGGGCGGCCTGCGACGCCCTCGGCCTCGCCCCGCGCGAGGTGGCGTACGTCGGCGACCACCCCGAGATCGACGGCCGCGGGGCCGCCGACGCCGGGCTGCTGTCGGTGTGGATCGACAGGGCGGGCGCGGCGGCCACGGTCGTCCCGCCGGGCGGCCCGCACCGGATCGCGTCCCTCGCCGAACTGCCCTCCCTGCTCGGCGGGGATACTCGTTTTGGAGCCCCGTCCACCTTCGGGTAATGTTCTTCCTGCGCCGCGGGGAGCGGGCCGCAAGGCCGGAGCCCCCCAGCGCAAAGCTAGAACAAGATCCCCTCTGGGGCTTGCGTTCCGGTGGCCTATGGTGTAATTGGCAGCACGACTGATTCTGGTTCAGTTAGTCTTGGTTCGAGTCCAGGTAGGCCAGCTCGCAGAGCTTTATCTGCGCCGCGGATCTCATCCGCAAGCCCCCGTTGTGTAGCGGCCTAGCACGCTGCCCTCTCAAGGCAGTAGCGCCGGTTCGAATCCGGTCGGGGGTACGGTGATCTCTCACGAGATGATCGCTAGGGCCCCCGTTGTGTAGCGGCCTAGCACGCCGCCCTCTCAAGGCGGTAGCGCCGGTTCGAATCCGGTCGGGGGTACTGACTGGTCTAAACCACATTGGTCTATGGTGTAATTGGCAGCACGACTGATTCTGGTTCAGTTAGTCTTGGTTCGAGTCCAGGTAGACCAGCTCGGACCTGCGGAAACGCAGTGTCCAGGCCCCCGTTGTGTAGCGGCCTAGCACGCCGCCCTCTCAAGGCGGTAGCGCCGGTTCGAATCCGGTCGGGGGTACAGATCGCAAGGGGTCCCCGCTTCGGCGGGGACCCCTTCGTCGTACCCGCTTATCACGTGCAACCCCGTGTACGGCGCTAAGAGTTCGGCGTCACAGGGGATGGGCCCGGCCGCGGCGCGTCCGGTTCCGTCGGGGAGAACCTGCCGCGGCGTTGAGGCCGGTTCTCTCCCGACGGGGTGCGGCTGAAGGTTTCAGCCCGTGCGGCGCAGGGCCTCCGAGAGGCGGCCCGCGGCGTCGATGACCGCCTGGGCGTGCATACGGCCGGGGTGGCGGGTGAGGCGCTCGATGGGACCGGAGACCGACACGGCGGCCACCACCCGGTTCGAGGGGCCGCGCACGGGCGCGGAGACGGAGGCGACGCCGGGCTCGCGCTCGCCGATCGACTGGGCCCAGCCCCGGCGTCGTACGCCGGACAGGGCCGTCGCCGTGAAGCGGGCGCCCTGGAGGCCGCGGTGCAGGCGCTCGGGCTCCTCCCAGGCGAGCAGAATCTGGGCGGAGGAACCCGCCTTCATCGTGAGCGTCGAGCCGACCGGGACGGTGTCCCGCAGGCCGGACAGCCGCTCGGCCGCGGCGACACAGATGCGCATGTCGCCCTGGCGGCGGTAGAGCTGCGCGCTCTCGCCCGTGACGTCGCGCAGGTGCGTGAGCACCGGGCCCGCGGTCGCGAGCAGGCGGTCCTCGCCCGCCGCCGCGGCGAGTTCGGCCAGCCGCGGGCCGAGAATGAACCGGCCCTGCATGTCGCGCGCCACCATGCGGTGGTGTTCCAGGGCCACGGCCAGGCGGTGGGCCGTGGGTCGTGCCAGTCCGGTGGCCCCGACCAGACCCGCGAGGGTGGCCGGACCGGACTCCAGAGCGCTCAGGACGAGGGCCGCCTTGTCCAGAACGCCGACGCCGCTACTGTTGTCCATGCAACGATATTCGCGTCTCACTCTGTGAAACGCAAGTTCAATTTTCCGTGGAACACGCCACTCTGGACGGACACAGCGGCCCGCCCGGTGGCGGGCCTGGCGGCGGATGCCCGGACAGGGGCACGGGCGCCGTCACCGCACAGTCTCTAGTTGGGTCGGCGCACCACGGCCGACCGGAGGGAAAGCGATGGGTAGGACACTCGCGGAGAAGGTCTGGGACGACCACGTCGTCCGGCGCGCCGAGGGCGAGCCCGACCTCCTCTACATCGATCTGCACCTGCTGCACGAGGTGACCAGCCCGCAGGCCTTCGACGGGCTCCGCAAGAGCGGCCGCCAGGTGCGCCGTCTCGATCTGACCATCGCGACCGAGGACCACAACACCCCGACCCTCGACATCGACAAGCCGATCGCCGACCCGGTCTCGCGCGCCCAGCTGGAGACGCTGCGCAAGAACTGCGCGGAGTTCGGCGTACGGCTGCACCCGCTCGGCGACGTCGAACAGGGCGTCGTGCACGTCGTGGGTCCGCAGCTGGGCCTGACCCAGCCCGGCACCACCGTGGTGTGCGGCGACTCGCACACCTCCACGCACGGCGCGTTCGGCGCGCTGGCGTTCGGCATCGGCACCTCGCAGGTCGAGCACGTGCTGGCCACCCAGACGCTGCCGATGGCCCGCCCGAAGACCATGGCCATCACCGTCGAGGGCGAGCTGCCCGAGGGCGTGACCGCCAAGGACCTGATCCTGGCGATCATCGCGAAGATCGGCACCGGCGGCGGCCAGGGCTACGTCCTGGAGTACCGCGGCCCGGCCATCGAGAAGCTCTCGATGGAAGCCCGGATGACCATCTGCAACATGTCCATCGAGGCCGGTGCCCGCGCGGGCATGATCGCCCCCGACGACACCACCTTCGCGTACCTCGAGGGCCGTCCGCACGCCCCCGAGGGCGCCGACTGGGACGCCGCGGTGGAGTACTGGCGGACGCTGCGCACCGACGACGACGCCGTCTTCGACGCCGAGGTCGTCATCGACGCCGCCGCGCTGTCGCCGTTCGTCACCTGGGGCACCAACCCCGGCCAGGGCGCGCCGCTTTCGGCCGCCGTCCCCGACCCGGCTTCGTACGAAGACGCCTCGGAGCGCCTGGCCGCCGAAAAGGCCCTGGAGTACATGGGGTTGACCGCCGGGCAGCCGCTGCGGTCCATCGGAGTGGACACCGTCTTCGTAGGTTCCTGCACCAACGGCCGCATCGAGGACCTGCGCTCCGCCGCCGAGATCCTGCGCGGCCGCAAAGTCGCCGACGGCGTACGGATGCTGGTCGTCCCGGGCTCCGCGCGGGTCGGTCTCCAGGCCGTCTCCGAGGGTCTGGACGTGGTCTTCAAGGAGGCCGGGGCCGAGTGGCGGCACGCCGGCTGCTCGATGTGCCTGGGCATGAACCCCGACCAGCTCGCCCCCGGTGAGCGCTCGGCGTCCACCTCCAACCGCAACTTCGAGGGGCGGCAGGGCAAGGGCGGCCGTACCCACCTGGTGTCGCCGCAGGTCGCGGCCGCCACCGCGGTGCTGGGGCACCTGGCCTCCCCGGCCGATCTGTCCGACGTCGCCGACCGTACGCCCGCTGGAGTCTGATCAAGCATGGAAGCCTTCACCACCCACACCGGCCGGGCCGTTCCGCTGCGCCGCAGCAACGTCGACACCGACCAGATCATCCCCGCCCACTGGCTCAAGAAGGTGACG
This sequence comes from Streptomyces sp. B93, assembly GCF_018070565.1. GTDB lineage: Bacteria > Actinomycetota > Actinomycetes > Streptomycetales > Streptomycetaceae > Streptomyces. The sequence continues at coordinate 18,355 of NZ_JAGPXL010000030.1, forward strand.
CGGGACGGGTTCGAGGACGGGCTGTTCGAGGCCTGGCGCAAGGACCCGGAGTTCGTGCTCAACCGTCCGGAGCGCCACGGCGCCTCGGTGCTGGTAGCCGGGCCCGACTTCGGCACCGGCTCCTCGCGTGAGCACGCCGTCTGGGCGCTCCAGAACTACGGCTTCAAGACGGTCATCTCGTCCCGCTTCGCCGATATCTTCCGCGGCAACTCGCTCAAGAACGGCCTGCTCACGGTCGTACTGGAGCAGAAGACCGTGGACGCGCTGTGGGAGCTGACCGAGCGCGACCCGCAGGCGGAGATCACCGTCGACCTGGAGAGCCGTGAGGTGCGCGCCGAGGGCGTCACCGCATCCTTCGAGCTGGACGAGAACTCCCGCTGGCGGCTGCTGAACGGGCTGGACGACATCTCCATCACCCTCCGGAACGAGGCGGACATCGCCACGTACGAGGCGGGGCGTCCCGCCTACAAGCCGCGGACCCTCACGGTCTGATCGGCCGGACCGCCGGACCACTCGAACCAGCGGTTCCACAAGGTCGAGTTTCGGCCACCCGACATCGCCCCTGTACCCCCGATCGGCCCGATCGGGGGTACAGCCGTGTCTGGGGTCAGGTCATCCCGCCCGGTGCGGCCGGCGCTCACAACTTCCCACGTTAGAGGGGGTGTTGCCGGGGTACGTGAGCGGTGACCCGATGGCCGCGGCATGGGCCGGGAGGGCCGGTCGAGGCGGCAGTTGCACCCCGAGCAGGCGACAACTCGCCCCAGATGGCACAATCTGTGCATGGAGCGCGACGGCCAACTCGAGCTGTATGCGGCGGTCGCGGGCCAACTCAAGGAAGCGCACGCAAGGGTGCGCGCACTGCAAGTCCCGGAGGGCGTACGGATGGCGCTGACCCGGAAGCTGCTGGTCATTACGGCCGCGGCCAAGCACGATCTCGCCGGTGCGGCAAGGCGTCTGGAGCGGTTCACCGCGGACCTCGACGCGGGGCGATTCCCCGAAGAGGAACGCTGAACAAGTCCGGAACGACCGAGTCGGTTGCGGCACAAGGGTGATTAGCCCGTTTCGTGTTTGATTTGCGGTATATATCTGCCTAACGTGCGAAAAAGCTTGAACACTTTCGTTCTGGCGATGTCTCCGAAGGGGAAGACGTGAACAAGGCGCAGCTCGTAGAAGCGATTGCCGACAAGATGGGCGGCCGCCAGCAGGCCGCCGACGCTGTCGACGCGGTACTGGACGCCGTGGTCCGCGCGGTCGTCGCGGGTGACCGGGTCTCGGTCACCGGCTTCGGTTCCTTCGAGAAGGTGGACCGGCCCGCCCGTTACGCCCGTAACCCCCAGACGGGGGAGCGTGTTCGGGTCAAGAAGACCTCGGTGCCGAGGTTCCGCGCGGGCCAGGGCTTCAAGGACCTGGTCAGCGGGTCGAAGAAGCTCCCGAAGGGTGACATCGCCGTCAAGAAGGCGCCGAAGGGCAGCCTGACCGGAGGTGCCGCCGCCACGGTCAAGAAGGCCGCGGCGAAGAAGACCACCAAGGCCGCCGCCGCGAAGAAGGCCGCGGCCAAGAAGACCACGGCCACCGCCAAGAAGACCACCGCGGCGGCCAAGAAGACGACGGCGAAGAAGGCCCCGGCCAAGAAGACCACGGCCACCGCCAAGACCGCCGCCGCCAAGAAGACCACCGCGAAGAAGGCCCCGGCGAAGAAGGCGACCGCCAAGAAGGCGCCCGCCAAGAAGTCGTCGGCTCGCAAGACCACCGCCAAGAAGGCCACCGCCCGCAAGAAGTGACGGGCACGGGCACAGGGGCACTCACGCGCCGGGCCGGACTCCCTCGGGAGCCCGGCCCGCGGCCGTGTTCGGGGTGTCCGGGGACTCAGAGCGTCTGGAGCGTGACCAGCGTGATCCGGCGCTCCTCGCCCTCGCCCGCCGTCTCGATCCGCACCCGCTGACCGGGCCGCAGCAGCCGCAGCCCACCCGCGTCGAACGCGGCGGCGTCGAAGGGGAGCGGGGTGCCGTCGTCGAGCAGCACCTGCCCGCTGCGCGTCCCGGCGTCGTACGTGTATGCGGTCGCCTGCATGACGGCAGCCTACTGCCCGGCAATCAACAGCCGCGCGCCCACCGCCGCCGTATGGGGCCCCACGCCCAGCGCGAGCGCGGCGCGCAGATCCTCGCCGGTGTCCACGTCCTGGCGTACGGAATCCACCGCCGTGAGCCGGAGTTCCACCGCTCCCGAGGCCTGGTGCCGGGCCCGGGAATCCACGCCGAATGCCGGGCGCAATTCCTGGCCGGCGACGGCGGCCAGCAACGTCGTACCGATTGCGGCCGCATCGGGGAGAAAAGCGCGCGGGAATTCGGCGGCGGCGTCCAGGACCCGGGTCAATTCCGCCGGACGCAGCGCCGGAAGATCGGCGTTGAGGGCGGCCACGGCGCTTTCCGGGCGCAGGGCGCGCACGTTCGCCGCGGCGTGCGCCAGCGCGGCGTTGAGGCCGCCCGCGGGCTCGTCGGGGACGATCCGGGCGCCGAGCGCGGTCAGCTCCCGCGCGGCCAGCGCGTCGTCCGTGACGACTGCCACATCCCGCACCACCGGCGCGGCCAGCGCCGCGGCCACGGTGTCCTGCGCGAAGGCGAGGGCGAGGCCCGGGCGCAGCCCGTCCGCCGCGGTGTCCGCGAGCCTGCTCTTGGCCCGCGCCAAAGGCTTCAGGGGTACCACCAAGGTCCACTGCACGAGCGTTCCGTCCCTCTCTTGTCGCGGCCATTGTCACCCGGACCTCACGGACGCTGCCGAGTCGGGGCGTACGGTGTGCTCGACAGACAGGCGGCCTGGAGCGACACTTGTGCGGCCCCCCAGGCTCTAGAGGAAGGTGTTCGCGTGCCCCGCCGCAGAATCGGCTTCTGGTACCGCTTCGCCGCGGTGATCTGCAAACCGCCGCTGGTGGTTCTGCTCAAGCGGGACTGGCGTGGAATGGAACATATTCCGGCCGCGGGCGGATTTATCACCGTGGTGAACCACAATTCCCACGTCGACCCCTTCGCGTACGCGCACTTCCAGTACAACACCGGTCGGGTCCCGCGATTCCTGGCGAAGAGCGGGCTTTTCAAGAAGGGGTTCGTCGGCGCCGCGATGCGCGGCACCGGGCAGATCCCCGTCTACCGCGAGAGCACCGACGCCCTCAGCGCCTTCCGGGCCGCGATCGACGCGGTGGAGCGCGGTGAGTGCGTCGCGTTCTACCCCGAGGGCACCCTCACCCGCGACCCCCACGGCTGGCCCATGACGGGCAAGACCGGCGCCGCCCGCGTCGCCCTCCAGACCCGCTGCCCGGTCATCCCGGTCGCCCAGTGGGGCGTCAACGAACTGCTGCCGCCGTACGCCAAGAAGCCCCACCTGCTGCCCCGCAAGACCTCGCACGTGCTGGCGGGCCCGCCCGTGGACCTCTCCCGCTTCTACGGCAAGGAGATGACCGCGGAGGTGCTCAAGGAGGCCACCGAGGTCATCATGGCCGCCATCACCCGCCAGCTGGAGGAGATCCGCGGCGAGAAGGCGCCGGACAGGGTCTACGATCCGCGCGAGGTGCGGATCCAGCAGAGGCGCAGGACCCAGGCGCAGACCGGACGCGACGGCCGGCAGAGCCAGGGCAGCGGAACAGGGGAGAGCGGCAAGTGAGCAAGCCCGTCAAAGCGGCGGTGTTCAGCGCGGGTTCATGGGGTACGGCGTTCGGGATGGTGCTCGCCGACGCCGGGTGCGAGGTGACCCTGTGGGCGCGCCGCCCCGAGGTCGCCGACGCGATCAACTCGACCCGGACCAACCCGGACTACTTCCCCGGCGTGGAGCTCCCGCGGAACCTGCGGGCGACCACCGACCCGGCCGAGGCCGCCGCCGGAGCCGACTGGACCGTCCTGTCGGTGCCCTCCCAGACCCTGCGCGACAACCTCGGCCACTGGACACCGCTGCTGGCGCCCGACACGGTCCTCGTCTCCCTGATGAAGGGCGTCGAACTCGGCACCACCATGCGGATGAGCGAGGTCGTCCAGGACGTCACCGGCGTGGGCCCGGAGCGGGTCGCCGTGGTGACCGGACCCAACCTGGCGCGCGAGATCGCCGCCCGGATGCCCGCCGCGGCCGTGGTCGCCTGCACCGACGAGACGGTCGCCCAGCGCCTCCAGGCCGTCTGCCACACGCCGTACTTCCGGCCGTACACCAACACCGACGTCGTCGGCTGCGAACTCGGCGGCGCCGTCAAGAACGTCATCGGGCTCGCCGTGGGCATCGCCGACGGCATGGGCCTCGGCGACAACGCCAAGGGCTCCCTCATCACCCGCGGACTCGCCGAGACCACCCGGCTCGGGCTCGCCATGGGTGCCGACCCGCTCACCTTCTCCGGACTCGCCGGGCTCGGCGACCTGGTGGCCACCTGCTCCTCACCGCTGTCGCGCAACCACACCTTCGGCACCAACCTGGGCAAGGGCATGACCCTGAAGGAGACCATCGCGGTCACCCGGCAGACCGCCGAGGGCGTCAAGTCCTGCGAGTCGGTGCTGGATCTGGCCAGGCGGCACGGTGTCGACATGCCGATCACCGAGACGGTCGTCGCCATCGTGCACGACGGCAAGCCCCCGGTGGTGGCGCTCAAGGAGCTGATGTCGCGCAGCGCGAAGCCCGAGCGACACTGAGCCACGGCGACCGCGCGGGCGCCGTGGGGGTCGCTGACTAAGCCGATACCAACGGGTACTCTCATCGCGATATGAGCACCGAGAACCTCCCCCAGAGCCCCGAGCAGCCGTCCCGCAAGCCGCGGGTGGCCGTCGTGTTCGGTGGCCGCAGCTCCGAACACGGGATCTCCGTGGTCACCGCCGGCGCCGTCCTGCGGGCCATCGACCGCACCAAGTACGAGGTGCTGCCGATCGGCATCACCCAGGACGGCCGTTGGGCGCTCACCGCCGACGAACCGGAGCGGATGGCGATCACCGAACGCCGTACGCCCACCGTCGACCAGCTCGCCGAGTCCAGCGAGGGCGGTGTGGTGCTCCCCGTCGACCCCGCCAACCGCGAGGTCGTCTACGCCGAACCCGGCTCGGTGCCCAAGGCCCTCGGCGAGGTCGACGTGGTCTTCCCGGTGCTGCACGGCCCCTACGGCGAGGACGGCACCCTCCAGGGGCTGCTGGAGCTGTCCGGGGTGCCGTACGTGGGTTCGGGCGTGCTGTCCTCGGCGGTCGGCCAGGACAAGGAGTACATGAAGCGGGTGTTCACCTCCTTCGGGCTCAAGGTCGGCCCGTACGTGGTGATCCGGCCGCGCGAGTGGCAGCGGGACGAGTCCGCCGCCCGCAAGAAGATCGTCGACTTCGCCGGTGAGCACGGCTGGCCGCTGTTCGTGAAGCCCGCCCGCGCGGGTTCCTCGATCGGCATCACCAAGGTCGACGGCATCGCCGGGCTCGACGAGGCGATCGCCGAGGCCCAGCGGCACGACCCGAAGATCCTGGTGGAGGCCGCGCTGCGGGGCCGGGAGATCGAGTGCGGGGTGCTGGAGTTCGAGGACGGCCCGCGCGCCTCCGTCCCCGCGGAGATCCCGCCGCCCGACGCACACGCCTACTACGACTTCGAGGCCAAGTACATCGACTCCACGCCCGGCATCGTGCCCGCCCCGCTCACCGACGAGGAGAGCGCCGAGGTGCGCGCGCTCGCCGTCGAGGCGTTCGAGGCGGCGGCGTGCGAGGGGCTGGTGCGCGCGGACTTCTTCCTCACCGAGGACGGCGAGTTCGTGATCAACGAGATCAACACCATGCCCGGCTTCACGCCCATCTCGATGTACCCCCAGATGTGGCAGGCGACCGGCGTCGGCTACCCCGAACTGGTGGACCGCCTGATCCAGGCGGCACTGCGACGCCCGACGGGACTGCGCTGACGCGAGCCGTCAGTCGGCGATCCCTTCGGGGATCGCCTTCTTGACGGCATCGGCGAGATCGATCAACGCACCCGAACTGTCCCGCCCCTCAGGCACCGTGACCTCCACATACGCCCTCCGGTTCGCCGTGGTGAACCGGAACGCCCCGTCGCCCGCGGCCTCCTGGAGCCAGTCGACCCCGTTCACCCCACCGGCGACCGCCTTCGGGTCGGTCATCTCCGGCGGCCGGACGACACCGCAGCGCAGTATGATCGCCGGGTTTCCCCAGCCCGCCGTGAGGGCGGACCGGGGCTCGGGATCACGGCGTTCCACACCGGCGACCTCGCGCGGCAGCGCCTTGTCCAGGTTCTGGCACAGCTCGGTGACCTCCGCGTCCGGGCTGGGAACCGTGGTGGCGGCGCTGTCGTCGCTTGAGGAGCAGCCCGCGACGGCGATCAACAGAGCGAGCGCGGGCAGACTGAGGGGCCGGTGACGGGAGAACTTCACCGGCCAAGGGTAGACGGGGGCTACAGATGGACGACCGGGCAGGTCAGGGTGCGGGTGATGCCGTCCACCTGCTGGATCTTGGCGACCACCATCCGACCCAGGTCGTCGACGGTGTCGGCCTGGGCACGCACGATGACGTCATAGGGTCCTGTCACGTCCTCGGCCTGGATCACCCCCGGGATCTTGCTGATCGTCTCAGCGACGGTCGACGCCTTGCCGACCTCCGTCTGGATCAGGATGTACGCCTGTACCACGGAACCTCCAGGGCGGCCACGAGGATCATGTGGGGAAAAGGAACGCCACGGTATCGCGTCGCCGCTCGCCGCGGGGAGACCTGCGGAAACCGGGGCCCGCGCGCCGGGGGACGGGCGCCACTGAAGTCGACGGTCACCTCGGGTGTCACCCAGGGGGTGTCACCCGGACCATGACTTCGACCGTAACGAGCACACTGATGACGCGCGAGCGGGAACGGACCGGGATGACTGGCATAGAAGGGGCGCAAGGGCGATGAAGGGCACTGTCGGTGAGCTGGGGGAATTCGGGCTCATCAGGGAACTGACCTCCCGTCTCACCACCACCCCGGCGGTTCGGGTCGGCCCCGGCGACGACGCCGCGGTGGTGGCCGCACCCGACCGCAGGGTCGTGGCCAGCACCGACATCCTGGTGGAGGGGCGGCACTTCCGCCGCGACTGGTCCACCGCCTACGACGTGGGGCGCAAGGCCGCCGCGCAGAACCTCGCGGACATCGCCGCCATGGGCGCCGTACCGACCGCCCTGCTGCTCGGCCTGGTGGTGCCCGCCGAACTCCCGGTGACCTGGCCGACCGAGCTGATGGACGGGCTGCGCGACGAGTGCCAGGTCGCGGGCGCCTCGGTGGTCGGCGGCGACGTCGTCGGCGGCGACACCATCATGATCTCGATCACCGCGCTCGGTGATCTGCGCAACCAGGAGCCGGTCACCCGGGCCGGCGCCCAGCCCGGCGACCTCGTCGCGGTGACCGGCTGGCTGGGCTGGTCCGCCGCCGGACACGCGGTGCTGTCGCGCGGCTTCCGCTCCCCGCGCGCCTTCGTCGAGGCGCACCGGCGTCCGGAACCGCCGTACCACGCGGGCCCCGCCGGGGCGGCGCTCGGCGCGACCGCCATGTGCGACGTGAGCGACGGACTCATCGCCGACCTCGGGCACATCGCCGAGGCCAGCAAGGTGCGGATCGACATCCGGTCCGCCGCGATCGACATCCCGTCCCAGATGAACGACATCGGCCAGGCCGTCGGCGTAGACCCCGTGCAGTGGGTGCTGACCGGGGGCGAGGACCACGCGATCGTGGCGACCTTCCCGCCGGACGTGAAGCTGCCCGCCCGCTGGAAGGTCATCGGCGAGGTCCTCAACCCCTCCGCGCTGCCCCAGGTGACCGTCGACGGCGCGCCCTGGACCCGTAAGGGCGGCTGGGACCACTTCGGGGACATCGAGTCATGAGCCTGCCCCGCGTGCTCACCGTGGCCGGGTCCGACTCCGGCGGCGGGGCCGGCATCCAGGCCGACCTGAAGACGATGCTGGCGCTCGGCACCCACGGTATGAGCGTGATCACCGCGGTGACCGCGCAGAACTCGCTCGGGGTGCAGGGCGCCTGGCCGCTGCCCGTGGACGCGGTACGGGCCCAGTACCGCAGCGTCGTCGACGACATCGGCGTACAGGCGGTCAAGACCGGGATGCTGGCGTCCGCGGAACTCGTCGAGGCGGTCGCCGAACTGATCGGCGGGACGGACGTGCCCGCCGTCGTGGACCCGGTCGGCGTCTCCAAGCACGGCGACTCCCTGCTGGCCGCCTCCGCCCTGGACTCCGTACGCACCAGGCTGCTGCCGGTCGCCACCGTGGCCACGCCCAACCTGGACGAGGTGGCGCAACTGACTGGCGTCCGCGTCGAGTCCGAGGAGCAGCTACGACCGGCCGCCGCGGCCGTGCTGTCGTACGGCCCCCGGTGGGTGCTGATCAAGGGCGGGCACCTGCCCGGGGAAGCCGTGGACCTGCTCACCGACGGCTCCGTGGAGCACTGGCTGCGGGCGCCGCGGCACGACAACCGGCACACCCACGGCACCGGCTGCACCCTCGCCTCCGCGATCGCCGCGGAGCTGGCCAAGGGGCGGTCCGTGCCGGAGGCGGCGGTGGCGGCGAAGGAGTACGTCACCGGGGCGATCGCCGCCGGGTTCGCGCTGGGGGGCGGGATCGGGCCGGTGGACCACGGGTGGCGGTTCCGTAGCTGAGTACGGCGTAGCTGAGTACGGCGTGGGTGAGCACGGCAAAAAGCCGGTCCACCGAGGTGGACCGGCTCTGTGCAGCGAACCGACGGTGGTCGCGCGCTTAACTGGACGTCAGCGCGAGACCTTGCCGGCCTTGATGCACGAGGTGCAAGCGTTCACGCGCTTCGGCGTCCCGCCCACCACGGTACGCACACGCTGGATGTTCGGGTTCCAGCGGCGGGACGTACGGCGGTGCGAGTGCGAGATGTTGTTGCCGAAGCCCGGCCCCTTGCCGCAGACGTCGCAGTTGGCAGCCACGGGTCACTCCAAAGACTTCAGATGCACTTACGGTTGATCCCGGCATGCCGGGATCAAGATCACGGACTCTGCGAGCCCGGTGCGATCTGAGTGGCGCTGCCAGGGGGAATGGCCCGATCAGGATCGGGCAACCGGAGCAGCATACAACGGCTGCGCCCGTACAACGAAACTACCATGGCGGGCTACGCTGCGTGCCACGTCCAGCCAGCTCAAGGAGGCGCAGGTGGCGCAGGTGCCGCAGACATTCTTCGATGCTCTGGCGGTGCGTACCTGGTGCGGTCTCGCGCTGACGGCGCTCGGCCGGGCCCGCGAGGAGATCGACGCGATCAACGTCTACCCCGTGGCGGACGGGGACACCGGCACCAACCTGTACCTGACCGTCGAGTCGGCCGCCGCCGCGGTGGAGGCCGTGTTCGCCGCGCACGAGGTGGGCGGCGGCGACCGGGACCCCGCCGGTCCCGGGAAGCCCTCGGTGGCCGAGGCCGCGCGGGCGATGGCGCACGGTGCCCTCATCGGGGCGCGCGGCAACTCCGGGACGATCCTCGCGCAGCTGCTGCGCGGCATGGCCCAGGTGCTCGCCGCCGACGGTGAGACACCCCACACCGACGGGCAGGGGCTGCGGCTCGCGCTGCGGCACGCCGCCGAGGCGGCCCGGCAGGCGGTCGCCCACCCCGTCGAGGGCACCGTCCTGACGGTCGCGTCGGCCGCCGCCGACGCCGCCGAGACCGCGGCGGCGGCCGTCGGCGACTGCGGGGACGTCGCGCGGGCCGCCTACCGGGGGGCACGCGCGGCGCTCGCCGCCACCCCGGACCAGCTCGCGGTGCTGGCCAGGGCCGGAGTGGTCGACGCCGGCGGGCGGGGACTCGTGGCCGTGCTGGGGGCGCTGGTGGAGACGTTCACGGGCGAGACACCCGGGGCCGTGGCGGTGTCCGGCGCCGCCTTTGAGGCGCACGCGCGCGTGGCGGACGAGGCCGCCGAGGAGTGCGCCGCGGAACCGGAGGAGGACGGGCCCGCCTTCGAGGTGATCTACCTCCTTGAGGCCGACGACGCGGCCGTGGCCCGGCTGCGGGAACGCCTCGACCCGCTCGGCGACTCCCTCGTCGTGGTCGGCGGGGACGGGCTGTGGAACGTCCACGTCCACGTCGACGACGCGGGCGCCGCCGTGGAGGCGGGCGTCGAGGCCGGACGGCCGTACCGGATCCGGATCACCCACTTCGGCGCCGGGGACGTGCACACCGCGCGGGGTGAACGCCCGCCCCGGGAGCGGGCCCAGCGCGCCGTGGTGGCCGTGGTGCCCGGTGAGGGGCTGGCCGGACTGTACGCCGACGCGGGCGCGACGACCGTGCTGGCCCGGCCCGGGGAGCCGCCCGCGAGCGGGGAACTCGTCGAGGCCGTACGACGGGCCCACGCGCGCGAGGTCGTGCTGCTGCCCAACGACGCCGACCTGCGCCACACCGCCGCCGCGGCGGCCGAGCAGGCCCGCACCGAGGGCATCCGGGTGGCGCTGATCCCGACCCGCTCCGCCGTGCAGGGCATCGCGGCGCTCGCCGTGCACGAGCCGGAGCGCCGCTTCGACGAGGACGTGGTGTCCATGACCTCGGCGGCGGGCGCCACCCGCTACGCCGAGGTCACCGTCGCCGAACGGCAGTCCTGGACCACCGCCGGGATCTGCCAGGCCGGGGACGTCCTCGGCCTCATCGACGGTGACGTGGCCGTGATCGGGGCCGAGGTCACCGCCACCGCCGAGACCGTCCTCGACCGGATGCTCGCCGCCGGGGGCGAACTGGTCACCATCGTGCTCGGCGACGGGACCCCTAAGTCCGTCGCCGAGCACCTGGAGCACCGCGTCCGTGAGGCGTACCTCGCCGTCGACACGGTGGTGTACCGGGGCGGACGGCAGGGATCGCTGCTGCTCATCGGGGTCGAGTAGGCCGAGTGCGCCGAGTAGGCCCCTTACGTCTCCTGCTCGGTCATCAGCTGGAGCATCTGCTCCGCCTCGGCGCGCCGGGCCCGTACCGTCTCGTCGTCCCCGGCGGCGTCGGCGTAGGCCCGCAGCACCGCACGCGCGCGTGCCGTCGCGTCCGCCGGGCGGCCCAGGTCGGCCTCCAGCCAGCCCGCGGCCAGCTCGGCGGCGGTACGGCTGTGCAGCCCGTCGGCGCCGAGCGCGCCGAACGCGTCCATCGCCAGCGCCATCTGCGCCAGGGCCGCCTCGAAGGCCTCCTGGATCGAGCCGTCCTCGGCGTCCTCGGCGGACGAGCGCGCCAGCAGGTCGCCGAACTGGCGGTGGGTGTGGCCCAGTTCCTCGGTGAGCCGCCGCCGGGCCTCCGCGTCGGCCGTCGGCCGCGCCAGCGCCGCCACGCACTCGCGGACCGCGTCCGCCATCAGCCGCCGGGCACCGTCCGTGCCGCTCCCGGTGCGCAGGGCGAGCCAGGCGCGGGCCCGCAGCGAGCGCACCAGACCGTGCACGTTGTCCAGGGACCGCCACAGCTCGCCCGCGCGCGTGTACGCCCGGTCCGCCTCGGCGGGCAGCCCGGCCTGCCCGAGGGACTCCGCGGCCAGGTGTGCCAGGGTGGCGTGGTCCTGCTGCTCCGGCCAGTGCCGGGCGATGTCGGCGGCCTGGAGCCGCCGCTCGGCCGCCGCGTGGTGCTCGCCCAGCTCGCTCAGACAGTCGCCGAGCCACCACTGGGTCTGCACGACCGCGCCGTCGCCGTGCGTCTCGGCGGTCAGGTCGGGCAGCGCCGACTCCAGCACCTCGGCGGCCTCCGCCCAGCGGCCCTGCCGCAGCAGGAACCCGCCCAGCAGATGCCGCGCCCAGGCACCGAGCGCCGGGCCCCCGCCCGCCTCGTCCGCCCAGTGCGCCGCCTCCAGAGCGTGCTCAGCGGCCTCCTCGGGCCGTCCCGTGGCGCCGAGCACCTCGGCGAGCTGGAGGTGCAGCTGGGCCCGACCGGGCGGCTCCAGGTACGGTCCGCCGTGCTCCAGGGCCGCCCGCAGCGCCCGCTCGGCGCCCGCCAGGTCGCCCAGTTGCTGGGCGAGCGCGGCCGACTGTGCCTCGTACTCGACCGCGAACCAGGGCAGCCCCGCCGCCACGAAGTCCGCCGTGGCCCGGTCGAGCCGCCGCACCGCCTCCGGGGCGTCCCCGCCGTGCGCCGCCAGCTCGCCCAGCATGGCCCGCGCCTCGGCGGCCCGCGCCGCGAGCCGGACGTCGTCCCCGCCGTACCCGTCGACGAGGGCCAGCACTTCCCGTACGGCCGCCTCCGCGTCGCCGACGGACGCCGGGGACGGGGGACCGTCGCCGCCCTGGTGCACCGCCCGCATCAGGATGCGGGCCCGGCCCATCAGGACCGACGCCGTCTGCCGCAGACCGGTGCCGCCCTCCGCGTACAGGCCGAGGACGCGCTCGTACGGCTCCGCCACGGCCGTGAGCGCGGCGTCCCCGTCACCGGCGAGGGCGCGCAGGAACGCCCCACGCGCGCGTGCCGCCAGCGCCTCACCCGGGTCGCCCGCCTCGGCGTACAGGACTGCGGCCCGCTCGAACAGCTCGACGCCCCCGGGGCCGGCGTCCATCGCGCGGTGGTCGGCGATCTCCGCGCGGGTACGGGCGTCCAGTTCGACGCCCTCCGCGGCCCGCTCGACCGCCGCCCACGCCTCCACGGCGTGCGGGCGCAGGTTCTCCGACAGCTCCCGCGCCTCGGCGAGCAGGGCGGGCAGGTCCCCCTCGGCGGGCCGGGGCGCTGCGGCCGGCGGCGGGGCGACCGGGGACGAGGCCGCCGGACGTGCCGTGCGCACCCCGAGCGGCAGCCGGTCGGCCAGCGGGCGCCGGTCCATACGCGCGCGTGTCTGCTCGCCGACGTACGGAGTGCCGTTGCGGGCGTCGAACCGGGCGGCCAGCTCCAGGGCCTGCTCGCGCGCGTGGACGGCGAGTTCACCGGCCGTCCAGCCGCGGCCCGGCGGACCCGGCACCTGCCGGTCGGCGAGGCCCAGCGCGGTCAGCCGGTCCATGAGCAGGGTCACCACGCTCAGGAACTCCATCAGGCTGCGCGGATTGCCGGTGTCCGTGAAGTACGCCGGACGCTCCGCGAGCAGTTCGAGCCCGCGCGCCTCGTTGCCGGTCAGCGCGCAGAACTCCACGTGGTCCGCGAACGCGCCGCGCATGCTCTCCATCGTCCGCACCAGCCGAAAGCCCCGCAGATGGTTGGCGCGCGCCTCCTCAAGGCGGCCGAGCCGCAGCAGTGACGTCAGTGACGACGCGAGCGCGGCGTGCGGCTCGTGCGCGCAGGTGTACTCGCCCTCCAGCACCGGCGCCCACAGCCGCAGCGCCTCCTCGTCCCGCCCGCGCTCCGCCTGCCACCAGCCCTGCGAGTGCATCTCGCACGCGTGGCAGTCGGCCATGGCATCCCTCTCGGCGGCCAGCCACGCGGCGTACGCGCGATCGGCGCGGGCCATGTCGCCCACGTGCGCGGCCACGCTGAACTCGGCGCTGCGCACGGCCCGTTCCGAGTGCCCCGCCAGCCGGTAGCGGTGCTCCATCTCACCGAGCCACTTCTCGATGGACGCCAGCGGGATGTGCGGCTGGCCCAGCATGCCCGCCGTCATCCACTTGAAGACCCAGTGCAGCGAATGCGTCTCGTACTCGTCGAAGTCGCCCGGGTCCTCGTCCCACATGCGCAGCAGCCGCGCGAAGGGGACGAACATCTTGTCCTTCTCCGAGCTGTAGTTGTAGACCTGCAACTGGTGCCCGAGCGCCTCGATCACGGCCAGCGGGGTGTCCAGCTTCTCGGCCTCGGCGAGCAGTTGCTCCGCGCGCGCGTTGCGGGCGGGGCCCTCCGGCTGCTCGGAGTTCTCCGCCATCGCCCTGCGCAGTGCGTCGAAGTCGGTGATCTCACTCATCGCTGACCGCCCCCCGCGGTGTCGGAGCCGGAACCGGAGTCGTTGTCGCCATGGGTGGCCCACTCCAGCAGGCCGATGAACGCCCGGTTCAGCAGCGCCGAGTCGGCGGGCCTGAGCGGGCGCTGCGCCATCAGCAGGGCCTGCCCGTACAGCGACTCCGTGGCGGTGCCGATCAGCTCCCGGTCGCCGAGCGAGCTGACCTTGCGGACCAGCGGGTTGAGGTGGTTGAGCACCAGCCGCGCGCGCGGGGCGCTGCCGCGCAGCGAGCCCAGGATGCCCGCCCACAGGTCGTCGGCCCGCTCCTCGGCCTCCGCGCGGGCCTGCTCGTGCCGGGCCGCCCGGTCGTCCAGGTGCAGCGCGGGCACCGACAGGGGATGGAAGGCGCGCAGGGCGACATCGCAGCCCAGCGGGTCCAGGGCCGCCCGCGCGGCCGCCAGGAAGCCCGACAGGGCCAGCTCCTCGGCCGGGTCGACGGTGTCCAGGTGCGCGGTGACGGTGTCGGCGTCCAGCTCGGCCACCGCCGTGCCCGGGCGCACCGAGGGCAGCGCCTCGACCAGCTCGCTGTCGTAGGTGTAGCCGCCGTTGACGACGCCGACGCCCTGTGCGGAGGCGATCGGCGCGACCTGCCGGAACTCCTCCACGGTGCGGGTGAAGTGGACCACCGGGTGCCGCTGCGCGAACTCCTCCAGGGACAGCCGCCCGTCGGTCGTCTCGAACGGCAGCCACGGCAGCATCGTGCGCAGCATGTCCCGGTCGTGCCGCGCCAGCGACTTCACGCCCAGGTGGTGTACGGCCAGGAAGGCCGCCAGCCGCTCCGGGTCACCGGCCGCGAGACCGGTCAGCCAGGAGCGGATCCTTTCGCCAAGCGCCTCGCGCACCGCGGCGAGGGTCTCGTCCTCGTACAGCGACTCGCGCGAGGCGGTGGGCCGCAGGCTGTCCGTGTCCAGCACACAGCGCACGAAGAACGCCCAGTCGGGCAGCAGCTGTTCGGCCCGCTCGGTCAGGAGCATGCCCTTGAGGTGCACCCGGTGCCGGGCCCGCTGCGCCGGGCTGACCGCGGAGGGCAGCACGTACGCCACCCCGCGGATCCCGGCGAGCGGCACGTCCAGCTCGATCGAGTCCAGCGGGGTGAAGCCGAACAGCTCGTGGCAGTGCCGGGCGAGGGCGACCCTGCGGGTGGCGGGGGAGGGGTACGGCCGGTCCCAGGGCGCGGGCAGGTCGGTGACCGCCTCCCCGCCCACCCGGACGTCGTACGGCAGCAGCGACCCGAAGTCCCGTGCCAGGGCGAGCACCCGCTCTTCGGTGAGCCACTCCCCGGCACCGGCCCGCGCCACCAGGTGCACGGTGGTGCCCGGTTCGGTCCTGGCCTCGTCCGGCAGGGTCCGTACGGTGTACGAACCGTCGTCGGTCGCCGTCCACTCCACGGGCCGGGCGTCCGGCGTCCGGGCGCTGCGGCTGACGACGCGGATCCGCTCGGCGACCACGAAGCAGGCCAGCAGCCCGATGCCGAACTGGCCGAGGAAGTCGGCGCGGGCCTCCTGGAGCCCCTCGACCCCCTGGGCCGTACCGCCGCGCTTGGAGCTGCGGCCGATCGTCGCCAGCAGGTCGTGCACATCGGCCTCGGTGAGCCCGACACCGGAGTCCTCCACCCGCAGGGCGCCGCCCTCGGCGGTCAGCCGGACCCGGGCCGGGGCGCCGGGCTCCAGGGCACGCCGGGCCGTGACGGCGTCCACGGCGTTCTGGAGCAGCTCGCGCAGGTAGACCCTGGGGCTGGAGTAGAGGTGGTGGGAGAGCAGGTCCACCAGGCCGCGCAGGTCGACCTGGAACGTATGAGGTGACTGGGGTGCCTGGGATGACTGTGAGGTCTGGAAGTCCATCGTCGCTGCGCCGGTGGGGGGACGTGCGACGGCGCGGGGTCGGGCGGCCCCGGTGAGGCGGTGACCGCGGGAGGGATGGCCGGAGCGCGCCATCCTACGGCCGCAACCAGCCGCCTGACCAGGGGTTTCCCGGGACGTATACGGCAATGTCAGTGGTGTGGTGTGCAATGGATCTCGTGCCCGCACTGGAAGAACCGCTGAAGAAGGTGCTCGGCCCCGCCACCGCGAAGGTGATGGCCGAGCACCTCGGCCTGCACACCGTCGGTGACCTGCTCCACCACTACCCGCGCAGATACGAGGAGCGCGGCCAGCTCACCCACCTCGCCGACCTCCCCATGGACGAGCACGTCACCGTGGTCGCGATGGTCGCCGACGCCCGGCTGCACACCTTCGCCTCCAGCAAGGCCCCGCGCGGCAAGGGCCAGCGCCTCGAGGTCACCATCACCGACGGCAGCGGACGCCTCCAGCTGGTCTTCTTCGGCAACGGCGTCCACAAGCCCCACAAGGAGCTGCTGCCGGGCACCCGGGCGATGTTCGCGGGCAAGGTCTCCGTCTTCAACCGCCGCCTCCAGCTCGCCCACCCGGCCTACGAACTCCTGCGCGGCGACACCGAGGAGGCCGTGGACGCCTGGGCCGGCGCCCTCATCCCGATCTACCCCGCCACCGCCAAGCTGGAGTCCTGGAAGATCGGCAAGGCGATCCAGACCGTCCTGCCCAGCGCCCAGGAGGCCGTCGACCCGCTGCCGGACGCCCTGCGCGCGGGCCGGGGCCTGGTCCCCCTCCCCGAGGCCCTCCTCAAGATCCACCGGCCGCACACCAAGGCCGACATCGCCGACGCCCGCGCCCGCCTCAAGTGGGACGAGGCCTTCGTCCTCCAGGTCGCCCTCGCCCGCCGCCGCCGCACCGACACCCAACTCCCGGCCGTGGCCCGCCGGCCACGCCCCGACGGCCTCCTCACCGCCTTCGACGACCGTCTCCCCTTCACCCTCACCGACGGCCAACGCAAGGTCTCCGAGGAGATCTTCACCGACCTGGCGACCGAACACCCGATGCACCGACTCCTCCAGGGAGAGGTCGGATCGGGAAAGACGATGGTGGCGCTGCGCGCCATGCTCGCCGTCGTCGACGCGGGCGGGCAGGCCGCGATGCTCGCGCCCACCGAGGTGCTCGCGCAGCAGCATCACCGGTCGGTCGTGGAGATGATGGGCGAGCTGGCCGAGGGCGGCATGCTCGGCGGGGCGGAGCAGGCCACCAAGGTGGTGCTGCTGACCGGCTCCATGGGCGCCGCCGCGCGCCGGCAGGCGATGCTCGACCTCGTCACCGGCGAGGCCGGGATCGTGATCGGCACCCATGCGCTGATCGAGGACAAGGTGCAGTTCCACGACCTCGGCCTGGTCGTCGTCGACGAGCAGCACCGCTTCGGCGTCGAGCAGCGCGACGCCCTGCGCGGCAAGGGCAGGCAGACCCCGCACCTGCTGGTCATGACCGCCACCCCCATCCCGCGCACGGTCGCGATGACCGTCTTCGGCGACCTGGAGACCTCCGTCCTCGACCAGCTCCCCGCCGGTCGCTCCCCGATCGCCAGCCATGTCGTCCCCGCCGCCGACAAGCCCCACTTCCTCAGCCGGGCCTGGGAACGGCTGCGCGAGGAGGTCGGCAAGGGGCACCAGGCGTACATCGTCTGTCCCCGGATCGGTGACGAGGAGGACACACCCGGCAAGAAGAAGGGCGCCCAGAGCGCCCAGAGCGCCCAGAGCGCCCAGAGCGCCCAGAGCGCCCAGGGCGCCCCGGACGACGCCGAGAAGCGCCCGCCGCTCGCCGTCCTCGACGTCGCCGACCAGCTCGCCAAGGGCCCCCTGAAGGGCCTGCGGGTGGAGGTGCTGCACGGCAGGATGCCGCCCGACGACAAGGACGCCGTGATGCGCCGCTTCGCCGCGGGCGACACCGACGTCCTGGTCGCCACGACCGTCATCGAGGTCGGGGTGAACGTGCCAAACGCCACCGTCATGGTGATCATGGACGCCGACCGCTTCGGCGTCTCCCAGCTCCACCAGCTGCGCGGCCGCGTCGGCCGTGGCTCGGCCCCCGGCCTGTGTCTGCTGGTCAGCGAGATGCCGGAGGCGAGCGCGGCCCGGCAGCGGCTGAACGCGGTCGCCGCCACCCTCGACGGCTTCGAACTCTCCCGCATCGACCTCGAACAGCGCCGCGAGGGCGACGTCCTCGGCCAGGCCCAGTCCGGCGCCCGCACCAGCCTGCGCATGCTCGCCGTCATCGAGGACGAGGAGATCATCGCCGAGGCGAGGGAGGAGGCCACCGCGGTGGTGGCGGCGGACCCGGACCTGGCCAGGCTCCCCGGCCTGCGCGCGGCGCTGGACGCCCTCTTGGACGAGGAGAGGGAGCAGTACCTGGAGAAGGGGTGACGGATGCCCACCCCAGGGGCGGGGCCGTCCTCCATATGCGGCTACCGCCGCGCGGGCGCGACCAGCCACACTGAACCTGTAACCGCCTACGACCAAGGACCACAGATGACCCGCGTGATCGCCGGCACAGCCGGCGGCCGTCGCCTCGCCGTCCCCCCGGGGACCGGAACCCGCCCCACCTCCGACCGCGCCCGCGAGGGCCTCTTCTCCACCTGGCAGTCCCTCCTCGGCGGCCCCCTGGACGGCGAACGCGTCCTCGACCTGTACGCCGGTTCCGGCGCCGTGGGCCTGGAGGCCCTCTCCCGTGGCGCCGGTCACACCCTCCTCGTGGAGGCCGACGCCCGCGCCGCCCGCGTGGTCCGGGAGAACGTCAGCTCGCTCGGCCTCCCCGGCGCCGAGGTCAGGACGGGCAAGGCCGAGCAGATCATCCGCACCGCCCCACCCGAGCGGCCGTACGACCTGGTCTTCCTGGACCCGCCATATGCCGTTATGGACGACGATCTTCGGGAGATTCTGCTCACACTCCGCACGGAGGGGTGGCTCGCGGCCGACGCCCTCGTCACCGTGGAGCGCAGCACCAGAGGCGGGGAGTTCCGGTGGCCGGACGGTTTCGAACCGCTCCGGGCCCGTCGCTACGGCGAGGGAACGTTTTGGTACGGTCGCGCCGCCTCTACGTGCGAAGACGCACGATGACCGGACCGGAGAGCGAGGGATCACAAGTGCGCCGCGCCGTCTGCCCCGGGTCGTTCGACCCGATCACCAACGGACACCTCGACATCATCGCCCGCGCCTCCCGTCTGTACGACGAGGTCTACGTCGCGGTGATGATCAACAAGTCCAAGAAGGGCCTGTTCGAGATCGACGAGCGGATCGACCTGATCCACCAGGTCACCGCCGAGTACGGCAACGTCCGCGTCGAGGCCTTCCACGGCCTGCTCGTCGACTTCTGCAAGCAGCGCGACATCCCCGCCATCGTCAAGGGCCTGCGCGCCGTCAGCGACTTCGACTACGAGCTCCAGATGGCCCAGATGAACAACGGCCTCACCGGTGTCGAGACGCTCTTCGTGCCCACCAACCCCACCTACAGCTTCCTGTCGTCCTCCCTGGTCAAGGAGGTCGCGCAGTGGGGCGGCGACGTCTCCCACCTGGTGCCGCCCCAGGTCCTGACCGCCCTCGCCGAGCGGCTGCGGGGGGACTGAACGGCTGACGGGCCGTCACGTGGTGTCCCCCGGGCGCCCCATGGCCGTACAGTCGTCCCGTCCGTCTCCATCACAGCTGTAGAGAGTGGCGAGCACACGGTGGACGTGCAGAAGAAGCTCGACGAGATCGTCGCCTCGGTCTCCAGTGCCCGGTCGATGCCGATGTCGGCGTCCTGCGTGGTCAACCGCGCCGAACTGCTCTCGATGCTCGAGGAGCTGCGCGCGACCCTGCCCGACTCCCTCGCCGAGGCCCGGGAGCTGATCGGCGGCCGGGAGCAGATGGTCGAGCAGGCCCGCCAGGAGGCCGAGCGGATCATCTCCAGCGCACACGCCGAGCGCGGCTCACTGATCTCCGACACCGAGATCGCCCGCCGCTCCCAGGCCGAGGCCGACCGGATCCTCGCCGAGGCCCGCAAGGAGGCCGAGGAGGTCCGCGCCGAGGCCGACGACTACGTCGACTCCAAGCTCGCCAACTTCGAGGTGGTCCTCACCAAGACCCTCGGCTCCGTGGGCCGCGGCCGGGAGAAGCTCCTCGGCACCGGTCCCGGCCTGGACGAGCAGGGCTACGAGGACGAGGACGCCCCCGAGCGCAGCCACGACCCGGAGACCCTGCGCCGCACCGCCGACGAGTACGTCGACGTCAAGCTGGGCGCCTTCGAGGCGGTCCTCGCCAAGACCCTGGAGGCGGTCGGCCGCGGTCGCCAGAAGCTGCACGGCCGGATCGCCACCGACGACCTCGGCGCCCTCGCCGACGACACCACCACCGTCCAGCACAGCAGCGACGCCGACTACCTCGCCGACCTCGCCGCCCTCACCCAGAGCGAGACCCGCGCCGAACAGCCCGCCCAGGTCCCGGCCCAGCAGCCCTACGGCGGCCGTGACGACTCCTACGGCGCCCAGGAGGAGTCGTACGGCGTCCAGGACGAGCAGTACGCCGGCCAGGACGCCTACGCCTACCAGCAGCAGGCCCAGAGCGACCCGTACGGCTACCAGCAGCAGTACGCCCAGCAGGACCCGTACGGCTACCAGCAGGCCGATCCCTACGCCGCCTATCCGCAGCAGCCCGCCTACCCGCCGCAGCAGCCCCAGCAGGGCTACGGGCAGGACCCGGGCGCGCTGGAGGAGACCAGCCTCTTCGACACCAGCATGATCAGCGCGGAGCAGCTGCGGGCGTACGAACAGGGTCGCGGCAACGGCTGACGGTGCCGATTGGGCCGTATGGGAAAGGTCCAGTATCCTGGCTCTTCGGTCGCGCATGCGCTCACGCCTTCTCACGGGCGTCGCAGGCGTCCGCGGTCGCCGCTGCCCGGAACAGGAACATGTGCACGGGTGGCGAAACTCCCCAGCGCCCCAGCTCAGAGATCGAAAGCAGGAATGGCCTCCAACGCCCGCCTCGACCACCGCAACCCCCTCGTGTTCGACACGCACGAGCTGGGCCGGCGGCCCGGCGCGCTCCAGCGGCTGTCCCGCACGGTCGACGCCCCGAAGGACCTCGGTCTGAAGGACGTCATCGAAGTGCCGCAAGGTGCTCCGGTCGAGCTGGAGCTGCGGCTCGAGTCGGTCATGGAAGGTGTGCTCGTCACAGGCACCGCCCGTGCACGGGCCGAGGGGGAGTGCGTAAGGTGTCTGGAGCCGCTCCAGCAGGAGCTGGAAGCGGACTTCCAGGAGATGTTCTCGTACCCTGACGCCGACGACCGGGGCCGCGTGAAGGCGGAACCGGGCGACGACGCCGAGGACGACGAGGACAGGCTCTTCCTCGAGGACGGCCTGTTCGACCTCGAACCCGTGCTGCGCGATGCGGTGGTGCTCGCACTGCCGATGCAGCCGGTGTGCCGGGAGGACTGCCCGGGTCTGTGCGCCGAGTGCGGTGCCCGGCTCGCGGACGACCCGGACCACCACCATGACGCCGTCGACATCCGTTGGGCGGCATTGCAGGGACTCGCCGGTTCGCTCGAACCAGGCGACAAGGACGACACGAGCGGCGCCGAGACGGGCGTCGACGAGAAGCAGGAGAAGTAGCCGTGGCTGTTCCGAAGCGGAAGATGTCGCGCAGCAACACGCGCCACCGCCGGTCGCAGTGGAAGGCTGCGGTCCCCACCCTGGTCGCGTGCGAGCGCTGCCACGAGCCCAAGCAGCAGCACATCGCGTGCCCGTCGTGCGGCACCTACAACAAGCGCCAGGTCCTCGAGGTCTGAGCGGCTGGTGAGAGGCACTGTGTCCACGCCGAAGAAGAACTCTGGCGACAACCAGGCCTCGTCCCACACGCTTCTGGAAGGGCGGCTCGGCTACAAGGTCGAGTCCGCCCTTCTGGTGCGAGCGCTGACCCACCGTTCCTACGCGTACGAGAACGGCGGTCTGCCGACGAACGAGCGGCTGGAGTTCCTCGGGGACTCGGTGCTCGGCCTCGTCGTCACCGACACGCTGTACCGCACCCACCCCGACCTGCCCGAAGGCCAGCTGGCCAAACTGCGGGCCGCGGTGGTCAACTCGCGTGCGCTGGCACAGGTGGGACGCTCGCTCGACCTCGGCTCCTTCATCCGGCTCGGCCGTGGTGAAGAGGGCACCGGGGGCCGGGACAAGGCGTCCATCCTCGCCGACACCCTCGAAGCGGTGATCGGCGCGGTCTATCTCGACCAGGGCCTGGACTCGGCGGCGGAGCTGGTGCACCGCCTGTTCGACCCCCTGATCGAGAAGTCCTCGAACCTCGGAGCCGGCCTGGACTGGAAGACCAGTCTCCAGGAGCTGACCGCGACCGAAGGGCTCGGCGTGCCCGAGTACCTGGTCACGGAGACCGGCCCCGACCACGAGAAGACCTTCACTGCTGCCGCCCGCGTCGGAGGCGTCTCGTACGGCACCGGCACCGGCCGCAGCAAGAAGGAGGCGGAACAGCAGGCCGCCGAGTCCGCCTGGCGCGCGATTCGCGCCGCGGCGGACGAGCGCGCCAGGCGGGCTGCCGCGGACGGCTCACCGGTCACGGGAGCCACCGACGACACCAAGCCCGACGAGGACGGCACCCCCGAGCCGCCGGTCCCCTCCGTCTGACATCACCACACCCTGCGCTGAGCGCCCGTCCCCGCACCCCGGGGCGGGCGCTCGGCTCATCCCGCTTCGGAGAGCGCCATGCCCGAGTTGCCGGAGGTCGAGGTCGTACGTCGCGGCCTGGACCGGTGGGCCGCCCACCGCACCGTCGCCGACGTCGAGGTGCTGCACCCGCGCGCGGTACGCCGCCACGCCGCCGGGGCAGAGGACTTCGCGCACCGGCTCACGGGCCACCGCATCGGCACCCCGCGCCGCCGCGGCAAGTACCTGTGGCTGCCACTGGAGGACACCGACCAGTCCGTCCTCGCCCACCTCGGCATGAGCGGCCAGCTCCTGGTGCAGCCGCACTCGGCGCCCGACGAGAAGCACCTGCGCATCCGCATCCGCTTCTCGGACGGCCTCGGCACCGAACTCCGCTTCGTCGACCAGCGCACCTTCGGCGGTCTGTCCCTGCACGACAACACCCCCGAGGGCCTGCCCGACGTCATCGCGCACATCGCCCGCGACCCCCTCGACCCGCTGTTCGACGAGGAGGTGTTCCACCAGGCTCTGCGCCGCAAGCGCAGCACGATCAAACGCGCCCTGCTCGACCAGTCGCTGATCAGCGGCGTCGGCAACATCTACGCCGACGAGGCACTGTGGCGCGCCCGCCTCCACTACGACCGGCCGACGTCGACCTTCACCCGCCCCCGCACCCTCGAACTCCTCGGCCATATCAGGGACGTGATGAACGCGGCCCTCGCGGTCGGCGGCACCAGCTTCGACAGCCTCTACGTCAACGTCAACGGTGAGTCGGGCTACTTCGACCGCTCCCTGGACGCCTACGGCCGCGAGGGCCTGCCCTGCCGCCGCTGCGGGACGCCGATGCGCCGACGCCCCTGGATGAACCGCTCCAGCTACTACTGCCCGCGCTGTCAGCGCCCGCCGCGCGTCTCGTCGTAGCGGGCGCGGGCGCCGAGGATGTCGTCCATCCGGCCCTCGACGAACTGGATGAGGCCGACCAGCCGCTCGGCCACCTCACGGCCCAGCGGCGTGAGTTCGTAGTCGACGCGCGGCGGGTTGGTCGGCTGGGCCTCGCGGTGCACCAGGCCGTCGCGCTCCAGCGCGTGCAGCGTCTGCGACAGCATCTTCTCGCTCACGCCGTCGACCCGCCGCCGCAGCTCGTTGAAGCGGAACGACCCCTCGAACAGCGCCCCGAGCGTGAGCGCCCCCCAGCGGCCGGTCACATGCTCCAGCGTCCCCCGGGACGGGCAGGCCCGGGAGAACACGTCATACGGAAGATCCTGCTCCGCAGTGCGCTCCGGCATGGTCGTCATGCCACCAGCGTACGGGAGCACAGCACTGTCCCAGGGAGTGCGCTCACCAGCGGTGAGCGCACCCCGCCGGGTCAGTAGCCGAAGTTCTGCGTCCACCACGGGCCGCCGTCCCCGAACTCGACGCCCACGCCCAGCGTGGTGAAGTCGCAGTTGAGGATGTTGGCGCGGTGGCCGGGGCTGTTCATCCAGGCGTCCATGACCGCGGCCGCGTCCGCCTGGCCGCGGGCTATGTTCTCGCCGCCGAGGTCGTCTATCCCGGCCTTCTCCGCGCGGTCCCACGGGGTGAGACCGTCGGGGTCGGTGTGGTCGAAGAAGCCGCGGGCGGCCATGTCCGCGCTGAAGGCCCCGGCGAGCCCGGCCAGGGCGCTGTTGGCGGCAACCGGGCTGCACCCGGCCTTGGCCCGCTCGTCGTTGACGAGCCTGAGCACCTCGGCCTCGGTGGCGGCCTCCTTGGAGACCGTCACCGGCGGGTCGGCCGGCTGCTCCGGCGCCTTCGTCTCGGCGCTGGACGGCGGCGTCACCGGCTTGGGCTTCTTGGTCTTCGACGGGGTCGTCTTCTCCGGCTCCTTCGACGGGGTCTTCGTCGGCGCGGCGGACGACGTCGAGGGGGACGGCGTGGGGGATGCGGAGGCGGAGCGTTCGGCGTCCCGGCTCGTCGAGGCCGACTCGTCGCGGGCCTCGGCGCTGCCGGAGGTGCCGCCCTGCTGGGTCTCGGTGTTGCCCGGGGTGTCGGCGGACTGGACCTTGTCGCCGTTGCCGCCGCCGAGCTGGTAGTTCTCGGTGCCCGGCACCACGCCGGTGGCGACCGCGACCGTGCCGAGGGCCACCGCGGCGGAGACGCCGAGCAGGCCGTTGCGGACCGGGGCCCCGGCCTTCTTCTTGCGGCGGCGGTGCGCTCCGGCGCGCCGGGCGCCCTCGTCCGGCGTGAAGCCGTCGGAGGGGAAGCCGACGGTCTCGGAGGCGTGCGGGTAGCCGCCGTCCGTCGTGTACGCCTCCGGGGCGTAGAGATAGGCCTCGCTGCGGGCGCGGACGTCGGCGTACGCCTCGGGCTGGAGGTAGGGGGCGATACCGGTGGTGCCGTGGTCGCCCGCGTAGGGGGAGTACGGGTCGTACTCCTGGGTGGACGAGCCGTGCGTCGGTGCGGCCCCCGTGGCGCGGCCCGTGGCGGCGCGGCCGGCGGCGATGCGTCGGTGGCGTCCCATGTCCTGGCCTTCCTCGTCCTTGCGGCCGACGCGTCCCCCCGCGGCCAGCCAGACTCACACTCACTCGATCGAGTGAGTTTCATATGAGATTCATTGGGTGGGGACGGTACCGCATGGCGCAGGGTGAGGAAGTGCTCCGAGGGACATTGGCCGGTTAGGTTGCACCCATGAGCGAGGATGTACGGCTGGTGGCCTGGGTACGGGGAAGCGTCCAAGGTGTGGGTTTCCGCTGGTTCACGCGTGCCAAGGCACTGGAGATCGGCGGCCTGAGTGGCTTTGCTCTCAATTTGGCGGACGGCCGCGTCCAGGTGGTCGCGGAGGGCTCCCGCAAGGCCTGCGACGGGCTCCTCGACTGGCTTCGGACGGGCGACACGCCCGGGCGCGTGGACGGGGTCACCGAGATCTGGGACACACCCCGCGGCGGCTACGACGGCTTCGCGATCCGGTGATCCAGGACCGCCCGGCAGGCCCCCGCGCGGCCACCGGGGCGGGCCCCGGACCCCCGTCCGCGATGAAAACCGCTGGTGGTTGCCGAGAACCGCTTGCGCCGACGGGCCGCGCACGCAAGGATGATCGCCACGCCCCAGGGCCCCGCAGGAGTCGCAGCGCCGCCACTCGAAGGCCGCGCGCCCCCGGTTCGCCCGCCAATACGGGGCGTGATCGTGTTGACCGTCAAACTTTTTGGTGAGACGCTGAAAGCCCCGCGCACCTTAGCTGTTTGGCATGGATGAACGGCAGCACAACTCCACAGTGCCAAGCACCGCGGGTGCGAATCCCTCACGACCCACACCGCATCGGTCGGTCACTCAGTGTGGAGGACCATCCATCATGGCAAAGGCGCTTCTCGGTTACGTCGGCGGCTCCGACCCTCGACTCCTCGCCGAGATGCGACGGCTCCAGCAGCGCGTCCAGGACCTGGAATCCGAGCTCGTACGGATCCAGGCGGAGAACGACGCACTGACGGCTGCCGCTTCTCACGACAGGATCATGGAGAGCGTTGACGCACACCAGGCGGAGCCTGCGCTCACCTGATCACTGCATCGCACAACGACAAGCAGTGGTTGGGAAGCCCGTAATCAACCGCTCAGTGTCAGAAACTGCAAGGGACGCCTCGGCGTCCCTTCTTTCTTCCCCCCGGCTCCCGGTCCTGGAGCCGCTCCGGTCTTCTTGACCCGCGCATCCTTTCACCTTGTTTAACTTCTGGTGTGCCCTGCGACTCCGAGGGCGAAACCGCGGGTTCATGGAGTGAGACAACCCCGGAAGGTAAAGTCCAGCGGCGTGCACCTCAAGGCCCTGACCCTCCGAGGGTTCAAGTCGTTCGCCTCGGCGACCACACTCCGGTTCGAACCGGGCATCACGTGTGTCGTCGGACCGAACGGCTCGGGCAAGTCCAACGTCGTGGACGCGCTCAGCTGGGTCATGGGCGAACAGGGCGCCAAGTCACTGCGCGGCGGCAAGATGGAGGACGTCATCTTCGCCGGCACCACCGGCCGCCCGCCGCTGGGCCGCGCCGAGGTGTCCCTGACCATCGACAACTCCGACGGGGCACTGCCCATCGAGTACGCCGAGGTCACCATCACGCGGATCATGTTCCGCAACGGCGGCAGCGAGTACCAGATCAACGGCGACACCTGCCGTCTCCTCGACATCCAGGAACTCCTCTCCGACTCCGGCATCGGCCGCGAGATGCACGTCATCGTCGGCCAGGGCCAGCTCGACTCCGTCCTGCACGCCGACCCCATGGGCCGCCGCGCCTTCATCGAGGAGGCCGCGGGCGTCCTCAAGCACCGCAAGCGCAAGGAGAAGGCGCTGCGGAAGCTCGACGCCATGCAGGCCAACCTCGCGCGCGTGCAGGACCTGACCGACGAACTGCGCCGCCAGCTCAAGCCGCTGGGCCGCCAGGCGGCGGTCGCCCGGCGCGCCGCCGTCATCCAGGCCGACCTCCGCGACGCCCGGCTCCGCCTCCTCGCCGACGACCTCGTACGGCTGCGGGAGGCGCTGAGGACCGAGATCGCCGACGAGGCCGCGCTGAAGGAACGCAAGGAGGCCGCCGAGCAGGAGCTGCGGAAGGCCCTCCAGCGCGAGGCCCTGCTGGAGGACGAGGTGCGGCGGCTCAGCCCGCGCCTCCAGCGCGCCCAGCAGACCTGGTACGAGCTGTCCCAGTTGGCCGAGCGGGTGCGCGGCACGATCTCGCTGGCCGACGCCCGGGTCAAGAGCGCCACGTCCGCCCCGCCCGACGAGCGGCGCGGCCGTGACCCCGAGGACCTGGAGCGCGAGGCCGCCCGCATCCGTGAGCAGGAGGCCGAACTGGAGGCCGCCCTGGAGGCGGCGCAGCGGGCCCTGGACGACACCGTCGCCCACCGCGCCGAACTGGAGCGCGAACTGGCCTCCGAGGAGCGGCGCCTGAAGGACGCCGCCCGCGCCATCGCCGACCGCCGCGAAGGGCTGGCCCGGCTGAGCGGCCAGGCCGGCGCCGCCCGGTCGCGGGCCGCCTCCGCACAGGCCGAGATCGACCGGCTGGCCGCCGCCCGCGACGAGGCGGAGCAGCGCGCGGTCGCCGCGCAGGAGGAGTACGAGACGCTCAAGGCCGAGGTCGACGGGCTGGACGCCGACGACGCGGAACTGGCCGAGCGGCACCGCAGCGCGAAGGAAGCGCTCACCGGGGCCGAGGCCGCCCTGACGGCCGCGCGGGAGGCGGCCACCGCGGCCGAACGCGAACGTGCCGCGACCCGGGCCCGCCACGAGGCCCTGGCCCTGGGGCTGCGCCGCAAGGACGGCACCGGCGCCCTGCTCTCCGCGCAGGATCGTCTCTCCGGCCTGCTGGGCCCGGCGGCGGAACTCCTGACGATCACCCCCGGCTACGAGATCCCGCTGGCGGCGGCCTTCGGCGCGGCGGCGGACGCGTTGGCGGTGACCTCCCCCTCCGCGGCGGCCGACGCGATCCGCCTTCTGCGCAAGCAGGACGGCGGACGGGCATCTCTCCTGCTGGCGGGCGCCCCCGCCGACCCCAGGGGCGCGGGGAACTGCGCGACCGGCCACGACGAGTCCGCGGACGCCCGACGGCCCGAGGGGGCACTGCCCGCCGCGGACCTGGTCCGAGGCCCCACCGACCTCATGCCCGCCGTACGGCGACTGCTCCACGGCACGGTCGTCGTCGACACCCTCGAAGACGCCGAGCACCTCGTCTACACCCACCCCCACCTCACCGCCGTCACCGCCGAAGGCGACCTGCTGGGCGCCCACTTCGCCCACGGCGGCTCCGCCGGCGCGCCCAGCCTGCTGGAAGTACAGGCGTCCGTGGACGAGGCCGCCGCCGAGCTGGCGGAGCTGGCCGTGCGGTGCGAGGAACTGGCCGCGGCCCAGCAGGCGGCGCAGGAGCGTCGTAAGGAGGCCGTCGCGGCCGTCGAGGAGCTGGCCGAGCGCCGCCGCGCCGCCGACCGCGAGAAGTCCTCCGTCGCCCAGCAGCTCGGGCGGCTCGCCGGGCAGGCGAGGGGCGCGGCGGGGGAGGCCGAGCGCGGTGTCGCCGCCGCTGCCCGGGCCCAGGAGGCGCTGGACCGGGCCCTGGAGGAGGTCGAGGAACTCGCCGAACGGCTCGCGGTCGCCGAGGAGATGCCGATCGAGGAGGAGCCGGACACCTCCGTACGGGACCGGCTCGCCGCCGACGGCGCCAACGCCCGGCAGACCGAGATGGAGGCGCGGCTTCAGGTCCGTACGCACGAGGAGCGGGTGAAGGGGCTCGCGGGGCGGGCCGACTCGCTCGACCGGGCCGCCCGTTCGGAACGTGAGGCACGCGCGCGTGCCGAGCAGCGGCGGGCCCGGCTGCGGCAGGAGGCGGCCGTCGCGGGCGCCGTCGCCGCGGGCGCCCGGCAGCTGCTCGCGCACGTCGAGGTCTCCGTCGCGCGGGCCGAGCGGGAGCGTGCCGCGGCCGAGGCGGCGAAGGCGCTGCGGGAGCGGGAGTTGGCGCAGGCCCGCACCGAGGGGCGCGATCTCAAGGCGGAACTCGACAAGTTGACGGATTCGGTCCACCGCGGGGAGGTACTCGGCGCCGAGAAGAGGCTGCGGATCGAGCAGCTGGAGACCAAGGCGCTGGAGGAACTCGGTGTGGAACCGGCGGGGCTCGTTTCCGAGTACGGACCGCACCAGCCGGTGCCACCCTCGCCCCCCGCCGACGGTGAGGAGCTGCCCGAGGACCCGCAGCACCCGCGCAACCGGCCCCGCCCGTTCGTGCGGGCCGAGCAGGAGAAGCGGCTGAAGGCGGCCGAGCGGGCGTACCAGCAGCTGGGCAAGGTCAATCCGCTGGCTCTGGAGGAGTTCGCGGCGCTGGAGGAGCGGCACAAGTTCCTCAGCGAGCAGCTGGAGGACCTGAAGAAGACCCGCGCGGATCTGCTCCAGGTCGTCAAGGAGGTCGACGAGCGCGTCGAGCAGGTCTTCACGGAGGCCTACCGGGACACCGCGCGGGAGTTCGAGGGCGTCTTCAGCAGGCTGTTCCCCGGCGGTGAGGGGCGGCTGCTGCTGACCGACCCCGACAACATGCTCACCACCGGTGTCGACGTCGAGGCCAGGCCGCCGGGCAAGAAGGTCAAGCGGCTGTCGCTGCTCTCGGGCGGGGAGCGGTCGCTGACCGCGGTGGCGCTGCTGGTGTCGATCTTCAAGGCGCGGCCCAGCCCGTTCTACGTCATGGACGAGGTCGAGGCGGCGCTCGACGACACCAACCTCCAGCGGCTGATCCGCATCATGCAGGAGCTCCAGGAGGCCTCGCAGCTCATCGTCATCACGCACCAGAAGCGGACGATGGAGGTCGCCGACGCCCTCTACGGCGTCTCGATGCAGGGCGACGGTGTGTCGAAGGTCATCAGCCAGCGGCTGCGCTAGATCCCGTGCGCCCTACATCTAATCCGACCTGGTCTTTTGTCTGACCATACGGGCAGATACTTCAAGCCTTGAACTCAAACATCCTTCCGGCTGCCTCAAACTCACAGCTGTCGATGTATTGACTTCGAAACTTGAACACATAGTCTCTGCAACGTTGCTTTTACCTTCAGGCCTCAGCGCCCCGAAGGGCTGACCCCCACGCCGGCAGCGACGCCGGCGGCCCGAGGAGTACACGTGACCAGCACAGCGCAGGTACCCAGTTCAGGAGCCAGGACGGCTCGGCCCGACCATCTCGGACACGTCATCTTCATCGCGGCCGCCGCGGCGATGGGCGGTTTCCTCTTCGGCTACGACAGCTCCGTGATCAACGGCGCCGTCGAAGGCATCAGAGGCCGCTACGACATCGGCTCCGCCGCGCTGGCCCAGGTCATCGCCATCGCCCTGATCGGCTGTGCCATCGGCGCCGCGACCGCGGGCCGGATAGCCGACCGGATCGGCCGGATCCGGGTCATGCAGATCGCCGCCGTCCTCTTCACGGCCAGCGCCATCGGCTCCGCGCTCCCCTTCACGCTCTACGACCTCGCCTTCTGGCGTGTCATCGGCGGTCTCGCCATCGGTATGGCCTCCGTCATCGGCCCCGCCTACATCGCCGAGGTCGCCCCACCCGCCTACCGAGGCCGTCTCGGCTCCTTCCAGCAGGCCGCGATCGTCATCGGCATCGCCATGTCCCAGCTGGTCAACTGGGGTCTGCTGAACCTCGCCGACGGTGACCAGCGCGGGACCCTGCTGGGCCTGGAGGCCTGGCAGGTCATGCTCGGCGTAGAGGTCGTCCCGGCCGTCCTCTACGGCCTGCTCTCCTTCGCCATCCCGGAGTCCCCCCGCTACCTGCTCTCCGCCGGCAAGCGGGAGCGCGCCCGGGAGATCCTCGCCGAGGTCGAGGGCCAGGACGTCGACCTGGACGCCCGGGTCACCGAGATCGAGCACGGCATGCGGAGCGAGACCCGGTCCACCTTCCGCGACCTGCTCGGCGGCAGCTTCTTCTTCAAGCCGATCGTCTGGATCGGCATCGGTCTGTCGGTCTTCCAGCAGTTCGTCGGCATCAACGTCGCGTTCTACTACTCCGCCACCCTGTGGCAGTCGGTCGGCGTCGACCCGTCGGACTCGTTCTTCTACTCCTTCACCACGTCGATCATCAACATCGTCGGTACCGTGATCGCGATGGTCTTCGTCGACCGGATCGGCCGCAGGCCGCTGGCCATCATCGGCTCGGTCGGCATGGTGATCGGTCTCGCGCTGGAGGCCTGGGCGTTCTCCGCCGACCTCGTCGACGGCCAGCTGCCCGCCACCCAGGGCTGGGTCGCCCTGATCGCCGCCCACCTGTTCGTGCTCTTCTTCGCGCTGAGCTGGGGCGTGGTCGTCTGGGTCATGCTCGGCGAGATGTTCCCGAACCGGATCCGCGCCGCCGCGCTCGGTGTGGCCGCCGCCGCCCAGTGGATCGCCAACTGGGCCATCACCGCGAGCTTCCCGTCGCTGGCCGACTGGAACCTGTCCGTCACATATGTGATCTACACGGTCTTCGCCGCGCTCTCCATCCCGTTCGTCCTGAAGTTCGTGAAGGAGACGAAGGGCAAGCGGCTGGAGGAGATGGGCTGACCCACCGCCTCCCGAGCCCGAACCCTGGCCCGGGGAGGCCCCCGAACCCGAGGAGAAGGGCCAAGTCCCCGCTGCCCCTCTCCTCGTACCCCCCACGGGCGCTGCCCCGGATCATCCGTTGATCCGGGGCAGCACCACGTCACAGAACAGCCGCAGGCTGCGCCAGCCCTCCGCCACCGGCATCCCGCCGCACAACGGATGCAGTACGAGGTTGTCCAGCCCGAGCGCGACGCACTCGTCGGGCGTGACCACCCGGTACACGCCCTCCGCACGCAGCTCCTCGACCGTGCCCGCCCCCGACCGCACCGCCGAGCGGACGTCCCCGGACTGCCAGGAGGCGTACGTACGGGCCTCGTGCAGGAAATGGCGGCCATACTCGGCCCACGCCCGGTCCGGGTCCTCGGCCAGGTGCAGCAGCGGGGTCTCGGCGCCCGGCATCATCGTCCAGCCCTCGGTGCCGTACTCGATCAGCCGCTCCTTGTAGTACGCCTCCAGCTCCGGCAGGTGCGCGCTCGGGAAGAAGGGCAGGCCCAGGCGGGCGGCGCGGCGGGCGGCCGCCCGGGAGGAGCCGCCGACCAGCAGCGGGGGGTGCGGATCGGAGTAAGGGCGCGGGGTGATCCGTACCGTGCGCCCCCGGTACTCGAACTCCTCGCCGGTCCACGCCTTCAGCAGCGTCTCCAGCAGCTCGTCCTGGAGCCGCCCGCGCCGTTTCCACTCCACGCCGAGCAGGGCGTACTCCCGTGGCCGGTAGCCGATCCCGGCAACCGTCACCAGCCGTCCGCCGCTCAGCAGGTCCAGTACGGCGATGTCCTCGGCCAGCCGCAGCGGGTCGTACAACGGGCCGATCACCGCCGAGACGGTCACCGCCAGGCGCCGGGTCGCGCCGAGGACCGCGCCCGCGAAGACGAACGGCGAGGGCAGCCAGTTGTTCGCCGCGCCGTGGTGCTCCTCGGTCTGCACCAGGGTGATCCCGTGCTCGTCGGCGTACCCGGCCATCTCCAGGGCGGCCCGGTAGCGGGCGGCGAGCGCGGCGGGGGAGGCGTCGGGGGCGACGAGGTTGAAGCGTACGACCGTGACGGGCATGGGGTCCCCTTCGGCGGCGGGTGGTGTGCGCCGTGCGCGCGGGGACCGTATCTGACGATGCGTCAGATAGCCAGACGCGCGACCCGTGGCCCTTGGCGGAACACACAAACTGGGTCCGGCCGAGCCCCATGGCTGATACTGGACGCGTTATGGACATCGTCATCCTTGCTGTAGTCATCGCCGTGGTCGTGCTCGGCGCGATCGGCGGGCTCGTCGTCGGCACCCGGCGGAAGAAGGCCCTGCCCCCGCCGCCGCCCACGACGCCCGACATCACCGCCCCTCCGGCCGAGCCGCACGTCGGCGACGAGGCCGAGACACCGCGTGAGGAACCGCGCCGCACCATAGAGGAGGTGGACCTTCCGGACGGCGGCGCGCCCGTCACCGTGGAGGAACCGCCCGTCGAAGAGCTTCCGGTCCCCGTCATCGAGGTCCCGGAGCCCACCGCGGGGCGGCTGGTCCGCCTCCGCGCCCGTCTCTCCCGCTCGCAGAACGCCCTCGGCAAGGGCCTGCTCACGCTGCTCTCGCGCGAGCACCTGGACGAGGAGACCTGGGAGGAGGTCGAGGACACCCTGCTCACCGCCGACGTCGGTGTGCAGCCCACCCAGGAGCTGGTCGAGCGGCTGCGCGAGCGGGTGAAGGTGCTCGGCACCCGCACCCCGCAGGAACTGCGCGGCCTGCTGCGCGAGGAGCTGCTGACGCTGGTCGGCACCGACCTCGACCGCGCGGTGAAGACCGAGCCCGAGGGCCGCAAGCCCGGCATCGTGATGGTCGTCGGCGTCAACGGCACCGGCAAGACCACCACCACCGGCAAGCTCGCCCGCGTCCTGGTGGCCGACGGCCGCACCGTCGTCCTGGGCGCCGCCGACACCTTCCGCGCCGCCGCCGCCGACCAGCTCCAGACCTGGGGCGAACGCGTCGGCGCCCACACCGTGCGCGGCCCCGAGGCGGGCGACCCCGCCTCGGTCGCCTTCGACGCGGTCAAGGAAGGCAAGGAGCTGGGCACCGACGTGGTGCTCATCGACACCGCCGGGCGGCTGCACACCAAGACCGGCCTGATGGACGAGCTGGGCAAGGTCAAGCGGGTCGTGGAGAAGCACGCCCCGCTGGACGAGGTGCTGCTCGTCCTGGACGCCACCACCGGCCAGAACGGCCTCGTCCAGGCCCGGGTCTTCGCCGAGGTCGTCGACATCACCGGCATCGTGCTGACCAAGCTCGACGGCACCGCCAAGGGCGGCATCGTGGTCGCCGTCCAGCGCGAGCTGGGCGTTCCGGTCAAGCTGGTCGGGCTCGGGGAGGGCGCGGACGACCTCGCGCCGTTCGAGCCGGAGGCGTTCGTGGATGCCCTTATCGGAGAGTGACCCGCTATCGGAGAGTGACCCGCCCGGACGTCGGTCCTCACGAGAAGCGCCCGCCCCCCATTGGAGAGGGGGCGGGCGCTTCGTCGTACGGGCGGCTACGTACTTCTCCTTACGCCCGTGACCGGTGGGCCACGTACGCCAGGGTGCCCAGCAGCAGCCGGGCCGCCGGGGGCCGGGTCGCCGAGTCCAGGGCGGGCGGGCGCAGCCAGCGGACCGGGCCGAGGCCCGCGCGGTCGGAGGGCGGGGCGGTGATGTACGTACCGGCGCCGAGGCCGCGCAGGTCGAGGTTCGGGTCGTCCCAGCCCATCCGGTACAGCAGCGCGGGCAGCTCGTGGGCGGCGCCGGGGGCGACCAGGAAGTGGGCGCGGCCGTCGGGGGTGGCGGTCACCGGGCCGAGGGGCAGGCCCATGCGCTCCAGGCGGACCAGCGCGCGCCGCCCGGCGGACTCGGCGACCTCGATGACGTCGAAGGCCCGGCCGGCCGGCAGCATCACCGCGGCGCCCGGGGTCTCGGCCCACGCCCTGGTGACCTCGCCCAGCGTGGCACCGGCGGGCACCTCGGGGGCGAACTCCAGTGGGTGGGCGCCGGGGGCCCGGCAGTCGGGGCGGCCGCAGGAGCAGACGCCCGCGGCGGCGCGGGCGCCCGGCGCCACGTCCCAGCCCCACAGCCCCGTGTACTCCGCCACCGCGGTGCACTCCGAGGCGCGGCCGCGGCGGCGAGAGGTGGACCGGATGTCGCGGATGCCCCGACTGCTGCCGATCGTGAAGCCCATGCCCCCTCCAACGGGTCCGACGCACCGGTGGTTACGAGACGGATGCGGAACGTGACGCTGCGTTTCCGCCTTCCCGGTCGGCGGCCGATCCAGACAGCTCCTCCGGGCGGCGCGTTGAAGCGTCCCGGGTGGTGCGCTGAGCCATGTGCGCCCCTTTGTGCATCGCTCCGCTCACTCCCGTCCGTCCTATGTCAAGTGAATCGTGCGGAGGCCACCGTGAGTTCATTCGAAGGGGTGGCGAATGGTGGCGATTCAGCGTTCGCCATGGCTGGACGGGTGATCGTAGGATTACTTTGAGTACACGGACCCTGGGGGCACATGCTCACGCGGGTATGCCGGAGGCAAGGCGGCTTCCCGTTCGAAGAGTGACAAGTGCCATACGGGAGACCGGTTTGACGGGCATTCTGTTAGGGCTTGACGCATTCGGCGGCAAGCGGTCTACCAAGGGGATGGGGGCGTTCCAGTGGGCGGCAACGGCGGCAGCGGGGCGAACGCTGACAAGCGCCCGAACGAGTTGCTGGGCTCATGGTTCGTGCGCAGCGGCTGGTCCAAGGGCGAGCTGGCCCGTCAGGTCAACCGCAGAGCACGCCAGTTGGGCGCCAACCACATCTCCACCGACACCTCGCGCGTACGCCGCTGGCTGGACGGCGAGAACCCGCGCGAGCCGATCCCCAGGATCCTGTCCGAGCTGTTCTCCGAGCGGTTCGGCTGTGTCGTCTCCGTCGAGGACCTGGGCCTGCGTACCTCACGCCCCGCCCCGTCCGCGACCGGGGTCGACCTGCCCTGGACGGGCCCCCAGACGGTGGCCCTGCTCAGCGAGTTCTCGCGCAGCGACCTGATGCTCGCGCGGCGCGGCTTCCTCGGAACCTCGCTGGTGCTGTCCGCGGGCCCGGCGCTCATCGAGCCCATGCAGCGCTGGCTGGTCCCCGTCCCGCCCGCCCCGTCCCGACCCGACCCGGAGCCCGTGCCCGCCACCCGCGCGCGCGGGCGGCTGTCCAAGCCCGAGCTGGACCTGCTGGAGTCCACCACGGTGATGTTCCGGCAGTGGGACGCCCAGTGCGGCGGCGGCCTGCGCCGCAAGGCCGTCGTCGGCCAGTTGCACGAGGTCACCGACCTCCTCCAGGAACCCCAGCCCGACGCCACCACCCGCAGGCTCTTCAAGGTCGCCGCCGAGCTGGCCGAACTGGCGGGCTGGATGAGCTACGACATCGGCCTCCAGCCCACCGCCCAGAAGTACTTCGTCCTCGCCCTGCACGCCGCCAAGGAGGCGGGCGACCGCCCCCTCGGCAGTTACGTCCTGTCCAGCATGAGCCGCCAGATGATCCACCTCGGACGGCCCGACGACGCCCTCGAACTGATCCACCTCGCGCAGTACGGCAGCCGGGACTGCGCCAGCCCGCGCACCCAGTCGATGCTGTATGCGATGGAGGCCCGCGCGTACGCCAACATGGGGCAGCCCGGCAAGTGCAAGCGGGCCGTGCGGATGGCCGAGGACACCTTCGCCGAGGCCGACGAGTGGGACGAGCCGGACCCCGACTGGATCCGCTTCTTCTCCGAGGCCGAACTGCACGGCGAGAACTCCCACTCCTTCCGCGACCTGGCCTATGTCGCCGGTCGCAGCCCCGCCTACGCCTCCCTCGCCGAGCCCTTGATGAACCGGGCCGTGGAGCTGTTCGCCGAGGACGGCGAGCACCAGCGGTCGTATGCGCTCAACCTCATCGGCATGGCCACCGTGCACCTCCTCCAGCGCCAGCCCGAGCAGAGCACGATCTACGCCGAGCAGGCGATGCGGGTGGCCAAGAAGGTGCGCTCCGAGCGGGTGAACACCCGGATCCGGAAGACCGTCGACACCGCCGCCCGGGACTTCGGCGACCTCGCGGAGGTCGTGGACCTCACCGAGAAACTCGCCGTCGAGCTGCCGGAGACCGCCGAAGCGGTCTGACGCCCGGTACCGACCCCGGCCGCGGCCGGCCCTCCCGAACCGCCCGACTCGGCTCCCCCATGCCAGGTCATCGGAAGGCCGCCCGCGGCCGGTTTCTGCTTTCCCCGCGGTCGCCCGGCCCAGAAGGTTGCGCCACGATAACGATCCAGTGGCCGAACATCAGGCAGTTCATCGACGCGTAACACGCCATGCGTCCTTGTCACGCCCGTGAAACAACGCGGGGCTTCCACCGAAACGGCGCTGCGCCAATCTCGTGCGGCATAACCGGCCCGCCCCCCGCAATCCGCTCAGGCTTCGCCCGCACGGGGCCGTACCAAAGACGAGGAGATACCGGCATTGAACGGCACAGATACCGGATTCGTATTGATCAGCGCGGCGCTCGTCATGGTGATGACGCCCGGCCTGGCCCTCTTCTACGGCGGCATGGTCCGGTCCAAGAGCGTACTCAACATGCTGATGATGTCCTTCATCTCGCTGGGCATCGTCAGCGTCCTGTGGGTGCTCTACGGACACTCCCTCGCGTTCAGCGGTGACTCCGGCGGTTTCATCGGCAACCTCGACATGATCGGCCTCAAGGGCGTCGACGCCGACAGCACCATGGAGAGCTTCACCGGCAACGACATCTCCGTCTTCGCCTTCTCGCTCTTCCAGATGCTGTTCGCGGTCATCACCGCCGCCCTGATCAGCGGCGCGCTCGCCGACCGGGTGAAGTTCGGCGCCTGGATGGTCTTCATCGGCGTCTGGGTCACCGTGGTCTACTTCCCGGTCGCCCACTGGGTCTGGGGCGGCGGCTGGCTCTCCCAGCTCGACCCGGCCGTGATCGACTTCGCCGGCGGTACGGCTGTCCACATCAACGCCGGTATCGCCGCCCTCGCCGCCGTCCTCGTCGTCGGCAAGCGCATCGGCTTCAAGAAGGACCCGATGCGGCCGCACAACCTGCCGCTGGTCCTGCTCGGCACCGCCCTGCTGTGGTTCGGCTGGTTCGGCTTCAACGCCGGCTCCGAGCTGGGCGTCGACGGCACCACCGCGCAGATGGCCATCAACACCCAGGTCGCGACCGGCGCCGCCATGCTCGGCTGGCTGATCTACGAGCGCATCCGGCACGGCGCGTTCACCACCCTCGGCGCCTGCTCCGGCGCGGTCGCCGGTCTGGTCGCCATCACCCCGTCCGGCGGCAACGTCAACATCTTCGGCGCCCTGCTCATCGGTGTCGTCGCCGGCGCGGTCTGCTCCTGGGCCGTCAGCCTCAAGTACAAGCTGGGCTACGACGACTCCCTGGACGTCGTCGGCGTTCACCTGGTCGGCGGTCTCCTCGGCACCCTGATGGTCGGCTTCCTCGCCACCGACGGCACCGGCGGCTGGGACCAGTTCCTCTCGCAGGCCATCGGCGCCTTCTCGGTCATGGGCTACACCTTCGTGGTGACGTTCGTCCTCGCCTTCGTCATCCAGAAGACGATCGGCTTCCGCGCCTCCGAGGACGCCGAGATCACCGGCATCGACCAGAGCGCCCACGCCGAGACTGCATACGACTTCAGCAGCGCGGCCGCCTCGCACATCTCCGCCGCCGCACCCGCCCAGACCAGCCCCGCCGCTGAGAGCAAGAAGGTTGAGGCATGAAGCTCATCACCGCCGTCGTCAAGCCGCACCGGCTCGACGAGATCAAGGAGGCCCTCCAGGCCTTCGGAGTCCACGGACTGACGGTCACCGAGGCCAGCGGCTACGGTCGACAGCGAGGCCACACCGAGGTCTACCGCGGCGCCGAGTACACCGTCGACCTGGTACCCAAGATCCGCATCGAGGTACTGGCCGAGGACGACGACGCCGAGCAGCTGATCGATGTCATCGTCAAGGCAGCCCGCACCGGCAAGATCGGTGACGGCAAGGTCTGGTCCCTCCCGGTCGAGACGGCCGTACGGGTCCGGACCGGCGAGCGCGGCCCGGACGCGCTCTGATCACACGAACAGGAGTCGCTGGGTGACGGGTACGGATGTGCGCATCGAAGCAGAGGACTCGGGACCCAGCGGCTACGCGGCGGCCCGGCTGCGCCTCCTCACCGAGGGGGCGCGGTCCGGGCCGCCGCGCCGTGCCGCCCTCTCCGGGCTCACCGACGACTGGCTGTCGGGCCTCTTCACCGCCGCCGCGGAGGGCCTGCGCGGCGTCTCCCTCGTCGCCGTCGGCGGCTACGGCCGTGGGGAACTGTCCCCACGCAGCGACCTCGACCTCCTCCTGCTGCACGACGGCGCCGACCCCAAGGCCGTCGCCGCCCTGGCCGACCGCCTCTGGTACCCCGTCTGGGACCTCGGCCTCGCCCTCGACCACTCCGTACGCACCCCGGCCGAGGCACGCAGGACCGCCGGAGAGGATCTGAAAGTCCAACTCGGCCTCCTGGACGCCCGGCACCTCGCCGGAGACCTCGGCCTCACCGCCGGACTGCGCACCGCCGTCCTCGCCGACTGGCGCAACCAGGCGCCGAAACGTCTCCCCGAACTCCAGGAACTCTGCGCCGAACGCGCCGAACGCCAGGGCGAGCTGCAGTACCTCCTCGAACCCGACCTCAAGGAAGCCCGCGGCGGACTGCGCGACGCCACCGCCCTGCGCGCCGTCGCCGCCTCCTGGCTCGCCGACGCCCCGCGCGAAGGACTCGACGACGCCCGCCGCCGCCTCCTCGACGTCCGCGACGCCCTCCACCTCACCACCGGACGCGCCACCGACCGCCTCGCCCTCCAGGAGCAGGACCAGGTCGCCGCCGAGCTGGGGCTGCTGGACGCCGACACCCTGCTGCGGCAGGTGTACGAGGCGGCACGCGTCATCTCGTACGCCAGTGACGTCACCTGGCGCGAAGTGGGGCGCGTGCTGCGGTCGCGCGCCGTGCGGCCCCGGCTGCGCAAGATGGCAAGGGAACGAAGCGACTTCCTCAGAAGGGCGGTGGTGGGCGACGGGAGGGCGCTCGGCGGCGGGAAGCCCGTCGCCGAACGGTCCCCGCTCGCCGAAGGCGTGGTCGAACAGGACGGCGAGGTGGTCCTCGCCCGCGCCGCACGCCCCGACCGCGACCCCGTGCTGCCGCTGCGCGCCGCGGCGGCCGCCGCACAGGCCGGACTCCCGCTCTCCCTGCACGCCGTACGCCGCCTCGCCACCACGGTGCGCCCGCTGCCCACGCCCTGGCCCGCCGAGGCCCGCGAGCAGCTCGTCACCCTGCTGGGCTCCGGACGGCCCACCGTCGAGGTCTGGGAGGCCCTGGAGGCCGAAGGGCTGATCACCCGGCTCCTCCCCGACTGGGAGCGGGTCCGCTGCCGGCCGCAGCGCAACGCCGTGCACATCTGGACCGTCGACCGGCACCTCATCGAGACCGCGGTGCGCGCCTCCGAGTTCACGCGCCGCGTCAGCCGCCCCGACCTGCTGCTGGTCGCCGCGCTGCTGCACGACATCGGCAAGGGCTGGCCCGGTGACCACTCCGTGGCCGGGGAGATCATCGTCAAGGACGTCGCCGCCCGCATCGGCTTCGACCGCGAGGACGTCACCGTGCTCGCCACGCTGGTCCGCCACCACCTGCTGCTCATCGACACCGCCACCCGGCGTGACCTGGAGGACCCCGCCACCGTGCGGTCCGTCGCCGACGCGGTCGGCAGCCAGTCCACCCTGGAGCTGCTGCACGCCCTCACCGAGGCCGACGCCCTCGCCACCGGCCCCGCCGCCTGGTCCTCCTGGCGCGGCTCCCTCGTCGCCGACCTCGTCAAACGGGTCGCCGCCGTGCTCGCCGGGGACGACCCCGACGAACCCGAGGCCGCCGCGCCCACGGCCGAGCAGGAACGGCTCGCCATCGAGGCCGTCGCCACCGGCGGTCCCGTGCTGGCGCTGCGGGCGCAGACCGAACCGCCGACGGAGGAGCAGCCGCCCGGCTCCGACGCCCCCGAGCCGCTCGGCGTCGAACTGCTGATCGCCGTACCCGACCAGCCGGAGGTGCTGCCCGCCGTGGCCGGTGTCCTCGCCATGCACCGGCTGACCGTCCGCACGGCCGAGCTGCGCGCCCTCGACCTGCCGGACGGCGTCGACGGCTCCGTCCTGCTGCTGGACTGGCGGGTCGCCGCCGAGTACGGCTCGCTGCCGCAGGCCGCCCGGCTCCGCGCCGACCTGGTGCGCGCCCTGGACGGCTCCCTGGACATCGCCGGACGCCTCGCGGAACGCGACGCCGCCTACCCACGGCGCCGGGGCGTCGTCGCCCCGCCCGCGCGGGTCACCGTCCACCCGGCCGCCTCCCGGCTCGCCACGGTCATCGAGGTACGCGCCCAGGACGCCCCGGGCCTGCTGTTCCGCATCGGGCGCGCGCTGGAGGACGCGGGGGTGAGCGTGCGCAGCGCCCACGTCAGCACGCTGGGCGCGAACGCGGTGGACGCGTTCTACGTGACCACCGGACAGGGGGCGCCCCTGCCGGGGGACGAGGCGGCCACGGTGGCGCGGAAGCTGGAGGAAACTTTGCGCGGCTGAGCGGATCCGGCGACTTGTGCCGCCGGGATACCCTGGAAGACGCTCAGACCGCCCCCGACTCCCGAGGACCGACGCCGCCGTGTTCGATACTCTCTCCGACCGCCTTTCAGCCACCTTCAAGAACCTGCGCGGTAAGGGGCGTCTGAGCGAGGCGGACATCGACGCCACCGCGCGCGAGATCCGCATCGCCCTCCTCGAGGCGGACGTGGCCCTGCCCGTCGTCCGGACGTTCATCAAGAACGTCAAGGAGCGGGCCCTCGGCGCCGAGGTGTCCCGGGCGCTGAACCCGGCCCAGCAGGTCCTCAAGATCGTCAACGACGAGCTGGTCACCATCCTCGGAGGTGAGACCCGGCGCCTGCGGTTCGCCAAGAACCCGCCGACCGTGATCATGCTCGCCGGTCTCCAGGGTGCCGGTAAGACCACGCTGGCGGGCAAGCTCGGCAAGTGGCTCAAGGACCAGGGGCACTCGCCGGTGCTGGTCGCCGCCGACCTCCAGCGGCCGAACGCCGTGAACCAGCTCAGCGTCGTCGCCGAGCGCGCCGGGGTGGCCGTCTACGCGCCCGAGCCGGGCAACGGCGTCGGTGACCCGGTCAAGGTCGCCAAGGACTCCATCGAGCACGCGCGGACCCGCGTCCACGACATCGTCATCGTCGACACCGCCGGCCGTCTCGGCATCGACCAGGAGATGATGCAGCAGGCCGCGGACATCAGGGACGCCGTCAGCCCCGACGAGATCCTGTTCGTCGTCGACGCCATGATCGGTCAGGACGCGGTCAATACGGCCGAGGCGTTCCGCGACGGCGTCGGCTTCGACGGCGTGGTGCTCTCCAAGCTCGACGGTGACGCCCGTGGTGGTGCCGCGCTGTCGATCCGGCAGATCACCGGCAAGCCGATCATGTTCGCGTCCAACGGCGAGAAGCTCGACGACTTCGACGCCTTCCACCCGGACCGGATGGCCTCCCGCATCCTCGACATGGGTGACCTGCTCACCCTGATCGAGCAGGCGGAGAAGACGTTCAGCCAGGAAGAGGCCGAGAAGATGGCCTCCAAGCTGGCGTCCAAGAAGGGCCAGGACTTCACCCTGGACGACTTCCTGGCCCAGATGGAGCAGGTCAGGAAGATGGGGTCCATCTCCAAGCTCCTCGGGATGCTGCCCGGCATGGGGCAGATCAAGGACCAGATCAACAACCTCGACGAGCGGGACGTCGACCGGACCGCCGCGATCATCAAGTCGATGACTCCGGGCGAGCGCCAGGACCCGACGATCATCAACGGCTCGCGCCGTGCCCGTATCGCCAAGGGTTCCGGTGTCGAGGTCAGCGCGGTCAAGGGCCTGGTCGAGCGGTTCTTCGAGGCCCGCAAGATGATGTCCCGGATGGCCCAGGGCGGCGGCATGCCGGGTATGCCCGGGATGCCGGGCATGGGCGGCGGCCCGGGCCGTACCAAGAAGCAGCCGAAGAAGGCCAAGGGCAAGCAGCGCTCCGGCAACCCGATGAAGCGCAAGCAGCAGGAGCAGGAGGAGGCCGCCCGGCGCGCGGCCGCCGCCCAGGGCAACGCCTTCGGCGTCCCGGGCCAGCAGGCCGGTCAGGACTTCGAGCTGCCGGACGAGTTCAAGAAGTTCATGGGCTGACGCGGCGACCCGGATCCACGTGGTGCTACGGCGTCGGGGTGGCCCCCGGCGCCGTAGCGCGTTCGGGCGTGTCCTAGCGCACCCGGGCGATCAGGTAGCGGAACACGTTCGGCATCCACACCGTCCCGTCCCGCCGCTGGTGCGGGTGGAGGGCCTCGGTGAGTTCCTTGTCGACCTGCTCCCGGTCGGTCGCGGTGATCGCCGCGTCGAACAGACCGGTCGACAGCAGACCCCGTACCGCGCTGTCGACGTCGGCGTAGCCGAAGGGGCAGGCCACCCGGCCGGAGCCGTCCGGGGCCAGTCCGGCCCGCTGGGCGACCTCCTCCAGGTCGTCCCGCAGCGCGGGGCGCCAGCTGCCCGCGCCGCGCGTCGGGTCCGCCAGCTTGGCGGCCACCCGCAGCACCGCGGCGGTCGCGCACCGCTCGGGCGGGCCCCACCCCGCGAGCACCACCGCCGCGCCCCGCTCGGCGAGCG
The DNA here is from genome assembly GCF_018070565.1 of Streptomyces sp. B93. Taxonomy (GTDB): domain Bacteria; phylum Actinomycetota; class Actinomycetes; order Streptomycetales; family Streptomycetaceae; genus Streptomyces. The sequence continues at coordinate 61,489 of NZ_JAGPXL010000030.1, forward strand.
GCACGGCGTCGGCGAGCAGCTCACCGAGCCCCTCCGAGTCGCCCGCGAGACAGCCGATCGGCTCGAAGGCGGTGACGAGGTCGTACGCCGGCCGGGACGGGTCGGCCGGGTCCGTCCCGTCGGCCGCGGCCCGCGGTGGCCCGTCGACGAGCCGGACGCGTGCCGCACGCGCGCGTGCGCCCCTGGTCCCGGGTGCCGTGGGTGGTGCCGGGGGTGTCAGCCGCTCGCGGGCGAGGGCGAGTCTTTCGGGGGAGGAGGGTTCGACGCCGGTGACCGCGGCGCCGCGGGATGCGGCCATCAGCAGGGCGAGTCCGCTGCCGCAGCCCAGTCCCAGCAGCCGGGTGCCCGGGGCCACCTCCAGTCGCTCGTAGACGGCCTCGTAGAGCGGGACCAGCATCCGCTCCTGGATCTCCGACCAGTCACGCGCGCGTGCACTCAGGTCCACGGGGGACGTCGGTCCCGCGTGATGCAGGTGCTGACGCACGAGCGTAGGTGTCATCGATAGCGCCCCAATCCGCCGTGTGCTGCCGTTGTGCCCGTTTGCCTGGCCCCCGTGACGTGCGCTCGCAACTCCCCCCGTATGCCAGGAAACTCCGGCCTCGCGGTGGCGTCCAGTGCTGAAGGGGCCCGGGTTGGCGGTTCCACGCCGGTGTGGCGAGATTTCACATTCCGGCAATCTGGGCCCGTACCATCGCGCCATGGCCAAGGCACCCGTCGTCACCCCGCGGGCGGACGACTTCCCGCGCTGGTACCAGGACCTGATCAACAAGGCGGAGCTGGCCGACAACGGTCCAGTGCGCGGCACCATGGTCATCCGGCCGTACGGGTACGCCCTGTGGGAGCGGACGCAGCAGGAGATGGACGCCCGGATCAAGGCCGCGGGCGCCTCCAACGCCTACTTCCCGCTGTTCATCCCGCAGTCCTATCTGACGCGGGAGGCGGAGCACGTCGAGGGGTTCGCGCCCGAGCTGGCGGTCGTCACGCGCGGCGGCGGCAAGGAGCTGGAGGAGCCGGTCGTGGTGCGGCCCACCTCCGAGACGGTCGTCAACGCCTCCTTCGCCAAGTGGGTGCAGAGCTACCGGGATCTGCCGCTGCTGATCAACCAGTGGGCGAACGTGGTGCGCTGGGAGATGCGCCCGCGCGTGTTCCTGCGGACGACGGAGTTCCTGTGGCAGGAGGGCCACACCGCGCACGCCACCTACGAGGAGGCGCGGGAGTACGCCGCGCGCATCCACCGGGAGGTGTACGCGGACTTCATGGTGAACGTGCTCGGGATCGACGTGGTGCTGGGCCGGAAGACCGCGAGCGAGCGGTTCGCGGGGGCCGTCAACACCCTCACCCTGGAAGGGATGATGGGCGACGGCAAGGCCCTCCAGATGGGCACCAGCCATGAGCTGGGGCAGAACTTCGCCAAGGCGTTCGGCACCCGGTACCTGTCGGGGGACGGCCGTGAGGAGTACGTCTGGCAGACGTCCTGGGGGTCCTCCACGCGCATGGTGGGTGGCCTGATCATGGCGCACGGCGATGACAGCGGGTTGCGGGTGCCGCCCCGGCTGGCGCCCGTGCAGGTCGTCGTCCTCGCGATCAAGGGGGACGAGGCGGTTCTGGCCAAGGTCCGCGAGGTGGGTGACCGGCTCGCCGAGGCGGGGCTGCGCGTGCGGGTGGACGACCGTACCGACACGCCCTTCGGACGGCGGGCCGTCGACTGGGAGCTGAAGGGCGTGCCCGCGCGGGTCGAGATCGGGCCCCGTGACCTGGAGGGCGGCACCGCGATGCTGGCCCGGCGCGTTCCCGGCGGCAAGGAGCCGGTGGCCGTCGACGCGCTCGCGGCTCTGCTGCCCGGGGTGCTGGAGGAGGACCAGGCGCTGCTGCTGCGGCAGTCCCGTGAGTTGCGGGAGGCGCGGACGGCCGAGGTGTCCTCGGTCGGTGAGGCCGTGGAGGCCGCCGTCGCCGGTGGCTGGGCGCGCCTGCCGTGGGCGGTGCTCGGCGAGGAGGGCGAGGTCAGACTGGCGGAGCACGGTGTCACCGTGCGCTGCCTGGTCGCCGAGGACGGGTCGGTGCCGGACGCCGATGACGCGCCCGGTAACGTCGCGGTTGTCGCACGCGCTTATTGAGGTACCCAGGTGCCGACGAGCGCGGCCGAAACGCCTCTTGCGCACGCGTGCGCGCCGCGCCCTCCGGCGCGTGTACGTCGTATACGCGCCGGGTCGTACGTCAGCGTACGTACCACCTTGCGGCGAGCTGTGCGGCTTCTCCGCAGATCAGCGCACCCGCCCTCGTCGGCACGCATCAGCGGCAACTGACGGGTACGTGCAAATTATTTGGGATGCCCCGGAATAGGAACACAGCGTGCCCCCGGCTCGTTCTCATTACGTGAGCACGACACCACCTGTTCTCGCCGCAGAGCTGGCGCAGGCGTGGGCCGACATTCAGCGGTACCACCCCGAGCTGCCGGATCTTGCCGCGCCCGAGTCACTGATCGGAGAGTCCTCGTCCGCCTGCGGGCACGAACTCTCCTTCGAGCGACTGCTCCATGAGGCAGTCCATGGCATCGCCGCCGCCCGCGGAATCCGCGACACCTCCCGGGCCGGTCGGTACCACAACCGCAGATTCCTCGCGATCGCCGAGGAGCTGGGCCTGGACCATCCCGAGGAGCCGCATCCCAGCAGCGGCTTCTCACTGGTCACGCTCAACCCCGAGGCGAGGCGGCGCTACCGCCCGACGATCGAGCGCCTCCAGCGCGCGCTGAAGGCGCACACCGCGGCCACCTCCGCCGACACGGCCCGCAGCTTCCGCGGTCCGGCGGCCCGGCACGGCTCCTCCGGGGGCGGCGTCCGGGTCAAGGCGGTGTGCGACTGCGGTCGCAACGTACGGGTCGTGCCGTCGGTCCTCGCCCAGGCGCCGATCGTCTGCGGGGGCTGCGGCAAGCCGTTCCGGATCCCGGAGGTCGTGGGCGCGGCGGCGGGCTGAGGACGCGGCTGCTCGTGGCAGCCGCGTCGGCTCACCCCGCCGCCCGGCCGCGCACGCGGCGCCGGTTCAGGCGGCGCCGCGTGCGGGTCAGGCGTGCCCGCCGGCACCCCGCGGTCGGAATCGTCCCCCGGGGTGTGGCAGAATGGGCGGCTGTACTCGACAGCCGCACAGGACCCCTCTCTCCTCCGGCTGACGCGTCCATCGGGCACTCGGGTACCGCAACCCCACGCGGCGCTTCCGCCGTGCCCAACCACGTCAAATCCAGGAGAACCCACTCCCGTGGCAGTCAAGATCAAGCTGAAGCGTCTGGGCAAGATCCGTTCGCCTCACTACCGCATCGTCGTCGCCGACTCCCGTACCCGCCGTGACGGCCGGGCCATCGAGGAGATCGGCAAGTACCACCCGACGTACAACCCGTCGGTGATGGAGGTCGACGCCGAGCGCGTGGCGTACTGGCTCTCCGTCGGCGCCCAGCCGACCGAGCCCGTGCTCGCCATCCTCAAGAAGACCGGCGACTGGCAGAAGTTCAAGGGCGAGCCCGCCCCGGCGCCGCTGCTCGTCGCCGAGCCCAAGGCCGCGCGCCCCTCGTTCGAGGGTCTCGGCGGTGACGACGAGGGCAAGGGTGAGGCCATCACCCAGAAGAAGAAGGCCGACAAGAAGGACGAGGCTGCGGCTGAGTCCGAGTCGACCGAGGCCTGAGCATGCTCGAGGAGGCTCTCGAGCACCTCGTGAAGGGCATCGTCGACAACCCTGACGATGTGCAGGTCGCCTCGCGGAACCTGCGCCGCGGGCGGGTGCTGGAGGTCCGGGTCCACCCCGACGACCTCGGCAAGGTGATCGGCCGCAACGGCCGCACCGCACGCGCCCTGCGCACCGTTGTGGGCGCCATCGGCGGTCGCGGTGTCCGCGTCGACCTCGTCGACGTCGACCACGTCCGCTGACGCAACGCAGCACCGGCACGGGCCGGGGAGGGCCACTGGCCGTCCCCGGCCCGCAGTCGTATGGAGCCGTCGCCCGGCCCGCAGCAGTCGTATGACAGGAGATCTAGGACAGTGCAGCTGGTAGTCGCACGGATCGGCCGTGCCCATGGCATCAAGGGCGAGGTCACCGTGGAGGTACGTACCGACGAGCCGGAGCTGAGGCTGGCCCCCGGTGCCGTCCTCGCCACCGACCCGGCCTCCACCGGGCCGCTCACCATCGAGTCCGGCCGTGTCCACAGCGGCCGTCTGCTGCTGCGCTTCGAGGGCGTACGGGACCGCACCGGCGCCGAGGCGCTGCGCAACACCCTGCTGATCGCCGAGATCGACCCCGACGAGCTGCCCGAGGGCGAGGACGAGTACTACGACCACCAGCTGATGGACCTGGACGTGGTCACCGTGGACGGGACGGAGATCGGGCGGATCACCGAGATCTCGCACCTGCCCTCGCAGGACCTGTTCATCGTCGAGCGGCCCGACGGCGACGAGGTGATGGTCCCGTTCGTCGAGGAGATCGTCGTCGAGATCGACCTGGAGGAGCAGCGGGCGGTGATCGACCCGCCGCCGGGACTGATCGACGACCGCGCGGAGACCGCGTCCTCCAAGGACGAGACGTCATGAGGCTCGACGTCGTCACGATCTTCCCCGAGTACCTGGAACCGCTGAACGTCTCCCTGGTCGGCAAGGCACGCGCGCGTGGGCAGCTGGACGTGCGCGTCCACGATCTGCGCGAGTGGACCTACGACCGCCACAACACCGTCGACGACACGCCGTACGGCGGTGGTCCTGGCATGGTCATGAAGACCGAGCCGTGGGGCGACGCGCTCGACGACCTCCTCGCCGACGGCTACGAGGGCGGCGCCCGGGAGCCCGTCCTGGTCGTCCCCACGCCCAGCGGCCGTCCCTTCACCCAGGAACTCGCAGTCGAACTGTCCGAGCGGCCCTGGCTGGTCTTCACGCCCGCCCGCTACGAGGGCATCGACCGGCGGGTGATCGACGAGTACGCCACCCGGATGCCGGTGTACGAGGTGTCCATCGGCGACTACGTCCTCGCCGGGGGCGAGGCGGCCGTACTCGTCGTCACCGAGGCCGTGGCGCGGCTGCTGCCGGGGGTGCTGGGCAACGCCGAGTCCCACCGGGACGACTCCTTCGCGCCCGGCGCCATGGCGAACCTCCTGGAGGGGCCCGTCTACACCAAGCCGCCGCGGTGGCGCGGGCGCGAGATCCCGGAGGTGCTGCTCAGCGGCCACCACGGGAAGATCGCCCGCTGGCGCCGCGACGAGGCGCTGCGCCGGACCACCCGGCACCGGCCCGACCTCATCGAACGGTGCGACCCCAAGGCCTTCGACAAGAAGGACCGCGAAATGCTCTCCATCCTGGGCTGGGCACCGGACCCCGCGGGGCAGCCGTACGGCCGATTTTGGCGCAGGGTCCAGGACGTGGAAGAATAGGCCGCTGTTGTGCGCCGTCCGGCGTGCGCCCCTGCCACAGGGGGACACGACGCCCGCCCCGACGCGCACGGCCCATCTTCCAGAACACCTAGTTTCCGTTGATGACCTGTGGCATCAGCGAGGAAAGCAGACGAAATGTCTCACCTGCTCGACACCGTCGACTCCGCGTCGCTGCGCAGCGACGTCCCGGCCTTCCGCCCGGGTGACACCGTCAACGTCCACGTCCGCGTCATCGAGGGCAACCGCTCCCGTGTGCAGCAGTTCAAGGGCGTTGTGATCCGCCGCCAGGGCTCCGGTGTCCGCGAGACCTTCACGGTCCGCAAGGTCTCCTTCTCCGTCGGCGTCGAGCGCACCTTCCCGGTGCACACCCCGATCGTCGAGAAGATCGAGCTGGTCACCCGCGGTGACGTGCGTCGCGCCAAGCTGTACTACCTGCGCGAGCTGCGCGGCAAGGCCGCGAAGATCAAGGAGAAGCGCGAGAACTGAGCGCTCTCCGGGGTTCACACCGAGGCCGGATAGCATCTGGCCTCGATGGACACCGAAGCACAGCCGACGGAGCGCGACCGCTCCTCCCGCCCTCACGGACCCGAGCCGGACTCGGAGCCGCAGGGACCGGAGGAACGGTCGCGTTTCGCGTTGCCGAGCCGCCTCGGCGACTGGCTCCCCGGCGGGCGGATCACCCTGACCGCGCTGCTCTGCCTGCTCTTCCTGCTGCTTCTCAACGCGTGTGTGGTGCAGCCGTTCCAGATCCCCAGCGGATCCATGGAACAGGGATTGAGGATCGGGGACCGCGTTCTCGTAAATAAGTTGGCGTACCGTTTCGGTGCCGGGCCGCGCCGCGGCGATGTCGTCGTGTTCGACGGCACAGGGGGTTTCGGGAACGCCGACTACATCAAACGCGTCGTGGGCGTAGGGGGAGACCACGTGGTGTGCTGCGACCGCAAGGGGAGGATCGAGGTGAACGGGCGTCCCGTCGACGAGTCGGCCTTCCTGTATCCCGGCGACCGTCCCTCCACGGTCCCCTTCGACGTCGTCGTCCCCGACGGCACCCTGTTCGTCCTCGGTGACCACCGCAGCGCCTCCAGCGACTCCCGCGACCACCTCGGCTCACCGGGCGGCGGCATGGTGCCCGTCGACGAGGTGATCGGCCGCGCGGACTGGATCGTCTGGCCCGCGGCTCATCTCACCCGCCTGGAGCGTCCCGGCGCCTACGCGCGCGTGCCCGCGTCGGACGGTGCGCATGGGTAACCGTGGCAAGCCGCGCGGGACGCCGAGCAGTGCCGCCGACGATCTGCTGCCCACCGGCACCCGGCGGGCCGCGTCCGCGTCCAGCGGCCGTAGCCGCGCGGAGCGGCGCAAGCTCCAGCGCAAGGTCAAGCGGCGCCGCCGCCGCTCGGCGATCAAGGAGATCCCGCTGCTGGTCGGGGTGGCGGTGCTGATAGCGCTCGTCCTGAAGACCTTCCTGGTGCAGGCCTTCGTGATCCCGTCGGGCTCCATGGAGCAGACCATCCAGATCGGCGACCGGGTCCTCGTCGACAAGCTCACCCCCTGGTTCGGCTCCGAGCCGGAGCGCGGGGACGTCGTCGTCTTCAAGGACCCCGGCGGCTGGCTGAGGGACGAACAGCCCACCCAGAAGAAGGACGACCCCGTCGTCGTCAAGCAGATCAAGGAAGGGCTCACCTTCATCGGTCTGCTGCCGTCGGACAACGAGAAGGACCTCATCAAGCGGGTCGTCGGCGTCGGCGGCGACCGGGTGAAGTGCTGTGACCCGCAAGGGCGAGTCACCGTCAACGGCGTTCCCCTGAACGAGGACTATCTGTATCCCGGCGACGCGCCCTCCAAGCAGGAGTTCGACATCACCGTCCCGGAGGGACGGCTGTGGGTGATGGGCGACCACCGGGGCAACTCCGCGGACTCCCGCGCCCACCAGGACACCGACTACGGCGGCACGGTCTCCGAGGACGAGGTGGTCGGCCGGGCCGTCGTCATCGCCTGGCCGCTCGGCCGCTGGAGCACCCTCCAGGAACCGAACACCTATGCATCGGTGTCCGACGCGGTGCCCGGCTCGACCGCGGCCCCCCGGCCGTCGCATAGGGTTGCCTCCGACGACCCGGGAACGACCCCGGGCGGAATGATGCAGCTCCCGAGCCCTGCGGAACTCCCGCTCGTTATGGGAGTGGTGGGCCTGCGCCGCGTATGGGGTGGCAGGCGGCGGCAGAGAGTGAGGAGTTGGCGTGGGGGACGTGGCGGTTGGCGCACGGTCCGGGAACGACGGCGAGGAGAACCGCGGACATCCCGTGGCGGCGGCCCCGGCCCCGGACGGCGCCGCGACTCCCGGGAGTGACGCCCGGGCGACCGAGGACGGCAAGGTGACGGACGAACAGGGCCAGGCCCCGGACCAGGGCCCGACCGGCGAGCAGGAGCCGGACGGCTCGGCCGCGGCGCAGGCACAGAAGAAGCAGCGCTCCTTCTGGAAGGAACTGCCCATCCTGATCGGTATCGCGCTGGTGCTGGCGCTGCTGATCAAGACGTTCCTGGTGCAGGCGTTCTCCATCCCCTCCGACTCGATGCAGAACACCCTCCAGGAGGGCGACCGGGTCCTCGTCGACAAGCTCACGCCCTGGTTCGGCTCCGAACCGGACCGCGGTGAGGTGATCGTCTTCCACGACCCCGACAACTGGCTGGCGGGCGAGCCCGTCCCCGACCCGAACGCGTTGCAGACCTTTCTCAGCTGGATCGGCCTGATGCCGTCCGCGGAGGAGAAGGACCTGATCAAGCGGGTCATCGGGGTCGGCGGCGACACGGTGGAGTGCAAGGGCACCGGGCCGCTGAAGGTCAACGGCAAGGCGCTGAACGAGCCGTATGTGTACCCGGGCAACACCCCGTGCAGTGTCGACGACAACGGTGGCCAGTTCACGGTGAAGGTCCCCGAGGGCTTCGTGTGGGTGATGGGCGACCACCGCCAGAACTCCCGTGACTCCCGCTACAACCAGGCCGACAAGAACAAGGGCATGGTCCCGGTGGACGAGGTCGTCGGCCGCGCCATCGTCAAGGCCTGGCCCATCAACCGCTGGGGCACGCTGCCCGTCCCGGACACCTTCGACCAGCCCGGTCTCGGCGACCAGTCGTCGTCCGCCGCGGCCGTGACCAACGCGCCGAACGCGCTCGCCCTCGCCGGGGTGGTGCCGGTGGCGCTGTGGCGGCGCAAGCGGACTGAGGTCGTCCGTACCCGCTGATCCCCGTCCGCTGGACCGGACCCGGGGGTTTCTCCGGGGCCGACCCGAGGGCTGACCCGGTCCGGTACCGCCGGGTAGGGTGCGGGTCCATGGGTGGATCCACGGGTGGTGAGAGCGCGACGCGGACGGCCCCGCGCGGCGGTGGCACAGACGGTACGGGCCCGGCGGGCGGCCGGACCGGACAGGTGGTGTCCGGGCTGGCGGTCGCACTGGGCCTTGTGCTGTTCCTCGGCGGATTCGCCTGGGGAGCGGTGGTCTACCGGCCGTACACCGTGCCCACCACCTCGATGGCGCCGACCATCGGCGCGGGCGACCGGGTGCTGGCGGAGCGGGTCGACGGCGCCGAGGTGCGCCGTGGCGATGTTGTCGTCTTCAAGGACGCCACCTGGGCCAACGCGCCGGTCCTGAAGCGGGTGGTCGCCGTCGGCGGCGATACGGTCGCCTGCTGCACGGACGGGAAGCTGACCGTCAACGGCAAGCAGGTCGACGAGCCGTATCTGCCCGAGGGGCAGGCGGCCGAGGCCGGGAACTTCCCGACGGTCACCGTCCCGAAGGGGCGGCTGTTCCTGCTGGGTGACGAGCGGCACGGCTCGCTGGACTCCACCGCCCACCTCGCCGACGCCGCCCAGGGCACCGTCTCGCGCGACACCGTGACCGGCCGGGTCGACGCCGTGGTGTGGCCGATGGACGGCATGCTGGAGCGTGCGACCGGCTTTGAGGAACTGGGCCCGGTCTCCGAGGCGGGGCCGCTGCGGACGATCGGCGCCATGGTCGTCGTGGGCGCCGCGCTGGTGCTCGGCGGTGCCGCCTACGGGCCGGTGGCCAAGCGGCTGGCCGCCCGCCGGGCGCGGACGGGGTCCGTCGGTGTCGGCTGAGATCACGGAGGGCGCCGACCACCTCGACGGCCGGCTCCTGCGCAAGGTCGCCCGGGTGGTGCTGCTCGACCCCGAGGACCGCATCCTGCTGCTGCACGGACATGAGCCGGACGATCCGGCGGACGACTGGTGGTTCACCCCGGGCGGCGGTCTTGAGGGCCGGGAGAGCCGGGCGGAGGCCGCGCTGCGGGAACTCGCGGAGGAGACCGGGATCACCGACGTCGAGCTGGGGCCGGTGCTGTGGCGGCGGACGTGCTCGTTCCCGTTCGCCGGGCGCCGCTGGGACCAGGACGAGTGGTACTACCTGGCCCGTACGACCCAGACGGCGACCGAGGCACGGGCCCTGACCGAGCTGGAGCGGCGCAGTGTCGTGGAGGCTCGGTGGTGGACGTGTGAGGAACTGACCCGGGCGCATGAGACGGTGTATCCGACCAGACTCGCCGAGCTGTTGCGGAGACTGCTCGACGAAGGTCCCCCGGCCGGTCCGCAGACCCTTGACACGGAAATCGTCTAGGGGCTCACGGGACTGGCGCACAATGGGGGGATCGCACGGCTGAAGGGGAACATGCCATGAGCGCCGAGGACCTCGAGAAGTACGAGACCGAGATGGAGCTGAAGCTCTACCGGGAGTACCGCGATGTCGTCGGTCTGTTCAAATACGTGATCGAGACCGAGCGGCGCTTCTATCTGACCAATGACTACGAGATGCAGGTGCACTCGGTCCAGGGTGAGGTGTTCTTCGAGGTCTCCATGGCCGACGCGTGGGTGTGGGACATGTACCGGCCGGCGCGTTTCGTGAAGCAGGTCAGGGTGTTGACGTTCAAGGACGTGAACATCGAGGAGCTGAACAAGAGCGACCTCGAACTGCCGAGCGGCTGAGACCTTCACTCGTGTGGGTGACGCGGTTGTCCACATGGGCGTGGTCGTCCACCAAGATCCAATAGCTCGCTGAGCTGCCGTCATCGTTGGCGCCGGAGGTGGTGCCGACATGACCACGCAACAGGCACGCAGCGCACTCGGCAGGTACGGCGAGACACTGGCCGCACGACGGCTGACGGAGACCGGGATGACGGTCCTGGAGCGCAACTGGCGCTCCGGCCGGTCCGGGGAGATCGACATCGTGGCGCGGGACGGTGACGTCCTGGTCGTCTGCGAGGTGAAGACCCGCACGGCCGGGTTCTTCGAGCATCCGATGTCCGCGGTGACCCCCGAGAAGGCACACCGGCTGCGGGACCTCGCCGAACGGTGGATCCAGGCCCACGGCGGAGCGCCACCCGGTGGCGTCCGCATCGACCTGGTCGGAGTGGTCCTTCCGGCGCGCGGCGCCCCCGTGGTCGAGCACGTCCGGGGGGTGGCGTGATGGGCTTCGCGCGTACGTGCTCCGTGGCCCTGGTCGGGGTCGAGGGCGTCGTCGTCGAGGTGCAGGCCGACCTCGAACCCGGCGTCGCCGCGTTCACACTGGTCGGGCTGCCGGACAAGAGCCTCACCGAGAGCCGGGACCGGGTGCGGGCGGCGGTGGTGAACTCCGGCGCCGAGTGGCCGCAGAAGAAGCTCACGGTCGGGCTCAGCCCGGCGTCGGTGCCGAAGGCGGGCAGCGGGTTCGACCTCGCTGTTGCCTGTGCGGTGCTCGGTGCCGGGGAGCGGATCGATCCACGGGTGCTCGCCGACCTGGTGATGATCGGGGAGCTGGGCCTGGACGGCCGGGTGCGGCCGGTGCGGGGCATCCTGCCCGCGGTGCTCGCCGCGGCGGACGCGGGCTACGAGCAGGTGGTGGTGCCGGAGTGCGCCGCCGCCGAGGCCTCGCTGGTGCCCGGGGTGTCCGTGCTCGGGGTCCGCAGCCTGCGGCAGCTGATCGCCGTACTGGCCGACGAGCCCGTGCCCGAGGAGGAACCGGACGAGCCCGGCCGCCCCGATCCGCTCCTCGCCGGGCTGCGTGTCCCCGGCACGGGCGCCGCCACCGGTATGCACAGCATCGGTACCGGGCAGCACGAGCAGGGGCACGACCTCGCCGACGTCGTGGGCCAGACGGCCGCGCGCACCGCCGTGGAGGTCGCGGCGGCCGGGGCCCACCACCTGTTCCTCGAAGGACCGCCGGGTGCCGGGAAGACGATGCTCGCGGAACGGCTGCCCGCCCTCCTGCCGCCGCTCACCCGGCAGGAGTCCCTCGAGGTCACCGCGGTGCACTCGGTGGCGGGCCTGCTGCCGGTCGGCAAACCCCTGATCGGCGCCGCCCCCTACTGCGCCCCGCACCACTCGGCCACCATGCAGGCCCTGGTCGGCGGCGGCCCCGGGATCGCCCGGCCGGGTGCGGTGTCGCTGTCCCACCGAGGTGTGTTGTTCCTGGACGAGACTCCCGAGTTCAGCAGCCACGCCCTCGACGCGCTGCGGCAGCCCCTCGAAGCGGGGCATGTGGTGATCGCGCGCAGTGCCGGGGTGGTGCGGTTCCCGGCGAGGTTCCTGATGGTGCTCGCGGCCAACCCCTGCCCTTGCGGGCGCTTCTCCCGGACCGACGACTTCTGCGAGTGCGCGCCCGCGGCCGTCCGTCGCTACCAGGCCAGGCTCTCCGGGCCGCTGCTCGACCGGGTCGACCTGCGGGTGGAGGCGGACCGCGTCACCCGCGCGGAACTCACCGACCGCACCGCCCGGGGCGAGTCCACCGCCACGGTCGCCGACCGGGTGCGGGCGGCCCGTGAGCGGGCGGCGGCACGGTACTCCGGCACCCCGTGGCGGACGAACAGTGAAGTCCCCGGCCGGGAACTGCGCAGCCGCTGGTACGCGGTGAGCGGGGCGATGGACGAGGCCGAGCGCGGTCTGGAGCGGGGCGTGCTCACCGCCCGGGGGCTCGACCGGGTGCTGCGGGTCGCCTGGACCGTCGCCGACCTCGTCGGCCACGACCGGCCCGACGCGACCGATGTCGCCCTGGCCCTGCAACTGCGGACGGGCGTGCCACGCGGGGTGCCGACCGCCATCGGGGCGCTGACGTGAACGGCCGCGCCGCCGACGGCGACGGTGAGCTGCTCGACCGGGTGTTCCTGACGCGGGTCATCGAGCCCGGGGACGAGACCGGCGGACGCTGGGTGCGGGAGTACGGAGCCGCGGAGGTGGCGCGGCGGCTGCGCGGTGCGGACGGGGCGGCGGCCCTGCCGGGGGTGAGCCCACGGCGGTGGAGCGGGCTGCGGGCGCGGGCCTGGCGGGCCGAACCGGAGCGGGACCTGGCGGTCGCCCGGGACGCCGGGGTGCGGTTCGTGCCGCCCGGAGCGGGCGAGTGGCCCGGACAGCTCGACGACCTGGGGGACGCGCGGCCTCTCGGACTGTGGGTGCGGGGACGGCCGAGTCTGCGCACCTGGGCGCTCAGATCGGTGGCGGTGGTGGGTGCGCGGGCCTGCACCGAGTACGGCGCCCATATGGCGGTCACCCTGGCCGCCGGGCTCGCCGAGCGCGGCTGGGTGGTGGTCTCCGGCGGTGCCTACGGCATCGACGGCGCCGCTCACCGGGGTGCGCTCGGCGCCGGGGGCGCCACCGTCGCCGTCCTCGCCTGCGGACTCGACCGGCCCTACCCGCGCGGGCACCTCCGGCTGATCGACCGGATCGCGGAACAGGGCCTGGTGGTAGGGGAGTTGCCGCCCGGGGACCATCCCACGCCCAGCCGGTTCGTGCTCCGCAACCGGGTCATCGCCGCGCTCACCCGAGGGACCGTGGTCGTCGAGGCCGCCTACCGCAGCGGCTCACTGGTGACGGCGCGGGGGGCGCGGCGCCTCGGCCGCCATGTCATGGGTGTCCCGGGCCCGGCCACCAGCAGCCTGTCCGGAGGTGTGCACGAACTCCTGCGCCAGGACGCGGTGCTGGTCACCGACGCCGCGGAGGTCGCCGAACTGGTCGGGGACATGGGCGAGCTGGCACCCGACCGGCGCGGGCCGGTGCTGCCCCGGGACCTGCTCGAACCGGGTGCCCGGCGGGTCCTGGCCGCGCTGCCCGGACGCGGGGGCGCGGCGGTGTCCCGGATCGCGTGCGGCGCCGCCACCACGGAGGACGACGTGATCGCGAGGCTGTACGAACTCCGAGCACTTGGTTACGTCGAACGACACGGCGACGACTGGAAGTTGACACGCCAGGCGATGATCTCCGTCCGGGGGGACGGGGGGCCGTGCTGACCGACCGTGTTCGGCCGTCCGGGGGAATGCCGAAACCCTTGGGAAATCTGGCAGTTGGCAGCGGACCTCGGTCACGCACAGCGACCGGGGCGACACGGTGGGGCGGTCAGCGGAACGTATCTGCGTACCGGTTGCGGCACGTTCTTCGCACACTGCGACACCGCAGTCACGCTACGCTCACGAGATCCGGACGTAGACCGGCAACTCGGCATCACACCGACAGCTCACCCAGGACACATCCTTCACGGCAGAACGGCACAAGGCGACGAATGCCCCAGCACACCTCCGGGTCCGACCGGGCGGCGCTCCCCCCAGCCGCCCGCGACGGTGGCAGCGTACGGCCGCAGGCTCCGTCGACGCTCGACGAGCTGTGGCGGTCATACAAGGCGACAGGAGACGACCGGCTGCGTGAGCAGCTGATCCTGCACTACTCGCCGCTGGTGAAATACGTGGCGGGGCGGGTGAGCGTGGGGCTGCCGCCCAATGTGGAACAGGCCGATTTCGTCTCCTCCGGTGTCTTCGGGCTGATCGACGCGATCGAGAAGTTCGACGTCGACCGGGAGATCAAGTTCGAGACGTACGCGATCACGCGGATCCGGGGCGCGATGATCGACGAACTGCGGGCGCTGGACTGGATCCCCCGGTCGGTGCGGCAGAAGGCGCGGAACGTCGAGCGCGCCTACGCCACGCTGGAGGCGCGGCTGCGGCGAACGCCGTCCGAGGGTGAGGTGGCCGCCGAGCTGGGGATCGCGGTGGACGATCTGCACTCGGTCTTCAGCCAGTTGTCGCTGGCCAACGTGGTCGCCCTGGAGGAGCTGCTGCATGTCGGCGGTGAGAGCGGGGACCGGCTCAGCCTGATGGACACGCTGGAGGACACCGCCGCGGACAACCCGGTGGAGGTGGCCGAGGACCGGGAGCTGCGGAGGTTCCTGGCGCGGGCGATCAACACGCTGCCCGAGCGGGAGAAGACGGTGGTGACGCTCTACTACTACGAAGGGCTCACGCTCGCCGAGATCGGCAATGTGCTCGGGGTGACCGAGAGCCGGGTGAGCCAGATCCACACCAAGTCGGTGTTGCAGCTGCGGGCGAAGCTGGCGAGTTTCGGTCGCTGAGGGCGCCCGGGGAGGAGGCGGTGGGCGACCGGCCGACCCGAGTCACTCCCGTCGGGAGTGATGCGTCCGTAGAGTGGTTGGCGTGCCAAGGATTCGAGCGGCCTCCGTGGCCGAGCACCGGTCGATGCAGCGAGCCGCCCTGCTGGACGCGGCTCGTTCCCTGCTGTCCGAGGGCGGAACGGAGGCGCTGACCTTCCCGGCCCTCGCCGAGCGGACCGGGCTCGCCCGGTCGTCCGTCTATGAGTACTTCCGGTCGCGGGCCGCGGTCGTGGAGGAGCTGTGCGAGGTCGACTTCCCCGTCTGGGCGGCGGAGGTCGCGGAGGCGATGTCGCGGGCGGAGACGCCTGAGGGCAAGGTCGAGGCGTATGTGCGGCAGCAGCTGGCGCTGGTGGGGGACCGGCGGCACCGGGCCGTGGTGGCGATCTCCGCGAGTGAGCTGGACGCGGGGGCGCGGGAGAAGATCCGGGCCGCGCACGGGGCGCTGGTGGCGATGATCGTCGAGGCGTTGGGGGAGATGGGGCACGGGGAGCCGCGGCTGGCCGCGATGCTGCTTCAGGGGGTGGTGGACGCGGCTGTGCGGAGGATCGAGCTGGGGGCGGCGGAGGTGCCGGAGGCGATCACCGAGGCAGCTGTGGGGATGGCGTTGCGGGGGGTCGCGGGCGGGGGGCGCTGAGCTGGTGCCCGGCGTCGGGGCTGGGCGGCAGGCGTGGCGCGACCCGGCGCCAGCGAGGTGCCGCTGCGCCCACCCGTGCCGCTGGGGCGGCACGACTGCCCGCGGCTACGCAGCTGCATCAGCTACGGCTGTTGCGGCGGCTGGGCGTGGTCTCGTACGGGCAAGAGTCTTGTGTCTCTTCTGAGTAGGTGTGGGGGGAGCAGGGTCAGGGGGTTCAGGTAGGTATTTGCTCGGCGTAGGCCCCAATGGAGGCATGGGGTGGGGCAGTGACTGCCCGTGGAGGAGAGGGTGCCCAGTTGTTGGCCTGCGGTTACGGTGTCGCCTCGTGTCACCGCCGGGGTCACCGGCTCGTAGGTCGTGCGCAGGGGTGGGTGGCCCGTGCCCTGGAGTTCCACGCTGATGACGCCTCGGCCCGCCACCTGGCCCGCGTAGGAGACGCGGCCCGGCGCCACCGCCCGTACCGGGGTGCCCGCAGGGGCCGCCAGGTCGACGCCGCGGTGGCCGCGGGCGTACGGGGTGGGGGGTGGGTCCCAGCCACGGACGACCGGGGGGCGGGGGACCAGCGGCCAGGTCGTGGCCAGCGGGGGCGCGAGCAGGGCGAGGAGCAGGGCCACGGCCGTTTTGGTGTGCATGCCGGAAGCCTTCCGTACCGGCGCTGAGCTGGCCCGGGGCTGTGGAGTACCGCCCGGTTGTGGACAGCGGCGTCACCCGGTGCCCCGGCCGTCCCGTACACTTCTGATGGCGACCCGGGCCACCGGGTCGACTTCGCACGCCCCGACATCGAGAGTCCGACAGCGGTCGGTCCCTCGGGGTCAGCGCCCCTCGGTCCCTTGCGGCACGGCGCGTCGTGGGCGTCAGGCGCGGACGCCGACCGGTGTCCGCGGCACAACCGAGAAACACAAGGAGAACGGCCATGGCCGTCGTCACGATGCGGGAGCTGCTGGAGAGCGGCGTCCACTTCGGTCACCAGACCCGTCGCTGGAACCCGAAGATGAAGCGCTTCATCTTCACCGAGCGCAACGGCATCTACATCATCGACCTGCTCCAGTCGCTGTCGTACATCGACCGCGCCTACGAGTTCGTCAAGGAGACCGTCGCCCACGGCGGCACGGTCATGTTCGTCGGCACGAAGAAGCAGGCGCAGGAGGCCATCGCCGAGCAGGCCACCCGCGTCGGCATGCCCTACGTCAACCAGCGCTGGCTGGGCGGCATGCTCACCAACTTCTCGACCGTCTACAAGCGTCTCCAGCGCCTCAAGGAGCTCGAGCAGATCGACTTCGAGGACG
This sequence comes from Streptomyces sp. B93, assembly GCF_018070565.1. GTDB lineage: Bacteria > Actinomycetota > Actinomycetes > Streptomycetales > Streptomycetaceae > Streptomyces. The sequence goes on from NZ_JAGPXL010000030.1 coordinate 78,220, forward strand.
TCGCCGCGTCTGGTCTGACCAAGAAGGAGCTTCTCGTGCTCTCGCGCGAGAAGGCCAAGCTGGAGAAGACCCTCGGCGGTATCCGCGAGATGCAGAAGGTGCCCAGCGCCGTCTGGATCGTGGACACCAAGAAGGAGCACATCGCGGTCGGTGAGGCCCGGAAGCTCAACATCCCGGTCGTCGCGATCCTCGACACCAACTGCGACCCCGACGAGGTCGACTACAAGATCCCGGGCAACGACGACGCGATCCGCTCCGTCACCCTGCTCACCCGCGTGATCGCCGACGCCGTCGCCGAGGGCCTCATCGCCCGCTCCGGTGGTGCCGGTGAGGGCAAGGGCGAGAAGGCCGCGGGCGAGCCGCTCGCCGAGTGGGAGCGCGACCTGCTCGAGGGCGAGAAGAAGGCGGACTCCGAGGAGACCGCCCCCGCCGCCGAGGCCGCCCCGGAGGCCGAGAAGCCCGCCGAGGCTCCCGCCGCCGAGGCCGCTGCCGAGGCCCCCGCCGCGGAGACCCCGGCCGCCGAGGGCGAGCAGGCCTGACCGTCGGCGTCAGCCGTTGACCGGCGGGAGCGGTACCGCCTCGACAGCGCCCCCGGCGCGTTGAAGTCCGCTCCCGCCGTTCACCCGTAGGTCAGTGGCAGGACAGCGGCCTTTGTCCATATGGAGGCCGTACCCCGCAGATCTTCGATCTTCCAGACTTCGAGAAAGACTCACAGACTCATGGCGAACTACACCGCCGCTGACGTCAAGAAGCTCCGCGAGCTGACCGGCGCCGGCATGATGGACTGCAAGAAGGCGCTGGACGAGGCCGACGGCAACGTCGAGAAGGCCGTCGAGGCGCTCCGGATCAAGGGCCAGAAGGGCGTCGCCAAGCGCGAGGGCCGCTCCGCCGAGAACGGCGCTGTGGTCTCGATCATCGCCGACGACAACTCCTCCGGCGTCCTCGTCGAGCTGAAGTGCGAGACGGACTTCGTCGCCAAGGGTGACAAGTTCCAGGCCGTGGCCCGGACCATCGCCGAGCACGTCGCGAAGACCGCCCCGGCCGACCTGGAGGCCCTGCTCGCCTCCGAGATCGAGCCCGGCAAGACCGTCCAGGCGTACGTCGACGAGGCCAACGCCAACCTCGGCGAGAAGATCGTCCTGGACCGTTTCGCGCAGTTCGCCGACGGCTTCGTCACCGCGTACATGCACCGCACGATGCCCGACCTGCCCCCGCAGATCGGTGTCCTCGTCGAGTTCGACAAGCCGAACGCCGAGGTCGCCAAGGGCATCGCGCAGCACATCGCCGCGTTCGCGCCGAAGTACCTCTCCAAGGACGACGTCCCGGCCGACATCGTCGAGGCCGAGCGCCGCATCGCCGAGGAGACCACCCGCGCCGAGGGCAAGCCCGAGGCCGCCCTGCCGAAGATCGTCGAGGGTCGCCTCAACGGCTTCTTCAAGGACGCCACGCTGCTGGGCCAGCCGTACGCGCTGGACAACAAGAAGTCGGTCCAGAAGGTGCTGGACGAGGCCGGTGTCACCCTGAAGCGCTTCACGCGCATCAAGGTCGGCATCTGAGTCCGTACCGCGATCGACGCGCGACCCCCGGAGGAAACCCGCTAGGGTCGAACGCAGTCGGCCGCTCGCCGGGCGCACGCCATGACCGAGGCGTACGTGCGCACGGCGGACGACAGCAGATCTGACGAGGAGGCCATTGCCGAGCATGGGATGCGAACACCGCCCCACCGGCAATGGCCTTCTTCGTATGTGCAACACGTAACAGAGGCGGGATTCCCATGACCACCAAGGCCGAGAAGAGCGACGACGGCAAAGTACGCGGGCGGTTTCTGCTGAAGCTGTCCGGAGAGGCCTTTTCCGGCGGTGGGGGTCTGGGCGTCGACCCCGACGTGGTGCACGCCATCGCCCGTGAGATCGCCGCCGTGGTCCGGGACGGCGCCCAGATCGCGATCGTGATCGGCGGCGGCAACTTCTTCCGTGGCGCGGAACTCCAGGTCCGCGGCATGGACCGGGCCCGTTCCGACTACATGGGCATGCTCGGCACCGTGATGAACTGCCTCGCCCTCCAGGACTTCCTGGAGAAGGAGGGCGTGGACTGCCGGGTGCAGACCGCGATCACCATGGGACAGGTCGCCGAGCCGTACATCCCGCTGCGCGCCGTGCGCCACCTGGAGAAGGGCCGCGTGGTGATCTTCGGCGCCGGTATGGGCATGCCGTACTTCTCCACCGACACCACCGCCGCCCAGCGTGCGCTGGAGATCGACGCCGAGGCGCTGCTGATGGGCAAGAACGGGGTGGACGGGGTCTACGACTCCGACCCGAAGGCCAACCCGGACGCCGTGAAGTTCGACGCGCTCGGCTACGGCGAGGTCATCACCCGCGACCTGAAGGTCGCCGACGCCACCGCCATCACCCTGTGCCGCGACAACAGGCTGCCGATCGTGGTCTTCGAACTCCTGAAGGAGGGCAATATCGCCCGCGCCGTCAAGGGTGAGAAGATCGGCACGCTGGTGGGTGACCAGGGCAGCAGGGCCTGACCGAAGGCCCCGGACGCCGACCGGGGGATGGACAATGTCCTGCCGGTCGGGAACCGTGCAGGAAGAAGACGCGACGCAGCCGGCCGCCGACCGAAGCCACGAGACGCAGCCGGGCCTACTCAAGACACGCAGGAGCAAGTGGTGATCGAAGAGACCCTCCTCGAGGCCGAGGAGAAGATGGAGAAGGCCGTCGTGGTCGCCAAGGAGGACTTCGCCGCGATCCGCACCGGCCGTGCGCACCCGGCGATGTTCAACAAGATCGTGGCCGACTACTACGGCGCGCCGACGCCGATCAACCAGCTGGCCTCGTTCTCCGTGCCCGAGCCGCGCATGGCCGTGGTGACCCCGTTCGACAAGAGCGCGTTGCGCAACATCGAGCAGGCGATCCGCGACTCCGACCTGGGCGTCAACCCGAGCAACGACGGCAACATCATCCGGGTGGTGTTCCCCGAGCTGACCGAGGAGCGCCGCCGCGAGTACATCAAGGTCGCCCGCGGCAAGGGCGAGGACGCCAAGATCTCGATCCGCTCCGTCCGCCGCAAGGCCAAGGACGCCATCGACAAGCTGATCAAGGACGGCGAGGTCGGCGAGGACGAGGGCCGTCGCGCGGAGAAGGAGCTGGACGACACCACGGCGAAGTACGTCGCCCAGGTGGACGAGCTGCTCAAGCACAAGGAGTCGGAGCTGCTCGAGGTCTGATGAACGACTCTTCCTGGGGGACGCCGCCGCCAGCCGGGTACTGGGGGCCGTCCGGACAGGGGCCTGCTCCGGGAGCCGTCCCGGCGGGTCCCACGTACGATGCGCATGACGCGCAGCAGACTCGCCCCATGCCGTTCGTGCCCGATGTGTCCGCAGTCGGCGGAGACCAGGATGACGACCGGGGTGCCGCTCGGGTGAGCGGCCCCTTGTTCCGCGACGAAACACCGGCGGCACAGCCCTACGCCACGCGGGGGACCGTGCCGCAGAATCCGGAGCCCATGCCCGACGCCCCGCAGCCGGCACCCCGGCAGAAGAAGAGCGCGGGGCGCGATCTGGGTGCCGCGATAGGGGTCGGCGTCGGACTCGGCGTGGTGATCATCGCGTCGCTGTTCGTCGTCAAGGCCGTGTTCGTCGGTGTCGTCGCGGTCGCCGTCGTGGTCGGCCTGTGGGAGCTGACCAAGCGGCTGGAGGAGCGCAAGGGCATCCGGGCCCCGCTGGTGCCGCTGGCGCTCGGCGGTGCGGCGATGGTCGTCGCCGGGTACGTCCGGGGCGCCGAGGGCGCCTGGGTCGCGATGGCCCTCACCGCGCTCGCGGTCCTCGTCTGGCGGATGACGGAACCGCCCGAGGGCTATCTGAAGGACGTCACGGCGGGCGTCTTCGCCGCGTTCTACGTGCCGTTCCTGGCGACGTTCGTGGCGATGATGCTGACCGCGGACGACGGACCGTACCGGGTGCTGACGTTCCTGTTGCTCACGGTCGTCAGCGACACCGGGGCGTACGCCGTCGGCTGGCGGTTCGGCAAGCACAAGCTGGCGCCGCGGATCAGCCCCGGCAAGACCCGCGAGGGACTGCTCGGCGCGGTGAGCTTCGCCATGGTGGCGGGCGCGCTGTGCATGCAGTTCCTCGTCGACGACGGCACCTGGTGGCAGGGCCTGCTGCTCGGCCTCGCGGTCGCGGCCAGCGCCACGCTGGGCGACCTCGGCGAGTCCATGATCAAGCGGGACCTCGGCATCAAGGACATGGGCTCGCTGCTGCCGGGCCACGGCGGCATCATGGACCGGCTGGACTCGCTGCTGCCCACGGCGCCGATCGTGTGGCTGTTGATGGTGATCTTCGTCGGCTCCACCTGACGCCCGCGCCACCGCCTCGCGGCTTCGCCGACGGAGCCCCCGCCCCGCCCAGGGACGGGGGCTCCGTCGTCGATGGCAGCCCCGGCGCGCCGGTGAGACGATTTGGGGGTACGGCCGTGAAAGGGGGCCACGATGCACACCATCCGTGAACAGATCGATGTCGACCGCAGCCCCGACGACGTCTACGCCTACGCCACCGACCCCGCCCACCTGCCGGACTGGCAGCTGAGCGCGCTGCACGCGGAGCCGTTGGACGAAGGCCCGCTGCACCCCGGCTCCCGGGTCCGGGTCACCCGGCGGGTCGGCAGCCGCGAGATGCCGATGACCATGGAGGTCACCGAGTACCAGCCGCCGCACAGCTGGCGGGTGCAGGGCATCGACGGTCCCGTCCGGGCCTTCTTCCACGGGGAGATCGAACCTCTCGACGGCGGTCGCCGCTCCCGGGTCACCATGGAGCTGGACTTCGTCGGCCACGGCATCGGCAAGGCCCTGGTGCCCCTCGTCGTCCGCCCCCAGATCCGCAAGGAGCTGCCGCGCAACGAGCAGCAGCTCAAGGAACAGGTGGAGCGGATGGCCGCGTAACCGCGCCGCTCACCGCACCTCCCCGCGCCTGTCACCGCACCGGGCGGGCCACCCCAGTGGATCTGCGACACTGGTGGGACCATGCCCAAGCCCGGAGAACTCACTTTCGTCGCCCCCCGCGGAGCCAAGAAGCCGCCGCGGCATCTCGCTGATCTCTCGCCCGCCGAGCGCAAGGAGGCGGTGGCGGAGGTCGGGGAGAAGCCGTTTCGTGCCAAGCAGCTCTCGCAGCACTACTTCGCGCGGTACGCGTACGCGCCGGAGCAGTGGACCGACATTCCCGCCGCGTCGCGCGAGAAGCTGAAGGACGCGCTGTTCCCGGAGCTGATGACCGTCGTACGGCATCTGTCGACGGACGCGGACACCACCCGTAAGACGCTGTGGCGGCTGTTCGACGGGACGCTCGTCGAGTCGGTGCTGATGCGGTACCCGGACCGGGTGACCATGTGCATCAGCTCACAGGCCGGGTGCGGGATGAACTGCCCGTTCTGTGCGACGGGGCAGGCGGGGCTCGACCGGAACCTGTCGACCGCCGAGATCGTGCACCAGATCGTGGACGGGATGCGGGCGCTGCGGGACGGGGAGATCCCCGGGGGCCCGGCGCGGCTGTCCAACATCGTCTTCATGGGGATGGGGGAGCCGCTCGCCAACTACAAGCGGGTCGTCGGTGCCATCCGCGCGCTGACCGATCCCGAGCCGGACGGGCTCGGGCTCTCGCAGCGTGGGATCACCGTGTCGACCGTCGGTCTGGTGCCCGCCATCCACCGGTTCGCCGACGAGGGCTTCAAGTGCCGTCTGGCGATCTCGCTGCACGCCCCGGACGACGAGCTGCGCGACACCCTCGTGCCCGTGAACACGCGGTGGAAGGTGCGGGAGGTGCTGGACGCCGGGTGGGAGTACGCCGAGAAGTCCGGGCGGCGGCTGTCCATCGAGTACGCGCTGATCCGGGACATCAACGACCAGGCCTGGCGCGGTGACCGGCTCGGGCGGCTGCTCAGGGGCAAGCCCGTGCACGTGAACCTGATTCCGCTGAACCCGACGCCGGGGTCCAAGTGGACCGCCTCGCGGCCCGAGGACGAGAAGGCGTTCGTCGAGGCGATCGCCGCCCATGGTGTGCCGGTGACCATTCGGGACACCCGGGGACAGGAGATCGACGGGGCGTGTGGACAGCTCGCCGCCACCGAACGGTAGTCTGACCGCCGTAGGAACACATCTTCATATTCCGACAGGGGAGCGCCACAGCGCTGAGAGTGCGGCACACGGCCGCAGACCCTCCGAACCTGGCCCAGGTCATTCTGGGTAGGGAGATCGGTCATCACTCGAGCTGTTGCGCCCTGCCCGGGAACCTCACGGAAGGTCCCGGGCAGGGCCGCGTCTTCTCCTGGTCAACCCCAGGAGGAATCAAGTGCACGTCAAGAGGTACGCCGCCGTGGCCGCCGGGCTCGGGCTCGTCGCGCTGACCGGGTGCGGGTCGTCGTCCGACGGCGGCTCCGCGGCCGACAGCAAGACCGTCACGCTGGTCAGCCACAACTCGTGGGCCGTCTCCGAGGACGTCCTCGCGGCCTTCGAGAAGGAGTCCGGCTACCAGGTGAAGGTCCTCGAGGACGGCGACGCCGGGCAGGCCGTCAACAAGGCGATCCTGACCAAGGACAACCCGCAGGGCGACGTGCTGTTCGGCGTCGACAACACCCTGCTCTCGCGCGCCCTCGACAACGGGCTGTTCCAGGAGTACGAGGCGAAGGGCGCCGACCAGGTCAAGGCCGAGTACCGGCCCCGCGAGGGCGGGGACCGGGTGACGCCCGTCGACACCGGTGACATCTGCGTCAACTACGACAAGGCGTACTTCGAGGAGCACGACCTCGCGCCGCCGACGTCGTACGACGACCTGGTCAAGCCCGAGTACAGGAACCTCCTCGTCACCGAGAACGTCGCCTCCTCCTCGCCGGGGCTCGGGTTCCTGCTCGGCACGGCCGCGGAGTACGGGGACGACGGCTGGGCGGACTACTGGAAGAAGCTCAAGGCCAACGGTGTGAAGGTCGTCGAGGGCTGGGACCAGGCCTACAACGAGGAGTTCTCCGGCTCCGCGGGCGGCAAGCAGGCGGGCGGGGACCGGCCGCTGGTCGTGTCGTACGCCTCCTCGCCGCCCGCCGAGGTGATCTTCGCCGACCCGCGGCCCGAGACGGCGCCGACCGGTGTGGCCGAGGACACCTGCTTCCGGCAGGTCGAGTACGCGGGGCTGCTGAGCAACGCCCGCAACAGCGAGGGCGGCAAGGCGCTGATCGACTTCCTCGTGGGGGAGAGGTTCCAGGAGGACATGCCGCTGAACATGTTCGTCCACCCGGTGCGGGAGGGCGCCCAGGTGCCCGAGGAGTTCACCGAGTACGGCCCGCAGGCCGAGGACCCGCACACCATGGACCCGGCGAAGATCGCCGACAACCGTGACCAGTGGGTCAAGTCGTGGACCTCGCTCGTACTGAAGTGAGCCCGCGCGTCCGGAGCGGCGCGGCGCGGCTGGGGCTGCTCGCCCTGCCCGTCGCGTTCTTCGGCGTGTTCTTCGCCTACCCCGTCGCCGCGATCGTCTCGCGCGGCCTGCGCACCGGCGACGGCTGGCAGTTCGGGCGGCTCTGGGACGTGCTCGGGGATGCCGGGATCCGGCAGGTGCTGTGGTTCACCACCTGGCAGGCGCTGGTCTCCACCGCGCTGACCTTGCTGATCGCCCTGCCCGGCGCCTATGTCTTCGCCCGCTTCGCCTTCCCCGGCAAGCAGGTGCTGCGGGCGGTGGTGACCGTGCCGTTCGTGCTGCCGACGGTCGTCGTCGGTACGGCGTTCCTGGCGCTGGTCGGGCGCGGCGGGCTGCTCGACGAGCTGTGGGGCGTACGGCTGGACACCACCGTGTGGGCGATCCTGCTGGCGCACGTCTTCTTCAACTACGCCGTCGTCGTGCGGACCGTCGGCGGGCTGTGGGCGCAGCTCGACCCGCGGCAGGAGGAGGCCGCGCGGATGCTCGGCGCCTCCCCGCTGCGGGCCTGGCGGACGGTGACGCTCCCCGCGCTCGGGCCCGCCGTGGCCGCCGCCGCGCTGATGGTCTTCCTGTTCACCTTCACCTCCTTCGGGGTGGTGCAGATCCTCGGTGGGCCCACCTTCTCGACGCTGGAGGTGGAGATCTACCGGCAGACGTCCGAGATCTTCGACCTGTCCACCGCCGCCGTGCTGACGATCGTCCAGTTCGCGGCGGTCGGCGCGGTCCTCGCCGTGCACGCCTGGACCGTACGGCGGCGCGAGAGCGCGCTGCGGCTGGTGGACGCCGCCACCACCGCCCGCCGACCGCGGGGCGCCGGGCAGTGGGCGCTGCTCGGCGGGGTGCTGGCGTCGGTGGCGGTACTGCTGGTGTTGCCGCCCGCGGTGCTGGTGCAGCGGTCGCTGGCGGGGTCCGGCTTCGGCTACTACCGGGCGCTCACGAAGGACGACGGCGGTGTCTTCCTCGTCCCGCCCATCGAGGCCGTCGGCAACTCGCTCTCGTACGCCCTCGCCGCGACCGCCATCGCCGTCGTCGTCGGAGGCCTCGCCGCGGTGGCGCTGACGCGGCGGGACGCGGGGCGGTTCGTGCGCGGGTTCGACGCGCTGCTGATGCTGCCGCTGGGGGTGTCGGCGGTGACCGTCGGCTTCGGGTTCCTGATCGCGCTGGACGAGCCGCCGCTCGATCTGCGTGCCACCTGGATCCTGGTGCCGCTCGCGCAGGCGCTGGTCGGGGTGCCCTTCGTCGTACGGACCATGCTGCCGGTGCTGCGGGCGGTGGACGTACGGCTGCGGGAGGCGGCGGCCGTGCTGGGGGCGTCGCCGTGGCGGGCCTGGCGGGAGGTGGACCTGCCGTTGGTGCGGCGGGCGCTGCTGGTGGCGGCCGGGTTCGCGTTCGCGGTGTCGCTCGGGGAGTTCGGGGCGACGGTGTTCATCGCGCGGCCCGACAACCCGACGTTGCCGGTCGCGGTGGCGAGGCTGCTGGGGCGGCCCGGTGAACTCAACTACGGGCAGGCGATGGCCCTGTCGACGATTCTGATGGTGGTGTGCGCCGTGGCCCTGCTGGTACTGGAGAGGCTGCGGGTGCCGGACCGGACGGGGGAGTTCTGATGCTGCTGAGCTTGGAGGCCGCGACCGTCCGCTTCGACGGGCGGGCCGTGCTCGACGCCGTCGATCTTCAGGTCGCCGAGCACGAGATCGTGTGTGTGCTGGGGCCGAGCGGCAGCGGCAAGTCGACGCTGCTGCGGGCCGTGGCGGGGCTCCAGCCGCTGGACGAGGGGCGGGTGCTGCTCGACGGCCGCGACCGGACCGGGCTGCCCGCGCACCGGCGCGGGGTCGGGCTGATGTTCCAGGACCACCAGCTCTTCCCGCAGCGGGACGTCGGCGGCAATGTCGGCTTCGGGCTGCGCATGCACGGCACCCCGCGCGCGGAACAGCGTGAACGGGTACGGGAGCTGCTGGACCTGGTCGGGCTGCCCGGCGCCGCACGGCGGGCCGTGGCCGCGCTGTCCGGCGGTGAGCAGCAGCGCGTCGCGCTCGCCCGGGCGCTCGCTCCCCGGCCCCGGCTGCTGATGCTGGACGAGCCGCTCGGCCAGCTCGACCGTTCGCTGCGGGAACGGCTGGTGGTGGAACTGCGGGAACTCTTCGGGGAGTTGGGTACGACCGTGCTGGCGGTGACCCATGACCAGGGGGAGGCCTTCGCGCTCGCCGACCGGGTGGTGGTGATGCGGGACGGGCGGATCGCCCAGACGGGTACGCCTCTTGAGGTGTGGCAGCGACCGGCGGACGAGTTCGTGGCCCGCTTCCTCGGCTTCGACAACGTGGCCGGGGTGACCGTCACCGGTCAGGCCGCGGACACTCCGTGGGGCAAGCTGCCCGTCCCCGAGGGCGCCCCGCAGGGGGCGCGCACGCTCCTCGTACGGCCCGCCGGGGTCCGCCTCGCGCCCCTCGACACCGGTCTGCGCTGCACGGTCGTCGCCCGTGCCTTCAAGGGCACCCATGTCGCCGTACACCTCCAGCCGGAGGACGACGCGCCCCGGCTCGAAGCGGCCTGCGCGCTGCGGGACGCGCCCGGGGTGGGGGACCTGGTCGGGGTGGAGTTCGACGCGGCGGAGGTCGTGGTGCTGGGCTGACGGCCGAAGAGGGGCGGCTGACCGG
>NZ_JAGPXL010000031.1 GCF_018070565.1 Streptomyces sp. B93
TCCGAGGCGATGATCCACATCGCCTCGATCGACAACCTCAGCAAGCGCATAACGGACGAGACCACGCCAACCTGGCGAGGAACTTACTAGGGCATACAGGGCAATACGCCTAGATCAAATGCCCTCTAAGAGGTCGTTTTCACCTTAATTGTTTGTGTATCGCATAGATTGCGAGTCGTGGTGGTCCGATGCTGGTGAGGTTGTCGGCACGAGCGGGGCCTTGAAAGCCGGACGGGGTGATGTCTGGGGCGGGATGCGACGTGCGCCTGTCTCATTCCAAGACGCCCGGTTCCATGCCGTGCTTCCACGACCGAAGACGCACGCCTGGGCGCACTCGGCTCGGAGCGGTACGCCCAGGTCATGAGTGAGCGACGTCCGTATCCGAGTGATCTGTCCGATGCCCGCTGGGAGTTGATCGAGCCGGTCCTCGCGGCCTGGCGCTTCGAGCGCCGCGGCCGGGCCCTGGACTTCGGTCGGCCTCCCGAACACGACCTGCGCGAGATCATGAACGCGATCCTCTATGTGGACCGCACGGGGGTGCAGTGGCGCTACCTGCCGCACGACTTCCCGCCCTGGGAGACGGTCTACGGCTACTTCGCGAAGTGGCAGAAGGAGGGGGTGTTTGTCCAGCTCAACGGCGTGCTACGGGAGTTGGTGAGGCGAAAGGAGGGCCGGAATGCCGAGCCCTCGGCCTGCGTGATCGACGCGCAGAGCGTGAAGACCTCCACCAGCGTCCCCGCCGCGAGCCAGGGCACGGACGCAGGTAAGAAGATCGTCGGCCGCAAGCGGAGCATCGTCACCGACACACTCGGCCTGCTTCTCGCGGTGCTGGTCACCGCGGCCAGTGTCCAGGACTCCGTGGCCGGCACCCAACTGCTCGACCAGGTTGCCGCCGGCCATGCCGGCATCCGCAAGGTGTGGGTCGACGGCGGTTACCGCCAGCACCTCGTCGAGCATGCCGCCACCTTGGGCATCGACATGGAAATCACCGCCCGCAAACCCGGGACCAGGGGATTCACCCCGATACCGAAGCGGTGGGCGGTGGAGCGGACGTACGGCTGGCTGATGCTCCACCGGCGCCTCGCCCGCGACTACGAGACCCTTCCCGCCCGCTCCGAAGCCATGGTCCACCTCGCCATGACCGACCTGATGGCCCGCCGCCTCACCGGCGAGACCACCATCTCCTGGCGCGACCCGACATCACGTGATGAAGTCCGCATTACGGGATGAAACAACAGGAGAAAACGACCTCTAAGACGCTATCTCATTTGGTGAGTCGGCGATAGCAGATGAGGGTGCAGGCGATGCTGGTGAAGGCCAGGAAGTGCTCGGCTTTGCGCTCGTAGCGTCGGTGCAGTCGGCGGCATCCTGCGAGCCAGGACATCGTGCGTTCTATCGTCCAGCGGTGGCGGCCCAGGCGAGTCGAGGACTCGATGCCCTTGCGGGCGATGCGGTGCCTGATGCCTCGCCTGCGTAACCATCGCCGCAGGTGGTCGTAGTCGTATCCCTTGTCGGCGTGGAGCTTTCCCGGTTTGCGCCGCCGTCGTCCGCGCCGGGAGCGGATCGGCGGTATCCCCTTCACCAGCGGGATCAGCGCCTGACTGTCGTGCAGGTTCGCCCCCGAGATCCCGACGGACAGGGGCAGACCGGTCCGCTCGGTGATCAGGTGGATCTTCGAGCCGTACTTGCCCCGGTCGACAGGATTCGGACCTGTCAGCTCCCCCTTTTCAGGGCCCGCATGTTCACCGAGTCGATCGCACAGCGGGACCAGTCCAGCTCGCCGCGGGCACCAAGCTCATCGAGGACCAGGCGGTGGAGTTTTGCCCACACCCGGGCCTTCGACCACTCGGAAAAGCGCCGGTGAGCCGTCGCTCCCGATGGCCCGAACGACGCGGACGGCAGCTGCTGCCACGTGCAGCCCGACGTGGCCACGAACACGATTGCAGCCAACACCTCCCGGTCGCCATGCCGACGCCGACCGCCGCCCTGAGGCCGCGAGGGAGCCTCCGGGACCACCCGCTGGAACAGCTCCCACAACTCATCCGGCACCAGCCGCTCAACGATCGAAACCACGACCGATAGGCTACCGATCCAAATGAGATGACGTCTAAGACCGCGCCCAGCTCCACCGGGGAAGTGCCTCTGCAGGATTCGAACCTGCGCACACGACTCCGGAGGGCCCGTGAGTCTGGGATAACGGTGCTGGTTGGAGCCTTGTGAATGGTCGGCTGTCTGGAGCCCGTCCACAAGTAGTCCATGGGAGCCTGGGCACCGCCTCGACGGCCACAGCCCCGCCACCGACTTGTGGCGTCGACTAGAGAGAGCGACGACACGAAGCCATCGAGTGCGGCAGAGTCTGTGCCCACAGGTGGCCCAGTGCTCCTCGGCCGCTGGCCTCACATGGTCGAAAACTGATGTCTCCGGGTGTTCCTGCCGTCCTCCTACCTGTTGCCCTTGGCGCGGTTGTGGGTCTGGCACAACATCGTCAAGTTGGAAAGGTTAGTCGCGCCGCCCTTCGACCACGCCGTCACGTGATCAGCGTCCATCTCTTTCTGCTTGTAGATGCGCGCTTTGTTGGCGTCATCGGTGATCACACACAGCGGGCAGTTCGACTCGCCGGCGGCCTTCGCCCTCTGCGTTTGCCGCTCGTACGCGACACGCTTGGCCTTGTCGTCGAACAGTCTGACGTCGAGCAACTGCGGCGCGGTCTTGCCACCGAGCAAGTATTCGTAGATGCCCTTGGTGTTGTGAACGTACGGATCGGCGCGGAGAGCATCGACCTCGGCGTCGATTGCGGCAGCGTTGTACGAGGTCGAGTGGTACAGCTCATAGAGCCTTCCCCACTCGAGCCCACGCATCTCCTTGTCTGGCGGGCGGGTGAAGACTCCGTCGATCCAGTCGATCACCGACGTGAAGTAGGTCTTCAGCCCGGCGATATCAGTTTCATGGCGGTGCTGTGCCAGGTAGGCGTCAACACTGATTCCTTGGGAGGACGCGACCCAGTCCAGCGCGACGGCCAGGACCTCCTGCCGCTTCGGGTCACCCTTGACGTATGAGGCCCACTTCTGCATGTTCGCGTTCTGCGAGTTGCTGTACTCGGCCTTTGCCTTCGTGATGAACGGGCCAGAGTAGATTGCGTTGAGCAGTTCCTGCTTGTTGAGCGGGACGCCAGCTATGTTGATCGTCTGGAACCATTCCCTAATCTCCTTCTCGGTGCCCTCGCAGTGGTAGACGAGCAGCTCGCTCTTCATCAACAGCTCCTGATCGTCGATCGTCAGCGAGGAGAAGGTCTGCTCCTTGCCGTCAACCTTGATCGCGAACTTGCCCGTGATGAACCGGCCGATGCTCGTGATTCGCTGCTGACCGTCGAGAACCTCTAACATTTGACCGTTAACGTTGAAGTAGATCAGCCCCAGCGGGTAGCCCTTCAGTAGAGACTCGATGACGGCGACGTCCTTCTTGCCGTCGCCGTAGATGTAATGGCGCTGGTACTCGGGCTGGATGACCAGCCTGCCAGCGAGGCCGAAGAGACCCTTGGCCTCTAGTTCGTTGTAAACGAAGCCCGTAACGATCTGTTCGACGCTGTACTGCTGCAGTTCGGTCTTCATGAGGTGCGCTTTCGGCGGATGATGATGCGCTTGTAGGCCGTGTAGTAGTACGGCTTGGTGAGCCCGAGCCGGCGATGCCCCGGGCTGTTGGTCCCCGTGCCGCCGTGTTCCTTGTAGATCCGTACGAACTCCTCGCCGAGCGTCTTCACGCCGATCTCGCGCATCGCGTCCATGTCATCAGCGTGGGCGATGATCTCGAACTGGTCGGGGTTATAGCGGTCCAAGAATGTGATTGGGACGCCCATAGGCCCGTCGTAGTCGCTCGGAATGGAGTCGACCCACGGGACTTCGATCGCCTCGCTGAAGTTGAAGTAGCGCTGGTAACCGACGCCGCGAATGTCCTTGTGCTTGGAGAACTTAATGTTGTCGGCCATGGTCATTAGCTGCAGCGGCTCGTGTCGCCGGCCGTGCTCGATATTGGTGAACCAGCAGGCATGACCCATCCGTGTGAAGTCGCGATCTTCGGTCGCGGGATATCCGAGCCGCTCGGCCTTGAGGCGATCGGCTTCCTTCACTGGCGTACCCTTGGGGACGCCGAACACCATGTCGGTATTGTTGGCCGTCGCGCCTTTCCAGAGCCGGTTCTCTCTGATCAACGGGAAGATCTCGACATAAGTAGTCGCGTTATTGTTGCCGATGGCCGCAACCTTCTTGCCAGCTTCGATCGCCCACGGGATGAACGTCCGAAACAGACTGAACGGCGGGTTGGTGATAATGATGTCGGCCTCGTCGCGCAGCGCGGTGACCTCCGCGCTGCGGAAGTCACCGTCGCCCTCCAGGTACTCCCACTGAAGGTCTTCGATGTTGACGACTCCGTCGTCGTTGATGTCCTTCGCTTCCAGGACGAACTTCTTGCCGTTGGCGTGCGTCTTAGTCTCGTCGAACTGCGGGTCGTTCATCTCGAACAGGGTCGGCTGGTAGCTGAACGATGCCGGGTTGCTGTCCGGGGCGTAGGACGTCGAAATCAGCTTCTTGAGGCCGTAGTCCGTGAAGTGCAGAGCGAAGAACTTGGCGAAGTTGGACCACTCCGGGTCATCGCACGGGAGTAGGACGACCTTGTCGCGGAAGAGGTCCGGATTATACTCGAGGTAGGCGTTTACCTCGCGCTCGATGTCGGCCCATTGAGTGTAGAACTCGTCGAACTTCGCAGCCTTTGCCGCGACGAGATTGGTGTTCTTCGTTCGCACACGGATGGGGGTATCAGCCTGCGTCATACTCGCCCTAGCTCGTCCGGTTGCACCACCGGAGACGGGGTGCGTCTGTGCGAGCATGGTACCGAGGGGTACTGGCATCGGCTGGAAGACAAGGTACGCGGGAGCTCCTGGGGGAAGGCGATCTTGGTCGTGAACCCGCCTACCAGAGGTTCTTCACGTCCGGAGGTCGCTCTCCAACCCAACTACCCGACTACCACGTCAGGTTGGGAAGGGCTCACTGAGGTCAGTGGACTCCCAATGAGCGAGTCAAGACCTGTCTTCTTGCCCTAGGGCTTGCCGGAGATTCTCGTGAGTTGGCTATTTGCTGGTCAGGGGCGGTGGGCTTGTGCGCCTGGTGGTCGTCGTCGGTCGTCATTGGCCACTGTCGAGCGTCCTCGGACGGCCCAGAGACAGCCCCCAGACAGCGGCCAGCGGCCTACGAGCTGATGGGCAACTCGCTTGCTCGTTGGCGTGCTTGGGCCCGTAGCTCCTTCAAACGGCTGTGGAACGCGTTGTGGCGGTTCTAGCCGAGGTTCAGGGGGAGTTCGAGCCGGGAGATGAGCTGTGACTCCAGATCCCGCGGTTCTCTCTGCTCGATCCAGCACACCCGCGCGTTGTCCGCTACCCACTGGCTCAGGGTGGCTTCGCCGGCCTTGCCGAAGGTCATCCGCTTGCCGCTGCCCACGCGGCGCAGCTCGAGTCCGAGCAGGCGACCGAGGGTGAGCTACAGGGTCGGGCCGGCCTCGTTGCCCCGGTAGTGGTAGCGCACCCGCTTGCGCAGGTTTTGGGTGCTAGTCCGGTTCGCTATGTACTGCGGGCTATGCCGACGTACAGCAGGCGCCCGGCGTGAACCGTCCGGGAATCTCAACTCTTGAGTACATTTCTGCGGAAGTGCCTACCTCGCACAGGTTCGCCGGTCACGAGCCCATCTGCAGAGCGACTGCGAAAACAATCAAGGTCAGTCCGCCAACCAAATAGAAGATGCGCATTTTCGCCGAAGAGTGAATCGTGAAGGATGTGACTTTAAGGTTGGCAGTATAGGGACTGTTTTGACTAATGGCTTTCGTGAGTCCCGCCTCTGGCAGTTTGGCTTGGAGTGCTGCCTCCAGTGCCTCTCCGTGCCGGACAGCACCAACGAGCAGTCGGTGATACCAGACCTGATCGACAAAATAGAAGGAAAACCATAGAATAAAACCGAGCGCCGAGATGCAGGCAGAAAGCTGAATGTCAGAACCGAAGATCTGAATGGTTGATTTCTCGCGAGCGGCTACAGCGGCTGCCCCAAGGGCGAAAGTCAGCGCGGTAAGAGCAAGTCCTCTGATTCGCCAGCCAATGTCGTTAAAGTGCTGCTGAACTGCAATAGTTTGCTTCCACATTTCGAGATAGTGGGGAACCTGATTTTCGTCCACTCATGCCTCCTCGAAGTTGAACATGGCGAGCAGTTGAGAAAATCCTTCTGTGAGCACGTAGGAAGGAGTGACCGTGGGTCGAGTGCTCAGTTCCTTCTCGCGCTCGATGTCCTGCGGGGTCCAGTGTGAGACGCGTCTCAAGAGATTGTAGCCATCCCGGTCGTGCGAGACGCCGTACCGAGCGTGCACGTCGTATACACCCAGCTCCTGGGCCATTACTACGTCTTTCATCAGGCTGTCCCCGACATAAACGGCTTCTAGCGGGCTTACTGCAAAATCAGACAGGATAGACCTGAGCACTTCTGTATTTGGTTTCAAGGCGCCTGGCGGCACGTGCTTATGCACCGTCTTGCGAAGCCCGTAAGCGCTCGAAGGTTGTGTCCGTAGCTGGTGCACGCTGACACCGGTAGGGAAATCGTGGTCAGGCGACGAATACATGACCTTGATTAGTCCGTCGAGTCCAGTGCGTCGGATGCGCCATTCCGACCAATAGGAAACCGATTCAGTGTAGGCAACAACGGGGACCTTGCGGCGTTGCAGCTCTTGCAGCGTCTCCTTTACACCTTCATAGAGTTTGGTATTCCGGAGCCTATGCCGGTTCTGTATGTGAAGAGCTTCATCGTAAACTTCTGAAGGTTTTGAGGTTGGGTGCTTAGAAAGCAACGAGGGCAGCTCGTTAAGCAAATAGGAGTACTCGCTCGTTCCCCGGCGGCGATGAACTTCTTGGATCTCACGTTCTAGCTGGTGCTGTGGGATATCGCTGAGTTCGGACAGTTTTTGCAGCATGGCCGAAAAGGATGCATGCCAGGCAGCGAACCAATCCCAGAGAGTGTTGTCGAGGTCTGTCACGAGCAGCGACACACGCGGCAGATTTTGTGGATGGACCATAGTGACCTCCGTTGTGCCAGCTGAGCGTACCTAAACTGCGGACTCCTTGAGATGTCACTCATTGTTCCTCTGTCTTAACGGTGAGTTACCCAGTCTGTTGTGTGGTGATACTCGGCGTGTCATGTTCCTCGGGGGTGTTGGCCGGTTGGTGACCGAGTGGTCGGTGGAGCGGCTTTGGGCTGGAGCTGCTTTGGCGCGAGTGATCATGGCCCCGTAAGCTTCCGGCGCGTCGGGCAGTCTGTGGACCTGCCCGTTAAGACGTCATCTCATTTGGATCGGTAGCCTATCGGTCGTGGTTTCGATCGTTGAGCGGCTGGTGCCGGATGAGTTGTGGGAGCTGTTCCAGCGGGTGGTCCCGGAGGCTCCCTCGCGGCCTCAGGGCGGCGGTCGGCGTCGGCATGGCGACCGGGAGGTGTTGGCTGCAATCGTGTTCGTGGCCACGTCGGGCTGCACGTGGCAGCAGCTGCCGTCCGCGTCGTTCGGGCCATCGGGAGCGACGGCTCACCGGCGCTTTTCCGAGTGGTCGAAGGCCCGGGTGTGGGCAAAACTCCACCGCCTGGTCCTCGATGAGCTTGGTGCCCGCGGCGAGCTGGACTGGTCCCGCTGTGCGATCGACTCGGTGAACATGCGGGCCCTGAAAAGGGGGAGCTGACAGGTCCGAATCCTGTCGACCGGGGCAAGTACGGCTCGAAGATCCACCTGATCACCGAGCGGACCGGTCTGCCCCTGTCCGTCGGGATCTCGGGGGCGAACCTGCACGACAGTCAGGCGCTGATCCCGCTGGTGAAGGGGATACCGCCGATCCGCTCCCGGCGCGGACGACGGCGGCGCAAACCGGGAAAGCTCCACGCCGACAAGGGATACGACTACGACCACCTGCGGCGATGGTTACGCAGGCGAGGCATCAGGCACCGCATCGCCCGCAAGGGCATCGAGTCCTCGACTCGCCTGGGCCGCCACCGCTGGACGATAGAACGCACGATGTCCTGGCTCGCAGGATGCCGCCGACTGCACCGACGCTACGAGCGCAAAGCCGAGCACTTCCTGGCCTTCACCAGCATCGCCTGCACCCTCATCTGCTATCGCCGACTCACCAAATGAGATGGCGTCTAAGACACGAGAGGGCGTGGCAGACGCTCTTGCGGCTGTGGGTCTCGCCATGGTCAGTAGGGAAGCCGGTGTGCCGTCGGATGAGTCGCTGCGGTTGGCGTTCCGGTGGGGGGTTGTGCCCGCGAACGTGGGAGCGGAGCCGCCAGCCGACCTCAAGGCCGCCTACGAGTGGGTCACGACGACCGACCGGCCGTTGCGCGACCTGGCCGACCCCGAGGTGTTCGAAGACGTGCTGTATCGCCTGAGCTACAAGCTCGACGGCACCCCTGCGGCGGGTGACACCTACAGGCGCCGTCGCCGCGCGCTGAACACAGCCCTCGAACACGCGGTGGTCGTCGGGGAGCTCCCAGAGAATCCGCTTCAGCGGGCCCGCCGGAAGCATGTCGGCTCCAACGGCGTGGTCGACAGGCGCGTTCTCGTGAACGCCGTACAGGCCCGTCAGTTGCTCACGGCAGTTTCCTACGTCGGGTCGTGGGATCGCTGCCGTGGACGGCGCCTAGCGGCCTTCTACGCGGTCCTGTACTACGCGGGACTCCGACCCGCTGAGGCGGTGGGGCTACGGCTGTCAGACTGCCACTTGCCCGACTCGGGTTGGGGCACGTTGACGCTGCGGGAGACACGTCCCGTCTCCGGGAAGCAGTGGACCGACTCCGGGGAGCGGCACGACCGCCGGGGCCTGAAGGCGCGGGAGGCCACCAGCGACCGGCCAGTGCCCATCCCGCCTGTCCTGGTCGCCATCCTGCGGGCCCACCTGAAGGCGTTCGGGACAGCCAAGGAAGGGCGCGTGTTCGGCAACGAGCGCGGGGGCGTGGTCGGCTCGTCTACCTACTGGCGGGTGTGGGAGGAAGCGCGGGAGTACGCACTTCCGCCGGAACGGGTCGCTACGCCGTTGGCCGGACGACCGTACGACCTACGGCACGCCTGCATCACGCGATGGCTGAACGCCGGGGTGCCGATCGCTGAGGTGGCCCGCCGGGTCGGCAACTCGCCAGAGGTGATCCACCGCCGGTATCACGGGTGCATCGACGGTCACGAGGAAGCCGCGAACGCGAAGATCACAAAGGCGCTGGAGGAAGACGGCGACCTGACCTGAAGGGCGTGTCGCGTGTATCGCAGATGGTGCGTGAACACTGAGAGACAGTGAGAGAGAGCGGGAGACAGTGAGACTGTCTCCCGCTCTCTCATGTCGGCATCCGCCCAGGTCTCTATTCAACACTGTGAGGTGACCAGGCGAGTGCCCCCGGCAGGATTCGAACCTGCGCACACGGCTCCGGAGGCCGTTGCTCTATCCCCTGAGCTACGGGGGCGTGTCGGTCGCGGTGGTGTGCTCGCGGCGACGGGTAGAACACTACCAGCTCCGGTGGGGTGTTCATGAACAGGTTTGTGGTCGGGCGGGGGTGCGGTGGGGTCGCCCGGACGGGGTGGAAGTGGGGAAAACCCGGACGCGGTGGCCGGTGCCGACCTACTCTCGAGTTGTGCCAGGCGCGTCGGGCCGGGTGCTTGTTGTGGACGACAACAAGGTCATCCGGCAGTTGATCAGGGTCAATCTCGAGCTGGAGGGCCTCGAGGTCGTGACCGCGGCCGATGGTGCCGAGTGTCTGGAAGTCGTGCATCAGGTGCGGCCCGATGTGGTCACCCTCGATGTCGTCATGCCTCGGTTGGACGGGCTGCGGACCGCCGCCCGGCTGCGGAGTGATCCACGCACTCGGGACCTGCCCCTCGTCGTCATCAGTGCTTGTACGCAGTACGAGGTCGAGAGTGGCCTCGACATAGGTGTCGATGCCTTTCTGTCCAAGCCGTTTGAGCCGGTGGAGCTGGTGCGGGTGGTGCGGGGGTTGGTTGAGGGCGAGGGTGAGGGGGAGTGGGAGGGGAGGCGGCAGAGGCGTGGTGGTTCGGCGGGTTCTGCCTCGGGTGTCCACCCCGTTCCGGCTGCGGCTGCGGCTTCTACTCCGGCTTCTGCTTCGGCTTCTGCTGCGGCCTCGGCTTCTCCTTCCGCTTCCGCCTCAGCCGCGCCAGCCGCTCAGCACACCCTCACCACCACCCCCGAGCCCGCGGAGCCCGCTGCCGAGCAGGCCGGTGGGTGAGGCGGGTCCGGGGGGCGACCGGTCCGCTGACGTCGCCGTGCCCGTCCATATCCCGGGACCGTCCCCAAACCGGTTCGCATACCCACCCCCCTCCTCCCATACGCTTGTCCCGTGACCCCCGTCGAGCTCTCCCGTACCGTCCTGCACGCCGTGCGTCGTGCTGTTGATGACGGGGAGCTGGCGGTTGCCGTGCCCGAGCGGGCCGTCGTGGGGGCGCCCGGGCCGGGTGGGTGTGGGGATTACGCCACCAACATCGCCCTTCAGCTGGCGCGGCCCGCCGGGCAGCCCGCGGTGCGGGTAGCTGAGGTACTGCGGGGGTATCTCGGGCAGGTTGACGGGATCGAGGGCGTCGAGATCACCGGACCCGGGTTCCTCAACATCCGGCTCGACGACGGCGCCGCCCTCGACGTCGTACGGCGGATTCTGCGGGAGCGGGAGCGGTACGGGCATTCACGGGTCATGGAAGGGCAGGTCGTCTCGCTGCGCGTGCCGTACGAGGTGCGGGCCGAGGCCGTTGCCGATGCCGTCGTACGGATCGTCGCCTCACAGGGGGGACGGGGTGAGGTCGAGCACCAGGAGCCTGTCAACCTGCGGCCCGTGCCCGCCCACGAGGACCCCTCGGTTCTCGGTGCCGATGCCGCGCTCTGGGCCCTGCTGTCCCCCGCCCCGCACGACCGGCCCAGGGTCAGTGCGGAGCATCTCGTGCAGCGGGAGTGCAATCCGCTGTTCCGGGTGCGGTACGCCCATGCGCGGACCAGGGCGGTGAGGCGCAACGCCGTCGACCTCGGGTTCGGTGCGGAGGCGCGGGGCGCCCTGAGTAAGAACCAGCAGCTTGTTTCCCTGCTCGCCGATCATCCCCGGGTTCTCGAAGCCGCCGCCCGGCACCGTGCCCCCGACCGTCTCGCCCGGCACCTCGTCGCGGTCGCCGATGCCGTGCTGCCCATGGTGCCGACCGTGCTGCCCCGTGGGGACGAGAAACCCTCGGCCGCCCACCGGACCCGGCTCGCTGTCGCCGAAGCCGCCGGGGCGGTGCTCGCCGGTGGCCTGTCCCTGCTCGGCATCGATGCACCCGATCACCTCTGAAGGGGCGCCTCCCGGTCGCCCCGAGACGAGCCACCCGAGAAAGCCTGCGAAGACATGAGCCGTTCCGCACACCCCGCCGGGCCCCGGCACGCCGACGTCCTGCCCGAGGGGCACTACTCCGCCCCGCCCGCCGATCTCAACGTGCTCGACCCCAAGGTGTGGGCCGAGACCGTCAGGCGTGGGGAGGAGGGGGTGCTCTCCGTGGGGGGTGTCGACGTCACCGCGCTCGCGGAGGAGTTCGGTACCCCCGCCTACATCCTCGACGAGGCCGACTTCCGGGCGCGGGCCCGGGCCTGGCGGGCCGCCTTCGGGGCGGACGCCGATGTGTTCTACGCCGGTAAGGCGTTCCTCTCCCGGGCCGTGGTGCGGTGGCTGCACGAGGAGGGGCTCAATCTGGATGTTTGTTCCGGGGGTGAGCTGGCGACCGCTCTCTCCGCCGGGATGCCCGCCGAGCGCATCGCCTTCCACGGGAACAACAAGTCCGTCGACGAGATCGAGCGGGCCGTCCGGGCCGGGGTGGGGCGGATCGTCCTGGACTCCTTCCAGGAGATCGTGCGGGTCGCGCACATCGCCCAGTCGCTCGGCAAGCGGCAGCGCGTGCAGATTCGTATCACCGTGGGGGTGGAGGCGCACACGCACGAGTTCATCGCCACCGCTCACGAGGATCAGAAGTTCGGGATTCCGCTGGCGGGCGGGCAGGCCGCGGAGGCCGTGCGGCGGGCGCTCAGGCTGGACGGGCTCGAGCTGATCGGGATCCACTCGCACATCGGGTCGCAGATCTTCGACATGTCCGGGTTCGAGGTGGCCGCCCACCGGGTCGTTGGGCTGCTCAAGGAGATTCGTGACGAGCACGGCGTGGAGCTGCCCGAGATCGATCTCGGGGGCGGGCTCGGGATCGCCTACACCAGCGATGACGATCCCCGTGAGCCGCACGAGATCGCCAAGGCGTTGAGTGAGATCGTCACGCGTGAGTGCGAGAGCGCGAAGCTGCGGACGCCTCGGATCTCCGTCGAGCCGGGGCGGGCCATCGTCGGGCCCACCGCCTTCACCCTCTACGAGGTCGGCACCGTCAAGCCGCTCGACGGGCTGCGGACCTATGTGTCCGTCGACGGTGGCATGTCCGACAACATCCGGACCGCGCTCTACGACGCCGAGTACAGCGTGGCGCTCGTCTCCCGTTCCTCCGACGCCCCGCCGATGCTCTCGCGTGTCGTCGGCAAGCACTGTGAGAGCGGGGACATCGTGGTCAAGGACGCCTTCCTGCCCGCCGACGTGGCGCCGGGGGACCTGATCGCCGTACCGGCGACGGGCGCCTACTGCCGGTCCATGGCCAGCAACTACAACCACGTCCTGCGGCCGCCCGTGGTGGCCGTGCGGGACGGCGAGGCCCGGGTCATCGTCCGGCGGGAGACGGAGGACGACCTCCTGCGTCTCGACGTCGGGTGACACCCGCCCGGGGACGGAAGATCTTCTGTTCTTCCGTCCCGCAGAAATGAAATCGATGTCTCACGATCCGGACCGAGGGCAGAAACTCCGGTCCGGTGAGTGAGACTGGAGCAACCGTAGACGGTATGAGGAAACGAGGTCGGATGATGCGTACGCGTCCGCTGAAGGTGGCGCTGCTGGGCTGTGGGGTCGTCGGCTCAGAGGTGGCGCGCATCATGACGACGCACGCCGACGACCTCGCCGCCCGGATCGGGGCACCCGTGGAACTGGCCGGGGTCGCCGTCCGGCGGCCCGGGAAGGTGCGGGAGGGCATCCCGGCCGAGCTGATCACCACCGACGCGACCGCCCTCGTCAAACGCGGCGACATTGATGTCGTGGTGGAGGTCATCGGGGGGATCGAGCCCGCCCGTACGCTCATCACCACCGCCTTCGCGCACGGGGCCTCCGTCGTCTCCGCCAACAAGGCGCTGCTCGCCCAGGAAGGCGCCGATCTGCACGCCGCCGCCGAGCAGCACGGGCGGGACCTGTACTACGAGGCCGCCGTCGCCGGCGCCATCCCGCTGATCCGGCCGCTGCGCGAGTCCCTCGCGGGGGACAAGGTCAACCGGGTACTCGGGATCGTCAACGGCACCACCAACTTCATCCTCGACAAGATGGACTCGACCGGGGCGGGGTACCAGGAAGCCCTCGACGAGGCCACCGCGCTCGGATACGCCGAAGCCGACCCGACCGCCGACGTCGAGGGGTTCGACGCCGCCGCCAAGGCCGCCATCCTCGCCGGGATCGCCTTCCACACGCGCGTGCGCCTCGACGACGTCTACCGCGAGGGCATGACCGAGGTGACCGCCGCCGACTTCGTCTCCGCCCGGGAGATGGGGTGCACCATCAAGCTGCTCGCCATCTGCGAGCGGGCCGAGGACGGGGGATCGGTGACCGCGCGGGTGCATCCCGCGATGATCCCGCTCACGCATCCGCTCGCCTCCGTGCGCGGCGCGTACAACGCCGTGTTCGTGGAGTCGGACGCCGCCGGGCAACTGATGTTCTACGGCCCCGGGGCCGGCGGCAGTCCCACCGCCTCCGCCGTCCTCGGTGACCTCGTCGCCGTGTGCCGCAACCGGCTCAACGGGGCCACCGGGCCCGGTGAGTCGGCGTACGCCGCACTGCCGGTGTCGTCGATGGGCGAGGTCGTCACGCGGTACCACATCAGCCTGGACGTCGCGGACAAACCCGGTGTCCTCGCCCAGGTCGCGACCGTGTTCGCCGAGCACGGGGTGTCCATCGACACCGTCCGTCAGCAGGGCAAGGACGGCGAGGCGTCCCTCGTCGTCGTCACCCATCGTGCGTCCGACGCGGCCCTCGGCGGGACCGTGGAGGCGTTGCGCAAGCTCGACACCGTGCGGGGTGTCGCCAGCATCATGCGGGTTGAAGGAGAGTAACCAGCAATGACCCACCAGTGGCGCGGAATCATCGAGGAGTACCGGGACCGGCTGCCCGTCTCCGACACGACGCCGGTCGTGACGCTCCGTGAGGGCGGTACGCCCCTCGTACCCGCGCAGGTGCTCTCCGAGCGCACGGGCTGCGAGGTCCACCTGAAGGTGGAGGGCGCCAACCCCACCGGGTCCTTCAAGGACCGCGGCATGACCATGGCCATCAGCAAGGCCAAGGAGGAGGGGGCCAAGGCCGTGATCTGTGCCTCCACCGGCAACACCTCCGCCTCCGCCGCCGCCTACGCCGTGCGCGCGGGGATGGTCTCGGCGGTTCTGGTGCCGCAGGGCAAGATCGCCCTGGGGAAGATGGGCCAGGCACTCGTCCACGGCGCCAAGATCCTCCAGGTCGACGGCAACTTCGACGACTGTCTGACCCTGGCCCGCGCGCTCAGCGACAACTACCCCGTGGCGCTGGTCAATTCGGTCAATCCGGTGCGTATCGAGGGTCAGAAGACGGCCGCGTTCGAGATCGTCGACATGCTCGGCGACGCCCCGGACATCCATGTCCTGCCGGTCGGCAACGCGGGCAACATCACCGCCTACTGGCGGGGTTACCGGGAGTACGCCGCCGACGGCGTGGCCACGAAGACCCCGCGCATGTGGGGGTACCAGGCCTCCGGCTCCGCGCCCATCGTGCGCGGTGAGGTCGTCAAGGACCCGTCGACGATCGCCACCGCCATCCGGATCGGCAACCCGGCCTCCTGGCAGTACGCGCTCGCCGCCCGCGACGAGTCCGGCGGCCACATCGACGAGGTGACGGACCGTGAGATCCTGCGCGCCTACCGGCTGTTGGCCGCGCAGGAGGGTGTCTTCGTCGAGCCCGCCTCCGCCGCGTCCGTGGCCGGGCTGCTGAAGGCCGCCGAGCAGGGCAAGGTCGACCCCGGGCAGCGGATCGTGTGCACCGTCACCGGCAACGGCCTCAAGGACCCCGACTGGGCCGTCGCGGGCGCCCCGCAGCCCGTCACCGTCCCGGTCGACGCGGCGACGGCGGCCGAGCGCCTGGGTCTGGTCTGAGAGGACCTGCGGGCCGAGGGCGGAACCCGGTCGAGTACCCACCCCGACCGGGGTAAACCTTCCCCGGCCCGAGAAACACGTCCACCGAGGTCATTCCCTGGGAAGGGGGCACAGGGGGCTTACGACACGCATCGTGCGCCTCCTGTGCGCCCTATGTCGCCACAGAACCTTCCTTCGATAAGCTGTACCGAACCCGCCTCCCGCATATGCCCGTCGAGGGCACGGTGCCGAGCGGCCCGAGGGGCCGGGGTTCCCGTACGTATCGTCTTCGAATGTCCTCGACCATCACGCAGCTCAAGGAGAGTCAACGAGCGATGGCCGGTCCAGCGTTCCGCGCCGCCGCCGTCCGGGTGCGCGTCCCCGCCACCAGCGCCAACCTCGGCCCGGGCTTCGACGCCCTCGGCCTCGCGCTGGGCTTGTACGACGACGTCGTCGTCCGGGTGGCCGACTCCGGGCTGCACATCGACATCGCGGGCGAGGGCAGCGAGACCCTCCCGCGCGACGAGAGCCATCTGCTCGTACGCTCCCTGCGCACCGCCTTCGACGTCCTCGGCGGCCAGCCCCGCGGCCTGGAGATCGTCTGCGCCAACCGCATCCCGCACGGCCGCGGCCTCGGCTCCTCCTCCGCCGCCATCTGCGCCGGGATCGTCGCCGCCCGCGCCGTGGCGATAGGCGGCGAGACCCGCCTCGACGACGCCGCCCTGCTGGAACTCGCCACCGAGATCGAGGGCCACCCCGACAATGTCGCCGCCTGTCTGCTCGGCGGCTTCACCCTCTCCTGGATGGAGGCGGGCGCCGCGCGGGCGATCAGGATGGAGCCCGCCGATTCCATCGTTCCGGTGGTTTTCGTGCCCGGAAAGCCGGTCCTCACCGAGACCGCGCGCGGACTGCTCCCGCGCACCGTGCCGCATGTCGACGCCGCCGCCAACGCGGGCCGTGCCGCCCTGCTCGTCGAGGCCCTCACCAGGCGCCCCGAGCTGCTGCTGCCCGCCACCGAGGACCGTCTCCACCAGGAGTACCGCGCCCCCGCCATGCCGGAGAGCGCCGCGCTGGTGGAGCGGCTGCGCGCCGACGGCGTACCGGCGGTCATCTCCGGCGCCGGACCCACCGTAATGGCCCTGGCGGACGCGGCCAGCGCCGACAAGGTGGAGGCGCTGGCCGGATCGGGCTGGGCCGCCAACCGGCTCGGCCTGGATGTCGAGGGAGCGAGCGTGCTGCCGCTCGCGACCGGTACGAATCCCGGCGCCACCAGCACGGATGCCGAAGGCGACGGTGGCCACGGCACGGCCGCCGACATCAGCGGCGCCAAATAAAGCGGGCGGTTGCCGGATTTCGAGAGGGGGAATGTTTGTTGGATCCGGTAGTGTTAACCTCAAGTCTGCACCCGACCCCACCATGGCGAGGTGCCTCGTGTCCCCGTCCGGGACAGACATTCTTCCGGGAGCTCCCCAAGCCGCACTGTGTTCTGTACCTCGTACGCGGGCAGTACGTCGTATGCCGACACTGAGCGGATCTGCGGGCACGCTCCGGAACCGGTGCGACCACGCCACGTGACACTGGGTGCCACGGCTCGAGGTTGCGCCATCACCAGATATCTCTTCCGCCTCTTTGGCGGACCACCGCCCCGGCACGGTCCACACAGCAAGGGCCGAAGCCGGACAGCACAACCGGTCGCCGAGCCAGACAGGCCGACGTCCGCTCCAGGGAAGGACCCTTCGTGAGCGACACCACCGATCTGATGGGCGCACGTGTCGAGGAGACCGCTGCCGCGCCCGCCACGGACGCCTCCGCGCCTGCCACCGGTGCCGGCTCCCGGCGGCGCCGCGGTACCGGCCTCGAGGGCATGGTGCTGGCCGAGCTGCAACAGGTCGCATCCGGCCTCGGCATCAGGGGCACCGCGCGTATGCGCAAGAGCCAGCTGATCGAGGTCATCAAGGAGGCGCAGGCGTCCGGTGGCGCCCCGGCCAAGGCCGACACCGCCACCGAGACCAAGCCGAAGCGCCGCACCACCTCGCGGGCCCGCACCGGCGGCGAGGCTGCCGAGAAGAAGGCCGACGCCGCCCCCGCCGAGAAGGCTGCTCCCGAGGCCCAGGCCGAGAAGGCCGTGGCCCAGCAGCAGATCGAGATCCCCGGCCAGCCCGCCAGCACGGACGCCCCCGCCGAGCGGCGCCGGCGCCGGGCCACCGCCGAGGCGGGCAGCCCCGAGACCGTGACCGCCGAGGCGAAGACCGAGTCGAAGGCCGAGACGCCCGCGCAGCAGCCGCAGGGCCAGGCGCAGCAGTCCCCGTCCCAGCAGGGCGACGCCAAGGGCGACGCCGGTGACGGTGGCGAGGGCCGCCGCCGCGACCGCCGTGAGCGCGGCCGGGACCGCGACCGCCGCGGCAAGGGCGACGACCAGCAGAACCAGGGCCAGCAGCAGCGCCAGCAGGGCGGCGGCCGTCAGGACCGTCAGGACCGCCAGCAGGACGACGACGACTTCGAGGGCGGCCGTCGGGGCCGTCGCGGGCGCTACCGCGACCGCCGTGGCCGTCGTGGCCGCGACGAGATGGGCCAGGAGCCGCAGATCGCCGAGGACGACGTCCTGATCCCGGTCGCGGGCATCCTGGACATCCTCGACAACTACGCCTTCATCCGCACGTCGGGCTACCTCCCGGGCCCCAACGACGTGTACGTCTCCCTCGCCCAGGTCCGCAAGAACGGCCTGCGCAAGGGTGACCACGTCACCGGTGCGGTCCGGCAGCCCAAGGAAGGCGAGCGGCGCGAGAAGTTCAACGCGCTGGTCCGCCTGGACTCCGTCAACGGCATGGCGCCCGAACACGGCCGTGGCCGCCCGGAGTTCAACAAGCTGACCCCGCTGTACCCGCAGGACCGGCTCCGTCTGGAGACCGACCCGGGCGTGCTGACCACCCGGATCATCGACCTCGTGTCGCCGATCGGCAAGGGCCAGCGCGGTCTGATCGTGGCCCCGCCGAAGACCGGCAAGACCATGATCATGCAGGCGATCGCCAACGCGATCACCCACAACAACCCCGAGTGCCACCTGATGGTCGTCCTGGTCGACGAGCGTCCGGAAGAGGTCACCGACATGCAGCGGTCGGTCAAGGGCGAGGTCATCTCCTCGACCTTCGACCGCCCGGCCGAGGACCACACCACGGTCGCCGAGCTGGCCATCGAGCGGGCCAAGCGGCTGGTGGAGCTGGGCCACGACGTGGTCGTCCTGCTCGACTCGATCACGCGTCTGGGCCGCGCCTACAACCTGGCCGCGCCCGCCTCCGGCCGCATCCTCTCCGGTGGTGTCGACTCCACCGCCCTGTACCCGCCGAAGCGCTTCTTCGGTGCCGCGCGCAACATCGAGGACGGTGGCTCGCTCACCATCCTGGCGACGGCGCTCGTCGACACCGGGTCCCGCATGGACGAGGTGATCTTCGAGGAGTTCAAGGGCACCGGCAACATGGAGCTGAAGCTCGACCGGAAGCTCGCCGACAAGCGGATCTTCCCGGCGGTGGACGTGGACGCGTCCGGTACCCGTAAGGAAGAGATCCTGCTCGGTGCCGAGGAGCTGGGCATCGTCTGGAAGCTGCGGCGGGTGCTGCACGCGCTGGACCAGCAGCAGGCGATCGAGCTGCTGCTGGACAAGATGAAGCAGACGAAGTCGAACGTCGAGTTCCTGATGCAGATCCAGAAGACGACGCCGACGCCGGGCAACGGCGACTGAGACCGGCGCGGTTGACGGAACGGGCCGCCCTCCGGGGCGGCCCGTTCCGCGTTTCCGGCTCGGGGCAGGGTCGCGCCCGTCCGGGGTAGGATCGCGCTCTTCGAACTCGTGATCCCTAGGGGGGGATTCCCATGGGTACACCCATGTCCGAGGGCGGTCGGCACAGACGCCGGATACGGATCGCCCTGCCCGTCGCCGCCGCCGGAGTCGCCGCGGCCGTCGCCGCCGCGCTGCTGACCTCGTCCGCCGGTGCCGCCGCCGCACAGCCCGGTGCGCCCGCACCGGCGAGCCACGCCTCGCCCACGCTCGCCGAGCTGAAGCAGCGCGTCATCGGCGCGGTCGGCAGCGACGGCACACCGGGGACGGCCGACAGGTCCTCGTACAGCGCCTCCTCCACCGTCGACGCGAAGATCATCGGCGGCACCACCACCGGCATCGCCAACGCGCCGTGGATGGCACAGCTCTGGTACTACGACGAGGTCAGCGACACCGGGTTCTTCTGCGGCGGCGCCGTCGTCGCGCCGACGAAGATCCTCACCGCCGCGCACTGCGTCCAGGGCTACGACTGGTACGCGAACGGCGCGATCGTCACCGGCACCGCGCAGCTCCCCTCCGACGACGGCGACCTGCACGGCGGGACCGTCAGCGGGGTCTGGCGCCAGTGGAGCCACCCGTCCTACAGCGCCCGCACCATCGACAACGACATCGCGGTCCTCACCCTGCCCAACCCCGTCAAGGCCACCCCGATCCGGATGACGACGTCCACCGACACGTCGAACTACGCCGCCGGAACGCAGGCCAAGGTCTACGGCTGGGGCCGCACCACCTCCACCTCCCAGGACATCTCCGAGACCCTGAAGGTGGCCACGCTTCCCATCCAGTCCGACGCCACCTGCTCCGGCTTCTACGGCGCCGACTTCGTCAAGGGCCACATGGTCTGCGCGGGCACCCCCGCCACCGGCAGCGACGCCGGCACCACCTCCGCCTGCAACGGCGACTCCGGCGGACCGCTGGTCGTGAACAACCGGATCGTGGGCGTCGTCTCCTGGGGCGTGAAGGACTGCGTCGCGGAGGGCGCCTACAGCGTCTTCAGCAAGGTCAGGACCTACGTCGGCGCCACCTACCCGCGCATCGACGACACCAACCTGAGCGGCGACCACCGGGCCGACCTGTGGGTGCGCAGCAGCTCCACCTACACCGGCTACCAGAAGAACTCCAAGGGCACCTCGTTCGCCGCCCGCGAGTCCTGGGGCAGCTTCAAGGGCTACAACGTCGTCCTCCAGACCGACTTCGACCGGGACGGCTACCAGGACCTGATCGCCCGGCGGGTCTCGGACGGCGACGTGTTCTGGATGCACTGGGTGCCCGCCAGCGGCTCCTGGGCCACCACCAAGATCCGCGACAACTGGAAGAGCCGCACCCGCATCAGCGCCCCCGGTGACGTCACCGGCGACTACCTGCCCGACCTGCTGAGCGTGGACTCCAGCGGCCAGATGTGGGTCTACAAGGGCACCGGCACCGGCTCCTTCTCCGGCCGCGTCGCGGTCGGCGGCACGGGCTGGAAGCAGTACGACTTCGTCGTCGGCCACGGTGACTTCACCGGCGACGGGTACACCGACCTGCTCGCCCGCAACCGCAGCAACGGCTACGTCTACCTCTACAAGGGCACCGGCTCGGCCACCTCGCCCTTCCCGTCCCGGGTCAAGGTGCGCACCTGGAGCACGACCGGCTACGACAAGGTCGACGCCGTCGGTGACATCACGGGCGACGGCCGCGCCGACCTCCTCGCCCGCACCCCCGGCGGCACGCTCTACCTCTACAAGGGCACCGGCAAGGCCACCAGCGAGATCTTCGCCACACGGATCTCCGTGGGCACCGGCTACAAGGGCTACGACATCTGGGGCTGACCCGACAGAAAACCGCAGGTGAGTCCGGTACCTCAGACGTCCGGCCCGACTACGCAGCGTGCCCATCGCCCCGGCGGTGGGCACAGCGCGTTGTGCAACCCTGTCGCCGGTTTCCCCGTCACACCGTACGGAGGACGATGGTGGGGCAAGGGTCCACCGACCATGCCCGCACCGATGCACAGGGGGTAACCGACCCGACGAGAGCTGAGGAGCACATGGCCGCCGAGAGCAATCCGGGGCCCGGCATACCGGGCACGCCCGGCACCAACGGCCCGCGCCACCGTGCCCGGGGCCGCCGTCGCAAACCGCGCGGCAGGCGCCGTACCGGCATCCTGGTCGCCGCGTGGGCCGCGGCGGGCGTCGTCGTCATCGGCGGTACCGGAGCGGGGTACGTCTACTTCAAGCTCAACGGCAACCTCGACAGCGTCGACATCGACCACGCCCTCGGCACCGACCGGCCCGAGAAGGCCGACGACGGCTCGCAGAACATCCTCGTCCTCGGCTCCGACACCCGCGCCGACGGCAACGACGAGATCGGCGGCGGCACCGACGACGGCACCGCCCGCTCCGACACCGCGATGATCGTGCACGTCCACGAGGGCCGTGAGAAGGCCAGCGTGGTCTCCCTCCCGCGCGACACCGTCATCGACCGGCCCGAGTGCACCGACACCGACGGCGAGGAGTACCCCGCCGCGTCCGGCGTGATGTTCAACTCCGCCTACTCCACCGGCGGCGCCGCCTGCGCGGTGAAGACCGTCGAGTCGCTCACCGGCATCCGCATGGACCACTACCTGGAGGTCGACTTCGGCGGCTTCCAGAAGCTCGTCGACGAACTCGGCGGCGTCGAGATCACCACCACGCAGGACATCCAGGACCCCGACAGCCACCTTGACCTCGAGGCCGGTACCCACCAGCTCACCGGCGAGCAGGCGCTCGGCCTGGTCCGCACCCGGCACGGCGTCGGCGACGGCTCCGACCTCGGCCGCATCCAGCTCCAGCAGGCGTTCCTCAAGGCACTGGTCGAGCAGATCAAGGACGTAGGCCTGTTCACCAGCCCCAAGAAGCTCTACGACCTCGCCGACACCGCCACCAAGGCCGTCACCACCGACTCCGACCTCGGCTCGGTGAACTCCCTGGTCTCCTTCGCGGGCAGCCTCAAGGGCATCGGCCCCGAGGACATGACCATGATCACCATGCCGGTCCAGTACGACCCCGCCGACCCCGACCGCGTGATCCTCGCCGAGAAGAAGGCCGACCGGGTGTGGAAGGCCCTGAAGGAGGACCGGCCCATCCCCGAGTCGGCGACGAAGGGAACGGCGACAGGCGAAGCCAAGGGCGTCGTCAGCGCCCCCTGAGGGGTGCGGGGAATAGATCACCGCAACCCCCGGTTTTGGGTCACGGCCCCAGTCCTGGCAGACTGGTACGTCGGCTCCGGTTCACGCACCCGCACCCCGCGGCTGCGACCCGGCGCCCTCCCGGAACCTAGGAGAAACCTTGAAGCGCGACATCCACCCCGCGTACGTCGAGACGCAGGTCAGCTGCACCTGTGGCGCGTCGTTCACCACCCGTAGCACGATCGAGAGCGGCACCATCCGCGCCGAGGTCTGCTCCGAGTGCCACCCGTTCTACACGGGCAAGCAGAAGATCCTCGACACCGGTGGCCGTGTGGCCCGCTTCGAGGCCCGCTTCGGCAAGGCCGCCGGCAAGAAGTAGCGAGCCGCCAGCGCCGGTCCACGGCAGCGCCCTCCACGTCCAGGAGGGCGCGCCGGGGACCGGCGTTTTTGGTCGCGCCGCCCGGGCCCCCGTGGGGCGCGTCGCCCGCCTTCCCGTCGCACGTCAGTCATTTCAGGAGCCCAAGATGTTCGAGGCCGTCGACGACCTCGTCGCCGAGCACGCCGATCTGGAGAAGCAGCTCGCCGATCCCTCGGTCCACGCCGACCAGGCCAACGCGCGCAGGCTGAACAAGCGCTACGCCGAGCTGACCCCGATCGTCGCCACGTACCGCTCCTGGAAGCAGACCGGCGACGACGTCGACACCGCCCGTGAGTTCGCCGCGGACGACCCGGACTTCGCCGCCGAGGTCAAGGAGCTGGAGAAGCAGCGCGAGGAGCTGACCGAGAAGCTGCGGCTGCTGCTCGTCCCGCGCGACCCCAGCGACGACAAGGACGTCATCCTGGAGATCAAGGCGGGCGCGGGCGGCGACGAGTCCGCCCTGTTCGCCGGTGACCTGCTGCGGATGTACCTGCGGTACGCCGAGCGGGTCGGCTGGAAGACCGAGATCATCGACGCCACCGAGTCCGAGCTGGGCGGCTACAAGGACGTCCAGGTCGCCGTGAAGACCCGCGGACAGACCGAGCCGGGGCACGGTGTGTGGGCGCGGCTGAAGTACGAGGGCGGGGTGCACCGCGTGCAGCGGGTGCCCGCGACCGAGTCGCAGGGCCGTATCCACACCTCCGCCGCCGGTGTGCTGGTCACGCCTGAGGCCGAGGAGGTGGACGTGGAGATCAACCCCAACGATCTGCGGATCGACGTCTACCGGTCCTCCGGGCCCGGCGGCCAGTCCGTCAACACCACCGACTCCGCCGTGCGCATCACGCACATCCCGACCGGAGTCGTCGCCTCCTGCCAGAACGAGAAGAGCCAGCTCCAGAACAAGGAGCAGGCACTGCGTATCCTGCGCTCCAGGCTCCTCGCCATGGCGCAGGAGGAGGCGGAGCGGGAAGCCGCGGACGCCCGCCGCAGCCAGGTCCGCACCGTCGACCGCTCCGAGAAGATCCGTACCTACAACTTCCCGGAGAATCGCATCTCGGACCACCGCGTCGGCTTCAAGGCCTACAACCTGGACCAGGTCCTGGACGGTGACCTCGACGCGGTGATCCAGGCCTGCGTCGACGCGGACTCGGCCGCCAAGCTGGCAGCCGCGTAACTCTCAACGACAGCTCGGACAGCTCGGAGGACCAGCGTGAACCTGCTGCTCGCGGAGGTGGCGCAGGCCACCCAGCGGCTGGCCGACGCCGGCGTGCCCTCGCCGCGCACCGACGCGGAGGAACTCGCCGCGTTCGTGCACGGCGTCAAGCGGGGCGAGCTGCACGCCGTGCGGGACGCGGACTTCGACGCCCGGTACTGGGAGGTCGTCGCCCGCCGCGAGGCCCGGGAGCCGCTCCAGCACATCACCGGCCGCGCCTACTTCCGGTACCTCGAACTCCAGGTCGGGCCGGGGGTGTTCGTGCCGCGCCCGGAGACCGAGTCGGTCGTGGGGTGGGCGATAGACGCGGTGCGCGCCATGGACGTGGTCGAGCCGTGCATCGTCGACCTGTGCACCGGCTCCGGGGCGATCGCCCTCGCCATGGCCCAGGAGGTGCCGCGTTCGCGGGTGCACGCCGTGGAGCTGTCCGAGGAGGCGCTGCGGTGGACCCGCAAGAACATGGAGGGGTCCCGGGTCGACCTGCGCCACGGCGACGCCCTGACCGCGTTCCCGGACCTCGACGGCCAGGTCGACCTGGTCATCTCCAACCCGCCGTACATCCCGCTCACCGAGTGGGAGTACGTCGCCCCCGAGGCGCGTGACCACGATCCCGAGCTGGCGCTGTTCTCCGGCGAGGACGGCCTCGACCTGATCCGCGGCCTGGAGCGCACCGCGCACCGGCTGCTGCGGCCCGGCGGTCTCGTCGTCGTCGAGCACGCCGACACCCAGGGCGGCCAGGTGCCGTGGATCTTCGCCGAGGACCGCGGCTGGACGGACGCCGCCGACCACCCCGACCTCAACAACCGGCCGCGGTTCGCCACCGCCCGCAAGGCGCTGCCGTGACCGCCCCGAACCACTTCATCCCGCAGTACGTGTACTTCGTGTACGAGGAGGCCCGCTGATATGGCACGGCGATACGACACCAACGACGCGACCGACCGTGTGACGGGTCTGCGCGAGGCCGCGTCCGCCGTCCGCCGTGGCGAGCTGGTGGTCCTCCCGACGGACACCGTGTACGGCATCGGCGCCGACGCCTTCTCCTCGGAGGGCGTCGCCGACCTGCTGGCCGCCAAGGGCCGGGGCCGCA
The DNA here is from genome assembly GCF_018070565.1 of Streptomyces sp. B93. Taxonomy (GTDB): domain Bacteria; phylum Actinomycetota; class Actinomycetes; order Streptomycetales; family Streptomycetaceae; genus Streptomyces. Next base: position 24,997 of record NZ_JAGPXL010000031.1, read on the forward strand.
ACATGCCCACGCCCGTCCTCATCGGCTCCCCGAACACCCTGCACGGCCTGGTCACCGACTTCTCCGAGCTGGCCTGGGAGCTGGTCGACGCGTTCTGGCCGGGCGCGCTGACGCTGGTCGCCAAGCACCAGCCGTCCCTCCAGTGGGACCTCGGCGACACCCGGGGCACGGTCGCCGTGCGGATGCCGCTGCACCCGGTCGCCATCGAACTGCTCACCGACGTCGGCCCGATGGCCGTGTCCTCGGCCAACCTGACCGGGCACCCGGCGCCGGAGAACTGCGACGCGGCCCAGCAGATGCTCGGCGACTCCGTCTCCGTCTACCTCGACGGCGGTCCCACGCCCGGGATCGTGCCGTCGTCCATCGTCGACGTCACCGGCCCGGTGCCGGTGCTGCTGCGTGAGGGCGCGTTGTCGCCGGAGGAGTTGAGGAAGGTCGTACCCGACCTCGAGGTGGCCAATTGACCGCGCCCGGGTCGGGTCGTGGCATAGGCAACGGGGAGAGCGCGGCGGAGATCACGACGACGTTCGTGGGGCTGCCGCGCGACAGCTTCCGCATCCTCCACGTCAGTACCGGAAACGTCTGCCGCTCGCCCATCACCGAGCGGCTGACCCGCCATTTCGTGCGGGAGCGGCTGGGTGTGCTGGGCGGCGGCCTGATCGTGGAGAGCGCGGGCACCTGGGGCCACGAGGGCGCGCCCATGGAGGCCAACGCCGAGACGGTGCTGGCGGAGTTCGGTGCGGACGCGTCCGGTTTCACCGGCCGGGAGCTTCTGGACGAGCACGTCATCCGGGCCGACCTGGTGCTGACGGCGACGCGTGACCACCGGGCGCAGGTGATCTCCATGGGGCACTCGGCGGGGCTGCGGACCTTCACGCTGAAGGAGTTCACCCGGCTGGTGAAGGCCATCGATCCGGCGACGTTGCCGCCGCTCGACGACGGGGTGGTGATCCGCGCGCGTGCCCTGGTGCGGGCGGCGGCGGCGCTGCGGGGCTGGCTGCTGGCGCCCACCGCGGAGGCGGACGAGGTGTACGACCCGTACGGGGCTCCGTTGCCGTTCTTCCGGTCGATCGGGGACGAGATACACGAGGCGCTGGATCCGGTGGTGACGGCGCTGACGGGGGTGCCCGCACGGGCGTAACAACCGGGCGGGGGACGGGCGGCGGGCCTACATTGGACGTACGTCACCCCCGTCACCGTCGACGCCCGGGAGTCCACCATGTCGGTCATGCCCTCACCCACGGCCGATGTCGCCGAGGTACTGCGTGGTCAGGACCCCCAGGTCGCGGACGTCCTGCTCGGGGAGCTGACCCGGCAGTCGACGACGCTCCAGTTGAACGCCGCCGAGAACTTCACCTCGCCGGCGGTGCTGGCGGCGCTCGGGTCGCCGCTCGCGAACAAGTACGCGGAGGGGTATCCGGGGGCCCGGCACCACGGTGGCTGCGAGATCGTCGACGCCGCCGAGCGGCTCGCGGTGGAGCGGGCGAAGGCGCTGTTCGGCGCGGAGCACGCCAACGTGCAGGCGCACTCGGGCTCCTCCGCGGTGCTCGCCGCGTACGCGGCCCTGCTGCGGCCCGGTGACACCGTCCTCGCCCTCGGACTGCCGTACGGCGGGCACCTCACGCACGGCTCGCCCGCGAACTTCTCCGGCCGCTGGTTCGACTTCGTCGGGTACGGGGTGGACGCGGAGACCGGGCTCGTCGACCACGACCAGGTGCGGGCGCTGGCCCGTACCCGGCGTCCCAAGGCGATCGTGTGCGGCTCCATCGCCTACCCGCGCCACCTCGACCACGCCTTCTTCCGCGAGGTCGCCGACGAGGTGGGCGCCTATCTGATCGCGGACGCCGCGCACCCGATCGGGCTGGTCGCCGGGGGAGCGGCGCCCAGTCCGGTGCCGTACGCGGACATCGTCTGCGCGACCACGCACAAGGTGCTGCGGGGGCCGCGCGGCGGGATGATCCTGTGCGGGAGCGAGCTGGCGGAGCGGGTGGACCGGGCGGTGTTCCCGTTCACCCAGGGCGGGGCGCAGATGCACACCATCGCCGCCAAGGCCGTCGCGTTCGGCGAGGCGGCGACGGAGGACTTCCGGGCGTACGCCCATCAGGTCGTCGCCAACGCCCGGGTGCTGGCGGCGGGGCTGGCCGCCCAGGGCCTCGCCGTGACCACCGGTGGCACGGACACCCACCTGATCACCGCCGACCCCGCGCCGCTCGGCGTGGACGGCCGCACCGCCCGGGGCAGGCTGGCCGCGGCGGGCCTGGTCATGGACTGCTGCCCGCTGCCGCACGGGGACGCCCGCGGTCTGCGCCTGGGGACGGCCGCGGTGACCACGCAGGGGATGCGGGAGGCGGAGATGGCGCGGATCGCCGCGCTGCTGGCGGCGGTGGTGCGGGAGGAGACGGACGCGGTGGCGGCCCGCGCCGAGGTGCGGGAGCTGACGCGGGGATTCCCGCCGTACCCGGCGTCGTATCCGTCCTGAGCGGGGGTAGGCGCCACCCGCCGGGCCGTGTGCACAGCGACGCGTGCAACCATCGTCGCTACCCGGAAGTCCCTACGTATATGCGTCACGTACGAGTCCGTCGCTAGGGTGTGGGGCTGAGATGGCCAGCGAGACCTGTGGGGAAGCCCGTGCGTGAATACCTGCTGACGCTCTGCGTCACGGCCGCGGTGACGTATCTGCTGACCGGGCCGGTACGCAAGTTCGCGATCGTGGCCGGAGCGATGCCGGAGATCCGGGCCCGGGACGTGCACCGGGAACCGACTCCGCGGCTCGGCGGTATCGCCATGTTCTTCGGGCTGTGCGCGGGTCTGCTGGTCGCCGACCACCTCACCAACCTCAACGAGGTCTTCGAGACGTCGAACGAGCCGCGGGCGCTGCTCTCCGGGGCGGCGCTGATCTGGCTGATCGGGGTGCTGGACGACAAGTTCGAGATCGACGCCCTGATCAAGCTGGGCGGGCAGATGATCGCCGCCGGTGTGATGGTGATGCAGGGTCTGACGATCCTGTGGCTGCCGGTGCCGGGTGTGGGGACGGTCGCGCTGACCCAGTGGCAGGGCACGCTGCTCACGGTCGCCCTGGTGGTCATCACCATCAACGCGGTGAACTTCGTCGACGGCCTGGACGGGCTGGCGGCGGGCATGGTGTGCATCGCCGCCTGCGCGTTCTTCCTGTACGCCTACCGGATCTGGTACGGCTACAACATCGAGGCCGCCGCCCCGGCGACGCTGTTCGCGGTGATCCTGATGGGCATGTGCCTGGGCTTCCTGCCGCACAACATGCACCCGGCGCGGATCTTCATGGGCGACTCCGGGTCGATGCTGATCGGCCTGGTGCTGGCGGCGGGCGCGATCTCGGTGACCGGGCAGATCGACCCGGACGTGATGAAGCTGTTCTCCGGCTCCGAGCGCAACGCCGTGCACCAGATGGTGCCGGTCTACATCCCGCTGGTGATGCCGCTGACCATCATCGCGATCCCCGCGGCCGACCTGGTGCTGGCGATCGTACGGCGCACCTGGCGCGGTCAGTCGCCGTTCGCCGCGGACCGGGGGCATCTGCACCACCGGCTGCTGGAGATCGGGCACTCGCACAGCCGGGCGGTGCTGATCATGTACTTCTGGTCGGCGCTGATCGCGTTCGGGGCGCTGGCCTACTCGGTGAACTCCGCGTCGATGTGGATTGTGCTGGGTGTGGTGTTCCTCAGCGCGATCGGGCTGATCCTGCTCCTGCTGCCGCGCTTCACACCGCGCGCCCCGCGCTGGGCGGAGCGGTTCGTGCCGCCGCGCTACCGGCGGCGCCGGGCCGCCCTGGTGGTGCCGGTGGAGCAGCCCGAGCCGGTGGGGCGGGAGCAGCGGGAGCCGGTGGCGGCCGGTGCCGCCGGGGCGTCAGGGGTCAATGGTGCGACGGCCGTGGGTCACCGAAGGTAAGAATCTGACTAAAGCATTGCCAACGCGTGGGGCTGTGATGGGGGAGCGAAGCATCCCAATACCAGACATAAGGGCTTCGTTCACGCTCAGGCGTGCAGGTTCACTCTCATGTGTGACAGTGAGCACATGCTCAGGTAAAGACCTCATCAAATAGTTTGTGATACCGTTCACGAGAACCCCCGGATAGAGCCGAAGGACCCGAGTGCGAGGGTCCATTGGTGTGAGGTTCGCTCTCAGCCCGGGACTACGCTCGTCCATGACGACACCCCTGCCCCCCTTTGAATGCGGAGTTGCCGCCATGCCGTCCAATGACGCCCGGATCCTCGCTCAGGCCGCTGTGCCCACAGCCGCCGTCGGCGCGGTGGCCGCCGTCGTCAGCGGTGTGGTCGCCGGTGGCAAGGGAGCGGTCGGGGCCGTCGTCGCGACCGTGATCGTGATCCTCTTCATGGGGATCGGTCTCTACGTCCTCCAGCGCACTGCCAAATCGCTTCCGCACCTCTTCCAGGCGATGGGCCTGATGCTCTACGCGGCACAGATTCTTCTGCTGTTCATCTTCGTCGCCGCGTTCAAGAACACGACGCTCTTCAATCCCCGGGCCTTCGCGATCACGCTGGTCGTGTCCACCCTGACGTGGATCGCCGCGCAGACGCGTGCCCACATGAAGTCCAAGATCCTCTACGTCGAGCCGGATTCGGCCACTTCGTCGCACGGCGGCAAGCCCGAAAAGCCGGGGCGCTCGTCGTGAGGGGTAGGGCCGGGATAAAGGCGCATGAGAGATCCTGCTATCGTCCGGTGCCAACTGCGGCATCGCGGGCGCGGGCATCCGAGCTGACGCCTGCTCAATCGCGAGGCGAGATGCCCCACAGCCGCCCCCACATCCGTAACACCAGTCCCGTGCCGAACCGCGGCCCCGCGCCGCGCCGACACAACGAGGTTGCCGTTTCCATGCGCCACGATGAAGGAGCCCGCGGTGAGTGCTGACCCGACGCAGGTGCTCGCCTTCGAGACCGACTGCCACCTCTTCGACGGGTGTGGCTTCCCGGCTCCGGGCCTGCACTCTTTCCTCTTCGAGCCGCTCTGGGGCGACGCCGACGGCAACGGCTTCTACTTCAACAAGCCGATGCTGCTCGCGCTGCTCGGCTCGATCATCGTGGTCGGCTTCTTCTGGGCCGCCTTCGCCAAGCCCAAGGTGGTCCCGGGCAAGCTCCAGATGGTCGCCGAGGCCGGCTACGACTTCGTCCGCCGCGGCATCGTCTACGAGACCATCGGCAAGAAGGAGGGCGAGAAGTACGTACCGCTCGCCGTCGCCCTCTTCTTCTTCATCTGGATGATGAACCTCTGGTCGATCATCCCGGTCGCCCAGTTCCCGGTGACGTCGATCATCGCCTACCCGGCCATCCTGGCCCTGATCGTCTACATCACCTGGGTCTCGCTGACCTTCAAGCGCCACGGCTTCGTCGGTGCCTTCAAGAACTTCACCGGCTACGACAAGTCGCTCGGCCCGGTGCTCCCGCTGGCGATGACCATCGAGTTCTTCTCGAACCTCCTGGTCCGTCCGTTCACGCACGCCGTCCGGCTCTTCGCCAACATGTTCGCGGGTCACACCCTGCTGCTGCTGTTCACCATCGCCGCCTGGTACATGCTGAACGGCATCGGCATCGCATACTCCGCGGTCTCGTTCGTCATGGTCATCGTCATGACCGCCTTCGAACTCTTCATCCAGGCCGTCCAGGCGTATGTCTTCGTCCTGCTGACCTGCACCTTCATCCAGGGCGCGCTCGCCGAGCACCACTGAGCACTCCCGCTTCACCACCCCGCACTCGTCCGGTGGCCAACCCCCACCGGTCCGTAAAGAGAAGGAAGAACTGGCATGTCCAACCTTGCTGCTGTCACCGGTGACCTCGGTTCCGTCGGTTACGGTCTCGCGGCCATCGGCCCGGGCGTCGGCGTTGGCATCATCTTCGGTAACGGCACCCAGGCCCTCGCCCGCCAGCCCGAGGCGGCCGGCCTGATCCGCGCCAACCAGATCCTGGGCTTCGCCTTCTGTGAGGCGCTCGCCCTGATCGGTCTCGTCATGCCGTTCGTCTACTAAGACGAGCCCTGACGACCGACCCTTTCGACGAAAGGCACTGATGTGACATCCGCCCTGGTTTTCCTGGCGGCTGAGGGGGAGAAGGAAAATCCCCTCGTCCCGCCGTGGCCGGAAGTTGTCATCGGCCTCATCGCTTTCGTCATCGTCTTCGGCTTCCTCGCCAAGAAGCTCCTCCCGACCATCAACAAGGTCCTGGAAGAGCGTCGCGAGGCCATCGAGGGCGGTATCGAGAAGGCCGAGGCCGCGCAGACCGAGGCCCAGAGCGTCCTTGAGCAGTACAAGGCCCAGCTCGCCGAGGCCCGGCACGAGGCCGCGCGCCTGCGCCAGGAGGCGCAGGAGCAGGGTGCCGCGCTCATCGCGGAGATGCGGGCCGAGGGCCAGCGTCAGCGCGAGGAGATCGTCGCCGCCGGCCACTCGCAGATCGAGGCCGACCGCAAGGCCGCCGCTTCCGCGCTGCGCCAGGACGTCGGCAAGCTCGCCACCGAGCTGGCCGGCAAGCTGGTCGGCGAGTCCCTCGAGGACCACGCCCGCCAGAGCCGTGTGATCGACCGCTTCCTCGACGAGCTTGAGGAGAAGGCCGAGGCGTCTCGATGAACGGAGCGAGCCGCGAGGCCCTGGCAGCCGCACGCGAGCGTCTCGACGCGCTGACGGACGCCACGTCCGTCGACGCCGGCGCTCTCGCCGACGAGCTGGCCGCCGTCACCGCGCTGCTCGACCGCGAGGTGTCGCTGCGTCGGGTCCTGACCGACCCGGCGCAGTCCGGAGAGGCCAAGGCCGACCTGGTCCAGCGCCTGCTCGGCGGTCAGATCGGCGGGGAGACCGCCGACCTGGTGTCCGGCATGGTCCGCGCCCGCTGGTCGCAGTCCCGCGACCTGGTGGACGCGCTGGAGGAGCTGGCGGACACCGCCGACCTCACCGCCGCCCAGCGGGCGGGCACGCTCGACGACGTCGAGGACGAGCTGTTCCGGTTCGGACGGATCGTCTCTTCGAACACCGGGCTGCGCGCCGCGCTGACCGACCGCAAGGCCACCGCCTCGGCCAAGGGCGAGCTGCTGCGCAGCCTCCTCGGCGGCCGTGCCGCGTCGGCCACCGAGCGTCTGGTGACGCGCCTTGTGACCGCGCCGCGGGGACGTAGCCTGGAAGCGGGACTGGAGTCCCTGTCCAAGCTCGCCGCCGACCGGCGGGACCGCATGGTCGCCGTCGTCACCTCGGCGGTGCCGCTGAGCGACGTACAGAAGCAGCGCCTCGGCGCCGCTCTGGCGAAGCTCTACGGCCGCCGGATGCACCTCAACCTCGAGGTGGACCCGGCCGTCGTCGGCGGCATCCGGGTGCAGGTCGGTGACGAGGTCATCAACGGCTCCCTCGCCGACCGCATCGAGGACGCCGAGCGCCGACTGGCCGGCTAGCCGGCAACTGAACACGTAGTACGTACCTACGGCCCTGGTTGGGCCGTGCAGAGGATTCACCTCTTAACGGGGGGAGTCCCCATCCCCCCAAGTGAAACTTCGGGCCCAACAAGGAGAGCAGGGAACCCAGATGGCGGAGCTCACGATCCGGCCGGAGGAGATCCGGGACGCACTGGAGACCTTCGTCCAGTCGTACAAGCCGGACGCGGCCTCGCGCGAGGAGGTCGGTACGGTCACCCTTGCCGGCGACGGCATCGCGAAGGTCGAGGGTCTGCCCTCGGCCATGGCCAACGAACTGCTGAAGTTCGAGGACGGCACCCTCGGCCTCGCGCTCAACCTGGAAGAGCGCGAGATCGGTGCCATCGTCCTCGGTGAGTTCAGCGGCATCGAGGAGGGTCAGCCGGTCACGCGCACCGGCGAGGTCCTCTCCGTCGCGGTCGGCGAGGGCTACCTCGGCCGCGTCGTCGACCCGCTCGGCAACCCGATCGACGGCCTCGGCGAGATCGAGACCAGCGGTCGCCGCGCCCTGGAGCTTCAGGCTCCGACGGTCATGCAGCGCAAGTCGGTGCACGAGCCGATGGAGACCGGCTACAAGGCCGTCGACGCCATGACCCCGATCGGCCGTGGTCAGCGTCAGCTGATCATCGGTGACCGCCAGACCGGCAAGACCGCCCTGGCCGTCGACACGATCATCAACCAGCGCGACAACTGGCGCACCGGCGACCCGAAGAAGCAGGTCCGCTGCATCTACGTCGCCATCGGCCAGAAGGGCTCGACCATCGCCTCCGTGCGTGGTGCCCTCGAAGAGGCCGGCGCGCTGGAGTACACGACCATCGTCGCCGCCCCGGCATCCGACCCGGCCGGCTTCAAGTACCTCGCCCCCTACACCGGCTCGGCCATCGGCCAGCAGTGGATGTACGAGGGCAAGCACGTCCTGATCATCTTCGACGACCTGTCGAAGCAGGCCGACGCCTACCGTGCCGTGTCGCTGCTGCTGCGCCGTCCGCCGGGCCGTGAGGCCTACCCCGGTGACGTCTTCTACCTGCACTCCCGCCTGCTGGAGCGCTGCGCCAAGCTCTCCGACGACATGGGTGCCGGTTCGATGACCGGTCTGCCGATCGTCGAGACCAAGGCCAACGACGTCTCGGCGTTCATCCCGACCAACGTCATCTCCATCACCGACGGCCAGTGCTTCCTGGAGTCCGACCTGTTCAACGCCGGTCAGCGTCCGGCCCTGAACGTCGGTATCTCGGTCTCCCGAGTCGGTGGCTCCGCCCAGCACAAGGCGATGCGCCAGGTGTCGGGACGTCTCCGTGTGGACCTCGCCCAGTTCCGTGAGCTGGAGGCGTTCGCCGCCTTCGGTTCGGACCTCGACTCCGCGTCGAAGGCACAGCTGGAGCGCGGTCAGCGCATGGTCGAGCTGCTGAAGCAGGCTCAGTACCAGCCGATGGCCACCGAGGACCAGGTCGTCTCCATCTGGGCCGGTACCAACGGCAAGATGGACGAGGTGCCGGTCAACGACATCCGCCGCTTCGAGAAGGAGCTGCTGGAGTACCTGCACCGCAAGGAGCAGGGCCTCATGACCTCCATCAAGGAGGGCGGCAAGATGTCGGACGACACCATCCAGGCGATCGACGGCGCCGTCGCGGAGTTCAAGAAGCAGTTCGAGACCTCGGACGGCAAGCTGCTCGGCGAGGACGCCCCGTCCGCCGCCAAGTGACGTAAGGAAGGGACCTGACTCATGGGAGCCCAGCTCCGGGTCTACAAGCGTCGCATCCGATCCGTCACCGCGACCAAGAAGATCACCAAGGCGATGGAGATGATCGCCGCCTCGCGCGTCGTCAAGGCGCAGCGCAAGGTGGCGGCCTCCACGCCGTACGCGACCGAACTCATTCGGGCGGTCACGGCGGTCGGTACGGGTTCGAACACCAAGCACCCGCTGACCACGCAGGCCGAGACGGTCACGCGGTCCGCGGTGCTGCTCATGACGAGCGACCGCGGTCTCGCCGGTGCCTTCAACTCCAACGCCATCAAGGCCGCGGAGCAGCTGACCGAGCGGCTGGAGCGCGAGGGCAAGGAGGTCGACACGTACATCGTCGGCCGACGCGGTGTCGCCCACTACAACTTCCGTGAGCGCAAGATCGCGGAGTCGTGGTCGGGCTTCACCGACGAGCCGACGTACGCGGACGCCAAGAAGGTCGCGGCTCCGCTGATCGAGGCCGTCCAGAAGGACACGGTGGACGGCGGTGTGGACGAACTCCACGTCGTGTACACCGAGTTCGTGTCGATGATGACGCAGACGGCGCTCGGCGATCAGCTGCTGCCGCTCAGCCTCGACGAGGTCGCGAAGGAGGCGGCGCCGAAGGGCGAGATCCTTCCGCTGTACGACTTCGAGCCGTCGGCGGAGGACGTCCTCGACGCCCTGCTGCCGCGCTACGTGGAGAGCCGGATCTACAACGCCCTTCTCCAGTCGGCCGCTTCGAAGCACGCCGCCACACGGCGCGCGATGAAGTCGGCCACCGACAACGCCGGCGACCTCATCGAGAACCTCACCCGGCTTGCCAACCAGGCCCGCCAGGCCGAAATCACCCAGGAAATCAGCGAGATCGTCGGTGGCGCCAGCGCCCTGGCCGACGCGACCGCGGGGAGTGACTACTAAATGACCACCACTGTTGAGACCGCGGCGGCTACGGGCCGCGTCGCCCGGGTCATCGGCCCGGTCGTCGACGTGGAGTTCCCCGTCGACGCGATGCCGGACATCTACAACGCCCTCCACGTCGAGGTCGCCGACCCGGCGAAGGCCGGCGAGAAGAAGACGCTGACCCTCGAGGTCGCCCAGCACCTGGGCGACGGCCTGGTCCGCGCCATCTCCATGCAGCCGACCGACGGCCTGGTCCGTCAGGCCCCGGTGGCCGACACGGGCGTGGGCATCAGCGTCCCGGTCGGCGACTTCACCAAGGGCAAGGTGTTCAACACCCTCGGTGAGGTGCTGAACGTCGACGAGACCTACGACGGCGAGCGCTGGTCCATCCACCGCAAGGCTCCCGCCTTCGACCAGCTCGAGTCCAAGACCGAGATGTTCGAGACCGGCCTGAAGGTCGTCGACCTGCTGACCCCGTACGTCAAGGGCGGCAAGATCGGTCTGTTCGGTGGTGCCGGTGTCGGCAAGACCGTGCTGATCCAGGAAATGATCATGCGTGTCGCCAACCTCCACGAGGGCGTCTCCGTCTTCGCGGGCGTCGGCGAGCGCACCCGTGAGGGCAACGACCTCATCGCGGAGATGGAAGAGAGCGGCGTTCTCGACAAGACCGCACTCGTCTTCGGCCAGATGGACGAGCCGCCGGGGACCCGTCTGCGCGTCGCCCTGGCCGGTCTGACCATGGCGGAGTACTTCCGCGATGTGCAGAAGCAGGACGTGCTGTTCTTCATCGACAACATCTTCCGCTTCACCCAGGCGGGTTCCGAGGTGTCCACCCTGCTCGGCCGTATGCCGTCCGCGGTGGGTTACCAGCCGAACCTGGCGGACGAGATGGGTCAGCTCCAGGAGCGCATCACGTCGACCCGCGGTCACTCGATCACCTCGATGCAGGCGATCTACGTTCCCGCGGACGACCTGACCGACCCGGCCCCGGCCACCACGTTCGCCCACCTCGACGCGACGACGGTGCTCTCCCGTCCGATCTCGGAGAAGGGCATCTACCCGGCCGTGGACCCGCTGGACTCGACGTCCCGGATCCTTGACCCGCGGTACATCGCGCAGGAGCACTACGACTGCGCCATGCGCGTCAAGGGGATCCTCCAGAAGTACAAGGACCTCCAGGACATCATCGCGATCCTCGGTATCGACGAACTGAGCGAGGAGGACAAGCTCGTCGTCCACCGCGCCCGCCGCGTCGAGCGCTTCCTGTCCCAGAACACCCACGCCGCCAAGCAGTTCACCGGCGTGGACGGTTCGGACGTGCCGCTGGAGGAGTCGATCACCGCGTTCAACGCGATCTGCGACGGCGAGTACGACCACTTCCCGGAGCAAGCGTTCTTCATGTGCGGTGGTCTTGAGGACCTGAAGAACAAGGCGAAGGAGCTGGGCGTCTCCTGAGCCCCGCGCTCACCGTGAGCCCCAGCGCTCACGTCCGAGGGGGCGGGTACGTCCCGCCCCCTCTTTCACGCCCACTAGACTTGTAACCAACACCCGGCATACCCGCCGGGTGGTGACCCGAGGAGCCACCCTTGGCTGCTGAGCTGCACGTCGAGCTGGTCGCCGCCGACCGAAAGGTCTGGTCCGGCGAGGCCACCCTGGTCGTCGCGCGCACCACGTCCGGCGACATCGGCGTCATGCCCGGTCACCAGCCGCTGCTCGGTGTGCTGGAGTCGGGCCCGGTGACCATCCGTACGAGTGATGGTGGAACCGTCATCGCCGCGGTGCACGGCGGTTTCATCTCGTTCGCGGACAACAAGCTGTCGCTGCTGGCAGAGATCGCCGAGCTGTCGGACGAGATCGATGTCCAGCGCGCGGAGCGGGCCCTCGAGCGGGCGCAGTCGAAGGCCGACGCCTTCGCACAGCGCCGCGCGGAGGTCCGACTGCGTGCGGCGACGGCGCACTGAACCAGGGCGTCGTCGGCTGACGTCACTCAGCCGCGGCCGGCACCGGAGCGATCCGGAGCCGGTCGCGGCTGAGGCAGATATGGAAGTTTTTTCCGTTCCGTTACCTAGGAGACGAGGAGGTCGGTGTCGATGGTCCTCGCTCTGACTGTGTGCGGATCGGTCGTCGCCCTGGTGGTGCTGGGACTGTTCGTCTTCGGTCTGCGGCGCAGGCTGATCCAGCGCTCCGGCGGCACCTTCGACTGTTCCCTGCGCTGGGAAGCCTCCGAGCAGGACGACACCGGCAAGGGCTGGGCCTACGGTGTGGCCCGCTACAACGGCGACCGCGTCGAATGGTTCCGCGTCTTCTCCTACGCCCCCCGTCCGCGCCGCACCCTGGAGCGTTCCGCCATCGAGGTGGCCGGTCGCCGGGTCCCCGCGGGCGAGGAGGAACTGGCGCTGCTCTCCGACGCGGTCATCCTGACCTGTCTGCACCGCGGCACGCGGCTCGAACTGGCGATGAGCGAGGACGCGCTGACCGGGTTCCTCGCCTGGCTGGAGGCGGCTCCTCCGGGTCAGCGCGTCAACGTGGCCTGACGGTGCGTCACAGCGGGCAGATCTCGCCCCGGTAGACGCCGGGGGCGGTGGTCTGTCCGACCACGATCGTCTTGGTGTGCTCGGTGGCTATGTTCACCGTGACGGTGGCGGGCCAGGCCGACAGCAGGGCGGCGAGAGCGGCCGCGCACCCGCCGAGACATGCCGTCCGGGCCTTGGGCCTGCTGGTCTTGCGTGTCATGACGTTCCCCCGTTGAGAGTTCAAGGTGTCTTCCGAGACCTGAAGTCTCCCTGGGGTGCGCGGCCCGGACACCTGCCGTCCGGCCCCCTCACGGGTGCCCAACGTCCCTGGTGCGCGTACGCCGGGGGCGCGTCCGGAACGCGCACGCCGCGGACAGACGTACGGTCTGTCCGCGGCGTGGCTCTCGGTGTGCGGTACGGGTTACTTCAGGCCGTTGCTGATGGCGTTCACCAGCTCACCGTTGCTGGTGTCGCCGCTGAACTCCCAGAAGAACGCGCCGCCCAGGCCCTGGTTCTTGGCCCAGGTCATCTTGCCGGCGATCGTCGACGGGGTGTCGTACGACCACCACTGGGTGCCGCAGTGGGCGTACGCCGTGCCCGCGATGGTGCCGGTGACGGGGCAGGAGTTCTTCAGGACCTTGTAGTCCTCGATGCCCGCCTCGTAGGTGCCGGGTGCCGCGCCGGTCGCCGTGCCGCCGGGGGCGGACTGGGTGACGCCGGTCCAGCCGCGGCCGTAGAAGCCGATGCCGAGCAGCAGCTTGGCGGACGGCACGCCCTTGGCCTTGAGCTTGGCGATCGCGTCCGCGGAGTTGAAGCCCGCGGTCGGGATGCCGGAGTACGAGGTGAGCGGGGAGTGCGGGGCGGTCGGGCCGGTGGTCGCCCAGGCGCCGAAGTAGTCGTACGTCATCACGTTGTACCAGTCGAGGTACTGCGCGGCGCCGCCGTAGTCGGCGGCGTCGATCTTGCCGCCGGAGGAGCCGTCGGCGGTGATGGCCGCGGTGACCAGGTAGTTCGGGCCGAACTCGGTGCGCAGCGCGGACATCAGGTTCTTGAAGGCCGCCGGACCCGAGGTGTCACAGGTCAGACCGCAGGCGTTCGGGTACTCCCAGTCGATGTCGATGCCGTCGAAGACGTCGGCCCACCGCGGGTCCTCCACGACGGCCTTGCAGGACTTGGCGAACGCTGCGGCGTTCTGCGCGGCCTGGCCGAAGCCGCCGGAGTAGGTCCAGCCGCCGAACGAGTACAGCACCTTGATGTGCGGGTACTTCGCCTTCAGCTGCCGCAGCTGGTTGAAGTTGCCGCGCAGCGGCTGGTCCCAGGTGTCGGCGGTGCCGCTGACGGACTGGTCGGCGGTGTAGGCCTTGTCGTAGGCGGCGTAGGTGTCGTCGACCGTGCACTGGCCGTTCTTCACGTTGCCGAAGGCGTAGTTGATGTGGGTGATCTTGGACGCGGAGCCCGAGGTCACCAGGTTCTTGACGTGGTAGTTGCGGCCGTAGACGCCCCACTCGGTGAAGTACCCGAGGTTGATCTTGCTGGTGGGGCCGGGGTCGGTGGAGCCGCCGGTGGTGCGCACGGCGCGGGCGCCGGAGACCGGGCCGGTCTGGTCGGCGGTGTCCCGGGCCTGGACGGTGTACGAGTAGTCGGTGCCCGCGGTCAGACCGGTGTCGGTGTAGGTGGTGCCGGTGACCGTGGCGACCTTGCTGCCGCCGCGCAGGACGTCGTAGTTCTTGATGCCCTTGTCGTCGGTGGCCGCGCTCCAGCTGAGCTTCACCGAGGTGTTGGTGATCTCGGAGGCGCTCGGGGTGCCGGGCGCGGAGGGCGGGTTGTCACCGGGGACGGTGGGGCCGCCGTCGCAGCTGCCGCCGTTGAGCTTGCAGCCGGTGGGGGCGCCGGAACCCGAGCCGTTGAAGCCGAAGGAGACGGATGCGCCCGGGGCGAGGCTGCCGTTCCACGACTTGTTCTTGGCGGTCCAGTGGTTGCCGGAGGACGTCACGTCGGCGTCCCACGCGGAGGTGACGGACGTGCCGGAGGGGAAGTCCCACTCGACCGTCCAGGAGCTGATGGTGGTGGTGCCGGTGTTCTTCACCGTCCACTTGCCCTCGAAGCCGGAGCCCCAGTCCTGGGTCTTGGCATAGGTGGCGGTGGCCTCGGTGGCCGCCTGGGCGGGAGCCGCGAGCCCGACCAGTCCGGCGAAGGGGAGGAGCAGGGTCGCGAGCCCTGCCGCCGCTCTGTGTCTGAAGCGCATGCCGCGCCTCCTTATGGGGGTGTGGGGGGCATGACTGAGCCTTCACGCCCACGGTGCCGCGAGAATAGAAAGGTCTGGACCACGGGTCAATAGGTCTGGACCACTTGACATCCGGCCCGACTAGATCCCCAACTCCTGCGCCAGCACCGCCGCTTGCACCCGGCTGCGCAGCTCCAGCTTCCCCAGCAACCGGCTGACGTGCGTCTTCACCGTCGCCTCGGCCATGTCCAGGCGCACCGCGACGTCCGCGTTCGACAGCCCCTCACCCAGACACGACAGCACCTCGCGTTCCCGCCGCGTCAGGCTCTCCAGCACCGCCGGATCGGCCTTCGGCCCCCGCGCCGGAGCCGCCGCGAACTCCGCGATGAGACGCCGGGTGACGGCCGGGGCGATCAGACCCTCGCCGCCCGCCACCGTCCGCACCGCCGTCAGCAGGTCGTTGGCGTCGGTGTTCTTCAGCAGGAAACCGGCGGCGCCCGCGCGCAGCGCGCCGAACACGTACTCGTCGAGGTCGAAGGTGGTCAGCACCAGCACGTCGGCCAGCCCCTCGCCCACCACCCGGCGGGTCGCCGACACCCCGTCCAGCAGCGGCATCTGTATGTCCATCAGCACCACGTCCGGCCGCAGCTCACGGGCGAGTTCCACCGCCCGCTCACCGTCCGCCGCCTCCCCGACCACCTCGATGTCGGGCGCGCTGCCCAGGATGAGCACCAGCCCGGCGCGCACGGCGGACTGGTCCTCGGCGACGAGGACGCGGATCATACGGATTCTCCTTCGGTGACGGGCAACTGCGCGCGTACGGCCCAGACCTCGCCGTCCGGGCCGTCCAGCGGACCGGCGTCCAGCGTGCCGCCCAGCAGGGTGGCCCGCTCCCGCATCCCGACCAGACCGGCGCCGGAACCGGGTGCGCGCGGGCCGTCGTGGCCGCCGTACGGGCTGGTGACGGTGAGGGTGAGGCAGTCGCTGCGGCGGCGCAGGACGACGTGGACGCGGCCCGGTCCGGCGTGCTTGAGGGCGTTGGTCAGGGACTCCTGGACGATGCGGTACGCCGCCAGCTCCACCGGCGCGGGCAGCCCGGCGCCGTGGGCGGCGTCCAGGGTGACGTCGAGGCCGTTGGCGCGGGCGGTGCCGACCAGCGCGCCGAGCCCGTCGAGAGTGGGCGCGGCGGTCGGCCCGGTCCCGGCGCCCGCGTCCCGCAGCAGCCCGATCAGCCGGCGCATCTCGGCCAGTCCCTCGACGCTGTTCTCCCGGATGACACCGAGTGCCTGCCGGGAGGTGCCGGGGTCGTCCAGGGAGAGCGCGGCGGTGGAGTGGATGGCGATCGCGGAGAGGTGGTTGGCGACCATGTCGTGCAACTCCCGTGCCATCCGGGCGCGTTCCGCGGTGACAGCCTGGGCCCGGTCCATCTCGGCCAGCAGCGCGGTCTGCTCGGCGCGCAGCCGGGCGGCCTCGGCCGCGTCCCGGTGGTTGCGCACGATCAGGCCGGTGGAGGCGGGACCGAACGACACGATCCCCACCACGACCCCGATCAGCAGCGCCTCCGGCACCCGCCACACCGCGAACGGCACCACGGCACCGGCCACCGTGAGCAGCCCGGTGATCCAGGGGATGCGGCGGGCCGCGGCGGGCGTGCCGTACAGGACGGCGGCGTACATCAGGTCCGTGTAGAGCAGGATGGTGACCACGCTGCCCCGGGTGACCGTGTCCGCGGCCAGCGCCGCCGTCCCGATCAGCACCCCGGTGCGCGGCCGGGACCGGCGCAGCAACTCACAGCCCGCGGTCACGGCGAGGGGGACCAGCGCCGCCCAGCCCGGCGGCCACAGCACCAGGGAGTCGTCCGGCAGCCGGGGGAACAGCCCCACGGCCCACAGCAGCAGCCCGCCGAGCAGCCCGCCCAGCGCGACGTATCCGTCGAAGCGGTGCGGGCGCGGGAGTCGTACGGCCATGACCCCATCCAACACGCGGCGGGCGCCCGCCGCCTGATGCCGGGGGAGGGTCCCGGACTGCATCCTTCGATGTACCCGGGGTTCGTCACCGGCGACGACGAAACCGGCCCGGTCCGACGGGAGCCTGGAAGGGTGACCGAAAGGAGCGAGCCGTGATCGTCGCGTTGATCGTCGCCTGCGAGGTCGGCTTCTGGGTGCTGCTGGCGCTGGGCCTGGCCGTCCGCTACCTGCTGGGGCGGCGGCGCCTGAGTGTGGTGCTGCTGCTGTGCGAGCCGCTGCTGGAGGTGGTGCTGTTCGTCGCCACCGCGGTCGATCTGCGGGGCGGCGCCGAGCCAAGCTGGGAGCACGGCCTGGCGGCGCTCTACATCGGCTTCACTGTGGCGTACGGCCACTACACGATCCGCTGGCTCGACGGCCACGCCGCCCACCGGCTGGCCGGGGCGCCGAAGCCGACGGGACCGCCCCGCTACGGCCTGGCCCGCGCCGCGCACGAGGGCCGCCTGTGGCTGCGTACCGTCCTCGCCGCCGCCGTCGCCTGCGCACTGCTCCAAGGGGCGGTGTGGTACGTCGGTGACGACGGCGACACGTCCTCGCTGCGGTCGTTCCAGTGGACGGCCCTGCGCGTCGCCGGTATCCACGGCGTGATCGCGCTGACGTACCTGCTCTGGCCGAAGAAGGCGCCCGGGAACGCACCCGGGAAGGCGCCCGGGAAGGCGCCCGGGAAGGCGCCCTCAGCGCTCCCCGCCCGGGACCCAGAGCACGTCCCCGACACCGAGGTTCGCGGTCCTCGCGAGGATGAACAGCAGGTCCGATAGCCGGTTCAGATAGGTCGCCGTCAGGGGGTTCATGGTCTCGCCGTGCACCTCGAGGGCCGCCCAGGTGGAGCGCTCGGCGCGGCGGACGACCGTGCAGGCCTGGTGCAGCAGGGCCGCGCCGGGGGTGCCGCCGGGGAGGATGAAGGAGCGCAGCTTCTCCAGCCGCTCGTTGAACCGGTCGCAGTCGGCCTCCAGCCGGTCCACGTAGAACTGCTCGACCCGCAGCGGCGGGTACTCGGGGTTCTCCACCACCGGCGTCGACAGGTCGGCGCCCACGTCGAACAGGTCGTTCTGCACCCGGGTGAGCACCTTGACGACCTCCTCGCCGAGGCCGCCCAGGGCGATCGCCGTGCCGATCACCGCGTTCGCCTCGTTGGCGTCGGCGTACGCGGCGATCCTGAGGTCCGTCTTGGGGACCCGGCTCATGTCCCCGAGGGCGGTGGTGCCCTTGTCCCCGGTCCGCGTGTAGATGCGCGTCAGATTGACCATGCGGCCAGCGTAGTGACGTACGGAGTGCGCGGCTCAACTAGGCCGTACGGAGCGTCCCGAGACCCCTGCCGGTGTGATGTCCGTCATGTGAGACGTGACGCGTATTACTTAGCGGTCACAGGGCCGCTCACTCCCGCTAGTGTCCGCGTGAGAGCACAACGACAGCGCGTATCAGGGGAGTCGCACAGTGGCAGGGAAGCTCGCCGTCATCGGGGCCGGTCTCATGGGTTCCGGCATCGCCCAGGTCTCCGCCCAGGCGGGCTGGGACGTCGTCCTGCGCGATGTGACCGACGAGGCGCTGAAGCGGGGCACCGACGGCATCAAGGCCTCCTACGACAAGTTCGTGGCCAAGGGCCGGATGGAGGCGCACGACGCCGACGCCGCCCTCGCCCGGATCACCACGACCACCGATCTGGACGCGGCCGCCGACGCCGACATCGTCGTCGAGGCCGTCTTCGAGAAGCTGGAGGTCAAGCACGAGATCTTCCGCACCCTCGACAAGATCACGCGCCCGGAGGCCGTCCTCGCCTCCAACACCTCCGCCATCCCGATCACCAAGATCGCGGCCGTGACGGAGCACCCGGAGCGCGTCGTCGGCGCCCACTTCTTCTCACCGGTGCCGATGATGCAGCTGTGCGAGCTGGTGCGCGGCTACAAGACCAGCGACGAGACCCTCGCCACCGCGCGGCAGTTCGCCGAGTCGGTCGGCAAGACCTGCATCGTCGTCAACCGCGACGTCGCGGGGTTCGTCACCACCCGGCTGATCTCGGCGCTCGTCGTCGAGGCGGCCAAGCTGTACGAGTCGGGCGTCGCCACCGCCGAGGACATCGACCTCGCCTGCAAGCTGGGCTTCGGTCACGCGATGGGCCCGCTGGCCACCGCCGACCTCACCGGCGTCGACATCCTGCTGCACGCCACGAGCAACATCTACACCGAGAGCCAGGACGAGAAGTTCGCTCCGCCGGAGCTGATGCGCCGGATGGTTGACGCCGGTGACATCGGGCGCAAGAGCGGGCAGGGCTTCTACAAGCACTGACACCGCACTCGGCCTCCGGAGTATCACACCCCGGGGTGAATTCGGTATCGGTTCGCTTACAGACGGCAACCTCTGGGGGCGCACGGCCGTCAGAGGTTGCAACACCTGGTTGCCGTCCCCGGACGCAAGACCCGCTTGCAGATCTGTCGCACCACCCGTTGCACGGCCGCACACAGTACCGGGACGCACCACCAGACATCACGACGCGGAGCACGAGACGCACGCACGGGAGCGCATATGCACATCAGGGGCGACCACGCCGAGCTGGTCGTCGGGGGCCGCCTCGACGTCCGCAGCGCGGCGGACGCCCGTGCGGTCCTGCACTCGGCCGTCGACGACGGAGTCGGCGACCTGGTGCTCGACCTGTCCGAACTGGACTCCTGGGACGCCACCGGACTCGGGGTGATCATGGGGGCCCACCGAAGAGCCGGCCGCTGCGGCCGTCGGCTGGTGCTGCGCGACGTGCCACCCCAGATGCAGCGCCTGCTGGTGGCCACCCGATTGCACCGCATCCTCGCCATCGAGGGCGGCATCGGCCTGGAGTCGCTGCCCCGGGTGTGACCCGCGGTCCGGCCGCGACGGTGGCCATCCGCACGACGCGCACAATCCTCACGAGACCGTGACCTCTCGGACGGCTCGGTACCCCGGGCTGTCGTAGATACTGAGCGAAGGTTTACGGTTCGTCTGCCCGCCGCCCGGAACCCCACAGACCGACACCCCTTCGAGCGGGCACCGGACCAGCAGCGACAGCGCAGTGTGCGGCGAGGCCGGGAGGGGCTGGACGAGCACACGACGCTTTGGGGGGCTTGAAACCCATGGACCCGAACACCCGGGGGCCCGAGGACCACGGCCAGGACGGTCGCGGCACCTCCCAGTCGAGTGAATTCGACACCGGGGGAGGCCACGCACCGCGCCAGCGCCCGCCCAGGGACCCCCTCGCCACCGACTTCGCCCAGCACGCGCCCGCGCTCGCCCGCACCGTGCGACTCGTCACCGGCGAACTCCTGCTCACCGTCAACCCCGTCGACGGCAGTGAGATCGAACCCTGCCCGCCGACGGAACGCCCCGAGCGCCCGCGGAAACTGACCGCCGCCCAGCGCGCCGAGGCCGACCGCGCCGCCCGCCCACCGGGCCCCGCCGGACCCGCCCGGCCCGGACTGCCGCTCCTCGGCCGCCAGGACGAACGCGAGCAGCTCGTACGTCTCCTCGCCCGCGGTCGCTCCGTGCGCCTCACCGGCCCCGCGGGCTCCGGCCGCAGCCGTCTGCTCGACCTCGTCGCCGACGACTGCGCCGACCTCGCGCCCGACGGCGTGGTCCGCCTGTCCGGCTTCCACCGCACCACCGCCGACCTGCTGCACGACCTCTTCTACGCCGTCCACGACGCCCCGCACCACCGCCCCGAACCGGACGAACTGCTCGCACTGGTCCGGGAGATCGGCGCCGTCGTGGTCGTGGACGACCTGGAGGCCGGGGGCACCGCCCTCGACGAACTCCTCGACGCCACCCCCGAGTGCGCGTTCCTGTTCGCCGCCACCCCCGACGTGCCCGCGCCCTCCGCGGACGCCGACATCGAGGAGGTCACGCTCCCCGGCCTCGACCGTGCGGGCGGCCTGGAACTCCTCGAACTGGCCGTCGGCCGCCCCCTCACCGAGGAGGAGGCCAACTGGGCGGGCGACCTCTGGTTCG
This sequence comes from Streptomyces sp. B93, assembly GCF_018070565.1. GTDB lineage: Bacteria > Actinomycetota > Actinomycetes > Streptomycetales > Streptomycetaceae > Streptomyces. Next base: position 45,790 of record NZ_JAGPXL010000031.1, read on the forward strand.
AGTCCGAGGGCCTGCCGCTGCGCTTCGTCCAGGCCGGAGCCCTGCTGCGGCAGCTCGACCGGCTGCGCGCCGGGGCCGACGCCATCGACGAGTTCGGCGTCTTCGAGGACGCCCCGCCGGTCGACGCGCCGGTCGACGGTTCCTCGGTCAGCGCCCCCACCGGCGCCGACGACATCCCGCTGCCGTCGCTCGCCGAGGGCGCCGCCCCCGCCGAACTGCTCGCCTCCCGGCTCAGCGGATCGGCCCGCGACACCCTGCGGTTCGCCGTCGCCCTCGGCGGCGAGGTCCCGCACCAGGCCCATCTGCCCGCCCTCGTCGGCGACACCCACGCGGACGCCGCGCTCGGCGAGCTGCTCGACTGCGCGCTGGTCTCCCCGGTCGGCCCCCGCTACCGGCTCGCCGCCGGGGTGCGCACCCAGCTGGAGGCCGCCGGGTACGCCGACGACATCGAGGACCGGGCCCGCACCGCCGCCCAGCACTACGGCTGGTGGGCCGGACACCCCTCGGTCACCCCGGAGCGGGTGTGTGCCGAGGCGGACGCCGTGCTCGCCGCGCTCGCCGTCCTCGTACCGGTCACCACGCCCCCCGCCGAGGACGAGGAGAGCACCACCGTCCAGCTGGCCCGCGCCGCCGCGCCCGCGTTCGCCGCCGGGCTGCACTGGACCGCCTGGGAGCGGGCGCTGCGGTCCGGCGCCGAGGCCTCCCGGCTCGCCGGCCAGGTCGCCGAACAGGCCTACTTCCACCATGAGCTGGGCGTCCTCGCGCTGTGCGAGGGGCGCCTGGAACGGGCCCGCGCCGAACTGGAGGCCGCCATCGGCCTGCGCGGCGCGCTCTCCGACAAACGCGGCACCGTCTCCGGCCGCCGAGCCCTCGCCCTGGTCACCGACCGGTCCGGCCTGCCCCCGGCCCTCGGGCCCGCGGGGGAGGAGGTGCCCGCGGCGCCGCACGAGGAGTCCGCGCCGCCGCCCGCCGCGCTCGGGGCCTTCCCGCCGCTGAAGCGGCCCGCCGACACCGGCACCCTGGTGACCCGTCAGTCCGCCGCGGACCCCGGCCCCGACCGGCACTCCCGGGGCGGCCTGCGCGGCCTCGCCAAGCGCAACCTCGTCGCCGCGGGCGCGGGCGCCCTGCTGGCCGCCGTGCTCGGCACGGTGGTCACGCTCGGCGCCACCTCGAGCAACGACGCCGACAACCCCTCCGACCAGGTCGGCGGCGGCCCGTCCGCCAGCCAGGGCACCGACGACGGCAGCCTCGGCGCCGAGGAGGCCGGGCAGGACACCGACAGCGACACCGGTACGGCGACCAGCCGGGCCTCCGAACCGGGCCCCGACGGCACGCCCGGTACCTCCGACGACCCGGCCCCGACGCACTCCGGCGGCACGACGCCGACCGAGCCGTCCGACGCCCCGAGCGGCACCCAGGGCACGGGTACGGGGCGTCCGTCGGACTCGCCCACGAAGTCGCCGTCGAAGCCGCCGTCGACCTCGACCAAGCCGCCCACCACGCCGACCACGCCGCCGACGGAGACCGAGGAGCCGACGACCCCTCCGCCCGACCCTGAGCCGTCCGACTCGGAGACGCCGCCGGAGACGCCGATCACCTCCGACTCGGCCAGCGGTCCGGTGGAGACGACGGCGAGCGCCTCGGAGGACGGCGAGGCGGGTGCGCCGGACACCGAGGAGCCGGTGATGTGACGCGAAGGAGGCTCCGCCCGGCCAGGGCGGAGCCTCCTTGTGTCCTCCCCGTGTCCTCCCGCGTCAGAACAGCCGCAGCTTGTCGTCCTCGATGCCGCGCAGGGCGTCGTAGTCCAGGACCTGGCAGCCGATGCCGCGGTCGGTGGCGAGGACGCGCGCCTGGGGCTTGATCTCCTGGGCGGCGAAGATGCCGCGGACCGGCGCGAGGTGCGGGTCGCGGTTCAACAGCTCCAGGTAGCGGGTGAGTTGCTCCACCCCGTCGATCTCGCCGCGCCGCTTGATCTCCACCGCGACGGTCTGCCCGTCGGCGTCCCGGCACAGGATGTCGACGGGTCCGATGGCGGTCATGTACTCGCGCCGGATGAGGGTGTAGCCGTCGCCGAGGGTCTCGATGCGGTCGGCGAGCAGTTCCTGGAGGTGGGCTTCGACGCCGTCCTTGATCAGGCCAGGATCCACGCCGAGTTCGTGCGAGGAGTCGTGCAGGACCTCGTCCATGGTGATGATGAGCTTCTCGCCCGCCTTGTTGACGACGGTCCAGACGCCTTCCTCGTCGCCGGTCCCCTCCTTCAGGGTGCAGGGCGGCGACATCCAGTTGAGGGGCTTGTAGGCCCGGTCGTCCGCGTGGATCGAGACGCTGCCGTCCGCCTTGACCAGGATCAGACGGGGCGCCGAGGGAAGATGGGCGGTGAGTCGTCCGGCGTAGTCGACGGAGCATCGGGCAATGACGAGACGCATGGTCGGCAACGCTACTCGACGCCCCCCGGCGCACGCGATTCGCCTGCCTCCCGCCCGCCTCCGCCAACCCGTGGGCGCGCACCGGACGCCCCAGTTCTCCCGGAACACTCCTGTTCGTTCGTGGCCGATTGTGCGCCTACTGACAGCTGTCTGTGTGCGCATTCTCCTGGTGCCGCCTCCGGCAGTTGCCTACCGTATTAAACGGGAGGTCGCGATGTGTGTACTGAGCGTGTCCAAGGTCGCGGTCTCCCATACCTGTCCGGCAACCCCTGCCGTTTGGGGGTGCGAGAGGAGAACCCATGTCGCTCGACGTCTCACCGGCCCTACTCGAACAGGCCGAGCGAGGCGAGGTCGACGAAGCTGACTTCGTCGACTGCGTCCGGACCTCCCTGCCTTACGCATGGGAGATGATCAGCTCCCTGGTGGCCCAGCTGAAGGTGGACGGCGGAGAGTTCGCCGACAACCAGACGCCCCCGCCGGACGAGCAGGCGCGCGGCCAGTTGCTGCGCGCGCTCGCGAGTGACGCCATCCGTGGCGCGCTCCAGCGGCACTTCGGTGTGCGGCTGGCCTTCCAGAACTGCCACCGGGTGGCGGTGTTCCCGCTGGACGCCTCGGCGGACGACAGGCTGGCCCGCTTCACGTCGGTCCGCGGACAGCTGCTGAACCAGTCTCCGGAACTGCGGGACTGCTGACGCGGTGAGCCGCCGGCTTGCCGCTCCGTACGCGGGAGGTGCAGTCAGTACCGGAGCGGCAAGCCCGCCGCGGCTTCGCCCCGCCTGCGGCGAGGGGCCACACGCTCACCTCGCCGCACGCTCACCGCAGTTGCGGCAGCACCTCGGCCCCCAGCCGTCGTACGTTCTCCTCGGTTGCCGCCAGGTCGCCGGAGCCCTCCACCAGCAGGGCGAAGCGGGAGATCCCGGTGCGCTCGCTGGAGGCCGCCAGCCGGTCGACGCACAGCCGTGGGGTGCCCACCGGGTGCAGGCCGCAGAGCAGTTCGGTGTAGGCCAGCGGATCGCGCATCCGGCGCTCCCGGCCGTCGACCGTCACATGGGCCTCAAGCCCCTGTTTCAGCCAGCCCGGCAGCGCCTTCGTCAGGGTCTCCACCGCGTCGGTGCGCCGGTCCGCGATCTGGCAGACCCCGGCCGAGACATGGCCGGCATGGGCGATCTCGTCCGGCGGTCGGCCGACGGCGCGCGCGTGCTGCCGCCACAGGGCGACCATCTCGGCCTTCTCCTCGTCGCCCACGTGCATCCCGAGCAGCATGGGCAGTCCGCGCTCGGCGGCCAGCCGCACGCTCGCCGGGGAGGTGCAGGCGACGAGCACCTCGGGGCCCTCGGTGGCCGTCAGGGACTCCGACGGCCGCGGTACGACGGGCACGGAGCGGAAGCGGAAGTGCTCACCGGTGGCCTCGACGGTGGGTTCGCGCAGCCAGCGCACCAGCAGATCGAGTGATTCCGGGAACCCCTTCTCGTAGGCCTCGAGACCGGTTCCGAACACCTCCAGGTCCACCCACGGCCCGCCCCGTCCGACGCCCAGCGAGAGGCGCCCGCCGGACGTCATGTGCAGCAGCGCGGCCTGCTCGCCGAGTGCCACGGGGTGCTGGGTGGACAGCACGCTGACCGCCGTACCGACCCGGATCCGCTCGGTGCGGCCGAGCAGCAGCCCGGCCAGGGTGATCGCCGACGGACAGCTGCCGTACGGCACGAAATGGTGCTCGGCCAGCCAGACCGAGTCGAGCCCCGCTTCCTCGGCCACCTCGGCGGAGCGGACCGCGCGGTGCAGCGCCTCCCCCTGGCCCTGACCCGGGAACCGGGCCGCCAACACGAAACTTCCTACGCGCATCGCACTTCCTGCTTCCTTGGCTCCGACACGGAGCTCCCCCACTCGGCATAACCGTCTGACACGTGCCGAGGACACGGCTTGGCGAAGGGATTTGCGGATTGTCTGCCAAATGTGCGGTGCGGTACGGGGCTTCGACGGGGGAAATGCGAGGATCACGGCGTCCGCGTACCCGTGCCGGGCCCGCGTAGGCTTGATGTGGCCCCGTTACCTGTATAGCTCCGTGAGGTGTCCCGTGTCCCCGCGTCGCAATCGACCCAAGGGCTCCGGTGCCGCCGGCCCCAGCGCCGAGGACGACCGCCCGGGCCGCTACGGCGGCTGGCAGTCCACGGAGCGCTGGCAGGGCGAGGAGTGGAGCGTGCGGCACGTGGCGGGGGCGAGCGCGGCGGGCAAGACGTACCGCTGCCCCGGCTGCGACCAGCTGATCCCCTCCGCCGTGCCGCACGTGGTGGCCTGGCCGGAGCACGCGGGCGTCGACGACCGCCGGCACTGGCACAAGGCCTGCTGGAACGCACGGGACCGCCGCACCACATCGGTACGACGGTCCCGCAACGCGCCGAGGTTCTGAGCCCGTTCGCTACACGTCCCGCTGCTCCTGGAGCGCCACGGCGCCCGCGAAGGCGACGGCCGTCACCCCGAGGATGATCCACAGCGGGTCCCAGCCCGACGGACCGGACTCCGACAGCGAGTTGGCGTAGAAGATGCTCAGCTGGTTGGGGATCGAGTATTCGAAGAGTGCCTCGCGCAGGCCCTCCAGCGACGACGCGAACATGAACAGCGCGATCACCAGCGGGGCGAGCACCGCGGCGATCATGACGGTGATGGCGCCCGCCGAGTGCCGGATGATCGAGCCGACGACGAGCGAGAGCAGCCCGAGCAGCGCGATGTAGAGCGAGACGCCGACGGTGCCCTTCAGCCACTCCGCGCCGGTCGGTTCCCTGGCCTCGGTCACCAGGCTCACCTGCACCAGCGCGACGAACCCGGCGGACACCAGCGTCACCACGAACGCCAGCGTGAAGAACACGATCGCCTTCGCCGCCAGCACCCGGCCCCGGCTCGGGCACGCGGTCATGGTGGTGCGGATCATGCCGGTGCCGTACTCGGAGGCGGTCGTCAGCACGCCGAGCGTGATGATGCACATGGTGCCCAGCAGCAGCCCGAAGAAGCCCAGCGCCAGCGCGCTCTCACCGCCGAGGTCGCCCTCGGAGGAGCCGGACACCAGGAACCCGGCCAGCAGACCGATCCCGACGACCAGCAGGACGAAGACCCCGAGCGTCCACATCGTGGAGCGCACCGAACGGATCTTGGTCCACTCGGAGGCGATCGCATGGCCCAGGTGCGTGGGCTTGACGGGGATCGGTGACGTGTAGCCGGGGTACGGCCCCGCGGGCACCGGAGTCTGCGGCGTGCTCATCGAACGTCCTCGGGCTTGTTCAGGTCGGTGGGGGTGGGTTCCTGGGTCTGCTCAGGGGCGGGCGCCTGAGACGCGGGAGCCTGCGCGGGCTGCTGCGGGGCGGACGGCGGCTGCTGCGGGGCGGGCGCGCCCTGCGGAGCGGCGGGCGCCTGCGGCGGGGTGGCCGGGGCCTCCTGGGGAGCGGCGGGCGCCCCCTGGAGGTACGGATTGCCCGCCGGCGCCCCCGGCGCGCCGTACCCCGGCCCGCCCTGCTGGGGCGGCGGCGGGGCGTACCAGCCCGGCTGCCCCTGGCCGGGCACCGGCATCACCGGCTGGGCGGCGCCGGGCGGCGGTGCCTGCATCAGCCCCGCCTTCTGGTCGGCCGTGGACCGGTAGTCCACCGCGCCCTGTGTCATCCGCATGTACGCCTCCTCCAGGGAGGCCTGGTGCGGCGACAGCTCCCACAGCCGTACGTCCGCCTCGTGCGCGATGTCACTGATGCGGGGCAGCGCGAGACCCGTCACCCGCAGCGCCCTGTCCTGCTCGGGCAGCACCTGACCGCCTGCCTCGGTGATCGCCACGGTCAGCTTCTCGCGCTGCTGCGGCTCGCTGTCCGGCGTCCGCACGCGCGCGAACCCCGCGGAGTTCGCGGCGATGAACTGCTGCACGCTCATGTCGGCGAGCAACTGTCCGCGCCCGATGACGATGAGGTGGTCGGCGGTCAGCGCCATTTCGCTCATCAGGTGGGAGGAGACGAAGACGGTACGGCCCTCCGCCGCGAGCGCCTTCATCAGGTTCCGCACCCAGAGGATGCCCTCGGGGTCGAGCCCGTTGACCGGCTCGTCGAAGAGCAGCACCTGGGGGTCGCCGAGGAGCGCGGCGGCGATGCCGAGCCGCTGGCCCATGCCGAGGGAGAAGCCCTTGGAGCGCCGCTTGGCCACGTCCTGGAGGCCGACCACACCGAGCACCTCGTCCACCCGGCGGGCGGGGATGCCGGACAGCTGGGCGAGGGAGAGCAGGTGGTTGCGGGCCGACCGGCCGCCGTGCACGGCCTTGGCGTCGAGCAGCGCGCCGACCTGACGGGGCGCGTTCGGCAGCTTCCGGTAGGGATAGCCGCCGATCGTCACCTGGCCCGCGGTCGGGTTGTCCAGGCCGAGGATCATGCGCATGGTCGTCGACTTGCCGGACCCGTTGGGGCCGAGGAAGCCGGTGACGGCGCCGGGTCGCACCTGGAAGGAAAGGTTGTACACAGCGGTCTTGTCGCCGTAGCGCTTGGTCAGGCCGACTGCCTCGATCATGCTCCGCACCCATCGAAAGGTTCAGGACAGCGGGGCACACGCCCCCGTAAGGGTTAGGAGGATATCGAGGCGCTGACGGTTCCGGCCAAGGGCGAGTAAAACCCGATCGTGCCCCGACCGGTCCCGACCGGGGACCCGCCGTCGCTATGCGTCCCGCCGCTTGAGCAGTACGTAGCCGCCGACGAGCGCGGCGATCACCCACAGCACCATGATCCCGAGGCCGCCCCAGGGGCCGTAGGGGGTGTCGTCGTCGACCGGGGTGACCACCTGCATCACCTTGCTGCCCGCCTGGTCGGGCAGATAGCGGCCGATCTTCTCGGTGGCCGAGACATTGCCGAGGATGTTGGAGATCAGGAAGAAGAACGGCATCAGGATGCCCAGCGACAGCATCGGCGAGCGCAGCATCGCGGCCACGCCCATCGAGAACATCGCGATCAGCGTCATGTAGAGGCCGCCGCCGAGCACCGCCCGCAGCACGCCCGGGTCCCCGATCTGGGCCCGCAGGTCGCCGAGCATCGCCTGCCCGAGGAAGAAGGCCGCGAAGCTGGTGGCCATCCCCACGACGAGGGCGAGCAGGGTGGCGACCGCGACCTTGCTGAACAGCAGGGTGCCGCGCTGCGGTACGGCGGCCAGCGAGGTGCGGATCATGCCCGACGAGTACTCGTTGGAGACCACCAGCACCCCGAACACGATCATCGCGAGCTGACCGAGGCTCATCCCGGCGAAGCTGATGAAGGTGGGGTCGAAGGAGAGCTGGTCGCGCGCGCTCAGGTTGTCGTACTCGTTCTTCGACAGCGCCGAGATCAGCATGCCGAGCGCGATGGTGACCAGCACCGCCAGGGAGAGCGTCCACACCGTGGACGCCACCGACCGGATCTTGGTCCACTCGGACCGTACGACCTGGGTCGCCGCCATCTCAGCCCCTCCTCCAGCTCTCGCCCCACTGCTGCCGCTCCACGGGAGTCTCAGCCGTCCCGTCGTGCGCGTGGTACTCCACCGACTCCGCCGTCAGCTGCATGAACGCCTCCTCCAGGGAGGCCTGCTGCGGGCTCAGCTCGTGCAGCACGACATGGTGCTGGGCGGCCAGCTCCCCGATCCGCTCGGACTTCTCGCCGTCCACCTCCAGGTGCCCGTTGCCGCACTCCACGACCGTGATCCCGGCCTCGTGCAGCACATCGAGCAGCCGCTCGCGCTGGGGGCTGCGGATGCGTACGTAACTGCGCGAGTTGCGGGCGATGAAGTCGGCCATGGAGGTGTCGGCGAGCAGCCGCCCCTGGCCGATCACCACCAGGTGGTCCGCGGTCAGCGCCATCTCGCTCATCAGATGGGAGGAGACGAACACGGTACGGCCCTGCGCGGCCAGCGACTTCATCAGGTTGCGGATCCAGTGGATGCCCTCGGGGTCGAGCCCGTTGACCGGCTCGTCGAACATCAGGATGCGCGGGTCACCGAGGAGCGCGGCGGCGATGCCGAGCCGCTGGCCCATGCCGAGCGAGAACCCCTTGGCCTTCTTCCGCGCGACCGCCGTGAGACCGACGGTGTCCAGCACCTCGTGCACGCGCTGCTCGGGGATGCCGTTGCTCTGCGCCAGACAGAGGAGGTGGTGGTAGGCGCTGCGCCCGCCGTGCACCGCCTTCGCGTCGAGCAGGGCGCCGATGTACGTCAGCGGGTCCCGCAGCTCCTCGTAGTGCCTGCCGTCGATGCGGACGTCCCCGGCGGTGGGGTGGTCCAGGCCGAGGATCATCCGCATGGTGGTGGACTTGCCCGCGCCGTTGGGACCGAGGAACCCGGTGATGATGCCCGGTCGGACGGCGAAGGTGAGGTTGTTGACGGCCACTTTCTCGCCGTACCGCTTGGTCAGCCCCTCCAGCTCGATCATGCGGCCACGCTAAAACGGGACAAAGCCCTCTGCCACCCCAGTGGCAGAGGGCTTCGCTGGTGTTCGTCAGCCGTACGCCGGATCGTTACCGGGACTGCTGGGCGGGCACCCCGCGGGAGATCGGCTCGTCCTCGGCCGGCGTACCGGCGGCGGCCACCGCGGCGCCCGTGAGCGTGGCGAGCATCTCGCGCACGTTCGTCAGCTGGGCGTTGATGGAGTCGCGGCGGTTGGTGAGGGCGGCCAGCTCGCGCTCGGACTCCGAACGGATCCGGTCGGCCTTGGCGTTGGCGTCGGCCACGATGTCCTCGGCCTGGCGCTGCGCGGTCTCCACCGTCTGGCGGGCACGGCGCTCGGCGTCGGTGCGCAGCTTCTCCGCCTCCAGACGGAGCTGCTCGGCGCGGTGCTCGATCTCGGCGAGGCGCTTCTCGGCCTTGGCCTGACGGGACGCCAGGTCACGCTCGGACTGCTCGCGGCGCTTGGCGAGGTTGGTCTCGAAGTCGGCGGCGGCCTGCGCGGCCTTGGCGCGGGTCTCCTCGAAGAGCGCGTCCGCCTCCTCGCGCTTGGACTGCGCGTCCTTCTGCGCCTCGGCCCGCAGCTGGGAGGCGTCGGACTTGGCCTTCTCGACGATGCGGACGCCCTCGTCCTCGGCCTTGGCCTTGCGCTCGGCGGCGAACGACTCGGCGTCGTTGCGCACCTGCTGGGCCGCCGACTCGGCCAGCTCGCGGTGCTGCTCGGCCGCGCGCCGGGCCTCCTCGCGCAGGTCCTTCGCCTCTTCCTCGGCGAGGCGCAGGATCTTCTCGACACGCGCGCCGAGACCGGCGTACGACGGCTCGGCGTCGGTGACCTGAGCCTGGGCGTTCTGCGTCTCGAGGTGCAGCTCCTCGATGCGCTTTTCCAGAGCGGTGATGCGGGCGAGAGCGCTGTCACGGTCGGAGACGAGCTTGGAGATACGTTCGTCCACCTGAGCGCGGTCGTATCCACGCCGCACAAGCTCGAAGCCGTAGGGGGAAGTGTCGCTCATGGGGTTCCTGTCGAATGAGACCGGTGAGGTGATAGGGGAATCCTAGGGGTCAGAACGGCGTGTCATCACGCGGATACGTGTTTGATCTGGAGAATGTGACCCCTTTTGGGTGGCTGGACGCCGGACTGCTTGCCAAAGAGTCGGTCAAAGGCTCAAGAAAACACCGGAATCGGACCTCCGCGCTACCCGTCCGACGACTTGCCACCCGAACGTGGGGCCCCCACCGTGGCGCCCGCCTTGACGCCGTCCTTGGGGGCCGACGGGGCCTCGAAGGACTCCAGAGCCTCCAGCACGTCCTGGACCCGGGAGATCTCCGCGTTGATGTCCTCGCGGCGGCGCACCAGCACCTCCAGCTCCCGCTTGCCCTCCTCGACGGTCCGCTTCGCCTCGCGGATCGCCTCCGCCTTCAGCTCCTCCGCCTCCCGCACGAGGGTGGCCTTCTTCTGCTCGGCCTCCTTCAGCAGGCCCTCCGCCTTCTTCACCGCGGCGATCCGGACCTTGCCCGCCTCCGAATTGGCCTCCGACACCAGCTCCTTCGCCTTGGCCTGCGCCTTGGCCAGCTGCTCCTCGGCGGCCTTGATCAGCGCGTCGCAGCGGTCGCCCGTCGACTTCATGGTCTCCGCCGCCTCCCGGCGGGCCCGCTCGTGCAGCTCCTCGATCTCACCGGTGATCCGGGCGCGCAGCTCCTCCGCCCGCTCCCTGATCGCCGTGGCGTCCCGGCGGGCGCCGACGAGCAGCTCGTCCGCGTCCGTACGGGCCTTCTCCACCAGCGAGTTGCCCTCGACCGTCGCCTCCGAGACCAGCCGGTCGGCCTCCTTGCGGGCCGCGCCGACCATCGTGTCCGCCTGGGACTCCGCGTCCGCGGTGGTCTTCAGCGCCTGCTCCTGCGCCTCCGCCAGCAGCTTGTCGGCCTCCGCGGCCGTCTCCGAGATCAGCGTGTCGACCTGCTCGGCCGCCTCCGAACGCCGCTTGTTGGCGTCCCGGCGCGCCTCGTCCAGGGTGCGCTCGGCCTCCTCGCGCGCCGTCGACGTCAGCCGCTCCGCCTCCTCGGCGGCCGCCGCCCTGACCCGCTCGGCCTCGCCGCGCATCCGCTCCGCGTGCTGGCGCGCCGAACCGATCGTCTCCGCGGCCTCCGCGCGCAGCCGCTCCGCGTCGTCCGTGGCGTCCCCGACCAGCTTCTCCGCGCGGGACTTCGCCTCCAGGCGCAGCCGCTCGGTCTCCGCCGCCGTCTCGGTGGTCAGCCGCTCCGCCTCGGCACGCGCCTCGGTGATGAGCGTGTCCACCTGGGCCGCCGCGTCCGAACGGATCCGGTTGGCGTCCTCCCGGGCGTCCGCACGCGTGCGTGCCGCGTCCTGGTCGGCCTGCGCGATGGTGTCCGACGCCTCGGTGCGCACCCGCTGGGCGTGCTCGCTGGCGTCCGTCCGCAGCCGGTCCGCCTCCGCGGCGGCCTCCGCCAGCGTCCGCTCGGCGAGCGACTTCGCGGTCTCGGCCTCCTCGCTCGCCTCCCGCCGCACCCGGCCCGCGTCCTCGCTGGCCCGCTCCCGCTCGGCGTAGGCGTCCGCGCGGACCCGGTCCGCCTCCTCCTCGGCCTCGCGGCGCGTGCGCTCCGCCGCGTGCTCGGCCGCCGACCTCAGGCCCTGGATCTCCTCCTGCGCCTGCTCGTGCAGCCCCGCGACCGAGTCGCGCACCTGCTGGGCGTGGAGCTCGGCCGCCGACACCATCTCCGTGGCCCGCCGGTCCGCCTCCTCGACCAGCCGTACGGCCTCGGCCTGTGCGTCCTCCACGCGCTTGCGCGCCGACGCCAGCAGCTCCTCGCTCTGCTCGCGGGCCCGCTGCCGCTCCTGGTCGGCCTCCTGCCGGGCCGCGCCCAGCAGTTCCTCCGCCTCCCGACGGCGCCGGGCGGCCTCCTCCTGCGCCGCCGTCAGCGTCTCGGACGCCTCCGTCGCCAGCCGCTCGGCGGCGGCCTGCGCCTCCGCCCGTACCCGGTCGGCGCTGTCCTGCGCCTCCGACTTCAGCCGCTCGGCCTCCGCCGCCGCCTCCGACCGCAGCCGGACCGCGACGGCCTCGCCCTCCGCACGGGACGCGGACGCGTCCGAGGCGGCCTCGTCCCGCAGCCGCTGCGCCTCCGTCTCGGCCTGCTGCTGAAGCGCGCGGATCCGCTCCGCGGCCTCGGTGCGCAGCCGCTCGGTCTCCTCCGTGGCCTCCCGGCGGATCCGCTCCGCCTCCGCCCGGGCGTCGCTCAGCGACTGCTCGGCGGCGGCGAGGCGCTCCTCGGCCTCGGTGTGCAGCCGCGTCAGCTCGTCGGCGGCCTCCGCCCGACGCGCCTCCACGGCCCGCTCGGTCTCCTCGCGCAGTTCGCGCGCGGCTCGCTCGGCGTCCGCGGTGATGCCCTCGGCCTGCTCGGTGGCCTCGGCGCGGTGCCGCTCGGCCTCCGCGCGGGTGCGCTCCAGGGTCTCCTCGGCCTGGCGGCGCAGCGTCGTCGCCCGCTCGATGGCCTCGGTGCGGACCTTCTCGCTGTCGGCGGTCGCGGCCTGCCGCAGCTCGTCGGCGTCCGCCTTCGCCTTGGCGAGCAGCTCCTCGGCGGTCTTCGCGGCCTCCTCGATCTGCGCCACGGCCTCCTTGCGGGCCTCGGCGCGGATCTTCTCGCCCTCCTCGACCGCGTCCGCGCGCAGCTGCTCGGCCTCGCCGCGCAGCCGCCGCGCCTCCTCCTGGAGTTCGACGGTCTTGGCGCGGTAGTCCTTGGTGTCGTCCTTCGCCGCGCCCTTGAGCTGCTCGGCGATGTCATGCGCCTCGGCCCGCAGCCGGTCCGCCTCGGCCTCCGCCTCCCGGCGGATGCGCTCGGCCTCCTCGGCGGCGGCTCGGGTGGTGTTCTTGGCGTCCTCGGACGCCTTGTTCAGGACGTCCTCGGCGGTCCGGGCCGTCTTGGCCAGCTGGCTCGCGGTCTCCTCGGCGGTGATCGTACGGGCCTTCTCCGCGGCCTCCGCGACGATCTTCTCGGCCTCCGCGCGGGCGTCGGCGACCAGCTGCTCGGCCTCCGCCTTGGTGGCCTCGGCCTCCTTGGTGGCCTCCGTGACCAGCCGGGCGACCTGCTCCTTGGCCGTCCGCGTGCGCGTCTCGTTGGCGGCCTCGGCGCTGGTGAGCGCCTTGCTCGCGGCCTCCTTGGCCTCGGTGACCAGCTTCTCCGCCTCGGCCTGCGCCTTGCGCAGCGCCTCCTCGGCCTCCGTCATCCGCTGCTCGGCGGCCCGGCTCAGCTCCTGCGCCTGGCGGCGGGCGGCGTCCGACTCGGACACCGTCGAACTGCGCAGCTGCTCCGCGTGGTCGGTGGCTTCCTGCGCCTGCGTGGAGGCCGCGTTCAGCAGCCGCTCCGCGTCGGCGCGGGCCCGGCGCAGCAGCTGCTCGGCCTCCGCCCGCGCCGCCTCCGCCTCGCTCTGGAGGCGCTGCCGCGCCTCGGAGGTCAGCCGCTCGGCCTCCGCCCGCGCCGCCGCCATCGCCTGCTCGGCCTCGGCCCGCGACTCGTCCAGCAGGCGCCGCGCCTGCGACTCGGTGCGGGCCCGCAGCTGCTCGGCCCACGCCACGTTCTCGTTGACGTGCGACTCGACGGTCTGCCGCCGCTCGGCCAGCTCCTGGTCCAGCTGCTGGCGGCGGGTCACCGCCTCCTGGTGCAGTTCGGCCTGGAGCCGGGCGGCCTGCTCGGCGTGCTCCTGGAGGATGCGCTGGGTCTGCGCCCGGGCCTGGCCCAGCTCGCGCTCGGCGTCGGCGCGGATCTGGTCGGCCTGCATCTGCGCGTTGCGCAGCAACTGTTCGGCCTGGTAGCCGATGTCGGCGCTGTCGTAGGCAGGCCGGGTCATCAGGGTGCGGCGGGCCTCGTGCAGCTTGGCCCGCAGCACCTCGACCTGGTAGCCGAGGTCCTCGGCGTGCTGGATCGCCTTTTCCCGCTCGGTCTTCAGCCGTTTCATCTCGGCTTCGAACCGAGTGAGGTGGTCGACGTCAGCCGCCGGCTCTCGCTCCTGGCTCTCGTAGCCCCGCACTGCGCGGTCCCATCCGTCCCCTGGTCGCAAGTCTCTCCAACGAGCACCGTCCATCCGCCGAACGGGGCCCCCGGGGAATGGTGTCAGATCAACGGCGGAGCACGGGCTGCTGCCCCGACGCTCGTCCCCCGAAACCCGGACCCCGGAATGCGGTCACCACTGGGTGGGCGGCGACCGCACCCAACCCTACCGGCCCCTATGTACGAGCATCAGTGCTCAGGTGACTCAACAGGCGCCGAAGTGACCAGTTCTGTGAGTACCCCGTGGCAGTCCTTGGGGTGCAGGAAGGTGATCCGTGACCCCATGGAGCCGCGTCGGGGCTCTTCGTACAGAACGCGTACGCCCTTTTCCCTGACGGCGTCGGCGTCCGCGTCCACGTCCGCCGTACCGAAAGCGATGTGGTGGACGCCCTCCCCGTTCTTGGCCAGCCACTTCGCGACGGTGGAGTCGTCCCGGGTCGGCTCCAGCAGCTGGAGGTACGAGGCGCCGCCGTCCGACGTATCGTTGATCTTGAGCATGGCCTCGCGCACGCCCTGCTCCTCGTTGACCTCGGTGTGGAACACCTCGAAGCCGTACGTGGCCCGGTAGAACTCGACGGTCGCGTCGAGATCGTGGCAGGCGATTCCGATGTGGTCGATTCGCGTCAGCATGGATTCAGTGCAGCGCTCCCGGGGTGGTTACGCAACGTGCCAGCGATCACACCGACGGCCCGGTGACGGCACGGAGTGCCATCAGTACATTCGAAGTAAACCCTCGTTCACTCCTCGGCTGTGCAGCCGGTAAGGGGATCGCAGCTCATGTCTTCTGCAACGAACGGCACGACGTCCGTCATCGTCGCGGGTGCCCGCACCCCGATGGGGCGGCTGCTCGGCTCGCTGAAGTCCTTCTCCGGAGCCGACCTGGGCGGCTTCGCGATCAAGGCCGCCCTCGACCGTGCGGGGATCGGTGGCGACCAGGTCCAGTACGTCATCATGGGGCAGGTGCTCCAGGCCGGGGCAGGGCAGATCCCGGCCCGCCAGGCCGCCGTCAAGGCGGGCATCCCGATGAACGTACCGGCACTCACCGTCAACAAGGTCTGCCTCTCCGGCCTCGACGCGATCGCCCTCGCGGACCAGCTGATTCGCGCGGGCGAATTCGACATCGTCGTCGCGGGCGGCCAGGAGTCCATGACCAACGCCCCGCACCTGCTGCCGAAGTCCCGCGAGGGCTTCAAGTACGGCGCGGTCCAGATGCTCGACGCCATGGCGTACGACGGTCTCACCGACCCTTGGGAGAACATCCCCATGGGCGAGTCCACCGAGAAGCACAACGCCCGCCTCGGCCTCGGCCGCGCCGAGCAGGACGAGATCGCCGCCCTCTCCCACCAGCGCGCCGCCGCCGCGCAGAAGAACGGCATCTTCGAGGCCGAGATCACCCCGGTCGAGATCCCGCAGCGCAAGGGTGACCCGGTCCTGTTCAGCAAGGACGAGGGCATCCGCGCCGACACCACCGCCGAGTCCCTCGGCAGGCTGCGCCCGGCCTTCACCAAGGACGGCACCATCACCGCGGGCACCTCCTCGCAGATCTCCGACGGCGCCGCCGCCGTGGTCGTGATGAGCAAGGCCAAGGCGCAGGAACTGGGCCTGGACTGGATCGCCGAGATCGGCGCGCACGGCAATGTGGCGGGCCCCGACAACAGCCTCCAGTCGCAGCCGTCGAACGCGATCCTGCACGCCCTGAAGAAGGAGGGCCTGGACGTCTCCGACCTGGACCTCATCGAGATCAACGAGGCCTTCGCCGCGGTCGCCGTGCAGTCAATGAAGGACCTCGGCGTGTCCACGGAAAAGGTGAATGTCAACGGCGGCGCGATCGCCCTCGGTCACCCGATCGGCATGTCCGGCGCCCGTCTGGTCCTCCACCTGGCCCTCGAACTGAAGCGCCGCGGCGGCGGCGTCGGCGCGGCCGCGCTGTGCGGCGGCGGCGGTCAGGGTGACGCGCTGATCGTCCGGGTACCCAAGGCGTAGGCACGGCCCCGGCCGGTCCCATCCGATCGAACCTCTCGTGAACGGAGCTGTGATGCAGGACGTCTCCACGCTGGTGACCCAGGCGAGGGAGGGACGGCCGCGTGCCGTGGCCCGCCTCATCTCCCTGGTGGAGGGGGCGTCCCCGCAGCTCAGGGAGGTCATGGCGGCGCTGGCCCCGCTGACCGGCAACGCCTACGTCGTCGGCCTGACCGGCTCACCGGGCGTGGGCAAGTCGACCTCCACCTCCGCTCTGGTCACGGCGTACCGCAAGCAGGGCAAGCGGGTCGGCGTCCTGGCCGTCGACCCGTCGTCCCCGTTCTCGGGAGGCGCCCTGCTGGGCGACCGCGTCCGCATGTCGGAGCACGCCTCCGACCCCGGCGTCTACATCCGCTCCATGGCCACCCGGGGCCATCTGGGCGGCCTCGCCTGGGCGGCCCCCCAGGCCATCCGCGTCCTGGACGCGGCGGGCTGCGACGTGATCCTGGTGGAGACGGTGGGCGTCGGCCAGTCGGAGGTGGAGATCGCCTCCCAGGCGGACACCTCCGTCGTCCTCCTCGCCCCTGGCATGGGCGACGGCATCCAGGCCGCCAAGGCCGGAATCCTGGAGATCGGCGACGTCTACGTCGTCAACAAGGCCGACCGCGACGGCGCCGACGCCACGGCCCGCGAACTGAACCACATGCTGGGCCTGGGCGAGGCCCGCGCCCCCGGCGACTGGCGCCCGCCGATCATCAAGACGGTCGCGGCGAGATCCGAGGGCGTCGACGAGGTCGTGGAGGCGCTGGAGAAGCACCGCGCCTGGATGGAGGAGCACGGCGTCCTCACCGAACGCCGTCACGCCCGCGCGGCCCGCGAGGTGGAGACCATCGCCGTCACCACGCTCCGCGAGCGCATCGGCGACCTGCACGGCGACCGCCGCCTCAGCACCCTGGCGGAACGCATCGTCACGGGGGCCCTGGACCCCTACCGCGCCGCGGACGAACTGGTCACGGGCCTGACCCAGTCCCCCTGACCGGTCTGCAGGCTCCGCTGCCCCCACCCACCCGGTGGGGGCAGCGCCTTTTCGGCGGCCGGATCAGGGACGGCCGCGGTGCCCCCGCAGGTGTTCCGCGATCGGCTTGAGGGCCTTGTCGAGCTGGGTCAGGGCCTCGGGGTTGAGCAGATCGATGAAGTGTCTGCGGACGGACGCCACATGATGGGGCGCCACCTTCTTCATCGTCTCCATGCCGTGCTCGGTGAGAACGGCGTAGAGCCCGCGGCGGTCGGACTCGCAGTTCTCACGGCGCACCAGGTTGGCGTTCTCCATCCGAGTGATCTGGTGCGAGAGGCGGCTCTTGGACTGGAGGGTGGCGGACGCGAGGTCGCTCATCCGCATTCGCAAATCCTCCGACTCGGAGAGATTCACCAGGATCTCGTAGTCGTTCATCGTCAGGCCGAACGGCTGGAGGTCCTTCTCGAGCTGGTAGGTCAACAGCCTGTTGACCTCCAGGTGGGTGCGCCAGGCACACTGCTCCGCATCGGTCAGCCAGCGCGTGGCCGTCTCGGTCTCCATAAATGAAGTCTACCTAAGATGTTGAAAGGTGAACTAACTGACGTGGTGTGACGGTGCGCACGCGTTCGATGTCACACTCCGCAGACTACCGCTCACAGCCCGAAGCGACGCTGGAGGTCCCCCAGCTGTCCGGGAAGGCGCGGTGCCCCCGACTGCGGCCCATGCCCCCCGGTCAGGCCTCCGCCGCCCGGTACCCCGGCCTGCTGTGGAGTCACCCCGGTGGCCTGCTCGGGCATGAGTGTCTCGGTCGACTGGAGCAGTACCGTCCCCGCCCCGACGAACTCGAACTGATGCTCCTCCCCAGAGGCCCCGCCGAGCCCCGTCAGTGCACGTAGACCGCCCATCACACCCGTCATGTACCCGTGGTCGTAGTGGTGGCACGGCGACGGGCAGTCGGCCCAGCCGACGAGCGCCTGCGGGTCCACCCGGATCGGGGGTTCCATGAACACCACCGGACCGTTGGATGCGGCCACGAACTTCCCGGTTCCGATCAGCGTCAGAAAACCCGGCACGATCGACTGCTTGAGCGAAAGACTTGGCTGAAAAGCGAGCAGGTTGCCCGAGCGAATGGTCAGATTGCCGTCTTCCAGGTCGTACGAGTTCACATCGAAGGCCCGGTCGGCGAGCAGCATCTTGCCCGAGCCCTCGGCCACCACCCAGTCGCTCGCGTGCAACGGCGAATGGAACGACGTGCGCACCAGCCGGTCCAGCCGCCCGTGCCCGATGCCGTTGAACTCGATCGACCCGTAGTAGGCGATCATCTTCCCCTTCTGAAGGAACCACTGGCTCCCCTTCAGCTCCACACAGAAGGTGTACGAGTCCACGTTGTCGTCGACCGGCAGGCTCATCGGGTCATGGATCACCGCTGTCACAACTTCTCCTCGGACGCCTGCACGAACACCGCACCGCTCCCGCTCAGCTCCAGCTGGAACGCCTCACCCGACCCACGGCCCACCATGTCCCGCCAGCCCAGCGCGGTGGACAGCTTGTTGCGTACGTCGCCGTAGTGCGCGACATACGCCTGCGGGTCCACATGGACCGGCCGCTGCGGGGTGATCGGCACCTGGAACACGCCCCCGTGCGCCATCACGGCCACGGCGCCGTGCCCCTTCAGGGTGGTCGTGAACAACCCCTGCCCCGTCACCTGGCCCCGGACCATCCCCATGACCCCGCCCTGCGCCCCCATGAACATCGTCCCCTGCTGGAGCGTGCCCTCGAAGGCCAGCAGCCGGTCCGCCTCCACGTACAAGGTGTCCCCGCTGAGGTTGATCACCTCGATGTGGTGCCCACCGTGCCCGAACAAGACGGTGCCGCTGCCCTCCACGGTCATCAGCGGGGTGTCCTCGTTCGCCACCCGGCGCCCGATCATCGACATCACCCCGCCCTGCCCGCTCTGCATATTGGGCGTGAACGACACCTCGCCCTGGTAGGCGAGCATCGCGCCGCGCTGACTGAACAGCCGCTGCCCCGGCGCGACGGTCGCCTCGATCATCTTCGAGTTGACCTCACGGAAGCCCATCTCACACATCCCCCGCGATCGTGTTCCGCTCACTGGGCTGGACGTACACCAGCCCGTCCCCCTCGAACCGCATCTGGAAGGCCTCGCCCCCGCCTTCCCCCATCAGGGTGCGAAACGTCACACCGGACTGGAACGACTGCCGCAGATTCCCCTGATGCGCCACATACGCCCCCGGGTCCACGGTCAGCGGATACTGCGCGCTGACCCGCAGCACCACAGCGGGCCCGTCCGACATGATCGCCGCCTGCCCGTGCCCTTCGACCTTCGTCGTGAACAGCCCGTTGCCCTGCGAGGCGCCGCGCAGCCCGGTGAACTCGGTCCCCGTCCGCAGCCCGGCGTCGGTCACGAGCAGATTGCTCGACTCCACGTACAGCGTGTCCCCCTGGAGGCCGACCAGGTTGATGTCCGAGGCCCGGTCCGCGAACCAGCACGTCCCGTGCCCCTTCACCTCCATCACCGTCATCTGCTCCCCGGTGAGCCGCCGGGTCACCATCCCCCGCAGCCCCTCCCCACCCCCACTCATCTTCTTGAACGCCATCTGGCCGTCGTACGCCACCATCGAGCCGTTCTTCGCCTTCACGGCGTCACCGGTCATCTCGACGGCCAGCACCTTGCTGCCCTGAAGTCGGAACATCGCCACGCTGCGACGGTAGCCGCAGCGCACCCTCCGCCAACAGGGCCCACAGCCCCACCTCCACCCTGACCACCCCCCTAGGGGCATCGGGCTGCGGGCGTTTGCCACAATGAACGAACCTTTGTGCACCCATTCACAAAGATCGCCGAGTCTCTCCCACCCGAAGGTGACCCGTGGACATCAAGACCGCCTCCGCCCTCCGCCGGCTCCGACTGGTCTCGACCCCCGAGGCCGTGTCCTTCCTCCTGCTCCTGGTCTGCTCGGTGCTCAAGCGCACCACGGACTTCAACGCGGTGCCGGTCATGGGCGCGATCCACGGGCTCCTCTTCGTCCTCTACGTGATCTTCTGGGCCGACGCCTGGAACCGGGCCACCTGGTCCGTCAAGACGGCGCTCCTCTACTTCGTCCTCTCCGTCCTGCCGGCCGGCGGCTTCTTCGCGGACCGGCGGCTGCGGCGTGAGGCCGAGAGCGCGGTCATCGCCTCGCGCGCCCGCAAGGAAGGGATCGTGAACGCGTGATCGTCGCCTTCTCCGTGACGCCGTTGGGCGTCGGCGAGGACGTCGGGGAGTACGTCGCGGACGCGGTGCGGGTCGTACGCGAGTCCGGGCTGCCGAACCGCACGGACGCGATGTTCACGTCCGTCGAGGGGGAGTGGGACGAGGTCATGGACGTCGTCCGGCGCGCCGTCGCCGCGGTGGAGGCGCGTGCGCCCCGTGTCTCCCTCGTCCTCAAGGCGGACATCCGCCCCGGCGTGACGGACGGCCTCACGACCAAGGTCGAGACGGTGGAACGACACCTGTCCCCATAGCCCGGCGGCGCGGGAGCGGACCGGGGGTGCGCCCACCCGCGCCACCCTGCGGCACGACTGCCCGCAGCCACGGCGGCGAGCCACCGCGTGCCCGCACCCGCCGTGTCACGGAAGGGGACGTGTCGGGGGTGTCCGCCCGCAGTGGTTCGCGCGGAAAACCCCGTTGGCAACCCAGTTGGCAGATCGCGCGGTTCCGAGGACGGACACCCCCGGCGCGGCCCCGACCCACCCCCACCGGCAGCGCGACGCCCGCCACCCACCGGACGGACACGGGCCGCCGCAGGCACCCGGCTCCCGCACACCCACCTGGACGCCCCCAGTTCGACACGTCCTCAAAAGTGCACTTTCGTGAGGATATCGACTCGTTCGATCAATCACTGGAGGGCGCTGTGCGGCCGGAGGGCTATGACTACGACACCCACAGCCAGCTCGCCGGGCCGCTCAGGGAGGCGTCCGGCGCGCCGTACCGGGTGCAGTACACCTCGCTGCTCTCCCAGGAGCCCCACCGAATACGAGCCGTCCTCCTGATGACGCTCGCGCCGATCCTCACCGGCGCCCTGCTCGTCTACCTCGTCTGGCCGACCCACTGGGTCGAACGCGAGGGCGCCGACCGATGGCTGATCGGCCTGGACACCACCATGCTGGTAGCCATCGCGCTCATCGAGCTGTTCATGCTCGTCAACGTCGCCTCGGTAGCCCACGCCACCCTGGTCGCCCGCGACCCCGTCCCCGTGCCCCCCGAACCCGGCACCCGCGTCGCCTTCCTCACCACCTACGTCCCCGGCAAGGAACCACTCTCCATGGTCCGCGCCACCCTCGAGGGTGCCGTCCGCATCCAGCACACCGGCCCCCTGGACGTCTGGCTCCTCGACGAGGGCGACGACCCCACCGCCAAGGCCCTCTGCGCCGAACTGGGCGTACGCCACTTCACCCGCCACGGCGTCCCGGAGTGGAACCGCCCCACCGGCGTCCACAAGGCCCGTACCAAGCACGGCAACTACAACGCCTGGATCGCGATGCACGGCGACGAGTACGACTTCTTCGCCTCCGTCGACACCGACCACGTCCCCCTGCCCAACTTCCTCACCAGGATGATGGGTTACTTCCGCGACCCCGACGTCGCCTTCGTCGTCGGCCCTCAGGTGTACGGCAACTACCACAACCCCGTCACCAAGGCCGCCGAGTCCCAGCAGTTCCTCTTCCACGCCCTCATCCAGCGCGCGGGCAACCGCTACCGCGCCCCCATGTTCGTCGGCACCAACAACGTCGTACGCATCGCCGCCGTCAAACAGATCCGCGGCCTCTACGACTCCATCACCGAGGACATGGCCACCGGCTTCGAGCTGCACCGCACCCGCAACCCCCTCACCGGCAGGCACTGGCGCTCCGTCTACACCCCGGACGTGCTCGCCGTAGGGGAGGGCCCCGCTTCCTGGACCGACTTCTTCACCCAGCAGATGCGCTGGTCCCGGGGCACCTACGAGACGCTCATCAGGCAGTACTGGAAGGCCCCCTTCCGAATGCCCCCGGGCCGTTTCCTCTCCTACACCCTGATGCTCGTCTACTACCCGATGACGGCCGTCAACTGGCTCCTCGGCATCCTGTCCTGCTTCCTCTTCCTCTGGTTCGGCGCCTCCGGCACCCAGGTGGCCGCCTCGGTCTGGCTGATGCTCTACAGCGACGCCGCCGCCCTCCAGGTCGGCCTCTACCTCTGGAACCGCCGCCACAACGTCTCCCCGCACGAACCCGAGGGCTCCGGCGGCCTCGCGGGCATGGCGATGTCCGCGCTCTCCGCCCCGATCTACCTCAAGTCCCTCGGTGAGGCGGTCCTGCGCCGCCCCAGCCGCTTCGTCGTCACCCCCAAGGGCGGCGGCACCAGCCCCGACCGCCTCCTCACCTTCCGCATCCACCTCGGCTGGGCGGCCCTCCTCGCCGCCTCCCTCACCGCGTCCGTCGTCCTCGACCACACCCACGTGGCGATGCGCACCTGGGCGACCCTGGCCCTGGTGATCTCCCTGGCCCCGGTGACGGTCTGGCTCCTCACCCGCCACACGGAGCCCCGCCCCACCGCAGCCCCCGCGCCCACCCCCACCGCCACTCCCACTCCCACTCCCACCCCGATAGGCAAACCGGCCCCCGCCGTGAACCCGGTCTCCAGCACCGTCTCCACCACCGTCTCCAGCACCACCACAGGAGGTAACTAGGCCATGGCCTACCACCCCCGGCAGAAGTCCAGGACGGCGAAGAAGACCAAGAAGACCGTCCTCGGCATCGGCGGCCTGGTCGTCCTGGCCGCCCTCAACGCCCCCGCCGCCCTGGACTTCGCGGGCGACAAGTACCACGCGTACAAGATCGCCCAGCCCGAGTACAAGGCGCGCTACGGCTCCTGGAGCCAGGTCGGCATCCCGGAGGAGTTCCGCACCAACGCCATCCACGCCGCGCTCCTGCACACCGGCAAGGTGCTCATCGTCGCGGGCTCGGGCAACGAGCAGCGCAAGTTCGACAAGGGCGAGTTCGAGACCATCCTCTGGGACCCGAAGCGGAACACCTTCAAGAAGATCGAGACCCCCGACGACTTCTTCTGCGCGGGCCACGCCCAACTCCCCGACGGCCGCCTCCTGGTAGCGGGCGGCACCGCCCGCTACGAACTCCTCGACGGCGAGGTGACCCGCGCGGGCGGCGGCATGCGCGTCAAGAACGAGAGCCCGGACAAGGCGGTCGTCCTCAAGAAGGGCACCCGCTTCCGCTCCCCGGCGGGCGTCGAGTACGTCACCAAGTTCGACGTCACCGTCCCGAAGGCCAAGCGCAGCTTCGACATCACGTACGACGACCGCGGCGTCATGCAGCCTTGGCGCACCAAGGTCACCGCGAGCGAGGCACGGGTCTTCGTCGAGGCTGTCGAGAAGGGCCCGCTGTCGGTCACGGAGCGGCAGGCGCAGTACGAGGTCGTCGGCCTGAAGGGCAAGGACGCGGCGAACGTCTACGGCCTCTCCGAGAAGATCACCCTCGACAAGCAGGACTTCCAGGGCATCCGCGCCGCCTACGAGTTCGACCCGAAGGCGGAGAAGTACGTCCCGGTGGAGCCGATGGACAAGGCCCGCTGGTACCCGACCCTGGTCGGCCTGGAGGACGGCCGCATCCTCGCGGTCTCCGGCCTGGACGACGTAGGCATGATCGATCCGGGGGACAACGAGATCTACGACCCCGGGACGAAGAAGTGGACGCCGGGCCCCAAACGCTACTTCCCCACCTACCCGGCCCTCTTCCTCACCAAGGGCGGCAAGCTGTTCTACCCCGCCGCGAACGCGGGCTACGGCCCCGCCGACCAGGGCCGCGAGCCGGGCCTGTGGGACCTGAAGAAGAACACCTTCCAGCGCGTGCCCGGCCTGAAGGACGCCGACCAGACCGAGACCGCGGCCTCCCTGCTCCTGCCCCCCGCCCAGGACCAGAAGGTGATGATCCTCGGCGGCGGCGGAGTGGGCGAGTCGAAGAAGTCCACGGCCCGCACCGCCGTCGTCGACCTCACCAAGGAGAACCCGGTCTTCGAGGACGGCCCGGACCTCCCCCAGGGCACCCGCTACCTCAACAGCGTGATCATGCCCGACGACTCGGTCTTCACCACCAACGGCTCCAAGGACTACCGCGGCCGCAGCGCCAGCAACATCTTCAAGGCGCAGTTCTACGACCCGAAGACCAACGCCTTCCGTGAGGCCGCCGCGCCCACCATCGGCCGCAACTACCACTCCGAGGCGCTGCTGCTGCCCGACGGAAGGGTGGCCACCTTCGGCTCGGACCCGCTCTTCGACGACCAGCAGAACACCAAGCTCGGCCACTTCGAGCAGCGCATGGAGGTCTTCACGCCGCCCGCGCTGCACAAGAACGCCGCCACCCGCCCGGCCCTCGGGGACGGCCCGCGGAAGCCGGACGCCGACGACCGGGTGACCTTCCGCACCGACCACCCCGAGCGCATCGCCAGCGCCCGTCTGATGCGTCCGAGCGCGGTCACGCACACCACGGACGTCGAACAGCGCTCGATCGACCTGCCCATGACCAAGAACGGGAAGTCGGTGACCTTCGAGGTGCCGAAGGACCGCACGCTGGTGCCGCCCGGCTGGTACATGCTGTTCGTGACGGACGAGGAGGGCACTCCGTCGGAGGCGAAGTGGCTGCACGTCACATGAGGCGCGGCGGTACGTCGTTCAGCCGGCGGCGTTGCGCGCCAGCCCCAGCGCGTACTCCGGCCACCACCGCCCCGCCGCGGGCCCGCCCTGGCACTCGCCGTCCGACTCCCCGGGCCGCTTGACCCACAGGTAGGCGTCCACGGACGGCTGCCCGGTGTCCGTGGTCGGCGGGGTGCCGAGGGCGCGCCCCGGCGGGTTGCACCAGGCACCGGGCAGCGGACCGTTGCCGTTGCGGCTGGTGTCGACGACGAAGTGCTTGCCGCCGAGCGCGCGGGAGAGCCGTAGGCCGTACTCCGTCGTCACTTCGTTGGTCTGGAAGTTGGAGACGTTGAGTGCGAAGCCGTCGGCGTGGGCGATCCCGGCCCGGCGCAGCGGCTCCACGAGCTTCGACGGCTCGCGGATCCAGTCCGGGTTCCCCGCGTCGAGGTACACCTTGGTCCCCGGCTGGGCCTTCAGCCGCTGGATCGCCTCCCCGAGGAGCTGCTCGCGCTCGGTGTGCAGTTCCCCGGGCGTGCAGCCGTCGACGATGTGCGCGACCGCGTCGGGCTCCAGCACCACCAGGGCCTTGGCGTCGCCGATGGCGTCCGCGAACCTCCCGATCCACTGCCGGTAGGCGCCCGCGTCGGCCGCGCCGCCCTTGGAGTGCTGGCCGCAGTCCCGGTGCGGGATGTTGTACGCCACGAGGACCGCGGTCTGCCCGGTGCGCCTGGCTCCGGCGACGGCCGCGCCGACCAGCGGCGTCGGATCGATCTCCCCGGCGGGCCAGAGCGCGGCGGGCCGCTCGGCGATGCGCTTGAGCAGCTCGGCGTCCTCGGTGCGGCCCTGCCGCCGCCACTGCTGGATCTGCTGGACGGCCGGGCTGTCGGGCTGGACCCAGAACGGCGAGGTGGCCGCGGCGGCCTCGCCCTTGGAGGCGGCACCGGCGATGGCGGCCTCGTCGTGGTCGGGGGTGGACGAACAGCCCGCGATGAGCCCGAGGACGGACAGTGCCGCGAGGCCGTGGATCAGCCGGGGCATGCTGCTCCCTGGAACGAGAGGATGGCCAGTGACGTTCAGTGATGACACCCAGTAACAAAACGCTCACAAACAACAACCAATCGTGACACAACCCACCAAACCGTCAACCGACCGAAACGCGAGACGGGGCTGACCGGCATATGACCGGCCGGTAAGGTCTGGTGACGTGCCGAAGCCGCTCAGCCTTCCGTTCGATCCCATCGCCCGCGCCGACGAACTCTGGAAACAGCGCTGGGGCAATGTGCCGGCCATGGCCGCGATCACCTCGATCATGCGGGCCCAGCAGATTCTGCTCGCCGAGGTCGACGCGGTGGTCAGGCCGTACGGCCTGACGTTCGCGCGCTACGAGGCGCTGGTGCTGCTCACCTTCTCCAAGGAGGGCGAGCTGCCGATGTCCAAGATCGGCGAGCGCCTGATGGTCCACCCGACGTCGGTGACCAACACGGTCGACCGCCTGGTCCGCTCCGGCCTGGTCGCCAAGCGCCCCAACCCCAACGACGGCCGCGGCACCCTCGCCTCCATCACCGACAAGGGCCGCGAGGTCGTCGACGCCGCCACCCGCGACCTGATGGCCATGGACTTCGGCCTCGGCACCTACGACGCGGAGGAGTGCGCCGAAATCTTCGCCATGCTCCGCCCCCTGCGCATCGCGGCACAGGACTTCGAGGACGAGGGCTGACGGACGGGCTGACGGACGTCAAGCCGAAGTGGCCACTCCCACTTCACGGTGGTTCTTGCCCCGCTGAGGGCGCAGAGCGGCCGAATGGCTGATGCCCGCTGGGATCATGTGAACCATCCACTATCCGGATGATCGACATCCGGATCATTGTCGATGGTGAGGGAGTCCTGTGAGCATTCCGCAGCGTGTCCGTGGCCTGGTGGCCGTCGCCTGTACGTCGGCGTTCGCTGCTCTGGGCGTCTTCGGTGCCGCCGGGGCCAGTTACGCCAGTGCGACGGGGACCACGCCCTTGGGAACCTTCGACTACGACGTGCGCGGGGCCGTCGTCCGGGTGCCCACGGGTTGTTTCCTGACCCACACCATCAAGGGCTCGGGCAAGCGGATCAACGACCAGTTCGCCGGTGTGGACTGCGCGGGGCTGGCGGCGACCTTCACCCAGTTCTGCAACTGGAGGATCGACTTCTCCTACGCGGACACCAGCAACAAGACCTACAAGACGTCGCGCGGGGCCACGCACAACGAGTGCATCGGGGACCCGCTGCGGAAGGTGGCTCCGCAGACGCTGCCGAAGTACGGCAAGGCGTGCGCGAAGTTCTACGTCAACGGAAAGCTGCGCGGCGTGCAGTGCCACTACATCACCAAGTGATCTCCGCGTCGGAGAGACGGGGCATCAGGCTGCGGCGGGGCTGGTGCCGGTCTCGTTCTCGATGAGCGGTTCGACGGCCCGGGTCACCTGGCGCTCGGCGAAGAAGGCTGCGGTCGGGATGGTGCCGGCCAGGAGGATCCACACCAGGCGTCCCACCGGCAGCTTCGCCTTGCTCCCGAGATCGAAGGCGAAGACCAGGTAGACGACGTACAGCCACCCGTGGGCGATACCGACGGCCGTGGTGAAGCCGCTGAAACCGTCCAGGTGCAGGAGTCGCTTGCCGATGGTGCCGACCGTCAGCAGGATCAGCAGCACGGCGGTGACGTAGGCCATCACGCGGTAGCGGGTCAGGACGCTCTTCTTCATGGCGTTGAGCGTAACCGGTGTCCTGTGGCGCCCGACGCGCGCGTCCTGACCAGCACCGCTGTCATTTATTAGGGCGTCCTAGTAAATTCGAAGGTATGGACGCTGACGCCATCGAGGAGGGCCGCCGACGCTGGCAGGCCCGGTACGACAGCGCGCGCAAGCGCGACGCGGACTTCACCACGCTCTCCGGCGATCCCGTGGAGCCGGTGTACGGGCCCCGACCCGGGGACACCTATGAGGGCTTCGAGCGGATCGGCTGGCCGGGGGAGTACCCCTTCACCCGCGGGCTGTATCCGACCGGCTACCGGGGGCGGACGTGGACCATCCGGCAGTTCGCCGGATTCGGCAACGCCGAGCAGACCAACGAGCGCTACAAGATGATCCTCCGCAACGGCGGTGGTGGACTCTCGGTCGCCTTCGACATGCCCACGCTCATGGGCCGCGACTCCGACGACCCGCGCTCGCTCGGCGAGGTCGGCCACTGCGGCGTCGCCATCGACTCCGCCGCCGACATGGACGTGCTGTTCCGGGACATCCCGCTCGGCGACGTCACCACGTCGATGACGATCAGCGGACCGGCCGTGCCCGTGTTCTGCATGTACCTCGTCGCCGCCGAACGGCAGGGCGTCGACCCGTCGGTGCTCAACGGCACGCTCCAGACGGACATCTTCAAGGAGTACATCGCGCAGAAGGAGTGGCTCTTCCAGCCCGAGCCCCATCTGCGTCTCATCGGCGACCTGATGGAGTACTGCGCCGAGCGCATCCCCGCCTACAAGCCGCTCTCCGTCTCCGGCTACCACATCCGCGAGGCCGGGTCGACGGCCGCGCAGGAGCTGGCGTACACCCTCGCCGACGGGTTCGGGTACGTCGAGCTGGGACTGTCGCGCGGGCTGGACGTCGACGTCTTCGCTCCCGGGCTGTCCTTCTTCTTCGACGCGCACGTCGACTTCTTCGAGGAGATCGCCAAGTTCCGCGCGGCCCGCCGGATCTGGGCGCGCTGGATGCGGGACGTGTACGGCGCCAAGAGCGACAAGGCGCAGTGGCTGCGCTTCCACACCCAGACCGCCGGGGTCTCGCTCACCGCCCAGCAGCCGTACAACAACGTCGTCCGTACGGCCGTGGAGGCGCTCGCCGCCGTTCTCGGCGGCACCAACTCCCTGCACACCAACGCCCTCGACGAGACCCTCGCGCTGCCCTCCGAGCAGGCCGCGGAGATCGCGCTGCGGACGCAGCAGGTGCTCATGGAGGAGACCGGGGTCGCCAACGTCGCCGACCCGCTCGGTGGGTCCTGGTACGTCGAGCAGCTGACGGACCGGATCGAGGCGGACGCGGAGAAGATCTTCGAGCAGATCAAGGAGCGCGGTCTGCGGGCGCACCCCGACGGGCGGCACCCCATCGGGCCGATCACCTCGGGGATCCTGCGGGGGATCGAGGACGGGTGGTTCACCGGGGAGATCGCGGAGTCCGCGTTCCGGTACCAGCAGGCCTTGGAGAAGGGTGACAAGCGGGTGGTGGGGGTGAACGCCCACACCGGTTCCGTCACCGGGGACCTGGAGATACTGCGGGTCAGCCATGAGGTCGAGCGTGAGCAGAAGCGGGTGCTCGGGGAGCGGCGCGGCGGTCGGGACGACGCGGGGGTGCGTGCCGCGCTCGACGCGATGATCGCCGCGGCGCGGGACGGGGGGAACATGATCGGGCCCATGCTGGACGCGGTCCGTGCGGAGGCGACCCTCGGGGAGATCTGCGGGGTGCTGCGCGACGAGTGGGGCGTGTACACGGAGCCCGCCGGGTTCTGACCCCGGTTGTTGCTGGGCGGGGGTGGGCGCGCAACCCGGCGCGACGAGGTGCCCCCGCGCCCACCCGTGCCGCCCTGCGGCACGACTGCCCGCGGCTACGGCGGCCACGGCGGCTACGGCCGACGGGGCTGTGCCCACCCAGGGGCGCGGGGAAGCGCGCGACCAGCCCCCCATGGCCCGCAGACCGCGTCCGGCCTCGCCCAGCAGACGCTGCCCGCGTCAGGTCTCGTCTCACCCTGGCAGATGCTGCCTGGGTCCGGTCTCACCCCGCAGACGTCGCCCGCGTCCGGGTTCACCCCGCAGACGCTGCCCGCGGCCCGGCGTCGCCTGCCGTTGCCGCTGCCAAGCCCCCGACCAGCACCCTCGTAAAGCCCCGCACCCACTCCTCGTCCGCGGGCTCCGCCGAGACCAGGCAGCGGTGGACCACCGCGCCCGCGACCACGTCGAAGATGAGGTCGGCCGTGCGGGCCGCCGCCGTGGGGTCCGAGGGGGACGACAGTTCGCCGCGGGCCTCGGCGCGGGCGCGGCCCTCCAGGACGAGTCGCTTCTGGCGGTCGACGATCGACGCCCGGATGCGTTCGCGCAGGGCGTCGTCGCGGGTGGACTCCGCGACGACGGCCATGAGCCCGCTCCGCGCCTCCGGCCGCGCCAGGATCGCCGCGAACTGGAGCACCACACCCTCGATGTCCGCCACCAGGCTGCCCCGGTCGGGCAGGCTCAGCTCGTCGAAGAGTTCGGCGACCGCGTCGACGACGAGTTCGTTCTTGCCGGGCCACCGGCGGTAGAGCGTCGTCTTGGCGACCCCCGCCCGTGTCGCGACATCCCCCAGCGTCAGCCTGGACCAGCCCAGTTCGACCAGGGCCGCCCGCGTGGCGGCCAGGATCGCGGCGTCCGCGGCGGCACTGCGCGGACGCCCGGCGCGCCCCGCGACGGCGCTGGTGGAGGAGGGGGTCCCTGACATGCCTCGACCATATCCGCGGGATCGGGCAAGACCGTGAGGGCGCGGGGGAGTGAGAGACGTCACCGTGGGGATATCTGCGGGAGGGCCTCCCACGGAGCGCCGCTTCCGTATTACGCTACGGGTCGTAGCGTAAGCCTGCGGGCGACAACCAAGAGGGGGCGCGGGTGGGGACCCGGCGCCGACTTGTCCATCGTTTTTCACTCATGCGCGGGAACGGGGGAGGATAGACGCATGCAGCCACGGAACATGTCCATGAGCGGCGTCGTCGACCTCGCCGCGGTGAAGGCGGCCCAGGAGGCCAAGGCCAAGGCCGAGCAGGCGCGCGCCGAAGCGGCCCGGCAGGGCGGCGGCGGCGCCGTCTCCCCGGCCGATCTCGTCATCGACGTCGACGAGGCCTCCTTCGAGCGCGACGTCCTCCAGCGCTCCGCCGAGGTGCCCGTCGTCCTCGACTTCTGGGCCGAGTGGTGTCAGCCCTGCAAGCAGCTGAGCCCGGTCCTGGAGCGGCTCGCCGTCGAGTACGAGGGCCGCGTCCTGCTCGCCAAGATCGACGTCGACGCCAACCAGATGCTGATGCAGCAGTTCGGGATCCAGGGCATCCCGGCCGTCTTCGCCGTCGTCGCGGGCCAGGCACTGCCGCTCTTCCAGGGCGCCGCGGGCGAGGCCCAGATCCGGCAGACGCTGGACCAGTTGGTCGCCGTCGCCGAGCAGCGGTTCGGCATCACCGGACTCGCCGTCGACCCCGACGCCGAGCCGGGCGGACCGACGGCCGAGCAGGCCCCCGCCGCGCCCGCCGGCCCGCACGACGCCGCGCTGGACGCCGCCGCGCAGGCGCTGGACGCCGGTGACCTGAGCGGCGCGGTGCGGGCGTACAAGAACGTGCTGTCCGACGACCCCGGCCACCCGGAGGCCAAACTGGGGCTCGCGCAGGCCGAGTTGTTCCAGCGGGTGCAGGGCCTCGACCTGGCGCAGGTGCGCAAGGAGGCGGCCGAGAAGCCGGGTGACGCCCAGGCGCAGATCACCGCCGCCGACATGGATCTGGTGGGCGGTCATGTCGAGGACGCCTTCGGACGGCTCATCGACACGGTCAAGCGCACCGCGGGCGACGACCGGGACGCCGTACGGCTGCGGCTGTTGGAGCTGTTCGAGGTCGTCGGTGCCGACGACCCCCGGGTGACCGCGGCGCGAAGGGCGCTCGCACGGGCGCTTTTCTGACGGTGCCCGAGTGACAGGGCTGCCGACGCAGCGTCAGAGCGGCCGCGCTTTGCCAAATCTTGGTAATCGCGGCCGCTGTTACTGCAAGTAAGTCGCAGGCGTTGATCTGTCGGGTTCTGTCCCTGGATCACCTGCTTTGACATCCCCCTCCAGGACACCGAGCGTCGCCGGTCGGACCGTATGGGTCGTGGGGCGGTTATCCGTCCGTTACTAGCGAGTAACGAACCCCCTTGTGCGCGCGGCGAGAATGCACCACGATCGGCCACGCTCGGTCCGTTCCCGTCCCCCGACAGCCAATCGGGTAGCGGGTTTTCCAGGGTCCCCACCGAGCAGGGCCGGACGGCAGTGGTGCCGGCCCTTGGACAGGGGGGTCTTCGCCCGAACGGCGAAGCCTGTCCGGCAAGGTTGTGCGTGATGCGTGTCAGGCGCGACCAGTGGTTGTCGCTCGGGGGTGATCGCCGGTGATTCGGGCGCGGTTCAGCGCCGCCGAGCGCGGGCGTTCTCCTTCCCGAGGACGGTGCACTTCTCCCATCCCTGCCCGGCCGGGCCGCCTTCCGGGGGCTGGTTAAGGACAGGAGATGTACGTCCGAGAAGGAGGAAATATGCAGTCCCAGGTGCGTGGTGGGACCAGATGGAAGCGGTTCGCTGTGGTCATGGTGCCCAGCGTCGCCGCCACGGCAGCAATAGGTGTCGCCCTGGCACAGGGCGCTCTCGCAGCGTCGTTCAGCGTCTCCGGCCAGTCGTTCAAGGTCACGACCAAGCAGCTCGACGGTACGGGCTTCTCGCAGTACGGCGCGATGGACGAGGGCTACACGCTGACCGGTGACAAGACGTTGCACCCGGTCGCGGTCTCGGCATTCAAGAGTGCCACCATCAAGAGCCTCTGCCAGTCAGTCGTCACCCCGAACGTTCCGGTGTTCGGCAATGTCAGCCTGATCCTGCGCGCGGGTGACGGCGACACACCTGTCAAGGCCGAGAACCTGTACATCGACGTCGCCCAGCTCGAGGCTGACGCGACGTTCCGGGGTATCGACATCGGTGTGGCCGCGAAGGACGCCAACAAGGGCCCGGGCATGAAGTCGGGCGAGGTGGCCAACAAGCAGGCCAACCCGTACGGTTTCGCGCAGCAGGCCGACTCGGTGACCCTGAAGAACGTGAAGCAGACGGCGTGGGCGACCACCGCCGGAACCTTCAAGCTCAGCGGCCTGAAGATGTCGCTGTCGACGGGTGTCAAGGAGTGCTACTAAGCACTCGCTGACGGGCGGGGGAGCCGCTGACACCGGCGCCCCCGCCCGTTCCCTCCCCGTCGGCGTTTCCCCATATCCGCTGCCGCCGCCCCGCGTCGGCGCGGCAGTACCCCTCTCCACCGAAGCAAGAAGCCGTTCCAGGGAGCTGTTTTCCATGAGCGCCGAGATTCCCGCCGCGCCTGGCCGAGACGAGCACTACCTCAGGGTTTTCCGGCGCAACTTCCGCGCCTGGCGGGGTACACGGCCGTTCTGGGCCGGCTTGTTCGTCATGCTCGGTGGTCTGCCGATCATGTACTTCCCGTACGCGAACCTCCAGCTCGGTCAGTTGACGCTCGCGATGGCCACCACCGCGGGAGCCGGGTCCCTGATCATCGGCGTACTGCTGGTGGTGCTGGGGCTCAGCCTCTGGCTTCAGAGGCACGTCCGTGTCTTCGCGGGCGTCGCGGCGATCCTGCTCGCTCTCGTCTCCATCCCGGTGTCGAACTTCGGGGGCTTCGTCGTCGGCTTCCTGTTCGCCCTCATCGGCGGTGCGATGGCCGTTGCCTGGGCCGAGGGTGTGCCGGAGCAGCCGCGGGCGGTGCAGCCGTCCGCCGACGGACCGGAGGGTACGGCTGTCGACGAGGCAGCCACCACAGAGGGCCCGGTCGTGGCCGGGGACCGTGCCGAAGCGGACGACACGGTCCCGGGTGAGGCGGCCGGTGGAGACGACTATCTGTCAAAGAGCCCGGCCAACGAGGCGAACGGGAGGCACAGTGCCGGCTGACGAGGTGACCCACGGGACTGAGGTGGACGAGTCCCGTGTGAGAACCGGGCCGCGCCACGCGGCACCCAAGAAGCCGCTGTTCACCAGGTTTCACATGCCGGCCGGAAAGGCGATCGCCCTCGCGGCGATGCCCACCGCGGTCCTGATGGGACTGGGCTTCACCCCGAAGCTCGCCCTGGCCGAGGACCAGCCGGTGCCGCGCAGCCTGACGGCCGACGAGTACAAGGACTGCATCGAGGCCCTGGAGGACGCCGAGAACGGCGACTCCGAGGAGTCCGCCACGCCGACCCCCTCGGCGACGACCGGGTCCCCGACACCCGAGCCGTCGGCGACGGAGGACGCGTCCGGGGACGACACCTCTTCGCCGGATTCAGGTTCCGACGACGAGAGCGGCTCCCAGCCCGCGCCCACCCCCTCGGCCTCGTCCGGCGGTGACGCCCAGTCCTCCGGCTCCGGCGCCACCGAGGAGTCCGACGGCTCCGGCGAGGCCGCCACCGAGCCCGAGCCGTCCGCGTCCGAGACCGAGAAGGGTGTCCTGGAGACCATCGGGGACGCCGTCACCGGTGTCGTCGACGGTGTCGTCACCGGCATCACCGGCGGCGGCGACGAGGAGACCGCGAGCCCGACGCCCACCGAGTCCGCCCCGGCGGACACCGGTACGGCGAAGGAGACGGAAGCCGCCGACGACGGCGGGGACCCGGCCGGTTCCGTCAAGGACACCGCCGAGAAGGTCACCGACGCGGTGGAGGACACCGCCGAGGACACCGCCGAGGCCGTCGAGGAGGAGGCCGCGGAGGCGACCGAGTCCGCGACCCCGACCCCGACGCCCACCCCGTCCGCGAGCGAGACGACCGACCTGGACGACTGCCCGGTCGCCACGGACGCGGAGGGCGGCATCGACAACACCGTCCCGCTGCCGGACGACCCCTGGTACCTGGACGCCAGCTCGTTGCTGCTGAAGGGCGCCAAGTACGAGGGCATCGTCGAGGTGAAGACGGCCAACGGCACCGTCAAGAAGGTGCTGAAGTACGTCATATCCGACGGCACCGACATAGGTGACCTGCACCAGACGGTGAAGGACCCGCAGTCCGGCAAGACCTACCACGTGCAGGCGGCCCGGGGCTCGACGTCCACGATCCGCGACGGCGACACGGTGATGTACACCGAGAGCATCTCGGGCAACCTGCTCGGGCTGATCCCGATCACCTTCGACCCGGAGCACCCGCCGCCGCTGGACATCCCGCTCATCTACTTCACCAAGGTGAAGGTGGTGCAGGCCGGTCAGTTCGGCGGGACCCTGCATGTGCCGGGGCTGCACCAGTACGTCACCGGCTGACCGCCCCTCAGAGCCCGTCCGGGAGCCGCACAGCCGAGGGCGCCCCCGTCCCACCGGACAGGGGCGCCCTCGGTGTCGTGACCGGGAGGTCAGTCGCGCTCGCCGCCGCCCAGGTGGTGGACGCGGACCATGTTGGTGGTGCCGGGCACCCCGGGGGGCGAACCGGCGGTGATGACCAGGGTGTCGCCCGTGTCGAACAGGTTGAGCTTGGCGATCTCCTGGTCGACCAGGTCGACCATCTCGTCGGTGCTGTTCACGAACGGCACGACGTGCGGCTCCACACCCCAGCTGAGCGTCAGCTGGTTGCGGGTGGCCTCGTCGGTGGTGAAGGCGAGGATCGGCTGGATCGCGCGGTAGCGGGACAGCCGGCGGGCGGTGTCGCCGGACTGGGTGAAGGCGACCAGGCCCTTGCCGCCGAGGAAGTCGGCGATCTCGGCCGCGGCGCGGGCCACCGAACCGCCCTGGGTGCGCGGCTTCTTGCCCGGCACCAGCGGCTGGAGGCCCTTGGAGAGCAGTTCCTGCTCGGCGGCCTGCACGATCTTCGACATCGTCTTCACGGTCTCGATCGGGTACGCGCCCACCGAGGACTCCGCCGACAGCATGACCGCGTCCGCGCCGTCCAGGATCGCGTTGGCCACGTCGGAGGCCTCGGCGCGGGTCGGCCGGGAGTTGGTGATCATCGACTCCATCATCTGGGTCGCCACGATCACCGGCTTGGCGTTGCGGCGGCACAGCTCGATGAGCCGCTTCTGCACCATGGGGACCTTCTCGAGCGGGTACTCGACGGCCAGGTCACCACGGGCGACCATGACACCGTCGAACGCCATCACGACGTCCTCCATGTTGGCCACCGCCTGCGGCTTCTCCACCTTGGCGATGACCGGGACGCGGCGGCCCTCCTCGTCCATCACGCGGTGCACGTCGGCGACGTCCTTCGCGTCCCGGACGAAGGACAGGGCGACCAGGTCGCAGCCCATCCGCAGCGCGAACCGGAGGTCGTCGATGTCCTTCTCGGACAGCGCGGGGACGTTGACGGCCGCGCCCGGCAGGTTGATGCCCTTGTGGTCGGAGACGACACCGCCCTCGATGACGATCGTCTTCACCCGGGGGCCGTCGACGTCCAGCACCTTCAGTTCGACATTGCCGTCGTTGATCAGGATCTGGTCGCCGCGGTCGACGTCGCCGGGCAGGCCCTTGTAGGTGGTGCCGCAGATCGTCTTGTCGCCGGGGACGTCCTCGGCGGTGATGGTGAACTCGTCGCCGCGGACGAGCTCCACGGGGCCCTCGGCGAAGGTCTCCAGCCGGATCTTCGGGCCCTGGAGGTCGGCGAGGACGCCCACGGCGCGGCCGGTCTCCTTGGCGGCGGCCCGGACACGGTCGTACCGCCCCTGGTGCTCGGCGTGCGTGCCGTGGCTGAAGTTGAAACGGGCCACGTTCATGCCCGCCTCGATCAGCGCGACGAGCTGCTCGTGGGAGTCGACCGCGGGGCCGAGAGTACAGACGATTTTCGAACGGCGCATGGGGCGATCCTATCGGTTTGTTTCGCTCCGGAATAATCCGACTGGGGGGAAATACAAATGAGATGAGCCCCGCTCAGTTGCTCTTTCTGGGTTTTCCCACCAATGCGTAGGTCTGTGTGGCGATCTCCAGTTCCTCGTCCGTCGGCACCACGGCGACCGCCACCCGGGCCGTGCCGGGGGAGATCAGCCGCGGCCGGTCACCGCGTACGGCGTTCAGCTCGTCGTCGACCGCCAGCCCCAGCCCTTCGAGCCCGGCGATCGCGGCCTGCCGGACGGCCGCGGCGTTCTCCCCGACCCCCGCCGTGAAGGCCACCGCGTCCACCGTGCCGAGCACCGCGTAATAGGCGCCGATGTACTTCTTCAAACGATGAATGTAGATGTCGAAGGCGAGTTGCGCCTGTTCGTCACCCTCGTCGACACGGCGGCGGATCTCCCGCATGTCGTTGTCACCGCAGAGCCCGATCAGTCCGCTCTTCTTGTTGAGGAGAGTGTCGATCTCGTCCGTGGACATTCCGCCAACGCGCGTCAAATGGAAGATGACGGCGGGATCCAGGTCCCCCGACCGCGTACCCATCACCAGCCCCTCCAAGGGCGTCAGTCCCATGGAGGTGTCCACGCACCGGCCGCCCCGGACCGCCGAGGCGGACGCCCCGTTGCCCAGGTGCAGCACGATCACGTTCACCTCGGACGGGTCCTTGCCCAGCAGTTCGGCGGTGGCCCGGGAGACGTACGCGTGCGAGGTGCCGTGGAAGCCGTAGCGGCGGATGCGGTGCCGGTCGGCGGTCTCGACGTCGATCGCGTAGCGGGCCGCCGACTCCGGCATGGTGGTGTGGAAGGCGGTGTCGAAGACGGCGACCTGCGGCAGGTCGGGCCGCAGCGCCCGCGCGGTGCGGATGCCGGTGAGGTTGGCCGGGTTGTGCAGCGGGGCGACCGGGATCAGCCGCTCGATCTCGGCCAGCACGGAGTCGTCGATCACGGTGGGCTGGGTGAAGTGCTTCCCGCCGTGCACCACCCGGTGCCCGATCGCGGCCAGCTCCGGGGAGTCCAGGCCGAGACCGTCCTTGGCGAGTTCCGCCGACACGGCCTTCAGCGCGGCGTCGTGGTCGGCGATGGGGCCCGTCCACTCCCGGCTCTCGCCGCCGGTGTGCAGCGGGGTGTGCCGCAGCCGCGAGGTCTCCTCGCCGATGCGTTCGACGAGCCCCGCCGCCAGCCGACTGCTGTCGTTCATGTCCAGCAGCTGGTACTTCACCGACGAGGAACCGGAGTTGAGGACGAGGACGCGCGACGAAGTCACTGCACTCACTGCTGGGACGCCTTCTCGACGAGGGGGGACTGGGCCTGGATCGCCGTGATGGCGACGGTGTTGACGATGTCCTGGACGAGGGCGCCCCGGGACAGGTCGTTGACCGGCTTGCGCAGACCCTGGAGCACCGGGCCGACGGCGATCGCGCCCGCCGAGCGCTGCACGGCCTTGTAGGTGTTGTTGCCGGTGTTGAGGTCCGGGAAGATCAGCACGCTCGCCTGCCCGGCCACCTCCGACCCCGGCAGCTTGGTCGCAGCGACCGTCGGCTCCACGGCGGCGTCGTACTGGATCGGCCCCTCGGTCTTGAGGTCGGGCCGCCGGGAGCGGACCAGCTCGGTCGCCTCGCGCACCTTGTCCACGTCGGCGCCGGTGCCGGAGGTGCCGGTGGAGTACGACAGCATCGCGATCCTCGGCTCGACGCCGAACTGGGCGGCGGTGGACGCCGACTGGACGGCGATGTCGGCCAGCTGCTCGGCGTCCGGGTCCGGGTTGACCGCGCAGTCGCCGTAGACCAGCACCTTGTCGGCGAGGCACATGAAGAACACCGACGAGACGATGGACGCCTCCGGCTTGGTCTTGATGATCTCGAAGGCGGGGCGGATGGTCGCGGCCGTGGAGTGCACCGACCCCGACACCATGCCGTCGGCGAGGCCCTCCTGCACCATCAGGGTGCCGAAGTAGTTGACGTCGGAGACGACGTCGTAGGCCAGCTCCACCGTCACCCCGCGGTGGGCGCGCAGGGCGGCGTACTTCTCGGCGAAGGCGTCGCGCAGTTCGCTGGTCGCCGGGTCGATCAGCTGGGCGTCGCCGAGGTCGATCCCGAGGTCGGCGGCCTTCTTGCGGACCGTGTCGACCGGCCCGAGCAGCGTCAGGTCGCACACCCCGCGCCGCAGCAGCACCTCGGCCGCGTGCAGCACCCGCTCCTCGGTGCCCTCCGGCAGCACCACCCGGCGCCGGTCCGAGCGGGCCTGCTCCAGCAGCTTGTGCTCGAACATCATCGGCGTGACCCGGTCGGTGCTGGGCGCGCTCACCCGCTTCAGCAGGTCACCGGTGTCGATGTACCGCTCGAACAGGCCGAGCGCGGTCTCCGCCTTGCGCGGCGTGGCGGCGTTCAGCTTGCCCTCCAGGGAGAACAGCTGTTCGGCGGTGGGGAAGCTGTTGCCGGGCACCGAGAGCACGGGCGTGCCGGGCGCGAGGCGCGCGGCCAGCGTCAGCACGTCGTCGCTGGGCGCCTCGCCCAGGGTGAGCAGGACGCCCGCTATCGGCGGGGTGCCGGCGCTGTGCGCGGCCAGCGCCCCCACCACCAGGTCGGCCCGGTCGCCCGGGGTGACCACCAGCGCGCCCGGGGTCAGCGCGCTGAGGAAGTTGGGCAGCATGGCCCCGCCGAAGACGAAGCCGAGGGCGTCACGCGCCAGGCCCGAGTCGTCGCCGAGCAGCACCTTCGCGCCGAGCGCCTGGCCGATCTGGGAGACCGTCGGCGCGGACAGCGCGGGCTCGTCCGGCAGTACGTAGCAGGGCACCGGCAGCCGGGAGGTGAGCCGCTCGGCTATCTCGTCGCGGTCCTCGCGGGCCACCCGGTTCACGATCATCGCGAGGACGTCGCAGCCGAGCCCGTCGTAGGCGCGGTAGGCGTTGCGCGCCTCGGCCCGCACCGCGTGCGCCGACTGCCGGCGGCCGCCGACGACGGGGAGCACGGAGGCGCCGAACTCGTTGGCGAGCCGGGCGTTCAGCGACAGCTCGTCCGGGAACTGGGTGTCGGCGTAGTCGGTGCCGAGGACGAGGACGACGTCGTAGTCACGCGCCACCAGGTGGAACCGGTCGACGAGCGTGGAGACCAGCTCGTCGGTGCCCCGCTCGGCCTGGAGCGCGGAGGCCTCCTGGTAGTCCATGCCGTAGACGGTCGCCGGGTCCTGGGCGAGGCGGTAGCGGGCCCGCAGCAGCTCGAAGAGCCGGTCGGGGCCGTCGTGGACCAGCGGCCGGAAGACACCCACGCGGTCGACCTGCCGGGTCAGCAGTTCCATGACCCCCAGCTCGACGACCTGGCGGCCGTCGCCGCGGTCGATACCGGTCACGTACACGCTGCGCGTCACGCGTGCTCTCCGTTTCGTGTCGGGGACGTTCCTGTCGAGGACGGGTGTTTTCGGCCGCGATGCCGGTATCCAGGGTCGCAAAAATCGCCCACCGAGGTGAGTGGAACCCTCTTGACAATACCCCTGCCGATGGATAAGGCACACGTCAGGTGGGGTGCGACGGAGGGCCGTCGGGCATGAAAGAATCGGCACTGGCTCACCGGCATCGACACCGAGCAGGAGACACAGCACGATGCGCATCGGAGTTCTCACCGCAGGCGGCGACTGCCCTGGCCTGAACGCAGTGATCCGGTCGGTCGTGCACCGAGCGGTCGCGCACTACGGCGACGAGGTCATCGGCTTCGAGGACGGCTACGCGGGCCTGCTGGACGGCCGCTACCGCCCCCTCGACCTGAACGCCGTCAGCGGCATCCTGGCCCGCGGCGGCACCGTCCTCGGCTCCTCCCGGCTGGAACGCGACCGGCTCCGCGAGGCCTGCGAGAACGCCCCCGACATAGCCCGTGACTTCGGCATCGACGCGCTGATCCCGATCGGCGGCGAGGGCACGCTGACGGCGGCCCGCATGCTGTCGGACGCGGGCCTGCCCGTGGTCGGCGTCCCCAAGACCATCGACAACGACATCTCCTCCACGGACCGCACCTTCGGCTTCGACACCGCCGTCGGCGTCGCCACGGAGGCCATGGACCGGCTGAAGACCACCGCCGAGTCCCACCAGCGCGTGATGGTCGTCGAGGTCATGGGCCGCCACGCGGGCTGGATCGCCCTGGAGTCCGGCATGGCCGCCGGCGCGCACGGCATCTGCCTGCCCGAGCGTGCCTTCGACCCCGCCGACCTGGTCAAGATGGTCGAGGAGCGGTTCGCCCGCGGCAAGAAGTTCGCCGTCATCTGCGTCGCCGAGGGCGCCCACCCCGCCGACGGCACCATGGACTACGGCAAGGGCGAGATCGACCAGTTCGGCCACGAGCGCTTCCAGGGCATCGGCACCGCCCTCGCCCATGAGCTGGAGCGGCGCCTCGGCAAGGAGGCCCGGCCCGTCATCCTCGGCCACGTCCAGCGCGGCGGCACGCCCACCGCGTACGACCGGGTCCTCGCCACCCGCTTCGGCTGGCACGCCGTGGAGGCCGCGCACCGCGGCGACTTCGGCAGGATGACCGCGCTGCGCGGCACCGACATCCGCATGGTGCCGCTGGCGGAGGCGGTCACGGAGCTGAAGACCGTGCCGAAGGACCGCATGGACGAGGCGGAGTCGGTCTTCTAGACCCCCCTCGGCTTTCCGGCGGCCTCGGCCTTCCGGACGGCCCTCAGCCGGTGCCCCGGCCGACCGTCTCCCAGAAGTG
This sequence comes from Streptomyces sp. B93, assembly GCF_018070565.1. Classification (GTDB taxonomy): domain Bacteria; phylum Actinomycetota; class Actinomycetes; order Streptomycetales; family Streptomycetaceae; genus Streptomyces. The sequence goes on from NZ_JAGPXL010000031.1 coordinate 86,644, forward strand.
GTCGACGATCCGGTCCAGGAACGCCCGGCCGCCCGTCCCCGCGTCACCGCTGCCGCCGCCCCAGCTCAGCGTCGCGGTCATCTGCCCCTGGTACGCGCCGTGCAGTTCCTGGAGGACGCCCTCCAGGAACGCCCGCTCCAGGGGCACCGTCCTGCTCACCGGCCGTACGTACCCCTGCCAGCGGGTGGTGACGGCACTGCGCAGCAGCTCGGCGAGTTTCGCCTCCCGCCCGGTCACGGCGACGAAGTCGGGCAGGCTCAGTTGGAGGAGGTCGGCGAGGGCGGCGGACTGCCGGTCGTTGCCGCGCCAGGCGTCGTGCTCCTCCATCCGCAGATAGGCCTGGAGTTCCACGCCCACGGTCCGTGCCACGTCCTCCGGGGCGAGACCGCGGGCGATCCGGTGTTCGCGCAGGGTGCGCGGGCGGCCGATCAGTTCGGCGGGGGAGCACCACAGCACTCCCGCCAGCGCGGTGAGTTCCGCGCCGCGTGGGGTGGCGGACCCGCGCTCCCAGGCGATCACCAGGTCGGGGGTGACATGGGGCAGTCCGTACGAGGTCCGCATGCCGTGGGCGACATGCTCGGGCCCCATGCCGAGTGCGGCACGGAGCCTGCGGGCGGCGAGGGCGTCGAAGGGCGGTGACTGGTTCGGGTCGGTGGGGGGTTGGCGCACGGCCCTCAACGTAGGGGCGCGGCCGGGCGGTGGCCACGGTCTGTCCGGACACAATCACAGATCGTAGGAAGGTACGGTTTTCCCGGCCCCGGAGAGTTACCGTCCGGTCGCCCCTTGACGCCCGGCCCCCGGGAGTCCGGCGGCGCCCGCGGTCACCCCTTTAGGCTGATTCCCAAGTGGCCTGCCCGGCAGGGGGTTGGCGGTGTACGAGGGGGAGTCGGGGCGCGTGCCGGAGCAGGGGCGGGGCGACATCACGGTGGGGCAGCTGCTGCTCGCCGAGTACCAGACCGTCAAGGACGAGCAGAAGGCCCGGATCGGCTTCCGGGACAATCTGCTGTACGTCACCCTGGCGGTGGTCGCCGCCGTCATCGCCGCCGCGGCCCAGGCGGAACGGGCCGCGATGCTGCTGGCGCTGCCGCCGGTGTGTGTCGTCCTCGGCTGGACGTACCTGGTCAACGACGAGAAGATCTCGGCGATCGGCCACTACGTGCGGGACGACCTCGGGCCCCGGCTGGCCCGGCTCGCCGCGTCCGGCGACGAGGGACCGGCCACCTTCGGCTGGGAGGCCTACCACCGAGGCGACACCCGGCGCCGGGCCCGCAAGGCCATCCAGACCGTGGTCGACCTGACGGCGTTCTGCGCGGTGCCGCTGGCCGCGCTGATCGTGTACTGGGCGAGCGAGGACACGGGCGCGCTCCTGGTGACCCTGTCGGTGGCGGAGGCCCTGGCCGTGGCGGGGCTCGGCGCCCAGATCATCGCGTACACGCGCCCGGTGCGGGTGGCGCGGGGGTGACCCGCGCGGGGGTCGCGCGGCTGAGTCGCGGTGGCGGGTGCTGGTGGTCTCGGGGGGTGGCCCGCGTGGGTGCGGTGGCGGGTGTCGGTGGTTTCGGGCTGACGCGCGTGGGCGGGTGGAGTGACCGGCGTTTGTGGGTTCCGGGGGGCGGGCGGTGGTGGGTGCTGGTGGTCCCAGGGG
>NZ_JAGPXL010000032.1 GCF_018070565.1 Streptomyces sp. B93
AAAACGGCCGCAACAACAGCAGCATGCCCATGGTCTTCCTCGCCATCCTCCTCATCCTCACCGTCGGCATCACCATCGACCTGCTCATCTTCAGCCCACTCGAACGCCACGTCCTCCGCAGCCGCGGACTGCTCGTCAGCCGGTGACGTCGTACGACGCTGTCGTGCCCGGCAGCGTGTACTCGTCGCGGCGGCCGCACATCCCGTAGCCGCCGCGACGGCTCGGCCCGGAAACGTACGCGGTCGCCTCTTCGAGGTGGGCCGGGTCGCCGTCCGCCAGCGCGGTGAGCTGGGCGCCGGTGCGTTCCGCCGCGGCCAGCGCGCCCGCGCGCCACAGCTCGCGCCAGCCGGGGACCTGGGCCCGCACCAGCCGGGCGGCGGCCCGCTGGAAGCCGCGGTAGGGGCCGGCGTCCCCGGCGGCCAGGGCCTCCCGCAGCGGCAGGTACCCCTCGACGGCGAGGTCCCGGCGCCGCCGTGCCGCGGCCTCCGTGTCCGCTCCGGTGCCCGGCGGCAGCGTGGCCGCGGCGGCGTAGGCCTCCGGGTCGGCGAGCACGTCGGGCGGGAAGGTGAACACGGCGTCCCCGGCCTCGGGCAGGCCGCTGTTCTGCATCAGCACGGTGATGCGCAGGCCGCCGCCCTGCACCATGCGGTGCACGGTCCCCGGTGTGAACCAGGCGACCGCACCCGGTGCCAGGGGGATGTCGCGGTAGCCGTCGGGGCTCAGTGTCTGCACCGCGCCCCGGCCGCCGGTGACGACGTACGCCTCCGTGCACACCAGGTGCAGGTGCGGGGTGCCGCCGCAGACGCCGTCCGCGGCCTCCCAGTCGTAGGCGCTGAGGTGGGACAGACCGACGGCGCCCGGCAGCGGGTGGCTCACCACGGCAGGGCCGCCAGGTGGGCGCCGATCCGGTCGCGGTCCCAGGCGCCGTCCGCGACCACGATCCGGTAGCGGTAGGCGAAGGACTCGCCGGGCGGCAGTTCGAACTCCTCGAAGAAGGCCCAGGAGAACGCCACCGACGGGATCGGCTCGGCGCGTACGAACCAGTGCGAGGGGTGGATCGCGGTCCGCTCGTCGAGGTTCTCCGGGGCGTGCGCGAAGACAAGGGTGGAGTGCGCGTCGACCTCGTCGTGCTCGGCGGTGAAGGCGAGCCACGGGCCCTGGCCGCCCATCAGTTCCGCGGCTCCGGCATCGGTGCCGGGGGCGAGGACGCGTCCGCCGGTGAAGTCGCGTGGGCCGCGCCACTGGAGGCCGGTGTACCCGGCGAGTTCCCGGCCCGCCGTGGTCGGGGAGCCGAAGCGCAGGGGTTCGGTGCGGAGGTTGGTGAGGTGGATCGACCAGTCCAGCGCCCAGGCACCGGCGTCCTCGTCGACGGAGTGGACCAGGAGTCCGCGCCGTTCGCGGGCCCACTGCGCGCCGCCGTGCGCGACCCAGGTCAGGTTCTCGGTCACGGCGCAGCGGTCGTCGGTCGCCGTCAGCGCGTCGAAGCCGTCGTGCCGCATCGAGCCGACCCGCTCCGGCAGGGCGAGGTAGCCCTCGCCGTGGACGTAGGAGTTGCCGCCCCAGAAGTTCTGGCCGGAGAGGTGGCTCGCGGTCATCTGGAGGCCCTTGTGCCAGCGGTGGTCGCTCGGCCGGTACCCGGTCACGGTGCGCCCGGCGAGAGTGCGCACCGGGTGGGCGTAGGGCTTGCGGGACTCGAAGGGGTCGGGGTCGGGGCGGTAGACGTAGCGGAGGATCTCGGTGCCGCCCGGCGCCGTGACCGTGATGTGCTCGCCGGGCGCGTGGCCGACGCGGATGCTCATGCGTGCTCCTTCGGGTCCTTCGGGTCCTTCGGGGCCCAGTCGGGGTGGCCGCCGTGCATGGCCGCGTGGAAGGGGTCGCCGGGGCGGATCTCCCCGGCCGGCACGGGGCGGCCGGTGAACGCCGACTTGTACAGCGCGGCGGCGAACTCCAGCGTGGCGCGGGCGTCAGGGCCGCTGCCCGGGGGCCGGGTGCCGCTGTCGTAGGCGTCGAGGAGGGCGCCGAGCTGGGCGGTGTGCGAGCTGGGCACGTCGGTGGCGGGGGCGCGCCAGGCGGCGGCGCGGGCGGGGGCGACGTGCGGGGCGGGGGTGTAGGTCCAGTCGTCGTTGCGGTGCCCGTAGAGGTGGGTGAGTTCGACGGTGGCGTCGGCGCAGTCGACGCGGACCCGGCTGACCTCGTCCGGGGAGAGGACGCTGTTGACGACGGTGGCCAGGGCGCCGTTCGCGAACCGCACCAGGGCGGTGGAGACGTCCTCGCTCTCGGTGTCGTGGACCAGCCGCGCCGCCATGGCCCGTACCTCCGTCCACTCGCCGAGCAGGTGGAGCAGCAGGTCGTACTGGTGGATGCCGTGCCCCATGGTGGGCCCGCCGCCCTCGCTGGCCCAGCGTCCGCGCCAGGGCACCGCGTAGTACGCGGCGTCCCGGTGCCAGGTCGTCTGGCAGTGTGCGACCAGCGGGGCGCCCAGCTCGCCGCTGGCGATCAGTTCGCGTGCGTGGACCGCGCCGGAGCCGTAGCGGTGCTGGAAGACGACGGACGCGTACGCCCCCGAGGCCTCCTCGGCCGCCGCTATCTCGTCGTACTCGGCGAGGGACAGGACGAGCGGCTTCTCGCAGAGCACCCAGGCGCCCGCCTTGAGCGCCGCCACCGTCTGCTCCCGGTGCAGCGACGGCGGTGTGCCGATGAGGACCAGATCGGGGCGTACGGCGTCCAGCATCGCCGCCATGGAGGTGTACCCGGCGACGTCGTCGCCCGCGAGGGCGCGGAAGGCGGCGAGTCTGCCTTCGTCGACGTCGACGGCGGCGACCAGCTCGGTGCGGTCGGCGTGCTCCCGGAGCGCGGTCAGATGGCTGCCCACGACGATGGCGCCGGTGCCGACGACGGCGACGCGGCGGCGGACGGGAGAGGGTGACATGCGGCGCTCCTCGGACGGCCGGGTGACACACCTGGCGGCAAGCACGGATAGAAAGCGCTTGCCGCCAGGGTTACGGGGAGACCCTAGGCGCCCCCTCCGGGCCGTCACAAGCCCCCCGGCGTCGATCGCCGTCCCGGGCGGCTCCGCACGGGCCCCCCGAGGTCACCCGAAGTAGTGACGGTGGCGCCCCAACCGCAGTAGGACCTCCGCGAACATCACCCGAGCGGGTACGTGATCAAGCACGGAGGACCGGCGTTCTCCGGGTACGGACCGCCGACGGAAAGGGGCGGCGCCGGACGGACGGCAAGGAGAGACGAGACGATGAGCACGACCAGCCCCCTCACACAGCAGGCGCGGCCCCGGACCGTACTCGTGGACGGCGCCCGGGTCGCCTGCTGGGAGTCGGGACCGCGGGACGGCGAGCCGGTGCTGCTGCTGCACGGCTACCCCTCCGACCACCACTCCTGGGACCACCAGATCCCGGTGCTGTCCCTGACCCACCGGGTGATCGCGCCGGACCTCCTCGGCTGGGGCGCGTCCGAGCAGCCGCTGCACCTCGCCTACGACTACGACACCGAGGTGGAGCGGCTCGGCCGCCTGCTGGACGCGCTCGGTCTTGACGCCGTCACGCTCGTCGGCCACGACTACGGGGGCTTCCTCTCCCTCGGCTTCACCCAGACCCACCCCGGCCGGGTGCGCAGGCTGGCCATCCTCAACAGCCGCTCCCACGCCACGTTCGTCCCCCACTGGCGGGCCCTGTTCGACCTGTTCACCCTGGCCGGACGCACGCCCGTGCTCAGGTCGCTCACCCAGCGGCTGCCGTTCCCGCTGCTGCACCGCTGGGCCTTCGGACCGCTCGTTGAGACCGGCGCCGTCGACAGCGACGTGATGGCCGCCCACCTCGACCATGTGCGCCCCCTGGCAACCCGCCGCTGGCTGGTCCGCTTCTACGGCCACTACCGCACCGCGCCGCGCGCCGAACTGCGCCAGCGGCTGGGCCAGGTCACCTGCCCCACCGCGGTCATCTGGGGCCGCCGGGACAAGTACCTGAGCCCGGCCATCGCCATGGACCTGGCCGCCCGCGTCCCGGGCGCCGAGCTGACGATGGTCGACGACGCCGGTCACTGGGTGATGGACGAGCGCCCGGCCGAGGTCAACACCGCGCTGGAACGGCTCCTCGGCCGGGACGCCTGACCGGCTCAGCGGGCCGCCACCGCCAGGACCCGGGCGAGGGCGCCGTCCGGACGGGACGTCAGCTCCTCCCAGGTGCCCTGCTCCACGATCCGCCCGTCCTCCAGTACGGCGATGCGGTCGGCACGGCGGATGGTGGCGGGGCGGTGCGCGATGACGACGGTGGTGCGCTCCGGGTGGGCGAGGGCGGCGGCGAGTTCGGCGTCCCCGGTGTTGTCGAGGTGCGCGGTGGTCTCGTCCAGGACGAGCACCCGGGGCTCGGCGAGCAGCGCACGGGCGAGGGCGATACGGGCCCGCTGTCCCCCGGAGAGGGTCGCGCCTCGCTCACCGACAAGGGTGTCCAGGGACGCGACCCGGTCGATCCCGCACAGCCGTGCGACACGGACGAGGCGCTCCTCGTCGGCATCGGGCGCGGCCAGCCGCAGGTTGTCGGCGAGGGTGCCGTGGAACAGGGGGGCGTCCTGACCGACGACGGCGACGGCGGAGCGCAGGTCGGCGTCGGTGAGGTGGCGCAGGTCGACGACGGTCCCGGCGGTCGTGCCGGGCTCTGCGGTGCCGACGGGGTCTGCGGTGCCGGCGGGGTCGCCCGTCCCGGCGGCCCCTGCCGTCGCGCCGCCCGGCCCACCAGCCCTGCCGATCCCGGCAACCCCACCCAGCGCACCCCCCGACCCACTGGCCCTGCCGATCCCGGCAGCCCCACCCAGCGCGCCCCCCGACCCACCGGCCCTGCCGATCCCGGCAGCCCCATCCGTCCCCCCACCTGTCGCACCGGCCCCGGCGATCTCCCCGGCCCCGGCGCTCCCGCCACTCCCGCCCCCCGTCTCAGCGACCAGCTGCACCGCTCCCTCCCCCGGATCCCAGAACCGCGCCAGCAGGTGTGCGCAGGTCGACTTGCCCGCCCCCGAGGTACCCACGAGGGCGAGTGTCTGTCCGGCCGGGACGGTCAGGTCGAGATGGTGGAGCACCGGGCGCTGGTCGCCGTAGCCGAAGCTCACGTCGTGCAGCCGGACGCCGAGGGGACCCGGCGGAAGGGGGCGCGGGTCGGTGGGCGGTGGAGCGAGGGCGGGTGCGTTGATCCCGGCGTCGACGCGGGCGGCGGCGGCGCGCAGGCCCATGGCCTGGCTGAGGGAGCGGGCCGACTCGGCGACCGGTCCCAGCACTGCCAGGGCGAGCGCCGTCACGGCCGGGGCCCAGGCGCCGTCCAGCCGTCCGGCGGTGACGGCCTGGGCGGTCGCGGCGACGACACCCAGCACGGCGAGGACGATGAGCCCGTCGCGTACGGCGGTCGCCATCGCCTCCCAGGTCACCTCGGCCCGCTGGGCCTCTCCCAGCCGTCGCCCCTGCCGGGCGAGCCGGGCCCGGCGCCGCGGCAGGGCGCCGAAGGCGAGGAGTTCGCGCAGCCCGTCCACGGTCTCCACGGTGTCCGCGGACAGTTCGGCGGCGGCCTGCCGGGTACGGGCGCCGCGCGTGGTCCGTCCGCGGGCGTCCGCGAACGGCGCCACGGCCAGCAGCGCGGCGACCGGTACGACGGCGGCCAGCAGCCAGGGCTCCACCGCGGCCAGCACCACCGTGCCGCCCGCGAACACCGCCCCGGAGGCGAGGAGTTGGGCGGTGGTGTGAGCGTAGAAGAACTCCAGCGCCTCCACGTCGGCCATGGCGGTGGCGGCCAGGTCGCCGCTGCGTCTCCCGGCCACCCGGGCGGGGGCGCTGCGGGCGAGCCCGTCGAAGACGCGCACCCGCAGTCCGGCGAGGATGCGGTAGGCGAGGTCGTGCGAGAGGTCCATCTCCCGCCAGGTCGTCAGGGCCCGCAGCACGACGAGGGCGGCGAGCGCCGCGACGGTGCCGGGCGAGGGGGCGTGGCCGGAGGCGACTGCGGTGCCGACGGTGTGCGCGGCGAGGGTCACCAGCGCGACCAGGGAGGTCTGTTCGACCAGGGCGGCGGCGCAGGTGCGGGCGATCATGGCACGGTGTCCGGCGAGCGCGGGCAGCAGCGCGCGCAGCGATCCACGCCCTCGTGCGGCCCGTACCGGTTCAGCGGTGTTCATACGGCGAGCCCCTTCCCGGAGATCCCGGAGGTCCCGGAGGCGAGTCCCGCCACGGCGAGCCGGGCGTAGAGCCCTCCGGCGGCGACGAGGTCGGGGTGTTCCCCGATGGCGTCCACGCGTCCGCCGTCCAGGACGACGATGCTGTCGGCGTGCCGTACGGCGGCCAGCCGGTGGGCGACGACGAGGACGGTCCGCCCGCCCGACACGGCGGTCAGGTCCCTCACGATGTCCGCCTCCCGGCGGGCGTCGACGGCGCTGGTGGCCTCGTCGAGGACGAGCACCCGGGCGTCGGCGAGCAGGGCCCGCGCGAGGGCGAGCCGTTGCCGCTGGCCGCCGGAGAGGGTGGCGCCGCGTTCGCCGAGGACGGTGGCGTAGCCGTCGGGGAGGTCGCTGATCTCGTCGTGGATCCCGGCGGTGCGGGCGGCGTCGACGAGGTCGGCGTCGGTGGCGTCGGGGCGGGCCAGGCGCAGGTTGTCGGCGATGGTGGCGTGGAAGAGGTAGGTCTCCTGGGAGACGACGGCGATGCCGTGCCGCAGCGCGTCGAGGGCGTAGGCGCCGGTGTCGAGGCCGTCGACGGTGATCCGCCCGGCCTGGGGGTCGTGGTGGCGCAGCAGCAGCGCGAGCAGGGTGGACTTGCCCGCGCCGGAGGGGCCGACGACGGCGGTGGTGCGTCCGGCGGCGGCGGTGAAGGTGACGCCGCGCAGGGTGGGCCGTTCGGCGCCGGGGTAGGTGAACCCGACGTTCTCGAAGCGTACTTCGGGCGCGGCCGGCCAGTCGGCGGGCGTGGTGCCGGTGTCGGGGACGGCGGGCTTCGCGGTGCGCAGGGCGGTGATCCCGTCGGCGGCGGAGACGCCGAGGTATCCGGCGTGCCATTCGCGGGCCAGGTCGCGCACGGGCCGGAAGCACTCCCCGGCCAGCAGCAGCACCAGGTAGGTGCCGGTGGCCCCGGTGCCGCCGGTGACCGCCGCCCAGCAGGCCAGCAGGGCGGCGGCCGTGGTGCCGCCCTGGACGGCGAGGTCGGTGATGCCGGTGTCGGCGAGGGAGACGCGGAGCTTGGCGACGGTGGCCCGGTGCAGTTCGGCCGACCTTTGCTCCAGTCGGCGCCGGGTGCGTGCCACGGCGCCCGCGGCGCGCAGCGCCGGCATGCCCTGGAGGGCTTCGAGGTAGTCGGCGCCGAGTGCTTCGTAGGTGTCCCAGTGTTCCTTGCCGCGGCGGGCGAGCAGCCGGTCCCAGGCGCGTGGTCCGGCGAGGGCGAGCAGCAGGGCGGGGGCGAGCCCGAGCAGGGCGCGCGGCTCGATCACGGCGACGGCGGTGAGCAGCAGGGGTGGTGCGGCGAGGGTGACGAGGAGTTGGGGCAGGTAGCGGGAGACGTAGGCGTCGACGCCTTCGACGCCGTCGACAAGGGTGGTGCGGACGGCTCCGGCGCGGGCGGCGGTCAGCTGGGCGGGGCCGAGGCGGCCGAGGTGGGCGAGGAGTTCGTCGCGCAGCCGGACCCGGACCCGGGCCCCGGCGCGGGCGGCGGTGCGCCGCTGGGCGTAGCTCAGTCCGGCGCGGACGGCGACGGTGGCGGCGATCGCGGTGAGCAGCGCGGGCAGCGGTCCGCTGGCGCCGCCCGCGATGGCGGCGAGCGCGTGGGCGAGCAGCACGGCCTGGGCGAGCCAGGTGGCGGTGACGGCGCCTTGCAGCAGGGTGGCCGCGAGCAGCGTGCGCCGTGCGTGTCGGGCGGCGCGGCGCAGCTCCGGGTGGACGATCACTCGGTCCCCTCCTCGGGTCGGCCGGTCCCGAGGGCCAGGCCGTGGACGATCCAGTTCTGTCCGGGTTCGCCGCCGAGCGCGGCGCCCAGATCGGCGCGCTGCCAGGAGCCGACCGGACGGCTCAGCAATCGGCACCGTACGGCGGTGAGTTGGGCGCGCCCGACGGCGAACCCGGCGTGCAGGTGGTCACGTCGGACGCGGGTGGCGTCGGCGTCGCTGGGGCAGCCGTAGCCGAGGAGCACGGCGCCCGCGTCGGCGAGCCAGCCCTGCCCGGCGGCCCAGGTGGCGAGGGTGGGCCGGGCCTCGCCGGTGGCGAGCCGTCGCAGGGTGCCGCCGGGTCCGCTCTCGACCAGTTCGGGGCGGGGTCCGCCGACGGCCACGCACCAGCGCAGCTGGTCCGCGCCCGCGGTCTCGGCGGTGGCGAGGACGGCACGCAGGTCGCCGGGGGCGGGGGTGCCGGGCAGTGGCGGCGTGGCGCTGCGGCGGGTGAACAAGTCAAGGTCGGGACCCCGGTCGGCGTGCACGGGCGGGGGCGGTACGTGGACCGTGGCGAGGGGGGCTTCGCGCGTGCCGTCGAGCCGGACGTCGACCGGTACGGTGCCGAGTGCCTGGGCGGCGAGCCAGAGCGCGGCGGCGGCGTGGCCGGTGTCGAGCAGCAGCAGGGGCCAGGCGCGGTGGCCGTAGTGGCTCTCGGTGCGCCGGGCGGTGACGGAGAGTTCGGCGGTGACCCCGGGTGGGGTGCTGTGCGGGGCCGGGCCGAGGTGGTGGACGCGGTGGCGCAGCGGGTCGTAGCCGTAACGGCCGGGCGGCAGGGGGCAGTCGGCGCCCACGGTGAGGAGGGCGTCGACGGGGTGCAGGGCACCGGCGGACGGGGCGGGCCGGAGCCGTCCGGTGGGGTCGGTGGCGGCCAGGGAGAGGCGCAGCAGGCGTCCCAGGTCGAGTCGGCCGGGCCGGGTGTCCGGGGGCAGGTCGGTGGCCGGGCCCGGCCAGTCGGGGACGGGTGGACCGGGCGGGGTGTCGGGGCCGGGTGGTTCGGGGCCGCGGGCGCGGGCGAGGGCGGTGGTGAGGTCCACGGGGCGGCTCACATGTGCGGGGGCGGGACGAGGGTGAGGTCGTCCGGGCCGCTGGGCGGGGTGGTGCGCCAGCCGCGTGCGCGGGCGGCGTCGGCGAGGCGTGGGCTGCCGAAGTAGCCGAAGGCGGCGGGCGCGTTGGGCAGCAGCCCGGAGACCAGGACGCGGGCGACGCGCAGCGGTGTCTCGGCGATGTCCTCGGTGGTGAGGTCGAAGGTCATCAGTCGGTGGCCGCCGCGCTCCAGGGCGCTTCTGAGCCGCTCCGGGCTGCCGGACGGCACGGCCTGGAGGGGTACGACGCCGTGGGCGGGCTCGGTGAAGCGGCGGGCCTCGGTGGCGGTGCGCGGGTCGAGCCACACCTGGACGTGGGCGCCGAGGTCGCGGACGTGTTCAAACTGTTCGCCGCAGGCGTCGAGGTAGCGGCGGTCCTCGCGGTGGTCGAGGTAGAGGCCCTTGGCGAGCAGTCCGGCCTCGACGGCCTGGAAGACCCAGCCGTCGGGGTCGGTGAGCCCCTGGGTGAACACCCAGGTGTGCACGGCTTCGAGGACGGCCTTGCGGGCGGCCTCGGCCGGGTCGTGCTTGCAGGCGAACCCGGCGGCGTACAGGCCGAGGCGTGGGTCGTGGACGAGGGCCGCCGCGCAGGGCGCGAACTCGGACGGCATCTCGACGAGCCACACGTCGAGCGCGGAGCCGGCGAGGTCGTCGGCGAGGCCGGGCACGGTGGCCGGGTCGATGCCGCGGGTGGGTCCGTCGAGGTGCCACCACACCTCCAGCGCGTCCCGTTCGACGATCTCCAGCAGGCCGCGTTCCACGGCGTCGTCGATGCCCTGTCCGGTGGCGATGCCCGCGTAGTTGAGGTGGTGGGTGCGGGGCAGTGCGCGCAGTTCGCCCTGCCGCCAGTTGAGGTGGGTGAGCGCGACGGGCGCCCACACCTCGGCCCGTTCCCCGCCGGGGAGGAGTTCGGTGCCGGGGGTCCACAGGGCGGGGGTGTCGGCGGTGAGGGGGCGGTAGGGGAACTTGCGGCGGGTGTACTGCCAGTCGGCGTACGCCGGCAGCTCGCCGGGGCCGTATGCGCGCAGGCCCTTGCGGGTGAGGTCGGTGGCGGTGGCGCGCAGGGGTGCGGCGGGGTGTCCGGGCGGGGGCAGCCGGTTGCCGCAGTAGCGTTCGACGCCCTCGGCGACGGCGGCGATCCGGGCGGTCTCGGGGTCGCCGAAGGCAGTGCCGAGCGAGACGCGGTCGGCGGGCCAGAGGCCGAGCCTGCGGGCGTCGGAGACCTCGGCGGTCATGGCCGTGTAGCGGGGCGGGGCGCCCGCGGGGTGGGCGACGGGCTTGACCTTGCGGATGATGCCGCAGACCGGGTCGGTCAGGGCTTCCAGCGGCAGCGCCGTCATCGTGGTATCTCCTCGGCGGGGTCGGTGGGGGCGGGGCGGGTCCGGAGCGTGGTGAGCCGGAGTGCGGTGCGGGCGGGGTCGAGCCGGCGGGTGGAGGCGGTGAGCCGGGTGGCGGTGACCGGGTCCTCGCCGGTGTGCGGGTTGCGGGCGTGGGCCGGGAAGTGGTGTCCGGCGATCTCGAGCCGCAGCCGGGTCCCGGCGTGCAGCCGCCGGGCGAGCCGTCCGAGCGGGACGCCGAACTCGGCCGTGCGGCCGGGTGGTTCGCGGCGCCGGACGATCCCGATGGCGAGCCGCTCGGCGTGGCCGTCGGGGGTGACGGCGACGAGCCGGGCGGCCCAGTCGGCGCTGGGGGTGTCCGCGCTGGCGCTCAGCCGTGTCTCTGCGGGGCCGAGGAGGTCGAGCGGGCGCGGCAGGGGCGGGGTGACGAGGACGCAGCGGTCCGGCACGCCGGTGGTGGGGATGGTCAACTGGTCCGATCTGACCGGCTGTTCGGGGTCGGCGGTGAAGTGGGCGCCGCGCAGCGGCCGCAGTCGTGGCGCGTACGGTTCACCGGGCGTGTGCGCGGGGACCCACAGCGGGCTGCCGCCGAGGGCGAGGGCCCCGGTCCGCCCGGCGGCGAGTCCTCCGGTGAGCGCGGTGTGCGCCCAGCGGGCGTACAGCTCACCGAGGTTGAGCCGGTGCGCGCGGTGGGCGTCGGGTCCCGGGGCGGCGGTGAGGCCGTGGCCCCAGGGTCCCATCAGCAGCCGCGCCGAGGGGCCGCCCCAGCGCCGCCACAGCTCGACGGTGTCCTCGGCGAAGTGGTCGTGGTGTCCGCCGACGGCGAGCAGCGGTACGGCGGCCCGCGCGCCGAGCGCGGTCAGCCGCCCCCTCTCGCGCCGCGCCCACACGTCCGGCCAGGAGGGCAGGTCGCGGCCGAGGCGCCGGGGCAGGTCGAGCAGGGGCAGGTGGCCGAGGAGTTCCGGGTCGGCGGCGAGCGCCTTCGCCAGGGCGCTGTCCCGTGAGTCCGGCCGGTCGCCGTGGGCCGCCCACCATCCGGCGCGGGTCAGCAGCCGTTCCACGCCGGAGGGTTCGCGGGCGGTGTCGGCGGTACCGAGCGCGGGCACGGCGGCGATGACGGCGTCCGGGCGGGCGTCCTCGGGCGCCTCCAGGGCGAGGGCGAGGGCGCAGTGGGCGGCGTAGGAGGCCCCGTACGCCACCAGTCGGCCGTCGCTCCAGGACCGGCCGCGGATCCAGCGCGCCAGCTGGGCCCCGTCGGCCGCCTCACCGTCGTAGGGCCGCCACTCCCCCGGCGACGCGTACCGTCCGCGTACGTCCTGCACGACGGCGGCGAATCCCCGGCGCGTCCAGCCCCGCAGCTCGGCGCGATGGCGGCGCCGGTCGTAGGGGGTGCGCAGGAGTACGGCGGGGAAGGGCCCGGCGCCGTCCGGGAGCCGGACGTCGGTGGCGAGGCCGCCCACGGCCGTGGTGTACGACGTCATCCGGCGTCCGTCGGGTAGGGGGCGACGGCGGGGACGGGCAGCACGGGGTGTTCGGTGACGGTGAGGGTGCGCAGGTCGACGCGGCGCAGTCGGCGCCGGGCGGGCAGGCCGCCCCGGTCGGGGGCGCCGGTGGCCCATCGGGTGAGGTCGTCGGTGAGGAGTGCGGTGAGCAGTGCGGCGGCCGGGCCGGTGAGGCGTACGGGTGCGCCGGTGGTGCGGGGGCCGCTCCAGTAGGCGGCCAGTTCGCGGTGGGCGGGGGTGGCGGCGAGGCGGCGGGCGCGGACGTGGGCGGAGGTGACGTCCGTGGCGTCGGCGGCCAGGGGTTCGACGTAGGCGTGCCAGCCCTCACGGTGGCAGCGCAGCCAGGCGGTGCCGTGCCGGGGCAGGTGGTCGGCGGTGTCCCAGAGCCCTTCGGGCACGGGTCCGTCGAGGCACCAGACGACGGCGGCGGCGTCCGGCGCGCGGTCCGGCTCCGGCGGGGTGCCGGGGCGGGGGTCGGCGCCGGCGGCGCGCAGGGCGTGGGCCAGCGGGTCGGTGAGGACGGGGTCGCCCAGCAGGAGGATCCGGCGGCGCGCGGCGGGCCAGGTGGCGGGCGCGGGCGCGGGGGCGAGGTATCCGGCGTCCTCGAAGGCCGAGACGAGCCGGTCGGTCTCGGGGTCCGGCGCGGTGGTGGTTCCGGTGAGCCGGGCGAGCAGTGCGGTGCGGTCCGCGTCGCCGGTGCGGACCTGGAGGAAGTCGCCGTCGGCCGTGCGGACCGCGAGGCCCCGTCCCTCGACGGTGACGACCTCGACTCCGGGTGCGAGCTGGCTGCGGGGCACGTCGGTTCTCCTGGGGCAGAGGCGGTGGGTGGCGGGAAGGGGCGGGCCCGCCCGGAGGCACTCGGACGGGCCCGCGTGTGAGGGAGTCGCCGCCCTCGCTTACTCCTCGGTGTCCTCGAACGGGTTCTCGACGAGCGCGTTGGAGTGCGACGCCGAGTCGTGGGCCAGCTGGCCCGGGTCGGCGATGGGAGCGAAGACCTGCTCGTTCTCCATGAACGTTCCTCCTTCACTGGTGAGTTGCGGCGTTCCAGCGAGCGCCGCACGGATAAGTTATTGAATATGATTATCGTTTTTCTAGTCGGTGAGAGGGTGATCTGGGTAACACACCGGCCAGCCGCCCTCGGGGTCCCGTCCCACCCGGCCCGCCACGCGCAGCACTTCGGCGAGGAAGCCGGGGGTGACCACCTCGCCCGGCGCCCCGTCGGCGGCCACCCGGCCGTCCCGCAGCGCCACGATCCGCTCGGCGAACCGGGCGGCGTGGGCGAGGTCGTGCAGCACCATCACGACCGTCAGGCCGCGCTCCTCGCGCAGCCGCACCACGGTGCGCAGCACGTCGAGCTGGTGGTGCAGGTCCAGATAGGTGGTGGGCTCGTCGAGCAGCAGGACCCGGGTGTCCTGCGCGAGCGCCATGGCCAGGCGCACCCGCTGCCGTTCACCTCCGGAGAGCGCGTCGACGGGCCGGTCCGCCCAGTGCGCCACCCCGACGTCCGCCAGCGCCCGCCGCACCACGCCGTCGTCGCCCTCCCGCAGCATGCCGAGCGGGCCCCGGGCGGCGTACCTCCCCTGCCGGACGAGCTGACGTACCGTCATGCCCGGTACGGCCGGGGCGGACTGGTGGAGCAGCGCGACCTGCCGGGCGGCGGCGCGGCGGGAGAGCCCGGACAGGTCCCGGCCGTCGAGCAGCACCCGCCCCCCGCCGGGCCGCAGCAGCCCCGCCGCGAGCCGCAGCAGGGTCGACTTGCCGCAGCCGTTCAGCCCGACCAGCGCGGTCAGTTCACCGGGTTCGACCCTCAGGTCGACTCCGTTCAGCACCGGCCGGCCCGGATATCCGAAGTGGACTCCCTCGACACGGATGCCCACGGGTTCGTTCATGTTCGGTCCTCGAGGTGTACGACGTGGTCTTGCCTGGCCTAGAAACCGCGGTTCGGGCTGCGGCGTACGACGACCAGCAGCGCCACCGCCCCGGCGCAGGTGGTGAGCGCGCCGACGGGCAGGGTGAGCCGGTCGCTGTCCAGGGCGGACGCCAGCAGCCGCGAGGCCACCTGCGCCGCCGCGTCCGCACCGCCCACCACGACCGCCCCCAGCAGCGCGGCGCCCGGCAGCGAGGTGCGCAGCTCCGCGCCGAAGACCGCCACCGCCAGATGCGGCACCAGCAGCCCCACGAAGCCGAGCGCCCCCACCGAGGCCACCGCGCCCGCCGTCAGCGCCACCGCGCACAGCAGGGCGAGCGTGCGGGTGCGGGCGGCCGACAGTCCCGCCGCGACGGCCACTTCGTCGCCGCAGCGCAACAGGGTCAGCGGCCCGGACAGCAGCCACGCCAGCACGCCCCATACCAGCGCCCACGGCCACAGCAGCTGCCAGTGCTGCCACACCCGGCCCTCGGTGGTGCCGACCAGCCACTGCACGACACTGCCCAGTTCGCCGGGCGCGACCAGCAGCACCATCGCGGTGAGCCCGCCGAGCACCGCCGACACCAGCACCCCGTGCACGGCCGTCTGTTCGGGGTCCCCCCGGCCGCGCCCGGTCAGCAGCCACAGCAGCCCCGCCCCGGCGCAGCCGCCCACGCACGCCGCGACGACCACCGCGAACGGCGACTGCCACCCGGCGAGCCCGAGCCCGGTCGCCGTGACGGCGCCGAGCACCGCGCCCGGCGTCACCCCGGTGACCTCCGGCCCGGCGAGCGGATTGCGCAACGCCGACTGGAGCACCAGCCCCGCCACGCCGAGACACGCGCCCGCCCCGAGCGCCACCAGCGCCCTCGGCACCCTGAGCTGGAATAGGACATGGCGTTCCAGCGCGCCGCCCCCGCCGGTGAGCACCTCCCACACCACCGGCGGGGACAGCGCCCGCCCGGCGACCAACGAGGCGGCCGACACCGCCACCAGCAGGGCCAGGAGCACACCCCAGGCCCTGGCGTGCCCCGTCGGCGACTCCACCGGCACCTCGGCGACGGCGCCCGGCCGGCGCCGCTTCACCGGGACCTCGACGGCACCGCCGCCCCCGCGCCCGCTCATCGAGCCCTCCTCAGCAAAGCCACCCCGGCCGGGACCCCCAGCAGCGCCGTCCAGGCACCGGCCGGGGTCTCCACGGGCGCCAGCGCGAGCCGGGCCGGTACGTCGGCGACCGCCACCACCGCCGCGCCCCACGCCGCCGACCAGGGCAGCCAACGCACCGCGTCGGCACGCGGGTTGAGGCGGCGGGCCAGCTGCGGGGCGAGGAAGCCGACCCAGGCCACCGGGCCGCACACGGCCGTCACCGGAGCGATCAGTACGACGGTGACGGCGAGCGCCGTGAACCGGGCCCGCCGCACCCGCACCCCCAGCGCCTCGGCGTCGTCGTCGCCGAGCCGCAGCACCGCCAGCACCGGGGCGCACAGCACCAGCGCGGGCACGGCGACCAGCAGCCACGGCCACAGCCCGGTCACGTCGTGCCAAGTGCGGGCGGAGAGCGAGCCGAGCAGATAGCGGTAGATCAGCTGAAGGTCGAGCTGGTCGGCCATGACCATCAGGACCAGCAGCGCGGCCTGGAGCGCGGCGGCGACCGCGGCGCCGGTGAGCAGCACGGCGGACGGGCTGCGGCCGAGCCCGGCCGCGAGCAGGGTGAGCCCGCCGCCGAGCGCGGCCCCGCCGATGGCGAGCAGCGGCTGTACGGCGGCGGGCACCGCCACCGCCAGCACCAGGGGCGCGGCGACCCCGAGGGCCGCGCCCGAGGAGACGCCCAGCATCTCCGGGACGGCCAGCGGGTTGCGCAGGGCCTCCTGGAGCACCAGCCCCGCCGCGCCCAGGCAGGCCCCGGCGAGGAGCGCCAGGACCAGCCGGGGCACGCGGAGTTCGGTGACGACGATCCGGGTGATCTCGTCCCCGCCGAGCAGCCGGTGGAGCGGGACGTAGGGCGTGCCGAGGCTCAGCGCGCACCACGCCGCCGCCGCGAGCAGGACGAGCAGGGCGAGGAGCTGCGCCGCCGTGCCCCGCCGTGGGGAGGTGGCGGTGGGCGCGCTCACCGCAGTGCGGCCACGGCCTCGTCGAGGACGATGCCGAGCGAGCGGGTACCGCGTCCCTTGGCCCACACCTCGGAGTTGACCTCGTGGACGTTCCCGTCGCGCACGGCCGGGATCTTCCCCCACAGCGGGTTGTCGGCCAGCTTCTCGGAGAGCGTGCCGTCCGGCTCGCCGAAGCTCATGGTCTCCACGAACAGCACGTCGACGCCCTGGGCGAGGATCTCCTCCAGGCTGTAACTGCCCTCGACACCACGGGACTTCCAGGGGTAGTCGGCGAGCTTCGGGAAGAGTCCGGCGGCGACGTCGGTGCCGGGGGTGGCGACGCCGAAGTTCTCGTCGCTGCCGTAGATGATGAGCGCGGTCCGGTCGCTCTTGTTCCGCTCGGCGGCGGCGAGCTTGGTGCGGAAGGCGCGCTCGGCCCGCTCGCCCTCGGCCGTGCGGCCGGTGAGCGCGGCGACGTCGCGCAGATAGGCCACGCTGTCCTGCCACTTGGCGGGCTGCATGGGCCAGAAGGTGGTGGCGTCCTTCAGGGCGGGCGCCAGCTTGCCGTGGGTGTCCTCCAGGCCGATCACCAGGTCGGGCCGGTGGGAGAGGATCGCCTCCACCTCGGGGGCGATGAACCCGCCGGGGATGACGTCGACCTGCTTGGCCTTCTTGGCCCCCAGGAAGCCGGGCTGGGCGAGGAGTTCGTTGTTGGTGGCCACCGGGGTGATGCCCAGTTCGGTCAGGATGTCGTCGCAGAGCGCGACCAGGCAGACGATCCGCTGCGGCTTCTCCGTCAGGCTGATCGTGACGCCGCCCGCGTCGGTCAGTCGCCGGGTCTCCTGGATGGGTTCGACGGTGACGTCGGTGACGTCGTTCCCGGCCGCGTTCGCGGCGTCCGTCTCCTTGGTGCCGGTGTCGGCGCCGCAGCCCAGCAGGGCCGCGCCCAGGACCGCGGCGGCCACTCCGCGTCGTATGACTCTCCAGGGGGAGCGCAGCATCGGTGCCCTCGCTTCTTCTCGTGGTCCGGAACGCACCGACCATACATGATAATCATTTTCAGTCAGAGGCTCGTTCCGCGTTCCGGCTCACCGACGGAGGCCGTCCATGACCACCACTCCCCTGCTCCTCGTCTCCGACCACGTCGAGGGCTGTGTCCACCTCGTCACCGTGCCGGACGGCACCGAGGCGGCGAGGCTGACGGGCCGTCATCTCTCCGAGCACGCCGGGTTCCTGGCGCTGCCCGGCGGCAGGGTGGCCTGTGTGGACGACCGGCGCGGGGAGTTGCTCGTCCTCGACCCCCACGCGGCCGAGCCGGTGACGGCCGCGATACCCGTCGCCGTACCGGCGGAGCACCTCGCCGCCGACCCGTCCGGGCGCTGGATCGCCGTGACGACCGGGCTCGGCAAGAACGCCGCCCCCTGGTCGGACCTGCTGACGGTGGTGGACCTGGCCACCGGGGACAGCTCACGGGTGCGCACCCGCGTCGGTGAGCCGGGGGTGACCGTGCTCGGTTCCGAGGACCCGGTCGTCGTCCTGCGCCACCGCGAGCCCGGCGCCCTGGCCGTGCACCGCTGCGCCGATCTCCTCGCCGCCCCGCCCGGCTGCCCGCCGGTCGAGCCCCGCGCGGCCCTGCCGCTGCCGGACGACGGCCACGGCGACGCCCAGGACCCGCGCGAGCGGCGGGTGTTCGCGGCCACGGGCGAGGGCGTGCACCGGGCACGCTGGACCGGCGACCGTCTGGTCGCCGAGCCGGTGATCCCCTGGGGCGCGCCCGCCCGGGGCTGGTACCTGCGGCTGGACGCCCGGCACCGAGCCCTGTTGTCGACGCTGCGCGGCGGCCCCGCGGACCCGGTGCGCTGGCCGGAGTGGACCAACCGGGCCTGGCGCCACGGCCTCGACACCGGCACCACGACCCTGACGGACCTCGGTCCTGGCCTCGTCTTCCGCCTGGCCCTGGCCCGGGGGCACACCGCGTTCGCCCGGATGCACCCCACCGGCGACGAGCTGGTCCTGCTGGCCGCCGACGGCTCCACGCGCCGCGTCCCGCTCCCCGCCATGGACGGGGCGCCCCGTCACGGCGGCACGCCCTGGGAAGGCGTCCAGCGCCGCGCGGTGGCCGCCGCTCCGACCAGCGACTGGGTGGCCGTCACCCGCGGCGGCCACGGCGAGGTACACCTCGTCGACGCGGCGACCGCTACGGAGACCGCCCGCCTGAAGCTGGACACCCCCCTGCACCACGGCGGCCACGCGGTGCTGCTCCCCCAGCCGCACGGCCGGGACGCGGGGGACCCGGTCGGACGGTGAGGTGCGGCGGGCTGCCCCGGGACGGGCCGCCGGTCAGCTGTCGTAGTCGACGGTGAGCGTCTCCGAGACCGGGTACGACTGGCACGTCAGCACGTAGCCCGCGGTGACCTCGGCGTCCTCCAGGGCGTAGTTGCGGCGCATGTCCGCCCGGCCGTCGGTGACCAGGGCGCGGCAGGTGCCGCAGACGCCGCCCTTGCAGGCGAAGGGAAGGTCGGGGCGGGTGCGCTGGGCGCCCTCCAGGAGGGAGCGGTCCCTGGGGAGGGCGGCGGTGGTGGAGCGGCCGTCGAGGGTGACGGTGACCTGGCTGACGGGTCCCCGCGGGCCGCTCTCCTCGTGCCGGACCTCCCGGACCGGTTCGTCGTCGGCGTAGAACAGCTCGCGGTGGACGCGGTCCCCGGGGACGCCGAGGCCGGACAGCACCCGCTGGGCATCGCGGACCATGCCGTGCGGGCCGCACAGCCACCAGTGGTCGGCGCCCTCCACCTCGACCAGGGCGCCGATGAGCGCCGACAGCCGGTCCGCGTCGAGCCTTCCGGAGAGCACCTCCGCCTCGCGGGGTTCGCGGGAGAGGACGTGGGCGAGCTGGAAGCGGGCCGGGTGGAGGTCCTTCAGGTCGGCGAGTTCGTCGGCGAACATCACCGTGTCGGTGCGGCGGTTGCCGTAGAACAGGGTGACCGTGGAGCGGTCGTCGGCGGCGAGCACGGACTCGGCGATGGACAGCATGGGGGTGATGCCGGACCCGGCCGCGATCAGGACGTGGTGGGCGGGGGTGGTGAGGTCGGGGGTGAAGGCGCCGGTGGGGGCCATCACCTCGATGGTGTCGCCGGGGCGCACCTCGTCGACCAGCCAGGAGGAGAACAGGCCGCCCGGCACCGCGCGCACGCCGATGCGCGGCGCCGTACCGGCCGGTGAGCAGATGGAGTACGAGCGGCGCTCGTCCCGGCCGTCGATGTCGCGGCGCAGGGTGAGCGACTGGCCCGGCGCGAACGCGAACTCCCCGGCCAGCTCGGGCGGGACCTCGAAGCCGACGGCCACGGCGTCCTCGCACAGCCGTCGCACGTCGGCGACGCGCAGCGGGTGGAAGGCCGCGCGTCGGCGCGGGCGCGCGGCCCGGGAGGGGACGGTCGTGGTCATCAGATCTCCTTGACGTACTCGAACGGCTCTCGGCAGGCGCGGCAGCGCCACAGCGCCTTGCAGGACGTGGCGGCGAAGCGGGAGGTCTCCTCGGTGTCCGCCGAGCCGCAGCGCGGGCAGGCGACCGCGCGCCGGACCGGCGAGAGCACCAGCGGCACGGGGCCCGGGTCGTGGCGGGGCGCGGCGCCGGGCGGGGCGATGCCGTGCTCGGTGAGCTTGCGGCGCCCGGCTGGCGTGATCCAGTCGCTGGTCCAGGGCGGGTCGAGCACCGTGCGGATCTGCACGCGCGCGTACCCGGCGTCCCGCAGCCGGGCGGCCACGTCGGCGCGCATCTCCGCCATCGCCGGGCAGCCGGAGTACGTCGGGGTGAGGCTCGCGACCACCGTGCCGTCGTCGGTCATTTCGACGCCGCGCAGCACGCCCAGGTCGGCCAGCGTCAGCATGGGCAGCTCGGGGTCCGGCACCCGCTCGGCGATGCGCCGGGCGCGCCGCGCGTCCAGGAGGGTGCTCACCATGTCGCCCCCGGATGGGCGCGTGCCACGCCCTGCAACTCGGCCAGCAGCGGGGCGAGGTGCTCGGTGTGCTCGCCGCCGCGTCCGGCGCCGGGCAGCGGCCGGTACACCGGCATGGGCAGCCCGGCCTCCTCGGTGACCTGCCGGAGCACTCCGACGACCTCGTCCCGGGCGTCGTACGCGGTGAACAGCTCCCCCAGGTACGGTCCGACCCGCTCCAGCGCCGTACGCGTCCGGCGGTGGGACTCCTCGGTGCCGTCGCCCAGGCGCACCACCCACTCCGCCGCGTACTGCCGGTGGTACGTCAGCTCCTTGACGCCCTTCGCCGCGACCGCCGCCAGCACCGGGTCCGGGTGCGCGGCCAGCCGCTGGAAGTGGGCGAGCCGCCAGCTGGACAGCACCAGCAGCCGCACGACCGAGAACGCGAAGTCGCCGTTCGGAAGTTCCGCCAGGCGTACGTTGCGGAAGTCGGCGGCGTCGCGGAGGTAGGCGTAGGCGTCCTCGTCGCGCCCGGTGCCGTCCACCTGCCCGGCGCGGGTGTACAACAGCCGGGCCTGCCCGAGCAGGTCGAGGCCGGTGTTGGCGAGCGCCACCTCCTCCTCCAGCTCGGGCGCGCGGGTGATCCATTCGGCCAGCCGCTGCGCGCTCACCAGCGCGTCGTCGGCCAGCGCCACGCACAAGGCGGCCAGCGCGCCGGCGTCCACACCCTCGGGGACGGTGGTGTCGACGCCGTGCAGCGGGTCCTCGAAGCCGGTGCCGTAGGCCCAGCGGGTGTCGTCCTCGTGTCCCTCGGCGAGGGTCATGTAGACGTGGTCGTCGTTCATGGCGCTCATGGCTGTTCCTCGGCCGGGACTAGATATGGGGGACGTCGTCGGGGATGTCGTAGAAGGTCGGGTGGCGGTAGACCTTGTCGGCGCTGGGCTCGAAGAAGGGGTCCTTCTCGTCGCGCGTGGACGCGGCGATGTGCTCGGAGCGCACCACCCAGATGCTCACGCCCTCGTTGCGGCGGGTGTAGAGGTCCCGGGCGTGGGTGAGGGCCATCCGGTCGTCGGCGGCGTGCAGCGAGCCCACGTGGACGTGGTTCAGCCCGCGCTTGCCGCGCACGAACACCTCGTACAGGGGCCAGTCCCGCTTCTCGGCGGTCATGCCACCGCTCCCTTCGTCGTGCGTGCCGCCTGCTTGGCCGCGTACGCGCTCGCCGCCTCGCGCACCCAGGCGCCTTCCTCGTGGGCCGACCGGCGCCGCTCCATCCGCTGGGCGTTGCACGGTCCGCCGCCGGTGATGACCCGCTTCAGCTCGTCCCAGTCGGGGGTGCCGAAGTCATGGTGGCCGCGCTCCTCGTTCCAGCGCAGCTCGGGGTCGGGGAGCGTCACGCCGAGCTTCTCGGCCTGCGGGACGGTCATGTCGACGAAGCGCTGACGCAGGTCGTCGTTGCTGTGCCGCTTGATCTTCCAGGCCATGGACCGCGCCGAGTTCGGCGAGTCGTCATCGGGCGGGCCGAACATCATCAGCGAGGGCCACCACCAGCGGTCCACGGCGTCCTGCACCATCTCCCGCTGCGCCTCGGTGCCCCGCATCATCGTCATCAGCAGCTCGTAGCCCTGCCGCTGGTGGAACGACTCCTCCTTGCAGATCCGCACCATCGCCCGCGCGTACGGCCCGTAGGAACTGCGGCACAGCGGCACCTGGTTGCAGATCGCCGCGCCGTCCACGAACCAGCCGATCACGCCGACGTCGGCGAAGCTCAGGGTCGGGTAGTTGAAGATCGACGAGTACTTCTGGCGGCCCTCGATCAGCCGCTCGGTCAGCTCAGCGCGATCGGTGCCGAGCGTCTCCGCCGCCGAGTACAGGTACAGGCCGTGTCCGGCCTCGTCCTGGACCTTGGCGAACAGGATCGCCTTGCGGCGCAGCGACGGGGCGCGGGTGATCCACTCCCCCTCCGGCTGCATTCCGATGATCTCCGAGTGCGCGTGCTGCGCGATCTGCCGGATCAGCGTCCCGCGGTAGCCGTCCGGCATCCAGTCACGCGGCTCGATCCGCTGGTCGCGCGCGATCGTCGCGTCGAAGTGCGCCTGGAGTTCCGTCTCCGCCCGAGATTCCGGCTCCATCCAACCCTCTCCCCAACCGACCATTCGTTCGGTTTCATGGTACGACGGTAACCCCCGTTCTGGTAAGAGCTGCGCGCGCGAAAGGATCTGTATGGACCCGCGCGGACCGCCCGTGATGAGCTGGGGCGTGATCGAATCCATGGACGGGGCACGGTGGCGCGCGGCCCGCCGCGCCGTCCTCGACCACCTCCTCCGGCTCCTCGCGGACTCCCCGCTGGGTGAGACGCTGGTCCTGCGCGGCAGCATGGTGATGCCCGCCTGGGTGGGCGCGGCGGCACGCGAACCGGCCGACCTCGACTGGATCGTCCCCCGGCCGGACCTCGTCCCCGTGGACCCCCTCCATCCCCATCCCCACGTCGCCGCCCTGGACGACGTACGGCAGTGGCCGGAGGCCGCGGACGGCGCCGACCGCTACGAGATCTTCCGGCACGAGGACCTCGACACCCGGGGGCTGCGCGCCGTCCCACCGCCCGAGGGCCTGCACTGGCTCCTCGAACCCGACGACCTCGAGACCGTCCCCGTGCGGGAGGAGTTGCTCGCCCTCGTACGGCGCCGGCCGGTCGCCGCGCCCGGTGTCGTCCTGCACCCGGACGGCGCCCGCGACGACCCGGCCTGGGCCTATTCGGAGTACTCCCTGTACTACTCCGAGTCCTCCGGGTGCGGCGCCCCGGGCCTGCGCGTCGTGATCCCCTGGTCGGCGGAGGGCCTCCCGGCGGGCGAGGCGCGGCTCGACTTCGCCCGCGACGAGCGGCTGCCGCAGGCACCGGTCCTCACCGCGATACCCGCCGCCGACGGCAGTGGGCCCACCCCGGTGCGCACGGCGAGCCGTGAGCTGTCCCTCGCCTGGAAGCTGCTGTGGCTGCACATCGACAGCGCCAGCGCCACCGAGGGCCGTGCCCAGGGCAAGGACCTCTACGACGCCGTCCTGCTCGCCGAGTCACCGGGCACCCGGCTGCCCCGGCGCCTGCTGCGCACCGTGTTCCGCCGCGAGCCGGCCCACCCGGCGGACCGGACGGCGGGCAACCGGCCGACGGCGGACGCCGGGCTGTCGCGCCTGGAGCTGATCCGGCCCTCCGACGTGGACTGGACGGCCTTCCGCACGGAGCACCCCTGGGTGCCGGGCACGGCCGAGGACTGGCTGAACCGCCTGCGCCGGGCGCTGGCCTCGGCGGTCCAGGACTGAGGCATGCCCCCCTCTGGGACGCTCAGGCCCCCTCAGTTCCCCCGCCGGGGCTTCCCCTCAGGTCTCCCGCTCCGGCGTGTAGTCCGCCGCGTCCAGGCCGAACGTCCAGGCCACGCCCTCCCGGGCGGTCCGGGTCCGGGGCGGTACGCGCAGCCAGTAGGTGCGGTGGCTGCCGTCGGGCTCCGGCGTGGAGTTGACGACCTCCACCATCACCAGCGGCTCGTCCCCCTCCAGCTCGATCCGCCACAGCACCCCCGTCTCGTCCCGGTGGACGGGTTCGGCGCCGGACTCCTCCAGATAGCGGTCGTAGCCGTAGTGCTCCAGCATCACGCGGCGCAGCTCGGCGTTCTCCTCCTCGCGTATCCGCCGCGGGGTGAGGGAGGCGAGTTCGTCGAGGAAGTCGCCGGGCACCGGCATCCCGCCCCAGGCGTGCAGCGCGAAGCCGTCGGGGAAGGCGAGCGCCGGGCCGTCCCCGCGGTGCAGGCGGCCCGCCTCGTCCCGGTGCAGCTCCACCGGGCGCTCGGTGACGACGGCGCACTTCTCGTACGGCCACCACCAGCCCGCCGCGCGGGCGACCGCCGCGATCCCGGCGAGGCCCTCCAGTCCGCCGGGCCCGTCGAAGGCCGCGAGCCAGGCCGCGTCGTGCTGGCCGAGGACCGCGTCGAGGAGCGCCAGCCGGACGGCCTGCTCACCCCCGGGCGCCTCGGGCAGTGCCTCGACCACACCCGTCTTGATGCGCTCGGTCAGACCGGTCGTGCCCTCCCAGAGCTGAGCGCCCGTCAGGGCCCAGTGCTCGGCCCATCCGGCCGGTCCGAGCCGGTCGGCGGAGCGCTGCCGGGCGGCCGCCCACGGCCGGGTGCGCACCTCCTCGCGGACGCTGCGGCCGGTGGCGCCCTCACCGGTGAGCCGCGCCGCCAGCGCCACGCCCTCGCGGGGCGAGTCCGCCCACAGGATGCGCCCGGGCTCGGGCAGCCCGGCCAGCCGGTAGGCAAGGCGCACCCCTTCCTCGGCCGCGGCGCGGTCCGCGGGTCCGGTCGCGGCGGCGACCTGCCGCCACCGCGCCGTCGTGCCCAGCACCGTCGAGTCCGCGGGCGCGGTCGTCACGGGCGCGTTCACCAAGGTCTGTGTCGTCGTCATCGTCTCGCTCTCCCCCGCCGTCTCAGTCCGCCACGACGCGCACCGCGCCGGGCGCGTACTCGCGCTGCCGCACCACCCGGTACCAGCCCTTGGGCAGCGGTATCGCGGCGTGCTCCTCGTGCACCACCCGTCCGCCGTCCGGGAGATGGAGGAAGGCCGCGCCGAACGGCCCGGTCTCCCGCACCAGCGTCCCCGGCCCGACCACCGCGTGGGCGTGCCCCGTCACCTCGCCGAGCGCCAGCACCAGCCGCCCCCGGGCGTCCCGCGGCTGTTCGGGCAGCCGGTCCGTGCCCGGCGGCACCGCCGACTCGGCCACGGGCACGATGAGGACATCCCCTTGCCGGTACATACAAGTCTCCCTTCACCGTCGGCACTTCGCCGACCGACACCCACGACGCTACGCGGGGGGTCTGACAGTGAGGATGTGCGAGGCATTGCTCGCGGGTCTGACTCTGGGTCTGACTGGCGCCTCGGCTGTCTGCGCGTTGAATCGTCGGCCCTCGGGTGATGCCGCTGCGTGTGCTCGCGGGCGTCCGTGACCTCATAGGAGCTTGGCCGATCGGGCCTCTTCACTGTCTCCTCGCCGACTTCGCCGGATACAGGTTCTCCTACGACGCATCAGAGGCCGGATGACCGGCGCCCTGGGACAACGGTCCAGGAAGGCTTGCCAGTAGGTCCCGCATCGGCGGTGCGGCGGGCTGCACACCATCTGAAGCGTGCCGCTGCGGGAATAGTGCATGAATCGAATACTGCCTCTTCGCCAGTAGGTGCGTGAGACCACCGAGGCGATCTTCCCTGTCAAGTTCTTCTGTTCAGTCCCGCGGCTACTGCTCAGGCTCCCGTTTCAGTCCGCTGTGGTGGGCACTCCGTCGTGTCGCAGTGCCGATCGGCGGAAGGCTGGCAACCGCATAGGGTCAGCGGCATGTCTGACACGTTCGACGTAGCTGAGGTCCTGGCGGGTGGGTGCTGGAAACGGGCGGATTCATGGGCATTTGTCAGCTCTTTTGCCGCCTCCTGGTTCACTCCATTGTCACCGGCTGATGGGTTCACGCTGGAACAAATACAGAGAGCTGAGGATCGCCTCGGCGTTCACCTTCCGGTTGCTCTCCGGGAGGCATACACGTTGTTCGGTCGACGGCGAGATCTGGTTGCGCAGCAGAACCCGTTGCTGGAGCCGGAGGAACTGCTGTTCGACCCTTCCGGCGAACTTCTGGTCTTCCGCAGTGAGAATCAAGGCTGCGCCGGTTGGGGGGTTTCGCTGACCGACTTGTCTCGGGAGGACCCGCCGGTCGCTCTGTTTTCCGATCGCCTGCCGAACTCCGGACGATGTCGCTTTCTCGATCGCTTGTCGCTGGCTTGTGTTGAAACCGTGCTGAGCGAGGCTGTCGTAGGCAGGTGGCGACAAGGGCGCGCATGCCAGGCAACTCCTGAGGTAGCTGCCTGTCTGGAAACGGAGTTCGCGCGTGTCCCGTTGCCGCCTTATCCGGCGTGGTTCGACCCGATGGGACCGGGTGTTCGGTGGTTTTCTGCCGCTGGCCTGCTGCTCCGTCTGGAGCCCGGCTCGGAGGGAACGGAGTTGGTCGTAACGGGTCGGACGGAAGGTGACCTTCAACGCGCGATCGAAGCGATTCCCGGTGCCTGGCCTGACGCCGAGCCGACCGTGACCAGGACAATCAGTGAGCACGACTTTGTTCTGCCATTTTGACGACAAGTTGCTGGGCGAGAATCAGCGTCCACGACAGCGCGGACGACGCTCAGGTCGACGGGGCCGCCCCGGTGTCCCGTCGACCGGCGCGGACCCGAATGGGTGCAGCTGTCAGGTGGTGGGTGCACGAAGCGGGATGACGTTGTCGGGAGGCGGGGCGCCGTTCGTTGACGTGCTCTGTTCCTCTGTAAGCACGGCGCTGGCAAGGGTGAGGTTGGTTACCAGCTGACGGAGTTCTTCGATCTCGGCCCTCTGGCTCGCGACGGTCTTCTTGAGCTTGGCGACGGTTTCCCGCAGCCGCTTCTCGGGCTCCGGGACCTGGGCCGTCTCGGTGCCAACACGTTCGTAGAACTCGTTCTTCAGGTCCGCGTGCCGCTTCATGAGGGCCATGCGGTGGACGCCGGCCTCGGCGGCGAGGGCGACGACGGTGAGGCTGCCGTTGGAGTTGGTGGCCTGTCCGGCCAGGAGGCGGTCTATGGCCTCGCGGATGCGGGTGCGCTCGTCGGGGTGCTGGTCGGTCATATGAGGGCCTTGGCAGGTTGGGCGGTGGTGTCGTGGGCGTCGGCGGTTGCCCGGAGTCGGTCGGCGTTGGCCCGGAGCCGTTTGCCGAGCGGGCCCGGTGTTGCGGCGGCCAGCTGGTCGATCTCATCAGCCCGTGTCCGCAGTTGGCGGGCGTGGGTGTCGGTGCGGACGGTGTTGCCGCAGCCGGGCCGGCAGGCGTACTGCCGCGGGGCCGTCGCCCCGGGTTCGGGTTCGCAGAGCGCGTTGTCGTGCTTGAACGCGCAGATCAGATGCGCGTCGGGATTGTCGTAGAGCACGACACCGTCCCGGGCGAGGAAGGCGGCGGCCTTCCTCGCGAACTTCGCGGGGACGATGCGGCCCTCGAACCTCGGAGTCGTCGCTGCCGCGGCGACGGCCCGGCGGGCGGCGGGGCCGGAGATCTTCTCCCCCGAGGCCATGCGATCACTGAGCCGGGCGGCAGTGTCCGCGGCTGCGAGGGCCGTCTCGACGTCGAGGACGGAGTGGATGCCGCTGCGGCTGCGGGAGCCGTAGCCGCTGGAGGTCCGGGCGTCCAGGACGGTTCGCATGTGCCCGTACTGGATCGCGAGCGCGACCAGCCCGCCCGGGCGGCGAGCGATGTGCCAGGCCAGGGTTCTGCGGAACCGTGACATGCCGATCGCTCCGTGCGGGTCCTCGGGAACGGTCTGACGGGACAGCCCCAGGGACGTGGCCTCGCGATTCACCCAGACGACGAATCTCTCGATCCGGTCGTTCAGCGAACCGCCCTTCAACGCTCCGTGGTGCCCGCCTGGGGAGGCGAAAGCGTGGTGACGGGCGCTGAGGAGGAGTTCCCCGTCAGGAACCATGCGTTCCAAGACACGGATGGCATGGACGACCGGAGTGATGGCCGCCCAGGGAACTTCGCGGTCCTCGCCTGCGGAAATGTGGTTGCCGTCTTCGTCGGTGACGTTCTTGTAGTGCTTGCTGCGGATCAGGTGCCGCCCGGCGGCGCCATCGGTCGTGGGCTGGGGTTCAGGACAGCAGCCTGATCGCAGACCCTGCACTTCCTGCGGACGCATACCGGTCAAATACAGGCAGAGGATCACTGCGGCTGTGCCGAGATGCCTCATCAGCTCGGCGGCCTCTTCGAAGTCGATGTGCTCGCGCCAGGGCTTCCCCCCAATCTGGCCGCGGATCGGCACGCGCAAGGGAGACGTGCCCGGACGGTCGGCGAGCAGGCCATAGAGCTGGTGCTTGGTGGCGAACCGGTTGACCTGGCTGGTGCTCGCGCCCGTGAGAGCGGCTATGTAGGTGCGGGCCAGTGTGCTCCGGCCTTTTTGGCGGATGGAGGGCAGCGGGGTGCCCAAGCGAACCCGGGGCAGCAGGAACTCTTCGAGGGCAACCTGGCTCTCGGCGGTCGCCTGGTTGGCGGCGGCTGCAGCGAACAGCCGGCATCGTTCGGACCAGGCCGCCAGGATGTCGTCGGCGAAGTCGTCGACGAAACGGATCGCCCAGACCAGCAGAGGGCCGAGAACCTGCGGGTCCAGCGGCTCGGTGCTGTTCTCGCCGCCGTCCGAGCCGCCGACCGGGGGAAGGAAGTCGTCGACTCCCTCGATGTCCCACGGAGGCCGGACGGCGCCGGTGGGCTGGGCGCTGAGCTGATCGAACGCCCACAGATCCGTCAACATGGAGCAGATCTTCTCCGCATGACCGCGGCCAACATCGCTGCAGCGTTCGGCAATGTAGGCCCGCCACACATCATCGGTGCAGCCGGCCAGGCGGGTGATGCGGCGTTCGTGCAGCCAGCGGGCCAGCCGTATCCACTCGCCGTGGGTGTCCCGAAGGTCATGGGCGGATGTGCGGGCCCTGGCTCCGGCTCCTCGGGCCTTGAGATGGGTGGGCCGGAGCCGTCCGTTGATCATCGTCCAGGTGACGAGCTTCAGCTCGTCGAGCAGCGGAGCCGGACACCGCTTCCAGTGCATTTTGACGAGGTAGGTGCTGGGGTTGTCGATCAGTGGTGCCAGAGGCCAGACGGTATCTCCGTAGCGGGAGTTGGGGTGGGTATTGCCGGGGCTGATCCACTGGGGCAGCACTACCGGGGTCTGCGGGGTGGGAAGGGGCAGAACGTAGGGGTCGTACTCGACAGCGGGGCTGGTCACGGGCCGAGATCTTCTTTCAGTAGAAGCCGGACAACGGTGCGGTCGGCCTCGCTGACACGGGCCAAGGACGCCTTCCAGGCGACCGGACCAATCTTCTTGCGCAGGTCTTCCAGCCGCGTCAGATGAACGCTCCATCGCTCACGGAACGTGGCCTCCTCCAGGACGGACCGCAGACTCACGATCTGCTGGTGCAGGTGGGCGAGCCGGGGATGATGGCCGGGATGTACGTATGCGTTGGCGCAGGCCAGGCAGAGCAGGAAGTCCGCTCTGCAGCCGCCTTCGGGAGCCGGCCAGGGGCTGGCTTCCTCGTCTTCGCAGTCCGCTGTCGCCGTCTGCTGATGTTGTGGATTCGGCTCGTTCGCCATCGTTCCG
Source organism: Streptomyces sp. B93 (assembly GCF_018070565.1). Lineage (GTDB taxonomy): Bacteria > Actinomycetota > Actinomycetes > Streptomycetales > Streptomycetaceae > Streptomyces. The sequence continues at coordinate 28,994 of NZ_JAGPXL010000032.1, forward strand.
CCGAAGACGACGGCCCGGGCCTGGTCCAGGGCCTCGAGGGCGCCGTCGGCTAACACATCGCGCGAAGCGCGCTGAACCCTTTTGTCGGGCAGCACGTAGACACTCTCGTGCGTGTCTTGGGTGTGCTGCAGGGGGCGTCTCTGGTTCGTCACGGTCGTCCGGCGAGCTCGCTGGAAGGGCGACCCGCCGAGCCCGCTGCTGGCGGCCCACCACCTGCTCATCCCGAGGGAGACGCCGAAGGACAGGGGCCAGTGTACGGCCGGCCGGTCCAGGTTCGTGTGCTCGTCCTCACGCCGGCGGACGCGAGCAACCATCAGCAGATCGACGCCCGGCTGCAGCCGGTGGCCCAGTGCCCGTGCATGAGCCGTGGCCTCCAGGGCCTGGGTAATCAGCCTCCCGGGCGAGTCGGCTCCGGAATCGGTGATGTTCTCGGTGGAGAACCACCGTCCGCTGCCTGCTCTGCGCTTCTCGACCTGGACCTGATAGGTCAACGAGGTGATCTCCCCGGCTGACGGCGCGAGCGTCGGCACCGGCATGCGGTCGTACTGCGACAGGTTCCACCCGAACCGGTCCGTCAGCAGCACGGCCAGGGCCGTGAGCTCACCGCGGGACAAGAACAGCCGCCCCCACGTCCGCTCGGCCCCCTTGCCGCCCAGCAGACGGCCGCTTCTCACGGCGCGTTCTCCGCTCGGGTGCACAGTGTGGGGGACATCGCCGGTGCGGGCGAGGTGATCAAGAATCTTCCCGATCTTCCATCCACGGCTTCCCTCGGCAAGATCGTTGGCTCGCCAGCTGTCCAGCAGCCGTGTGTTCTCGCTGATCCGCAGCCAGGCCGACCGGAACTGCCGTTGAGCAGTCAGCACCACCCGCTCCCACTCGGCATCCTCAAACGACTGTTTGCTCGGCTTCAGGGCCGGGATCCGGCGGGCCAACTCCTCCGCCGCGCCCCCCGTCGCCAACCGCACGTCTTGTCGCAGCACCGTGCGAACCGCGGACTGCTTGTTCGTGCCGGCGCTGGTGCCGCTGTTCACCTCCCGCCAGCTCTGCATCATGGCCGGGGTCAGACCGTCCAGGTCCTCGGGCGGGCTGCCCAGTTCCGAGAGGAAGTCCGCGAACAACTTCAGGCTCGACCAGTAAGAGGTCCTAACAAAGGCGTTGGACGTGGCGGTAGGTGATGAGGCAGGTTGCGAGGCCGAGGAACGCCTCATGGATGTCGTCGCGTCGTTCCCAACGGACGCGCAGGCGTCGGAAGCCGTGCAGCCAGGCGATCGTTCTCTCCACGACGTAACGGACCATGCCCAGGCCGGTGCCGTGAGGCTGGCCGCGTTCGGCGAATGACAGGGCGGATGCCGCGCTGCCACAGCAGCCGTCGGTACTTGTCGTGGTCGTAACCGCGGTCGGCGAAGAGCATGTCCGGCCGCCTGCGCGGCCGACCGGCGACGCCGGCCACCGCGGGGATCTTGTCCAGCAGCGGCAGGAGCTGGGTGACGTCGTTGCGGTTGCCGCCGGTCAGTGACACCGCGAGCGGGATGCCCTGGCCGTCGGTGAGGACGTGGTGCTTGCTGCCCGGACGTGCGCGGTCGACCGGGCTGGGACCGCTTTTGGGCCCCGCCGGGCCGCCCGCACGTGAGAGGAGTCGATCACCGCCCGCGACCAGTCCAGCTTCCTCGCCGACCGCAGCCTCTTCAGCAGCACCAGGTGCAGCTGCTCCCACACGCCGGCCTCGTTCCACGCCGCCAGCCGCCGCCAACACGTCATCCCCGAGCCGAAGCCCAGTTCCTGCGGCAGGTACTCCCACTGGATGCCCGTGTGCAGCACGAACAAGATCCCGCACAACGCCTGTCGGTCCGGCACCCGGGGCCGGCCCTCCACCAGCTTCGGCCCCGGCGCGGGCAGCAACGGCTCGATCATCGCCCACAGTTCATCCGACACGATCCACGGCCGCGACTGACGATTCCCCACGACCAGACCAACGACCATCCACACCGAAAGTCACATGATCGAAAACTTCTGTTAGGACCTCTTACACCGTCTCCACAGGCTGCTGCCGCCAGCCCGGCGGCCAGGATGGTGCGTGCCGCGTTCACGTCGCGGTCATGCACGGCGCCGCAGTCACACGTCCACTCGCGGACGTTCAGCGGCATTCTCGCCGCGACCGTGCCGCAGTACCAGGCGCAGACCGGCCCGAACGTCTGGTAGGAGACCAGCCAACACGGCACCACGAGCGTGCTCTGCCCCACCATCACCCACAGCCACCGGCGCGCAACGAACTCCCGCCAGCCCTCAGCGATCCCGACCCACATGCCCGGCGGGCCGATCCTCACCCGCTGTACGGGCAGCCGCAGCCGCGCATACAGCACGGCCGCGTCCCAGCCGATCGCCCACGCCGGACTCAGAATCGCAACCAGCAAACCGCCGAGGGCGGGACTCGCGGCTTTGACGGTGTTCTGAGCGAGCCGCAACAGGGCGTTCGCCTGCTGGAGTTCCCTGACCGGCACGACCTCGCGCACCACCCCGGAGGCGGCAGGACCGCTAAACGCGCTCGCCACACCGCCGATCACAGCCAGCACCACCAGGTGCCACACCTGCGCCCGCCCCGAGGCCACCAGCAGCGCCGCCACCGCCTGCCCGGCCCCCGCCCCGGCGTTCGCCCACGCCAGCACCCGCGTACGGGAAACCTGATCAGCGACGGCTCCACCGATCAGCAACATGAACAGAAGGGATCCCATCTCGGCGGCAAGTACCACACCGAGCCCTCCGGGCCCGCCGCCGATGTGCAGCACCGCAAAGGCCAAGGCGACCGGGGAAACGGCTGTGCCCGTCCAGGACAGGACACGTGCGGTGACATGCTGTCGAAACAGGGAATTCGCAGCGGCCGACAGGCCGTCACCACACGCTGGAACGCGGACGGCACCCCACACTCGAACACCTCGCGGGACCACTGAACTCCCCACGGGTCAAGCCAGCCCTGGCGGTCTCCGAAGGCACACGAAACCCTAGAGGCCTCACAACGCCACCCGGGCGGATTCCGGCCGAATCCATCCGATCTCAGCTCAAGGGCCTACCCGCCCCGAGCCCCCCATCGTGCCCTTACAAACGGGAACGGTTCAGACTCGACGAGGACGGGCAGCGTCGTGGATCGGCTCCCACGTAGCCAGGCCGCCCGGAGGCCCGCTGTACCCGAGGTAACGGCTCACGATCGGCGCCAGGTAGTCCGCGTGTGGGCCAGCACGGCCAGCCAGTTCGCCCGGCGAGTGCACCAAGGTGATTTCGTCAAGTTCCGGGGCGCGGCCCTGCTCCCGGTCGGCCGACGCCGCGGCGGTGAACCTGGCGCGCAGTGCCGTTTCGGAGAGGGGCGGGGCGAGGTAGGTCAGGCCGACGCTGCCGTTCTCGCCGTGGGTGACCACCCACAGCTTCAGGTCCTCGGCGGCCGCAGTGATGCCCAGTTCCTCCGCCAGTTCCCGCGCTGCCTGCCCTGCCAGTGCCGCCTCCTCCAGCGTCTCCCCGTCCTGCAGGCTCGTTGAAGCGGATCGTCGAGGGACCATCCCCGCGGGCGCGGGGATGGTCCCGCGGCGATCCGCGCCCTGTTCCCGCACCGGGACTGCTCCCCGCACCTGCGGGGATAGCCCCTGGCAGGTCCAGCTTTTTGCCCACGCTTCGCCTGCTCCCCGCCCTTGGTCGGCCAGGTCGCCGCCGCGCCGCTGTCCACGCTCCAGCGCCTGGTCGGCGCGCGCGAGCCGCGATGGAGTTGGGTGTTCACAGCCGAGATGCCGACGGAGGGAGGCAGACCTGTTCGCCAGTCCAGTCCGCCCGTGCGCCGAGTTCACCGCAGTTCGACGGCGTACGCGCCGCCGGGGAACTCCCATCCGTCGGTGCCTTCACCGATGTCGGCCACGATGATGTCATCGACGAAGTGGTCCTCGAAGTCGTCGTCGGTGAGTTCGCCGGCCATCCAGAGTTCCTCGATCGCGTTCCAGTAGCCCCTGCTGCCATCGATACGCAGGGGCGCTGCCCGTCGGCTGCCGCGCTCGCGTTCGTCGTCGCCCGTCTTGACAATGCCGCTGATCTCGAACTGGCCCCTTCGGACATGGTCGGGGATCGGTTCGGCGGGGACGACGGCGGTGTTCCCGTAGGCGGTGTGGATGAGGTCGCGGTAGCTGCGGCGGATGTTGTACTCGGGGTCGGACAGCCAGTTGATCAGGGTCTTGGTGGTGACGTGGAGGCCGGCGTCCGCCAGGGCCTGGTGGCCGCGGTGGGTTGCGGTGAGCTGGCTGAGCTGGGCGTGCCAGTGTTTGGCGGTGCAGGAGGACAGCCGGTGGCGTGGGGTGACCTGGGAACGCAGGAGGTCGCCCAGGGCGGCGCGCAGGGAGCCGCCCTGGCCGGTGGGCCCGGCCATCAGTCGTCACCTTCGGGGATGATCTGGCCGGGCTGGATGAATTTGGCCTTCACTTCACCGAAGCCGGTGCCGATCCGGTACGTGGCGGGCGGTGTGCCGTCAGGTGTCCAGAAGACGGCCGCGTCGACGTTGCGCAAGGCCAGGAGGGTGTGGCCTTGTTGGACGGCTCTGAAGGCTACGCTCCAGTACCGGACGGATGCCTCGGCGACCATGCTCATGCGCCAGTCCGGCCGCCAGAACGGGGTGCGCTGTTCCGGGCGTTTGGGCCACAGCAGGCGCAGTGCGATGGACAGCCGGGTCTTTGTAGGCCTTGTAGGGGGCGCCGCCGGCCTGGACGAGTTCGGTCCGTGCCTTGCGGGTGGCCTCGTAGAAGGGCTTGAAGAGGGACTCGTTGGCTTTGCCCGTCCAGGAGTCGTGGATGGCCGGTGCGGCGTCGAGGTGGCCTTCGCGGGCGAGTTTCTCGAGTTCCGTCTGCCCGGGCAGTACACGCTGCTTGACCACGCCTCGTACGAAGGACGGCAGAGCAGGCATGAGCACGCCCGGGATAGCGGTGATCGGCGGAGTCGACACCCACACGGACATCCACCAGGCCGCGGTGATCGACTCGGTCGGCCGCCATCTGGACACGCAGTCGTTCGAGACGACGTCGGCCGGCTACGAGCAACTGCTGGCCTGGCTGCGTGCGCAGGCGGACGTCATCGCGGTCGGGATGGAGGGCACCGGAGCCTACGGCGCTGAACTCGCCCGCTTCCTGACTGTCAACGGCATCACAGTCGTGGAGGTCGACCGCCCGGACCGCAGGGCCAGACGAGCCCACGGCAAGTCCGATCCGGTCGACGCCTACGCGGCGGCCACCGCCGTCCTCTCCGGCCGCGCGAGCGGAACACCGAAGAGCCGCAACGGGATCGTGGAAGCCATCCGCGCGCTGCGCGTGGTCCGCAAGAGCGCGGTCAAGGCCCGCACGCAGACGATCAACCAGATTCGCTCTCTGCTGGTCACCGCACCCTCCGCCTTGCGGGAGAAGCTGCGGGGACTGCCCACCGCCCTGCTGATCGACACCCTCGCCCGGACCCAGCCCACCGGTGACCTCACCGACCCCGCCTTTGCGGCCAAGACAGCCCTGCGCCGCCTCGCCCGCCGCTACCAGGCCCTGCACCAGGAGATCAAGGAAGCTGACGCCGATCTCGCTCCCCTGGTGACCCGGGCGGCCCCGAGCCTCGTCGCCCTGCCCGGGGTAGGCATCGAGACGGTCGGCCAGCTGCTGATCACCACCGGAGACAACCCCGACCGGCTCCGATCCGAAGCGTCCTTCGCGCACCTGTGCGCGGCCGCCCCGATCCCTGCTTCTTCAGGCCGCACCAACCGCCACCGCATCAACCGCGGCGGAGACCGGCACGCCAACAGCGCCCTCTACACCATCGTCCTGGTCCGCATGCAATGCGACCCACGGACCAGGGACTACGTCGCCAGACGCACCGCCAAAGGCATGTCCACCAAGGACGTCATGCGGTGCCTGAGGAGGTTCGTCGCCCGCGAGGTCTACAGACACCTCAAAAACCACCGGTGCCTCAACCCCCACGCCGATCAGGTGAATCACCCCATCAGGGCGTCACGAGCCGGTCTGCAGGTCAGGCCAAGCATGCCCATCCGGCGACATGCCGGACGGACGGCCCGCCCGGACGAAGTCGTGGTACTCGTCCTGCATGACGCCCTGGCTGACCCACGGCCCGCGAACAGCTCCCGTGCACTCCTCAGCAAGCACCAGAGCATCCTGCGGGTCCTCAACCCTGCCGAGGAGCCGGCCGTACTCCTCTTCCCCGGCGTCCTGATCGAACGGCGGGAAGGAGTCCAGGTCCAGGAAGGACTCGTGCCCGACATCTTCGACGGCATGGACGTAGACCTCGTATGACGTCCTCGCCGGCCGGACCTCGGCATATCTCACACCGGGGCGCCCCGGCGAGCCAACCGGTCCGAGGAACTGCTCAACCGAACGGCCCCGCCTCAAGGCCCCGAAGATGAAGGACTCCGCCAAGTAACGCACCCAGGCACAGTACGGCTCAGCCACCACGACCGACCAGCTTGACGATCTATAGGAGCTTCAACGCCCTCCGGCCGCGCTGGCCGGGGGCGGCCCGCGAACGGCGGTGTCAGTGCGGCTTGGTAGAACTCTTGCGGGCCGGCCGAGGGCGCCGGGTCCGCACATCCGAGGAGACCAGTCATGTCCCACGTCGAGCATTTGCAGGAACTGCACGGCCTCGCCGCCTTCGACTTCCCCAAGCCGGGCGCCGGTCAGGACCTGCCGGAGGCGGGCGCGGTCGCCTGGCGGCTCTCCGTCAACCCCTACGACGACGACGCGAAGGAGAGCTTCGGCGACCTGTGGGACCGCTTCCTCGACACCGTGGACCCCGCCGGGATCCGCGCCCTCGTCGTGGGCCAGTGGGACGAGCCCTACGAGAACGACTCGAGCATGATCGTGCGGCGGCTGGTGGACGCCAAGGACCGGCTGACCGGCCTGCGGGCCCTGTTCATAGGCGATCTGGAAATGGAGGAGGCGGAGATCTCCTGGATCGAGCAGTCCGACGTCACCCCGGTCCTCGACGCCTTCCCACTGCTGGAGGAGCTGGGCGTGCGCGGCGGCACCGGCCTGCGTTTCCCGGCCGTGCGGCACGAGCGGCTGCGCACCCTCAGCTTCGAGGCGGGCGGCCTGCCCGGCGAGGTCGTGCGCGGTGTCGCCGCCAGCGAACTGCCCACGCTGGAGTACCTGGAGATGTGGCTCGGCGTGGAGGAGTACGGCGGTGACGCGACCGTCGCCGACCTGGCGCCGATCCTGGGCGGCGGCCGGTTCCCGGCGCTGCACCACCTCGGCCTGCGCAACAGCGAGATCCAGGACGAGATCGCGGCGGCCGTCGCCTCCGCCCCGGTCGTCGCCCAGCTGAGGTCCCTCGACCTGTCCCTCGGCGTGCTCACCGACGAGGGTCTGGCGGCGCTGCTGGACGGCCAGCCGCTCACCCATCTGACCTGGCTGGACCTCCACCACAACTTCGTCACCGAGCCGGTGGCCGACCGCGCGCGGGCGGCGCTGGAGCCTGCCGGTGTGGAGGTCGACCTGTCCAAGACCGGTCACGAGGACGAGTGGGAGGACGACGGCGTCGTCCACCGCTTCACCGCGGTCGCGGAGTGACGCCGTCATGACCTTCGTCGACCACTCCACGACGTTCCACGGACTGCCGGTGTTCACCTTCCCCGGGCCCGACCACGACGACCTCCCGGCGGCCGACGCCGTGGCCTGGCGCCTCGACTGCTACGCGGCCGACGAACTGCCCTTCGACGAGCTGTGGGAGGGCTTCACCGCGCGGGTGCCGACCGAGCGGGTGCGGGCCCTGGTGCTCGGCCCCTGGTGGGAGGACGAGTACACCGACCTGCGCCCGGCGCTGGAGCTGATCCTGGCCGACGCTGCCCGCTTCCCCGCGCTGCGCGCCCTGTTCCTCGCCGATGTCACGGGCGAGGAGTGCGAGATCTCCTGGCTCCAGCTCACCGATGTCACACCCGTGCTGGAGGCGTTCCCGCTGCTGGAGGAGTTCACCGTGCGGGGCGGTGACTCCCAGGGGCTCGGTGAGGAGCCGCTGTCGCTGCGGCCGGTGCGGCACGAGGCGCTGCGCGTCCTGCGGTTCGAGTCGGGCGGCCTGCCCGGCCAGGTGGTGCGCGCCCTCGGCGAGTGCGAACTGCCCGCGCTCGAACACCTGGAGCTGTGGCTGGGCGTGCAGCAGTACGGCGGTGACGCCACGGTCCCCGACCTCGCGCCGGTGCTCGCCGGGGGCCGCTTCCCCGCCCTGCGCCACCTGGGGCTCCAGGACAGCGAGTTGCAGGACGAGATCGCGGCGGCGGTCGCCTCCGCCCCGGTGGTGGCCCAGCTGGAGTCGCTGAGCCTGTCCATGGGCACCCTCACGGACACCGGCGCCGAGGCCCTGCTGGGCGGCCAGCCGCTGGGCCACCTCAAGCGGCTCGACCTGCACCACCACTTCCTGAGCGACCCCATGACCGACCGGCTGCGTACGGCGCTCGGCGCGGCCGGGACTGAGCTGGACCTGTCGGACCGGCAGACCCCGCACCGCTGGCGCGAGGAGGAGTGGCGGTATGTCGCCGTCTCCGAGTGACCCCACGCCCGCCCCCGGGACCACTGCGCGTATCGCCGTCGTCGGCAACCCGGAGAACCGCCGTACGACGCTGTTCGCGGACGCCGTCCGCGCGGCGGGCCGTCCGGCGCCGCGCGTGCTGGCGTGGCGCGACGTCCTGCGCGGCCGGTACGCCTTCGAGCCCGGCGAGTTCGTGCGGATCGACTCGCCGGGGGAGAACGCGGAGGTCGACCGGCTGCTGCGGGGCACCGACGATCCGACCCGGGTGGAGGGCACGGCCCTGTGGTACCGCCGCTTCACGGCGGCGGTCCGCGAGGTGACGGACGCGGCACTGCGCGCGGGCGCGGTGCCGTCCGTCGCCGCCGAGGAGGTGGCGGTGATGTTCGACAAGCGGCGCTGCCACGCCCGGCTGACGGCGGCGGGCGTCCCCGTGCCCCCGGCCCTGACGGGCCCGGTCGGCGGCTGGCAGGAGCTGCGGGACCGGCTCGGGGCGGCGGGGATCTCCCGGGCGTTCGTGAAACCGGCGCACGGTTCGTCGGCGTCCGGCGTCGTGGCCCTGTCGGTGGCCGGTCCCGGCCGGGTGAAGGCGACGACGTCCGTGGAGACGGCCCCCGACGGCCGGCTGTACAACTCCCTGCGGGTACGGCACTACGGCACCGAGCGGGAGGTCGCCGCCCTCGTCGACGCGCTGGCCCCGGACGGACTGCACGTCGAGCGGTGGCTGCCGAAGGCCGTGCTGGGCGGCCGGGCCACCGATCTGCGGGTGGTGACGGTCGCCGGACGCGCCACGCACGCCGTCGTACGGACCAGCCGCCACCCCATGACCAACCTGCACCTGGGCGGCGCCCGAGGCGACCTGGGCGTGGTCCGCGCGGCGGTCCGGGCCGCGGGCGGCGACTTCAGCGCCGTACTGGACGCCGCCGAGCGGGCGGCGGCCTGCTTCCCGGGCACGCTCTGCGTCGGCGTGGACGTCCTGCCGTCCACCGGCTGGCGGCGCTTCACCGTGGGCGAGGTCAACGCCTTCGGTGATCTGCTGCCCCGGCTGACCGGCCTGCCCGGCAGCGGCGCGGAAGGGCTGGACACCTATGCCGCGCAGGTGGCCGCCGTACCCGCCGCGACGCGGCCACTCAAGCACGAGGAGCACCACCATGACGCCACCGGCTGACACCCAGTCGGCGACGATGCCGCCGATCGACATGAACGAGGTCGTCGGCAGCCACGACCTGCTGATGGTCACCCTGGACACGCTCCGCTACGACGTGGCCCAGGAGCTGGCGGCCGAGGGCCGCATCCCGAACCTGGCCCGCCACCTGCCCGGCGGCGCCTGGGAGCGGCGGCACGCCCCCGGCAGCTTCACCTACGCCTCCCACCAGGCGATGTTCGCGGGTTTCCTGCCGACCCCGGCGACCCCGGGCCCGCATCCGAGGCTGTTCGCCGCCGTCTTCGCGGGCAGCGAGACCACCGCTGACGGCACCTTCGTCTACGACACCCCCGACCTGGTCTCCGGCCTGGCCGCCGTCGGTTACCGCACGGTCTGTGTCGGCGGCGTCGGCTTCTTCAACAAGCAAGGCCCGCTGGGGTCGGTGCTGCCGGGGCTCTTCCAGGAGAGCCACTGGGAGCCGGAGTTCGGCGTTCCGTCACCGACGTCCTTCGAGGCGCAGGTGACCCGCGCCGAGGAGATCGTCGCCGGACTCCCGCGAGAGCGGCGCCTGTTCCTCTTCGTGAACGTGGCGGCGCTGCACCAGCCGAACTGGTTCCACCTGCCCGGCGCCACCCGCGAGGCGGGCGACACGCGTGTCACGCACGCGGCGGCGCTGGAGTACGTGGACCGGCACATCGGCCGTCTCTTCGACGCCGTGCGCAGCCGCCGCCGCTGCCTCGCGATCGTCTGCTCCGACCACGGCACCGCGTACGGCGAGGACGGCCACACCGGCCATCGCATCGGCCATGACGTGGTCTGGACCGTCCCCTACGCCCACTTCTTCCTCGACGAGGCCCGATGACCACGCTCGAAGCGACGCCCGCCGTCCGCCCGTACCAGCAGTACGTGTACGCGTACCCGCACAAGACGGCCTACCGCCCGCTGCCGCGCGAGCGGGCGGCGCTCGGCGACCTGTGGGCCGGGGAGCCGAAGGACGCGCTCTCGCTCTACTTCCACATCCCGTTCTGCGAGGTGCGCTGCGGCTTCTGCAACCTGTTCACCCGCATCGGCGCCCCCGACGGCCTGACCAAGGCCTACCTGGACGCCCTGGAGCGCCAGGCGTCGGCGGTGCGCGAGGCGCTGGGCGACGGGGCGCGGTTCGCCAACGCGGCGTTCGGCGGCGGCACCCCGACGTTCCTGGAGGCCGCCGAGCTGGAGCGGCTGTGCGACCTGGCCGAGGACGGCCTCGGCACCGACCTCCGGTCCGTCCCGCTGTCGGTGGAGGCGTCGCCCGCCACCGCGACGGCGGACCGGCTGACCGTGCTCGCCGAGCGCGGCGCGACCCGGCTGAGTCTGGGCGTGCAGAGCTTCGTCGACACCGAGGCGCGCACGGCGGTCCGCCCGCAGCGCCGCTCGGACGTCGAGGCGGCCCTCACCCGGATCCGTGAGGCGGGCTTCCCGGTCCTGAACATCGACCTGATCTACGGCATCGACGGCCAGACCGAGGACTCCTGGCGCCGTTCCCTGGACGCGGCGCTCGCCTGGCGCCCGGAGGAGCTGTACCTGTACCCCCTCTACGTCCGCCCGCTCACCGGCCTTGACCGCCGCAGCGGCGGCACGACGTCCGACACCGAGTGGGACGAGCGGCGGCTGCGCCTGTACCGCCACGGCCGCGACCACCTGATCGCGCGCGGCTACGAGCAGGTGTCGATGCGCATGTTCCGCCGCGCGGACGCCCCCGCCACCGGCGGCGAGGACTACTCGTGCCAGTCCGACGGCATGATCGGCCTCGGCTGCGGCGCCCGCTCGTACACGTCCACGCTGCACTACTCCTTCGACTACGCCGTGGACATGCACCGGATACGCGGCATCATCGACGACTACACGGCCCGCACGGTCGAGGACTTCCGGCACGCGGACTTCGGCTGGCACATGGACGCGGACGAGGCCCGGCGCCGCCATCTGCTCCAGTCGCTGCTCCAGGCCGAGGGCATGCCGGTCGCGGAGTACCGGACCCGCTTCGGCACCGATCCGCACGACGACTTCGCGCCCGACCTGGCCCGTTTCGCCGCCCGTGGCTGGCTGGACGACTCCACCGGCCCGGACCTGCTGCGCCTGACCCCCGAGGGCCTGGCCCACTCCGACGCGCTGGGCCCGGAGCTGTTCTCCGCGTCGGTGCGGCAGCGCATGGCGGAGTACGAGACGAAGTGACGACGGACGACCCGGCCATGAACCTGACGATCCTCTACCGCGGCCCCCTGGCCTCGTGCGACTACGACTGCCCGTACTGCCCCTTCGCCAAGCGCCGCGACAGCCGCGCCCAGCTGGCGGCGGACCGTGCCGCGCTGACCCGGTTCGCCGAGTGGGCGACCGCGCGACGGCAGGACCGCCTGTCCCTGCTGTTCACCCCGTGGGGCGAGGGCCTGGTGCGCTCCTGGTACCGCCGCACCCTCGCCGAGCTGAGCCACCAGCCCCACGTCGACCGTGTGGCGATCCAGACCAACCTCAGCTGCCGCACGGACTGGCTGGAGGCGGCCGACCCGGACACCCTCGCCCTGTGGTGCACCTACCACCCCGGCCAGACGCCCTACGACCGCTTCCTCGCCAAGTGCCACGACCTGGCCGCCCGTGGCATCCGTCACAGCGTCGGCATCGTCGGCCTCCCCGAGCACCTGTCCCACGCCCGCCGTCTGCGCGCGGACCTCCCCGCCCACGTCTACCTCTGGGTCAACGCCGCGGAGGGGCACACCTACACCGACCCCGAGGCGGACGCCTGGACCGCCCTCGACCCCCTCTTCCCGTACAGCCGCCACCCGCACCGCAGCGCGGGCCTGCCGTGCCGCACCGGCGAGTCCGTCATCTCCGTGGACGGCGACGGCACGGTCCGCCGCTGCCACTTCGTCCCCGCGGAGCTGGGCAACCTCTACGACGGCTCCTACCGGGCCGCCCTGCGCCCCCGCGCCTGCCCCCTCGCGGTGTGCGACTGCCACATCGGCTACGTCCATCTGGAGACGCTGCCGCTGTACGACGTGTTCGCGGGCGGGGTGCTGGAGCGGATCCCGGCCGGTACGCCGCAGATGAGCACCCTTGCCCCACAGAGGAGCACCACCTAGCCTGCTTTTGTGCCGCTCATAAACAAAACCCGCTCGCACAGTGCCGTGCCGGGTGGTCGCACCCGTACCGACCTCTCCCGCCTCCGTACCGTCCTCACCGTCTTCTTCGCCCTGGACGGCTTCGTCTTCGCCGGGTGGGTCGTCCGCATCCCCGCGATCAAGCAGCAGACCGGCGCCTCCGCCACCACCCTCGGCCTGGCCCTGCTCTGTGTCTCCGCCGGAGCCGTCGTCACGATGATGCTGACCGGCCGCCTGTGCCGCCGCTACGGCAGCCACCAGGTCACGGTCGCCTGCGCCGTACTCCTCTCGCTGAGCGTGGCCCTGCCCCCGCTCACCCACTCGGTGACGGCCCTCGGCGCCGTGCTGCTGCTGTTCGGCGCGGCGTACGGCGGGATCAACGTGGCCTTCAACAGTGCCGCCGTCGATCTGGTCGCCGCGCTGCGACGGCCGATCATGCCCAGCTTCCACGCCGCGTTCAGCCTGGGCGGCATGATCGGCGCGGGCCTCGGCGGGCTGGTCGCCGGGAGCGTGTCGCCCACCCGCCATCTGCTCGGCCTCACGGTCGTCGGCCTGCTGGTGACGGCCGTCGCCGGACGGGCGCTCCTGCGTCTGGAGCCGCCGCTCCCGCCGGAGCGCGAGCGGACGGCGCCCGGCACCCCACGCCGTCCGGACCGCCGTACCCGTGCCCTGGTCGTCGTGTTCGGTCTGATCGCCCTCTGCACGGCGTACGGCGAGGGCGCCCTCGCCGACTGGGGTGCCCTGCACCTGGAGCAGGACCTGCACGCCTCCCCCGGCACGGCGGCCATCGGCTACTCCTGCTTCGCCCTCGCCATGACCCTCGGCCGGCTGAGCGGCACGACGCTGCTGGAACGCCTGGGCCGCACCCGCACGGTGGTGGCGGGCGGCGCGACGGCCGCCGCCGGTATGCTGCTCGGCGCCCTCGCGCCCGCCCTGTGGGCGGCGCTGCTCGGCTTCGCCGTCGCCGGGCTGGGGCTCGCCAACCTGTTCCCCGTGGCGGTGGAACGCGCGGGCGCCCTGGCCGGTCCCACCGGAGTCGCCACCGCCTCCACCCTCGGCTACGGCGGCATGCTCCTCGGTCCCCCCGCGATCGGCTTCATGGCCGACTGGTTCTCCCTGCCCGCCGCCCTCACCAGCGTCGCCGTACTCGCGGCGGTCGCCGCCGTCATCGGGCTGGTGACCCGGAACGCGGCGGTCAGGTAGCCGGCACGCCCCCTCGGGACGGCGCTACGGCGCGGCTCGGCCCCCCGGGTACCGCCGTACCGTCGCTAGGGCAGCGGCGTGCCGCCCGTCACGTTGGCGATCTCCGCGGTGACGTAACTCGCCTCCTGGGACGCCAGATAGACATACGCGGGGGCGAGTTCGGCGGGCTGGGCGGGGCGGCCCAGCGGGCTCTGCTTGCCGAACTCGACCGTGTCGGGCAGCGTCGCGGGAATCAGCGGTGTCCACACCGGGCCCGGCGCGACGGCGTTGACGCGGATGCCCCGGGGCGCCAGCATCTGGGCGAGCCCCTGGGTGAAGGTGACGATGGCGCCCTTGGTGGTGGCGTAGTCCAGCAGGTGCGGGCTGGGCTTGTAGGCCTGCACCGACGTGGTGTTGATGATGCTCCCGCCCTCGGGGATGTGCGGCAGGGCGAACTTGCTCAGCCAGAACATGCCGTACAGGTTGGTCCGCATCACCCGGTCGAACTGCTCGGTAGGGATGGCCTCGATGCCGTCCGGCTGCGACATCTGGTACGCCGCGTTGTTGACCAGGACGTCGATGCGGCCGAACTCGGCGACGGCCCGTTCGATCAGCGCCCGGCAGTTGGCCTCCTCGCGGATGTCGCAGGAGACGGCGACCGCCTTGCGGCCCGCCTCCTCCACCAGCCGGGTCGTCTCTCGGGCCTCGTCCTCCTCCTCCCGCAGATGGGTGAGGAGCACGTCGGCGCCCTCGCGGGCGTAGGCCAGGGCGACCGCGCGGCCGATGCCGGAGTCGCCGCCGGTGATCACCGCCTTGCGGTCGGTGAGCCGGCCGCTGCCCCGGTAGCTCTCCTCACCGTGGTCTGGGGGCGGGTCCATGGGGCCCGTCCAGCCGGGGTGCGGCTGGTCCTGGGCGGGCAGGTCCGGCTGGGGATGCCGTGTCGCCGGGTTCTGGCGGGGGTCGTCGGTCACATCGGCCTCCTCGGTACCGAAGAACACAGGGGTGGACGCCGTCGCGAGTTCCCGTCCCGTCCGATTCGAAAAGCCCCCGAAGGCCTCCGACCAGGCCGGGGACCGTTCCTCACCGTCGGCCCTCCCGGACGGCCCTCTCCATCCGGCACACTCCTGCCCATGGAAACTGCCGAGTACATCGATGTCCTGGCCCGGGAGGGCCGGTCGCTGGCCGCTGCCGCCGCCGAGGCGGGCCCGGACGCCAAGGTGCCGACCTGTCCGGGCTGGCAGCTGCGGGACCTGCTGCGGCACACCGGCATGGTGCACCGGTGGGCGACCGCGTTCGTCGCCGAGGGGCACACCTCGTACCGGCCCGACGGGGGCCTGCCGGATCTCGACGGGGCGGCGCTGCTGGACTGGTTCGAGGAGGGGCACGGGCGGCTGGTGGACACCCTCTCCGCGGCCCCGCCCGACGTGGCGTGCTGGTACTTCCTGCCCGCCCCGTCACCACTGGCGTTCTGGGCGCGGCGGCAGGCGCACGAGACGACCGTGCACCGCTTCGACGCGGAGTCGGCCCGTGCGGTGGCGCCGAGCGCGATCAGTCCGGAGTTCGCCGTCGACGGCATCGACGAGCTGCTGCGCGGCTTCCACGCCCGCGGCAAGAGCAAGGTCCGCAGCGCCGAGCCCCGGGTGCTGCGGATACGGGCCACGGACACGGAGCAGGGCGCCGTGTGGACCGTACGGCTGTCCGCGGAACCGGCGGTGACGGAGGCCGGGGACGTCGGTGACGCTGACTGCGAGATCGCCGGTCCGGCGGCGGATCTCTATCTGGCGCTGTGGAACCGGCTGCCCTTCCCCGGGGTGACCGGGGACGGCGCGCTCCCCGACCTGTGGCGCGCGACCTCCGCCGTCACCTGGGGCTGAGCCCCGAGGGGTTCAGTTCGCCAGCATCCGCGTGAGCACCGCGCGCTGCACCGGCAGCACCTGGCCGTGCAGCGCGCGCCCGCGCGCGGTGAGGCCCACGCGCACGCCCCGGCGGTCCTCGGGGCACATGCCGCGTTCGACGAGTCCGTCCTTCTCCAGCCGGGCGATCAGCCGGGACAGGGCGCTCTGGCTGAGATGGACGCGCTCGGCGATCTCCTGGACGCGGAAGCTGCGGACGCAGGCCGCCGTGGCGTTCTCCGCGAGTACGTCCAGGACCTCGAAGTCGCTGGCGCAGAGGCCGTGTTCGTGCAGGGCCCGGTCGAGTTCGCACTGGGTGCGCGAGTGCAGCGCCAGGATGTCCCGCCACTGCTCCACGAGCGCCTGTTCGGCCTTCTTCGCCGCCATGCCCGCACCGTAGCAGAGAAACGGCTTTGTTGCATCGTAATTAAATGCGCTTGCATTCGATGCATGCGCATGTAGCGTCTGGGGGCATGACCTCTCCGCACACCACCGCGGCGTCCGAGGGACGCTGGACCCCCCGTCTGTGGGGCACCCTGCTGGTGCTCTGCGCCGCGATGTTCCTGGACGCCCTCGACGTGTCGATGGTCGGCGTCGCCCTGCCGTCCATCGGCTCGGACCTCGGGCTGTCCACGTCGACGCTGCAATGGATCGTCAGCGGCTACATCCTCGGCTACGGCGGCCTGCTGCTCCTCGGCGGCCGGACCGCCGACCTGCTCGGCCGCCGCCAGGTCTTCCTGGTCGCCCTCGGCGTCTTCGCGCTCGCCTCCCTGCTCGGCGGCCTCGTCGACTCGGGCCCGCTGCTGATCGCCAGCCGCTTCATCAAGGGCCTCAGCGCGGCCTTCACCGCGCCCGCGGGCCTGTCGATCATCACCACCACGTTCCCGCAGGGCACCCTGCGCAACCGCGCCCTGTCCATCTACACCACCTGCGCGGCCACCGGCTTCTCCATGGGCCTGGTCCTCTCCGGCCTGCTCACCGAGGCCAGCTGGCGCCTGACCATGCTGCTGCCCGCGCCGATCGCGCTGATCGCCCTGGTCGCGGGCCTGAAGCTGCTGCCGCGCAGTACCCGCGAGAAGGACCACAACGGCTACGACGTCCCGGGCGCCGTCCTCGGCACCGCCTCGATGCTGCTGCTGGTCTTCACCGTCGTCCAGGCCCCCGAGGCCGGCTGGGCATCCGCCCGGACACTGCTGTCCTTCCTGGCCGTCGCCGTGCTGCTGACCGTCTTCGTGGCCGTCGAACGGCGTTCGCCCGGCCCGCTGATCCGGCTCGGCGTGCTGCGCTCCGGCAACCAGATCCGCGCCCAGCTCGGCGCGATGGCGTTCTTCGGGTCGTACGTCGGCTTCCAGTTCCTGGTCACGCTGTACATGCAGTCCCTGCTGGGCTGGTCCGCGCTGCACACGGCGCTCGCCTTCCTGCCCGCCGGTGTGCTGGTCGCGCTGTCGGCCACCAAGATGGGCGCGATCGTCGACCGGTTCGGCACCCCGCGGCTGCTCACCGTGGGCTTCGCCCTGATGGTCGTCGGCTACGCGCTCTTCCTCGGCGTCGACCTCGACCCGGTGTACGCGGTCGCGATCCTGCCGAGCATGCTGCTGATCGGCGCGGCCTGCGCGCTGGTCTTCCCCTCGCTCAACATCCAGGCCACCAACGGCGTCGACGACCACGAGCAGGGCATGGTCTCCGGGCTGCTCAACACCTCCGTGCAGGTCGGCGGCGCGCTCTTCCTCGCCGTCGTGACGGCGGTGGTGACGGCGAACGCCCCCGAGAACGCCACCCCGCAGGGCGTCCTCGACAGCTACCGGCCCGGCCTGGTCGTCATCACGGGCATCGCCGTCGCCGGGCTCCTGATCACCCTGACGGGGTTGCGCCGCAGCCGCGAGCAGCGGTCCGTCGTCGTCGCCCAGTCCACCGTGAAGGAGGCGGAAGCGGAGCGGGTACCGGTCCGCGACTAGGGGGACCGCCTCCGTCTGTGTGCCCGGCGGGGCCGCTTGTCCCGCCGGGCACACGCCTGTTTGACTTCCGGTATGACGGATCACGGGGGACGGCGGACGCAGGCGGACCGGGACGCGCTCACGGTCGAGATCGGGTACGCGCTGTGCAGCGCGGCGTTCGCCGCGGCGGTGGTCTTCGGGGCGGTCGCCGGTCCCGCGCTGCTGTTCACGCTGCCGGGGCTCTTTGAGACCGTGCTGGTGCGGACCGGGGTGGTGCTCGTGCCGGTCCTGTTCACCGCCCGGGTCGTCGCCGTCCTCGTCCGCTTCCAGCGGGCCGCGGCTCAGCCCAGCCAGCCCGGCCGCACCAGCCCCGACTCATAGGCCAGCACGACCAGTTGGGCCCGGTCGCGGGCGCCCAGCTTCACCATGGTGCGGCTCACATGGGTCTTGGCGGTGAGCGGACTGACGACCAGTCTGCGGGCGATCTCCTCGTTGGACAGGCCGATGCCGACCAGCGCCATCACCTCCCGCTCCCGCTCGGTGAGCCCGGCGAGCGCGCCCGCCGCCGCGGGCTCCTTGGAACGGGCCGCGAACTCGGCGATGAGACGCCGGGTCACCCCCGGCGAGAGCAGGGCGTCCCCCGCGACCACCGCCCGCACCGCGCGCAGCAGTTCCTCCGGCTCGGTGTCCTTCACCAGGAAGCCGGACGCGCCCGCGCGGATCGCCTCGAAGACGTACTCGTCGAGTTCGAAGGTCGTCAGCATGACCACCCTGACGTCCGTCAGGTCCGCGTCGCCGGTGATGTGGCGGGTCGCGGCGAGACCGTCCAGCGCGGGCATGCGGATGTCCATGAGGACGACGTCCGGCCGCAGTTCGCGGACCGCGCGCAGCGCCTCCTCGCCGTCGGCGGCCTCCCCGGCGACCTCGATGTCGGGCTGCGCGTCCAGCAGGGCGCGGAAGCCGGCCCGGACCAGTGACTGGTCGTCGGCGAGCAGTACGCGGATCACCGGTCCTCCTCCTCGGCTGCGGTGCCGGTCAACGGCAGTACGGCGAGCACCCGGAAGCCGCCGTCGGGGCGCGGGCCCGCCTCGATGGTGCCACCCAGCGCCGCCGCCCGCTCCCGCATCCCGGCCAGTCCGTTGCCGCTGCCGCCCGCCTCGGCGCCGGTCGCGGGCCCGTCGTCGTCGACGCACAGCCGCAGCGCGCCGCCCGCCGGGCCGCCCACGGGATCGAGCCGCACGCGCGCGTGCCGCGAACCGGAGTGCCGTACGACATTGGTGAGCGCCTCCTGCACGATGCGGAAGGCGGCGAGACCGGCGCCGGGCGGCAGCCGTGGGGCCTCGCCCGTCACCTCGACGGTGAGGCCCGCGCCCGCCGCCTGCGTCACCAGCTCCGGCAGCCGGTCAAGGCCGGGCGCGGGGGCGCGCGGCGCCTCTCCCGGCGTGCGCAGGTTGTCGAGCACCTGGCGGACCTCGCCGAGCGCCTCCTTGCTGGCCGCCTTGATGGTGGTGAGCGCCGTACGCGCCTGCTCCGGGTCGGAGTCCAGCAGGGCGAGGCCGACGCCCGCCTGCACATTGATCACGGAGATGCTGTGCGCCAGTACGTCGTGGAGTTCGCGGGCGATGCGCAGCCGCTCCGCGTCCGCGCGCCGCCGGGCCGCCTGCGCCCGCTCGGCCCGGTCCCGGGCCCACTGCTCACGCCGGGCACGGGCCAGCTCCGAGACGGCCATGATCGCCGCCACCCAGGCGGCGACCACCAGCTCCTGCCCCCAGGGGATCCCCGAGTCCCCGGTGGGCGGCAGCCACCGGTACAGCCAGTGCGCCACCAGGACATGCGCGGCCCACAGCATCCCCACCGCCGTCCAGGCGGCCCGGCGGTGCCCGGCGACGACGGCGCTGAAACAGGCGACGGCGACGGCCAGGAAGACCGGCCCGTACGGATACCCGGCGCCCAGGTAGGTCGCGGCGGCCGCCGCCGTGCCGAACAGGACGGCCACGGGGTACCGCTTCCGCCACAGCAAGAGCCCCGCGGCCACCACCAGCAGGACCCGCGCGAACGGGTCGAGGGCCGCCCGCTCGCCCTCCTGACCGTGCGCGGCGAAGGTAGAGCCGACCAGCACGAAGCCGGTCAGCAGCACGGTGGACCGCCAGGGCCAGGGGGCGCCGCCCCGGTCCCCGTCGTCGTCCCACCGGGAGGCCCACGGCGGCCCGTGCCGCCACCAGGCCGGTCCCCGCCGGAACCGCCCGGTCCCCCGTACGCGCTGCTCGTCCATGACCGCCACGCTAGACGCCGCGCGTCCACGCCGGCGTCACCCGCGCGTGGTGATCACACGTACTCCCGGGGAAGTACGTCGGCCACCGGTTCCTCCCGCATCCGCAGGCGCCGCAGCGGGCGCGGCGCCCACCAGTTCGCCCGTCCCGCCAGCCGCATCGTCACCGGCAGCAGCACCACCCGGATCAAGGTGGCGTCCACGACGATCGTCAGGGCCGTGCCGACGCCGAGTTCCTTCAGGAAGACGACGCCTCCGGTGGCGTACGACAGGAAGGACAGGGCGAGGATCCCGGCCGCGGCGGTGACCAGCGGGGCGCTGCGCCGGATGCCCTCGCCGACGGCTCGCACGGTGTCGCCGGTGCGCTCGTGCTCCTCCTTGATCCGCGCCAGCAGGAACACCTCGTAGTCCATCGACAGTCCGTACGCCACGCAGAACATCAGCACCGGAATGCTCGGTTCGATCGACCCCGTCGGGGTGAAGCCGAGCGGTCCGGACAGGTTGCCGTCCTGGAAGACCCACACCAGACAGCCGAACATCACCGAAAGGCTGAGCAGGTTCAGCACGGTCGCCTTCAGGGGCAGCAGCACGCTCCCGGTCATCAGGAAGAGGATCACGTACGTCGCCACCAGCACCAGCGTGACGGCGAGCGGCAGCCGGTCGAGGAGCGTGGCGCGGAAGTCGGTCGTCTCGGCCGGGTAGCCGCCGACCAGGGCGGGCGCCGGGGCCGGGGTGTCACGGACGCGTTCGACGAAGGCGGGCACGTCGCCGTACATGGCCCCCTGCGTGGGTACGACAGCCAGCCGCACGCGTCCGTCGGGCGCGGTCAGCCGGTCCTGGCCGGGGGCGCCGGTGCGGCGTCCGTCGTGGTAGCGGCCGTCGGGCGCGTCGACCTGGTGCACGCCGGGGAGACGGGAGAGCGCGGCGGCGTACGCCCGCGTGTCGGCCTCTTGTGTGACGACCACCTGGACGGTGTCGGTGGGCTCGGCGGCGAACTCGCGGTGCACGATCTCGGAGGTGGTGCGCGAGGAGGTGCCCGCGGGCAGCGTCCGCTCGTCCGGGAGGCCGAAGCGCAGGCCGAGCAGCGGGGACGCGGCGACGAGGAGCACGGTGAGCACCCCGGCGCCCGCGAGCAGCGGCCGGCGCATGGCGCGCAGCGCGGCGCGGTGCCAGAACCCGGAGCCGGAGGCGGAACCGACGGCGCGCTCCACGCGGTGCCCCCAGCGAGCGAGCGCGGCGGGCAGGAAGACCACCGCCCCCGTGACGGCGGCGACCACCACGAACACCCCGGCGTACGCGAAGGAACTGAGGAAGAAGAACGGGAACACCAGCAGGGCACACAGCGACACCGCCACCGTGACCCCGCTGAAGACGACCGTCCGCCCGGCCACCCGGGTCGCCCGGACCACCGCCTCCGGTTGCGCCCGCCCGGCGGCCCGCTCCTCGCGGTACCGGTTGATCACGAAGAGGCCGTAGTCGACGCCCAGGCCGAGTCCGAGGACCAGCGCCAGGTTCGCGGCGAACGTCGACACCTCCGTGAACTGCGCGACCGCCCGCAGCCCCGCCATCGTCCCGAGCACCGCGAACAGCCCCACCGCCACCGTCAGCAAGGCGGCCACCGTGCGCCGGTAGACCAGGACCAGCAGGAGCAGCACCGCCGGAAGCGCGAACGCCTCGGCGCGCAGGAAGTCGGCCCGGGCCTGCTCACCGACCTGCCGGGAGATCTCCTCCTGACCGCCCACCCGGACCTCCAGTTCGGCGGTGGTGCGGCTCAACTGGGGCGAGAGCACGGCGAGTTCCTCGCGGGTCTCGGTGGCGTCCCCTTCGAGACGGGCAAGGATCAGGGCCCTGCGCCCGTCCTCCCCACGCAGCGCCGGACTGCTGGCGTCCCAGTACGAGGTCACGTCGGTCACCAGCGACAACCGCTCCACCTCGGCGGTGAGTTCACGGGCCGCCCGCACGGTCGCGCGGCTGTCCACATCACCGTCGCGAGCGGTGACCAGCAACGCGAGATTCGGATTGCCCGTACCGAAGTCGTCCCGCAGCACCTCACCCGCCCGGACCGACTCGGTACCGGGCGAGTCCCAGCGCGAGAGATCAAGATCGCCCTGCGCCCCCGCGCCATAGGCGCCGAGCCCCAGAAACACGAGCAGAACACCGATCAGTACGGCACGACTGCGCCGCACGGCCAGTCGACCGAGCCAGGTGAGCATGAAAAGTGGCCTTCCGCCGGAAACGCTGTACACCGCCCACGGTCACCGGGCCCGCTGGAAGACCCACTGGAAGACCCACTGGAACGCGAGCCCGCCGTTTCCCACGGTCTCCACGCTTCTCGGCCGGCAGGTCACGGACGTATGCGTCTCCGTGCCCGTCCCACCACCCAGCGCAGGAGCAGGGCGGCCAGGAGCCAGCAGGCGGCCAGGCCGGCCCAGGGGGCCGCCGCAGGGGGAGGTACGCGGGGAAGGGGCCGGACAGGAGCAGGGGCAGGGCGGTGATGCTGGTGAGGGGGCCGACGGCGTACCACAGCATGGCGGGGCATCACTCGCGCGATGGCCTCGGCGTGCTCGGCGAGGGGGCTCCGGTGGCCGAGTTCCTGGAAGAGGCCGATGGCGAACAGGCCGTACCAGCCGAGAAGCAGGACCACGACGACGTAGGCGGCGTACTCGGCGCGGCGCGCGCGGCCCGCGCCGCGCCGGGCCCGCAGCCAGCTCCGGGTCTGTGCCGTGCGGTCCGTGCCGCCGGGCGGTGGGGTCGTCGTGCTGGTGCGTGACGCCGTACCGCTCACGCGTCCGCCTTCGTGAACACCTCGTCCGCTCCGCCCTCGGCGACCACCGCCCCGTCCTCCAGGACGACGACGCGGTGTGCCGCCCGGGCCAGCTCGCGGTGGTGGGTGGCGAACAGCACCGCGGTGCCGTTGTCGCGCTCGGCGCGCAGCACGTCCGCGAGGCGCAGGCGGGCGCCGGGGTCGAGGCGCTGCTCCGGCTCGTCGAGGACCAGCAGGTCGCGTGGGCGCGACAACGCCGACGCGAGGAACACGGCCTGAGGTCAACTGCCCGTCGACGGGCAGTCACGCCTCCTCGGGACCAGGTGGCCCCGGGATACTCTCGAACGCATGGGTGAGGGGACAACGGGGACATCGGCAGCACCATCGGACGACCGGGGCCACGCCGCCCCGCGCTTCGAACTGCTCGGCCCACTGCGCGCGTTCCGCGACGGCACCGAGCTGCCACTGGGCCCGCCGAAGCAACGCGCGGTGCTCGCGGTGCTCCTCCTCCAGGAGGACCGGCCGCTTTCGTACGAGGGTCTGGTCGAGGCCGTCTGGGGCGGCACGCCGCCGGTCCACGTGCGCAACCTGGTGCAGAAGTACGTCTCCGGGCTGCGCCGCGCCCTCGGCCCGGGCGGGCCCGAGCTGAGCTGGACCGGCGCCGGGTACCGGCTCACCGGCGCCGACATCACCGACCTGCGGGAGAGGCGCCGCCTCGTCGACGGGGCGCTGGCCGCGCGGGACGCCGGGGACATCCGGCGCGCGGTGGAACTGGCCGGGCGGGCGGAGGAGTTGTGGCGCGGGGAGTTCGCCGAGGGCCTGCACGCGCCGTATCTGGCGGCGGAGCGGCTGCGTTGGGCGGAGAAGCGCCTCACGGTGCTCGAAGGGCGGCTGGCGGGTGAGATCGAGCTGGGGCGGTCCTTCGAGTACGTCCATGAACTGGTCCGCCTCGTCGCCGCGCACCCGCTGCGGGAGCGGCTCACCGAGCTGCTGATGCTCGCGCTGTGCCACGCCGGCCGCCCGACGGACGCCCTCACCGCCTACGAGGCCGCCCGGAAGCGGCTCGCCGAGGCACTGGGCGCCGACCCCGGCCCCGCGCTGCGCTCACTGCACCAGCGAATCCTGCGTCAGGACCCCGACCTGCTGCCCCTGCCGCCCGTCCCGGTGCCCTGACCGGCCGGGCGCCGCGCCGCCCCGTTCCGGTGGGGGTCCACCAGCCCGACGCCTTGGGCGAGGTGGACAACGGCCTGCCTGAAGAACGGCTCACGGTCCTCCACGACCCGCGTGAACTGCCCGAACACCTCGAAACCGACCAGCCCGTACAGCTGCGCCCAGGCCGCGATGAGCGGCACGACCACCTCGGGCGGCAGGTCGGGGGCGAGGTCGGCGGCCATCCGCTCGGCCTCGGGGCGCAGTTCGGCGGCGAGCGGGGTCCTGGCCACGCCCAGCCCCTGGTGTGCGTCGCGCACGATGCGGATGAGCAGCAGCCCGACCCGGGAGGCGGGCGGGACCGTCGTCTGGGGCGCGGTGTAGCCGGGCACCGGGGAGCCGTAGATCAGGGCGTACTCGTGCGGGTTCGCCAGTGCCCAGCCGCGCACCGCCTCGCAGACCCGCGTCCAGCGGCGCAGCGGACCGGCGTCGGCGACCTCGTCGTGCGCGGTCTCGGCCGCCTCGCCGAGGGAGTTGTAGGCGTCGATGATCAGCGCGGTGAGGAGGTCGTCGCGGCTGGGGAAGTAGCGGTAGAGCGCGGAGGACGCCATGCCCAGCTCACGGGCCACGGCCCGCAGCGACAGCTTGGCGGCGCCGCCGGCCGCGAGTTGGGCGCGCGCCGCGTCCTTGATGGCGGCGGTGACTTCAATCCTGGCTCGGGCTCGGACGCCGTGTGCGGTGCTCATGGGGGTGAGTCTTCCACGAAAACAGAGCGGTGCACACAAAAGAGAGCAGTGCACTGAAACATGAGCGGCGCACCGAAGCGAGAGCGGCGCACCGAAGCATGAGCGGCGCACTCTCTCGAGAGCGGTGCTCTTGCTTTGGATCACCGTCCTCGCGCACACTGTTCTCAAGCAAGAGCACTGCTCACAAAAAGGAGCGCCGCTCTCCCAACCCTCCCGGGGGCACCATGTCGTCCGCACAGCCGTCCCGGCCAGCACAGCCGTACTACTTCAAGGCAGGCCGCCTGGCCAGCCGCTTCAACGACCTCATCGGCTGGCTGGCCCGGCACGGGATCAGCTTCGCCGGTACCGCCGAGCTGTCCGTCCGCGGCCGCAAGAGCGGCAAGATGCAGCGCATCCCGGTCAACCCGCACACCCACGACAGCGGCCAGTTCCTGGTCTCGGCGCGCGGCCACTCCCAGTGGGTGCGCAACATGCGCGCCGCCGGTGGCGGGGAGCTGCGCGTCGGACGCAAGGTCCGCCGGTTCACCGCGGTGGAGCTTCCCGACGACGAGAAGCTCCCGATCCTGCGGAGCTATCTGGAGAAGTGGGGCTGGGAGGTCAACCAGTACTTCAAGGGCGTCACGGCCAAGTCCTCCGACGATGAACTCAACGCGGCCGCCGCCGACCACCCGGTCTTCCGGATCACGGTCACGCGCTGACACCGTCGTCGGCGGCGGGCGGCTCACCCGCGGAGCCCGCCGAGCCAACCGAGCCCGCCGAGCCCGCCGAGCGCACGGAGCCCGCCGAGCCCCCGGCCCCCGCACCCTCGCCGCCACCCCCCATCCGGCGGTCCAGCACCGCCAGCGCGCGCTGGGCCAGCGGCCGGGTGCGGACCATCTCGCCCAGCGAGGTCGAGCCGCGGGTGATGTCCATGAACGCCCGCCACGCGGGCCGCACCCCGGTGAGCGCCGCGTGGAACACACCGGGCCGCCGCTCGAACGCCGCCAGCAGCCGCTTGCCCACGGCCATCTCCACGCCCAGCCCCGCCTTGACGGCGAAGGCGTAGTTCAGCGCCTGCCGCCGGGTGTCCACGGCGTCGTGCGCCTCGGCGATCCGCACCGCCCACTCCCCCGCCAGCCGCCCGGAGCGCAGCGCGAACGAGATGCCCTCGCGGGTCCACGGCTCCAGCAGGCCCGCCGCGTCCCCGCAGACCAGCACCCGCCCGCGGGACAGCGGCGAGTCGTCGGCCCGGCAGCGGGTCAGATGTCCGGAGGAGATGCTCGGTTCGAACCCGGCGAGGCCCAGCCGCCCGATGAAGTCCTCCAGGTAGCGCTTGGTGGCGGCGCCCTCGCCGCGCGCGGAGATCACGCCGACCGTGAGCGTGTCGCCCTTGGGGAAGACCCAGCCGTAACTGCCGGGGATCGGCCCCCAGTCGATGAGCACCCGCCCCCGCCAGTCCTCGGCGACCGTCTCGGGCACCGGGATCTCCGCCTCAAGGCCGAGGTCCACCTGGTCAACCTTGACCCCGACGTGCGCTCCTATCCGGCTGGCGCTGCCGTCCGCGCCGACCACCGCACGCGCGAGCACCGTCTCGCCGCCCTGGAGGACCACGGCGACGGTGCGCCGGTCGGGCACCGCCGAGCCGTGCTGCTCGACGCGGGAGACGGTGACACCGGTGCGCAGGTCGGCGCCCGCCTTCTGCGCGTGCTCGACCAGCTGCTGGTCGAACTCGGGCCGGTTGATCAGCCCGAACAGCATCTGCCGGGAGCGGCGGGTGCGGGTGAAGCGGCCGTTGTGGGAGAACGTCACGGCGTGCACCCGGTCGCGGAAGGGGAGTTCGAAGCCGGGTGGCAATGAGTCGCGTGAGGGGCCGATGATGCCGCCGCCGCACGTCTTGTACCGGGGCAGTTCCGCCTTCTCCAGCAACAGCACACGGCGTCCCGCCACCGCCGCGGCGTACGCCGCCGCCGCCCCCGCGGGTCCCGCGCCCACCACGACGACGTCCCACACCTGCCGCACGTCGTCCGCCGAAGAGTTCTCGCTGCTCACGATGGTCTACTGCTCCCGATCCAGCCGCCTGCCCTGTTGTCCCACGCATCCTACGGCGGCGGTCCGCGCGGGCCGTTGTGGGAGGATCGGCGGCGTCCGCCTGCCACGACGCCCGGTCCGCTCACCGGACGGCCGGGGCGGTGGGACAGCTACCTGGCAGTACAACGTCGCACCCACAAGGAGCGTGCCCATGTCGTCGAATCCGGTCGCCGAGACCGTCGCCTCGCTGATGCCCAGGGCGAAGACCGAACTGGCCGAGCTGGTGGCCTTCAAGTCGGTGGCGGACTTCGACCAGTTCCCGCGCGTGGAGAGCGAGGGCGCGGCGCGCTGGGTCGCCGACGCGCTGCGCGCCGAGGGCTTCGAGGACGTCGCCCTGCTCGACACTCCGGACGGCACCCAGTCGGTCTACGGCCATCTGCCCGGCCCCGAGGGCGCGAGGACCGTGCTGCTCTACGCCCACTACGACGTGCAGCCGCCGCTGGACGAGGCGGGCTGGGCGACTCCGCCGTTCGAGCTGACCGAGCGCGACGGACGCTGGTACGGGCGCGGCACCGCCGACTGCAAGGGCGGCGTGATCATGCACCTGCTGGCGCTGCGCGCGCTCAAGGCCGACGGCGGCATACCGGTGCACGTGAAGTTCATCGCCGAGGGCTCGGAGGAGCAGGGCACGGGCGGTCTTGAGCGGTACGCCGAACAGCACCCGGAGCTGCTGGAGGCCGACACGATCGTGATCGGCGACTCGGGCAACTTCCGCGCCGGTCTGCCGACGGTCACCTCCACGCTGCGCGGGATGACGCTGCTGCGG
The DNA here is from genome assembly GCF_018070565.1 of Streptomyces sp. B93. Classification (GTDB taxonomy): domain Bacteria; phylum Actinomycetota; class Actinomycetes; order Streptomycetales; family Streptomycetaceae; genus Streptomyces. The sequence goes on from NZ_JAGPXL010000032.1 coordinate 56,564, forward strand.
GTGAAGGTCGACACGCTGGCGGGGAACCTGCACTCCGGCCAGTTCGGCGGCGCCGCCCCCGACGCGCTGGCCGCGCTGATCCGCGTACTGGACTCGTTGCGCGCCCAGGACGGTTCGACGACCGTCGACGGGCTGACCGGCGACGCCTCGTGGGAGGGGATCCAGTACGACGAGGAGCGGTTCCGTGCGGACGCCAAGGTGCTGGACGGGGTGGAGCTGATCGGCTCCGGGACCGTCGCGGATCGGATCTGGGCGCGCCCGGCGGTCACGGTGCTCGGCATCGACTGCCCGCCGGTGGTCGGCGCCACGCCGTCGGTGCAGGCCAGCGCGCGGGCGTCGGTCAGTCTGCGGGTGCCGCCGGGCGTGGACGCGGCGGAGGCGACCAAGCTGCTGACGGCCCACCTCCAGGCGCACACGCCGTGGGGTGCGCGGGTGAGTGTGGAGCAGGTCGGGCAGGGTCAGGCGTTCCGCGCCGACACCGACAGCCCGGCGTACCAGGCGATGGCGGACGCGATGGCGGTGGCGTACCCCGGGCAGCGGATGCAGTACGCCGGTCAGGGCGGCTCCATCCCGCTGTGCAACACCCTGGCGGCGCTCTACCCGCGGGCGGAGATCCTGCTGATCGGCCTGAGTGAGCCGGAGGCCCAGATCCACGCGGTGAACGAGAGCGTGTCGCCGGAGGAGCTGGAGCGCCTGTCGGTGGCGGAGGCGCTGTTCCTGCGCAACTACGCGGCGAGCTGAGGCGTGAGCGGGCGGGGCGGGGCCGGACTCTCCAGCCGGTCCCGCCCCGCCCGCTGCGGCTCACGCCCTGGGCCCCACCGGTATCCCGGCCTCCAGATACAGCGCGGCGCCCCGTTCGCGGGCCCGCAGCGCCCAGCGCAGCCGTTCGAAGCGGACCGGGGGCAGCAGGTCCGCGGCCTCCTCCTCGGTGACGAAGCGCCACCCGCGCAGTTCGGGGCCGGGCAGCAGCAGCTCCGCGGTCTGGGCGGGGCCGAGGCGGCCGCCGTCGTAGAGGAGGCGCAGTCCGCCGTAGCGGGGAGGTGTGGGCGGCTCCCAGTCGACGACGAGCAGTCGGGGCACCTCCGCGAGGTGGATGCCGGTCTCCTCTGCGACCTCGCGGATCCCGGCGCGGGCGGGTGCCTCGCCCCGTTCGACGACTCCGCCGGGGAACTCCCAGCCGGGCTTGTAGGTGGGGTCGACGAGCAGGACCCGGTCGTGTTCGTCGAAGAGCAGGACGCCCGCGGCGACGGTCTCGGCGGTGGGTTCCGGCGACTGCACGATGTCGCAGGCGGGCACGGCACCGGAGGCGACGGCCTCGGCGATGCGGGCGGCGGTCTCGTACGGCGTGCGGCGGCCGTTGTCGACGGGGTGGGCGTCGGCGGTCAGCCAGCCGGCGAGGGCGCTGCGGTAGGGCTCGATGTGGTCGTGGGACCACTGCCGTGTGCGCAGGTCGCCGTCGGGGAGGTCGGGGGGTGTCTCACGGAGGGCCATGCGCTCCCGCAGTATCGTTTCGGCCGGGGTCAGCAGGATGTGCCGTACCGCTATCCGGCGGGCGGCGAGACCGCCGAAGATCTCGTCGCGGTACTCCTGGCGCAGCAGGGTCATGGGAACCACCAGCGTGCCGCCCAGTTCGGCGAGCATCGCGGCGGCGGTGTCGATGACGAGCCGCCGCCAGATGGGCAGGTCCTGGAAGTCGCCGACCTCGGCGAGGTGCTTGGCCGGCAGCAGCTGTGTGAGCGCACCGCCGATGACCTCGGGGTCGAAGAGCGTGCTGTTCGGGATCAGTTCGATCAGTTCCCGTGCGGTCGTGCTCTTCCCCGCACCGAACGCGCCGTTGATCCAAACAACGATCACGTTTCCCCCTCTTCATTTGGACCCCTGTGGCTTGCCCGTTCCACCCTGCCACGGAAACCAGCCGCAGTTGAGGGCGTGCGAAGGCGACAGGCGCCGGGCCCCGTGACGGGGCCCGGCGCCTGTCGGATCGGCTCTCGTGCTGGTCAGTCCGGTCAGCCCTTCTTCCGCCCACCGGTGTCGTCCCGGCCGTCGTCCATGGCCAGGCTGTCCTTGCCGAGGGTCTCGCCGACGGTACCGAGGGCCTTGTCGATGTCGACGGCACCGAGCTTGTCGACGGCACCCAGCTGGTCGACGACGGCGTGGGACGGGGTGACCGCCGCGACGACGAACCCGGTGGCGAGGGAGGCGATGGCGAGCATGCTGCGCTTCTTCATGCCCGGCCCAACTGCGCCGACCGTGTCCGGGTCACGGCCTGCCCCGGCCACGGTCCGCCCCTGGCCACGCCCAGGCCTCGACTCAAGCCCGCCCCCGGCCACGCCCAGACCCCGACTCAAGCCCGCCCCCGGCCACGCCCAGACCCCGACTCAAGCCCGCCCCCGGCCACGCCCAGACCCCGGTCACGGCTGCCCCCGGCCACGCCCCGTCCCCGGTCACGGCTGCCCGGGAGGCAGCCGTACGACGTCGTCCCGCCCCCCGTCACACCCCCGCCGCCGCGCTCTCCCGGCCCATCAGCGCCGCCGCTGCCGCGCCCACCAGGCCCGCGTCGGTGCCCATCCGGGCCGGGGCGATCGTCAGGTGCTGGACGAAGGAGAGCGTGGCATAGTCGGCGAGGGCCTTGCGCAGCGGGTCGAAGAGGATGTCGCCCGCCTTGCCCACGCCGCCGCCGATCACGGCGATGTCGATCTCGACGAGGGTCGCCGTGGCGGCGATCCCGGCGGCCAGCGCGCGGGCGGCCCGCTCGAAGGAGGCCACCGCCACCGGGTCGCCCGTGCGCGCCGCGGCGGCCACCGCGGCGGCGGAGGCGTCACCGTCGGGGCCGGGACGCCAGCCGCCCTCCAGGGCGCGGCGGGCGATGTTGGGGCCGCTGGCGATGCGCTCGACGCAGCCGCGCCCGCCGCAGGGGCACGGGTCGCCGTCGAGATCGACGCTGATGTGCCCGATGTGGCCCGCGTTGCCCGTGGGCCCGGGGTGCAACCGCCCGCCGAGCACCAGGCCGCCGCCGACGCCGGTGGAGACCACCATGCACAGCGCGTTGGCGTGCCCGCGCGCGGCGCCCTGCCAGTGTTCGGCCGCGGTGATCGCCACGCCGTCGCCGATCAGCTCGACCGGCAGGCCCCCGGTCGTCGCCCGGACCCGTTCGACCAGCGGATAGTCCCGCCAGCCCGGCACGTTCACGGGGCTGACGGTGCCCGTGGAGGCGTCCACCGGGCCCGCGCTGCCGATGCCGACGGTGCCCGCCCGGGGCCACAGCGGCGACGCGGACAGCTCGCCGAGGACCTCTTCGACGGCCCGCATGACCGTTTCGCCGTCCTCTTTCGCGGGCGTGGGCCGCTGCGCCCGCGAAAGGATCCGGCCGCGGCCGTCGACCAACGCCCCGGCGATCTTGGTACCGCCGATGTCGAGTGCGGCCACGAGATCGGTGTGCATGAATGTCAGCTCTCCCCGTCAACCATGTCAGTTCTCCCCCTCAACCATGGGAAAAGGGCAGGCCGGTCCATCGGTGGGGCGTGGGCCGGAGTTGGCACCGCACAGTGTCTCCCGCGCCTGACAACGTTGTCCAGGCTCTATGCTCGACGCCACATCCTCATACAAACCACGGGCCGACGCATCCCCGTGGACCACAGGACAGGACGCCGAAACGTGCCCGACACCCACCGCCGGTCCGAGAGCCGCTACGGAAACCGCCCGACCATGAAGGACGTAGCCGCACGTGCCGGAGTCGGACTGAAGACGGTCTCACGTGTCGTCAACGGTGAGCCAGGGGTCACGCCGGAGACGGAGCGCCGGGTCCAGGAGGCCATCGAGGCGCTCGGTTTCCGCCGCAACGACAGCGCGCGGGTGCTCCGCAAAGGCCGCACCGCCAGCATCGGCCTGGTGCTGGAGGACCTCGCCGACCCGTTCTACGGACCGCTGAGCCGGGCCGTGGAGGAGGTGGCCCGCGCGCACGGCGCCCTGCTGATCAACGGCTCCAGCGCCGAGGACCCGGACCGTGAGCAGGAACTGGTGCTGGCGCTGTGCGCCCGGCGGGTGGACGGTCTGGTCGTCATCCCGGCGGGCGACGACCACCGCTACCTGGAGCCCGAGCTGAAGGCGGGCGTCGCCACCGTGTTCGTGGACCGCCCGGCCGGGCGGATCGACGCCGACGTGGTGCTGTCGGACAACTTCGGCGGCGCCCGCGACGGCGTGGCGCATCTGATCGCCCACGGGCACCGCAGGATCGGCTTCATCGGCGACATGCCCCGCATCCACACCGCGGCCGAGCGCCTGCGCGGCTACCGGGCGGCGATGGAGGGCGCGGGCATAGCCGTCGCGGACTCCTGGATGTCCCTGGGCGTCACCGACCCGGAGCGGGTGCGCCGGGCCGCCGAGGAGATGCTCACCGGTCCGGAGCCCGTCACCGCGGTCTTCGCGGGCAACAACCGGGTGGCGGTCACCGTGATCCGGGTGCTCGCCGAGCACACCCGGCCGGTCGCCCTCGTCGGCTTCGACGACATCGAGCTGGGCGATCTGCTCCAGCCGGGTGTCACGGTCGTCGCCCAGGACGCGGCGGCCCTCGGCCGTACGGCGGCGGAGCGTCTCTTCCGCCAGCTGGACGGCTCGCTGATCCTGCCGGAGCGGATAGAACTGCCGACCCGGCTCATCACCCGCGGCTCGGGCGAACTGCCGCCGGCCGACTGACCGGCCCGGCCCGTGCCTCTTCCATCGGCCCCGGAAACCGGAGAACCCCTCTGCATCCCCACGACCCCACCACCGCGCCGCCCGGCGAGGACCGCACCCTGGAGGCGCTGGGGCTGGCCGCGGCGCCCCGCGAGCACCCGCTGACGTATCCCGGTGCCTGGCCCGCCGAGTCCGGGCTGCTCGACGGGGACCGGTTCCTGCCGCTCACCCGACGGGTGTACGAGGACCGCACCCCCGTCCTCGCCATCGGCTCCAACGCCAGCCCCGGCCAGCTCCGCCACAAGATGGCCCAGTTCCGCATCGACTCCCCCGTGCCGATGGTCAGGGCCCGGGTCACCGGCGTGGACGTGGGCGTCTCCGCCCATGTGAGCCGGATGGGCTACGTCAGCGCCTCACCCGTCGCCGCGCCCGGGACCGTACGGGAGCTGTTCGTCATCTGGCTGGACGCCCGGCAGCTGTCGGTGATCGACGCCAGCGAGGGCGTACAGCTGCCGGACGGCAACTACCGGCGCGCCTGGCTGCCCGCCTCCCGGGTCACGATCGAACTCGACGGCGGCGAGCGGCTCCCGGGCGCCCACGTGTACGTCAATCAGCACGGCGTGCTGCACGACGGCACCGGCGTGCCCCGCGGCCACCCGGGCCAGCGGGCGCTGCTCGGCGAACTGCTGCTGAGGCTGCCGCGGCTGCGGGAGCTGTTCGGCGCGACACCCGAGGAGTTCTGCGCCCGCGCCCGCGCCGACCGCGCCCTGTGCGCCCGGGGCACCCGGCTGTTCGTGGAGGAGGACCTGGTGACGGCGTCCGGCCTGGAGCGGTACGTACGGGATCAGCAGACGGGGAGTCCGGGGACCGGGGCGTCGTTGTCGCCGCCCTGGATGTAGACGGCGCTGACGTAGACGTCGGCGTTGCCGCTGTCGTCGTCCGTCCTGCCCCACCAGACGTTGGTCCACTCGCCGTGGGTCTCCCGGCGCCCCAGGTTCCGCTGGCAGTGGAAGTAGTTGGTGCCCGCTCTCAGGACACCGGCCTCGGTGCCGGAGGCGGTGTAGGACGTGGCGGTGCGCCAGACCTGGCAGTTGTACTTGCCCCCGCCGATGGAGTGGCATGCGGGGGCGGCCGTGGTCGGGTCCGGCTCGGCGGAGGTCCGTGACGGGCTGGGCCGGGTGGAGGCGGTGGCCCGGCCGGCGGGATCGGCGTCGGCCTCCCGCGATGCGGCCGGGCCGCGCTCCCCGGCCTCCACGCCTGGCTCGGACTCCGCCGCGCCGTCGGGTCCGGTGCGGTCGGACGGCGAGGCGGAGGGGCGGTCGGAGGCGTCCTGGGACGCGGTGGCCGACGGGGACACGGGGGCGGCTTCGGGCGCTGTCCCGCCGGGGTTGTTCAGCAGGGCGACGGTGATGCCGGTCGTCGCGAGGAGGACGGTGACGGCCGCGGCGGCGAGCAGGGCGCGGCCCTTGCGGCGGGCCGTCACGGGGCCGGGGCCGTTCATCGGGCTGGTGGGGGCGGTGCCCTGGGGCGGCTGTCCGCCCGTGGGGACGCCGGGAGCGGCCGGGCCCCGCGTCCCCGGTCCGGAGCCGGGTGCCCCGAAGCCGGGCGGCACCGCCGGGGCGACGCGCTCGGTCTCCTGCCGCACCGGCTCGGGCTCCACGGCCCGCAGGGTCGTCGTCGGCCGGTCGGGCTGGACGCCGTCCGCCACCGCCCGGAGCAGGGCGTGGGCCCGCTCGGCGTCGGGCCGCGCCTCGGGGCGCTTCTCCAGCAGCTGCCGGAGCACCGGGCCGAGGGCTCCGGCGCGGCGTGGCTCGGGCGGGGGCTCGGAGACGATGGCGGTGAGCGTGGAGTACGTCGACGTACGGCGGAAGGGTGAGGCTCCCTCGACGGCGGCGTACAGGGTGGCGCCGAGGGCCCAGACGTCGGAGGCGGGGCCGGGGTCGCCGCCCTGGGCGCGTTCCGGTGCCAGGTAGTCGAGGGAGCCGACGATCTCCCCGCTGCGGGTGAGGTGGGTGGCGGAGCCGTCGCCCGGGTCGTCCATGGTGGCGATGCCGAAGTCGGTCAGGACGACCCGGCCCGAGCGGTCGAGCAGGATGTTGCCGGGCTTGACGTCGCGGTGCAGGACGCCCGCGCGGTGGGCGGCGGCGAGGCCGTCCATGACCTTGGCGCCGATGTCGGCGGCCTCGCGCGGGTCGAGGGGGCCGCGTTCGGCGAGGACGTCGTCGAGGGAGGGTCCGTCGACGAGTTCCATGACGATGAGGGGGCGGCCGTCGACCTGGGCGATGTCGTGGACCGCGATCACGCCGTGGTGCCTGACCCGGGCGGCGGCGCGGGCCTCGCGCCGCATCCGCAGCCGCAGGTCGTCGAGTTCGGGTCCGGCGGCGTCGGTGTAGGTGCGCAGTTCCTTCAGCGCGACGTCGCGGCCGAGGACCTCGTCGACGGCTCTCCAGACGATGCCCATGCCGCCGCGGCCCAGCCGGGCCGTGACCCGGTAGCGTCCGGCCAGCAGCCGTCCCGCTTCCTCTTCGCGCCCGTGTCCCTGCCCGTGCTCCCCCGATGACACCCCTGCACCGTTCCCCGTCGTCCGTACCGTCACGTCCGTGCGTGCCGTACAGGTTACGGGTCGTCGGTGACAGCACCGCGGGTCGGCCCGGTCAGGGCGTGGAGGCGGTGAGGTCGCCGCGTCGGGGTGCCGCGAAGGCCGCCAGGTCGGCGCGGGTCAGTCCGGTCGCGTGGGCGACCTCGGCGAGGTCGAGGGCCCCGCAGTCCAGGCCGCGCAGCAGATAGCCGCTGAGGGCCTTGGCGGTGGCGGGCTCGTCCATGACGTCGCCGTCGGCGTGGGCGACGTAGCGGGCGAGGCGCGCGGCGGCCTGTTGGAAGCCCTCGCGGTAGAAGGCGAAGACGGCGGCGTAGCGGGTGGGGAGGTGGCCGGGGTGCATGTCCCAGCCCTGGTAGTAGGCGCGGGCGAGGGCGCGGCGGGTGAGGCGGTAGTGCAGCCGCCAGGCGTCGTGCACGTTCTCGGTCGTGCCGACCGGCAGGACGTTGGTGGAGCCGTCCGAGACGCGTACGCCGGTGCCCGCGGCGGCGACCTGCATGACGGCCTTGGCGTGGTCGGCGGCGGGGTGGTCGCTGGCCTGGTGGGCGGCGGAGACGCCGAGGCAGGCGCTGTAGTCGAAGGTGCCGTAGTGGAGTCCGGTGGCGCGGCCCTCGGCGGCCTGGATCATCCGGGCGACGGTGGCGGTGCCGTCGGTGGCGAGGATGGCCTGGCTGGTCTCGATCTGGATCTCGAAGCCGAGCCGTCCGGGTTCCAGGCCGTGCGTCTTCTCGAAGGCCTCCAGGAGCCGCACCATCGCGGTGACCTGCTCGGGGTAGGTGACCTTCGGCAGGGTCAGGACCAGCCCGTCGGGCAGCCCTCCGGCGGCCGTCAGGCCGGTGAGGAAGACGTCGAGGGTGCGGATGCCCCGGTCGCGGACGGCGGCCTCCATGCACTTCATGCGGATGCCCATGTACGGCGGCGCCGTGCCGTCGGAGTGCGCCTCGGCGATCAGCCGGGCCGCGCGGGCGGCCGTCTCGTCCTCCTCGGAGTCGGGGCGGGGGCCGTAGCCGTCCTCGAAGTCGACGCGCAGGTCCTCCACGGGTTCGCGTTCCAGTTTGGCGCGCACGCGCGCGTACACGGGTCCGGCCAGGTCGTCGCCGAGTCCGAGGACGGCGGCGAGGGAGGCGGCGTCCGGGGCGTGCTCGTCCAGGGCGGCGAGGGCGCGCTCGCCCCAGGTGCGGACGGTATCGGCGGTGAAGGCGTCGCCGGGGACGTAGACGGTGTGGACGGGCTGGCGGGTGCCGGGGTCTCCGGGGTAGCGGCGCTCCAGTTCGGCGTCGACCGGTGCGAGGGAGGCGCTGATCTCCTCGCTGACGGTGCCCGCGAGGCTCCTCCGCACCCTCTCCTGCTGGCCCTGACCCATTCCACTTCCTCCCTGCTGCGCCGTTTTCCGCAGTACGGAATCAACAATCCGTTGAATGAAGTTATCCGCCCGCCTTCCCGCCGGTCAACACCGCTTCCCCCGGGAGCCACTCCGCACTTTCGCCATGTTCACGCCCACCTCATGCGGCGGTAGAAGGCTGTGAGACGGAGGAGACTGGAGGAAGGAGCCCCCTGTGCCGATCCACAGCCGCGTCACACGCCGCCTGGGCCTGCGGACCGCCCTGGCCGCGGCGGCCGCCCTGCCCCTGTCCAGTACAGCACTGTCCGCCCCCGCCGCCTCGGCTGCCGAGCACCGCGACCGGCGCCTGCGCGTGATGTCTTTCAACCTGCGCTTCGCGAGCACCGCCGAACCCCACAGCTGGGCCGCGCGCAGACCCGTGACCCGGGAGCTGCTGCGCCGCGAGCGCCCCCATGTGCTCGGCACCCAGGAAGGCCTCTACCAGCAGCTGAGGGACATCGAGCACGACCTCGGCACGTCCTACGACTGGATCGGCACCGGCCGCGCGGGCGGCAGCCGTGATGAGTTCATGGCCGTCTTCTACGACACCCGGCGCCTCGCCCCGGTCGAGTACGACCACTTCTGGCTCTCCGACACCCCCGACGTCATCGCCTCCAACACCTGGGGCGGCGGCTCCATCCGGATGGTCACCTGGGTCCGCTTCCGCGACCTGGGCGACGGCGGTCGGGAGTTCTACGTCCTCGACACCCATCTGGACAACGCCAGCCAGTACGCACGCGCGCGTGCCGCCGCGCTCGTCGTCCAGCGGATCGACGGACTCGACCCCGCCCTGCCCCTGCTGGTCACGGGTGACTTCAACGTGCCCGCGCACCGCGACCCGGTCCACGACACCCTGCTGGCCGCCGGTCTGACCGACACCTGGGACAGCGCCGCCGAACGCGGCCCGCTGTACGGCACCTTCCACGGCTACCGGCCGCTCGTCCCCGACGGCGACCGCATCGACTGGATCCTGGCCTCCCGCGGCGTCACGGTGCACCGGGCCGACATCAACACCTTCTCCGTCGGCGGGCGGTTCCCGAGCGACCATCTGCCGGTGCAGGTCGCACTCACCCTTAGATGAGCGAAGGCCCCCGCGACCGGCGACGGTCACGAGGGCCTCGTACAGCTGCGGAGGGGGGATCAGCCCTTGCGGGTCTTGATCTCCTCGGTGAGCTGCGGGACGACGTCGAAGAGGTCGCCGACGACGCCGTAGTCGACGAGGTCGAAGATGGGGGCCTCGGGGTCCTTGTTGACGGCCACGATGGTCTTCGAGGTCTGCATACCGGCGCGGTGCTGGATGGCGCCGGAAATGCCGGAGGCGATGTACAGCTGCGGCGAGACGGACTTGCCGGTCTGGCCGACCTGGTTGGTGTGCGGGTACCAGCCCGCGTCCACCGCGGCGCGCGAGGCACCGACGGCCGCGCCGAGGGAGTCGGCCAGCGCCTCGATGATCGCGAAGTTCTCCGCGCCGTTGACGCCACGGCCGCCGGAGACGACGATCGCGGCCTCGGTCAGCTCCGGACGGCCGGTCGACTCGCGCGGCGTGCGCGAGGTGACCTTCGTCCCGGTGGCCTGCGCCGAGAAGGTGACGCTCAGGGCCTCGACCACGCCGGCGGCCGGGGCGGCCTCGACGGCGGCGCTGTTCGGCTTGACGGTGATGACCGGGGTGCCCTTGGTGACCCGGGACCTGGTGGTGAAGGCGGCGGCGAACACCGACTGGGTGGCCACCGGACCCTCGTCACCGGCCTCCAGGTCGACGGCGTCGGTGATGATGCCGGAGCCGATGCGCAGCGCGAGGCGGGCGGCGATCTCCTTGCCCTCGGCGGAGGACGGCACCAGCACCGCGGCCGGGGACACCGCCTCGTAGGCGGCCTTGAGGGCGTCCACCTTCGGCACGACCAGGTAGTCGGCGTACTCGGCGGCGTCGTCGGTGAGGACCTTCACGGCGCCGTGCTCGGCGAGCGCGGCGGCGGTGTCGGCGGCGCCGTTGCCGAGCGCGACGGCGACCGGCTCGCCGATGCGGCGGGCGAGGGTCAGCAGCTCCAGGGTCGGCTTGCGGACGGCACCGTCCACGTGGTCGACGTAGACGAGAACTTCAGCCATGGGACTTCTTCTCTCCTGCTTGCGAAAGATGAGGGGCGGTCAGCGAACTGGGGCTCAGATGAACTTCTGGCCCGCGAGGAACTCAGCGAGCTGCTTGCCGCCCTCGCCCTCGTCCTTGACGATCGTGCCCGCGGTGCGCGCGGGGCGCTCGGCCGCGGCGTCGACCGTGGTGTACGCGTTCTCCAGGCCGACCTCGTCCTCGTCGATGTCCAGGTCGGACAGGTCCCAGGACTGAACCGGCTTCTTCTTGGCGGCCATGATGCCCTTGAAGGACGGGTAACGCGCCTCGCCCGACTGGTCGGTGACGGAGACGACCGCGGGCAGGGATGCCTCCAGCTGCTCGGAGGCGGCGTCGCCGTCACGGCGGCCCTTGACCGTGCCGTCCTCGACGGAGACCTCGGAGAGCAGCGTGACCTGCGGGACGCCCAGGCGCTCGGCGAGCAGGGCGGGGACGACGCCCATGGTGCCGTCGGTGGAGGCCATGCCGGAGATGACCAGGTCGTAACCGGCCTTCTCGATCGCCTTGGCCAGGACCAGGGAGGTGCCGATGGCGTCGGTGCCGTGCAGGTCGTCGTCCTCGACGTGGATCGCCTTGTCGGCGCCCATCGACAGCGCCTTGCGCAGCGCGTCCTTGGCGTCCTCCGGGCCGACCGTGAGGACGGTGACCTCGGCGTCGTCGGCGTCCTCCGCGATCTGGAGCGCCTGCTCGACCGCGTACTCGTCCAGTTCGGAGAGCAGGCCGTCCACGTCGTCGCGGTCGACGGTCAGGTCATCGGCGAAGTGCCGGTCGCCAGTGGCGTCGGGCACGTACTTCACAGTGACAACGATCCTCAAGCTCACGCCGGCTCTCCTACTGCATCGTCATTTCTCGGCTGCCTCTTGCAGGCAGCATAGGCGCCCCAAGCGGCCGATCCCGGTCGGGGCGGTCCGCGCTCCAACCGAAATATTACTCGTCAGTACACCCAGTTCGTTCCCGCTAAGCAAGCGCTTTGAACTGTGACCTTCGCAACGCAGCGTAACCGGAACCGGACGGTTTCGCAGACCGGGGTGGGCGGTGATCAATCCCGCAGCGCGGTGAAGCGTCCTTGGTGGTAGAGGAGCGGGCGGCCGGTGCCCGTGGGATCGCCCAGGGCGACCTCGGCCAGCACGATGCGGTTGCCCGCGGCGGGCACCAGGGAGACCACCCGGCACACCAGCCAGGCGAGCACCCCGTCCAGCACGGGGACGCCCTTCGGGCCCTCGCGCCAGGAGGTGGGGGCGGCGAAGCGGTCGGCGCCGCTGCGGGCGAAGGTGGCCGCCAGGTCACTCTGGTGCTCGCCCAGGATGTGGATGCCGACGTGGTCGGCGCCCGATATCGCGGGCCAGCTGGAGGAGCCCGCGCTGACGCTGAAGGAGAGCATCGGAGGGTCGGCGGAGACCGAGGTGAGGGAGGTGGCGGTGAAGCCGACGGGACCCGTCTCACCACGGGCGGTGATCACCGCGACCCCGGCGGCGTGCCGCCGGAAGGCGGAACGCAGCAGGTCGGGTGAGGCGAGCCGATGGGCACCGAGGTCGGAGGTGGCCGTCATGGAGTGATCTCCGGCAGCATACGGTCAGAGTGACGATAGGTGGTGTGTGCAGTCAAGTTGGTCCCGGGATGTGGGAGACGGCTCACCGGCCTCCCGGCTGGACGACTCACCGGCCTCACGACTCCCCCACGGCCACTCCGAGCGCGGCGATCACGTCCGCCTTACGGGGCTGTCCGGCCGCCCTCCGCACGATACGGCCCCCGGCATCGAGGACCAGTACAGTCGGCGTCCCGCGGACGTCGAGGGCACGCACCAGGTCCAGCCGGGCCTCGGCGTCGATCTCGACATGGGCGACACCCGGAACCATGGCCGCGACCTCCCCGAGCACCCGCCGGGTGGCGCGGCAGGGCGCGCAGAAGGCGCTGGAGAACTGCACGAGCGTGGCACGTTCGCCGAGTTCCCCGCCCAATTCGGTTGATTGCAACCGGTTTTCACCGCCGGGCACGGGCACCGTCCGCTCCACCACGTTCGTTCACCTCTCAGGTCACCACCCCCGTACAGCGTCCCCGGCGCCGCGATGATTCCCGGTTCGCGGGCACAGGACGTGACGAGGATCTCCCCGTTCACCGGCACCAGGGCTGGCTACCCGTACGTTCTTGGGGCACGATCTGCGAGATGCCGTAAACCTACGGCTGCGTAACTTTCCCGCCGGGAGCCTCTTCCCGGGCGGAGAAGGAAGGGTCAACACCGTCCATGGCAGAGCTTGTCTACCGTCCCGTCATCGGTCTCGCCCTCACGATGTTCAAGGCGTGGGACTTGAAGATCGACTGCAAGGGTTCGGAGAACATCCCGCGCTCGGGCGGCGCTGTGCTGGTGAGCAATCACATCAGCTACCTGGACTTCATCTTCAACGGTCTCGCCGCGCTCCCGCAGAAGCGCCTGGTGCGCTTCATGGCGAAGGACTCCGTCTTCCGGCACAAGGTCTCCGGCCCGTTGATGCGCGGCATGAAGCACATCCCCGTGGACCGCGAGCAGGGCGAGGCCGCCTACGCGCACGCGCTGGCCTCGCTGCGCTCCGGTGAGGTCATCGGGGTCTTCCCGGAGGCCACGATCTCGCAGTCGTTCACGCTGAAGAGCTTCAAGTCGGGCGCCGCGCGCCTGGCCCAGGAGGCGGGCGTGCCGCTGGTCCCGATGGCGGTGTGGGGCACCCAGCGGCTGTGGACCAAGGGCCACCCGCGCAACTTCAGGCGCAGCCACATCCCGGTCACCATCCGGGTCGGGGAGGCGATCGAGGCCTCCCGTGACCAGTACGCCGGCGCGATCACACGGCGGCTGCGCGAGCGGGTGCAGGAGCTGCTCGACGCCGCGCAACGCGCCTATCCGGCCCGCCCCAAGGGCGCGGAGGACTCCTGGTGGCTGCCCGCCCACCTCGGTGGCACGGCGCCCACCCCGGAGCAGATCCGCGCGGCCGAGGCCAGCTGAGGCATCAGCCTCCCGCGCGGACGGTCACGTCGGCGCCGGGGCTGAACTTCTCCAGCAGTTCCGCGAGTTCGACGGCGGCCGCCTCGATGTCGGCGACCGGCACCGGGTGAAGGCCCTCCAGCAGGAAGACGCCGGAGACGGTGTCCTCGGTGAGTCGGGTGCGCGGCCCCTGCCGCCAGTTCCAGCGGCGGCAGGTCACACCGAGGTCGTCGCGCCACACCACCTCACCGGCGTCGGGGTGTTCCACGGCCTCGGCGCCGCCCGCCACGGTGATGAAGTCCTCGTCCCCAGTGGCGCGCACCAGACGCATGCCGCCCTTGATGCGGTCGATGTCCTCGCCGCCGACGGGGATCAGATGGGCGACGCTGATCGCGTTGTAGAGGTCGACCAGCGCGTTGATCCGGGGCAGTCCGGCGTCCGACAGTGCCCGTTTGGCCAGCGCCTCCGCGGAGTTGCGGGTGCGGGAGGGCTTGGAGCCGAAGGCGGTGTAGACGGCGCGCCAGGCGGCCATGTGCGGGTCCTCGTGCGGGGCGCGCCAGGCGGCCATGTGCGGGTCCTCGTGCGGGGCGCGCCAGGCGGCCATGTGCGGGTCCTCGTGCGGGGCGCGCCCGGCCAGGCGGGCGGCGAGCCTGCGGGCGGCGTCGTCGAGGAGCGTCGAACTCGCTTCCGTGCTGGGCCCGTTGGTCAGGCCGTGCGCCTCCACGACGACGGGGGTGAAGCCGGGCGCGAGGGCGCGTACCTCGTCGGACACGGTCAGCGTGAGAGTCATGGTCCGCCTTGCCTCAGAGTGCGGTGGGGAGTGTCTTCCCCAGCTGCGACCGGTCGGTGGCGGCCTTGAGGACGCTGAGCACAACCGGGTGTGGTTCAGCGTACAGTACCGGATAGTCCACCTCACTGGACTCCGGGTCGGGGGTCCAGGCCAGGCGTTCCCCGTCCAGGGAGAACCGGGCGTCCACGCCGGGTTTGTTGCCGCGCGGGTCCTGCCGGTGCCAGGCGCCGCGGAACCGCACCGCGACCAGTCCGTGCACGCCGTACCCGGCGCCGCCGTCCAGGGCGAGCCGCTGGTAGCAGAGCGCGGCGGGGATGTCCTCGGCGCGCAGCAGCGCGGCGAGCGCGTGCGCCTTGGCGTGGCAGACGCCGGTGCGCCGGGTGAGCACGTCCGAGGCGCGCCAGGTGACGCGCGGGTCGCCGGAGTCGTCGGAGTGCGGGATGGCGTCACGGACGAACTCATAGGCGGACTGCACATAGGCATACGAGTCGCTGGCACCCCTGGCCAGTCGGGCGGCCGTCTCCCGCACCATCGGGTGCTCGTGGTCGATGACCTCGTCGGCCACGAGATACGCCGACAGGTCGGGGGTGTTCTGGATCAGCTGCATGCCCGCAGAGCATAGGTATGCGATCACCCGGGAGTCAATGACTTTCCGGGTGACCGCATACTTATGCGGCACTCCAGTCTGTCTAGCGCGCCATCTCCTCCTTGAGCGCGGCGACGAAGGCGTCCACGTCGTCCTCGGTGGTGTCGAAGGCGCACATCCAGCGGACGTCCCCCGCGGCCTCGTCCCAGAAATAGAAGCGGAACCGCTTCTGCAACCGCTCGCTCACGTCGTGCGGGAGGCGGGCGAAGACCGCGTTGGCCTGCACCGGGTAGAGGATCTCCACCCCGTGCACGGCCCGCACGCCCTCGGCGAGGCGCTGCGCCATCTCGTTGGAGTGCCGGGCGTTGCGCAGCCACAGGTCCTTCGCCAGCAGCGCCTCCAGTTGCACGGACACGAACCGCATCTTGGAGGCGAGCTGCATGGACAGCTTGCGCAGGTGCTTCATGTGCCGGACGGCGTCCTGGTTGATGACCACGACGGCCTCGCCGAACAGGGCGCCGTTCTTGGTGCCGCCCAGGGAGAGGATGTCCACGCCGACCGCGTTGGTGAAGGTCCGCATGGGGACGTCCAGCGCGGCGGCCGCGTTGGCTATCCGGGAGCCGTCCAGGTGGACCTTCATGCCGTGCGCGTGGGCGTGGTCGCAGATCGCCCGGATCTCCTCCGGGGTGTACAGCGTGCCCAGCTCGGTGCTCTGGGTGATCGAGACGACCTGGGGCATAGCCCGGTGCTCGTCCTCCCAGCCGTACGCCTGCCGGTCGATCAGCTCGGGGGTGAGCTTGCCGTCCGGGGTGGGCACGGTGAGCAGCTTCAGCCCGCCCATGCGCTCCGGCGCGCCGCCCTCGTCGACGTTGATGTGCGCGCTCTCGGCGCAGATCACGGCGCCCCAGCGGTCGGTGACCGCCTGGAGCGCGACGACGTTCGCCCCCGTGCCGTTGAAGACCGGGAACGCCTCGGCGGTGGCGCCGAAGTGGCTGCGGACGATCCGCTGGAGGTTGTGGGTGTAGTCGTCCTCGCCGTAGGCGACCTGGTGCCCGCCGTTGGCCAGGGCCAGGGCGGCGAGCACCTCCGGGTGGGCCCCGGCGTAGTTGTCGCTGGCGAAACCGCGGACCTCGGGGTCGTGATGGCGACGCGCGTCGGTCTTCGCAGGGTTCACGGCTTCTCGGTGAGCCACAGACGGTGTCCGTTCACTTCCGCGGCGGGCCGGTCCCAGACACCGACGACGGCCTCGGCGAGATCCTCGACGTCCGTGAAGCCCGCGAACTTCGCGTTGGGGCGCTCGGCGCGCATCGCGTCGTGCACCAACGCCTTCACCACCAGGATCGCAGCCGCCGAGGTCGGACCCTCGGCGCCCCCCGCCTTGCGGAAGGCGTCGGCCAGCGCGAGCGTCCAGGCCTCGGCCGCGGCCTTGGCGGCGGCGTACGAGGCGTTGCCCGCCGTCGGCCTGGTCGCGCCCGCGGCGCTGATCAGCACGTACCGGCCGCGCTCGCTGCGCTGGAGGCCCTCGTAGAAGGCGAGCGAGGTGTGCTGCACCGTGCGGATCAGCAGCAGCTCCAGGAAGTCCCAGTCGTCGAGCCTGGTCTTGACGAAGGTCTCGCTGCCCCGCCACCCGCCGACGAGGTGGACCAGGCCGTCGATCCGGCCGAACTCCTTCTCGGTGCGGTTGGCCCAGTCGCGGGTGGAGTCGAGGTCGAGCAGATCGACGGTCTCGCCGGTGACGGTGGCGCCGCCGTGCGCGTAGCGCGCGGCGTCCACGGCCTCCGCGAGCCGCTCCGGGTCGTTGTCCGCGCCGACGACGGTCGCGCCCGCCTCGGCGAGCCGGCGCAGCGCCGCCCGCCCGGCGGGCCCGCCCGCACCGGCGACCGCGATCACCGCACCGTTGAGCGCCCCGTTCCCCATGGTCCTCGCCTCCTGAGCCGTCCGAGCCGTGGTGCGCGTACCGTCGCTCACGCGGCGGCCCGCTCGGCGCGGTCCGCCCGGATGCCCCGGGTCGAGGCAATCACGTTCTTGAGCTTCTTGGACAGCGCCTCGTAGAACATGCTCAGCGGAAACTCGTCCGGAAGCACGTCGTCGACGAGCTTGCGGGGCGGCTGGGTCAGGTCCAGGGCGTCCGGGCCCTTGGCCCACTTGGAGCCGGGGTGCGGGGCGAGGTAGGTGGAGACCAGCTCGTACCCGGCGAACCAGTGGACCAGCTTCGGCCGGTCGATGCCGTCGCGGTAGAGCTTCTCGATCTCGGCGCAGAGCTGGTTGGTGATCTGCGGGGCGCGCTGCCAGTCGATGGACAGCTTGTTGTCGGTCCAGCGGACGACGTCGTGCTTGTGCAGGTAGGCGAAGAGCAGCTGGCCGCCGAGGCCGTCGTAGTTGCGGGTGCGCTCGCCGGTGACCGGGAAGCGGAACATGCGGTCGAACAGCACCGCGTACTGCACGTCACGGGCCTGCGGGACACCCTCGTCGGCCAGCTTCACGGCCTCCTTGAAGGCGGTGAGGTCGCAGCGCAGCTCCTCCAGGCCGTACATCCAGAACGGCTGCCGCTGCTTGATCATGAAGGGGTCGAAGGGCAGGTCGCCGTGGCTGTGGGTGCGGTCGTGGACCATGTCCCACAGCACGAAGGCCTCCTCGCAGCGCTTCTGGTCGTGGACCATGGCGGCGATGTCCTCGGGCAGCTCGAGGCCGAGCAGGCCGACGGCGGCCTCGGTGACCCGGCGGAAGCGGGCGGCCTCACGGTCGCAGAAGATGCCGCCCCAGGTGAAGCGCTCCGGGGCCTCGCGCACGGCGATGGTCTCGGGGAAGAGGACGGCGGAGTTGGTGTCGTACCCGGCCGTGAAGTCCTCGAAGGTGATGCCGCAGAAGAGCGGGTTGTCGTAGCGGGTGCGCTCCAGCTCGGCGAGCCACTCGGGCCAGACCATGCGCAGCACGACCGCCTCGAGGTTGCGGTCCGGGTTGCCGTTCTGGGTGTACATCGGGAACACGACCAGGTGCTGGAGGCCGTCCCGGCGGTCGGCGGCGGGCTGGAAGGCCAGCAGCGAGTCCAGGAAGTCGGGCACGGCGAAGCCGCCCTCGGCCCAGGCGCGCAGGTCCGCGACGAGGGCCGCGTGGTAGGCGGCGTCGTGCGGGAGCAGCGGGGAGAGCGTCTCCACGGCGTCGGTGATCCGGCGTACGACGGCCTCGGCGTCCGCGCGGGCCGGTGCGCCCGCTGCCTCGAAGTCGATCGATCCGTCCTTGGACTGCCATGGCCGGATCTGCTCCACGGCATCCTTGAGCACGGGCCACGCCGGGTGCTCCACCACCCTGTCCGCGGGAGGAACCCGGCCCTCCGTCGCCACCTGCACAAGAATTTCCGTCATGTCCCATCCTCCGCTGGAGAACCTTGCGTGCGGAAACCGTATACACATCAGGTTCCCTCCAGCAAGACGAGCGAACGGAAATCCTCCTGCTCACACCCCGCTTTCACCGCACGTTTTCCTGTCAGCCAGTCTTGGCGCAACGACTTCTACCCACAACTGGGCTACGCATGCAGCTCCTTGATCAGCAGCTCGAACTCGAGGTCGTCGCGCTGCGGGACGCCGAACCGTTCGTCGCCGTACGGGAACGGGGTCGTCCGGCCCGTACGGCGGTAGCCGCGGCGCTCGTACCAGGCGATGAGGTCCTCGCGTACGGAGATCACCGTCATGTGCATCTCCTTCGCGCCCCACTCCTCGCGCACCAGCCGCTCCGCCTCGGCCATGACCGCCTTGCCGACCCCGCCGCCCTGGAGCGTGGGGCTGACCGCGAACATGCCGAAGTAGGCGTGCTCACCGCGGCGCTCCAGCTGGCAGCAGGCGACGACGGCACCGTCCCGCTCCACGGTCAGCAATCTGCTGGCGGAGGAGCGCACGACCTCCAGCACGCCCTCGGGATCGGTCCGCTGCCCGTGCAGGATGTCCGCCTCGGTCGTCCACCCGGCCCGGCTGGAATCCCCCCGGTACGCCGACTCGATCAGCGTGACCAGGGTGTCCACGTCCTCGACGGTGGCATCACGGAAGCTCAGTGTGGTGGTGGCGGTGGCGGCGGTGTTCATGCGATACGTCCCCGGATCTCGGCGCGGCTCGGACCGGGACGAGCCTAACCCCGCCGTTAGGCTCCGCCGCATGGTGCACGTACTGAGCAGCCGCTTCCTGCTGCGCCCCACGGACCCCGAACGCTCCCGCGCCTTCTACGGCGGTCAGCTGGCCCTCCCCGTCTACCGCGAGTTCGGCACCGGCCCGGACCGCGGCACCGTCTACTTCCTCGGCGGCGGCTTCCTGGAACTCTCCGGCCGCTCCGACGTGCCCCCGTCCCCCGCCACCCGCCTCTGGCTCCAGGTCCCCGACGCCGCGGCGGCCCACGACGAACTGCGCGGGGCGGGCGTCACCGTCGTGCGGGCGCCGGTGCGCGAGCCGTGGGGCCTGATCGAGATGTGGATCGAGGACCCGGACGGCGTGCCCATCGTGCTGGTGGAGGTACCCGCCGACCATCCGCTGCGCTACCGCCCGGGGATCTGAGGCGCCCGCTGGCCGGGCGGCAGGCCCGGCCTTAGCGTGCTGGAGGGGGCGCCCGCTGGGAGAGGAATGGCATGAAGCTCGACAGGCCGGTGACCGGAGGGCCCTGCTGGGCGGAGCTGGGGACGAGCGACGTGGCGGGAGCCCGGCGGTTCTACGAAGGGCTGTTCGGGTGGCGGGCCGAGACCGATCCCCGGCAGGAGGCGGGCGGGTACACCGTCGCGCACCTCGGGGACGCCCCGGTCGCCGCGCTGGCCCCGCTGTACCAGGAGGAGCAGCCCGTCGCCTGGAACGTGTCGTTCGCCGTGCCCGACGCGGACGCCGCCGTGGCGCGGGTGACCGCGTGCGGCGGCGCGCCGGTGTTCGGGCCGACGGACGTGTTCGACCTGGGGCGGTTCGCGGTGGCCGTCGACCCGGGCGGCGCGGCCTTCCAGATGTGGCAGGCGCGCACCTTCGCCGGGGCCGGGGTGTTCAACGCGCCCGGCTCGCTCGGCTGGGTGGAGCTGCTGACCCGGGACCCGGCCCGCGCCACCGACTTCTACACGACGGTGTTCGGCTGGACCGTGCACGCCTCCCGGAACTACAACCAGTGGGGCGTCGACGGCGCGGACTTCGGCGGCATGGTGACGATGGACGAGAAGTTCCCGCCGGAGGTGCCGCCGCACTGGCTGCCGTACTTCGCCGTCGAGGACGTGGACGACGCCAACGCCGTGACCGTCCGGGCGGGCGGCGCCGCGCTGATGGACCCGACGTCGTTGCCCGACGGGCCGCGGATCGCGGTGCTGCGGGACCCGCAGGGGGCGATGTTCGGCGTCTACCGGTCCGGCTCCGGGTTCTGAGGCGGTTCAGGGGCCCGGGGCGGGCCACTGAGGCCTCAAAGGCGGGGCGGACCCCGAGGCTCAAGGGCGGGGCGGGCCGCCCAGCCTGCCCTCCAGCTGTCCCAGCAGTTCGCCCAGCAGCGCCGCCAGCTCGCCCTGCTGGGACAGCCCCAGCCCGGACAGCACCGCCGTCTCGTAGGCCAGCTGCTCCGGCAGGATCCCGTCGACGAGGGCGCGTCCGGCGTCCGTGAGCCGCACATGGGCGACCCGCCGGTCACGGGTGTCGCCGCGCCGTTCCACCAGGCCGCGCTCGGTGAGCTGCTTGAGGCGCTTGGTGACGGCCGCGCCGGAGGAGAAGGTCTCGCGGGCCAGTTCCCCGGGGGTGAGTTCATGGCCGGTGCGGCGCAGCGCGCCGAGCAGGTCGAACTCGGGGCGGCTGAGTCCGGCCCGGCGCAGCGGGGCGTCCTCGGCCTGCTGGAGGAGGGCGGCACAGCGGTTGACCCGGCCGATGATCTCCATGGGGCCGGTGTCGAGGTCGGGGTGGACGGCTCGCCACTGCCGTACGACGGCCGCGACCGTGTCGCCCGTCGCCGTGCGGCCGCCCGCGCCGCCGCCCGTCGGCCGTCCGTTCGTCCCCGTCATGCCCGTGCGTCCTCCGTCTCCGTGCCGTCGCCCTCCGGCGCACCGGTCGCCTCCCGGGCCCGGTCCGGGAGCAGTCCCTGGCGTCGTACCGTATCGGCGAGCGTACGGTGTCCGGCCTGCTCGGCGCGGACGACCCGCTCCTGGGGCAGGGCCCGCTGCCACCACTCGCCGGACGCGACGTCGGCCGTGGCCCGCAGTTCGGCCAGCGCGGCGGCGAGTTCGCGGCGGGCCGCTTCCAGGGCGGCGGGGCCGGGGGCGGGTGCGGCCAGCAGGCGGGCGGCGCGTTCCCGGGCGCGCTCGGCCCGGGCCAGGGAGCGCTCCACGCGGTCGCCCGCGCGGCGGTCGGTCACGGCGACGGCGGCGCCGAGGCCGACCAGCGCCCCGACCAGGGTGTCCACGATCCGCTCGGTGATCAGCTCACCCGGGTCGTGGAAACCGGTGAACTCGGTGATGAGCAGCGCCATCGGGGTCACACACACGCTGCCGAGCCAGTAGTTGCGGCTGATCAGCGCCTCGGCGCCGAAGTTCAGGGCGAGACAGCACAGGACCAGCGCCGCCCCGCCCAGATGGGCCACCGGTGCGATGACGGCGAACAGCAGCACACCCGCGAGGTTGCCGACCACGCGCTGCACACAGCGGCTCCAGGTCAGGGTGAGGTTTGCCTGGTAGAGGGCGGCAGCCGTCACCAGGGCCCAGTAGGGGCGGCCGATACCGAGCGCGAGGGACGCGTATCCGGCCAGGGCGCAGCCGAGGGCGGTGCGGGCGGCCACGGGGGTGAGCGCTCCGAGGCGGGCCGTCAGGGGGCGGGGCGCGGCGGCGCGTTCGGGGGCGGCGCCGAGGAGTTCGGCGGTGGCGCCCGCGCTCGGGTGCGGCCTCGGGACCGGTCCGGTGCCGCACAGGTCGCGGGCCCATGCGCGCAGCCGCTCCGGGTCGGTGTCGGCGGGCGCGGCGAGGGCCACCTCGGCGCGGACGACGAGGTGTTCCAGGGCGCGCCGGGTCGCGGAGGGCGCGCTGGCGGACAGCACGGTCCCCCAGGCGGCCTGGACGGCGGTGGCCGCGGCGGCACGCGTGCGGGCGTGGCCCGGTGCGGTGCCGCGGGTGGCTGCGTGGGCGGCGGCCGCGTGGAGGGCGGCGGCGGTGGCGCGCCGCTCGGGGCCGTGCGGGCGGAGCAGTCCGGGTGCCATGCCGACCAGCCAGGCCCAGGCGCCCGCCGCCGCGGCCAGGGCCAGATGGCCGGGGATCTGGGCGGCGGTCTGGGGCGCGAACAGCGCGGCGGAGCTGACGAAGGTGAGGACGACGTTGCCGGGCGGGCCCAGCCGGGTGGCGTCGCTGAGCGCCTTCTGCACGGTGGCCAGCAGGGCGCCCACGGCGACCAGGACGACCGCGTCGTCGGTGAGCGCGGCGGTGAGCAGGGCGGCGGCGAGACCGCCCAGCATGCCGAGGACGACCAGGGCGAGGGTGCGGGCGCGGGCGGCGTACGGGCGGTTGTGGGCGTACAGGGCGCACAGCGATCCGGCCATGGTGTACGTCGCCAGGTCGAGGTGGCCGAGGGCGAGCAGGACCAGGTTCGGCGGGGCCACGGCGGCCACCACGCTCAGGGCCGGCTTGAACCAGATGGCGGAGGGGCGGCCGAGGCGCAGCACACCGGCGAGGGGGAGGCGGGGCGGTCGGGGGGCGGGGGTCGTCGTACCGCGCATGGAGAAATGTTAGCAGGTGTTTTACTTGTAAATCTTGCCTCCCCACATCCCTCGCGGCGCGCTCCGCCGAACGCTCCCCCCGTACATCCCTGCGCTCGCGTGCGCGCCGCACGGCACGGGCATGCCCGACTGCGGGTGACCGTCGACGCGGGAGGTGTGCGTGCACGGACCGGTTCCGCCCGGCTGGCTCCTGGTCGCGCTCTGCGCGGCTGCGGGCGCCTACTGCCTGCTGCGGATGCGCAGCGCCGTCGAGGAGCAGCGCCGCTCCGCCGGCGGTGAGGCGCTGATGGGGTTCGGCATGGCCGCGATGGCGGTGCCCGCGACGGTGTTCGACCCGCCGGGCTGGGTGTGGCCGCTCTACACGGCGGTGTTCGGGGCGGCGGCGCTGCACGCCCTGTGGACGGCACGTCACGACGCCCGTCATCTGCACCATCTGGTGGGCGCGGCGGCCATGGTCTACATGGCGGCGGTGATGGCGGGCTCCCCCACGCACGCGACCGGGCACGGCCCGGGCGGCAGCGGCCTGCCCGCGCTGACCGGCGCGCTGCTGCTCTACTTCACCGGGTACGTCCTGCTGTCCGGCGTCCGGCTGGTACCCGTGCCCGCCGTGGCGGGCGGCCCGCCGGCCACCGGGTGGGCGGACCGGCCGGAGCTGGCGCGGGTGTGCAGGCTGGCGATGGGGATCGCGATGGTCGCCATGCTGCTCACCATGTGAGCGGCGCGGACCGGACCGGTGGGCGCCGGACCGGTGGACGAAACCGTGGTCTGTGTCACTTTGCCGCCGAGGACCGTCCCTGGCGGGGCCCGCGCTCCTAGGCTGGTTCCCATGATGGTCCCCGCGGCACTGCTGCTGCTCGGCGCGCTGACCGCCGTCGCCGCCCCCAGGCTGCTCGCCCGGGCCGACTGGCAGGACCGCGAACCGGTGGTCGCCCTGTGGGCCTGGCAGTGCGTGGTGGCCGCCGTGCTGCTGTGCTGCGCGCTGTCGATGACCCTCAGCGCGGCGGCCGCCTGGCAGGCGGTGCGCGGCCAGGTCTTCGCTCCGGCCCCGACCGCGGTGGTGGAGGCGTACGCGCTCGGCGCTGCCGGGCCCTGGGCCGCGGCGACCGCGGTGGCGCTGGCCTGCGGCGGGGCGTGGAGCGCGGCCATGCTGGTCCGTGAGGTGCTGCGGGCCCGCGCGCGGCGTCGGCTCCGCCGGGCCGAACTCCTCGTACGGGCGCCGCTGTTGCCCGGCGAACAGCCCGGTGAGGGCCGTCTGGTGGTGCTGGAGGGCGAGCGTCCCGACGCCTGGTGGCTGCCGGGGACGGCCCCGCGGCTGGTCGTCACGACCGCCGCGCTGCGCCGGCTGAAGGGCCGTCAGCTGGACGCCCTGCTGGCCCACGAGGAGGGCCACGCGCAGGCCCGCCACGACTGGCTGCTGCACTGCTCGTCGGCGCTCGCGGAAGGCTTCCCGCAGGTGCCGGTGTTCGCCGCGTTCCGGGACCAGATGCACCGGCTGGTCGAACTCGCCGCCGACGACGTGGCCTCCCGGCGCTTCGGCCGCCTCACCACGGCGCTGGCGCTCGTCGGGCTCAACGAGGACCGGGGCACGTTCGGCCCCTGTCCCACCCCGCACGCGCAGGTCCCGCAGCGGGTGCACCGCCTGCTCACGCCCCCGGACCGGCTCACCGCGGCCCGTCGGCTCGGGCTGACGGCGACGGCGGCGCTGGTGCCGGTGATCCCGGTGCTGGTGGCCTTCGGACCGGGGTTGCGCGCACTGGGCTGACCGCGCCCCCGCACCACCGCCCTCCGCTCCCCCAGGGACAAGATCCGGCCGTGTCCCGCCGCGGAGTTGGTGTCACGCCCCTCGGGTCGGCGAGGATCGCACCATGCACAACGCGCCCGTCGAACCCCCGCCCCGCCCGCCGGACCCGCGTGCCACCATCCGTGTGACGCTCGTTCTCGCCGGGTGCTCGCTGACCCTGCTGGTCCTCGTCGCCCTGGAATGGCGGCCGCTGGTCGCCCTCGACGACGGCATCGCCCGCACCACGCACCGCTGGGCCGTCCAGGACCCGAACCTCACCCAGGCGTGCCGCATCCTCACCGACTGGGTCTGGGACCCCAACACGATGCGCCTCCTCGTCGGGGCCGTGGTGATCTGGCTGGCCTGGCGGCGCTCGACGCGGTGGACGGCGGGCTGGCTGCTGGCGGCCGTGGCGCTGGGCACCGTGGTGCAGCAGTCCCTGAAGGCCGCGGTCGGCCGGGCCCGCCCGGTCTGGCCCGACCCGGTGGACTCCGCCCACTACGCTGCCTTCCCGTCCGGGCACGCCATGACGGCGACGGTGGTGTGCGGGCTGCTGCTGTGGCTGCTGCACCGGCACGGCGTCGACCGCGCCCTGTGGCGTGCGGCGCTCGCCCTGGCCCTGGTGTCGGTGATCGGCGTCGGGCTGACCCGGGTGTGGCTGGGCGTGCACTGGTTCACGGACGTGGTCGGCGGCTGGCTGGTCGGGGCGCTGGTGGTGGCGGCGGCCGTGACCGTCCACCAGCGGGTGGAGACGCCTGCCGAGCCCCAGCGGAACCCCAGGATCACGGCATGACCGCCGTGCTGTTCGACTTCTCCGGCACCCTGTTCCGGATCGAGTCCGCCGAGTCCTGGCTGCGGGCCGCGCTGTCCCACACCGGGATCACCCTGCCCGAGGCCGAGTCGGCCGCCACCGCGCGGGCGCTGGAGGAGGCGGGCGCGCTGCCGGGAGGGGCGTTCCCGGCGCGGCTGCCCGACGAGGTCGCCGAGGTGTGGGAGGTCCGGGACGAGAGCCCCGACCTGCACCGCGCCGCGTACACCGGCCTCTCCCGCCGGGTGCCGCTGCCCGACCCGAGGGTCCACGAGCTGCTCTACGACCGCCATCTGGCGCCCGCCGCCTGGACGCCGTATCCCGACGCCGCCGAAGTGCTCGCCGGGCTGCGCGGGCGGGGGATCAGGGTCGGGGTGGTCAGCAACATCGGGTGGGACCTGCGGCCGGTGTTCCGTGAGCACGGCCTGGACACCTGGATCGACGCCTACGTCCTGTCATACGAGCACGGCATCCGCAAACCCGACCCGCGGCTGTTCGAGAAGGCCTGCGCGGCGCTCGGGGCCGAGCCGCGGCGGACGCTGATGGTGGGCGACGACCGCCGGGCGGACGGCGGCGCGGCGGCGCTGGGCTGCGCGGTGCACTTCGTCGACCACCTGCCGGTCACCGAACGGCCCGCCGGGCTGCGCCCGGTGCTGGACCTGGTGGACGGCGTGGGCCCGCGGCCCTAGGACCGAACACATCCTCGGATGCCGGTCCGCTCTGGACGATCCCCCGCGTCGCCCAGAGCGGACGGCCCGTACCGGCCAGGCCCCACGGGCCGGACCGGACGCCCTGAGTATAGTTGGCTGGCAGCCAGTCAACGTCGGAGTCCAGCATGTCCCCTCGC
The DNA here is from genome assembly GCF_018070565.1 of Streptomyces sp. B93. Lineage (GTDB taxonomy): Bacteria > Actinomycetota > Actinomycetes > Streptomycetales > Streptomycetaceae > Streptomyces. The sequence continues at coordinate 82,787 of NZ_JAGPXL010000032.1, forward strand.
AGCCCCGCGGTCAATGAAGAGTTGCGGCGGCGTTCGCGGGAGCGGCTCCTGCAAGCGGCCGTCGAGGTGGTGGCCGAGCGCGGCTACGAGGCCACGACGCTCGCGGACATCGCCGACCGGGCGGGATCGGCCCGCGGACTGGTGTCGTACTACTTCCCCGGCAAGCGCCAGTTGGTGCAGTCGGCCGTGCACCGGCTGATGCACCGCACGCTGGAGGAGGCGCTGGAGCGCGAGCCCCGCACCGACGACGGGCGGGAGCGGATGGCGCGGACCATCGACGCGATCCTGGGGCTGGCCCGGAACCGGCCGGTGCTGATGCGCCAGCACATGGCGGGGCTGCTCCAGGCCGAGGGTTTCGTGCAGTGCCCCGAGCAGCAGCGGCTGGCGGAGCTGTTGCGGGACACCGTCGCCCGGCACGGTTCGCACGACGTCGACGCCGACTATCCGATGCTGCGCGCCCTGCTGATGGGCGCGGTCTACGCGATGGTGCTGCCGAACGTCGGGATGCCGGTACGGCCGCTGCGCGCCGAGCTGTTCAAGCGCTACCGGCTGGACTGGCGGCTGGGAACCCCGCCGGACGCCGAGGCGCCCGGCGGGGCAGCCCGCGAGGACCTGTCACGGTTCTTCGCGACGGGTGACGATCAGTCGAAGTAGTCCGGCTGCGTCTGGACGTTCAGCTCGCCCAGCCGGATCTTCTTCGCCGGGTCCGTGCGCCGGTCGTCGATCTTCAGCACGTCGAAGCCCTTGGCGATGTCGTTCGAGTAGATGTATCCGTTGTAGTAGTACGCCGACCAGGAGCCGCCCGTGACCAGCGCGCTGGTGCTGAGCGGGCCGCGCTCGAAGTAGGCGATCTCCTTGGGCTTGGCCGAGTCGGTGAACTCCCAGACGGAGACGCCGCCCTGGTACCAGGCCTGGACCATCAGGTCCTTGCCCTTGACCGGGATCAGCGAGCCGTTGTGGGCGACACAGTTCTCGGTGTCGGCCTGGTGCCGCGGGATCTTGTAGTAGCTGCGGAAGACCAGCTTGCTCTTCTCGCCCTTGCCGACGATGTCGTAGATGCCGTTGGCTCCGCGGTTCGGACCGATGGCCTCGTTGCAGGTGGCGCCGCCGCCACCGCCCAGCTCGTCGGTGAACACGACCTTCTTGGCGGTCTGGTTGAAGGTCGCCGAGTGCCAGAACGCGAAGTTCACGTTGTCCTGGACCTGGTCGATGACCTTCGGGTGCTCCGGGTCCTTGATGGACATCAGGATGCCGTCGCCCATGCACGCGCCCGCCGCCAGGTCCTCGGAGGGCAGGACCGTGATGTCGTGGCAACCGGTGGTCTTGGAGACGCCCGGGTTGGTGGGAGCGCCCGGGTTGCCGCCGCCGTCCGGGCCCTCACCCGGGAACAGCACCGGGAAGCCGACGACCGCGGCCTTCTCCGGGGCCTTGCGCGGCACCTTGATGACGGAGATGCCGTCGTGCGGCGGCTGGCAGTCCGGGTAGGCCGCGTTCGGCGAGTACGAGGAGACGTAGACGTAGACGTTCTTGCGCTCGGGCACCAGCGTGTGGGTGTGCGAGCCGCAGGCGGTCTCGACGGCGGCGACGTACTTCGGGTTGCGCTTGTCGCTGATGTCGAAGACCTTCATGCCCTCCCACGAGGACTTCTCGGTCACCGGCTGGGTGGTGCTGTTGCAGCTGTCGTCGCTCCGCGAGGAGTCGGTGGACAGGAACAGCAGGTTGCCGGAGACGGAGATGTCGTTCTGGGAGCCGGGACACAGCACCTGGGAGACCGTCTTCGGGGCCTTCGGGTTGCTGATGTCGAAGATGCGGAACCCGTCGTAGTTGCCGGCGAAGGCGTACTTGCCCTGGAAGGCGAGGTCCGAGTTGGTGCCGGGCAGCAGGTCCTTGGGGATGTTCGTCAGGTGCCGGATGTTGGCGGAGTGGACGACCTCGTCCTGGGCGGGTATCTCGCCCTCGGTGATCGCCTCCTTCACCTCTTCCTGCGTGGCGCGGGAGACGCCTTCCCGCGCGTTGGGGGCGTCCCCGGGGTCGGGGGTGGCCATCGCCGGATGGGCGGTGAGCAGGGCCGCCATGAGTCCGACGGCCGCTGTGGCAACTCCGAGGCGTCTGTGCCGCGTTCGGGGGTCTTTCGACAGGGTCACTGCTTCCTCCCTCGTTCCGTTCACGAAGAACGGTGCACGGATCAACGAAGTATGGTCCTGGACATGGTCAGATCAAAAGAGGTAAACGAAGCTGTAATCAAGGTTTTTGATCAACGGGGCTCGGAAGCGTGCTAGGACGGTCGTCGACACTCACGAGGTGTCAACCGCTCCTCCCTCACCGGGAGAACCCCTGCCACAGGAGGTCGTCGTGCTCATCCGCCGTGCCCGCCGCGTCCGTTATGCCTCGGCCTGCCTGACCGCCCTCGCCGTCCTGGCCCTCGGCGCCTGCGACTCCGGCTCCGAGCCCGCGCCGGACGCGGCGAGCGGGCCGTCGGTGCTGGTGCCCGGCAAGCCCGGCGAGGAGAACCGGACGATGTCCGCCGAGGAGGCGGCTCAGCACCGCGCGGACGACGACAGCCCCAATTCGACGGATGTGTCCTACGTCAGGATGATGATCGAGCATCACGCGCAGGCACTGGAGATGACCGAACTCGTCCCGGACCGCGCCAAGTCGTCGAAGCTCACCGCGCTCGCCGACCGCATCTCCGCCGCGCAGGGCCCGGAGATCGCCGCCATGGAGGGCTGGCTCACCGAGCACGGGGAGGACAAGGGGGACGCCGCGGGCGGCGGCCACGACCACTCCTCGATGCCCGGGATGGCGACCGAGGAGCAGCTGAAGGAGCTGCGCGGGGCGCGCGGCGAGGCCTTCGACCAGCTCTTCCTCACGCTGATGATCACGCATCACGAGGGTGCGATCACCATGGCCACGGGTGTGAAGGCGCAGGGCAACAACGTCCGGGTCGAGGAGATGGCGGACGATGTGATCGCCCAGCAGACCAGTGAGATCACGCGGATGCGCAAGATGCTCTGAGACCGCCGGGTCCGGCGGCCCCGGGCCTCAGCGGCGCGCGTGACGCGCGGTCAGGAAGCCCGCGTCGCGCGCCTGCGCGATCAGCCGGAGCGCTCTGCGGCGGCTGTGGCCGGTGGCGCACATCACCGCGAGGACGGGGTCGAGGCCCTCCTCCTGGGCGGCCCGGTACTCCTCGGCGATCAGCCGACGGCCCTCCACTCCGAGCGGCCAGGCGGGCCGGGCGTGCCGCGATCCGCCGGGCCCCTGGGCGTCGTAGCGCTCCCCCGACGGCTGCCGCGCGGCGCCGCACGCCTCGGACAGCGGCTCCTCCAGCCAGTCGGCGAGCACGGTGAGGTCCTCGAGGGACAGCGCGGGCTGGGCGCGTACGTCCTCGATGGAGAGGCAGCCGTCGGACACCAGCGCGAGCGCGGTGACCTCGGCCCCGTCGCCGAACGCCAGCCGCACCTGGAACCACCTGGTGGCGCGGGCGCCCTCCTGCACCTCCCACGCGGGCCGCACGGACACGGTGCCGTCCGCCGGACAGCGATCAGAAAGATTAAGAAAGGATGCTTCGAGCACATACGCAACGTAACCGCATGATCACATTCCATACGAACGGACACGCGCGCCCGCGCCCCGGCCGCGCACCCTGTCAGCGCAACGCCCCTGGTGGGATGCTGGAGGCATCAGCGATCTCCTGATGAATCCCCCGGGTGAGGAGTTCCGCAGTGCTTCGAGTCGCCGTCGTCGGGTCCGGGCCGAGCGGGGTCTACACCGCGCAGGGGCTGGTGCAGCAGGACCCCGGAGTGCTCGTGGACGTCCTGGACCGGCTGCCCTGTCCGTACGGGCTGGTCCGGTACGGCGTGGCCCCGGACCACGAGAAGATCAAGTCGTTGCAGAACAACCTGCGTACGGTGCTGGAGCACGAGCGGGTGCGGTTCCTCGGCGGGGTGCACATCGGCTCCGGCGGAGTGCCCGCCGCCCGGCTGCGGGAGCTGTACCACGCGGTGGTGTACTGCGTGGGCGCCGCCACCGACCGGCATCTGGGCATCCCCGGCGAACAGCTGCCGGGCAGCTTCTCGGCGACCGAGTTCGTGTCCTGGTACAGCGCCCACCCGGACGCCGCCGCCGACTCCTTCGTGCTCGGCGCCCGCTCCGCCGTGGTGATCGGCGTCGGCAACGTGGCGGTGGACGTCACCCGGATCCTGGCGCGGGGCGCGGGGGAGCTGAGCCCGACCGACATGCCGCAGCCCGCGCTGACCGCGCTGACCGCGAGCCGGGTGACCGACATCCACATGGTGGGGCGGCGCGGGCCCGCCCACGCCCGGTTCACCACCAAGGAGCTGCGTGAGCTGGGCACCCTGCGGGAGGCCGAGGTGATCGTGGACCCGGCGGAGCTGGCGCTCGACCCGGCGTTCGCCGACCCGGCCGCGCTGCCCGCCGTGCCGCGCCGGAACATCGAGGTGCTGCGGGGCTGGGCGGACCGTGCGCCACGGGGTGCCGCGCGGCGGATCCGGGCGCGGTTCTTCCTGCGGCCGGTGGAGCTGCTGGCCGACGGCGGGCGCGTGGGCGCGGTGCGGTTCGAGCGGACGGCGCCGGACGGGCGGGGCGGGGTGGTCGGCACGGGACGGTACGAGGAGATCGAGGCGCAGCTGGTGCTGCGGTCGGTCGGCTATCGCGGAGTCCCCCTGGAGGGGCTGCCGTTCGACGCGGAGCGCGGCACGGTGCCGCAGTCGGCGGGGCGGGTGCTGCGCGCAGGCGTGGTGGCGCCGGGCGAGTACGTGGCGGGCTGGATCAAGCGGGGGCCGACGGGGGTCATCGGCACCAACCGGCCGTGCGCTAAGGAGACGGTGACTTCGCTGCTGGAGGACGCCGCCGCGCTGGTGCGTCAGGAGCTGCCGGGGGACCCCGTCGACGGGCTGCGGGCACTCGGCGTCGAACCGGTCGAGTGGGCCGGGTGGCAGGCGATCGAGCGGGCGGAGGCGGAGCTGGGGGCGTCCCTGGGGCGGGGCGTGGTGAAGCTGCCGGACTGGGAGTCGCTGCGGGCGGCGGCACGGGGGGTGCCGTAGCCGCCTCCCCGAGCGGGGCGCGGTGCGGGCGGCGGCACGGGGCGTACCGTAGCCGCTTCCCCGAGCGGGCGCGGTGGTCGCGGCGGTTCCGGCGCTCGTGCGGGGCGGCGCGGGGTGGTTCGGGCGAGTCGGGGACGGAGACGGGAGTTGGGGGTACGGCTCTGGGCGCGAAGGAGGCGGTCCAGGAAGGGGGCGGCAGCCGGTTGACCCGGCAGGGGCGGGCGCCTTGACCTCGGCAAGGGCGAGCGCCTTGACCCCGGCAAGGGCGAGCGCCTTGACCCCGGCAAGGGCGAGCGCCTTGACCCCGGCAAGGGCGAGCGCCTTGACCCCGGCAAGGGCGAGCGCCTTGACCCCGGCAAG
>NZ_JAGPXL010000033.1 GCF_018070565.1 Streptomyces sp. B93
CATGTATCTGTGGGGGGTGCTGTACGTGGGCGGGGCCGTGTTGGAGGCGGAGGACGGGGGGACCAGTTCCTCGCCGATCGGGTCGTGTCGGCGCGATGGCACGCCGGAGCAGAACGAGCAGTGGATGCGGGTCGTGGACTACGACGTGAGCTGGCTGCCGCTGGGGTTCGAGTGTGTGACCAGCGACGGAGGGCGGTACGACAGCGGCGAGGTGCCGTCGTACGTCAATCCCGTGGTGTTCGGGCTGGCGTTGGCCGGGGTGGGGTGTGCCGTCGGGGCCGGGTACCGGGGGGAGTTGCGGGCTCGGCGGGGGCAGGGCGGCGGCTCCGGGCAGCTTCGGTAGGCCGTGTCACGGGCCGCGCCTGCCGCGCCGGGCGGGCACCGCTGCCCAGGGCGCTGAGGGAGCGGGGCCCGTCTTCCGGTGGGCCGCCCGGCCGGAGGGGGCCGGGCGGCGCGTCCTACTTGGCCAGAAAGGCGAGGAGGGCGTCGGTGACCTCCTGGGCGTGGGTCCACAGCAGTCCGTGCGGGGCGCCCTCGATGACCACGTAGTCGGCCTGCGGGAGCGCCTGGTGGAAGGGCTCCCCGGTGGCCTCGATCGGGAGGATGCGGTCGGCGGTGCCGTGCAGGATCAGCGCGGGTACGGCGACCTTCGGGATGTCGGTGCGGAAGTCGGTGGTCCAGGTGGAGACGCAGGCCAGGGAGGCGTACCAGGAGGCGCCGGCGGCCACGTTCCAGCTGTTGCGGACGGCCTCCTCGCTGATGCGCGTGCCGAGGTTCTCGTCGAGGTTGTAGAAGTCCTGGTAGAAGGCGGTGAAGTAGGCGTACCGGTCGGCGGTGACGGCCTGCTTGATGCCCTCGAAGACGCTCCCGTCGACACCCCCGGGGTTGTCGTCGGTCTTGAGCAGGAACGGTTCCAGGGAGGCGAGGAAGGCCGCCTTGGCAACCCGGGCGGAGCCGTAGGTGCCGAGGTAGCGGCCGACTTCACCGGTGCCCATGGAGAAGCCGACGAGGACGGCGTCGTTGAGGTCGAGGGTCTCCAGGACGGTGTTCAGGTCGGCGGCGAAGGTGTCGTAGTCGTAGCCGGTGGTGGGCTGGCTGGAGCGGCCGAACCCGCGGCGGTCGTAGGTGATGACGCGGTAGCCGGCCTCCAGCAGGGCGGCGGCCTGCTTCTCCCAGGAGTGACCGTCGAGCGGGTAGCCGTGGATCAGCACGACCGGCTGTCCGGTGCCGTGGTCCTCGTAGTAGAGGTCGATGTTGGTGGAGTTCTCCTGGCCGACGGTGATGAACGGCATGGTGATCACTGCCTCTCGTTGGGTGGGTGGTGCGGGGGCTGCTGCCCTGTCGGAGAACATAGTCCAAAATTAAAGAGTGTGCAATTACATCGTGCGCAACTTAATAGGGCGCAATGGTGAACGGCTTCTTCCTGAGCCGCTCTCAGACATCGACGACCGCGGTCACCTCCGCGGGGAACCGCCTCGGTTGATCCTGTCGATCATGCCGAGCAGCACGGTCCGGGCGTTCTCGAACTCCTCGGCGGTGTCCGGCCCCATCCCCATGGCCTCGCCGATCTTCCCCGGAATGTCCCGGGCGCGCTCCCGCATCGCGATCCCGTCGGCGGTCAGCGTGATCGTCACCGTTCGCTCGTCGTCCGGGCGCCGCTCCCTGCGGATCAGCCCGTTGGTCTCCAGGCGTTTCAGCAGCGGCGTCAGGGTGCCGTAGTCGAGGTAGAGCATCGCCCCCAGTTGCTTGACCGACAGCTCGCCGCGCTCCCACAGGGCCAGCAGGACCAGGTACTGGGGGTACGTGAGGCCGAGGCCGTCCAGCAGCGGCCGGTACACCCCGGTGACCGCGCGCGACGCGGCGTAGAGCACGAAGCACATCCGGTCGTCCAGCAGTTGGGGCCCGGGGCCGACGGGAGTTGGCTCGGGGTCCGGGTCGGTCATGCGAGCCACCGTACCCTTCGGCGTCCGCGATGCCCACGTGGGCGTGCTCCTCGTGCGCGAGGAACACGCCCACATGCCTGGTGTTCAGAGCGTCGGCGCCAGTTCCGCTCTGCCGAACAGGAGGGCGTACCCCGGCGGGAGTTGGGTGAGGACGTCGTCGATCACCTCGTCGGGTACCAGCCTGGGGAGGGTCGTCAGGACCGAGCTGACGTGCCAGCGGGCCGTCGCCGGGGGCGTGTCCTCCAGGCGGGCGGCGACGGAGTCGACGAACTCGGCGGCCGTGAGGGGGTGGGTGGCCGGGATCTCGGCGGCTATGAGGCGGGCCGCCTCGTGCGGGAGGGAGTGGGCCAGCGCCACCCGTTCCTCGCCGGTGACGTGGCCGCCGAGGGCGGAGAGGACGGTGCGGGTGATGCGTTCCGCCTCCGCGGGGGTGGCGTACTGGCCCGCTTCCCGTACGGCTTCGACCAGTGCCGCCCAGGCCGGGGAGGCTTCGGTGGGGGTGGAGGTGGGGGCGGGGGTGCGTGGGGTCGGCATCGTCATCGTGGTCATGGGTCCTCCTCCGGTCCGTTGTCGGGAAGGGGGCGGGAAGGGAGTGAGAAGGGGGCGGGAAGGGTGGCGGCGGGCGGGGGCAGCGGGCAGCAAGGGGCCGCGTCCCGTGGGGCGGGGTGCCCGGTCCACGGGACGCGGCTGGTGAGCGGGCTCAGCCGCTCAGCTGCTTGCGGTCGCTGCCGCCGGTGATCTGGATGCGGCGGGGCTTGGCCGCCTCCGCCACGGGGATGCGCAGGGTGAGGACGCCCGCGTCGTAGGAGGCGTCCACGCGTTCCGTGTCGAGGGTGTCGCCGAGGAAGAGCTGACGGGTGAAGGTACCCGTGGGGCGCTCGGCGGCGATCATCTCCGCGCCCTCGGGGGCGGGGTTGCGGCGCTCGGCGCGGACGTTGAGGACGTTGCGTTCGATGTCCAGCTCGATCGTCTCGGGGTCGATGCCGGGGAGGTCGAAGTGGACGATGAAGTCGTCCCCGGAGCGGTAGGCGTCCATCGCCATCGCCGTGGGGCGGGTGGCGGAGCCCAGGACCTGCTGGGCGAGACGGTCGAACTCACGGAAGGGGTCGGTGCGCATGAGCATCACGGTCAACTCCTTTCTCTCCTCTCATCAGGCGTTGTGTGCCGCTGCGATGCCCTACGTGTAGTTATATAACTCGGCGGCGGTGAGTTGACAAGCCCCGACTCAGGTTTGGTGAGTCCGGAAAGCCCTCCGGTAGCCCTGCGGGCTGGTGCCGACCACCCGGCGGAAGCGTTCACGGAAGGCGGTCGGTGAGCCGAAGCCCGCCTGCGCGGCGATCCGGTCCACGGAGTACGCCGTGGTCTCCAGCAGGTGCTGGGCGCGGCGCACCCGCGCGCGGTGCAGCCACTGGAGCGGCGTCGTGCCGGTCTGTTCGCGGAAGCGGCGGTTCAGGGTGCGGGTGCTCATGCCCGCCCGGGCCGCCATGTCGTCCAGGGTCAGGTCTCGGTCACAGTGCTCCTCCAGCCAGCGGAGGAGGGGTTCCAGGGCCGCGCCCGCGGGGGCCGGGGGCCTGGGCGGGTCCTGGACGATGAACTGGGCCTGGCCGCCCTCCCGTTCCAGCGGCATCACCGACATCCGCGCGGTGTGGGCGGCGACCGCGGAGCCGTAGTCCTTGCGGATCATGTGCAGGCACATGTCCAGGGCCGCGGCGGCGCCCGCCGAGGTGAGGAACTGGCCGTTGTCGACGTAGAGGACGTTCGGGTCGACGGTGACCTTCGGGTAGCGGGCGGCGAGGTCGGGCGCGGCGAACCAGTGCGTGGTGGCGCGCAGGCCGTCCAGCAGGCCGGTGGCCGCGAAGAGGAACGCGCCGACGCAGACGGAGGCGATGCGTGTGCCGTTCGCCGCCGCCGCGCACAGCGCCTCGGTGACGCCCGGCGGCAGCGGGTCGGGCGGCTCCTCGACGCCGGGCAGGATGATCGTGTCGGCCTCGGCCAGCGTCTCGAGGCCGTAGGGCGCCCGGACCGTGAACAGACCCGCGCTCACCTCCTCCCCGGCCGAGACCACCTTCACCCGGTACGCCTCCCGGCCGTCCGGCAGCCGGGCCCAGCCGAAGGTGTCGACGGGGGCGGAGAGGTCGAACGGGACGACCCCGTCCAGGGCGAGTACGGCAACGGTGTGCATGGCAGGAGAGTATGGGGGTGACGGGTTCTCGCCAACCTCCTCCATCAGCTACGTGGGGTGAGGTGCCTGTCAGAAGCGTATGGCGGGAATCCGTTGGGTGGTGGCAATCCTGCCGCTTCCCGGTGATCGTCCGGGGCCCTACCGTCGGGCCGTGACCAAGTTCCTCCTCGCCGTGCATGTCATCGCCGCGATCGTCGCGATCGGGCCGGTGACCGTCGCCGCCAGCATGTTCCCGCCCGCCGCCCGCCGTGCCCTGGACGCCCCCGACGACGTCCAGGCCGCCGGGACGGTGCGGCTGCTGCACCGGATCTGCCGGGTCTACGCCGCCGTAGGCATCGCCGTGCCCGTGTTCGGGTTCGGGACGGCGAGTGCCATGGGGGTCATGGGTGACGCCTGGCTGATCGTGTCGATCGCGCTGACCACGCTCGCCGCCCTCGTCCTGGTCGTGCTGGTGCTGCCCCGGCAGGAGGTCTTCGTGGAGGGCGGCGGGACGCGTGCGACGACCGCCCGGCTGGCCATGTTCACCGGGATGTTCAATCTGCTGTGGGCGACCGTGACGGTGCTGATGATCGTCCGGCCGGGGTCGACCACCGGCGCCTGAGCGCCCCCGGCCGGCGTCCCTACGCCCCCAGCGCCCGCGCCACCGTGTAGATCAGCAGGCCCGCCAGCGACCCCACCACGGTGCCGTTGATCCGGATGAACTGGAGGTCGCGGCCGATGTGCGCCTCGATCTTCTTGGTGGTGTGCCCGGCGTCCCACCCGGCCACGGTGTCCGTGATCAGGGACGTGATCTCCCCGCGGTACGTCGTCACCACGTGCACCGCCGCGCCCTCGACCCAGCGGTCCACCTTGCCCTGCATCGACGGCTCGGCGGCCATCCGGGCGCCCAGCGACAGCAGCGAGGCCCGCACCCGCAGCCGTAGCTCGCTGCGCTCGTCCTCGGCGGCCGACACGATCATGGCGCGTACGGCGGTCCAGGCCGACGCGATCAGGTCCTGGACCTCGCCCCGCGCGAGCACGTCGCTCTTGAGGCGCTCGACCCGCGCGCGGGTGTCCGTGTCGGACTGGAGGTCGGAGGCGAAGTCGGTGAGGAAGCGGTCCAGGGCGCCGCGCGCCGGGTGCGAGGGCATGTCGCGCATCTCGGTGACGAAGCGCAGCAGTTCCTTGTAGACCCGCTCGCCGATCCGCTTGTCCACGAACCTCGGCGTCCAGCCGGGCGCGCCGCCCTCCACGGCGACCATGACGTCCTGGCTGTGCAGCACCAGCCAGTCGTGGGCGCGGCTGACGACGAGGTCGACGACGCGTTTGTGGCCGCCGTCCGCGACGACCTTCTCCAGCATCTTGCCGAGGCCCGGGGCGATCTCGCGGGCGTCGGCGCGCCGGGTGATGGCCTCGCCGACGACGGCCTGGACGTCGGTGTCGCGCAGCACGGTCAGGGCGCCGCGCAGGGCAGTCGCCAGCTCCGCCGTCACCCGGTCCGCGTGCTCGGGCTCGGCGAGCCAGGCGCCGAGTCTGCTGCCGATGCCGACGGCGCGCAGTCGCTGCCGTACGACGTCCTCGGAGAGGAAGTTCTCGCCGACGAACTCGCCGAGCGAGACGCCGAGCTGGTCCTTCTTGTTGGGGATGATCGCGGTGTGCGGGATGGGGATGCCCAGCGGGTGCCGGAACAGGGCGGTCACCGCGAACCAGTCGGCGAGCGCGCCGACCATGCCCGCCTCGGCGGCCGCGGCGACATAACCGGCCCAGGCGCCCGCGCCCGCGTGCGCGGCCCACTCGGCGAGGGCGTACACCACCGCGACGAAGAGCAGCAGGCCGGTCGCCGTGAGCTTCATCCGGCGTACGCCGCGGCGCTTCTCCTCGTCGGCGGCGCTGAAGGTGGTCATGGCGCGGGCGGCGGAGACGGGCACGCCGGTGCCGCCCGCGGTCGCCGCCTCAGCCGTCCCGGTCCCGGCCCCGGTCTCAGCCGTCCCGGCCCCGGTATTCGCTCTCCCGGCGGCCGTAGTCCTCATGCCGTCCGTCCGCCGCCGTTCCATCCGCTCCACCCGTCCGCCTTCACCACACCGGCCACCGCACCAGCCCTGGCCGACATTGTCCCTTCCTGTCCTACTCCCGGAACGAAACGAGAGTTCCCGGCGTCTGTCCGGTCGGGGAAGTTCACCGTGGAACGCCTGTGGCCCAATGGGGGGTCCTGTTCATCTTCCCTCCGCTCCATGCCTCATCATGGGGTTGATCGCTTCGGGGCCCCAGGAGACTGGGCTCCGTACCTCCCGAGGAGACCCGCACCGCATGACCAGGCAACACGGTTATGCCTTGCTCGCCGCCATCGTCGCGCTGGTCGTCGCCGTGTCCACGGCCATATACGTCGGGGTCTCCTTCGACGACGGCACGCGGCGGCTTCCCGACGCCGGGAGCCGCGCCCCGCACAACTCCGCGGCGCCCGCCTCCGCCGGTACCTGGGTCGGCTCCTGGTCGGCCTCCCCGGCCGCCGCCGAGCCCGGCACCGAGACGACCGGCCTGGCCGGGGTCTCCGTCCGCAACGTCGTGCACACCAGCGTCGGGGGGACGAGTGCCCGCGTGACGCTGTCCAATCTCTACGGCCAGCGACCGCTGAGCCTCACCCACGCCACCCTCGCCCTGAGCGCCGACGGCACGGCCGCCGCCGTACCCGGCACCATGCGGCGGCTGACCTTCGGGGGCGCCCCGACCGTCGTCGTACCGGCCGGACAGCAGGTGACCAGCGACGCCGTCCGGCTGCGCGTGCCGCACGACACCGACGTCCTGGTCACCACGTACTCCCCCGACGGGGCCGGACCGGTCACCTGGCACCCGAACTCCCGGCAGATCTCGTACACCGCGCGGGGCGCCCACGCGAACGACCCGACCGGGGTCCCGTACACCGGGCAGGTGGAGGCCTGGCGGTACCTGACCGCGCTCGACGTGCTCAGCCGGGAGTCCGACGGGACCGTCGTCGCCTTCGGGGACTCCCTCACCGACGGGATCAGCTCCGCCCTGGGCGAGAACCGGCGGTGGCCGGACGTGCTCGCCGACCGGTTGCGGGAGGCCGCCGAGGACGGCGCGGACGTGCCGCGCTACGGCGTCGTGAACCAGGGCATCAGCGGCAACCGGGTCCTCGCGGACGGGCTGGGGCGGCCCGCGGACAACCCCAGTGGGCTCAACCGGTTCGAGCGGGACGTGCTGTCCCGGACCAACGTCAAGGTCGTCGTCATCGATCTCGGCGTCAACGACATCCTGCGCAACCCGCTGCCCGCGCGGCCCGAGCACGACTCCGAGGAGATCCTCGACGGGCTGCGGACGCTGGTGCGGCAGGCGCACGCGCGGGGCGTCAAGGTCGTCGGGGCGACGCTCATGCCCTTCCTCGGGCACCGGGGCTACACGGAGGCGCGCGAGGAGGTACGGCAGCGGGTCAACGCCGAGATCCGCGCGGGGCGGGTCTTCGACGCGTACGCCGACTTCGACAAGGCGCTCCGGGACCCCTACGACCCGCGGCGGTTCCGGTCCGACTACGACTCCGGGGACCATCTGCACCCCAGCGACAAGGGGTTCGCGCGGATGGCGGAGACGGTGCGGATGGAGGACCTGACGGGGGCGGCGCCCGCGGAGCTGTAGTCGTCGTCGGCCGTCGCCGGTTCAGGGAGCGGCGATCGCCGCCTCGGCCGCCGTCCTGATGCGGGTGCCGAAGGCGGGGGCGTCCCGGCGGGCGGCGGCGAGGGCCAGGCCGACGAGCAGCTTGCCGACGCCGTGGCCCTCCAGTTCGTTGAAGATGCGGACCTGGGTGCCTCCGCCGGGGAGGGCCACCAGGTCGTAGCCGCCTTCGCGGACGGTGACGGTGTTCTTGGAGGTCTCGGTCCACCGGATCCGCGCCGGGGCCTGGAGGTCGGTGATGCGGAACTCACGGGCGGTCTTCATCCCGGCGTCCTTGACGGTGCTCCGGAAGAGGGTGCCCACGGTGGTGGGGGCGTCGGGGACGCGTTCGATGCGCTGGACACGGGGGCTGAACTGGGGGTCGTTCCGGCCGTCGGCGAGATAGTCGAACACCTTGTCGATGGGGCGGTTGATGTCCACCGTCGCTTCGAACTGACCTGACATGGGCACTCCCATGGCCTGGGCCGCGGCGGTGCGCCACGGCCGCCCTCGAGGAGGTGGGAAACGACCTCCGCACCGAGCGTAGGCAGAATCGGCGGCGCTGTCTCAGCGAACGCCCCCCCCGGCCCCGGTCCTAGCGGTCCTCGCGTCGCTCGCGCCGCCGCTGTTCGTGCAGGCCGTGGGCGAAGTCGCGGTGGTTCTCCAGCATGCGGTGGTGGCTCTCCGCGATCTCCTCGCGGGACGACGGGCCCTCCGCCGTGCCACGCAGCTCGTGTCGGGCCGCGCGGCGTTCCTCCTTCAACCGGCGGCGCTCGGCGCGGGTGACCTTGCGCTCGACGCCGACGCCGCCCCAGAAGGCGAACCCGGTGACGATCACGCGGGGCGCGCCGGGGTCGCCCGGGGCACCGTCCTCGCGCTGGTCGAAGCCGCCCATGACGCCGATGCCGCGGACCTCGACGTCGACGCCGGGCGGCACGACCACATTGATCCCGCCCATGATCGCGACGCAGTTCACGACGACCTCGCGGTCGGCGAAGTTGGCCTCGCGCAGATCGATCTCACCGCCGCCCCAGAAGGCGAAGGAGTTGAAACGGCGCGGCGCGGTCCAGCGCCCCTTGCGCTGGAAGCCGGACATGACGGCGACGCCCCACCTGGACGAGCCCTCGCCCCCGACGATCCGCCCGGACCAGTCGCCGCTGGCCGCCGCCTCCTTGGACAGGGACGTCGCGGGGAGGGTCTGGGCACCTCCGGCGGCGGGCAGGTCCCTGGTGATCGGCGCCAGCTCCCCGTACGTACGCGCCTTGTACGTCGCGTCGAGCCGCTCGTCGAACTCCGCCATGTCGAGGCGGCCCTCCGCGAGGGCGTCCCGCAGGACCTCGGCGACTCGTTCACGATCGGCGTCGGAGGCGCGCAGTTCCGGGGCATCGTCGGTCATGGGACTCAGCCTACGGACTGCACCCCGCCCGCGACTACGCCGTCGCCCGCTCCTCGTACATCCGCGCGATGACGGCCTCGATGTCGGGCTCCCGCACGGACAGGTCGACCAGCGGGTACTCCGCGGCGATCCGCCCCACCAGCGCCGCCGCCGACTCCGACGCCGGGAACGCCAGCCACTGCCGGGGCCCTTCCACCCGTACCACCCGCGCGGGCGCCGGGGCGTCGATCGGCGGCAGCTCCCGTTCCAGGTCCACCACAAGGGTCCGCTCGCTCTCCCCCGCCTCGTGCAGCCCGGCCAGCGGGCCGTCGTACATCAGGCGCCCGTGGTCGATGACCATGACGCGGGAGCAGAGCTGCTCGATGTCCTGGAGGTCGTGCGTGGTCAGCAGCACCGTCGTACCGCGTTCGGCGTTCAGGTCCCGCAGGAAGGCGCGGACCTTCGCCTTCGACACGACGTCCAGACCGATCGTCGGCTCGTCGAGGTACAGCACCTCGGGGTCGTGCAGCAGCGCCGCCGCGATGTCGCCCCGCATCCGCTGCCCCAGCGACAGCTGCCGCACGGGCACGTCCAACAGGGCGCCCAGGTCGAGCAGTTCGACCAGGCGGTCCAGGTTCCGCCGGTAACGGGCGCCGGGGATGCGGTACATACGGTGCATCAGCCGGTAGGAGTCGATCAGCGGCAGGTCCCACCACAGCGTCGTACGCTGCCCGAACACCACCCCTATCCGGTGCGCCAGGCGGGTGCGCTCCCGCTGCGGGTCGATGCCCGCGACCCGCAGCCGTCCACCGGTCGGCGTCAGGATGCCGGTCAGCATCTTGATCGTCGTCGACTTCCCGGCGCCGTTCGGCCCGATGTAGCCGACCATCTCGCCGCGCGCCACGGTGAACGACAGCGAGTCCACCGCCCGCACCTGGCGCCGCTCCCGCCGCATGAACCCGGTCTTCCGGCGTACGTCGAAGACCTTCTCCACCCGGTCGAGTTCGATGAAGTGACTCCGGTCCCGCTCGGTGAAGTGTCCGTCCACAGCCCTCAGCTCCCCGTACTCCGGTACGACCGCAACCCCGCCCGCCACGCCAGGCCCGCCAGCGCGCAGCACGCCACCGCCACCCCCGGCGGCAGGAACGCCACCCACCGCGGCAGCCCCAGCGGGTACGACCGCCCCAGGACGTAGGCGGCGGGCAGCCAGTTGACGAAGGCCAGCGGCAGCACGAACGTCACCGAGCGCAGCATGTCCCTGCCGAACACGGTCGGCGGGTACTGGAGCATCGTCGTGCCACCGTAGGTGAACGCGCTCTGCACCTCCGCCGCGTCCTGCGCCACGAACTGGAACGCCGCCCCCGCCACCAGCAGCGCGCAGAAGATCCCGGCGCCGCTGGCGATCATCACCGGCATCAGCAGCGCCTTCTGCCAGGTCCAGTCGAGGTCGAGGGAGGCCAGCGCATAGCCCAGCACCAGCGCGCCCTGCACCACCCGGCCGATCCGGCGCACCGCGAACCGGTCGGCGGCGACCTGCGCCAGCACGGGGGCGGGGCGGACCAGCAGCGTGTCCAGCGTGCCGTCGCGCACCCGGCCGCCGATCCGGCCCACCGAGCCGAACGCCAGGTCGGCCAGGCCGAAGGAGGTGGCGGACAGGCCGTAGAGCAGGGCGACCTCGGGCAGGGTGTAGCCGCCGAGCGCGTCGACCTGCGCGAACATCAGCACGATGGCGAGGAAGTCGAGACCGGTGATCAGCAGGTTGCCGAGCAGGGTCATCGCGAAGGAGGCCCGGTAGGCCATGGTGGAGCGGATCCACATCCCGGCGATCAGCCCATAGGCGCGCAGTCCCGTCACCAGACGGCCGGTCTCAGCCACCCTGCACCACCACCCGCCGCGTCGCCGCCGACTGCACCACCCGTCCCGCCGCCAGCAGCACCACCGCCCACCCGGCCTGGAAGGCGAACATCCGCAGCGGGGCGGCGTGGCCGA
This sequence comes from Streptomyces sp. B93, assembly GCF_018070565.1. Taxonomy (GTDB): domain Bacteria; phylum Actinomycetota; class Actinomycetes; order Streptomycetales; family Streptomycetaceae; genus Streptomyces. The sequence goes on from NZ_JAGPXL010000033.1 coordinate 11,132, forward strand.
GCAGCACGTCCGCGGGCGTCTGGAGCAGCGCCGCCCACGGCAGGGTGCGCACGGCGTCGCCGAGCGCGCCGGGGAAGGCGTTCAGGGGCAGCACCATGCCCGAGCAGAACAGCCCGGTGATCATCATCATCTGGAGGACGCCGGTGCCGTCGAGCAGCCAGAACCCGCTCAGCGCCACCAGGTACCGGATCGCGAAGCTGACGACCATGCCGAGGAGGACGGCGACCAGACAGGCCAGCCAGACCAGCGGATCGGTGGGCAGCGCCACCGGGAAGACCAGCGCACCGAAGGCGAAGGGGAGCACCCCGCGGCCCAGCAGCTGGAAGACGGCCCGCCCCAGGTCGTTGGCGAGCCACCACAACTGGAGGTCGGCGGGCCGGTAGAGGTCGATGGCGACCTCGCCGGTGCGGATGCGTTCCATCAGCTCGTTCTCGAAGCCGCCGCCCTGGATCGCCAGCGTCGCGAACAGCGCCTGCCCCAGCCACACATAGGTGACGGCCTGCGCCTGGTCGTAGCCGCCGAGCTGCGGCCGCTCCGCCCACAGCGCGAGGTAGGTGTACGCCAGGATGAGCCCGAAGACGGTGTTGGTGAACACTCCCGCCGCCGTGGCCACCCGGTAGGTCGCGTACCGCCGGAAACCGCTCACCATGACGGCGAGGTACAACCGCCCCGCGCCCACCGCCGCCCCTTCCGAAAGACACCGAAGCGCAGGAGCCTAACGCCCGCCCCGCCCACCCCGCCACGCGTTTTCCCGACGAACGCGTGCCGCGCACGGGGAACGGAACGCTTGGTGCGAGAGTCTTCAGCAGGGGACGCAGAAGGCGTACGAGGGCGTACGGAACGTACGCAGCGGAACAACAGCACAGGAGCCCGCGCACACCATGAACGACCAGCCGCAGCAGCCAGGCGTCGACAAGAAGGGGCGCCCGGCGCGGCCCAAGCGCACCGGCTGGCGCCGCCTGATCCCCACCTGGCGCATGGTGCTCGGCGCCTTCGTCATCGGCGTGATGCTGCTGGCCGGCGGGTTCCTCCTCGGCTACACCCTGGTCGAGATCCCGTCCGCGAACGCCCTGGCCGTCAAGCAGAGCAACGTCTACCTCTACGCCGACGGCTCCCAGCTCGCCCGCGACGGCGAGGTCAACCGGGAGAGCGTGCGCCTCGCCCGGGTCTCCAAGGACGCCCAGCACGCCGTGCTGGCCGCCGAGGACCGCGACTTCTACACCGAGTCAGCCGTCGACCCCAAGGCGATGGTCCGCGCGGCCTGGAACACCGCCACCGGCAAGGGCCGGCAGTCCGGCTCCACGATCACCCAGCAGTACGTGAAGAACTACTACCTCGCACAGGACCAGACCCTGACCCGCAAGGCGAAGGAGTTCTTCATCGCGATCAAGCTGGACCGCACCGAGACCAAGGACCAGATCCTGGAGGGCTACCTCAACACCAGCTACTTCGGCCGCAACGCCTACGGCATCCAGGCCGCCGCCCACGCCTACTACGGCATGGACGCCACCGACCTCGACCCGGCCCGCGGCGCCTACCTCGCCGCGCTCCTCAACGCGCCCAGCGAGTACGACGTCGTGGCGCACCCGGAGAACCGGGCACCGGCCGAGGCCCGCTGGAACTACGTCCTGGACGGCATGGTCAAGGAGGGCTGGCTGGGCGCCGCCGAGCGGGCGGGCCTGACCTTCCCGGTGCCGAAGCAGACCACCGTCTCCACGGGTCTGTCCGGGCAGCGCGGCTATGTCGTGGAGGCCGTCAAGCAGTACCTGGCCGAGCACGGCGTCGTCACCCCGGAGGAGCTGGAGCGCGGCGGCTACCGGATCACGACCACCCTGGAGAAGCCCCGGCAGGACGCCTTCGTGAAGGCCGTGAACGACCAGCTGATGTCGCGCCTCGACCCCAAGGCCCGCAAGGTCGACGGCTACGTCCGCGCGGGCGGCGCCGCCGTCGACCCGAAGACCGGCAGGGTCGTCGCGCTGTACGGCGGCATCGACTACGTCAAGCAGTACACCAACGGCGCCACCCGCCGGGACTTCCAGGTCGGCTCCACCTTCAAGCCGTTCGTGTTCGCCTCGGCCGTGCAGAACGCCGCCAGCACCCAGGACGGCCGCATCATCACCCCGGACACGCGCTACGACGGCACCAGCGAGCGCCCCGTGGAGGGGTGGAGCGGGGAGGCGTACGCCCCCGAGAACGAGGACCACGTCGACTACGGCGAGATCACCGTCCGGGAGGCCACCGACCGGTCCGTCAACTCGGTGTACGCGCAGATGGCCGTCGACGTCGGCCCCGCCAAGGTCAAGCAGACCGCGATCGATCTGGGGCTGCCCGCCGACACCCCCGAACTGCACGAGGGCCCCTCCGTGGCGCTGGGCACCGCCACCGCGAGCGTGCTCGACATGGCGGAGGCGTACGCGACGCTCGCCAACCACGGTGAGCACGGCACGTACACCCTGCTCGAGAAGATCACCAAGGACGGCACGGAGGTCGAGCTGCCCGCCCGGCAGGTCCGGCGGACCATCAGCCGGGAGGCCGCCGACACCACCACCTCGATGCTGCGCAGCACCGTGGAGAACGGCACCGCCTCCGCCGCGCAGGCCGCCGGACGGCCCGCCGCGGGCAAGACCGGCACCGCCGAGGAGGACACCGCGGCCTGGTTCGCGGGCTACACGCCCGACCTGGCCACCGTGGTCTCCGTGATGGGCCAGGACCCGGTCATCGCCGCCCACATGCCGCTGTACAAGGCGATGGGCCTGCCCCGGATGAACGGGGGCGGCGCGCCCGCCGACATCTGGGCGCAGTTCACGAGGGACGCCCTGAAGGACACCCCCGCGACGGACTTCAGCCTGCGGCTCCAGACGGCGTCGGAGGAGTGGGACGTCGACCTCCCCGCCGAGGAGCCCTCGTCGGCGCCCCCGGCCTCCGAGGCACCGACCGGCCCGGCGACGCCGAGCACGCCCAGCACCCCGACCCACGAGACCACCGCCCCGACCGGCAGCACGACGACGGGGTCCGCCCCGGCCACCGACGGCGGCGCGACCGCGGGCGACGGCACGGTGACGGAGACCCCGCCCGCCACCCCCACCGAGGGCGGTACGGCGACGACCGGGCCCGGCGGGGGCCTCACGGACGGCGGGCTGACGACGGGGACGGCGGGCGGCCCACCGGGCCGGTGAGGCGGCGGGACGCCCCTGGGGCCGCGGGGCCCGCTCAGTGCCCGGAGGTCGCCTTGAGCCCCACCACCGCCACCAGCAGCAGACAGACGAAGAAGATCCGCGCGGCGGTGGCGGGTTCGCCCAGCACCACCATCCCGAGCACCGCGGACCCGGCCGCCCCGATCCCCACCCACACGCCGTAGGCGGTGCCGATCGGCAGGGACTTCGCGGCGTACGACAGCAGCACCATGCTGGCGACGATCCCGGCGCCGGTGAACAGACTGGGGACGAGCCGGGTGAAACCGTCGGTGTACTTCATCCCGATCGACCAGCCGACTTCGAGCAGACCGGCGACGAGCAGCAGAACCCAGGCCATGACGGGCACCTCCGAGGCGAGAGACGGCAACACAGCGGTGCGTCGTCTTTGCCTTGGCCCGGTACGGCGCGTCTCGTCGGGCGGTGCCTCCACGGTAACCGGAGGACGACGAAACGGGCCGGTGACGATGGTCACCGGCCCTTTCCGCACCGCTCTGGCTACAGGTAAAGCCCCGTCGAGTCCTCCGAGCCCTCGAAGCGGTCGGCGGCCACCGCGTGCAGATCGCGCTCACGCATCAGCACGTACGGCACACCCCGCACCTCGACCTCGGCACGGTCCTCGGGATCGAACAGCACCCGGTCGCCGGGCTCCACGGTCCGCACGTTCTGCCCGACGGCGACGACCTCCGCCCAGGCCAGCCGACGGCCGACGGCCGCCGTGGCGGGGATCAGGATGCCGCCGCCGGAACGCCGCTCGCCCTCGCTGGTGTCCTGCCGCACGAGCACACGGTCGTGCAGCATCCGGATGGGCAGCTTGTCGTGCTGGGGGGTGCTGGAGTCGTTTCTCTTGGCGCTCACGCCTTTGAACCTACCTGCCTGGGCCGTGTCCGTACCGGTCGGGTCAGCGCTTACGGCGCCGGGAGCCGCTGAGGGCGAACAGTCCCACGACGCCCACGGCGACCAGCGCGACGGGCAGCACCCGCTCCATGCGGGGCGCGCCGTCCTCGTCGACGAACTGCGCGCGCACCTCGCTGACGACCCGGTTGACCTGGACGTAGGCCCGGCCGAGGGTGCGGTCGATGTCGGAGGCGACCTTCGCCTTCGCGTCGCCGACGATGGTCTTCGGGTGCACCCGCACCCCGATCTCGTCGAGCGTCTCGGCCAGGGTCTCGCGGCGGCGCCTGATGTCCGCCTCGATCTGGGCCGGGGTCCTGGTGTCCGACGTGTCCGCCACCGTTGCCGCCTCCGAAGTCAGCTGAAGTCTGCTGCTGTCTGGTGCTGTCTGCTGTCGTGCTGCGCACAGTCTGTCAGTTCCGGCGCCGACCGCACTGTCAGCACCCCCGGTTAGGCTGGCCCGATGAGCGAGCGACTCCAGCCGGGGGACGTGGCCCCCGCCTTCACCCTCCCCGACGCCGACGGCACCGAGGTGTCCCTGGCCGACCACTTGGGCCGCAAGGTCATCGTGTACTTCTACCCGGCCGCCCTGACCCCCGGCTGCACCAAGCAGGCCTGTGACTTCACGGACAACCTCGACGTCCTCGCGGGCGCCGGGTACGACGTGATCGGCATCTCCCCGGACAAGCCCGAGAAGCTGGCGAAGTTCCGCGACAAGGAGTCCCTGAAGGTCACCCTCCTCGCCGACCCGGACAAGCAGGTCCTGGAGGCGTACGGGGCCTTCGGCGAGAAGAAGCTCTACGGCAAGACGGTCGTCGGCGTGATCCGCTCCACGGTGGTCGTCGACGAGGACGGCAAGGTCGAACGGGCCCTGTACAACGTCAAGGCGACCGGCCATGTCGCCAAGATCATCAAGGATCTCGGCATCTGAGGGTCCCGGCTCTGCGAGCGTTGCCCGGCCAGTAGCATGGGCCGGGCAACGTCAGGCGGCCGTGGTGGAATTGGCAGTCACGCTGGGTTTAGGTCCCAGTGGGGTAACTCCCGTGAGGGTTCGAGTCCCTCCGGCCGCACCAGCCTCGGGACCGTTCTAGCCCAGCAGCTCCCGCACCACGGGCACCAGCGCGCGGAACGCCTTCCCCCGGTGGCTGATCGCGTTCTTCTCCTCGGGGGTCAGCTCGGCGCACGTACGCGTCTCCCCCTCCGGCTGGAGGACCGGGTCGTAGCCGAAGCCGCCCGTCCCTGCGGGCTCGTGCCTCAGCATCCCCGGCAACCGCCCCTCGACCACCCGCTCCGTGCCGTCCGGCAGGGCGAGCGCGGCGGCGCAGGCGAAGTGGGCGCCGCGGTGCTCGTCGTCGATGTCGGCGAGCTGCGCCAGCAGCAGGTCCAGGTTGGCCTTGTCGTCTCCGTGACGGCCCGCCCAGCGGGCGGAGAAGATGCCGGGGGCGCCGTTCAGTACGTCCACGCAGAGACCGGAGTCGTCGGCGACGGCGGGCAGTCCGGTGGCCCGCGCCAGGGCGTGCGCCTTCAGCAGCGCGTTCTGGGCGAAGGTGACGCCGGTCTCCTTGACGTCCGGGATCTCGGGGTAGGCATCCGCGCCGACGAGGTCATGCGGCAGCCCTGCGTCGGCGAGGATGGCCCTCAGTTCGGTGATCTTTCCGGCGTTACGGGTGGCGAGGATCAGGCGGGTCATGCGGCCCAGTATCCCGGGGCGCCGCAAGGCGCCCCTTCAGGGGGCGCGGGGAACTGCGCGCCCGGCCACGACGAACCCGCGGCCGGCAGACGGCCCACCCTCACCCACCGCAACCGCTACGGCGTACAGACCTTCGTCAGTTCCCCGGCCGCGTCCGTCACACCGCTGATGTCGGGCGTGGCATCCCCGTTCTCCACCGCGGTGGTGACCTCCACCAACGCCTCCCGCAGATTCGCCGTCGCCTTGTCGAGGTCGGCGTCCCCGGTCTCGCTGTCGATCCGGTCGAGGCTGTCATCGACCGCCTCGATGGCCTCCTGGGTCTGGGTGGGGTCCTCGGCCGCCGCGTCCACCGCCTGCTGGAGATCGGTGACGGCGTCGGCGACGGCGTCGGCCGTCTCGACGCAGTCGAGCGCCTTGCTGACGGCGTCGCACCCCGTGGTCAGCCCGACCGTCAGCCCGATGGCTGCCACGGTGGTGGCGATGACGGTACGGCTGCGCCGACGACGGCTCACGGCCATGGATGGGTCCCTCCCTCGTGCGGGCCCGCGGGGCCCTGGCTCCTGGCCGGGCGCACAGGGATGAGCCGTGCGCCCGTACCCGTACGGACGCGACGGCACCCGGCGCGGTTGCCCGCGCCGACCACCAGCCTTGGTACGCCCTTTACTTTTCCGGGACGGTACCAAGTGCCGCCCGCTGCGCCGCCGCCAGGTCCGTGCATCCGGCGACCGCCAGGTCGAGCAGGGCGTCGAGTTCGGAGCGGGCGAAGGGCTCGGCCTCGGCGGTGCCCTGCACCTCGACGAAGCGGCCGTCGCCCGTGCAGACGACGTTCATGTCGGTCTCGGCCCTGACGTCCTCCTCGTAGCAGAGGTCGAGGAGCGGGACGCCGCCGACGATGCCGACCGAGATGGCACTGACGGTGCCGGTGAGGGGCTGCCGTCCGGGCTTGATGATCTTCTTGCCCTGGGCCCAGGAGACGGCGTCGGCGAGGGCGACGTAGGAGCCGGTGATGGCGGCGGTGCGGGTGCCGCCGTCGGCCTGGAGGACGTCGCAGTCGAGGACGATGGTGTTCTCGCCGAGCGCCTTGTAGTCGATGACGGCGCGCAGGGAGCGCCCGATGAGGCGGCTGATCTCGTGGGTACGGCCGCCGATGCGCCCCTTGACGGACTCGCGGTCGCCGCGGGTGTTGGTGGAGCGGGGCAGCATGGCGTACTCGGCGGTGACCCAGCCCTCACCGCTGCCCTTGCGCCAGCGCGGGACGCCCTCGGTGACGGAGGCGGTGCAGAGCACCTTGGTGTCGCCGAAGGAGACGAGGACGGAGCCCTCGGCGTGCTTGCTCCAGCCGCGTTCGATGGTGACCGGGCGGAGCTGTTCGGGGGTGCGGCCGTCGATTCGAGACATGGGGTGAGCCTAGCCCCCATGGCGAAGGGCCCCTCCCACCCGGGGAAGGGCCCTTCACCGACGGGACCAGAGGTCACATCATGTCTTCGATGTCCGCCGCGATCGGGTCGGCGTCGGTGCCGATGACGACCTGGATGGCGGTGCCCATCTTGACGACGCCGTGGGCGCCCGCGGCCTTCAGGGCGGCGTCGTCGACCACCGAGGCGTCGCCGACCTCGACCCGCAGGCGCGTGATGCAGCCCTCGATCTCCTCGATGTTGTCGATGCCGCCGAGCCCGGCAACGATCTTCTCAGCCTTGCTGGCCATGTGCTTCTCCCTGATCCGAACCGCGTTCATCGCAGTAACCGCAGTAACCCACAGTTGGCCCAGCTACGCGAGCGTTCGGGCCGTGGGGACCGCAGGATGACGTCACGGCGACACCCTCGTCCCACGACTGGTCTACACCACCTCACAGACGGTCGCCAAACCGCCCGGAAGGACGCCCCACGCGTATGAGTTCCGACGCCGCCGCCCCCAGCCCGGCCCGCGCCCGCTGGAACAGGCTGTTCCAGGGCCTCCAGAAGATGGGGCGCAGCCTCCAGCTCCCCATCGCCGTCCTCCCGGCGGCGGGCATCCTCAACCGGCTGGGGCAGCCGGACGTCTTCGGCGACGACGGGCTGGGCTGGACCGATGTCGCCAAGGTGATGAACGGCGCGGGCGGCGCGCTGCTGGACAGCGCGCTGGGGCTGCCGCTGCTGTTCTGCGTCGGCGTGGCGATCGGCATGGCGAAGAAGGCCGACGGCTCCACGGCGCTGGCGGCGGTGGCCGGGTTCCTCGTCTACTACAACGTGCTGCTCCAGTTCCCGGAGGACTGCCCGGACGGTACGGAGGAAGTCCCGAACGTCGGCTGCCAGGGAACGGCCGACGGGACGGTGACGGCCTTCACCTACCAGAACCCCGGCGTCTTCGGCGGCATCGTGATGGGGCTGCTCGCGGCCTTCTTCTGGGCCCGCTTCCACCGCACCAAGCTGGTCGACTGGCTGGGCTTCTTCAACGGCCGCCGACTGGTCCCCATCATCATGGCGTTCGTGGCGATCGCCTTCGCCGCGCTCTGTCTGTGGGTCTGGCCGCCGATCGGCGACGCGCTGGAGAGCTTCAGCGACTGGATGAGCGACCTCGGCGCCTGGGGCGCGGGCGTCTTCGGCGTCGCCAACCGGGCGCTCCTGGTCATCGGGCTGCACCAGTTCCTCAACGTGCCCATCTGGTTCCAGTTCGGCAGCTACACCAAGCCGGACGGGGAAGTGGTGCACGGCGACATCAACATGTTCCTCGCGGGGGACCCGGACGCGGGCCAGTTCACCTCGGGCTTCTTCCCGATCATGATGTTCGCGCTGCCCGCCGCCGCGCTCGCCATCACGCACTGCGCGAAACCGCACCGCCGCAAGGAGGTCGGCGGTCTGATGCTGTCGGTGGCGCTGACGTCGTTCGTCACCGGCATCACCGAGCCGATCGAGTACTCGTTCCTGTTCATCGCGCCCGCGCTGTACGCGGTGCACGCCGTGCTGACCGGGGTGTCGATGGCGCTGACCTGGGGGCTCGGGGTGCACGACGGCTTCAGCTTCTCGGCCGGGCTGATCGACTACATCATCAACTGGAACCTGGCGACGAGACCGTGGGCGATCATCCCGATCGGGCTGGGCTTCGCGGCCGTCTACTACGCCGTCTTCCGCTTCGCAATCACCCGCTTCGACCTCAAGACCCCGGGCCGCGAACCGGAGGACGAGGTGGAGGACGTCACCAAGGTCTGACCCCGGCGGAAGTGCCGCCCGAAGACCCACGGACCCCGTCTCCGAGCACGGTCAGCGACCGGCCGGACACGGGGTCTCTGACGTCACAAAACCGGTAGGAAGCGCGGGTTCCTTATCTCACCTTCATCGTGCTAGAACAGGTCTACACCACTGAGTGGTGTAGACCACCACCCGATGGAGGAAGTATGAGCACCGCCACCGATTCGGCGGCCCCCGCAAAGAAGCGGGGATCCGGTCTGTTCCAGGGTCTTCAGAAGGTCGGCCGCAGCCTACAGCTGCCGATCGCCGTCCTTCCGGCGGCGGGCATCCTGCTCCGCCTCGGCCAGCCCGACGTCTTCGGCGACGACGGTCTGGGCTGGGGCAAGGTGGCCGACGTGTTCGCCACCGCCGGTGACGCCGTCTTCGCCAACCTGCCGCTGCTGTTCTGCATAGGTGTCGCCATCGGCTTCGCCAAGAAGGCCGACGGCTCCACCGCGCTGGCCGCCGTGGTCGGCTTCCTGGTCTACAGCAACGTGCTGAAGGCGTTCCCGGTCACCGAGGCCAAGGTCCAGGAGGGCGCGGACATAGCCGCGACCTACAACAACCCCGGTGTCCTCGGCGGCATCCTGATGGGTCTGCTGTCGGCGGTGCTGTGGCAGCGCTTCCACCGCACCAAGCTGGTGGACTGGCTCGGGTTCTTCAACGGCCGCCGGCTGGTCCCGATCATCATGGCCTTCGTCGGCACCCTCATGGGCGTCTTCTTCGGTCTGGTCTGGGAACCGATCGGTGAGGGCATCTCGGACGTGGGTGAGTGGATCACCGGGCTGGGTGCCGCGGGCGCCGGTCTCTTCGGTCTGATCAACCGCGCGCTGATCCCGATCGGCATGCACCAGTTCGTGAACACCGTCTCCTGGTTCCAGATCGGCGACTTCACCAACGCCGCGGGCGAGGTCGTGCACGGTGACCTGAACCGCTTCTTCGCCGGTGACCCGGACGCCGGTCAGTTCATGTCGGGCTTCTTCCCGATCATGATGTTCGGCCTCCCGGCCGCAGCCCTCGCCATCGCGCACGCCGCCCGCCCGGAGCGCCGCAAGGCCGTGATGGGCATGATGATCTCGCTGGCGCTGACCTCCTTCGTGACCGGTGTGACCGAGCCGATCGAGTTCTCGTTCATGTTCATCGCCCCGGTGCTGTACGTGATCCACGCGGTGCTCACGGCCCTGTCCATGGCGATCACCTGGGCGCTCGGTGTCCACGCGGGCTTCACCTTCTCCGCGGGCGTCATCGACTACGGCCTCAACTGGAACCTCGCCACCAAGCCCTGGCTGATCATCCCCATCGGTCTGGTCTTCGCGGTGATCTACTACGTGGTCTTCCGCTTCGCCATCACCAAGTTCAACCTCGCCACCCCGGGCCGTGAGCCCGAGGAGGAGGTCGAGGACCTCACCAAGGCGTGAGTCCCGGCCGCACGGCAGACGAAGGCCCCCCGAGCGATGAGGCTCGGGGGGCCTTCGGCGTACGGCGACGGTCTCAGATCTCGTACGACGCACCCGGCGCCGCCAGTTCCACCGGCCCGTCGTACACCGCGCGGGCGTCGGCCAGGTTGAGCCGGGGGTCGGTCCACGGCGGGATGTGGGTGAGGACCAGGCGGCGGACGCCCGCACGGGCCGCCGTCTCGCCCGCCTCACGGCCGTTGAGGTGGAGGTCGGGGATGTCCTCCTTGCCGTGGGTGAAGGCGGCCTCGCACAGGAACAGGTCGGTGTCCCGGGCCAGCGCGTCCAGCGCCGGGGTGACCCCCGTGTCGCCGGAGTACGTCAGCGACCTGCCCGCGTGCTCGATCCGGATGCCGTACGCCTCCACGGGGTGCGCGACGCGCTCGGTGTGCACGGTGAACGGCCCGATGTCGAAGGTGGACGGCTTGACCGTGTGGAAGTCGAACACCTCGCTCATCGAGGAGGCGGTGGGGGTGTCGGCGTAGGCCGTGGTCAGACGGTGTTCGGTGCCCTCGGGGCCGTAGACCGGGATCGGAGCGCAGCGGCCGCCGTCGTGCCGGTAGTAACGCGCCACGAAATAGGCGCACATGTCGATGCAGTGGTCGGCGTGCAGATGGCTCAGGAAGATCGCGTCGAGGTCGTAGAGACCGCAGTGGCGCTGCAACTCGCCGAGGGCGCCGTTGCCCATGTCGAGAAGCAGCCGGAAGCCGTCGGCCTCGACGAGGTAGCTCGAGCAGGCCGATTCCGCGGACGGGAACGACCCCGAGCAGCCGACGACGGTGAGCTTCATGAAGCAGAAACCTCCGCTGGCGGATGGTGAGAGACGGGGGTCGTGCGGTCCGTCGAGCGTAAGGCGCAAAACGTCCGGTCGCTCCTCCGCCAAGGGCTGTTGTGGGGGAACTCACCTGTGCTGTCACCGGTTCGGCTGGACGTGGGGCGTGTGGGACGGAGCAAGGGGCGCGCGGGAAGGGGCGGGCGCCGGTACCGTCTGCGGTATGGACACGTCCTGGTGGCTGGCGCTCGCGGCGGTGGTACTGCTCGCGCTGGTCGCCACGCTCGTCGACGGGTGGGGGCGCGGGCACGCGCCGAGGGCGGCACGGCGGGGGCGGACGCGGGGTGCGGCGGAGGGACCCGGGACGCTGCCGCGGCCCGCGGAGATCTGGTGGGCGAACGTGCCCTACGAGGACGGGCCGGAGTCCAAGGACCGGCCCTGTCTGGTGCTGAGCGTGCGGGGGCGGCACGCCACCGTCGCCAAGATCACCAGCAGGTACCGTGACGAGCGGGCCGGGGTGATCCCGCTGCCGCCGGGCACGGTCGGGGACGCGCGGGGGCGGCCGAGCTTCCTGGAGACGGACGAGCTGCGCCGGGTCCCGATGGGGGACTTCCGGCGGCGGGCGGGGGTCGTGGACCCGGTCCTGTGGGACCAGGTCCGTCACCTCGCGTAGCGCTCCGCGGGGAGCGCCGTTCGTCGTGTGCCGCGCCGTCGTGGCTGGTCGCGCCCACGCGGCGGAGCCGCACAATGACACAGCCCCGCGCCCCTTGTAGGGCGTTGCCCTTGAGGGCGTTACGCCCAGAGCTGTCCCTGGAGCGTCTCGATGGCCTCCTCCGTCGTGGCCGCCGTGTAGACGCCGGTGGAGAGGTACTTCCAGCCGCCGTCGGCCACGACGAAGACGATGTCGGCGCTCTCGCCCGCCTTGACGGCCTTCCTGCCGACGCCGATCGCGGCGTGCAGCGACGCGCCGGTGGAGACGCCCGCGAAGATGCCCTCCTGCTGGAGGAGTTCACGGGTGCGGGTGACCGCGTCGGCGGAGCCGACCGAGAAGCGGGTGGTGAGGACGGAGGCGTCGTACAGCTCGGGGACGAAGCCCTCGTCCAGGTTGCGCAGGCCGTACACCAGGTCGTCGTAGCGCGGTTCGGCGGCGACGACCTTGACGTCCGGCTTGTGCTCGCGCAGGTAGCGGCCGACGCCCATCAGGGTGCCGGTGGTGCCGAGGCCCGCGACGAAGTGGGTGATCGAGGGGAGGTCGGCGAGGATCTCCGGGCCGGTGGTGGCGTAGTGGGCGCCCGCGTTGTCCGGGTTGCCGTATTGGTAGAGCATCACCCAGTCGGGGTGCTCGGCGGACAGCTCCTTGGCCACGCGTACGGCGGTGTTGGAGCCGCCCGCGGCCGGGGAGGAGATGATCTCGGCGCCCCACATGGCGAGCAGGTCACGGCGTTCCTGCGAGGTGTTCTCGGGCATCACGCACACGATGCGGTAGCCCTTGAGCTTGGCCGCCATGGCCAGCGAGATGCCGGTGTTGCCGCTGGTCGGCTCGAGGATCGTGCAGCCGGGGGTGAGGCGGCCGTCCTTCTCCGCCTGCTCGATCATGTGCAGGGCGGGGCGGTCCTTGACCGAGCCGGTCGGGTTGCGGTCCTCCAGCTTGGCCCAGATCCGGACGTCGGCGGACGGCGACAGCCGCGGCAGGCGCACCAGGGGGGTGTTGCCCACCGCGGCCAGCGGGGAGTCGTAGCGCATCGCCGATCAGGCCATACCACCGGCGACGGCCGGCAGGATCGTGACGTTGTCGCCGTCGGTGAGCTTGGTGTTGATGCCGTCGAGGAAGCGGACGTCCTCGTCGTTCAGGTAGACGTTGACGAAGCGGCGCAGCTCCCCGGCGTCCACCAGGCGGTCCTGGATGCCCGCGTGCCGGGACTCGAGGTCGGTGAACAGGTCGGCGAGGGTGTCCCCGGTCCCCTCCACCGCCTTCTGACCGTCGGTGTACGGGCGGAGGATGGTCGGGATGCGGACCTCGATGGCCATGTCAAAGGGCTCCTGTCGAAGGAAGGGGTCTGGTGGGAGGGCGCACGCACGCGTGAGCGCGCGCCGCGGCACACGGCCGTACGGCGGAAGCGCAGTTTCAACAGATGGCGCTGGCGAGCCTGCACAGATCGACGTGCAGCCGCGCCACGAGCAGCGTGCCCGGCGTCTTGTCGCTCACGTCGAAGAGAACCATGGGCTCATCGTATCGATTCCCGGTCCGGCTCCTGGAATGTGATCTCACATCGTGGATGATTCCTGCCCACCCACTGGGCACCGCGCCGTCAGTAGGTGTCCACGACCTTCACTTCCTCCTCCGTGACCTCGCCCTCGATGATCCGGAACGAGCGGAACTGGAAGTCGCCGAGGCCGTCGGTGTCGGCGGTGGAGACCAGGACGTAGTGCGCGCCGGGCTCGTTGGCGTAGGAGATGTCGGTGCGGGAGGGGTAGGCCTCGGTCGCGGTGTGGGAGTGGTAGATGATCACCGGCTCCTCGTCGCGGTCGTCCAGCTCGCGGTAGAGCTTGAGCAGGTCCTGCGAGTCGAACTCGTAGAACGTGGGTGAGCGGGCGGCGTTGAGCATCGGGATGAACCGCTCGGGGCGGCCCTCCCCCACCGGTCCCGCGACCACGCCGCACGCCTCGTCGGGGTGGTCCTCGCGCGCGTGGGCGACGATCCTGTCGTGCAGGGCCTGGGTGATGGTCAGCATGCTGGCCAGGATAAGCAGTGGGGCCGCCCCGTACCGAAGGGTGGTACGGGGCGGCCCGGATACCGGACGGAGGCCTGACGCCCAGGGACGTCAGAGCGTCTTGGCGGACTCCAGGTCCTCGTCGCCGCGGTCGGCGCCGACCAGGGCGGCCTTGCGGTCGCGGGCCCAGTCCAGGAAGGACTTCAGCTCGCGCTTGACCACCGGGGCCAGCAGGTAGAGGCCGATGATGTTGAACACCGACAGCAGGAACAGCGCCGAGTCGGCCAGGCTGATCAGCGAGTCCAGGGTGAGCAGCGAGCCCGCGATGACGAACACGCTCCAGGTGGCCTTGAAGACGGTCTCGCTGGTCTTGCTCTTGCCGAACAGGTACGTCCAGGCCTTGAGGCCGTAGTAGCCCCAGGTCAGGATCGTGGAGAAGGCGAACAGCAGCACCGCGACGGTCAGCAGGTTCGGGAACCAGGGCAGCACGGTCTCGAAGGCGTCGGAGGTGATGGTGACACCGCCGATGCTCTCGCCCGCGCGGGCCTCGGCCCAGCTGGCCGGGTTGGCGATGACGATGGTCAGCGCGGTCATGGTGCAGATGACGACCGTGTCGATGAACGGCTCCAGCAGGGCGACCAGGCCCTCGGAGGCGGGGTGCTTGGTCTTCACCGCGGAGTGCGCGATCGGGGCCGAGCCCAGACCGGCCTCGTTGGAGAACGCGGCGCGCTGGAAGCCGACGATCAGGGCACCGATCACACCACCGGCGACACCGTCGGCCTCGAAGGCCCCGGACAGGATGGTCTGGACGGCGTCCGGCACGGCGGTGACGTTGGTCAGGATGACGGCGAGGCAGGCCACGATGTAGAGGGCGGCCATCGCCGGGACCAGACGGCTGGTGACGGAGGCGATGGAGCGGATGCCGCCGAGCAGCACCAGGCCGACCAGCGCGGCGATGACCAGGCCGAACAGCACGGCACCGGCGGAGGAGGCCAGGAAGCCGTCCTCGCCGCCGAACTGCGAGGAGAGCTGCGCGTAGGACTGGTTGGCCTGGAGCAGGTTGCCGCCGAACAGACCGAAGAACAGGATCATGATCGAGGCGAGCACGGCGAGCACCTTGCCGAGCTGGGCGCCGTTCTTGCCGAAGCGCTCGGCGAGGCCCTTGGGCAGGTAGTGCATCGGGCCGCCGGAGACGGTGCCGTCGGCGTGCTCCTCGCGGTACTTCACACCGAGGGTGACCTCGACGAACTTGGTCGCCATGCCGAGCAGACCGCAGAGGATCATCCAGAAGGTGGCACCGGCGCCACCGATGGAGACGGCGACGGCGACACCGGCGATGTTGCCGAGGCCGACGGTGCCGGAGACGGCGGCGGTGAGGGCCTGGAAGTGGTTGACCTCACCGGCGGCGCCGTTCTCGTCGTACTTGCCGCGGACGACGTCGAAGGCGAGCTTGAACTTGCGCAGCTGGATCAGACCGAACCAGCCCGTGAAGACAAGACCGGCGACCACCAGCCAGGCGACGATGAGCGGAAGGTCGGTGTCGCCGACGGGGACGGTGTAGAAGACGACGTCCGCGACCTTGTCGGCGACGGGTTCGAAGAAGTCGCTGACAGCGTCGTCGATGGACGTGGTGATGGAATCGAGTGACATCGAGTTACCTCGGTGGCGCAGGGGACGTGCTGGCGGCGTACGCGCACAGCAGCGGTGCGGGGGCGGTCTCTGAATCGAACGCCGTTGTCCGTTCGGCGACTGTGGAGTTCGGTGAGCGAGCCCGCGGACCCGGGCCGGTGCTACTCCTGTCGTGCGCGCCGGCATGGTGACCGGCACTCCGTCCCGGCGAAGGGTGGTGCCGGGAAGGAGTTGCGAATTCTTACCACAGCGTTAACCCGGGCTTACGTGGCACAGATCACACAAAACGGCCCCCGGGGAGCAAAACCCCAGGGGCGGTGACTGGATCGTTATCCGGATTTGAGCGTCCGCTGAGCGAACACTTCCTGGTACAAACTGGACGTAAGGGCCTGGCTACGGCAGCAGCGTCGAGACGAGGGTCTCCTGGAGCCCGCCGAGCCACAAGTACGCCATCACCATCGGCTTGCGCGGGTCGTCGTCCGGGAGCCGGTAGAGGAGGTCGGTGTCGTCCTCGTCGGTGATCTCCAGCCGGGAGCCGATCGCGAGACGCAGGTCGTTCAGCGCGCCGAGCCAGAGCCGGGAGTCGTCCGGCGACAGCTTCAGCACCGCCCCGCCCTCACCGGCGGCGGACAGCCCGTCGAGGGAGCGGATCACCGCCAGGGCGCTGTCGCGCTTGCCCGCCCTGAGGTCGTTCTCGGTGTAGCGGCGGAACTCCGCGGAGTAGGCCCGCCGCTCCTCGGCCTCGGCGGCGGAGGGGGCGCCCTCCGGGTCGTCGTAGGCGTCCGGGAACAGTCTCTTCAGCACCGGGTCGCTGGGCGGCTCGCTGGGGCCCTCGGCGAAAAGTTCGGCGAGCGGGTCGTCGGGGGCGTCCTCGGCGGGGCCTGGGCCGATGAGTTCCAGCAGCTGCACGGCGAGCGAGCGGATGATGGAGATCTCGACGTCGTCGAGCGCGACGGCCGCGCCGCCGCCGGGAAGCGGTTCGAAGTGTCCGGGCATGGGTCTCTTCGTAGGTGGCGGTGGGCGCTGGCTACTTGCGGTCGTGCTGGAGCGTGGCCCACAGGCCGTAGCCGTGCATGGCCTGGACGTCGCGTTCCATCTCCTCACGGGTGCCGCTGGAGACGACCGCGCGGCCCTTGTGGTGGACGTCGAGCATGAGCTTGGTGGCCTTGTCCTTGGAGTAGCCGAAGTACGTCTGGAAGACGTACGTCACATAGCTCATGAGGTTGACCGGGTCGTTGTGGACGATGGTGACCCAGGGGACGTCCGGCTCGGGGACGGCGGAAACCTCCTCCGCCGACTCGGTGCGTTCGATCTCGATGGGAGCGGCTGACGTCACATGACCATGCTGCCACGGGCCCCATAAATCGTCACACTGACGAAATGGGGGTAGCATCGGTTGCCATGAACACAGCGGACCTTGGTTTGCCGGTCGAAGTGCCCTCCACTGCGCTCTTCACCGACCAGTACGAGCTGACCATGCTCCAGGCCGCCATGAAGGCGGGCACCGCCGGACGGCGCTCCGTCTTCGAGGTCTTCACCCGCAGACTGCCCGGCGGGCGGCGCTACGGCGTCGTCGCGGGCACCGGCCGGGTCCTGGACGCGGTGGAGAACTTCCGCTTCGACGCGGACGTGCTGGACTTCCTGCGCGAGCGCTCCATCGTCGACGACGAGACCCTGGCCTGGCTCGCCGACTACCGCTTCACCGGGGACATCTGGGGCTACCCCGAGGGCGAGGTGTACTTCCCCGGCTCACCGATCCTGCGGGTGGAGGGCACCTTCGCCGAGTGCGTCCTGCTGGAGACGGTGATCCTCTCCATCCTCAACCACGACTCGGCGATCGCCGCGGCGGCCTCCCGGATGTCGTCGGCCGCCGGGGACCGGCCGCTGATCGAGATGGGCGCCCGCCGCACCCATGAACTCGCCGCCGTCGCCGCCTCCCGCGCCGCCTACGTCGGCGGCTTCTCCTCCACCTCCGACCTCGCCGCGGGCTTCCGCTACGGCATCCCCACCGTCGGCACCTCCGCCCACGCCTTCACCCTGCTGCACGACCGGGAGCGGGACGCCTTCCGCGCCCAGGTGGAGTCCATGGGCCGGGGCACCACCCTGCTCGTCGACACCTACGACGTCACCGAGGCCGTCCGTACGGCGGTGGAGGTCGCCGGACCCGGCCTGGGCGCGGTGCGCATCGACTCGGGCGACCTGCTGCTGGTCGCGCACCGGGTACGCCAGCAGCTGGACGAGCTGGGCGCCACCGGCACGAAGATCATCGTCACCTCCGACCTCGACGAGTACGCCATCGCCTCGCTCGCCGCCGCGCCCGTCGACGCGTACGGCGTCGGCACCCAGCTCGTCACCGGCTCCGGGCACCCCACCTGCTCGATGGTCTACAAGCTGGTCGCCCGCGCCGACTCCGCCGACCCGGCCGCCCCGCTCGTACCGGTCGCCAAGAAGGCCACCGGGGGCAAGACCTCCATCGGCGGCCGCAAGTGGGCCGCGCGGCGCCCGGACGCCGACGGTGTGGCGGAGGCCGAGGTCGTCGGCACCGGGCCGGTCCCGGCCGACCTGGCCGACCACGCCCTGCTGGTCGAGCTGGTCAAGGGCGGCGAGGTGATCGCCCGCGAGCCCCTGGACGCCCCCCGCGACCGGCACATCGCCGCCCGCGCGGCCCTGCCCCTGTCGGCGACGCAGCTCTCCCGCGGGGAGCCGGTGATCCCGACGGAGTACGTGCCGGGGCTCACGGGATCATGACCGGCGCGCGGAGACTGCACGTCCGCTCCCCGGCACGGAGGCGGCGTGGGGCGGTCACCGGGGGTACCCGGTGGGTGCGCCCTGCCGTGCCCCCTCCCGCCCCGACCGCGAAGTCTCTAGGCTCGGAGGTTCACCGCACCGGCCCGGGCCCGCACCCCACAGCTGAACATCCCCCGACCGCCCACCCGGACCCCCCTGAGTCGAAGGACACCGACCATGCGCCGCGCCTTGATCGTCGTTGACGTGCAGAACGACTTCTGCGAGGGGGGCAGCCTCCCGGTGGCCGGGGGCGCCGACGTGGCCGCCGCGATCACCGAGCTGATCGGCCAGGCCCCCGCCGGGTACCGGCACGTCGTGGCCACCCGCGACCACCACATCGCGCCCGGCGGCCACTTCGCCGACAACCCCGACTTCGCGCACTCCTGGCCGGCGCACTGCGTCGCCGGTACGGAAGGGGTGGGCTTCCACCCCAACTTCGCCCCGGCCGTCGCCTCCGGCGCGATCGACGCCGTCTTCGACAAGGGCGCCTACGCCGCCGCCTACAGCGGCTTCGAGGGCGTCGACGAGAACGGCGTCCCGCTCGCCGACTGGCTGCGCGCCCGCGGGATCGACGAGGTCGACGTGGTCGGCATCGCCACCGACCACTGTGTGCGCGCCACCGCCCTGGACGCCGCCCGCGAGGGCTTCCGCACGCACGTCCTGCTCGACCTCACGGCGGGCGTGGCCGAGGAGAGCACTGAGCGGGCGCTGGAGGAGCTGCGCGCGGCCGGGGTGGAGCTGTCGGGGAAGCCGGTCGTCTCCCGCCTGTGAGCGCCGGTGGGCCCGCCCACGCCGCAGGGAACCCGCCTACGCCGGGGCCGCCGGGCGGCGCAGCAGGGCCCGGATGGGGTGCCACAGCTCCATCGGGCCGATGCCGCCGACATCGGGCGCCGTGCGCCATATCAGCCCGTCCGGGTGGTGCAGTACGGCGGTGATCTCGTCCGGCGTCGGCGGGGCGGCGTTGCCCCGCAGGTAGACCGCGCGCAGACCGAGGTTGCGCAGCCTGGTCAGGGCGCGCGCCCGGTTCTGGGCGTGGACGAGCACCCGTACGCCTCCCGGGGCGCTCGGGCCGTCGGCGGTGGGGCTGGGCAGGTTCAGTGCCACCACCACGGTGCCGTTCGGCAGCTTGCTGAAGCCTCCTGCGGCCATGCAGTCACACCCCCGTGCGAGCCGGTGTCAATAAGTCAGTCACAGGACGCACCTAAACACGATCGGCGGCAACCCGCCAAGGGGCTGCCGCCGATACGCGTCTGACCTGCGGAAATACTGACTACTTCACCGCGGGGCCGACCTGGACCGTGATCGTCGAGCCGCTGAGCGGCTGGTCGACGATCTTGATCTTGGTGTTGGTGTCAGTGATCTTGACACCGGCTCGCGGGTTGGACTCGTCGTAGTAGGTGCTGGCGTGGTCGTTGAAGACCGGCACACCCAGCGACGGCTTGACCCGGGTCGGCACGTCCGCCTTGTGGAGGGTCATGCCGCTCGACGGGTACCAGCTGAACGGCGAGTCGTAGGTCTGGATGCGGTTGCGCATCAGCGTGCCGTCCGACCACTTCAGCGCGGTCGGGTGGGAGTCGACGGGCAGCAGCAGACCGGCACCCGGGTGCTGGCTGGTGTTGTTGTCCTGCTGCGAGGTGTCCCACTTCCAGATCAACAGGCCGGGCTGGTAGGCGAAGTGCTCCACCCAGTCCGGACGGCTGTTCGCGAAGCCGAAGTTGTACGGGCCGACCTTGAGGGTCTTGTCGTACGACACGTACTGGCGGTTCTCGGCGATGTAGTACTGCGCGTAGTCCTTGGTGAAGGAGGCGCCGATGCGCGAGAAGCCGTTGGCGGTCCAAGCGGCGTCCGCGCTCTCCGCGTTGTCGCTGAACAGCGGGGCGCCGTCGGCGGTGAGCGTGATCCGGTCGGCGGTGAAGCCCTTCAGGGACACGCCGCCGTCGGTGGCGTAGCGGAAGCGGACGTCGATCTTCTGACCGGCGTAGGCGTCCAGCGGGTACGACAGCTGCTGGTGGCCCTCGGAGACCCCGCTGAGGGCGGGCTGGTCGCTGCCGTCACGGCCGATCGGGGCGCCGTCCACGGTGCCGTCGACCGGGGTCCAGCTGCTGCCGCCGTTGGTGGAGACCTCGGTGTAGAGGTAGTCGTAGTCCTTCTCGATCTCCCACCAGCCGTCCAGGGTCAGCGCGGCCGAGGCCTTGCCGGTCAGGTCGACGGAGCGGGCGAGCGTGGCGCGGCGGTCGTTGCTGCTGCCGCTCCACCACTGGGTCTCACCCTCGGCCGGGGCGACGATCTCGGTGGTGACCGCCTTCTCGGGCAGCTGCACCACGAGGGCCTGCGGGTTCTTGGTGTTGTACTCCGCCACACCCAGCTTGTGCCTCGAGCCGGTCGCGGCCTTCGCCACGTCGTAGTCGAGCCAGCCCAGCTGGAGCTTGTCCCAGGCGGTCATGTCGCCGGGCATGTCACCAATGGTGTCCTCACCGGTGCCGAGCCAGGAACCGGACGACATCAGCGTCCAGAAACCGGTGGAGTTCTCGCCGCCCGCGGTGTCGTAGTGGTCCGGCAGACCGAGGTCGTGGCCGTACTCGTGGGCGAAGACGCCGAGTCCGCCGTTCTCCGGCTGGATGGTGTAGTCGCCGACCCAGATCCCGCTGTCGCCGATCTGGGTGCCGCCGAGCTTGTTGAAGTCGGGGCCGGTGGCACCCGCGTCGGTGCCGAACGCGTACCAGCGGTGCGCCCAGATGGCGTCCTCGCCCTGCGCGCCGCCGCCCGCGGACTCGTCCTCACCGGCGTGCACGATCTGGAAGTGGTCGATGTAGCCGTCGCGCTCGTTGAAGTCGCCGTCGCCGTCGTGGTCGTAGCGGTCCCACTGGTCGTACTCGGCGAGCGCGGCGCTGATCTCGGCGGTGGTCTTCCCGGCCGCCTTCTGGTCGTCGACCCAGGCGTTGACGCCGTCCTGCACCGCGTACCAGGCGCAGTTGTCGGGGTCGCAGGCGTTGGAGCCGTAACGGGCCTCGTTGTACGGCACCTTGACCCAGTCGGTGACCTCGCCGTCGATGGAGTAGCGGCCCGAGGACTGCTTCTCGTAGTACGTCTTCATCGAGCCGACGCCGTCGCCGAAGTACAGGTCCTGGAAGTGCTCGCGGTTGTAGTCCGCCTGCCAGGCCGTGCTGTTGTCCTTGGAGCGGTCCGGCTCGGCTATCTCGTTGTGCAGCGGGCCGGGGGTGCCGCCGTAGCGCGGGTCGGTCTGGTCGCCGAACTCGACCAGGATGGTGAAGATCTTGTCGGTCTTCTCCCGGCCCAGCTCGACGTACTTGCTGTCGCCCTTCTTGCCCTTGAGCCGGACGACCTTGGAGCCGTCGCGCTCCTTGACCTCGGCCTTGCCGGATATGACCTGCTTGAGGGCTTCCTCGCGCTGGGCCTCCTGGGTCTTGCTGAGCGGACCGTCGAAGTCGTGGTCCTTCACCGCCTTGCCCGACGCCGGGTCCTGCCGGTCGACGGCGGCGGGGCCGCCCGCCGGAGCGGCCTGGGCCACCGTGGCGGCCGAGAACGTGGCGGTGGCCGCCGCGAACGCCACCGCGGTAGCGGTCGCTCTGAACGTCCAGGGTCTACTGGTCACTTGAATTCCTCCCCCGCGTCCGCGCGCGCGGCTGGGGGTCCTGGAGAGTCGAGGAATCCGCGCGCGTCCCTGTGACGCGTGTAGTCAAGTGACGACATTGGACTAGAGGTTCGGCAGAAAAGACAGACCTTGACTTGAACAGGTCAATGGCACTATGCGGAGTCCGCTCCTCGCTCAGCGGACACCCGGCCCGTCCCGACACGCGCGCGTACGCGTCCACTTGCTGGACGCCGTGAAGACCTCATGAATCGGTGCGCCCCCCGTGCACCGGCACTGTTGGTCAGGTCACGCTTACTCATCGTTCCGCTCGGGCATGCAGCCGATTAGAGTCGACCGGCGGAACGCCCGCAAGGGGGCGGAAAACCAGGCCGACATCCTTGTCTCACCCCCCGAGGACACCGATTGCCATGCCTCGTCCGACCGCCGCACAGCTCGCCTACGGTTCGTGCACCGTGATCCTGTCGACGCTCGCCATGCTGCTGCTGTCCCAGACGAGTTCGGCCGCGGTGATCGCGGTCATCGCCGTCGCGGCCCTCGCCCTGGGACTGCTGGTCGCCCTCACCCTGCCGACGCCGAAGCGGACCGCGCCGGCCCCGGCCGCCGCACCCCGCCCGGCCGTCGTACGGCACCGGGTGACCGCGTCGGCGACGACGGCCGAGCCGGTCCGGGAGCCCACGGCCTCCTGAACCGCGCTCAACCGGCCACCCACCCGCACACGGTACGGCGGTGGGTCGGCGCCCCTTACACCGCCGGGGCGCCGACCCGCCGCCGTACGGCGTGTCAGCGGGCGCTGACCACCACCGTCTTGGCCGCCTTGTCGTGCAGACCCTGCTTGTAGGGCCGGTCGAAGAAGCTCCAGCCGCCCGCGACCGCCGTCCACAGACAGGCGCAGCAGAACGCGAACGGGATCCACAGCACCGCGGCCCGCATCAGCGAGGTCTGCATGGAGGGCGTGGCGCCGTTGTCGAGGTTGGCCACCCGCATGCCCAGCCACTTCTTGCCGAGCGTCTGCCCGGTCCTGCCGATCAGGACGGTGTCGTACGCGATGTACAGGACGGCCGCGACGATCGACTGCCCGAAGGTGCTGGCCGTCTCGAACTCGTCGGTGTCCACGTTGTACTCGGCGATGCCCAGCGGCCAGGTCAGCAGCCAGACGACGACGCCGACCAGGATCATGTCGATGATCCGGGCCAGCGTGCGCCTGCCGCTGTCCGCGAGCGGCGGCATCCCGGCGAGCGGATCGGAGGGGGACGGCCCGCCGCCGTAAGGGCCACCGCCGTAAGGACCGCCGCCGTAGGGGCCGCCGCCCCCCGGGGGAGGCGGCTGGCCGCCGCCGTAGGGCGGGGGCTGGCCCCCGGGCGGTGGGGGCTGACCGCCGTGCGGGGGCGGCTCGCCGCCCGGCGGGGGCGGCTGACCGCCTCCGGCGGGGGTGTCGTACGGCGAACCCGACCCCTGGCCGGGCGGCGGGGGCTGCTTCCTGAACGGGTCGTCGTCCGGCGGCTGTCCGGAGCCGGGAGGCGGTTCGGAACTCATGGCCCGAGTGCATCGCGAACCCCCGCGTTCCGCATCCGGCGCGCGGCCGTCCGGAGTACCGAATCATCCGGGCCGAACGACGTACCCGCTCATCCCGCGACGAACGTATGCGCCGCCTTGTCGTGCCAGCACTGCCGCCAGGGCCGGTCGAACAGCCCCCACACGACGCCGATCACACCGAACACGAGCAGTCCGGGCACGCAGTACACCAGCCAGCGGCGCAGCGCCGCACCGAACGACGGGGGTTCGTGCGCCTCGATGTCCCGCACCTCGATGCCGAGCAGCTTCTTGCCCAGCGTGCGGCCCCACTTGGCGGTCGGCAGCGCCTCGAAGAGGACACCCGCGACCAGCAGCACACCGAGGACCCCGCCCAGCAGGACCGCGGTCGTGCCGTCCAGCAGCCAGACAGTGACGGTCTGCCCGGAGAGCTTGGCCTGGTCGATCTTGTCCTGGACGTGGTCGGCGGCCCGCGCGCCGAGCGGTACGGCCGCGACCGCGGTGAGACCGCCGACGACGACGGTGTCGATCAGCCGCGCGGCCAGCCGCCTGCCCACCGCCGCGGGCCGGGCCGCCGCCTGCCGCCGGGCCGCCGCCTGGAACGGGTCGTCCACCGGCGGCTTCCACGGCGCCACCGGCTGCTCCCCGGCCGGGACGCCCGCCAGCCGGTGCACCTGCTGCGCCCAGGAGGTCTGACCGCCGCCGACCCCGGAGGTGACCGGGGTGGCGGCGGGCGCGGCGGCCTGCTGCGGAACGCTCGCGGCGGCCGGGGCCGCGGGGGTGCCGGAGGACGCGCCGGACGGACCGCCGAGTTGGGAGCCGGACGGACCGCCGGGCTGAGGACCGGAAGGGCTGCCGGGCTGGGCGCCGGGCTGTCGCTGCGGACCGGCGGGGGCCGCCGCGGGCCCCGCCGCCGCACGGGCCGCCGCCGCCTTCCCCGCGCCGAAACCGGGGGACCCCTGGGCGGGCGCCGCGGACGGCGTCGCCGCGGACTGCTGTCCGGGCCGCGGCTTGACGGCCCGGAAGGTCATCGTCCCGTCGTCACCGCCGCCCGCGTCCGGCACCGGCGCGTTCCCGCCGGGCCTGCGGAACACGAACGTGCCGTCGGTGGGGGCGGAGTCGCCGTCGGCCGCCGCGGGCGGGATGGTCGTGGTGCCGTCGGTGCGGCCGGACTCGCCGTCCGGCTGGGCCGGGGCGTGCGGCACCCGGGGGTCGGGGCGCTGGGGCGCGGCGTCCCAGGGGGCGGCCGGTTCGGGCCGGACGGGGGCGTCGGTCTCGGACGGCGCCGGGTCCTCGTCGAAGAAGTGCGGGCCGGTCTCCTCGACGGACGGCTGGGCGGGGGGCGAGCCGGGCGGCGGGGCGAGCGGTGCGCCGTCGGCGGGGGCCGGGCGGCTGGTGCCGGGCACCCAGGCGGCACCGTTCCAGTACCGGACGTATCCGGGGATGGAGGGGTCCGGGTAATACCCTTCGCGGGGCCGGTCGTCGCCGGGTGCCGGGGTTGGGGCGCTCATGTCCGTCGTCCCGTATCTGCTCGGGGGTGGGTTGGGGGCCTCCACATCTACCAGAACGGCGCGGGACATACCGCCCCTCCCACCGGACCGCCCCCTTTCGAGCGCCGTTGCGCTGCCGCGGGAGCCCGTCGGCGAGCCCGCCGAAAAAACTTTCCCCGAGCCGCGTAATGCTCGGCGCCCAGCCCCCTCTCCCTCGTACGGGTGCGCGTGAGGCGCATACGAACCCCGCAGAGAAGAGGAAGAACGGATATGCACACCGTCGTGGAACGCGAACTCGAACTCAGACTGGTCCTCTCCCCGGAGCGCGGCGTCCCGGTCCCGGCCCGGCTGGGCTACCGCACCGACGACCCCTACGCCGTCCACATCACCTTCCACATCGACTCCGACGCCCCGGTGCACTGGACGTTCGCCCGGGACCTGCTGGTGGAGGGCGTGTTCCGGCCCTGCGGCAGCGGGGACGTACGGGTGTGGCCGACGAAGTCGCGGGGGCGCAGCGTCGTACTGATGGCCCTGAGTTCACCGGACGGGGACGCCCTGCTGGAGGCGCCCATCCCGCAGGTGTCGGCCTGGCTGGAGCGGACCCTGCGGGTGGTCCCCCCGGGGACCGAGGGCGGGCAGCTCGGCATCGACGCCGCGCTCGACGAGCTGCTGGCCCGGTGAACCCACCGGGTCAGAAGAGCTTGCCCGGGTTGAGGATGCCCAGCGGGTCGAAGACCTGTTTGACGGCCCGCTGCATCTCCAGGCCCACCGGCCCTATCTCACGCGCCAGCCACTCCTTCTTCAGCACACCGACGCCGTGCTCGCCGGTGATGGTGCCGCCGAGTTCCAGGCCGAGGGCCATGATCTCGTCGAACGACTCCCGGGCGCGCCGCGACTCGTCGGGGTCGGCGGCGTCGAAGCAGACGGTGGGGTGGGTGTTGCCGTCCCCCGCGTGGGCGACGACGCCGATGGTGAGCTGGTACTTCCCGGCGATCCGCGCCACACCGTCGACCAGGTCGCCGAGCCGGGAGCGGGGCACGCACACGTCGTCGATCATCGTCGTGCCCCGCACCGCCTCCAGCGCGGTCAGCGACAGCCGCCGTGCCTTCAGCAGCAGCTCGGACTCGGCGGTGTCGTCCGCCGGGACGACCTGGGTGGCGCCCGCGGCCTCGCACAGCGCGCCCACCGCGGCGAGGTCGGCGGCGGGGTCGGGGGTGTCGAAGGCGGCGAGCAGCAGCGCCTCGGTGCTCTCCGGCAGTCCCATGTGCGCCATGTCGTTGACGGCCTTGACGGTCGTACGGTCCATCAGTTCCAGCAGGGAGGGCACGTGTCCGCCCGCCATGATCCGGCAGACGGCGTCACAGGCGGCGGCGCCGGACGCGAACTCGGCGGCCAGCACCAGCTGCCGCGGCGGCTTCGGGCGCAGCGCCAGCACCGCCCGTACGACGATGCCGAGGGAGCCCTCGGAGCCGACGAACAGCCGGGTCAGGTCGTATCCGGCGACGCCCTTGGCGGTGCGGCGGCCGGTGGACATCAGCCGTCCGTCGGCGAGGACGACGTCGAGGCCGAGGACGTACTCGGCGGTGACGCCGTACTTCACGCAGCACAGTCCGCCGGAGGCGGTGCCGATGTTGCCGCCGATGGTGCACGTCTCCCAGCTGGAGGGGTCCGGCGGGTAGTAGAGGCCGTGCTCGCCGACGGCGCGGGAGAGGGCGGCGTTGACGACGCCCGGTTCGACGACGGCGATCCGGTCGACGGGGCTGATCTCCAGGATGCGGTCCATCCTGGTCAGGGAGAGCACCACACAGCCGTCGGTGGCGTTGGCCGCGCCGGACAGCCCGGTGCGGGCGCCCTGCGGGACGACCGGCACGCGCAGCTCGGTGGCGGTGCGCATGACGTGCTGGACCTGCTCGACGGTGCGGGGCAGCACGACCACGGCCGGGGTGCCGGCCGGGCAGAAGCTGGCCATGTCGTGGGCGTAGGAGGCGGTGACGTCGGGGTCGGTCAGGACGGCCTCGGCGGGCAGACCGCCGAGCAACCGGTCGACGAGGAAGCTCATGATCACAGCGTGTCACCCGGGGCCATCGGTGTGAACCCGTCTGCGCCATCCGGCCGCCACCCGGATGTGGTCGTCGTACTGACGCACAGTGAGCGGCATGGACAGCGGCATGGAGAACAGAGCACGGCGGACCTGGGTGCTGGGTGGTTCGCTCGTGGGGTGCCTGGTCCTCGGCGGGACGCTGATGCTGCTGCCGCCCGAGCGGCCCACCGGCGGCCCGGCGCCCGCGCCCGGACCGGCGGCGGCGCAGGCGATGACGGCGGTCGTCGCGGGGGTCCCGGCCGCGCTGCCCGACCTCGCCGCGCTGATCGCCGAACGGGCGGAGCGGGTGCGGGCCAAGCCCCGGGACGCCCGGGCGTGGGCGGTGCTGGGTGCGGCGTACGTCGAGCAGGGCCGCCGTTCCGGGGACGCCGCCGCGAACTACCCGAAGGCCGAGGAGGCGCTGCGGACGTCGCTGAAGGTCCGGCCGCGCGGCAACGCGGAGGCGCTGGAGGGCATGGCGGCGCTGGCGAACGCCCGGCGCGACTTCCGGGCGGGGCGGACCTGGGCGCGGGCGGCCACCGAGGCGGACGGCGCGCGCTGGACGTCGTACGCGCTGCTCGTCGACGCCTGCTCCGGGCTCGGTGACCAGCAGGGGGCGGGGCGGGCGCTGGAGCGGATGCTGAAGCTGCACCCCGCGCCCGCCGCGCGGGCGCGGGCGGCGGCCGTGTACCGGGACCACGGCCGCCGGGAGGACGCGGCGGCGGCGCTGGCCGACGCGGCGGCCGGGGCGACGGAGCCCGCCGAGCGCGCGGCGTGGCTGGAGCGGGCCGGGCAGCTCGCCTTCGAGCGGGGCGATGTGGAGGCGGCGCTGCGGTACTTCCAGGAGGCGGTGCGCACCGACCCGGACCAGCGGGCCGCGCAGGCCGGGCAGGGCAGGGCGCTGGCGGCGCTGGGCCGCACCTCGGAGGCGCTGAGCGCGTACCGGATCGCGCTGGCCAAGCAGCCGCTGCCGCAGTACGCCCTCGAACTGGGCGAGCTGTACGAGTCGCTGGGGCTCGACCACGCCGCGCGGGTGCAGTACGACCTGCTGCGGGAGCGGGTGCGGGGCGCGGCGGCGGGCGGGGTCGACGAGGACCTGGTGCTGGGGCGGTTCGAGGCCGACCACGGGGACGAGGAGGCCGTGGAGTCGGCGGTGCGCCGGTTGCGGGCCGAGTGGCGGGCGCGGCCGAGCGCGGAGGTGGCCGACGCGCTGGGCTGGGCGCTGCACCGGGCCGGGGAGGACGAGGAGGCGCTGTGGTACGCGGCGCGGGCGATGGACCCGGAGCACGGCGGCGGGCTGCGCAGCGCGTCGTACGCCTACCACCGGGGGATGATCGAGAAGGCGCTCGGGCTGGACGCGCCCGCGCGGCGGCACCTGCGGGAGGCGCTGCGGATCAACCCGTACTTCTCGCCGCTCGCCGTGCCGTCGGCCCGGGAGGCGCTGGAGGAGCTGGGCGAGGTCCCGGTGGACGAGGACGTGCCGGAGTGACCCCTGGTCCGCCCGGGGGTCACTCCGGGCGGATCACAGGTTGCCGCGCTTGGCCTGCTCACGCTCGATCGCCTCGAACAGGGCCTTGAAGTTGCCCTTGCCGAAGCCCATCGAGCCATGGCGTTCGATGATCTCGAAGAACACCGTCGGACGGTCCTGGACCGGCTTGGTGAAGATCTGGAGCAGATAGCCGTCCTCGTCGCGGTCGGCGAGGATCTTCAGCTCGCGCAGGGTCTCCACGGGGACGCGGGTGTCGCCGACCCACTCGCCGAGGGTGTCGTAGTAGGAGTCCGGGGTGTCGAGGAACTGGACCCCGGCCGCGCGCATCGTCCGCACCGTGGCGACGATGTCGTTGGTGTTGAGGGCGATGTGCTGGACGCCCGCGCCGCCGTAGAACTCCAGGTACTCGTCGATCTGGGACTTCTTCTTGGCGATCGCGGGCTCGTTGATCGGGAACTTCACCTTCAGGGTGCCGTCGGCGACCACCTTCGACATCAGCGCGCTGTACTCGGTGGCGATGTCGTCGCCCACGAACTCCTTCATGTTCGTGAAGCCCATGACCTTGTTGTAGAAGCCGACCCACTCGTTCATCCGGCCGAGTTCGACGTTGCCGACGCAGTGGTCGACGGCCTGGAAGGTGCGCTGGGCGGGCGGCTCGACGATCGGGTCGGCGGCGCTGTAGCCGGGCAGGTAGGGGCCGTCGTAGCCGGAGCGCTCGACGAGGGTGTGGCGGGTCTCGCCGTAGGTGGCGATCGCGGCGAGGACGACCGTGCCGTGCTCGTCCTTCAGCTCGTACGGCTCGGTCACCGAGCGGGCGCCGTGCTCGACGGCGTACGCGTACGCGGCCCGCGCGTCCGGGACCTCGATGGCGAGGTCGACGACGCCGTCCCCGTGCTCGGCCACGTGCTGGGAGAGGAAGTGGCCCCAGGGGGTGGCGGGCTTGATGACCGAGGTGAACACGAACCGGGCGGAGCCGTTCTCCAGCACATAGCTGGCGGTCTCGCGGCTGCCGTTCTCCGGTCCGGAGTACGCGACGAGCCGCATGCCGAAGGCGGTGGAGTAGTAGTGCGCCGCCTGCTTGGCGTTGCCCACGGCGAAGACGACCGCGTCCATTCCCTTGACCGGGAAGGGGTCGGCCTGCCGGGCGGTGTCGGGAGTGTGGTGTGTGGTCTGCGTCATAGCCGCAGCGTCTCCCCCGCCCGGCAAGGTGCGCAATAGTTTGCGTCTCGGCTGGACATTCTGCTCAGCCGTACGGCGGTATGAGCGGACCTTCTGTACAGGATGACCACCCGGAGGTGTGCGTCATGGCGATCGATCAACTGGACGGGCGGATCATCGTGCTGCTCGCGCGGGAGCCACGCATCGGGGTGCTGGAGATGTCCCGGCGGCTCGGCGTGGCACGCGGGACGGCGCAGGCCCGCCTGGACCGGCTTCAGTCGAACGGAGTCATCCGCGGATTCGGCCCCGAGGTGGACCCGGCGGCCCTCGGCTACCCGGTCACCGCCTTCGCCACGCTCCAGATCCGACAGGGCCAAGGGGCCGACGTACGGGCGCACTTGGCGACCGTTCCCGAGGTGCTGGAACTGCACACGACGACCGGCACCGGGGACATGCTGTGCCGTCTGGTGGCCCGCTCCAACGCCGATCTTCAACGGGTGATCGACCGGGTTGTCGGCTTTGATGGCATCGTCCGGGCTTCCACCGCCATCGTCATGGAGAACCCCGTTCCACTGCGGATCATCCCGCTGGTGGAGCAGGCGGCGGAGGAGCCGGAGAGGACCTGACCGTCAGGGACGACCGTCTGGGACGACCGTTTGGGACGACCGTTTGGGACGACCGTCTGGGATGACCGTTTGGGATGACCGTCTGGGGGTGCCCGCGCGTGAACTTCCTGGAGTACCTGGGCAGCCGCCACCAGCAGCTGCTCATCGACGCCTACCAGCACGCCAGCGTCGTCTTCCAGTGCATGGTCGTGGCCACCCTGATCGGTGTGTTCGTCGGCGTCGTCACCTACCGCTCCGAGTGGGCCGGGAACCTCGCCACCCTGACCACCTCCACCATCCTGACCATTCCGTCGCTCGCCATGATCGGCCTGCTGATCCCGGTCGTCGGCCTCGGTGTGCCGCCGACCGTGATCGCGCTGACGCTGTACGGGCTGCTGCCGATCGTGCGGAACTCCATCGTCGGGCTGCGCGGCGTCGACCCCTCGCTGGTGGACGCCGCCACCGGGATCGGCATGTCCCGGCTGTCCCGGCTGGTGCGGGTGGAGATGCCGCTGGCCTGGCCGCCCATCCTCACCGGTATCCGGGTCTCCACCCAGATGCTGATGGGCATCGCGGCCATCGCCGCCTACGCCTCCGGACCCGGCCTCGGCAATCTGATCTTCCGGGGCATCGCCTCCCTGGGCAGCAAGAACGCGCTGAACCAGGTGCTCGCGGGCACCCTCGGGATCATCGTGCTGGCCCTGCTGTTCGACGCCGTGTACGTCCTGATCGGGCGACTGACCATTCCCAGGGGGATCCGTGTCTGAGACGGCCATCGAGGAGACCGGGCCCGGGACCGGCGCGACGATCGAGCTGGAGTGCCTCACCAAGCGGTACCCGGGGAGCCCGCAGCCCGCCGTCGACAACGTCAGCATGGAGATCAAGGCGGGCGAGACCGTCATCTTCGTCGGGCCGTCGGGATGCGGTAAGTCGACGACGCTCAAGATGATCAACAGGTTGATCGAGCCGTCCGGTGGCCGCATCCGGATCAACGGTGAGGACGTCACCGACATGGACCCGGTCAAGCTGCGCCGCAAGGTCGGCTACGCCATCCAGTCCGCCGGGCTGTTCCCGCACATGACCGTCGCCCAGAACATCGGACTCGTGCCGAGGATGGTCGGCTGGCCGAAGGCCCGGATCAAGGCGCGCGTCGAGGAACTCCTCGACCTGGTCGGCCTCGACCCCGGCGAGTTCCGGGGCCGCTACCCCCGCCAGCTCTCCGGCGGCCAGCAGCAGCGCGTCGGCGTCGCCCGGGCACTGGCGGCCGATCCGCCGGTGCTGCTGATGGACGAGCCGTTCGGCGCCGTGGACCCGATCACCCGCGACCACCTCCAGGACGAGCTGATCCGGCTCCAGCGCGAACTGCACAAGACGATCGTGTTCGTCACCCATGACTTCGACGAGGCGATCAAGCTGGGCGACCGGATCGCCGTGCTGCGGGAGCGCTCGCACATCGCCCAGTTCGACACCCCGGAGGCGATCCTCACCAACCCGGCCGACGACTTCGTCTCCGGTTTCGTGGGCGCCGGAGCGGCCCTGAAGCGGCTCAACCTGACCCGTGTACGCGATGTGGAGATCACCGACTACCCGACGGTGACCGTCGACGACCCCTTGCAGGACATCTTCAACCGGCTGCGGTCCGGCGGCACCAACGAGATCCTGCTGCTCGACAGGCGGCGCCGGCCCTACAAGTGGCTGCGCCGCGGCGACCTCATGCGGGCCCGGGGCTCCCTCGCCCGCGCGGGCACCCTGGTGCACGACACGGTGACCCGGGACGCCACCCTGCGCGACGCGCTGGAGGCGGTCCTCACCGACAACGCTGGGCGGGTCGCGGTGACCGGGCGACGCGGCGCCTACGAGGGAGTCGTCGACATGGAGACGCTGATGAACTCCGTGCACGAACTGCTGGAAGCCGACCGCCTCGACGCCCTGGAACACCAGCACGAGCTGGAGGAGACCCGGGCGGCCCGGACCCACGCCGAACAGGAGGGCGAGGAGGAGGGGGTGCCGAAGGCGTGACCGTCTCCCTGGAACGCTCCGACGCAGTGGCCGACCTCGAGAACGAGCCCGAGGCGCCGCCCCCGCCACCGGAGACCGCGCGCCGGGTCACCTGGCGGAAACTGGTGTTCCTGCCCACCCTGCTGATCGCCCTGCTGATGGCGACCTGGGCCTGGTTCGCCCAGGCGGACGTGGACCAGCTCACCCGCAACGCCCTGTCGGACGGCGCGGTCACCAAGGCGCTGTGGCAGCACATCCAGCTGACGGTGATCTCCACCTTCTTCGTGCTGGTCATCGCCATCCCGCTGGGCATCCTGCTGACCCGCGGGGCGTTCCGGAGGGCCACCCCCGTGGCGATGGCGTTCGCCAACATGGGCCAGGCGACCCCGGCGATCGGTCTGCTGGCGCTGCTCGTGATCTGGCTGGGCATCGGCCGCCGGTCGGCGCTCATCGGCATCATCATCTACGCCGTCCTGCCGGTGCTGGCGAACACCATCGCCGGCCTGCGCGCCAACGACCCCACCCTGCTGGAGGCGGCCCGCGGCATCGGCATGTCCCCGCTCGGCGTGCTGACCCGGGTGGAACTCCCCCTCGCCGTCCCCCTCATCCTGGCGGGCGTGCGCACCGCGCTCGTCCTCAACGTCGGTACGGCGACCCTGGCGACCTTCGGCGGAGGCGGCGGCCTCGGCACCCTCATCACGACGGGCATCACCAGCCAGCGCATGCCGGTGCTCATGCTGGGCTCGATTCTCACCATCGCCCTCGCCCTGCTGGTGGACTGGCTGGCTTCCCTGGCGGAGCTGCTGCTACGGCCGCGGGGGCTGGAGGTGGGGACATGAGGTGGCGTACGAGGACACTGCTGGCGTCGGTGGCGGGGGCTTCGGCGTTGGCGTCCGCCGGGTGCGGGCTGACCAGCGGCTCACCCATGGTCGACGACGTCCGGCCCGGCTCGATCGGCCAGGGCGAACCGCTCAAGGGCGCCGAACTCACCGTGACCTCGAAGGAGTTCACCGAGCAGCTGATCCTCGGCGCGATCATGGGCATCGCCTTCGAGGCCGCCGGGGCGGAGGTCCTCGACCGCACCGGCATCCAGGGCTCCGTCGGTACCCGGGAGGCCGTCAAGAGCGGCGACGCGGACGCCAACTACGAGTACACGGGCACCGCCTGGATCACCTACCTCGGCAACACCGAGCCGATCGCCGACCCGCAGGAACAGTGGGAGGCGGTGCGCAAGGCCGACCTCGAGGAGGGCCTGACCTGGCTGCCCCCGGCCGAGCTGAACAACACCTACGCCCTCGCCATGAACCAGTCCAACGCCAAGAAGTACGGCACCAAGACCCTCACCGAGGTCGCCGAACTCGCGGACTCCGACCCCGGCGCCGTGACCCTCTGCGTGGAGGGCGAGTTCCGCAACCGGGCCGACGGACTGCCGGGCATGAGCGAGAAGTACGGCATGGACGTCCCGGCCGCCAACATCACCCAGATGGACACCGGCATCATCTACACCCAGACCGCCAAGGGCGCCTGCACCTACGGGGAGGTGTTCACGACCGACGGCCGGATCAAGTCCATGGACCTGGTGGTGATGGACGACGACAGGAAGTTCTTCCCGAACTACAACGCGGCGCCCGAGATCAACACCAAGACCCTCAAGGAATGGCCCGCCATCGCCAACGTGATCAACCCCGTCACGGCACGCCTCGACAACGCCGTGGCCCAGGAACTGAACGCCAAGGTCGACGTCGACGGGGAGGACCCGCACCAGGTGGCGCTGGACTGGATGGTGAAGGAGGGGTTCGTGAAGGAGGGCTGAGGGGCCTCGCTCAGCAGCTCGGCACCGACCCGCCGCCCTTCTCCAGCGCCACGAGCGACTCCACGGCGCCCTTGAGCGTCGTCACGGGGATCAGCCGCAGCCCCTCGGGCAGGTCCGACTTGGCGTCGGTGCACTCGGCCTTCGGCACCAGGAAGACGGTGGCCCCGTCCCGCCGGGCGGCCTGCGTCTTGAGGGCCACACCGCCGACCGGGCCGACGGTGCCGTCGGGGTCGATGGTCCCGGTCCCGGCGATGACCCGCCCCCCGGTGAGGTCCCCGCCGCTGCCGTCGCCGTCCAGCTTGTCGACGATCCCCAGCGAGAACAGCAGTCCGGCGCTGGGCCCGCCGACGTCGGCAAGCTCCAGGGTGACCTTGACGTCGTCGTCCCCGAGCTTCAGATAGGACAGCGCCGCCTCGGTCGCCGCGTCCTGCGACTGCCGCATCTGCTCGGTGTTGTACCGCTCGATCTCCTTCAGGTTGTCGCCGCTCGGATACACCGAGTCCCTCGGCATCACCGCCTGATCGGTACGCCACCACCCGTCGAGCACGTCGCCCAGCCCGACCCGGGCATCGGGGCCGGTCGCCTCGATCGTCGTCATCCGCAGCTGCCCGCGCGTCTCCCGCACGTCCGCCCCGGAGATCGTGATCACCGGCGTCCCCTTGTCCTCCCCCAGCACATTCGCCGTCATCCCCGGCTGAGCCACCGAGAACGGCAACGGCGCGGCCACGGCAGTGACAATCAGCCCCACAACCGGCACAGCGGACACGACGACGGCCCACGGCCGAGAGAGACGAGAGAACACGGGTTCAATCTAACCTGCGAGCCCTGGCGCAGCCGCGGGCCGCCTCCCCGTAGCTGCGGGCCGCCTCCCCGTAGCTGCGGGCCCGTCTCCGCGTAGCTGCGGGCAGTCGTGCCGCAGGGCGGCACGGGTGGGCGCAGCGGCACCCGCCAGCGCCGGGCTGCGCAACGCCCCCCGCCCAGCACCAACGCCGCGCACCAGCCAACCGCCGGTCACCGCATCGCCCCCGCCCCGCCCAGCCCGCGCTAGCGCAACGCCTCCGCGACCTCCCGCGCCGCATCCATCACCCGCGGCCCCACCCGCTCCGGCACCGCATCCGCCAACATCACGACCCCCACACTCCCCTCGACCCCCGTCACCCCGAGCAACGGCGCCGCAGCACCACTCGCCCCCGCCTCCAGCTCCCCATGCGTCAGCGTGTAACCAGGATCACCGAACGGCTTCTGCCGAGCGGAGAGAATCGCCTTCCCCGCCGCCCCCCGCTCCAAGGCATGCCGAAACCCGGCCCGGTACGCCACGTGATAGTCCGTCCACGTCGGCTCCACCACCGCCACGGCCAACGCGTCCGTCCCGTCCACCAACGTCAGATGCGCCGTCGCCCCGATGTCCTCGGCCAACGCCCGCAACGCGGGCAACGCGGCCTCCCGCACCAGCGGATGCACCTGTCGGCCCAGCCCCAGCACCCCGAGCCCGACCCGGGCCCGCCCGCCGAGGTCACGCCGTACCAGCGCATGCTGTTCCAACGTGGCGAGCAACCGGTAGACAACGGTCCGGTTCACTCCGAGCTTGTTGGACAGCTCGGTGACGGTCAGCCCGTGATCCGTATCGGCCAGCAGCTTGAGGACCCGCAGTCCCCGGTCGAGCGTCTGAGAGGTCTCCGCGGTCACGACGCCCACTCCTTCAGTGGTGAGGTCGGCAGCCCCCTCGCGGTCGTTGCGCCACCGGGTCCCGTCCCGGCGACGCGCTTCAGAGGCTGCCGATCGGCGGACGGCCCGGCCGCTCCGGGCCCAGTCGCTTCACGGCTGCGCTCCGCGGCGGCGCTGCCACGGGGCGTGTGCGTAGCGGGACATTAGCGAAGCAGGTTCGCTGAGCGGAAGGCTCCGTCCAGAATCCGGGCACCGACCTGTCGACGCGGGTTCCCTTTGCCTTCCTTTTGCCCTGATACGCACGGCGCGCGAAGCCCGCGCGCACCCCTCACCGCATCCGGGTGGCCCACTCCTGCACCTTGGCGATCCGCTGCCGCAGCTGCCCCGCCGTCGCCTCCGCGCTCGGCGGTCCCCCGCACACCCGGCGCAGCTCGTTGTGGATGACGCCGTGCGGCTTGCCGCTCTGGTGGACGTAGGCGCCGACCATGGTGTTCAGCTGGCGGCGCAGCTCCATCAGTTCCTTGTGGGTGACCACCGGCCGCCGCTCGGCGGGCAGTTCGACCAGGTCGGCCTCGTGGTCGGGCTTCTTGCGGCTGTGCGCGATCTGCCGGGCCTGCCGCTTCTGGAGCAGCATCTGCACCTGGTCGGGTTCCAGCAGGCCCGGGATGCCGAGGTAGTCCTGCTCCTCGTCGCTGCCCGGGTGGGCCTGCATGCCGAACTCGGCGCCGTTGTACATCACCCGGTCGAAGACGGCGTCGGACTCCAGCGCCTCGAAGGGCAGCATGTCCTGGTCGCCGGTGTCCTCGTCCTTCTGCTGCTCGGCCTCCTTGAGGAGCTTCTCCTCCTCGGCGTACGGGTCCTCCTCGCCGCCCTTCTTGGGCTTGTCGAGGACGTGGTCCCGCTCGCGTTCCATCTCGCTGGCGAAGGAGAGCAGGTCGGGCACGGTCGGCAGGAACACGGACGCGGTCTCGCCGCGCCGCCGCGACCGCACGAAACGCCCGACGGCCTGGGCGAAGAACAGCGGGGTGGAGATGGTCGTGGCGTACACGCCGACCGCGAGCCGGGGCACGTCGACGCCCTCGGACACCATGCGGACGGCGACCATCCACCGGTCGTCGCCCTCGCTGAACTCGTCGATCCTCTTGGACGCCCCTGCGTCGTCGGAGAGCACGACGGTCGCCGCGTGCCCGGTGATCTCGCGGATCAGCTTGGCGTAGGAACGGGCCGAGTCCTGGTCGGAGGCGATGACCAGCGCGCCCGCGTCGGGAATGGCCTTGCGCACCTCGGTGAGGCGCTGGTCGGCGGCGCGCAGCACGGCGGGCATCCACTCACCGCGCGGGTCGAGCGCGGTGCGCCAGGCCTGGCTGATGGCGTCCTTGGTCATGGGTTCGCCGAGCCGGGCGGCGATCTCGTCACCGGCCTTGGTCCGCCAGCGCATGTTGCCGCTGTAGGACATGAAGATGACGGGGCGGACGACGTGGTCGGCGAGCGCGGAGCCGTACCCGTAGGTGTAGTCGGCGGCGGAGCGCCGGATGCCGTCGCCGCCCTCCTCGTACGTGACGAAGGGGATCGGGTTGGTGTCGGAGCGGAACGGCGTACCGGTGAGCGCGAGCCGCCGGGTCGCGGGCTCGAACGCCTCCAGACAGGCCTCGCCCCAGGACTTGCTGTCACCGGCGTGGTGGATCTCGTCGAGGATGACGAGCGTCTTGCGCTGCTCGACCCGGTTGCGGTGCAGCATGGGCCGCACGCCGACACCCGCGTAGGTGACGGCGACCCCGTGGTACTCCTTGCCGAGCGGCCCGGCGCTGTACTCGGGGTCCAGCTTGATCCCTATCCGCGCCGCGGCCTCCGCCCACTGCTTCTTCAGGTGCTCGGTCGGCGCGACCACGGTCACCTGCTGCACGACATGGTGGTGCAGCAGCCAGGACGCCAGCGTCAGCGCGAACGTCGTCTTCCCGGCGCCGGGCGTGGCGACCGCGAGGAAGTCACGCGGCTGCTGCTGGAGGTACTTCTCCATCGCCCCCTGCTGCCAGGCCCGCAGCTTGCTTGCGGTACCCCAGGGCGCCCGTCCCGGAAAGGCGGGCGACAGATGGTGGGAGTGCGAGGACGTCGAGTGGGCGGTGGTAGTCACGGTCTCCGTGGTGGGTCGAACGGCTCGGCTACGTATGACAACCGGGCCACCCTACCGGCGCCACGAGGCGGTCATCGCGGGGACGCCGCCGGGCCGCCGAGGGTGGGACACACCTCACAGTCGGCGGGCGGGACCCGGCGACCGGACCGAAACCGGGCGGGGTCAGTCCGCCCGCGCCCGCACCCTCCCCGCCACCCAGGCCCCCGCCAGGGCCACCGCCGCCATCGGCAGGAACACCACCGCGAAGGCCGCTGGCGGGGAGGCGCCCGCCTCGGCTGAGGCGTGGGAGACCGTGCCGCCGCCGAGGGCCGCGAAGGCCGCTCCTCCGGTGGCGAGGAGGAGGACGTTGGAGAGGCCGTCGGAGATCTGGAGGGCGGCGGAGTTGCTGCCCGCCTCCTCGGGGGCGGACAGGCTCAGCAGGAGCACGCTGGTCGAGGAGATCACCAGGCCCATGCCGAAGCAGCCGAAGCCCCAGGCGACGGCGACGGTCCACACCGGCACCGAGTCGACCAGCACCGTCGGCGCGGTCGCGATCGACGCGGCCACCAGCACCATCCCGAACACCATCAGCCGCTCCCGGTACGGCTCAAGGCGGGGCCGGGACTGCGCCCAGGAGCCCAGCGCCCAGGTCCCGCCGCCCGCCGCGAGGGAGAGCCCGGCCAGGGTCGGGGTCAGCCCCCGCTGGGTGACCAGCATCAGTGGCACGAAGGACTCCGCCGCGATGAACGACCCGGCGGCGACCCCGCGCAGCAGCACCACGGACGGCAGCCCCCGCGCCGCCCGGTAGGTGCCGCGCGGCAGCAGACCCAGCACCGCCGGCACCAGCAGCGCCACCCCCGCGGCCCCCGGGAGCAGGGACGCCCACCGCAGGTCCTGCGCGGCGTACTGGAGCAGTCCGGCGCCCGCCGAGATGCCGAGCGCCAGCCGGATCCGCCGCCGGTTGCCGGAGCCCCGGTCTCCGGCGCCCCCGACCGGCCCGGCCGCCCGCCGCCGTATCTGCGGCAGCGCGAGGGCCAGCGGGAGCACCACCAGGACGGGGATGCCCGTGAACACCCAGCGCCAGCCGAGGTGTTCGGTGACCGTGCCCGCCAGCAACGGGCCGAGCACGGACGGCAGCACCCACGCCGCGGCGACCCCCGCCATGATCGCGGGCCGCAGCCGCTCCGGGTAGGCCCGGCTGACCACCACGTACAGCGCGACGATCACCAGCCCGCCGCCGAGCCCCTGCACCGCCCGCCCGGCGATGAACACCCACATCGCCCCGGCCGCCCCGGACAGCAGCAGCCCCGCCGCGAAGGCGCCGATTCCGCAGCTCAGCGGCGCGATCGGGCCCCGTAGATCGGACCACTGACCGGCGAGGACCATGCCGAAGAGGCTGGTGGTGAAGTACGCCGAGAACGCGAACGCGTACAGCGACACCCCGTCCAGCTCCCGGGCGGCCACCGGCATCGCCGTCCCGACCGCGGTCGCCTCGAAGGCGATCAGCAGCACCACGGACACGATCCCGGTGCTCAACGCCCTGAAGGACCGCCCCAGCACCGTCTCGGTCTCGCCCCGGAGGCTCTCCTCCGGGGCCTCGGCGACACCGTTGTCGCGCGGCTCCAGCTTGGTCATGCCGGACAGCGTAAGGGTCACAGTGCCGGGTGACTGCTGTCAGAGGTCGGGCCGGGACCGCGACCTTCGTCCTACGACCACCGGAGCACCCGGAGCACCGGCTATGCGCACAGCCCGCCCCCCGCCTCGTCTTCGAACATCTCCGGCCAGTACCGCCAGCCGTCGTCGCCCGGTGTCCGCGGCGCCGGGTCGACGGCGAGCGGGTCGACGGCGGCCAGGGTGCGGGCCAGGGTGGCGGCGAGCTGTTCGTAGGCGTCGGTCAGTTCGTACTCGGCGTCGAGGGACTTGGCCCGCTGGATCAGCCACAGGGTGAACGCCAGCGTGGAGACGTCGGTGTTCAGCGGGCGCAGGACCGTCCCGGCCTCGCTCCAGGCGAACACCGCGCCCGAGCCGCCGTCGACGACCAGGCTGGTGTCCTCCAGCAGGTGGCCGAGGCGTATCAGCCGGTGGGCGCCTTCGGGGAGGCGGTCGCGGGCCGGGACGCCGGCGGTCCGGAAGACGCTCTCCCGCTCGTCCGCGACGTACTGGGCGAGGGTGGGCAGCGGCACGTCCGAGTCCAGGCCGAACCAGACGCCGTCCTCCGGCAGCCCGACCTCCCGCAGGAAGCGCCGGGTCGGCTCATGGACCAGCGCGGCCGGAAAGTCGATGTCCTCGAAGCGGACCACGGCCCCGGCGCCGTACTCCTCCTCCAGCAGCCACGCGGGCAGGTCGACCGCCAGCCCCGACCTGGTGCCGGGACCCGCGACCAGGGCGAGCGGACGGATGACCGCCGCGATCCGCCAGTACAGCGGCATCTCGGCGTCCGACCCCGCCTCGCGCATGCCCTCCTCGAACACCGCCAGCAGCTGCCGGGACGCCTCCGCCGCCGCCTGCTGGCCATGGCGGCCCGCGTACGACGCGAACTGGCCGCGCAGCCCGGCCAGTTCCTCCGTCGCCGCCGCGAACCGCACCAGCAGCCGCAGCGAGGGCGCCAGCGGGCTGGCCTCCATCAGGTCGGGCCGGTCGTGCAGGACGTACGTCGTGGAGACCTCGCCGGTCGCGCCGTCGAGCAGGACCGACTCGCCCTCCATGCCGCCGGGCGCCAGCAGTTCCCCTATGACCAGCTGGTCCCGCAGCCCGGCAGCGAGCGCGCGGGGGGCGTCGCCCGTCGAGTCCGCGACCGTGCGCAGCCCGTCCCCGCGCAGCACCTCGAAGGTGAACAGGTCACCGCCGCCCGGCAGTCCGGGTCCCGTCAGCCAGCGGCGCGTCGGCGCGTGCGTGACATACGGGTCCAGGCCGGCCTCGGTGAAGGTGATCGTCGCGACTACGGCGTCAGTCGTGCTCATCGGTCCCCCGCGCATGTTCCGTCCGGCGGTCGTCGCGACCGCCTCGTCCCACTGCCCGGAACACTACGCGGCACCACTGACAACGGCCCCAACCCGCGGCGACGGTCCGGTGCCGGGCCGTCCCCGGCGCTGTTTACTGCCCCGTCACCACGGCCGCCTGCGGCCGGATCGGCAGCCGGTTCACCGGCCGTCCGGTCGCCGCCCGCACCGCCGACGCGATCGCCGCCGGGGACGCCACCACCGGCGCCGCGCTGACCGCCTTGGCGCCGAACGGGGCGACCACGTCCCGCTCCTCGACCAGCTTCACGATCCGGATGTCGGGGGCGTCCAGCGCCGTCGGCAGCGCGTACCCGGTGAGGTCGGGATGCCGTATCACGCCCCGAGGGGTGCGCAGGTTCTCGGTGAGGGCGATACCGACGCCCTGGGTGACCCCGGCCTCGATCCGCGCCGCCAGCTGCGCCGGGTTGAGGACCCGGCCGACGTCCTGCGCGACCGCCAGCTCCACGACCCGTACCGAGCCGATCTCGATGTCGACGTCGACGACGGCACGGATCGCGCAGAACGCCATCCCCACGAAGGCGTCGCCCTGCCCGGTCGCGTCCAGCGGCTCGGTCGGGTGCGGACGGCACTGGGCGGTCGCCCACAGCTCCTTGCCCGCCAGTTCCTCGGCGACCGTCGTCGACAGGACACCGTCGTACGAGGTGATCTTGCCGTCGGTGATCTGGAGCAGTTCGGTGGACATACCGAACTTGTGGGCGAGGGGCTGGAGGAGCTGGGTGCGGACCATCTTCGCCGCGCGCTCCACCGCACCGCCGGACACCCAGGTGTGACGGCCCCGGCAGCCCGCCCCGGCGGGGGGCTGGTCGGTGTCGACGGGCGCCACGTGCACCTCGTCGATGCCGAGGGTCTCCTGCACGATCTGCCGGGCGAGCGTGGTGAAGCCCTGGCCGGTCTCCACGGCCGCGCACAGCACGGTCGCCACCCCGTCGTGGACCTTCACGGTCGCCGTGGACACCTCGTCGGCGCCCTCCGCGCCGAGCATGTGGACCATGCCGACGCCGTATCCCACGCCCCGCCGCACCGCGCCGGGTTCGCCCGCGCCCTCGGGCCCGCCGGGCAGCAGCCACTCCTCCTCGGGGGTGTCCTTCGGCAGCGGCGGCAACGGGAAGTCCCGGACCGTCTGGAGGAGTTCGGCGACCGGCGCCGGGCAGGTCACCGTCTGGCCGGTGGGCAGCAGGTCGCCCGTCGCCAGGACGTTGCGCAGCCGCAGCTCGGCCGGGTCGACACCGAGCTTCTTGGCGAGCTTGTCCATCTGCGCCTCGTAGGCGGCGCACACCTGCATGGCGCCCTCGCCGCGCACATGGCCCGACGGCGGGTTGTTGGTGCGCACCGCCCAGCCCTCGATGAAGGCGTTCGGGACGACGTACGGTCCGCAGGCGAAGGCGACCGCGGCGGCCAGCGCCTCCG
The DNA here is from genome assembly GCF_018070565.1 of Streptomyces sp. B93. Taxonomy (GTDB): domain Bacteria; phylum Actinomycetota; class Actinomycetes; order Streptomycetales; family Streptomycetaceae; genus Streptomyces. The sequence continues at coordinate 53,442 of NZ_JAGPXL010000033.1, forward strand.
AGGAGGTGTCGGCGTAGGCGCCCGCGTCGAGCAGGATCTGCGCCTCGACCTTGACCAGCCTGCCCTCGGCGTCCGCGTGGTGGCGGTAGCGCAGCAGGGTGGGGTGGCGGTGGACGTGGCCGAGGAAGGACTCCTCGCGGGTGGCGGTGAGTTTGACCGGGCAGCCGGTCGTCAGCGCGAGCAGACCGAGCGGCAGCTGGAAGCCCTGGTCCTCGCGGTCGGCGGTGGCGCCGGGCACACCGGTGACGACGATCTTGACACGCTCGGGCTCCAGACCGAACGCGGCGGCGGCCGTCTCCCGGTCGGTGTGCGGGTCGGTGGAGGCCAGGTACAGCTCCACGCCGCCGTCCGGGCGGGGCACGGCGAGACCGGCCTCGGCGCCGATGGGCGCGGGGTCCTGGCGGCCGATGCGGTACAGGCCCTCGACGACGACGTCCCCGGCGGCGTCAGGGTCGCCGTGGCGCAGCGGGATGTGCCGGATCAGGTTGCCGTCAGGGTGCAGCGGTTCGGCCTCGAAGGCCTGCTCGGGGTCGGTCACCGGGTCGAGCACCTCGTACTCGACGATGACGGCGGCGGCGGCCATCCGCGCGGTGTCCGGGTGGTCGGCGGCGACGGCCGCGATCGGCTCGCCGTGGTGGCGTACGACGTCGGAGGCGAACACCGGCCGGTCGGCCCGGCCGCGTCCGTGCAGCGGGGTGCCGGGCACGTCCTCGTGGGTGACGACGGCCCGCACGCCGGGCATCTCGCGCGCGTGGGTGGTGTCGATGGACGTGATGCGCGCGTGCGGGTGCGGCGAACGCAACACGGCCGCCCACAGCAGGCCCTCGGCCCACAGGTCGGCCGCGTAGGGGAAGGTGCCCTCGGTCTTGGCGCGGGCGTCGGCGGCGGGCAGGGAGGCGCCGAGGCCGTGCGGGATCGGCTCCGGGACGGGGGCGGGCTGCGCGGCGGTGGTCGCGGTGGCGGCTTCGTTGCTCACGCCTGGCCTCCGTCCTGTCCGTGTCCGTACGGCTGCTGGTCATGCGGTCCCGGTGCGCCGGGCGACCCCGATGACTCGAACGCGGCCTGGTTGACGCCGCCGGCGCCCGGACCCGCCTGGTGCGGGATGCGGGGCTCCCCGGCGTCGGGGCCGTCGTGGCCCTCGGCGGGCTCATCATCGCCTGCGGCGTGCGCCTCGCGTTCGGCGACGACCTCCCTGACGGCGTCCAGGACGCCCCGGTAGCCGGAGCAGCGGCACAGGTTGCCGCAGAGCGCCTGGCGGGTCTCCAGCTCGGTCGGGGCGGGGTTGCCCTCCAGCAGGTCGTGCAGGGTCATCGCCATGCCGGGCACGCAGAAGCCGCACTGCACCGCGCCGCACCTGGCGAGCGCCCGCTGCACGTCCGACGGCTGCCCGTCGGCGGCCAGGCCCTCCACGGTGCGCACCTCGCTGCCCGCCGCGGTGACCGCGGGCACCAGGCAGGAGGCGACGAGCCGTCCGTCGACCTGGACGTTGCAGGCGCCGCACTCGCCCTGCGAGCAGCCGTCCTTGGCGCCCGCGAGGCCGAGCCGCTCCCGCAGCACGTACAGCAGCGACTCGCCGATCCAGGCCCCGTCGACGGGCCGGTCGGCGCCGTTGACGCGCAGGGTGTACGAGGCGAGGGGGTGGTCGTCGTGCGGCGGCGGGGGCGGCCCGTCGTCGGGAGCGCCCTCCCGCGCCGCGTCGGCGTCCGGGCCCGCGTCGGACCCGGTGCCGCTCTCCGGCTCACCGCCGTCCGCCGTGTCCCCGTCGGCGTTCCCGGGCCCCTCGGCGGCCGTGTCCGCCGCCTGGGGTGCCGTGGCCTCACCGAAGGGCTCCTCGGCCCTTGGAGCGGGCTCCACGGGCGTCTCGGCGGCATCGGCCGGCGAGCCGGGCTCGGGCTGCTCAGGGGCGCCGTAGGTGTCCTCCGGCCGCGCCCAGGGGGCGGGGGCGCCGCCGGGGAGGGTGGCCGGTGGGGTGCTGCCCCACTGCTCGACCAGCGAGGACGAGGTGAACTCGCCCGACTCGTCCGGGAGGTCGCCGCCCGCGACGGGGATCGACCACTGCCCGGTGACGTCCTGACGGGACGCGGCGGCACCGGGCCCTGCGACGGCTCCGGGGGCGGACCCGGGAGCCCCGGTCTCCTCGAAGTTCCACTGCCCGGTCGTCCCGGGCTCGTACGTGAACCGGTCCCGCGCCCCGCCCTCGTGGCCGGGCGCCGCCTCCGGACGGCCGTCGTCGGCTCCGGCCTCCGGCCACCCCGCGCCGCTCGCGGGCGCGCCGGGCACCGGCCAGCCGCCGGTGGCCGCCGGGTCGGTGGCGCCGCCCGGGGTGGGCGTCACCGTTATCTGCGGCGGTACGTAGCCGTGGCCGGGCGCGGCGAGCGGGCTGTCGGTGGGGTTGGCCGCGTGGGCGGCCAGGAGCGCGTCCACGCCGCCCTCGGGGAGCTGCACGAAGGCGGTGGCGCCGTCGTCGTACTCGCCCTGGGGCAGCGGGTCCCAGCGGCCGCCGCTCTGGGGAGCGCCCCCGGCGTGCTGGTCGTTGCCGTGCTGGTCGTCGGTCACGACAGTGCCCTCCCCAGTGCTCGTCGGGCCAGCGCGGCGACGGTGCGCCGCAGGTGCAGTACGGCGGGCGGCAGCGGCTCCACGGTGCCGTCCTCGGCCGGGGCCGGGTCGGGGATGCAGGCCGCGGCGACGTACTCGCCGAAGGCGCTGAGCGCCTCGGGGACCAGTGCGCGGTCGTTGTCCCAGTCGATCAGCTGGGCGACCCACTGCTCGGCGTCCAGGGGCCGCAGCGGCATCGGCGCTATGGCACCGACCGCGCACCGCACCCCGCGCCGGGCCGGGTCGAGGACGACGGCCACCGAGCCGACCGCGCGGCCGGGGCCGGTGCGTCCGGTGGCCTTGAGGAAGACCTGCGGGGCGTGCAGCAGCGGCACGCGCACGTAGCCGATGAGTTCGCCCGCGCGGAGCATCTCCACCCCGGCCAGCAGGTGCGACACCGGGATCTCGCGACGGGCGCCGCCGGGGCCCGCGATGATCAGCGTGGCCTCCAGGGCGGCCAGCACCGGCAGCGCGTCGCCGGTGGGCGCCGCGGAGGCGATGTTGCCGCCGAGGGTGCCCGCGTTGCGGATGTGCGGCGGGCCCGCGGCACGGGCGGCGGCGGCGAGCGCCGGGATGAGCGCGGCGAAGTCGGGGCGGCCCATGCGGGCGTGCGTGAGGCCCGCGCCGAGCAGCGCGTGTCCGTCCTGGTACTGCCAGCCGCGGATCTCGCTGATCCGGCCGAGGCCGACCAGCGCGGCGGGCCGCAGCCGTCCGGAGTTCACGGCGGTCATCAGGTCGGTGCCACCGGCCACCGGCACGGCGGCGGGCGTCGCGATGAGCGCCGCCACGGCCTCGTCCAGTGTCGTGGGCAGCGTGACGGCCTGCGCCGCCTGCGGTGCGTGCGTGGTCAAAACCGGCTGCCCCTTCCCGCTGCCCCACCTGGTCCCAGCTGGTCCCGCCTGTTGCTGCCGTACGGTACGTGCTGACAGGGCGGACGTGGCAACTCTGGCACATCTTCGTGGGTGCCGAAGACGGGGGTCCGCTAGGAGGCATTCGCCCACCCCATCAGGGGGATGGACCGTTTTGGCAGGGCATCGCCGGTCCGCGTGAATTGCCCCTCTTCGGTGACGCTCGCGGGGTTTCTCCGTTACGCCGGACCGGCGGGCCGCTACCGGTTCGGCGGCGGGCCGTCGAGCGGACGCCCGAGGACTCCCGGCCGCCGCTGCCACGGCCGGGGCCCGCCGGGCGGCCGGTAGCCGACGCCGAGCGCGTCAAGTCGCCGGTAGTGCGCGGCCATCCGGCGCTCGAAGTCCGCGAAGTCCCGGTCGGCCGGGGCGGGCAGGGCGCTCCACGCCACCTCCGCGAACGCGGCGAGCCTGGGGAACGCCTGGTAGTCCACGCGCGCGTGGTCCTCCATCACCTCGGTCCACACGTTGGCCTGGGTGCCCAGCACATGGCGTGCCTCGTCCCCGTCGAGCTGCGGCGGCACGGGCTCGAACCGGTAGACGTCCTCCAGGGTGCGGACGTAGCCGATCGGCACGGGTTCGTCGTCGCCGGGTGCCTGCCGGTGGTCCAGGTAGACCTGCTGCTCGGGGCACATCACCACGTCGTGCCCGGCCCGCGCGGCGACGATCCCGCCCGCGTACCCGCGCCAGCAGGACACCGCCGCGCCCGGCGCGAGCCCGCCCTCCAGGATCTCGTCCCAGCCGATGAGGCGGCGCCCGCGCGCGGCGAGCCAGGAGTCGAAGTGGGTGATGAACCAGGACTGGAGCCCGTCCTCGTCCGCCAAACCGAGTTCCGCGATGCGCGTCTGTGCCGCCGGGGACGCCTTCCACTGGTCCTTGGGACATTCGTCGCCGCCGACATGGACGAACTCCGAGGGGAACAGCTCCAGCAGTTCCTCGAACACCCCCTCGTAGAAGCGCAGGGTGTTGTCAGTGGGGGCCAGTACGTTGGGAGAGACCCCCCAGTTGTCCCAGACGGAGAGGGCGGTGGTGTCGATGACGTCGGTGTTGCCGAGTTCCGGATACGCGGCGATGGCGGCCTGCGAGTGCCCGGGTACGTCGATTTCCGGGACGACGGTGATATGCCGCTGGGCGGCGTAGGCGACGATCTCCCGGATGTCGTCCTGGGTGTAGTAGCCACCGTGTGGCTTCTCCTCCCACAGCGGTGAGGCGCGGTGACCGAATTTCGTGCGCGCCCGCCAGGACCCCACCTCGGTCAGCCGGGGGTACTTCCGGATCTCCACGCGCCAGCCCTGGTCGTCGGTCAAGTGGAAGTGGAAGACGTTGAGTTTGTGCGCGGCCATCAGATCCAGGTAGCGCAGGACGCCTTCCTTCGGCATGAAGTGCCGGGCCACGTCGAGCATGAGCCCGCGCCAGCGGAATCGGGGGGCGTCCTCGACCGTGACGTGCGGCACGGCCCAGGTGCGGTCGCCGCCGAGCGGGGCCCTGCGGTAGGCGTCGGGGCCGAGGAGTTGCCGCAGCGTCTGCGCGCCCCAGAAGACACCGGCCGCGCCGCCGCCCTCGATGAGGACGCCGGCCGCGTCGCTGACGAGGCGGTACTCCTCGGGGCCGAGTGCGGCGTCGAGCCGGAGCGCGATCCCGTCGCCGGGTTCCCGGCCCTCGGGCAGCGGCAGGCCGGTGGCCTGCCCCAGGGCGGTGCGCAGCCACCGGCCGACGCCGCGGGTGGCGGTGTCGGTGTGAAGCCGGGAGTTCTCCGTCAGCCGTACCTCGCCGGAGCCGCCGACGGCGCCGCGAGGCGCCGGAATGAGTTCAGTCACGTCAGTCCTTAACCGCCCCGCCCAGCCCCGACACCAGCCGTCGCTGCACGAGAACGAAGAAGATGAGCACCGGAATCGTCATCACCGTGGACGCCGCCATCACCCCGCCCCAGTCGGGGTCGTCCGGCTTGTAGAAGACCAGCAGGGCCATCGGCAGGGTCGACTGCGACGTGTCACTGATGATGAACGACTTGGCGAAGAGGAAGTCGTTCCAGGCCGAGATGAAGGAAAACACACTGGTGGCCACGAGGCCCGGGAACACCAGCGGGAAAAGGATCTGCCAGAGGAATCGCGACCGGCTCGCCCCGTCGATGTACGCGGCCTCCTCCAGCGCCTCCGGCACGGCTTTCACGAACCCCCGCAGCATCCAGATCGCGAAGGGCAGGGAGAACGCGATGTGCGGCAGGATCAGCGACCCCAGGGTGTTCAACTGGCCGAAGTCCCGCATGAGGAAGAACAGGGGGATGGTGAGCGCCTCCACGGGCACCATCTGGGCCACCAGAAACATGATCAGCAGGGTGGTCCGGAAGCGGAAGCGGAATCGTGTCACGGCGGTCGCGGCGAGAAACGCGATCAGCGCGGAGGCGATCACCACGGTGCCCGCGACGATGAGGCTGTTGAGGAAGTACCGGCCGAATTCCTGCTGTCCGAAGACGCGTCGGAAGGAATCCAGGGAGGGCGCGAGCGTCCAGGGCCGCGGCTCGGTGGACTGGATCTCCCCGGCCGGTTTGAAGGCGCCGAGCACCATCCAGTACAGCGGGAAGGCGACCACGGCCGCGACCAGCACCGCGGATGTCTCCGCCAGCAGCCGCCAGGGACGGCGTACGAGACTCACAGTTCCTCCCCTTGCCGGCGCAGCAGCCGCAGGTACACCAGCGTCACCGCCAGCAGGATCAGCAGCATCACCACGCCGATCGCCGAACCCAGGCTGTACTGCGAGGACGCGAAGGCCTTCTGGTACGCATAGACGTTCAGGACGAGGTTCTGGCCCGCGATGCCGCCGCCGCCCGTCATCACGTAGATCTGGGTGAAGACCTTGAAGTCCCAGATCACCGACTGGATGGTGACGATCACCAGGATCGGGCGGAGCATCGGCGCCAGCACCGACCGCCAGATCCGCCACTGCGAGGCCCCGTCGAGCGCGGCGGCCTCCAGCACCTCGGCCGGGACGGCACGGATACCGGCGTAGACGGTGACCATCACGAACGGGAAGGAGCACCAGACGACTTCGAGCAGGACGAGGAAGAAGGCGCTGAGGCGGCCGTACGTCCAGGAGTGGTCGCCGAGCCCGAGCACCCGGTTGACGGGCCCGAAGTCCGGGTCGAACAGGAACAGCCACACCGTCGAGCCGGTGATCGCCGGGGTCGCCCAGGCCCCCAGCGCGGCCAGCATCAGCGCCAGCCGGGGCAGCGCGCGCACCCGGGTGAGCAGTACGGCGAGCAGGCAGCCCACCGCCAGGGTGGACACAACGCAGGCCGCCGCGAAGAGCACGGTGGCCAGCAGCACCTGCCAGAACTGCTCGTCGCCGAGGAGTTCGGCGTAGTTGCCGAACCCCCGGAAGCTGGTCGGTTCGCCGCCGCTGACCTGGGCCTGGGTGTATTCCAGGAACGAGATCAGGCCGAGCTGGTAGACGGGGTAGACCAGCAGCCCGGCGACGACGACGAGGGCGGGTGCGAGGTAGAGCCAGGGGGTCCTCGTACGGTGCTGGGGCAGGGTCACCGGATCAGCCCACGGAGCCGAACGCGTCGTTCATCTTCTTCGCCGCGTCCCTGGAGGCGGTCGCCACGTCCTTCTTGCCGCTGACGATCTCCTGGAACATGGTCGGCAGCACCAGCGAGGCGTCTATCTGTGCCCAGGCGGGCGAGGCGGGCACGAACTCGGTCCCGGCGGCCAGTGTCTCCACGAAGGGCTCGACGAACGGGTCGTTCGCCGCGGCCTCCTGCCGTACGTCGGTGAAGGTCGGCAGGAACCCCATCTCCTGGAACAGCTGCCCCTGTGTCTCCTTGGCCGCCAGACGCTTCATCAGGTCGACGGCGAGGGTGCGGTGCGAGGTGCTCTTGAGGACGCCGAGGTTGTTGCCGCCCGCGAAGGCCGGGGCGATCGACCCGGGCTCGACCCCCGGCAGCGGGACGACGGCGTACTTGCCCCTGACCTCGCCCGCCTCCACGGCCTGGTGGCTGAAGTCGCCGCCGATCGCCATGCCCGCCTTGCCGGAGGCGAAGGCGGTGACGGTGTCGTTGCCGCCCATGCCCGCGCACTTGGCGGCCGGGCAGTTGTCGTCGCCGAAGAGGGAGGTGTAGGCCTTGATGCCCTTCTGGGCGGCGGCGCTGTCGATGGCGGAGGCGTACGAGCCGCCCTTGCCGGTGGCGAGTTCGCCGCCGTTGGCCCAGATGAAGGGCATGGCGCCGTAGGTGTAGGCGCCGCCGACCGCGAGACCGTACAGGTCGGGCTTCTGGGCCCGGATCTCCTTGGCCGTCGAGATCAGCTCGGCCTGGGACGTGGGCGGTTTCAGGCCGAGTTCGTCGAAGACGTCGGTGCGGTAGTAGAGGGCGCGTACGCCGACGAAGTACGGGACGCCGTAGACCTTGCCGTCGACGGTGACGGACTGCTTGGCGGTGGGGTCGGTGTCCCTGGCCTGGTCCCAGGCGGCGAACTCGTCGGTGACGTCGGCGAGTCCGCCGTCCTTCACATAGCCGGCGGTGTCGGTGTTGCCGTACTCGATGAGGTCGGGAGCGCTCTTCGGGTCGTTGAAGGCGGCCTTGATGCGCTGGGCGCGGGTCTCGACGGGGATGTACTCGACGCTGACCTCGGTGCCGTCGTGGGCCTTCTCGAAGTCGGCGAGGACGGCGTCGACGACCTCTTCCTTGGGCTTGTTGTTGACCTCCTGGAAGAGCCAGACGCGCAGGGTTCCGGTCTTCTCGTCCTTGTCGGAGGCCGAGTTGCCGGAGGTGCCCGGGGCGCAGGCGGCGGCGAGCAGGACGGCGGGGGTGAGGAGGGCGGCGAGTCGGACGGACAGCTTCATGGAGTGCTCCTCCGAGGGAGTGCGCTGCAACAGCTCGTTGCAACATATGCAATGCCGGTTTCGCTGTGCACAACACCCCGGAGGCTATGGAGTTGATGAACACGCCCACAAGAGGTCTCAACCACTCTGTGACCGGCCGACGCACTCCGTGCAACGCCACAAGCCGCGTACGCCCGCAAAACACGCACAGGCCCCCGGGGAGCGCGTCCCACGCGCCCCGGGGGCCTGTAGCCGAGTCAGCCGGTCAGGCCGGGCGGCCGCCTACTTCTTGTCGCCGCCCTTGCCCTCGTCGCCACCGGCGCCCATGGATTCGTAGATCTCCTTGCACATCGGGCACACGGGGTACTTCTTCGGGTCACGGCCCGGCACCCAGACCTTGCCGCACAGCGCCACGACGGGAGTGCCGTCGAGGGCGCTCGCCATGATCTTGTCCTTCTGGACGTAGTGGGCGAAGCGCTCATGGTCGCCGTCGCCGTGAGAGGTCTGCGGCGTCGGTTCGACGAGGGTCCCCGTACCAGTCCCGCGCTCGGGCTCAAGAGTGCTCATAAAAACCTAGGGTACTGAAGCTCACCCGGTTCAGTTGAGCGACGGGTCGTCCGGATACGTGGCCACCATCGCCAGCTCGTTGCGCTGGCGGCGCAGCACCTCCCGCCACAGCCGCTCCGGCCACGGCGACGACACGTCGCCGGGCTCGGACTCCACCACGTACCAGGCGCCGTCCACCAGCTCGTCCTCCAGCTGGCCCGGCCCCCACCCCGCGTAACCGGCGAAGATCCGCAGACTGCCCACCGCCGACGCGAGCAGCTCGGGCGGCGCCTCCAGGTCGACCAGACCGATCGCGCCGTGCACCCGCCGCCAGCCCAGCGGCGCCCGCTCCCCGGACGCCTCGCCCGGGATCACGGCGACCCCGAGCGCCGAGTCCAGGGAGACCGGGCCGCCCTGGAAGACCACCCCGGGCTCCCCCGCGAGATCCGCCCAGCCCTCCAGGATGTCGCCCACCCCCACCGGCGTCGGACGGTTGAGGACGACGCCCAGCGAGCCCTCCTCGTCGTGGTCGAGGAGCAGCACCACCGCGCGGTCGAAGTTCGGGTCCGCCAGGGCGGGCGTGGCCACGAGCAGCCGCCCTGTGAGCGAGGACACCTCGGTCATGCCAGACATGATCCCGCATCTTCCCCGGGTGTGGGGAACCAATCGGGCATCCCCGGTGAGCGCAGCTCAGGGCGCACGGATGCGTCCCACGCGCACGGCCGCCGCGGTGACCGCACGTACCCGGGCGGGAGCGTTTCGTGTCCGGCCGTGACTTGTGACGAAGCTATGACGTGGCTGGGGCGTACTCAGGCTTACGGGAGGGGGGTCGGCGGCGATTACTCTGTCTCTCCGGCCCATGCACCACCCACTCCACGGAACGCGAGATCCATGACCGTCAACGGCGCTGATGACGTACTCCTTGTCCACGGCGGGACCCCGCTGGAGGGCGAGATCCGGGTCCGCGGTGCGAAGAACCTCGTGCCGAAGGCCATGGTCGCCGCCCTGCTGGGCGGTGCGCCGAGCCGGCTGCGCAACGTTCCGGACATCCGGGACGTGCGAGTCGTACGCGGGCTGCTCCAGCTGCACGGGGTGACGGTCCGCCCGGGCGAGGAGCCGGGCGAGCTGGTGCTCGACCCGACGCACGTGGAGAGCGCGAACGTCGCTGACATCGATGCCCACGCGGGGTCCTCGCGCATCCCGATCCTGTTCTGCGGGCCGCTGCTGCACCGGCTCGGCCACGCCTTCATCCCCGGCCTCGGCGGCTGCGACATCGGCGGGCGGCCCATCGACTTCCACTTCGACGTGCTGCGGCAGTTCGGCGCGAGCATCGAGAAGCGGGCCGACGGGCAGTACCTGGAGGCGCCGAAGGGGCTGCGCGGCACCAAGATCCGGCTGCCGTACCCGTCCGTCGGCGCGACCGAGCAGGTACTGCTGACGGCGGTGCTCGCCGAGGGCGTCACGGAACTCTCGAACGCAGCCGTGGAGCCGGAGATCGAGGACCTGATCTGCGTCCTGCAGAAAATGGGCGCCATCATCGCGATGGACACCGACCGCACCATCCGCATCACCGGTGTGGACAAGCTCGGCGGCTACACCCACCGCGCCCTCTCGGACCGTCTGGAGGCCGCGTCCTGGGCGTCCGCGGCGCTCGCGACCGAGGGCAACATCTACGTCCGGGGCGCGCAGCAGCGGTCCATGATGACGTTCCTCAACACCTACCGGAAGGTCGGCGGCGCCTTCGAGATCGACGACGAGGGCATCCGCTTCTGGCACCCCGGCGGCCAGTTGAAGTCCATCGCGCTGGAGACGGACGTCCATCCCGGCTTCCAGACGGACTGGCAGCAGCCGCTGGTCGTGGCCCTCACCCAGGCCACCGGCCTGTCGATCATCCACGAGACGGTGTACGAGTCCCGGCTGGGCTTCACCTCCGCCCTCAACCAGATGGGCGCCCACATCCAGCTCTACCGCGAGTGCCTCGGCGGCTCCGACTGCCGCTTCGGCCAGCGCAACTTCCTGCACTCCGCCGTCGTCTCCGGCCCCACCCGCCTCCAGGGCGCCGACCTCGTCATCCCCGACCTCCGCGGCGGCTTCTCCTACCTCATCGCCGCCCTCGCCGCCCAGGGCACGTCCCGCGTCCACGGCATCGACCTGATCAACCGGGGCTACGAGAACTTCATGGAGAAGCTGGAGAAGCTGGGCGCCAAGGTGGAACTGCCCGGCAAGGTACTGGGCTGACCGACCCCGCCCTCACCCCCGGCCCGGGCCGACACCGCCCCGGCTGGGGGTCCGGGGGTCGTCCCCCGGGAAAGCACAGCATGGAGAAGCTGGAGAAGCTGGGCGCCAAGGTGGAACTGCCCGGCAAGGTACTGGGCTGACCGACCCCGCCCTCACCCCCGGCCCGGGCCGACACCGCCCCGGCTGGGGGTCCCGGGGTCCTTCCCCGGGAAGCACAGCCCGAGTTGCGGTACCGGCGTTCGCGGGGACCATGAGAGGGGTGACCTTCTCCCCCGGTTTCGAAGGGCGCGCCCGCGGCATCCAGGACCGTCTCCCGCCGGGCCAGTACCCGACGGAGTCGTTCCCCGTGCTCAGCGCCGGACCGACGCCCCAAGTGGCCACCGACACCTGGTCGTTCACCGTCTCCGACGAGACCGGCCGCAGCCGCTCCTGGTCCTGGGACGAGATGCGCGCCCTCCCCCAGGAGGAGCCGACCGTCGACATCCACTGCGTGACCCGGTGGTCGAAGTTCGACACCACCTGGCAGGGCGTCTCCGTCGACGTGTTCCTCGACGCCTTCCTCGAAGACGCCGACACCGCGGCCGAGTTCGTGGTGGCGGAGTCGTACGACGGCTACACCACCAACCTCCCCCTGGAGGACGTCACCGGCGGCAAGGCGTGGCTCGCCCACACCTTCGACGGGTTCGCCCTGTCGGCGGACCACGGCGGACCCGCCCGCCTGGTCATCCCGCACCTGTACTTCTGGAAATCGGCGAAGTGGGTCAAGGCCCTGCGGCTGACCCTCGACGACGAACCCGGCTTCTGGGAGACCGCGGGCTACCACGACTACGGCGACCCCTGGCGCGAGCAGCGCTACTGGAGCGACTGATGACCGGCTGGCTCCCCGCCCGCCTCATCGAGCGGACCGACCAGACCCCGACCGGCCGCACCCTGCGCCTGGAGGTCGCCGAGTGGCCCGGCCACCTCCCCGGCCAGCACGTCGACGTACGGCTCACCGCCCCGGACGGCTACCACGCCGTACGCAGCTACTCCCTGGCGGCACCGGCCGACGGCCGCCTCCTCGAACTGGGCGTGCAGTCGACGCCCGGCGGCGAGGTGTCCCCCTATCTCGCCGACGCCCTCCCGCTGGGCGCGCTCGTCGAGGTGAAGGGCCCGCTGGGCGGCTGGTTCGTGTGGCGGCCCGAGGAGCGGCGCCCGGCGCTGCTGGTCGGCGGCGGCTGCGGTGTCGTACCGCTGATGGCCATGATCCGGGCGCGGCGGCGGGCGGGCGCGGACGTGCCGTGCGCGCTGGTGTACTCCGCGCGCGGCGAGGAGGACGTCTGGTACCGGGAGGAACTGCGCTCCGGCGAGGACGGCGTACCGGTCCGTGTCGTCCACACCCGGCACGCCCCGGCCGGCGTCGCCCGCCCCGCGGGACGCGTCACCGCCGACGACCTGGCGGGCCTGCTGCCGCCGGACGGCACCCGCTGCTACGTCTGCGGCCCGACCGGCTTCGTCGAGCACGTCACCGCCCTGCTGGTGCGGGGCGGCCACCCTCCGAACCGGATCCGCGCCGAACGCTTCGGCTGACGCCGGGCCGACACCGAGCGACATCGTGCGACACCGAGCCGACAGCAAGGGGAGACCCATGACCGAGCCGCGTCCACACCTGTACCTGGACGGCAATGCCCTGGCGGGTCCGCTCGCGGACGTCTTCGCCGTGGACCCGACGACCGCGTGGCGGCGGTGCCCGGCCTGCCACCGGCCGTCGATGGTGTCCGAGCTGCGCGTGTACGGCCCCGAACCGGGGCTGACGGCGCGCTGTCCCGGCTGCGCGGAGATCGCCCTGCGGGTGGTGACCCAGCCCGAGCACCTCTGGCTCCAGCTGGGCGGCCACGGCGGGGCGTTCCGCTTCACCCTGCCCCCGGCGGCGCGGTGACCGGCCCGGGGAGGAACGCCGATGGGGCGGCCCCCGCCGAAACGGGGGCCGCCCCATCGATGTCGCTCACGGGCCCTCACGGGCCCGGCAGGGTCACTTGCCCTTGGCGGCTTCCTTGAGCTTGGAGCCCGCGGACACCTTCACGCTGTAACCGGCCGGGATCTGGATCGGCTCGCCGGTCTGCGGGTTGCGGGCGGTGCGAGCGGCACGGTGGGTGCGCTCGAAGGTCAGGAAGCCGGGGATGGTGACCTTCTCGTCGCCCTTGGCGACGACATCGCCGACGACGTCGGCGAACGCGGCCAGCACGGCGTCGGCGTCCTTGCGGGTCACCTCGGCGCGTTCGGCCAGCGCGGCCACCAGCTCACTGCGGTTCATGTTGTTACTCCCGTGTTCTTCTTGCGTTGAGGCGTGCCCCGCGGCGGACCCGCATGTCGGGCACAGCGAAGCCGATGCTGCCAGGGTCCTCGGACAGTCCCCGGACCCGGGTCGGTCGTCAGACGCTCGCGCCCAGAGAGGCATCCTGCCCCTACCTGCGGCGCTAAAGCCAATCCGGCACCCGCAGGAGTCGAGAGAACACCCTTGGGAGTCACACGGAAAGCGTCACGACTGGCCGCCAACCATAGATGCAGGTCCACCGCCCCCGGTTCCGCGACGCGCCGGTGCCCGGGGCGACCGTGGCCATCGTCACAGCCTACGACCACCCCGGCGCGGGCGCCCGTCAGCGGCGCTGTGACCGGGGCCAGGGGGCTTCCGTCAGCCGCCGGTGGCCGACGCCCCGGCCGCCTTGGCCGCGTCGCGGACCGCCCCGGCCACCGCGCCCGCGACCTTGTCGTTGAAGACGCTGGGGACGATGTAGTTCGGGTTCAGCTCGTCCTCGGTCACCACGTCCGCGAGCGCCTTCGCGGCCGCGAGCATCATCTCGGTGTTGACGGTCCGGGACTGCGCGTCGAGCAGACCGCGGAAGACACCGGGGAAGACCAGCACGTTGTTGATCTGGTTGGGGAAGTCGGAGCGGCCGGTGGCCACGACCGCCGCCGTCTGGCGGGCGATCGCCGGGTCCACCTCGGGGTCCGGGTTCGCGAGCGCGAAGACGATCGCGCCCTCGGCCATCGCGGCCACGTCGGTGCCGTCGAGGACGTTCGGGGCGGAGACGCCGATGAAGACGTCGGCGCCGCGCACCGCCTCCTTCAGGGTGCCGGTGACGCCCTCGGGGTTGGTGTTGTCGGCGATCCAGCGCAGCGCCGAGCCGGGCGCGGCGTCCACGAGGTCCTCGCGGTCGGCGTGCACCACGCCGTGGATGTCGGCGACGACGGCGTGCTTGACGCCCGCGGCGATCAGCAGCTTCAGGATGGCCGTACCGGCGGCGCCCGCGCCGGACATCACGACGCGCACGTCACCGATGGACTTGCCGACCACGCGCAGCGCGTTGGTCAGCGCGGCGAGGACGACGATCGCGGTGCCGTGCTGGTCGTCGTGGAAGACGGGGATGTCGAGGGCCTCGCGCAGCCGGGCCTCGATCTCGAAGCAGCGGGGCGCGGAGATGTCCTCCAGGTTGATCCCGGCGAAGCCCGGGGCGATCGCCTTGACGATCTCCACGATCGCGTCGGTGTCCTGGGTGTCCAGGCAGATCGGCCAGGCGTCGATCCCGGCGAACCGCTTGAACAGGGCCGCCTTGCCCTCCATCACCGGCAGCGCGGCCTTCGGCCCGATGTTGCCGAGGCCGAGCACCGCGGAGCCGTCCGTGACGACGGCGACGGAGTTGCGCTTGATGGTGAGGCGGCGGGCGTCCTCGGGGTTCTCGGCGATCGCCATGCAGACGCGGGCGACGCCCGGCGTGTAGACCATGGACAGGTCGTCACGGTTGCGGATGGGGTGCTTCGACGCCATCTCGATCTTGCCGCCGAGGTGCATCAGGAAGGTACGGTCCGAGACCTTGCCGAGCGTGACGCCCTCGATGCCGCGCAGCTTCTCGACGATCTCGTCCGCGTGGGCGGTCGAGCTGGCCGCGATGGTGACGTCGATACGGAGCTTCTCGTGGCCGGAAGCGGTGACGTCGAGGCCGGTCACCGAGCCGCCGGAGGACTCCACGGCGGTGGTGAGCTGCGATACGGCGGTTCCGCTCGCGGGCACCTCCAGCCGGACCGTCATCGAGTAGGAGACGCTGGGCGCCGTTGCCATGGCCGACTTCCTCTTTCACGTGATGCTGGTATGCCGTCCGATCGTCGCACCTACCGCCGGGTAGGAGGGAGCCGGGTTGGGATTGCGAACGTATTGTTCACCACATGAATCAGCCCCGCGTCAGCTGCTGACGCGGGGCTGTTCGACAAGCTCAGTGGCACCGACCCGCCATGCTCGCCTCGCGGCAAGTGGTCGCTCGTAGCGACGAAGGTTGGGCCCGGGGGCTTGGATCGAGCCGGTGCCACGTCCAGGCTAACAAACGGATCCCGTAAGGCCATTCCCGTACCGGAGGCACTTTCCGGGATCTCCCCCCTCAGTCCCGCAGCAGGTCCGGCACCCCGGCCCCGTCCGGCTCGTCCCGCTCCCCCGAGACGATCGTCAGCTGCTGGGTGGCCCGGGTCAGCGCCACGTACAGCACCCGCAGTCCGGCGGGCGACTCGTCGGCGATCTCCGCCGGGGAGACGACCACCGTGGCGTCGTACTCCAGGCCCTTGGCCTCCAGGCTGCCGAGGGCGACCACCCGCTCCCCGAGCCCGGCGAGCCAGCGCGCGGCCTCCTCGCGGCGGTTCATCGCCACGACGACACCGACCGTGCCGTCGACCTGCTCCAGCAGCCGGGCGGCCTCCGCGCGCACGGTCCGCCCCACGGACTCCCCGACGACGGCGAAGCGCGGCCGTACGCCCGTGGAGCGCACCGCCGACGGGGACTCGGCGCCGGGCATGGCCAGCTCCAGCACCCTCGCGGCCAGCTCGGCGATCTCGGCGGGGTTGCGGTAGTTCACGGTGAGGGTGAAGCGGCGGCGCGGCCGGGTGCCGAGTGCCTCGTCGCGGGCCTCGGCGGCCTCGTCGGGGTCGGACCAGGAGGACTGCGCCGGGTCACCGACGACCGTCCAGGTGGCGTGCCGCCCGCGACGGCCGACCATGCGCCACTGCATCGGCGTGAGGTCCTGCGCCTCGTCGACGATGACGTGCGCGTACTCGGTGCGCTCCTGCGCGAGGCGCTCGGCGCGCTCGCGCCGGGACTCCTCGCGCACCGGCATCAGCTCCTCCAGGCCGGTGAGCTGGTCGAGCGGGTCCAGTTCGCGGCGCTTCCGCGGGCGGGCGGGGCTGCCGAGGATCGCCTGGAGTTCGTCGAGCAGGGCGATGTCGTGCACGGTGCGGCCGTCGCGGCGCAGCGACCGGGCGACCCGGCGCACCTCGCCCGGGTTGAGGATGCGGCGGGCCCAGCGGCCGAGCCGCTTCTCGTCGGCCATGGCGCGCAGTACGGCGTCGGGGGTCAGCTCCGGCCACCAGGCGTCGAGGAACTCGACGAAGGGGTCCTCGGCGGCGATGTCCTCGTCGAAGGAGGACCGCAGCTCGGCCGCCAGCTCCGGGTCGGTGTGCCGGGCGGCGGCGCCGGACCGCTCCCACAGGGCGTCCAGCAGCAGACGGCGGGCGCGGGGGCGCAGCAGGTTGACGGGGGCGGTGCCGCCGAGGGCGGTGCGGCGGATGTCCGCCAGCTCACCGGCGGTCAGCTCCAGGCGGCGGCCGAAGGCGACGACCCGCAGGACCTCGGGGGAACCGCTCCGCTCCAGCGCGCCGCGGGCGGCCTTGCGCAGCACCCGCAGCATGCGGTGGGAGCCCTTGGCACGGGCGGTGGCCGGGGAGTCGTACAGGGTCGCCTCCACCCCGTCGACCAGTGAGCCGATCGCCCGGATGGCGACCTGCCCCTCCTCGCCGAGCGACGGCAGCACGCCCTCGGTGTACGCCACCAGCAGCGGGGTCGGGGAGACGATCAGGATGCCGCCCGCGTACCGGCGGCGGTCCTGGTAGAGCAGGTAGGCGGCGCGGTGCAGGGCGACGGCGGTCTTGCCGGTGCCGGGGCCGCCCTCGACGTACGTCACGGAGGCGGCGGGGGCGCGGATGACCTTGTCCTGCTCGGCCTGGATGGAGGAGACGATGTCCCGCATGGTGTGGCTGCGGGCCCGTCCCAGCGCGGCCATCAGGGCGCCGTCGCCGATGGCGGGCAGTTCGCGGCCGTCCAGGAACGCCTTCAGCTCGGGCCGCATGAGGTCGTCCTCGACGCCGAGGACACGCCGCCCCTTGGAGCGGATGACGCGGCGGCGCACGACCCGGCCCGGGTCGACGGGCGTGGCCCGGTAGAAGGGCGCGGCGGCGGGCGCCCGCCAGTCGATGACCAGCGGGGTGTAGTCCTCGTCGAGGACACCGAGACGGCCGATGTGCAGGGTCTCGGCGATGTCGGCGGTGTTGTCGGGACGTACGGCGCCCTCCGCCGGTTCGACGGCGGTGTAGGCGCCGTCGGGTCCCTTCTTGCCGTCCTTGCCGCGCAGCAGGTCGATCCGGCCGAAGAGGAAGTCCTCGAACTCGTTGTTCAGCCGGTTGAGGTGCACACCCGCCCGGAAGACCTGCGCGTCCCGCTCGGCCAGCGCGCCGGGCGTGCCGACCTGGCCGCGCTGGACGGCGTCGTGCATGAGGAACTCCGCCTCGTGGATCTTCTCCTCCAGGCGGCGGTAGACCCGGTCCAGGTGCTCCTGCTCCCCACCGATCTCACGGACGCGTACGGAGTCCTGGCTCGAGCCCCGTTGCGGGTCCCGGTTCGGGTCGAGCGCGGTTTCCTGTTGAGCCTGAGCGGCCACCGGGCCCCCTTCTGACGTGCTGGGCAGCCGTCCACCGTACGCGAAGGGGGGCCGGTAAGGCTACGGCCGCGAACTCAGACGGCGACCTCCACCAGGCGTTCCCCGTCGAAGGTCACGACCTCGAAGTGGTCGATCTCCTCGGGGGTGAAGGCGGCGCCGCCGTGCACGTAGAGGGGCTTCTTGGCCTTGTCGGTGGTGGCGTCCGGGAGGCCGTAGCCCCAGTCCGGGACGGACCAGGAGGTGACGGTCTCGCGCTCGCCGTTCTTGCCGACGGCGATCAGGGCGCACTTCTGCGGCCCCTTGACGTTCTTCAGCTCCAGGACCGTATGGGTGCCCCAGGCCTTAGCCTCCATCCCGACGGTGGCGCTGACCTGGGTGTTCGGGTCGGTCGCCGACAGCTTGTCGGACATGGTCTCGAAGGCTTCCTCGGCGGGCCCGGCAGTGGGCCCCGCCTCGACGCCGGGGCTCCTCGTGCCCCCGCCGCCGCCCCCGCCGCCGTCGGTGGTCGCCACCGCCGCGATCGGCCCGGCGACGATCAGCGCGGCGGCGGCCGCCACCAGGTAGAAGCCCTTGCGGCGCTTGGCGGCGCGGCGCTCGGCGACCTCGTCGACCAGCCGCTCCGCCAGCCGTGGGCTGGGCCGCGCGGACAGCGACTCGCCGAGCGCGGGTGTGCTGCCGGTGCCGGGCAGGTCCGCGAGGGCGGCCAGCATCGGCTCCATCCCGGCCAGCTCGTCCAGTTGCTGGGCGCACCACTCGCAGCCCGCGAGATGCGCCTCGAAAGCGGTTGCTTCGGCGTCGTCGAGTATCCCGAGGGCGTAGGCGCCGACGGCTTCGTGTTCGTTCGGGCCGAGCGAACCGCCACCCGATGTCCCCTGCATGGGACCAGCCATACCCGGACCACCCGCTCCGAATCCCGAAATCCCCCCGTACCCGCTCATCACGCCGTCACCCCCCGCTCCTCCAGTGCCAGCTTCATCGAACGCAGGGCGTAGAACACCCGCGAGCGCACGGTGCCACTCGGTATGCCGAGCGTCTCGGCCGCCTCGTTGACGGTACGCCCCTTGAAGTACGTCTCCACGAGCACCTCCCGGTGGGCCGGGGTCAGGTCGTCGAGCGCGTCAGACAGCGTCATCAGCCACAGCGCCTTGTCGATCTCGTCCTCCGCGGGGATGACCTCCAGCGGCGACGGGTCGACCTCCTGCGGCCGGGCCTGCCGGCTGCGGTGGCCGTCGATGACGATGCGCCGGGCGACCGTCACCAGCCAGGGGCGTACCGATCCGGTCGCTCGGTTGAGCTGACCGGCGTTCTTCCAGGCACGGATGAGCGTCTCCTGCACCACGTCCTCGGCGCGCTGCCGGTCTCCGGCGACCAGGCGCAGCACATAGGCGAGCAGGGGTCCGGCATGCTCCCGGTACAGGGCGCGCATCAGCTCCTCGTCGGGTTCCGAGGACCCGGACGACATGCGATGTCGGGCCCTCGCACCACGTTCATTGGCCACGACGGAATCCTTGCGCACGCCCACCTCCGATGTCCGGGGGTTCCCCCAGCCGGTCGCTCAACGTCGGGTACGGAGGCAGGGCGTGACGTGTTCAAAGAGGCGGGACAGTTTTCTGAGAGATTGGCGTGGCCGGACGGACATCGGGGCACATTCCCGCCGCAAACTCTTCACGATTCCATCACGGCAACGGCTATTGACAGGAAGTCAGTTGCCGTACGGCGTTTCAGGCGCGGGCGGGCTGCGCGCGCCGCCGGTGCCGGGCCACCCGCTCCCGGTTCCCGCACACCTCACTGGAGCACCAGCGCCTGCGGTGCCCGCGCGAGGTGTCGACGTACACGATCGGGCAGTTGTCGCCCGCGCACTGCCGCAGGCTCGCCCGCGCCGCCGGATCGGTCAGCAGTTCCACGACGTCCCGCGCCACGGCACCGACCAGCGCCGCGCACTCCGGCGGCCCGGCCAGCCCCCGCACCAGCGCCCCGTCCGGGCCGCGCAGGGCACGCGGGGCGGGGGGCGCGGCGCGGGCCAGCTCGTTGACCCGGGCCAGCGCGAGATCGTACGGCGGTGCCGGGGCCGCGTGTCTGCCGTACACCAACTGCTGGGTACGGCCGCGCAGTTCGCGGAAGCCGAGCAGCCAGGAGGCGTCCGCGTGGACCAGCGGGGTGCCGGGCGGGACGAGGCCGGAGCCGGTGATCCAGGCGCACAGCACCTCGACCGAGTCGAGCCGTTCGACGGGGTGGGTGGTGGCGAGCAGGTCCAGGCAGACGCGCCCGGTGTCGAACCGCAGCTCGTACGAGGACGAGGGCATGAGGGCCACGTGCGTCACCGCCCAGGGGTCGGCCACAGGAAAGCAGGCGAGGCGCTGGTAAGGCGCTCCTCTCACAGTGCCTGCCCGCTTCCCGGACCGGAACCCCTCGTACCGGCACACCGGTTCCCCGGGGCTTTTCACACGTCGGCGTACTTGGCGTCGGCGGCGGGATCGAGGGCCAGCCGGTAGCCCCGCTTGACGACCGTCTGGATCAGCTTGGGCGCCCCGAGCGCGGTCCGCAGCCGCGCCATCGCGGTCTCCACGGCGTGCTCGTCCCGCCCCGCGCCCGGCAGCGCCCGCAGCAGGTCCGCCCGGGCGACCACCCAGCCCGGCCGCCGGGACAACGCCCGCAGCAGGGCCATCCCGGCAGGCGGTACGGGCTTGAGCGCCCCGTCCACCAGCACCGCGTGCCCGCGGATCTCCACCTTGTGCCCGGCGATCGGCAACGCCCGGGAGCGGGCGGGCAGTTCCTGGCACAGCAACTGCACGAGCGGCCCCAGCCGGAACCGCTCCGGCTGCACGGTGTCCACCCCGCGCGCCTGGAGCGGCAGCGCGGTGACCGGCCCGACACAGGCGGGCAGCACCTCGTGGTTGAGCGCGGCGAGCAGCTCCGGCAGGAGCCTGCGCTCCTCGGCCCGGTTGAGGAGGGACGCGGCGGCGGGCGCGCTGGTGAAGGTGAGCGCGTCCAGCCCGCGCGAGACACAGGCGTCCAGCAGCCGGTCCACCGGTGAGAGGTCCTCGGGCGGCATCCACCGGTACACGGGCACACCGACGACCTCGGCCCCACCGGCCCGCAGCGACTCGACGAACCCGGGCAGCGGCTCCCCGTGCAACTGCACGGCGATGCGCCGCCCGTCGATGCCCTCGTCGAGCAGCCGGTCAAGCACTTCCGCCATGGACTCGGAGGACGGCGACCAGTGCTCGGTGAGCCCGGCGGCACGGATGGCCCCTTTGACCTTGGGCCCCCGGGCGAGCAGCTCAACCCCGCGCAACTTGTCGAGCAGGGCCTCCCCAAGCCCCCACCCGTCGGCGGCCTCCACCCACCCCCGGAAGCCGATGGCGGTGGTGGCCACCACCACGTCCGGCACCTGGTCGAGCAGGTCCTTGGTGGCGGCGAGCAGCTCACCGTCGTCGGAGAGCGGCACGATCCGCAGGGCGGGCGCGTGCAGCACGGTCGCGCCGCGCCGCTGGAGCAGGGCGCCGAGTTCGTCGGCCCGGCGCGCGGCGGTGACGCCTACGGTGAACCCGGCGAGGGGGCCGTGTTCCACTGCTGCCTCACGGTCCGGCCGCGGCTCGGCCTGGGGCCGCGGCTCGGCCTCGTTGGGTGAGCGCCGGTCCGGTCGTCGTTGTTCGTCGTACATAACTCTCGTCCCGCACTCGAGTTCGTCTGCCACTTTGTCTGCCACCTACATGCGGGCGAGCCTGTCAACGGCGCGTGACAGGCTCGGTTCCGCTTGATGTCGCTGGTGTTACGTCGGGTGTGGATCACACCTCGGCGTAGCTGAGCTGCGGCTTCGTCTCCGATGCTGCCGTGGTGATCTGCGCCGGACGGGTGCTCCGACGAAGGTATACGGCCCACGTCACCACGAAGCAGACGACGTAGAAGGCCAGGAAGGCGACGAACGCCCCGGTGCCGGAACCGTAGGAGATGAAGGACTGCCGGAAGGCCAGGTTGATGCCCACGCCACCCAGCGCGCCGACGGCCCCGATGAGCCCCATGGAGGCCCCGGACAGCCGCCGCCCGTAGGCAGCCGCGGCCTCCCCTTCCAGCCCGCGGGCCAGCGCCTTGTTCTGGAAGATGCCGGGGATCATCTTGTACGTCGACCCGTTGCCGAGCCCCGTGAGCACGAACAGCACCACGAAGGCGACGGTGAACAGCGCGAGGGAGCGCTGCATCGAGGCGGCGATGAGCACGGCGGTCGCGACGCCCATCCCCACGAAGTTGTAGAGGGTGATCTTCGCCCCGCCGTACCGGTCGGCGAGCCAGCCGCCGAGCGGCCGGATCAGCGAGCCGAGCAGCGGGCCGATGAAGGTGACGTACGCGGCCTGGAGCGGCGTACGGCCGAACTGGTTGGTCAGCACCTGCCCGAAGGCGAAGCTGTAGCCGATGAACGACCCGAACGTCCCGATGTAGAGGAAGGACATGATCCAGGTGTGGGCGTCACGGGCGGCGTCCTTGGCGGCGCCGGTGTCGTTGCGGACGTTCTCGATGTTGTCCATGAACATCGCGGCGAGCACGGCGGCGACGACGATGAGCGGGATGTAGATCCCGAGCAGGACCCGCGGCCCCCCGCTGGCCCCGATGATCGCGAGGGCGACGAGCTGGATGACGGGCACCCCGATGTTCCCGCCCCCCGCGTTCAGCCCGAGGGCCCACCCCTTCTTCTTCAACGGGAAGAAGGCGTTGATGTTGGTCATGGAGGAGGCGAAGTTGCCGCCGCCGACACCGGCCAGCAGCCCGACGAGGAGGAAGGTGGAGAAGGAGGTCCCCGGCTCCATCACGACGAACGCGGCGATGGACGGGACGAGCAGCAGCGCGGCCGAGACGATCGTCCAGTTCCGCCCGCCGAAGATCGCGACCGCGAAGGTGTACGGCACCCGCACGACGGCGCCGACCAGCGTCACCATCGACGTCAGCATGAACTTGTCGGCCGGGGTGAGCCCGTACTCCGGCCCCATGAAGAGCACCAGCACGGACCACAGGGTCCAGATCGAGAACCCGATGTGCTCCGAGAGCACGGAGAAGTACAGGTTCCGCTTGGCGACCTTCTCACCGGTCTCCCGCCAGAAGGTCTCGTTCTCGGGGTCCCAGTGGGCGATCCATCGACCGCCCCTGCTCGACGGTGCGGACGTACTGCTCGGGGCTGTCATGACGCCTCCACGGTGCTCCGGGGCTCGGGTGGTCCTACGAGTGCTGAGACCCGAAGGTAGGGAGACCGCGTTACCTGCCTGTGCCTCTGCGTGACCGGAAAGGAACGTTGCTCTCACGCTGGGTGGGGGGTGGATGAGAGGTCTGGGCCTCAGCCCAGGCCGCCGTACAGGTCCGACATCCCCACCAGCAGCACCCGCCCGGCCTCCGCCGCCTGCCTGAGGTCGGGGGCGGGCTCACTGCGTACGTAGACGGCGAGCAGGGCCCCGTCGGCGTCCCATCCCTGGGCGCACAGCAGGTCACGGATGTGCACGAGCCGCTGGAGATCGGCGACCGTACGCGGCTTGTTGGTCGCCTTGGCCTCCCCGAGCAGGGTGATGCGGGCCCGCTTGTCCCGGGGCCGGGAAGCCCGACTGAGCGCGACCACATCGATCTCATGCCCCCGGTGTTCACGGCACGCGACGGTGGTCGTACCCACGTGTCCGATGTCATCCAGCCCGCGCTCACGCCCGTACCGGAGCGTCCACTGCCTCGCCAGGTCCTCGAAGTGCGGCCCCAGCACCTTGGAGGAGAACGTCTCCCGCGACCGCTCCCAGGCCGCGCGCCCCTCCCTCATCTCGAAGTCGACGAGGTTCGGCCGCACGATCAGGTCGTGGAAGCGCACGATGGGATCGGCGACGGTGATGACCGGCTTGCGCTGGAGCAGCAGATCCTGCTCGTACCGGATGAAGGCAGCGGCCTTCATGACATTGAGGTGGTACGTCAGCTGCCGGGCGTCCATCCCCACGAGCCCTCCGATCTGCGTCGGAGTCGCCGCCCCGTTCGCCACCGCCTCCCAGATGGCGTGGTAGGTGGCCCGGTCACTGATCCGGGGATCCTCCGCGAGCAGGTACTCGGGCTCGGTGAAGAGAATGTGCGAGGGACTGAACACACTGCGCGCGAGCCAGTCGTAGAACCCCTCGGCCCCGGGCTCCGGCGGCGCTCCGACGACATCGCGGTACCCGGGCGCCCCACCGAGAACGGCATCCACGAGGAAGGCAGTGCCTGAGTCCTCGACCCCCCAGTACTCAGCGGCGTCCCGGAACCCGAAGGGCCCGATCCGCATGTCGATCACCGCCCGCCCGCGCAGCGCCTGGTCACCGGCGAGCAGGGTGGACATGGTCGAGATCGCCGACCCACAGAGGATGATCCGCAACGGCGGCCTACCGGACGAGGGCCCGCGCCGGTCGTAGAGCGCCTGGAGCACGGACGGCAGCTCGGGCGAGTGCGCGACGAGGTACGGGAACTCGTCGAGGACGAGCAGCGGAGGCGGCGCGTCGGCGTCACGCCGCCCGGTGAGCAGATCGGCGGCCACGTCCATGGCCTCGACCCAGGAAGTGAAACGCCCGACGCGGATGCCGAGCCCTTGCCCAAGCTCATCGGCGAACCGGTCGAGCGCCATGGCCCGACTCTGCTGAAGGGCGAGGGTGTAGACACCACCCACGGCCCGGCACAGATGCTCCAGCAGGAACGACTTCCCATGCCGCCGCCGCCCGCGGACAACCCCGATCCGAAGCCCAGGCGCCGGGTCGGTACAGAAACGCGCGAGGTCAGCCCACTCGTGGGTGCGGTCGAAGACGGGGGCGGGTTTTGGGAGGGGCATGGGGTGGGCTCCGGGGGAAGAGGGCGACGCCTGCCGACGGATAACCAAACTGCAATTAGCCTAACTGCATTTTGGTTAACAGGGAAGGAGTAACGAATGCGTACGCTCAGTAGTCACACACTCCCGCCGACCGGATTCACCCACCACCCACCTCGAACCACAACAGCTTCCCCACCTGCCGCCCCACCGCCCCCTCCCCGAGCGACCAGCCGCCCCACGAGTCGGCGTACTCCTGCACGAGCAGCAACCCACGCCCGCCGAGGGCGTCCACCGGCACGGAGGGCGGACGAGCACCGGACGGCCGGTCGAAGGGAGCGGGAACGTGCGGACTCGTGTCCCACACCCCGACCCTCAGCCGCCCGCCACCGACCGAGGTCAGCCGCAGGGAGGCGGGGCCGCTGGCGTGCCGGTAGGCGTTGGAGACGAGTTCGGACGTCAACAGCTCGACGACGTCGACGACTTCACGGCAGCCATGCCCGGTGAGCGCGGCTCGCACGGTCATACGTGCGACGCGTGCAGCGCGAGGGTCATGGGGCAGGCGGAGGGCGTACGCCCAGGGGTGGGGCGGGGCTACGGTGACCATGGGTGCCTCCGGGAGGGAAGGGGACGTGGACGACTCGCTTCACGGCCGCGCCGGGCGGTGGCGGTGCCTGGGCAGGTGCTCTTCCGGCTTATGGGCGCGGGGAGTTGGTCGGGACATGGACTACGGTAGAGCGAATAGTTAGACACTTCTCACCAAACTTCCGGAAAGCATCCATGCTTCACCCGTGTGAGGGAGACGCGCCCCGTGTCTCTTCGGAAAGGGAGATGCCGTGCCACCCACCAGCAGCCCGACGCTGCGGCAACGGAGACTAGGCGCTGAGCTGCGCAAGCTCCGCGAACGGGCAGGTCTCACCGCCACCGCCGCCGCCGAGCTGCTCGGCGTCAACCAGGCACGCATCAGCATGATCGAAACGGGCCGCACCCCTATCAGCGCGGAGCGCGTCCGCGCAATGGCCTCCGCCTACGACTGCTCCGACCACCGCCTGATCGAAGCCCTCGCCTCGATGACGGGCCGCCGCACGCGCGGCTGGTGGGAGATGTACCGCGATCACGTCCCTGCCGCCCTGGTCGACCTGGCCGAGCTGGAGCACCACGCCGTCGCCCTACGCGCGGCGCTGATCATCCACGTCCCTGCCCTGCTCCAGACGACCGACCACGCTCGTGCCCTCTTCCGGGAAGTCGTCCCACCCATGCATCAGTACGAGATCGAGCACCGCCTCACGCATCGCATGAAACGGCAGGGCATCCTCCACCGAGAAGACCCACCTCAGTACGTGGCAACCATCCACGAGGCGGCCCTGCGCATGGGCTTCGGCGGCGCGGTCGTCGTCCGAGGCCAGCTGAAGCATCTCCTCGACATGAGCGAACTTCCCCATGTCACGCTCAGGGTGATCCCCTTCGGCACGGCCCACTTCCCCACCACAGGGCAGTCCGTCGACTACATCCAAGGGCCGGTGCAACAACTGGACACCGTCCAGCTGGACTCACATCATGGCGCCTGCCAGTTCCTTGACGCCGAGGCCCAGTTGAGCAAGTACCGTGCCGTGCTCGACAGCATGGAGTCCTGCGCACTCACACCCGCCGAGTCCCGGAACTTCATCCACCGCCTGCTCCAAGACACCTGAGAGGGACCCCCGTGCACTCCACCTCGTGGCAGAAGTCGTCCTACAGCGGCGACGGCTCGAACTGCGTCGAGATATCCACAACCCCCACCGCCATCCACATCCGCGACTCAAAGCACACCGAGGGGCCTCACGTCACCGTGCCCCCCTCCGCCTGGACCCCCTTCATCCAGCACGCGTCGGCTGTCCCGCCCTCTCCGAGGTAGGCAGACCACCCGCCACCTGCTGGCGTGACCGTTGGGGCCGCCCGCTTCTTTGCCAGTGTCGTGCTTCCACGACCCGAGTAAAGGGCGCTCCGCTACCGCTCCGCGTCGGCTACGCCGATGGCCCTACGGGCCACCCTTGACTCGGCTCGCTCCAGCACGGGTAAGAAGCGAGCGGACGGCCCGGAAAAACGGGTGGCCGAGCCATGCCGGTCCCTTGGGCGAGCTGAGTAGTGGGCCGGGGTGATGGGGGCGCGTCGGCGCCTCGCCAGCACGCCGGGCCGGTTTAGCGGCTTGCGGCCCGGTGGGGGTTGCGCGCCCGGTCGCCGGGGGCACGCCGGGTCGGCTTGGCGACTGGCGGGGCTGTGGGCAGAGTGGGGTGCCTTGCGGTCCTCTGGAGTCACATCAGCCTCATGAGTCAACCCTGCGGGAGTAGTTGGCGCCTTTCGCTCATGGCCTGACTGATCTCCGCCTCTGCGACATGGGCGTATGCCTTGCCTGTTCAGAAGGCCTGTGAGCCAAATAGGCCAATTGCCGTCCTGGGTCATGCCTTCTGGGGCCAGCGAGGTCCCTGTGACGGATGAGAGCTTTCTCCCCCTGCCCCCTGCCCCCTGCCCCCTGCCCCCTAC
>NZ_JAGPXL010000034.1 GCF_018070565.1 Streptomyces sp. B93
GGGTCAGGGGGCCGGGGGGTCAGAGGGCCGGGTGGGGTACAACCAGGAACGACACGGGCGCGAATGCCCGTGCGCGGAGTGTCCCCGGTCCCGTCGGCGTACTCTTCGCGGCGTCCGAACGGGTACGCCGGAGTACAGTGACCGACATCCCCTCTCCGACGCGCAGCGAGGTCGCCATGACGTCCCAGGAACCGCCCCCCGCCGGGTACGCCGAGGTCCAGGTCGTCGCCGCGTCACCCGAGGTCGCCCGTCGGGTGGCCCAGGTGCTCCGCCACAGCTTCGCCGCGACCGAGCAGCGCAGCTTCCCCGCGGGCGCCGAAGGCGGGACCCGTCTCGAACTCACCGTGGACACGACCCGGGTGGAGGAACCGGCCCGTTCTTGGCTGGAATCCAGCCGCTGAGGACGGTGCCCAGGTCAGAGGTGCCCCTGTCAGAACGGTTCGAGGAGTAGCCTCAAGGGTGTCGAGGGCTTTCGCGGGTCGGCACCGTCGCCGGTCCCGTCCTCGGTGAAACACCACCGGGTGCTCCGTCCGGCGACGAAGCCCCGCAGTCAGGCGTGTCACCATGACCTTGAACACCACCCAGCTCCTTCCGCACGCGGCACCCTTCCGTCCGCGGTCCGCGCGCCTCGTTCTCGGCTCTGCCAGCCGCTTCGGGCGGCCGGACGGTGCTTGGTGGCCCCGCACCCGCGACCTGGCGCGTGAACTCGGCGAACTGGCCGACGTGATCGATCCGCTGTGGGGCCGCCTCACCCATGTCGCCGTCAACCCCCGCCACTGGTGGCCCGTCCCGGGCGGTCTGGTAGTCGTCAATGACCACGAGGTGACGGTCGACCGTTTCACCGATTCGTCGAATCGGCACAGGATCCTGTTGCAGTCCTACACCGCGGGCTGCTGGGACCTTCTCGTGGTTCCGCCGCCGACCAGTTCGTCGTCGGCCGCTCTGCTCATGGCCGCGTCCGCGTCCCCGACAAGGTGAACGGCAGAGCGGCACCCGTCCGCCGCGCCGAGCCCTCCGCCCGCCGCCGGGCCCCTGCGCGCCGCTCCTGGGGCACGCGCACGATCAGGTCGGTTGCCCCGGGTCCCCCGGGTCAGCTCGCCCGGTGCCGGTGTCGATGAGAATCTGTTCCGCCGTCGTCTGACCGCCGGCGCGAACGGCCGCGGCCATGGCGGCGCGCGCGGCGTCGCGCGTCGCGTGCGGCGGGACGACGAGGAGGGAGAAGAGATCCTTGTCGCCCCGAGTGACGAGGATGGTGTCGTCACCGACCGGGAACGAGTCGATGTGGACGATACGGCCGCCGATCGTCATCCTCGTCGGCAGTCCGTCCCAGGCGTCGCCGTCCAGGCCGACCCGGGTGATGGGCCCGAGATACTCGGACAGCGCCGTGACCAGGCCGGGGAGTTCACTGGCGATATCGCGGGAACGTGGCCACCACGCCCCGTCGAGCGCGCCCTGCCGGTCGTGGGTCGTCTCCAGCCGCACCACGGCCGTCCCTGGTCGTGGCACCGCCTGATGGACGGCGTCGGGCAGGAGCCTGGTCACCCGCGGGGCATCTGACTCGGACATCGCGCTCGCCTGCCTACCGGAAACGACAGCACCAAAACCCTCTGCGCTTCACGGTACTCCTCGGCCGACGGCGGCCCAGGGGGGGCACACCGGGTCCCCGGGGCGCCGGCACTCACCGGCTGGCCCGCGGCGGCCCCGGGGCAGGCGGCTTCCCGGCACTGCTCGGCCGGGCATCCCGATGCGTCCGGCGCAGGTGCACATGCCGGGAGGACGGTCACGATAGCGTGGGCGGAACGCGCCGGAAGGTGCGCGGGGCGGGGTTTCTTGTGGCCACGTGGCGGTACCCCGGAGGTTTCCCCTTGTCTGCTGCACCGCGTGAGCGTTCGGTCTTTCTCGGGCTGCTGCCCTGGCCGGAACGCGTGCAGGTGGCCCGCGCGCTGCGGACGGAGACCGTCGGCGGCCTGGTGCTGCTGGGCGCCGCCCTGGTCGCGCTGGTGTGGGCGAACACCCCGTGGAGCGGGGGCTACGAGTCGCTGCGTGACGTCCACTTCGGCGTACCCGTGCTGGGCCTGGACCTTTCGGTGCAGCACTGGACCGCCGACGGGCTGCTCACCGTCTTCTTCCTGGTCGCCGGGATCGAACTCAAGCGCGAACTCCTGGTCGGCGGGCTGAGTACCCCGGCCATGGCGCTCCTGCCGGTCGTCGCCGCGGTCTGCGGCATGGTGGTACCCGCGGCGATCTACCTGGCCGCGGTCACGGCCGGAGGCGGGCGGGCGGGTGGCTGGGCGGTGCCGATGGCCACCGACATCGCCTTCGCCCTGGCGGTGCTC
This sequence comes from Streptomyces sp. B93, assembly GCF_018070565.1. Lineage (GTDB taxonomy): Bacteria > Actinomycetota > Actinomycetes > Streptomycetales > Streptomycetaceae > Streptomyces. The sequence goes on from NZ_JAGPXL010000034.1 coordinate 2,337, forward strand.
GCCGTGCTCAGCACCCACCTGCCCACCGCTCTGCGGGCCTTCCTGCTGACCCTCGCGGTCGTCGACGACCTGGGCGCGATCCTGGTCGTGGCGGTGTTCTTCTCCGGTGGTCTGCGACCGGCCGCGCTCGGCGGGGCCTTCGCCGGGCTGGTGGTGTTCTACCTGTTGCAGCGGTTCCGGGTGCGCGGCTGGTGGTGGTACGTGCCGCTGGGCGTGGCCATCTGGGGGCTGACCTACAACGGCGGTGTGCACGCCACCGTGTCCGGCGTGGCCATGGGCCTGGCCCTGCGCTGCGTCCGGGACCCGGAAGCGGGGGAGGACTCCTCGCCCGGGGAACGCGCCGAGTACCTCCTGCGCCCGGTGTCCGCCGGCTTCGCCGTACCGCTGTTCGCCCTGTTCGCCGCCGGAGTGAGTATCTCGCCCGGCATGCTGGGCGAGACGTTCACCCGACCGGAGCCGCTGGGCGTGCTGCTGGGACTGGTCGTCGGCAAGTCGGTGGGGATCTTCACCGGAACCTACCTCGCCGCCCGGTTCACCCGCGCCCGGCTCAACCCCGATCTGGCCTGGGCCGACGTCTTCGCCCTCGCGGTGCTGTCCGGCATCGGGTTCACGGTCGCCCTCCTGATCGCCGAGGTGTCCTTCCCCGACCCCGCGGCCACCGGGCAGATCAAGGCCGCGGTCCTGCTGGGCTCGGTGCTCGCCGCGGGCACCGCCGCGCTGCTGGTCAAACGTCGTGACCGCGTCTACCGCAGACTCTGGGAGGCGGAGAGCCGCGACGAGGATGCCGGCGGCATCCCCGACGTCTGATGCCGGGGTGCCGGGGCCCTTCGCGCGAGTCCGGCGTCTCCCAAGCATCCGCCTGACCGCCCCCGTACTGATCACCATCGACCGGACTTCGTACGAGACGCCCGTCAACGCCGTCGCGGGGATGTGACCCTTGTTGCAGTACAGGAGTCCCCGGCGCGCTCGCCATTGTGCCGTCCGCTGGTGCGGGAGTGGGTGGCACACGGCCCGTCGAGGGAGGTCAGAGGGCTGTGGGCGGGCGTCACGGCAGGAAATCCGCGCCCACGGGGAGCAATATCTGTATCCGCGAAATGAGAAATAGGGTTCAAGTACGGGGAGCATTCCTCGGCCGACCGGCGGAGCGGAATTATCCATCGTGCAAGGCCGATCGCACCGTGCTACTGTCGATCTCAGTTGCAGGTGTGGTTGCCAGAAGGTTTTTCCGACGGCTGATCATCACGGCGACACCGGAATACGCACAGGGCGTATTCCCGTACACCGCCTCCGAAGGAGAAACAATGGCTACTGGCACCGTGAAGTGGTTCAACGCGGAAAAGGGCTTCGGCTTCATCGAGCAGGACGGCGGCGGCGCCGACGTCTTCGCCCACTACTCCAACATCGCCGCCCAGGGCTTCCGCGAGCTGCTGGAGGGCCAGAAGGTGTCGTTCGACGTCGCGCAGGGCCAGAAGGGTCCGACGGCCGAGAACATCGTTCCCGCCTGACGCTCCGGCACTGACGCATACTTCGCAGCTGGGGCCCGCACCTTGGGGTGCGGGCCCCAGCTCGCTTCATTTCCAGGGTGATTCTCCCCTGTCATTTCTCGGCCCGTTCTCGCGATTCTCTGCGCCGCTCACTTCGCTGCGGAATTCCTTGATACGTGCCCGCATCGAGGAAGGTTCCGCATGAACCGCACCCGTACCACCCGCGCACGCACCCATCGCACACTCGACCGCTCCGGCGTTCCGCGCCAATCCAACGGCTACGAAACCCGACGGTCGGCGCGGGGCGAGTTCGCCCTGCCGAAGACGGTCACGCCCCCTTTGCCCCCTGTCGAGTCGTTCGCCGATCTCGCCATGCCGGCTCCGTTGCTGGCCGCGCTCGGCCATGAAGGCGTGACGGCGCCGTTCCCGATCCAGGCTGCGACCCTGCCCAACTCCCTGGCGGGCCGTGACGTACTCGGTCGCGGGCGTACCGGGTCGGGCAAGACCCTCGCCTTCGGCCTCCCGGTGCTGGCCCGTACGGCGGGACGGCGGGCCGAGCCGCGCCGGCCGCTGGCCCTGGTTCTCGTCCCCACCCGTGAGCTGGCCCAGCAGGTCACCGACTCGCTCGCTCCATACGCCCGCTCCGTGAAGCTGAGGCTCACCACCGTCGTCGGCGGAATGTCCATCGGCAGGCAGGCCGGTGCGCTGCGCGCCGGCGCCGAGGTGGTCGTCGCGACGCCCGGTCGCCTCAAGGACCTCATCGACCGGGGCGACTGCCGACTCACCGACGTCGACGTCACGGTTCTCGACGAGGCCGACCAGATGACCGACATGGGTTTCATGCCCCAGGTCACCGCCCTGCTCGACCAAGTGCGCCCCGAGGGCCAGCGGATGCTGTTCTCGGCCACCCTGGACCGCAACGTCGACCTGCTGGTCCGCCGCTACCTGACCGACCCTGTGGTGCACTCCGTCGACCCGTCGGCCGGTGCCGTCACCACGATGGAACACCACGTACTCCACGTGCACGACGCGGACAAGCACCGCACCACCACCGAGATCGCGGCCCGGGACGGCCGGGTCATCATGTTCCTGGACACCAAGCACGCCGTGGACCGGCTGACGAAGCACCTGCTGAACAGCGGTGTGCGCGCCGCCGCCCTGCACGGCGGCCGGTCCCAGCCCCAGCGCACCCGGACACTCGCGCAGTTCAAGGACGGTCACGTCACCGTCCTGGTGGCGACCAACGTCGCGGCCCGCGGCATCCACGTCGACAGCCTCGACCTGGTCGTCAACGTGGATCCGCCCAGCGACCACAAGGACTATCTGCACCGTGGCGGCCGTACGGCCCGCGCCGGGGAGTCCGGCAGCGTGGTCACCCTGGTGACCCCCGGGCAACGCCGCGGCATGACCCGGCTGATGGACCTGGCCGGCATCAGCCCGCGCGTCACCCCGATCCGCTCGGGCGAGGCGGAGCTGAGCCGCATCACAGGAGCCCAAGCGCCCTCCGGGGTACCCGTGGTCATCACCGCGCCTGTCGTGGAGCGGCGACCCCGCCGCGCCTCTTCGCCGCCCCGGGACCGCCAGGGCCGCAGCGGCGGCCAGGGCCGACCTGCCGGGCCGATGGTGCGCCGCAGGGCACAGCGGCGGCCCGGCAACAACTCGGCTGCCTAGGCCGCCGACCATCCCCCACCGAAGGCCGACCATGCCCCCACCGAAGGAGACACCCTTGACGCCAGCGCGGACGCACTACTACGGCACGCTGCATCCCTTCGTCCCCGTGACCGGGGTCGAGGTCATCGAAGAGCACGGGCCTCAGGTGGGTGACGACATGACCGTCGAGGTGGCTCTGGCCCTCATGGCGGGTGCCCGGGTCGAGTACCTGACCGTGTGCGACGGGGACCACCAGAGCACGGGTCTGGTCACCCGGGCCCGGCTCGCCGTTCTCCGCGACAGTTCCGCGTACACGGACCGGATTCGTCTGCGGGACGTTCTCGGCGAATCGCCGCCCTCGCCCGGTGGCCGCTCGGGCGGTGCCGGTGCGTACGTCCGCGTCCCCGGCGTACCCGCCCTCTCCTGCTGATCCGTCCTGCCCCGGGCGGCCCGTTCTCCTTCTCCCCGCTACCACCCCCGCGACTCCTCCCCCGCGACCTCCCCGCCGCGGCTTCTCCCCTGTGAGGCATCATGCGCTGCGTCATCGCCCGGTACCCGTTCGACCTGACCCGGACCGGGGTGCTGGCCTCGATGAAGGGCGTCAGGCCCGAACTCGTCACGGGTGCGACCGTGACCATCGGCCGCCGCCGCTACCCCGCCAAGCAGGTGGGCCAGGTCATCACACGCCAGGACCCCCGTGACTTCACCGTCGGCGAAGTCGTGCGGGCCATGACGCGTCTCGGCTTCACCTGCCACGACCGCCCCCGGGGAACGCCCGTGAGCAAGGGAGCGCCCGCCCTCCTCCCCCTCGCCACCGCGTCCGCCCTGCTCGGCGGCACCGGACCCGTGGCGGCGTGAGGACCGGCGGGAAACCGCCTCAGGAGCCCGGTGGGGGCCCTGCCGACGCGCGTCGGCAGGGCCCCCACCGCTATGTCGCCGTCCGCTCGGAAAGCGCCGACCGGGCGACGGGGCGGAGACAGCCTCTCACCGGTCGAAGTGGACGAGATCTCCTACGGTCCAAGCGCTGACGTCCTTGATGGCGACCCGGTACATGCCACCCGTCTCCGGGATGCCGAGGCTGCCCTGCAGAATCCGGGCGAGATGAAAGTGCAGATGCGTGGGCGTCTCGCCGCGACCGGGCCGGTCCCCTCGCGGACTGCGCGCGAGGACGTCCGAGAACGGGCCGAGACGGTCGGAGTCCTTCAGCACCTCCGCCACCCGCTCCCTCCATACGGCCTCCGGAGCGAGCCGGCCGGTGATGACGGCGCCGCCGACGACCACGGTCAGCGACATCTGATTGCTCCGCTCGGACTCCACCGCGGCGGCAATGGCGACGAGCAACTCATCAGGGTTCGACATGACCGCAGAGCTTATTCGGCCACCCGTACCCGAAGCCCCTGCGGGGTTGAAGTGACCGCGGGGTCGAAGTGACCGCGTGCGCGACCAGGCGGCTTCCGCCCAACAGGGCGGTCCGGTCACGGCAGGGTTCCTCCTCCGCCTGAAGAGTGAAATCTCCACTTGCTGGAGTAGCTTTTCGCTCCCGACGTGGGTATGCTTCTTCTCGTAGACACAGGTCGATGAGATCCGCCAGACACGAACTGGCGGGTGCTTCACGCAAAGCAGGTCCAGAGAGGAACGGAGGAGCAGACGCCATCAGGATCGCCCGGCCCGGGAAACACTTCACTCGGTCCGGGTACCGCAAGACCCCGGAATGGATGGTGGTCCCCGGTCAAGCAGCTGCGATCCCCCCGCACCCCCCTCTGCCGGGCCGGGAGCGGAAACAGAAGGTCGGCACAGCAGTAGGGCCGACAGATGGTGTTCAATTTCCTTCGGGGCCCTGGTGCCGTACGGCACCAGGGCCCCTCGACGCGTTGCACAGCGAGGTGACATGACATCGGACAACCCCCTGAATGATCGTCTGGACGACGACGACTACCCGGCGTACTCAATGGGCCGGGCAGCCGAGATGCTCGGCACCACCCCGGCCTTCCTCCGAGCCATCGGGGAGGCTCGTCTGATCACTCCGCTCCGCTCGGAGGGAGGACATCGCCGGTACTCCCGCTACCAACTACGGATCGCCGCGCGCGCCCGGGAACTCGTCGACAAGGGGACTCCGATCGAGGCCGCGTGCCGCATCGTCATCCTTGAGGACCAGCTCGAGGAAGCACAGCGCATCAACGCCGAGTACCGTCGCGCCGCCGGCGAACCGGCGGGCCGTGCCGGCTCCGGCTCCGCCTGAAGACGCGGGGCGTGTTCCTGGCGCGTGCCGCGGCCCGGGCCCCGGACACGCGGGCGGTCACGGCGCGGTGGCCGAAGCCGGGCCCACCAGTTCCGACAGCACGTCCTCCATCGTCACGAAGCCGATCACCTTGCCGCTCCCGCCGAGTACGGCGGCCAGGTGGCTGCCCTCGGCGCGCAGGGCGGTGAGGGTGTCGTCCAGGGGGGTGTCGATGTCGACCCGGGTGACCGGGTGCAGGGCGGTGGTGGGGAAGGGGCGGTCGCGGTCGGGGACGCCGAGGGTGTCCTTGATGTGCAGATAGCCGAGCAGGGTGTCCTCGGGGCCGACGACCGGGAAGCGGGAGTAGCCCGCCTGGGCGGCCACGCGTTCCAGCCGGGCCGGGGTGACCGAGGCGTCCACCGTACGCATCCGCTGCGTCGGCACGAGGATCTCGCCGACCGGGCGGGTGCCCAGCTCCAGGGCGTCGCGCAGGCGTTCGCCGTCGGCGGGCGACAGCAGCCCCGCCTCGCTGGCGTCCACGACCATGCGGGCCAGCTGGTCGTCGGTGAAGACGGCCTCGACCTCGTCCTTCGGCTCGACGCGCAGCAGTTTCAGCAGCGTGTTGGCGAAGGCGTTGATGCCGAAGACGACCGGGCGCAGCGCGCGGGTGAGGGCCACCAGGGGCGGGCCGAGGAGCAGCGCGGTGGCCACGGGCGCGGCGAGGGCGATGTTCTTCGGGACCATCTCGCCGATCAGCATGTGCAGATACGTCGCCAGGGTGAGCGCGATGACGAACGCGATGGGGTGGACCAGGCCGTGCGGGACGCGGGCCGCCTCGAAGGCGGGCTCCAGCAGGTGCGCCATGGCGGGTTCGGCGACCGCGCCGAGGACCAGCGAGGAGACGGTGATGCCCAGTTGGGCGGTCGCCATCATCGCCGAGAGGTGTTCCAGGCCCCACAGGGTCATCCGGGCCCGTGCGTCGCCCTGGCGGGCGCGGGGTTCGATCTGGCTGCGGCGCACCGAGATCAGCGCGAACTCACCGCCGACGAAGAAGGCGTTGGTCAGCAGTGTCAGGGCGCCGATGAGGAGTTGGACGACGGTCATCGGGCCACCCCCGGCTGGTCCGCAGCGGCGACATCGGTGTCGGCATCGGTGTCGGTGTCGGCCGGGGCGGGAGCCGTGATGCGGACCCGTTCCGCGCGGTGGTGCTCGACCTCCACCACCTCCAGCCGCCAGCCGTCGACGTCGACGGTGTCGCCCTGGGCGGGGATGCGGGCGAGGCGGGTGGCCACCAGACCGGCCGCGGTCTCGTAGGGGCCGTCGGGCGCGGTGAGCCCTATGGCGGCCAGTTCGTCCAGGCGTACGCTGCCGTCCGCCTCCCAGACCGCGCGCCCGTCGCCGGTGCTCGGGGCGGGCAGCAGGCCGGGGGCCTCGACGGGGTCGTGCTCGTCGCGGACCTCGCCGACGACCTCCTCCACGATGTCCTCCATGGTGGCCACGCCCGCCGTACCGCCGTACTCGTCGATGACGACGGCCATGGTGCGGTGCGCGCGCAGCCGTTCCAGCAGCCGGTCGGCCGTCAGGCTGTCCGGCACCAGCAACGGCTCGGTGGCCAGCTCCATGACCGTGGTGACCGCCCGTTTCTCCGGTTCCAGGGCGAGTACGTCGCGGATGTGGACGGTGCCGACGACCTCGTCGAGGCTGTCGCGGTAGACCGGGAAGCGGGACAGCCCGGTCGCGTACGTCAGGTTCGCGGCGTCGGCCGCGGTGGCGTGCGCCTCCAGGGCCCGTACGTCGACCCGCGGGGTCATCACGTTCTCGGCGGTCAGCTCGCCCAGGTGCAGGGTGCGGACGAACAGTTCGGCGGAGTCCGCTTCCAGCGCGCCCTCGGCGGCCGAGTGCCGGGCGAGGGCGATGAGTTCCTCGGGGCTGCGCGCGGAGGCCAGTTCCTCGGCGGGCTCCAGGCCGAAGCGGCGTACGAAACGGTTCGCGGTGTCGTTCAGATGGCGGATGAACGGGCCGAAGGCCGCGGTGAAGCCGCGCTGCGGGTCCGCGACCACCTTGGCGACCGCCAGCGGGCGGGAGATCGCCCAGTTCTTGGGCACCAGTTCGCCCACCACCATCAGTACGACGGTGGAGACCGCCACACCCAGCACGGTCGCCGTCGGCGAGGCCGCCCCGCCCAGGCCCGTGGCCGCCAGCGGCCCGCGCAGCAGCGCCGCCAGCGACGGCTCGGCGAGCATGCCGATCACCAGGGAGGTGACGGTGATGCCGAGTTGGGCACCGGAGAGCTGGAGGGTCAGACGTCGTACGGCCTTCAGCGCGCCGTCGGCGCCGCGCTCGCCCGCCTCGGCGGCACGTTCCAGCTCACCGCGCTCGACGGTGGTCAGGGAGAACTCGGCCGCGACGAACACCGCACAGGCCAGGGTGAGGAGGAGGGCCAGCAGGAGCAGCAGGATCGCGGTCACCGTGCCACCCCCGCTCCCTCGGTGGCACGGGGTCGGCGGGTCGCGGCACGGCCGGTACTGGGAGGCTCACCCATCGGGGGAACGTCGCTCCTTCTACTGACTGTGATGGTGGGAGGCATGATCTCCTTGCTCTACACCAACTGTAAAGGAAGGAGTGGACGCCACGATGGTGTTCAAACGACTGCTCGGTTCGCTCGGTGTGGGCGGTCCCACGGTGGACACGGTCCTCGACCCGGGCGCCGCACGCCCCGGCCAGACCCTGTCCGGGCAGGTCCAACTCAAGGGCGGAGACGCCGACTTCGACATCGAGCACATCACCCTGGAACTGGTGGCGCGGGTCGAGGCCGAGCACGACGGCGGGGAGAGCGAGGGCGTGGTCGCCTTCGGCCGGTTCACCGTCGGCGGCGGCTTCCGTCTCGCCGCGGGCGAGCCGCGCGCCGTGCCGTTCGGCGTGACGCTGCCGTGGGAGACCCCGGTCACCGAGCTGTACGGGCAGGGCCTGGGCGTCGTCCTCGGGGTGCGCACCGAACTGGCGGTCGCCGGGGCACGGGACAAGGGCGACCTGGACCAGCTGACCGTCGCCCCGCTGCCCGTCCAGGAGGCGATCCTCGAAGCCCTCGGCCAGCTCGGCTTCGGTTTCCGGTCCGCGGACCTGGAGTACGGCCGCATCGGCGGCACCGGCCAGCAACTGCCCTTCTACCAGGAGATCGAGCTGACCCCGGCGCCGCAGTACGCGCACCAGGTCAACGAGATCGAGGTGACCTTCCTGACCAACCCCGGCGGCGTGGAAGTCGTCCTGGAGGCGGACAAGCGCGGCGGTCTGTTCACCTCCGGCCATGACACGCTGACCCGGTTCACCGTCCCCCACGAGGGTGTCGAACACCAGGACTGGAACACCGTCGTCGACGGCTGGATCCGCCAGCTGGTGGAGCACCGGGCGGCGTACGGCTCCCACAGCGCCTACGGCCACGGGGACCCGTACGGCCAGAGTCACGGCCACAGTCACGGACACGGTCCGGGACACGGACACGACGGTCACCGCTCCGGCCCCGGTATGGGAACCGCCGTCGCCGCGGGGGCCGCCGGGCTCGCCGTCGGGGTGGCCGGTGGCATGGTCGCGGCGGAGGTCGTCGACGAGGTCGGCGACTTCTTCGAGGGCGAGGACGAGGAGGAGGCGGGGGAAGAGGAGGGCTGACGGGGGCGGGCGGCGGCCGGGCACCCGCTGTCCGAACAAACCCCCGGCGAACGGGCGGAACTTGTCCGGCCCGCCGCGAGTTTCTACATTGCTGTAGATACTCATGGGGCAACGGGCCGCCGCCAGGGCGGGCCGGGCCCCCGACCGACCATATGGAGTTCGCATGGCCCTGTGGGACCGCCTCAAGGAGTCCGCGTCGACGATGCAGACCCAGCTCATGGCGAAGAAGAACGACCTCAAGAGCGGCGCCTTCCGGGACGCGAGCATGGCGATGTGCGCCCTGGTCGCCGCCGCCGACGGCACCATCGACCCGTCCGAGCGGCGGCGCGTGGCCCAGCTCATCGCCACCAACGAGGTGCTCCAGAACTTCGACGCCATGGACTTGCAGCGGCGCTTCGAGGCCAATCTCGACAAGCTCACCGCCGACTTCGACTTCGGCAAGGTGAGCGTGCTCCAGGAGGTCGCCAAGGCGAAGAAGAAGCCCGCCGAGGCACGTGCCGTCATCCAGATCGGCATCGTCATCGGCGGCGCCGACGGCGACTTCGACAAGACCGAGCAGGCCGTGGTCCGTGAGGCCTGCTTCACCCTCGACCTGCCGCCGCACGAGTTCGACCTCTGACCGACGGGACCCGCGTCCGGCGCCTCCCGGGCGCCGGACGGCCGGGAGACGGGCCTCGCCGCCCGGTCACAGGGGCGTGGCGGCGTGCAGGATGAGGAACATCGTCACGGCAGAGTTCGCCGACGACATCGCCGAGACGGCCGTCCCCACGGCCGCGCCCCAGGCCGCCAGGCCGACGGTGGTGAACAGCGAGGGCCAACTGCGTACGACAGGCGCCGGACCGAGCAGCGCCGCCACCCGCCGTGGCACCGGCCCCGCGGCGGCGAACGCCAGCAGCGTGGGCAGCGGGGTGCCCCGGGACACCAGCGCCGCCTTGCCGATCGCGCGTGCCACGACCCGACGGCTGCCCACCGACTGCGCAGCCTCCTCGTCGGCCCACCGTTCCGCCGAGTACGACACCGCCGTACACAGCGGACGCAGGAAGGGGTTCGCCCGCGCGGCCAGCCGTACGGTGAGCAGGAACCGGTGGTGCCGGGCGGCGAGGTGAGCGCGCTCGTGGGCGAACAGCGCCCGGCGCTCGGCCGGTTCGAGGCACTCCAGCATCGCCGTGGTCACGACGACCCGGTCCCGGCGACCGCCGGGCAGCGCGTACGCGTAAGGCACCCCGTCCGGCAGTACGACCACCTCGGTGCCCGGCAGCCCGGACAGTGCCCGGTGGGCGCCGCGGCGCACCCGGCCGTGCCGCCACAGCGTCCGGCCACAGGCCACCAGCACGGCGAACAGCGCGGGGATGGCGGCCTTGCCGACCACCTCGTCGTACGGCAGCGCCGCCCGCACCTCGGGATCGGACCAGCCGTCGGGCAGCGGGTTGCCGGGCAGCTGGGCGGTGCCGACCACCATGACCAGCCCGAGGCAGACCGTGCTGCACGTCGCCATCACGGCGGCCACCCAGGTCAGCAGCCGGGTCGCGGCCCGCGGGTGCAGGTGCTGTTCGGCCAGACGGGCGATCGGCCACGCCGTCAACGGCAGGACCAGCGGCAGAAAGACGAAGACCCCCATGAGGCGTCAGTCTTCCCCTTCGCCCCGGGTGCGACGCAGCAGTTCCCGCAGCAGACGCTCGTCGTCCGGGCCGAGCCCGGTCACGAAGCTGGCCAGCACCGCCTGCCGGTCGCTCTCGGCGTCCAGCACCTTGCGCATCCGGTGCGCCGCGAGGCCCGCCTCGTCCGACGCCGACGTCCACACGAAGGACCGGCCGACGCGCTCGCGCGTCACCGCGCCCTTGGCCAGCAGCCGGGTCAGGATCGTGATCACGGTCGTATAGGCGAGGTCACCGCCGAGGCGCTCCTGCACCCAGCCCGCCGTCGCCGGTTCGTCCGCCGCCCGCAGCGCCGACAGGACCAGCGCCTCCAGCTCACCCTGTCCCCGCCGCCGGGACTGCCGCTGATCGGTCACGCCCTGTCTCCCTTCCGCCGCCGCCGTTTTCCCGACCGGCCATCGTATAGAGGCCCGACGGCCGCGCAGGGACCTCGCGCACGCCGTCCTCACCCCACACTCTTCTACAGTGCTGTAGATTCAGAACTCCGGCATGGGCCCCGTCGGGGCCACGACATGCCCCACCGAGCAGACCGTGAGACCGAGTCCAAGGAGGAGTACGCAGTGGGAGTTTCCCTGGCCAAGGGTGGCAACGTCTCGCTCAGCAAGGAGGCTCCGGGCCTGACCGCCGTGCTCGTCGGCCTGGGCTGGGACGTCCGCACCACCACCGGCACCGACTACGACCTCGACGCCTCCGCGCTCCTGCTCGACACCTCCGGAAAGGTCCTGTCGGACCGGCACTTCGTCTTCTACAACAACCTCACCAGCCCCGACGGCTCGGTCGAGCACACCGGCGACAACCTCACCGGTGAGGGCGAGGGCGACGACGAGGCGATCAAGGTGAACCTCGCCGCCGTACCCGCCGAGGTCGACCGCGTCGTCTTCCCGGTCTCCATCCACGACGCCGAGAGCCGCGGCCAGAGCTTCGGCCAGGTCCGCAACGCCTTCATCCGCATCGTCAACCAGGCGGGCGGTGCGGAGATCGCCCGCTACGACCTGTCCGAGGACGCCTCGACCGAGACGGCCATGGTCTTCGGCGAGCTGTACCGCCACGGCTCCGAGTGGAAGTTCCGCGCGGTCGGACAGGGCTACGCCTCCGGACTCTCCGGCATCGCGGCCGACTTCGGCGTCAACGTCTGACAGCCAGCCTTGCCCGCTCGCCCGCACGGTCAGCGGGCGGGAGCGACGACGAAAAGGACAGGACCCGCATGTTCGGACTGAGCGAACTCGCCGTCATCCTCATCGTGGTGATAGCCGTCCTCGCCGCCAAGAGACTCCCCGACCTGGCCCGCTCCGCGGGCAAGTCGGCCCGCATCCTCAAGTCCGAGGCCCGCGCCATGAAGGACACGGAACCCCCCACCCCGCCCGGACAACCGGAGGACAGGCCGAGGCTGTAGCGGCGCGGGGCGGTCCGGCCCCGGTCCTGGGGACTGGCCAGGACCGGCTTCCGTCGCCCGGCAACCTCGGAGCGCCGTCAACTGCTGGTGACGGGCATGGGCAGCTTTCGTCCGGCGTGTTCGGATGAGGGTGTATCAGGCCGGGCAGCACACGGGGCGGTGGGACCAAGGATGGACCGGTCGGGACGGGCAGTGATGTGGCTGACGCTCGCCGTCGTGGCGCTCCTCGCCGGGGTGGCATCGGCCTACGAGGTCCGCGGGGCGCTGGAGCGGGAGCGGGAGTTCCATGCCGCGCCGGCGTGCGCCTCCGCCCCCGCGGAGGCGTCAAGGTGCCTGTGGGAGCAGGACTTCACCGTGCGGAAGGCCGACATGCACCGCGGTGAGCGGAACCAGTCGGCGCAGGCGGAGCTGTTGCTGCCGTCCGGCAAGCCGTGGAGAGTGACGTTCCGCAACACCGAGCCAGTGGCGTCACAACTGGAGCCGGGCGACGAGGTCGTGGGGCTGATCTGGTACGGCCAGGTCGTCGAGCTGCGGGACGCCGACGGCCGGAGCCAGCAGACCTCCGACGGCCCCGTGGGTTGGCCCGAGGACCGCCTCGGGGGCGCCTTCGCCTGCTTCTCGTTCGGTGTGATCGCCCTCGCCGGAGCACTGTGGTCGCTCTTCGCACGGGGCAGACGCGGTCACGAGCAGGCCGCCTCGGTGGTGCGCTGGCACGGCGTAGGTCTGGGCGTCGCGACCATCCTGGTCTTGTGGGTGGCGTCTGCCGGCGACTGGCCCCTGTGGGCGATCCCGGCAGCCTGGGGAGGGCTCGCACTGGTCTTCCTGACCTCCATGGTGGCTTCCGCCACCGCGACTGTGCGCAGGGGCCTCGAGAGCGAGGAAGAGCGGGCCGAGTCAGGGCGGATGGAGGGGCTGAAGTGACGGACCGCCGATGACCAACTCGGCGCGGAGCATGGAGCCCGCCCTCCCGGCGGAGGACGGGACTTCGCGGACATGAAGCTGGGAACGCAACCCGTCCAGGCCTGGGCCACCGCTGGGAGCCGGCTGTGAGTACGTACCCCGGCCGGTCCCCCCTCGCCCTGTGGACGCTCGGTCTGCTGGCCACGGCGAGCGTCCCGGCGTCCGGCGCGCCACGAGGTGGCGGACGCCCTCTACCTGGACGCCCTGCCGACCGTCGCCCGGGGAACACGAACCCCGTCCCTCAGCCCGCAGCCCGTTCCGCGGACACCGTCCGTCGAGGCGCCGGACGGTCCAGATGGGCCACCACGGTGGCGTAGAACCGGTGTACGGAGTCGTCGACGCTGCGGATGAAGCCGGTCTCGGCGTTGCCCCGCCCGCTGCCCATGCCCTTGAAGAGGGACAGCCGGAAGCCGGTGATCTGCGTGCCGTTCTTGGGGAGCAGGTCAGCGGGCTCCGGGCGCAGGCGTTCCAGGGTGCCCCGTGGGCCTCCCGCCTCGCCTTCCACCAGCGTCTCGATGTGGAGGTCGGCGGGCGCCTCAGCGAGGCGTCTGACAAGGCGCTTCGCCCAGGTGAGGGGATAGCCCTGTTCGGGGGCAGGGATCTCGATGGAGGTGCGGAGTTTGCCCGTACGCAGATCCGCGGTGATCGCGAGGACGCCGGGCGTGCCCTCGATGCGCAGCTCGGCCTGGAGCCTTCCCTCCAGACACAGTTGGTCGGCCAGGTGGGTACGGCGGGCTCCGGGGTCGGTTCCGCGCCTCGAGCGCTGGACGGGCAGCACCTTCTGACCGAGTTCGCCCCCGAGCCTGAGACAGACCTGACGGATCAGGCGCTCCCAGCTCTCCACCACCTCCATGGCCCGTGGGTCTCCCTGGCACAGGGTCTCGTCGTCGATCCCGTTGCGTACCGGGACCCAGGCCACGCCCATGTTCTGGAAGCCGTGGCACCCGGAGTTGTCGTGCTGGAGGTAGTGCAACAGCTCCTGGAGCAGCCAGGCGTGCGCCATGTTGCCCACGCCCTCGTGCCGGATCAGCATCTGGGCCTGGTGGGCCACTTCCGCCCAGGACAGGTGCCAGAGGGCCACCTTGTGCTTGCGCCGCTTGTCGATCCTGACGTCGACCAGCGGGCTGCCTTCCAGCGCGACGTCGTTCGACAAGGTGATGACGGCCTCGTAGCCCCGGCGGGCGGCGATGTCCATGTACGCCTGCACCTGTTCGGCCTTGAGGGAGTTCCCGTTGGTCTTCGTCTCGACCAGTGCCGTCCACAGCTTCCCGGCCCGCTCGACGCGGATCACCCCGTCGGGGCGTCGTGGGCTGTCGCCGTGCGGCAAGGAGACCTCGGTGAACGTCTCCATGCGGCCCGCGGGCGCTCCGAAGGCGGCCGTGAGCCTCCGGCCGAACTCGGGAATCTGCGCCATCACCGACAGCAGCACCGAGGTGGCGCGCATCTCACGGTCCCGGTCGCTCTTGAGCGCGGAGACCGGGAAGAGTTTCGCCTCCTTCCAGGACTCGTTCTCCGCCAGGGACTTCTTGACCACCTTGGGCAGGGTGATCTTCTTCTTGGCCGTGCGGGGCCGCGCGGCCGGCTTCCTCGACCCGGCGTCCTCGTCGGGCTGCCGGGGCGCCGGGATGGCCTCCAGGGTCGCTTCCGGTGCCCGATCGGTGGCGGGAGCGGGGACGGGAGCCGTCGCGTCCGCCTCCTCGTCGTGCGCTGCCCCGTCCGCGGACTCCTCGGCGGCGGCGTCGTCCTCGATGTCGACGCCGAAGTCCGTGGCCAGACCGGCCAGTCCGGCCTCGTAGCCCTGTCCGACGGCCCGTAGCTTCCACTCTCCGCCCCGGCGGTACAGCTCACCGAAGATGAACGCGCTCACCGGACCGGCATCCTCGATCGCGAACCGGAGCAGGTTCTCACCGGAGCCGTCGGCCAGCGTCAGCTGGAGGTCGTCCAGCTCCCCGAAGTGGGCTCCGTCGTACCGGCTCGCGGCGAGCACGATCCGGTCGACGTCGACCGGAACCGCCGTCAGGTCGAAGCTGATCCGGTCCTTGTTGCCGCCCCCCGTCGGCGCCTTGCCCAGGAGCTGCACGCTTCCGTCCGCCGCCACCGGGTTGTTGTAGAAGTAGAAGTCGGCGTCGCTGCGCACCTTGCCGTTCGCGTCCAGCAGCAGAACGGAGACGTCCGCGTCGCCCTCACCCGTCGGGCTGCTCCAGTCCAGACTCGCGATCACGGAGTCGACGCTTTCGCTGAGGGCCGCCAGACCTACGTTGGCACCCTTGATCAACTCGTACATAACCCCCCACCCCGATCAGCGACACGTCCTACCTGCATGGCCACCCCCGTGGCCCGTCGGTCAACCAAGTGTGACGTGCCGCACACTCATTGCTCGGCGGCACTTTAGTACCAGACGGGCACACCTCGGGGCGTCCTGCCGGAAACCGTCAATCCCCCGTGCCGACAAGCCGCGTGCGAGGATGGCCGGCGTGTCCGGATCGTCTTGCTCGTCTGTTGGTGAGGGCATGCCCGGTGGTCGTGGGCTGGGGGCCCGTGCCGCTGTCGTGCTGGTGTTTGGGGCGTCGGCCGCCGTGCTCGTCGTCGAGATCGTGGCGCTGCGGTTGCTGGCTCCGTACCTGGGGCTCACGTTGGAGACCAGCACGCTGGTGATCGGGATCGCGTTGACCGCGATCGCGATGGGGTCCTGGATGGGTGGGTGGATCGCCGACCAGGTGGATCCGCGACGGTTGTTGGGGCCCGCGCTCGGGGTGTCGGGGGCCGTGGTCGCGCTGACGCCCGCTGTGTTGCGTACGGCCGCGGAGTGGGCGGCGCCGGTGCTGTTGCTGGTCGCGGCGGCGACCATTCTCGTGCCGGGGGCGCTGCTGTCCGCGGTGACGCCGATCGTCACGAAGTTGCGGCTGACCAGCCTCGCCGAGACGGGGACGGTCGTCGGGCGGCTGTCGGGGGTGGGGACCGCGGGGGCCATCGTCGGCACCGTGGTCACCGGCTTCGTGCTCGTGTCGCGGTTACCGGTGAGCGGGATACTGATCGGGCTCGGGGCGCTGCTGGTGGTCGGCTCGGCGTGCGTCGAGTGGCGACGGCGCGGGTGGAGCGGGGCGCCCGCGCTCGCGCTCGTGGTGGTCGCGGGCGGGCTCGGTGCCGGCGTCGCGCCCGGTGGGTGTGACGCGGAGACCAAGTACCACTGTGTGCGGGTGGTCGCGGACCCGGACCGGGACGGTGGCCGCACGCTCGTGCTGGACGGGCTCCGGCACTCCTACGTCGATGTGGACGACCCCACGTTCCTGGAGTTCACGTACGTGCGGGCCGTCGCGGCCGTGGTCGACGCCGCGTTCACCGAGGGGGAGCCGCTCGCCGCCTACCACCTGGGCGGCGGCGGGCTGACCTTCCCCCGTTACCTCGCGGCCACCCGGCCCGGGACGCGCAGCCTCGTGTCCGAGATCGACAGCGGCATCGTGCGCGTCAATCGCGACCGCCTCGGGGTGGGATCGCCCACCGGGGTCGACGTACGCGCCGAGGACGGCAGGCTCGGGCTGCGGCGGCTGGACGCCGGCAGCCGTGATCTCGTCGTCGGTGACGCCTTCGGCGGCGTCAGCGTGCCGTGGCACCTCACGACCGTGGAGGCGCTGAGGGACGTACGGCGGGTGCTCGACGCGGACGGTCTGTACGTCGCCAATCTCATCGACCACGGTGAGCTGGCCTTCGTCCGGGCCGAGGTCGCCACCCTCCGCGAGGTCTTCCCGCACGTGGCCGTCGTCGGGGAGCCCGCCGACATCGGCCTCGGCCCGGGCACCGGCGGCGAGGGCGGCAACCTGGTCGTGGTCGCCTCCGACCGGCCCCTCGACGTGCGGGCGACCCGGGAGGCGCTGGGCGCCCGGAAGACCGGCTGGGGGATCTCCAGCGGTGACCGCCTCGCCTCCTGGGTGGGTGACGCCCGGCACCTCACCGACGACCACGCGCCCGTCGACCAGCTCCTCCAGCCCTCGAACACACAGCGCAGCCGGTGACCCGAAAATTCTGTCGTACGGGTGAGGAATATTTCCCGGCCCCGAGGGGAAGGCGGAAAAATCCGCGACGCAGGGGCGATGACAGCGTGGTACTGTCGACGTCAGTTGCAGTTGTGGTTGCCATATCGTTTTCCGACGGGGTGATCATCACGGCGACCGGAGGCGCGCAGTGCGAACTCCGAAAACCGTTCCCCGCAAGGAGAAAAAATGGCTACCGGCACCGTGAAGTGGTTCAACTCGGAAAAGGGCTTCGGGTTCATCGAGCAGGACGGCGGCGGCGCCGACGTCTTCGCCCACTACTCGAACATCGCCACCCAGGGCTTCCGTGAGCTTCAGGAGGGCCAGAAGGTGTCGTTCGACATCGGTCAGGGCCAGAAGGGCCCGACGGCCGAGAACATCGTGCCCGTCTGAGCACTGCACTGACGCATACTTCGCAGCTGGGGCCCGCACCTTGGGGTGCGGGCCCCAGCTCGCTTTTTCGGGAGAGCGTTCATTCCTCCCGCTCCTCTTATCTCCGGCTCGTTCTGGTGATTATCCGCGCCCGCTCCCTGCCGCGCGAATTCCTTGACACGTGCCGCATCAAGGAAAGCCAGAAGGTTCCGCATGGGCCGAGCACCCAGATACCGCACCCACGATCGTTCCGGGGCGTCCACCGCCAGCCGGTCGGGCGCCCGTCGGCGCTCCAAGGCCCCCGGGCGTCCCCAGACCGCACCCCAGGGCGAATTCGCGCTGCCCGCCACGACGAGACCCGCACTGCCCGCCGTGGAGTCCTTCTCCGAGCTGGAGCTGCCGACGGCGCTGCTGGCCGCGCTGGGCCAGCAGGGCGTCACCGTGCCGTTCCCGATCCAGGCGGCCACCCTCCCGCACGCCCTGGCCGGTCATGACGTACTCGGCCGGGGACGCACCGGTTCCGGCAAGACCCTCGCCTTCGGCCTCGCGGTGCTGGCCCGCACCGCCGGTCAGCGCGCAGAACCGGGGCGGCCGCTGGCCCTGGTCCTGGTACCCACCCGCGAGCTGGCCCAGCAGGTCACCGACGCGCTCACCCCGTACGCCCGTGCCGTGCGGCTGCGGATGGCCACCGTCGTCGGGGGGATGTCGATCGGCCGTCAGGCCGGTGCGCTGCGGGCCGGCGCGGAGATCGTCGTGGCGACGCCCGGGCGGCTCAAGGACCTGGTCGGCCGTGGCGACTGCCGGCTGGACGACGTCGCCGTCACCGTCCTCGACGAGGCCGACCAGATGACCGACATGGGCTTCATGCCCCAGGTCACGGCGCTCCTGGACCAGGTGCGCGCCGACGGTCAGCGGATGCTCTTCTCGGCGACCCTGGACCGCAACGTCGACCGGCTGGTCCGCCGCTATCTGACCACCCCGGCCGTCCACTCGGTGGATCCGTCCGCCGGCGCGGTCGACACGATGGAGCACCACGTGCTCCACGTCCCCGACACCGACAAGCAGCGGACGACCACCGAGATCGCGGCACGGGACGGCCGGGTGATCATGTTCCTGGACACCAAGCACGCGGTGGACCGGCTCACCAAGCACCTGCTGAAGAGCGGGGTGCGCGCCGCCGCACTGCACGGCGGCAAGTCCCAGCCGCAGCGCACCAGGACCCTCGGCCAGTTCAAGAGCGGGCATGTGACGGCCCTGGTGGCGACCAACGTCGCGGCCCGGGGCATCCATGTGGACGATCTCGACCTGGTCGTCAACGTCGATCCGCCCACCGACCCCAAGGACTATCTGCACCGCGGCGGCCGCACGGCCCGCGCGGGCGAGTCCGGCAGCGTGGTCACCCTCGTCACCCCCGACCAGCGCCGCGACATGGCACGGCTGATGGCCTCGGCGGGCGTCACCCCGACGATCACCGCCGTACGGTCGGGTGAGACGGAGCTGAACCGCATCACCGGGGCGCGGACGCCTTCCGGTGTGCCCGTCGTCATCACCGTGCCCGAGCCGGAGCGTCCCCGCCGCGCCGCCTCCTCCGCGTCGACCGGCCGCCGCGGCCGAGGTGGGGGACGATCGGGGAACGAGGCGTCACGTCGCGGCAGACGGCGCCAGTCCGCGTCGACATGACCGTCGAGGTCGCCCTGTCCTCCCCGTCCCCCTTCTCCCCCTCCCCGCTCACCTGTGAGGCATCATGCGCTGTGTCATCGCCCGCTACCCGTTCGAACTGACCAAGAACGGAGTGCTGGCCTCGATGAAGGGCGTCACTCCCGAGCCCATCACGGCTGAGTCCGTGACCATCGGCCGCCGCCGGTACCCGGTCAAGCAGGTGGGCCAGGTGATCACCCGCCAGGACCGCCGTGACTTCACCAGCGGTGAGGTCACCCGGGCCCTGGTCCGCCTCGGCTTCACCTGCCACGCCCACCCCGAGGCCGCGCCCGTGCCCGCCCCGACCCCGCTCCAGGCCGCCTGGGACGTGCTCGGCAGCCCCGCGCCCCGGGACGTGTGAGCCCCGAAGGGCTCAGGTCAGCTCCCAGGAGCGCAGCTTGTCCGGGTTGCGTACCGCCCAGATGTGCGTGATGCGGTCGTCGTCGGCGACCCGGAAGGCGAACACCGTCTCGATCCGGCCGTCGGACTCGACCACCAGGCCCGGCAGTCCGTTGACCGTGCGTTCGAGATACCTCCGGGGCGGTGCGAGGCGGGCGATCGTCAGATAGAGGTGGGCGATCCGCTCCGCCCCCTCGATCGGCAGCGGATGGGCGACGGCACGGCCGCCGCCGTCGGAGACCGCGGTGGCGTCGGGGTCGAGCAGGGCGATGAGGGCCTCGATGTCCTTCGCCTCCCACGCCGCCTTGAAACGGCGGACGACACCCGCCTGCCGGGTCACGTCCGGGCTGGTCTCGGCGCGCGCCGCGGTGACCCGGCGGCGGGCGGAGCACGCCAGTTGGCGGCAGGCGGCGGGGCTGCGGCCGACGATCTCGGCGACCTCGGCGAACGGGTAGCGGAAGACGTCGTGCAGGACGAACGCGACGCGCTCGGCCGGGGTCATCGACTCGACCACGACCAGGAAGGCCATGGTCACCGACTCGTCCAGGGTGATCCGGTCGGCCGGGTCCACGCCGGGTCCGCCCGCCGCCCCGGCGGCCCACTCGGTGGGGTCGGGCACCGGCTCCGGGATCCACGCGCCGACGTAGGCCTCGCGCCGTGCGCGTGCCGAGCCGAGCAGGTTCAGGCAGATGCGGCCGGCCACCCTGGTCAGCCAGGCGCCCGGGGACTCGATGGCGTCCCGCTGCGCCCGGGTCATCGCGTACCAGCGGGTGTAGGTCTCCTGGACGACGTCCTCGGCGTCGGCCAGGGACCCGAGCAGCCGGTAGGCCAGATTGAGCAGTTGCCGCCGCTCGCTCATGATCACGGCCAGCGCGGGGTCCCGCCGTGCTGCTGACCCTTCCGACGGACTCGTCATACGGCGCCTCCCGCCTCTCGTCCTCGTTCCCGTGCCTCGCCCGTACGACAGCTACGACAGATCAGGGCCCCGGAATGTGAGGCCGCCGGTCGCCTCACATTCCGGGGGCCGCGTTGTCGGGGTAGTCAGAACGAGCGACACCATCCACAGGACAGGAAGCTCCGTATGAACGACTTCCAGGAGATCGCCGACCGCGTCGAGATCGAGGCGCTGCGCGGCGAGTTCACCGACACGGTGATGATGCGCGACCGCGCCCGCCTCGCCGCGCTGTTCACCCCCGACGGCGTGCTGCGCATGCCCAACGTCCCGGTCGAGTTCGTCGGCCGGGAGGAGATCAGGACGGGGGGTGAGCGCCTCCAGAGCCAGTGGGACTTCTTCGTGCAGAACAGCCACCCGGGCACGGTCCGGATCGACGGCGACACCGCCACCGGCCGCACCTACATGCAGGAGATCATGCGGCTGCGGGACGGCCGCTCGGGGCAGAACTACGCCGTCTACCACGACGTGTACCGGCGTACGCCCGAGGAGGGCTGGCGGTTCGCGGAGCGGGTCTACGAGGTCAGGTACCTCGACACCACCCCGTTGGCGGGTTCGGCGCCCGGTGCCGAGGACGGCGCCCACGACTTCGCCGCCCCGGTGTCCGGCGAGCGCCTGGAGCGGACGGTCGCGGCGCTGCGCGCGGGCGGCTTCGGCGCCGAGCTGCTGCCCGACGCCGCGGCGGCCCGCGCCCGTGTCAGGGAGCTGGTCCCGGAGGGCGCGAGCGTGTTCACCGGGGCCAGCGAGACACTCCGGCTCTCCGGTGTCACGGAGGACATCGAGGCGGGCGGGCGCTACGAGGCCGTACGGCCGCGCGTGCTGGCGATGGACCGCGCCACCGAGTCGGACCGCATCCGCCGGATGACGGCCGCCCCCGACGTCCTCGTCGCCAGCGTCGCGGCCGTCACCGAGACCGGCTCGCTCGTCATCGCCTCCGGCAGCGGCAGCCAGCTGCCCGCCTCCGCAGGGGGCGCCGCGCGGGCGATCTGGGTCGTCGGGGCGCAGAAGGTGGTGCCCGACCTGGCGACCGCGCTGCGCCGGGTCGAGGAGCACGCCCTCCCGCTGGAGAACGAGCGCGCCCTGGCGGCGTACGGGCGGCCGAGCGCCGTCAACCGGCTGCTCGTCCTCAACGCCGAGCCGCGTCCCGGGCGCGGCACGGTCCTGTTGCTGCGGGAGGCCGTCGGCTTCTGAGGACGGCCGGGGTACGGGCGCGGCTCACTCCCCGGACGCGCGCCCCCGTTGCGTCGCCTGCGGGGACTTCGCGGCCTCGGCCTCCGCCTTGGCGTCGCTCACCGCGGCGGCGGCCTGTTTCTCGGCCTCGTCGGTGGCGGTGGCAGCGTCCAGGGAGATCGCGGAGGCGGCGGCGAGCTGGGGGATCTGGAGCTGGCCCGGCGTGTCGGCGGCGGTGGTGGGGGTCTCCTGCTCGGGCTGGGCGGGCTTGGCCGTGGACTGGTCCCCGAAGGCGCTGGTGACGGTGCGGATCGCCTCGGTCAGCTCGCCCGGGATCACCCAGAAGGTGTTGTTGTCGCTGCCCGCCAGGTGCGGGAGCGTCTCCAGGTACTTGTAGGCGAGGACCTTCGCGTCGGCGTTGTTGCGGTGGACGGCCTGGAAGACCAGTTCCACCGCCTTGGCCTCGCCGTCCGCCCTGAGGATCATGGCCTGCTGGGTGCCCTGCGCCTCCAGGATGTCCTTCTGCTTGGTGCCCTCCGCGGTGAGGATCTTGGCCTGCCGTTCGCCCTCGGCGTGCAGGATCGCGGCGCGCTTGTCCCGCTCGGCGCGCATCTGCTTCTCCATCGCCTCCTTGATGGTGGCCGGCGGGTCGATGGCCTTGATCTCCACGCGGTTGACCCGGATGCCCCACTTGCCGGTGGCGTCGTCGAGGACGGCGCGCAGCCGGGAGTTGATCTCCTCGCGCGAGGTGAGGGTCTCCTCCAGGTCCATGGAGCCGATGACGTTGCGCAGGGTGGTCACGGTGAGCTGGTCGATCGCCTGGAGGTAGTCGGCGACCTCGTACGCCGCCGCCCTCGGGTCGGTGATCTGGTAGTAGAGCACCGTGTCGATGTTCACCACGAGGTTGTCCTCGGTGATCACCGGCCTGGGGTCGGACGAGTAGACCTGCTCGCGCACGTCGAGTTTGGTGTTGATGCGGTCGGCGACCGGCAGGACCAGGTTCAGACCGGGTTGCAGGGTCCGGCGGTACCGGCCGAACCGCTCGATGTTGTAGCGGCGCGCCTGCGGGACGATCCGCACCGTGGAGGCCACGAGGAAGACGGCGACGATGGCCGCCACGAGGATGAGAATGACAACCGGGTCCACAGTGCCTCCGTTGCGTGTTCAGCGGTTCACGGCAGGAGTTCGCGGGGGTAGACGACGGCCGTGGCGCCGTCGATCTCCATGACGTCCACCAGCGTTCCCACCGGGATCACCAGGCTTTCGTCGAGGGCGCGCGCCGACCACTCCTCACCGGAGAGCTTGATCAGGCCACGGGTGGCGGTGACCTCCTCCATGACCTCCGCCCGCTTGCCGATCAGCGCGTCACTGCCCTCGCGTACGAGGGGTTGCTGTTCCATGGCGCGCAGTGCGATGGGCCGTACGACGACGAGGCCCGCCACCGCCGCGAGCCCGAGCGCCACGAGCTGGCCGAGAAGGCCGATCCCGACCCCGGCGACCACGGCGGCGACCAGCGCGGCACCCGCCAGCAGCCCGAAGACCAGGGTCAGGGTGAAGAACTCGGCGGCACCCAGTGCCGCGGCGGCGAGCAGCCAGATGAACCACGGCATCGGATCGCCCTCCTTCAGGGGCCTTCCCCTCCAAGTTACCTTCCGGCACGCCGGGCAGACAGACACGCGTCAGGCACAGTCGTACGTCAGGTGGGTGGTGGCGGTGCGGGGAGCCGGGGAGAGGATGCGCAGGTCGGCCCGTGCCGTGTGGTGGCCCTCGCCCTCGAAGGTCCACAGCAGGTGGATACGGGCCTGCCGCTGGCCCCGGACCAGCACCTCGCTCAGTACGCCCGAGGCGGTGCCGTCGCTGCGGACCCAGCGGTAGGTGAGCTTGCCCGGACGGCCGTTGGTGGTGACGAGGGCGACGATGTCCGCGGTGCCGTCGCACTCCAGCGCCGTCGGCCGGGCCGTGACGGTCACGTCGCGCACCTCGACGGACGGCCCGAGGCGCTGCCAGGCGAGGAACGCGAGCACGCAGAGCAGCACCAGCGCGGGCAGGGTGTGCCGTCGCAGCCGTCGGCGCCGGGGCGCGGGCGGCGGCGGTGCCACGACGGGCAGCGTGGGGTGGGTGCGGTGCGCGTCGGCGGCGGTGACGCCGGGGCCGAAGCGCAGCACCGTGCCGTCGGTGCGGTCGGGGAGTGTCTCCGGTGCGGGCCCCGCCGCCCCCGTGCCGGGGTCCGCCACGAGGGTGTCGTCCGGTACGGGGCCCTGGACCCAGTGGGTGGCCAGCACGGTGGCGCTGTACTCGGCGTCGGGCGGGGCGGCGGGGGTGAGCGCCTGGGTGGGCTCGTCGGCCTCGGGGCCCGTGGGGCGGCGGTCGTCGCCTCTGGCGGTCATCGGAGGTCGCACCGCCTGGTCAGAAGCTGCTGCGAGGCGCCGCCGTCGGCGGCGGCCGGGGCGGTCGTGGCCTGCACCGTCCAGTAGCAGCCGAGGTTCTGGAAGGCGTGGTCGACGGTGAGCGTGTACTGGGTGGCGCCGCTGCGCTCGAAGGTCTGGGACCCGCCGTCGGGGGTGCCGGGCTGGCCCGCCGAGTCGCCGGTGAACCACGAGACGGTGAGGGAGAAGGGTCCGGTGCCGTCCGTGGTGACGGTGAGGGTCGCCGTGGCGGTCCAGGAACCCGTCTGCTGGAACGTCGACACCGCGACGTCCTTGATGGCGGGCGCGGCGGGAGGAGCGGGGTCTCCGGGGTCTGGGGGGCCTGCGGGGTCGGAAGGTCCGGCCGGACCGGCCGGACCGGTGGGGCCCGCCGGGTCGGCGGGGTCGGCGCCGCCCGCGGGCGAGGTCGGGGAGCCGGGCGTCGGCGCCGCGGGGCCGTCCCCGGGCGCTGTCGTCGCACCCGGGTCCAGGGGGTCCCCCGGGCCGGTGGTCGCCGAGCCCGACGGCGAGGCGCCGGGGGAGGGGGACGAGGACGTACCGGGCGAGGGGGACAAGGACGCCGACGGGGCCGGGCCGGGCGCGCCGACGGGGTCGGCGATGGTGGTGGCCTCGGCCCGCACCGCCTGCTGGGCTGCGGCCCCCGGCGTGTACTGGAGTCCGTAGGTGAGCAGAAGGCCGAGGAGCACGGCGGCGCCGGAGACGAGCATGCCGGGACGGCCGGGCAGCCACGACCCGGCCCCGCCCGGGTGCGGCTGGGTCAGGACCGTGCGCGCGGTGGCCGTGGTGGTGCGGGGGCCGCCGCGCGCCGAGGGCAGCAGCAGCGGCAGCAGCGCCACCAGCGCGGCGAGCCGGCCGCGGCCGCGTTCCTCCCAGTCGGGTCCGTAGGCGGCACCGGCCGCCGCCTCCAGGTCCCTGACGAACTCCGCCGCCCGCGCGGGCCGCAGCGCCGGGTCCTTGGCCAGCCCGCGGCGCACCAGTTCCCGTACCGGCTCGGGGACCTCCTCGGCGGGGACGGGCGCGTCGACGTGCTGGAGCGCGAGTTCCGCGAGGTTGTCGCCCGCGTACGGCTTGCGGCCCGTCAGGCACTCGAAGAAGGTGGCCGTGGCCGCGTACACGTCGGCGGCGGGCGAGGCGGGCGCGCCCGTCCACTGCTCGGGGGCCATGTAGGAGGGGGTGCCCGCCACGGTGGCGCTGGTGCCGACGTCCACCGCGATCCCGAAGTCGACGAGCCGGGACGACCCGTCCGGGACGACCAGGACGTTCTCCGGCTTGTAGTCGCGGTGGACGACACCTATGCGGTGCGCGTCGGCCAGCCCGAGCAGGGAGCCCTTGAGCACGACCAGCGCGGCCTCGGGGTCGAGCGGGCCCTCCTGCCTGAGCAGGGCCCGCAGCGACACGCCGTCGACCAGCTCCATCACGATGGCGGCGCCGTGCGTGCTCTCCACGTACTCGAACAGCCTGGCGACGTACGGGCTGTCGAGACCGCCGAGCAGGCGCGCCTCGGCCCGGAAGCCGTGGACGAAACCCGGCCGGGTGCGCAGGGACTCGCTGAGGTACTTCACCGCCACGGGGACGTCGGTCTCCTCGTGCACGGCGAGGACGACCCGTCCGCTCGCCCCCGATCCGAGTTCGAGTGACTCGGCGTATCCGGGTACCGCCCATGCGTTCATTCCATCCCCCAAGCCGCCGCGCCGATCGGAGCCCCACCCCCTGGCGAAGCCACCGGGCCGCGCGTTGAGAGACACGATTCCGGCCACCGCGGTTGCGCCCCGGGGTCCGGGTCCCGCGGCGGTCCGGTCTCGCGCGACCACGCGGCGGTCGTCCGGACATAGCCGTAGATCACCGACACCAGGGCCAGGAGCAGCAGCGGCCCCGCCAGCCAGGGGTACTGGGCCATCGGCGAGGGCAGCCAGCGGTACGACACCAGCAGCGCGGTGAAGACCGAGGCGCCGTACGCCACCAGCCGGAGCCCGGAGCGGTCCCAGCCGCGGTCGTACGAGCGCAGGGCCGCCTCGATGGTGAGGGTGAACACCACGCCGGCGATGAGGTCCGCGCCGTAGTGGTAGCCGAAGCCCAGGGTCGCGCAGAGCGTGGCGACCAGCCAGAACGTGCCCGCGTGGCGCAGCGTCCGCGGGCCCTTGCGGGTGTGGACGAAGATCGCGGTGGCCCATGCCGTGTGCAGGCTGGGCATGCAGTTCCGTGGCGTGATCTCGTCGAAGGACATCGGGTGCGGAACGCTGATCGGCGGCGGCGTCCGCGGCCACAGGTCGGCCACCGCCCACTGCGCGCTGGGCGGCATGTCCGGCGCCCACAGGCTGATGTCCGCCCAGTGTTCGGTGCCGGTGCCGTAGGCGAAGACCGGTCCGACGACCGGGAAGACCATGTAGAAGGCGGGCCCGACGAGGCCGATCACCAGGAAGGTGCGCACCAGGTGGTGGCGGGGGAAGCGGCGCTCGGCCGCCACGTGGCGCAGCTGGTAGAGCGCGGCGATGACCGCGGCCACCGCGAGCTGCCCGTAGACGAAGTCGAGGAAGTTGAAGCCGACGGGTCCGGTGGCCGTCACGATCCGGCCCACCAGCCACGACGGGTTGCCCAGGGCCTGGTCGGCCGTCGCCACGTACTGGTCGAGGACGGCCGGGCGGGTCTTGGAGGTGATGAGCAGCCAGGTGTCGCCGGTCTTGCGCCCGGCCACCAGCAGCAGTCCCAGCCCCACGCCCTTCAGCAGCAGGACCCGCTCGGGGCCGGTGCGGCGCGTGACGGCGACGAACCCGCAGCCGACGATCACCCACAGGGCGCCGTTGCCGAACGGGTGGCCGCCGTCCGGTTCGACGTCCAGGGCCCAGCGGGCGGCCACGAAGGCGACGTCGATGCCGATCGCCGCGCCCACGGCGACGAGGCGTTGCCGCCAGGGGAGCACCACCATCGTCAGCGCCATGGCGGCGTAGAGCAGGCCGCCCGACTTGGGGGCGTGCACCAGCTCCCGCAGCTGGTTGGTGAGCGGGCCCGGTGTGCCGTGGTGGCGGGCGGTGAACTCCAGCGCGATCAGGAAACCGAGGGTCACGGCGGCGGCCACGACCCATATTCGGGCCCTGCGCGTTATTCGTGGCGTCCGCGGTGTTCGTATTCGCGGTCTTCGTCCGGAGTCCCGCGATGGTGCGTGTCTCAATGTGTTTCAGCTCTGCTCGATGTTCTCGCGTCTGGGGCCGCGTCTGCCGACAGCAAGACGGAAAGTGCGCGGTGCGCGTTCCGGCCGGGCGGTACCGGTGATCAGGCTCCGGCGCCCGGCAGCGGGATGCTCCAGTCGAGGACGGCACCCGCGGGGTGGTTCGCGGCGACGGTGAAGGTGCCGCCCAGTTCCTCGGCGCGGGAGCGCAGGTTGGCCAGCCCGCTGCGGCGGGTGACGGCCGGGTCGATGCCGCGGCCGTTGTCGCTGACGCGCAGCCGCAACGACGTACCGGTCACCTCGACGGTGATGTCGACGGCGGTGGCGTGGGCGTGCTTGGCGGCGTTGGACAGGGCCTCGCCGAGCACGGCCAGCAGGTGCTCGGCGTGCTCGGCGGGCACCTCGGTGTCGAGCAGGCCGGTCATCCGCAGCGCGGGCGTGCAGCCGAGGATCTCGGCGGCCCGGTCGGTGACCGCCACCACCCGCGCCCGCAGACCGCCGCCGCCGGGCCCCTGCCGCTGCTCGCGCAGGGCGTAGATGGTGGAGCGGATGACCTTGATGGTGTCGTCCAGGTCGTCCACGACCCGCTGCACCCGGTCGGCCACCTGCGGCCGGTCGCCGACCCGGTTGAGCGCCGACTGGAGCGTCAGGGCACCGGCGAACAGCCGCTGGATGACGAGGTCGTGCATGTCACGGGCGATGCGGTCCCGGTCCCCCTGCACCTCACGCTCGGTGCGGGCGGCGGCCAGCTCCGCCTGCGCGGCGAGCTGCTGGGTGATGTCCCGCGCCACCGTGGAGAACCCGATCAGCGCGCCGTCGGCGTCGCGCATGGCGGAGACGGTGACGGCGACGTCGACCTCGGTGCCGTCCGCGCGGAGCCACCGGGTCTGGTGGGGCTCCGCGTGGCCGTGGGCGCGGATCTCCTCCAGCGCCGTACGGAACGCGGCGCGCGCGGCGTCGGACAGCAGGGTGTCGACGGGGCTGCCGACGATCTCCCGCTCCGGGTGGCCGAACAGGCGTCCCGCGCCCGGGTTCCAGGTCTGGATGCGGTGCTCGGGCACCGGGTCGACGGAGAGGATCGCGTCGTCGGAGGAGGTCACGATCGCCGCCAGCCGGGCGGCGGCGCGCTGGGCGGCCTCCAGCTCGGTGTGCAGGGCGATCAGGCCTCGGTTGGTGTCCTCCAGCTCCTGACGCAGCTCGGCGACCAGCTCCGCGGCGTCGGCTGCGGCGTCAGCGGCGGCCTCGGCGTCAGCGGCGGCTGCGGTGTCCACCGTGGCCGCGACCTCGGCGGCGTCGGCGCTGGCCGCGTCACCGGGACGAAGGTCGCTCAGCTCCCCCATGGCCGACCGTCCTTCGTGATCCTCTGCGTCGTCTGCCCGGTGCATATGCCCCGGCCCATCATGGCACGCCGCCGCTCGCGCGGACCACGAGCACGGTGGCGTCGTCGGTGGGCCTGGCGAAGTCCCGGTGCACGACCGCGGCCACGATCGCCGGGTGGTGTTCCAGCACGCGGGGGTGGTCGTCCAGGTTCCAGCCGGAGCGGATCCCGTCGGAGGTCAGCACGAGCACCGACCCCGGCTCCCAACGGCCCTGCTGAAGGCGGGTGCTGGGCACGGGGAGGTGGGTGCCGAGGGTGCCGGGGCGGTCCAGCAGGTGGTGGGCCGTACGGCCGCCGGTGAGGACACGGCCGGTGATGTTGCCCACGGCCGCGTACGTGAACTCGCCGCTGCCCGGGTCGATCAGGCAGACGCCGAGGACACCGCCGCGCGTCCCCCGCATCGCCTCATGGGCGTGCTTCACGAGGCCGCCGAGGTCGGTGACCGGGCCGTCGTCGAACGCGGCGACCGCGGCGCGGGAGGCCAGGGAGGCCGCCGGTCCGTGCCCGAGGCCGTCCACGACGAGGGCGGCCAGCCGCCGGTCCGGGGCGACCGCCCAGGCGTCCCCGGACTCGCCGTCCCCGCCGAGGGGGACGTTGACGCCGCCGCAGCGCCACCCACTGCCCCCGGCGGGCGCGTCGGCGCCGAGCCGGGCGTAGACGACCGTGCCGCCGCGGGTGGAGTAGCAGTCGAACTCCGCGGAGTTCGAGCGGACGACGCCCAGGCCCGCGTTGAGGCCCCCGCCGCGGTACGGGGGCGCCGCGACGGCCCGCGGCAGGTCGGCGTACGACATCCCCGGGCCGCGGTCGACGGAGATCAGCTCGATGCCGTCGCCGGTGGCGCGGGCCAGCACGTGGCCGCCGCCGGGGCGGGCGTGCCGTACCAGGTTGGTGCCCAGTTCGGTGGCCACGAGTTCGGCGACGCCCGGGCGCAGTCCCGGCCGCCCGGCGGACATCCGGGCCACGGCCCGGCGCAGGGCGCCGACGTCCTCCTCGGCCACGACGATGTGGAGGCGGTGCTCGCGCTCGCTCATCGCCGCGCCTCCGCGGCCCTCTTCGTACGCGTCACCGCTGCCACTTCACGATCACCACGGTCGTGCCGGACCCGGCGGCGGAGGTCAGGGTCAGGTCGTCCACCAGCCGCCGTGAGCCCGGCAGGCCGAGGCCCATGCTGCCCTTGGTGCTGAAGCCGTCGGTCATCGCCGCGTCGATGTCGGCGATGCCCGGCCCGTCGTCGGCGAACGTGACCCGCACGCCCCGGCGGCCCTCCTGGTACACCTGCTCGACCCCGACCCGGCCCCGCCCGCCGGTGGCGTAGTTGAGGATGTTGCGGGCCAGCTCGCTGCCCGCGGTGATCAGCTTGGTGGCGTCGACCAGGTTGAGGCCCGCCGCCTGCGCCTCGGCGCGCAGCACCTTGCGGACCCGGATCAGGTCGGCCTCGTGGGCGACGTCGAAGACTTCCGGCACCCGTTCCGTCGCGGCGTCGGTCGTCACAGGCGGTCCCGGTCCGGGCCGGTGTCCGCGCGCCGCAGCCGCTGGAGCAGCGCCAGGCCCTGCTCGGCGTTGAGCGCGGTGTCCAGGTGTCCCATCGGAACACCCAGTTCCACGAGCGTGATGGCGACCGCGGGCTGGATGCCGACGATCGCCGCCTGGGCGCCCAGCAGCCGGACCATCGCGACGATCCTCGCCAGCACCCGGGCGATGAACGAGTCGACCAGGCTCAGCCTGCTGACGTCGATGAGCATCCCGGACGCGCCGGTGCGGGCGACCTCACGGGTGAGCTGTTCCTCGATCTGGACCACCGTGGTGTCGTCCAGGTCGCCCTGCAACGCCACCAGCAGGGTGTCGCCGATCCGCATGACCGGGACGACGTCCTCCTCATGCACCGTGGCCTCCCCGGGTCAGCGCGCGGGCGGCGGTCTCGGCGGTCCCGGCCCGTTCGGCCAGCACCGCGAGCGCCAGCTGGAGGGCGTCCTGGAGGGTGTTGCGGGAGCGCAGGCGGCCCATGTCGATGCCCAGGTGGACCATGGACTGGGCGGTCTCCGGACGCACCCCGCTCATGATGCTGACCGTCCCCATCAGCGCCGCCGCCTGCACCGTCTTCAGCAGGTGCTGGGCGACCTGGGTGTCGATGGTGGGCACCCCGCTGATGTCCAGGATGGCGACCTCGGCCTGCGTCTGGGCGATCTTCTCCAGCAGGCCCTCGGTGAGCCGGGTGGCCCGCAGCGTGTCGAGGGTGCCGATGATCGGCAGGGCGAGCACCTTGTCCCACACCTGGATCACCGGCGTCGACAGCTCCAGGATCTCGTCGCGCTGCCGCTGGAGCCGCTGCTCGGTCTCACGGCGCTCGGTGACGTCCCGGATCGCCGCCGCGACCAGCGTGCCCTCGGCCGTCTCGAGCGGGCTCAGGCTGATCTCGACGGGGAACTCGGTGCCGTTGCGCCGTACACCGGACAGTTGCAGTCCCACGCCCATCGGGCGTACCTGCGGGGCGCCCAGGAAGCCGTTGCGGTGTCCGACGTGGCGGTCGCGGTAGCGCGGCGGCACCAGCACCTCGATCTCACGGCCGACCAACTCGGCGCGCTCGAAGCCGAACAGCGCCTCGGCCTGCCGGTTGACCAGCACGATCCGCCCGTCCTGGCCGACGATGACCATGGCGTCCGGGGCCGACTCCAGCAGGCCGTGGAACAGCGACTCGGCCCGCGCGCTCTCCGTCGCGTCCCGCAGCACCTCGACGAACCCGGTGACGGCGCCGCTCTCGTCCTCGACGGGCGTCAGGCTGCCCTGAGCGAGAAACCGCTCCCCGCTCTTGCGCACCCACCAGCCCTGGAACTCCCGCCGCCCGTGCTCCCGCACCGCCGCCAGTTCCTGCTCCGGCAGCCCGGCGGCACGGTCCTCCTCGGTCCGCAGCAGCGCCAGCGACCGCCCGACGACCTCACCCGCGGCGTAGCCCGTCATCCTCTCGGCGGCGCGGCTCCAGCGGGCCACCTCGCCCTCGGGCCCCAGCTTGATCACGGCATGGTCGGTGATCGCGTCCAGCATCGCCTCTAGATCGCGCGAACCCTGCTCGCCTCCGGTCGGCATGGTCATGGCCCCGCTCGCCCTGCCTGTGTAGTCCGTCCCGCCCCGGGCGGCCCCACGGGCAACGCCGTAGCTCCCCGGCCCGCCGATGCTACCCGGGCCGCCCGCGCCGCTCCGGGGCGGTGGCGTGGGTCTGAATTCCTCGAATGGCGGATTCACCGGACGGCGGTGATTACGGAATTGCTTCCCGCATATGGCCCGAGAAGCGCGGTACGGTCGATGGCGACATCAGTCGCGGTTGTGGTTGCGAGACGTTTTCGGGCGGGTGATCATCACGGCGACCGGAGTGCGCACAGGGCGTGCTTCGTACAGCGTCCCGAGGGAGAAAGAAATATGGCTTCCGGCACCGTGAAGTGGTTCAACTCGGAAAAGGGCTTCGGCTTCATCGCGCAGGACGGCGGTGGCGCCGACGTCTTCGCCCACTACTCCAACATCGCCACCCAGGGCTTCCGTGAGCTTCACGAGGGCCAGAAGGTGACCTTCGACATCGGGCAGGGGCAGAAGGGCCCGACGGCCGAGAACATCCTGCCTGCCTGAGCGCCGCATCGGCGTGTACGTGACGAGCCGGGCCCGCGTCCTTGGACGCGGGCCCGGCTCATCGGTTTCCGTTCCGGGGGCTCACCGGTGTTCCGGGTTCTCGTAGTCGCGGCGGCAGCCCGCGTCCCACGCCGTGCGCTGGTTTCCGTAGGCGGGGATGCCGCCGAGGTCCTTCAGGGCGCGCGCCAGATGGAGGAGGTTCCAGGTCATGAACGTGGCGTTGCGGTTGGTGAAGTCGTTGGCCGGGCCGCCCGAGTCCGGGTCGAGGTAGGAGGGGCCGGGTCCGGCCTCGCCGATCCAGCCCGCGTCGGCCTGGGGCGGGATGGTGTAGCCGAGGTGCTGGAGGCTGTAGAGGACGTTCATGGCGCAGTGTTTGACGCCGTCCTCGTTGCCGGTGATCAGGCAGCCGCCGACACGGCCGTAGTAGGCGTACTGTCCGGCCTCGTTGAGGAGGCTGGAGCAGGAGTACAGGCGTTCGATGACCCGTTTCATCACCGAGCTGTTGTCGCCGAGCCAGATGGGCCCGGCCAGCACCAGGATGTCCGCCGCGAGGACCTGCCGGTACAGCTCGGGCCAGGCGTCGCTCGCCCAGCCGTGTTCCGTCATGTCCGGCCAGACGCCGGTGGCGATGTCGTGGTCCACCGCCCGCAGGACGTCCACCCGCACACCCTGCGCGGACATGATCGTCGTACAGCGGTCGATCAGGCCCTGGGTGTGGCTGGTCTCCGGTGAGCGTTTCAGGGTGCAGTTGATCACCATGGCCCGCAGGTCGTCGTAGCGGGCGGGTGGTTCGTCGAGGGCGGGCGGCGGTGCGGTCATACGGGTCCTCCCGGGCCGGGTCCGTTCCGTACTCAGCATGCGGGCCGGTCCGGACGCCCACCACGGCAGCGCCTCCGAACGGATCCCCGGCGCCACCGTCGTATGCGGTCTTCGCCGGTTGTTCATCCGGACGCAGCGTCCGCGTCCGGCGACGAATGCGACCATCCGGCGATGTTCCAGAAAAGAACCCATACCTCGCTCGCGGCCCTCGCCGTGAGTGCGACCGTGGCCGCCGGGACGCTGGCCGGCGCGGGTGCCGCCGGTGCCGGGCAGGCCCACCGGGGGCAGCCCGTCGCCTTCGAACGCACCGCCACCTACCCGGTCTTCCAGAACCGTCCGGCCGGGGAGGACCCGGCCACCGAGACCGTCGCGGAGATATCGGCGGTCAGCGAGGACGGGCGCACCCTCGTCCACACCGACGCCGCCGCCCGGCGCATCGGCTTCCTCGACATCAGCGACCCCGGCGCGCCGCGCGGCCTCGGCACGCTGTCGCTGGCCCGGCTCGGGGACGCCGAGGACGAGCCGACCTCGGTGTCGGTGGTGGGGCGGTACGTCCTGGTCGTCGTGAACACCAGCGCCTCCCCCACCGAGCCGTCCGGACGGCTCGACGTCATCTCGCTGCGCGACCGGGAGCGGGTGGCGAGCCTCGACCTCGGTGGCCAGCCCGACTCCATCGTGGTCAGCAAGGACAAGCGGTACGCCGCCGTCGCCATCGAGAACGAGCGCGACGAGGACGCCACCCCGCCCGGCGGGAAGAAGGGCGATCTGCCGCAGGCCCCGGCCGGTTTCGTGCAGATCATCGACCTCGGGGCCGCCGCGGCCCCCGCCAAGTGGCGTGTCCGTACGGTCCCGCTGACCAACGCCGACGGCAGCGCGCTGCCGGTCCTGGCCGACGCGGGGATCACCGAGCCGACCGATCCGGAGCCGGAGTACGTCTCCGTCAACGGCCGCAACCAGCTCGCGCTGACGCTCCAGGAGAACAACGGCGTCGTCCTCATCGACCTGCCGACCGGCCGGATCACCAAGGCGTTCAGCGCCGGTACGGCGACCGTGGACGGCGTCGACACCGTCGAGGACGGCACCATCGACCTCACCGGCTCGATCACCGGCGTACCGCGCGAACCCGACGCGCTGGGCTGGATCGACGACCGCTATCTGGCGACCGCCAACGAGGGCGACTGGCGCGGCGGCACCCGCGGCTGGTCGGTGTTCGACAGCCGCACGGGGAAGGTGGTCTGGGACGCGGGCAACAGCTTCGAGCGGATCGCCGTCAGCCACGGGCTGTACGACGACGACCGCTCCGAGAACAAGGGCACCGAGCCGGAGGGCCTGGCGATCGCCGAGTACGACGGTGTCCGGTACGCCTTCGTCGGCTCCGAGCGCGGCAACTTCGTCGCCGTCTACGACATCACCCGGCCCACCCGCCCGGTCTTCCGCCAGGTGCTGCCCACCACCAACGGGCCCGAGGGCCTGCTGCCGATCCCGTCGCGCGGTCTGCTCGCGGTCTCCAGCGAGGAGGACGACGCGGCGGCGGGCGTGCGCGCCTCGGTGAGCCTGTTCCGCCTGGGCGAGGGCAGGGCGGCGGCGCGGTTCCCGGGCATCGTCTCGGCGACGGACGCCACCGGCGCCCCGATCGGCTGGGGAGCCCTCGGCGCCCTGTCGGCCGTACCGGGCCGCCCGCACCACCTCTACACCGTCACCGACGCGGCCTACTCCCCCACCAGGATCCTGACCGTCGACACGGCCCGGCGGCCCGCGCTCATCACCCGGGCGCTGACCGTCAAGGACGCGTCCGGACAGCCCGTCGGCTACGACGCGGAGGGCATCGCGGCACGGCCGCACGGCGGCGGCTACTGGCTCGCCGTCGAGGGTAAGACGGGCGCGGGCAACCAGCTGGTCCGGCTCGACCGGGAGGGCGTGACCCGGCAGACCGTCCCGCTCCCCGCCGACATCGCCGCGAACCTCGGCGGCCAGGGCTTCGAGGGCGTCACCGCCACCACCGACGCGCGCGGCCGGGAGATCGTCTGGGCCACCCTCCAGCGTCCGGCCGCGAACGACCCGGCGGGCGTCGTCCGCATCGGCCGCTACGACGTCGGATCCGGCACCTGGAGCTGGTACGGCTACCGCCTCGACACCACCAGCACGCCCGGCGACTGGATCGGCCTCTCCGAGATCACCGTCGTCGGCGACAGGCTGGCGGTCGTCGAACGCGACAAGCTGAACGGCCCCGCCGCCCGCGTCAAGCGCGTCTACACGGTCGCCCTGCCGACGTCCGCCGCCGCGCCGGACACCCTGCCCGTCCTGCCCAAGAGGCTCGCGTACGACGTCCTGCCCGAGCTGCGCGCCACCCACGGCTGGACGCAGGAGAAGCTGGAGGGGCTGGCCGTGGCCGGGAACGGCGAGGTCTACGCCGTCACCGACAACGACGCCCTGGACGACGCGACCGGGGAGACGGTCTTCCTGGACCTCGGCTCCAGCCGGAAGGTCTTCGGCCGCAAGTAGCCCCCGGCACGGGGACGGTGGCACTGCGACCGCGGCCGTGCGGTTCAGCGCCACGCCCCCGACAGGGTCCGCACGGCGACGGCGGTCAGCACGCGTACGCCGTGCGTGGAGCCGGGGTCGATGCCGGTCAGTTCGCGCACCCGGCGCAGGCGGTAGTCCAGGGTGCGGGGGTGGACGTTGAGGGCGGCGGCCGTGGCGCCGCGGTTCATGTCGTGGCCGTAGTACGCGTCGAGGGTGACGAGGAGGTCGGGGCCGGGTTCGAGGTGCCGGGCCAGGGTGCGCAGCCAGTGGTCGGTGGACGGCACGTCGGCGACGGCGAGTTCCACGAAGACGTCGGCGAAGGTGTACGGCCGCACTGCCGCCGAGGCCCGCCGCAGCGGGGCCGCCCTGCTGATCCGCCGGGCCCGGTCGAGCGCGTCGGCCAGTCGGGCGCGCGGGGCGGGGGCGGTGCCCGCCGCGCAGGGGCGGCCGACGGCGAGGGCGAGGTCGTGGAGGAGGGCGGGGGCGGACTCCGGTATCTCGTCGGGGTCGGCGGGCGGCCGTGCGGCGTCGCCCGTGGTCGGCAGCAGGGCGACCAGTTCGCCGCCCCCGTCGTCCGCCGGGCACCACATGACGGGCACCTGGTGGGCCTTCACCAGCGCCTCGGTCTCGCTCTCCAGGTCGCGGTCGTCGAGGGGGTGAGCGGGCACCCGGACCACGGTCACCGCGTAGTGGTCGGCGAGGTCCATCTCCACCAGCCGGGCCAGCTCGGCCGCCGCCGGGTCGTCGCAGAGCAGGGCCCTCGTCAGCAGGGCGACCTGGGCGACGTACGGCATCCGGCGTCTCAGGACGGTCAGGAAGCCGCGGCGGTAGGCGCCGATGCCGCGTTCGCCCTGGGCGGTGAACCAGGCCATGATCCGCATGAGTTCGTCGATGCCGCCACCGCGCTGGGTCTCCGCCGCCTCGTTCAGCTCGCGCAGCATCAGCGCGGTGTGCACGCGCAGGATGCGGCGCGGGGAGGCGGCGGACATCCCGGCGTCCGAGCGTGCCGCGCCCATGGACGTGATGTGGGCGAGGTCGTCGTCGGTCAGCGAGGCGCCGTCCGGGGCCAGTTCGACCGTGCGGCGCCTGAGCCACCGCGCGTACTCCAGGGTCTCGGCCCTGGCCCTGGAGTTGATGTCCAGGAACGCGAACTCGGGGATCTCGCGCACATAGGTGTCGACCTCCCGACGCGCGTTCGCCGCCTCCTGCCGGGCCAGTTCGGCGAAAAGGCTACTCATGGGCGCGAGCATGTCAGCAGGTTCCGGAGGGTGCACAGATGAAAACCGGACGGCTGGTTATCACTCCGGGTGAATCGATGGAGGTTGTGGGGGCCGCGTATTTGTCATCCTGCGCAAACTTCCCGGACCAGCACCTTCCGGTCGGCCGATTCGCTTGTAGGCCCCCTACTGCCTGGGCTTAATGGATTCCGCCCGGCCACCCCAAGGGCCGCTCCGGCATTCACGCCAGTAAATGACCAGCAGTCGAAACGGGAGGAAAGCGACGATGAAAGCAGGGCTCAGGAAGAGAGCCGCGGCGACGGCCGCCGTCATGTCCGCGGTGACCGCGCTCCTGGTGAGCACCCCCGGCTCCAGCTCGGCCGCCCCCACCGCCGTACCCAGCCTGCGGGCGTACGGGATCACCGGCGACGGCACCCTGATGGCCACCTTCACCACCGACCGGCCCCAGGTGCTCGACTGGGTCCGGGAGGTCGTCGGGCTCTCCGGCGACACCAGGCTGGTCGGCATCGACCACCGGCCGCGCAACGGCCTGATGTACGGCCTCGGCGACAAGGGCGGCATCTACACCATCAAGACCCCTCCGGCCACCACCGACGTCGTCGTCACCAAGGTCTCCCAGCTCCAGGTGGCGCTCTACGGCACCACCTTCGACATCGACTTCAACCCGGCGGCCGACCGGCTGCGCGTGATCAGCAACAACGGCCAGAACCTGCGGCACAACGTCGACGACCACACCACGGTCACCGACGGCGCGCTGAACATCCCGCCCGCGACCACCGCTGCCCTGGGCGTCACCGCCGCCGGGTACACCAACAACGACGCGGTCGGCTCCACCGCCACCACCCTGGTCGACATCGACACCCACAACGACCAGGTCGTCCTCCAGTCGCCGCCGAACGCGGGCAGCCTGGTGGCCACCGGTCTGCTCGGCTTCGACGCGAACCTCGACGCGGGGCTGGACATCTTCAGCACGGTGACCAACGGCAGGACGACCGCGAACGACGCCTTCGCCTCGCTCACCGCGTACGGCGCCAGCACCCCGTCGCTCTACAGCCTCAACATCCTCACCGGCGAGCCGACCGCGATCGGCCGGTTCCCGCTGAACATCACGGACATAGCCATCACCACCAGCGGCTACTGACCAGCCCACCGGGTCCCGGCTCTGGGCGCCGGGGCCCGGTGGCGTCAGCGGACGGCGAGGAAGTCCCCGGCACCGGTCGTCGTCAGCAGGAGGGTCACGGTCGTCACGGCGGTGACCAGGGTGACCGCGAGGACCGCCGCGAAGGTGGCCCGGGAGTGGTCGGCCACCGGGCGGTCCGCCACCAGCTGGGCCCATTCACGGGCCGTCTCCCGGGCCGTACGGCGGTGCTGGACCGTCGCCTGGAGCCCGAGGGCGGCCGTGGCGACCGCGCCCGCCCCGGCCACCGCGCCCGGCACCCACCAGTCGTCGACCAGCAGCAGCAGTACGACCACCAGGGCGGCCGTACTCCAGCCGCTGACGCACGCCGCCGCGGACGTCCGGCGGGCCATCGTGCGGTCCGCTCCCGCGCGCAGGTCGGCCAGGGCGGGGACGTACCAGACGGAACCGGCGAGGGTCACGACCGTGAGGCCCAGGGCCAGGACGGGGTGGGCCACGGTCAGTTCCCCGCCTTCACGGCCGGCCGCTCCTCCAGCGCCCCGACCTCGGGGTGGTGGGCGTCGAACGCCGGGGACTCGGAGCGGATGCGCGGGAGGGTGGTGAAGTTGTGGCGCGGGGGCGGGCAGGAGGTGGCCCACTCCAGGGAGCGGCCGTAGCCCCAGGGGTCGTCGACGGCGACCGGCCTGCCGTACCTGGCGGTCTTCCAGACGTTGTAGAAGAACGGGAGGACCGAGAGGCCGAGGAGGAACGAGCCGATCGTGGACAGGGTGTTGAGGGCGGTGAAGCCGTCGGCCGCGAGGTAGTCCGCGTAGCGGCGGGGCATGCCCTCGGTACCCAGCCAGTGCTGGACCAGGAAGGTGAGGTGGAAGCCGACCGTGAGGGTCCAGAAGGTGATCTTGCCGAGGCGTTCGTCGAGCATCTTGCCGGTGAACTTGGGCCACCAGAAGTGGAATCCGGCGAACATCGCGTACACGACCGTGCCGAAGACCGTGTAGTGGAAGTGCGCCACCACGAAGTACGAGTCGGACAGGTGGAAGTCCATCGGCGGTGAGGCCAGGATGACGCCGGTCAGACCGCCGAAGACGAAGGTGATCAGGAAGCCCGTCGTCCACAGCATGGGGGTCTCGAAGGAGAGACTGCCCCTCCACATCGTGCCGATCCAGTTGAAGAACTTCACGCCCGTCGGCACCGCGATCAGGAACGTCATGAAGGAGAAGAACGGCAGCAACACCCCGCCGGTGGTGTACATGTGGTGCGCCCACACCGTCACCGAGAGGCCCGCGATGGCGATCGTGGCGGCGATCAGGCCCGAGTAGCCGAACATCGGCTTACGGGAGAAGACCGGGATCACCTCGGAGACGATGCCGAAGAACGGCAGCGCGAGGATGTAGACCTCGGGATGGCCGAAGAACCAGAACAGGTGCTGCCACAGCAGCGCGCCGCCGTTGGACGGGTCGAAGATGTGGCTGCCGAACTTGCGGTCGCACTCCAGCGCGAACAGGGCCGCCGCCAGCACCGGGAACACGATCAGGACCAGCAGCGAGGTCAGCAGCACGTTCCAGGTGAAGATCGACATCCGGAACATGGTCATGCCGGGCGCCCGCATACAGATGATCGTGGTGATGAAGTTGACCGCGCCGAGGATCGAACCGAACCCGGAGAGCGCCACGCCCATGATCCACAGGTCGGCGCCGAGGCCGGGCGAGTAGACCGAGTTGGACAGCGGGGCGTACAGGAACCACCCGAAGTCGGCCGCACCGCCCGGCGTGAGGAAGCCGAACGCCGCGATCGACGAACCGAACAGGAACAGCCAGTAGGCGAGCATGTTCAGGCGCGGGAAGGCCACGTCCGGGGCGCCGATCTGCAACGGCATGATCCAGTTGGCGAAGCCGGTGAACAGCGGCATCGCGAACATCAGCAGCATGATCGAGCCGTGCATGGTGAACGCCTGGTTGAACTGCTCGTTCGACATGATCTGCATGCCGGGACGCGCCAGTTCGGCCCGCATCATCAGCGCCAGCGCACCGCCCACCACGAAGAACACCAGCGCGGTGACCAGGTACATCGTCCCGATCTTCTTGTGGTCGGTGGTCGTCAGCCACTCCACCCAGGACGGACGCGCGGGCGCCCGCGTCTGCCCGGCCCCGGCCTCCCCGAC
The DNA here is from genome assembly GCF_018070565.1 of Streptomyces sp. B93. GTDB lineage: Bacteria > Actinomycetota > Actinomycetes > Streptomycetales > Streptomycetaceae > Streptomyces. The sequence continues at coordinate 42,437 of NZ_JAGPXL010000034.1, forward strand.
CGCGACCGCCTCCGCGGTCCCCACCTGCTGTATGTGCCCCTCGTCCACCGGTACCCGTTCCCATCCGCTGAGGTCATGCGTGCCGCCGCACATGATCGTCGCCGGGGTACAGGGACCGGCCAGGGCCGAACAGCCCTGTTTGGGTCCCGGGTGGGAGGGACCATCGGCCCTCCCACCCGGGGGAGGCCCGTTACATCATTCCGCCTTGCCCGAACATGCTGTTCGCTATAGCAATGTACGGCAGACAGGTCAGGGCGAAGAACAGACGGAGAGCGGGGATTTTCATGTTGTGGAGTATTACCTTCCAACGTTTCTGAACTCGCACACACACCGACGACACACGCCATCCGGGTCAAGCGTGAAACCGGCGTCGACGGCGATCAGACCCTATCGCGGTGCACGAAGCCCGCGCATCTCAGCGAGCGCCCGAGCGGCTCGGTCCTCCTCCGCCGGAGCTGCGATCCGCCGGCTGATTGCCCGGCTTTCTTCCAAATGCGCCACCGCCTGCGCCATGCGGCCCGTCGCGCGCTCCGTGAGGGCCAGGTCGTACAGCACGTCCGCCTCTTCACTCACGGCGTGAATGCGACGGATGACGGACAACGCGGCGACGTGCCAGGGCAGCGCCTCCTCGGCCCGGCCAGCCGAGCGGTGGGCCCTGCCCGTGCCGTTCAGGGCGATGGCCTCGGCCCTGCGGTCCCCCACGGCCCGCAGCACCGGAAGGGCGTCCTCATAGAGAGCGAGAGCCTCTTCGGTTTTCCCCAGGGCGTCCAGGACGCTCGCCAGATTCATGCGGAGGGTGGCTTTCTCCCGCCTGTTCCCCATTTCCTCCGCAACGTTTATCGCCTCACGGTAGGCCCTTTCCGCGGCCTCCGAGTCACCCATGCGCTGAAACAACTTCGCGGTGTTATTGAGGACACTGTAACGCCCTCGACCATCCCCCAGTTCCGTGAAATCGGTGAGCGCCAGGCTGAAGCATTCCAGCGCCTGCTGATTCTCCGCCAGGTGGAGATGGGCGATCCCCAGCATGTTCCGGCTGCGCGCCATCTGGCGTTTATTGTTTATTTGCGTAAGAAAATTGATTGAGTGCTGATGCAAGGTTCGCACCTGCGCGTACTGGCCGGTCTGCCACAGCGGGATCGACAGCTGGTGGATGCACTCGCTCTCCAGCTCCAGGTCGCCGAGGGCGCGTGCGGCCTCCAGGGCCTCGTTGGCGACGGAGATCCCCTCGGCGTAGCGGGCACTGTGGTTGTAGACGGCGCTGAGGTCGAGCAGAGCACGGGCCCGAGCCGCGCGGTCGGCGGCGGCGTCCCAGTGGTCGACGGCCCGCCGCAGCAGGGGCTCGGCGGTGACGAGATGTCCCTCCATCTCCAGGAAGCCGACCAACGCATGTACGCAGCAAGCGAGTTGGTGTTCCGTGCCGTGATCCGCCAGCCAGTCCAGCGTGTGCAGGAGATTGGCGCGCTCGGTGATCAGCCACTGTTCGGCCGTGTGCGCGTCGGCGAGTTCCGGGCCTGCCAGATCCGGACTTCCCGGGTCCAATTCGATGCGGGAGCGAAAGGGATAGGCCAGCCGGTCCGCCCGGTCCGCGGCCTGGACATAGTGATCCATCAGGCGGCGCACCGCTTGGCGGGAATCCTCCGCAGAGTCCTGATCACCAGTTTCGACCAAAGAGCGGGCGTAACCGCGCAGGAGATCGTGCATGGTGAACCGGTACGGGGATTTCTCGATCACAAGATGATGTATCAGTAGCTCTTCCAGCACCCGGCCGGCCGCATCACCTGTCAGCCCGGCGAGCGCGGCCACCGCGTACTGGTCGAACTCGCTCCCCGTGTGCAGCCCGATCCGCCGGAAGACCAGTTGCTGCTCCGCCGTGAGCGCCCGGTACGTCAGCGCGAAGACGTGGGACACCGACCGCTCACCGTCGCGCAGGTGGGCCAGCCGTGCGGCACGCAGCTGGCGCGACAGGTCGGACGTCGTCCAGGAGGGACGGGCCAACAGGCGGCTGGCGGCGATCTCGATGGCGAGCGGCAGATGACCGCACATCCGGACGATGTCCGCCGTGTCGGCCGCGTCGACGCCGCTCCGTGCCCCGAGCCGCCGGGTGAACAGCGCCATCGCGTCGTCCGGCGGCAGCACGTCGAGGGAGACCGGCCGTACGCCGGGCAGTCCCGGGAGCCGGCGACGGCTGGTCACGATGACCGCTGTCGGTGAGGCACCGGGGAGCAGCGGGGCGACCTGGTCGGAGGAGGCGGCGTCATCAAGGATCACGAGCATGCGCCGGTCATGGGCGACCGAGCGCCAGAGGGCGACCAGTTCGTCCGTCGTGTAGGGGAGTTCCTGGGAGTCCATGCCGAGCAAACGCAGGAGTTCGGTCAGAACGCGGGAGGGGGCCGTGGCCGTCCCGTCGGGGGAGCCGCCGCCCAGGGAGATGAAGAGGCGCCCGTCAGGGAACCGCTCCCGTAATCGATGACCGATGTGGGTGGCCAGCGCGGTCTTCCCCACGCCGGGCATCCCGTCGATCGCCTCGACGGTGACCACCACCGCCGACGCTCCCAGTCCCTCACAGAGTGCCGCGGTGAGCATGCGCACCTCGTCGCGGCGGCCGACCCAAGGGATGTCCCGGGGCAGGTTGTCCGGGACCCGGCGGGTGGGGCGGGAGGGATTCGCCCCGTCGCCGCCGTCCTTCCGGAGCAGGCCTGCCGCCGGGGTGCCGGACAGAATCCCCTGGTGGACGCGGTGCAGTCCGCGGCCCGCGTCGAGGCCGATGTCACGGACGACGCGCTGCCGCGTGCGCTGAAGCAGCCGGGTCGCCTCGGCCGTACGGTTGCTGCCGTGCAGCGCGACGGCCAGCCGCTCGGCGAGCGCCTCGTCGAGGGGGTGTTCCTCGGCCAGGGGCAGGAGCACCGGAACGGCGTCGGCGAACTTCCCCTCGCGGAGCAGGATCTCGGTACGGGTCATCGCGGCCACGAGCCTGGTCTCACCGACGGTGGCGCGCAGGTGCTCGGCCCAGGAGCCGGTGATCCCGGCCAGCGGCTCACCGTGCCAGCAGCGTTCCGCCCGGTCCAACAGCCGTAAGGCCGCCTCCTCGTCGCCGCTGACGACGAGGGACCGGGCCTGCTCCACCCAGCTCGTGTAGCAGCGCAGGTCGACCCGGTCCGGGTCGACGTGCATCACATAGGAGTTGGTGCGGCTGACGATCCGGGGGGCGTCGTCCCCGGCGATGCGCAGGGCGGCCCGGATCCGGCTCACATGGGCGTGCAGAGCCGGGCGGCTTTTGGCGGGCGGGTGGTCGTCCCAGATGCGGTGGACCAGGGTGTCCACGCTGACGGCGCGGCCCGCATCCCACGCGAGGGCGGCGAGGGCGACCCTGGACTTCGTCGAGCCGAGGTCACTTCGGCGGTCGCCGGCCCGTATCTCGACCGCTCCTGAGAGGAGTATCTCCAACTCCACCAGCGTCCTCCCGCCGGTACGGCCTGCTGTCTCCGGGACGGGAGCGTGTCATGAACCTCGCATGATGGACCAGACGGCGACTCCATGAGTCTCAATGAGTCTCAAATTGACCGATAAACCTTCGATTCCGTTCGTCTCGTGCCGAGAAGGGGGAGTGACCTTCGAGGCGTCGAGAGGAGTTACGCAGGTGGGAGCGTTCCCTTACGACGAGCTGGAGGTGTTGTTGTCGGCCATGGCCGCCCATGGTGCACATCAGGAGTCCCCCGCGTGGCACGAGCTGGCCCGGGTGGTGGGCATCGCGGCCCGCGCGGAGGCGGCGGTCGCCCGGCTCTGGCCACCTGCCACCGGGCTGCCGCGGGAGCAGGAGACAGCGCGCTGGCGGGAACTGGCGCAGGCGCTGACCGCGATCGCCACACGGGACGCGGCGACAGCGAGCGCGCTGACGGACTGGCTGCGGCGGCACGCGCCACCCGGTCCGGCGTCCTCCGGGACGACCGCCAACGTCATCGGCGGGAACGCCGTGCTCCACGGCCCCAGCGTGCAGGCCGGGAACATCCATGGAGGCATCCATTTCCACCCGCCGCCGGCGGCTCCCCCACCCCCTCCTCCCGTACCCCGGCAACTGCCGCCGGTCACCGCGCGGTTCCTCGACCGCGAGGCCGACCGGCGAGCCCTGGACGAGCTGCGCGCCCGGCATCCCGCGCACGCGCCCCTGGTCCTGGTCGTGAGCGGACTCGCGGGTGCCGGGAAGACCACCTTCGCCTGCCACTGGCTGCGCGAACACGCGAGCGGCTTCCCCGACGGCCAGCTCTACGCCGACCTGTCCTGGCAGTCCGATGCGGGGGACAACCGGCCCGCGTCCCCCGCGACGGTCCTGGAAGCGTTCCTGATCTCCCTGGGAGCACCCTCGGTACCGGCCGGGCTCGCACAGCGGAGCGCGCTCTGGCGCTCGTTGACCGCGCAACTGCGGCTGGCCGTCCTGCTGGACAGTGCCGTCACCGCCGCCCAGGTACGTCCGCTCCTGCCCGCCTCGCCCACCGGGCTCACCCTGGTGACCAGCAGGAACGCCCTGACCGGTCTCCGGGTGGACGGCGCGTACCTGCACCGTCTCGAGGGACTGCCGACCGAGTCCGCCGTCGAGCTGCTGGCCCTCGGCGGCGGGACGCGGGTGGCGCGGGAGCCCGCCGCAGCACACGAGGTGGTCCGGCTGTGCGGCCGTCTGCCCCTGACCGTCGGGCTGGCCTCCGCGCAACTCGCCGTGCGCCCATACCGGTCCATGTCCGCCCTGGCCGAGAGCCTGTCCCAGGGGCAGGGGGCCGCAGGGCAGCTGCACGTCGACGGAGAGGCCGTGATGCGTACCGCGCTCGACATGTCGTACGACGTACTGCCGGAGGAGAGCGCCAGGCTGTACCGGCGGATGGGGCTGCTGCCGACGGACCGTTACGACCTCATGATGCTGGCCGCGATCGCGGCTGACGGTGTGGGGACGCCGACCCTGGACGTGGTCGACACCGCCGTCCACGCCCTCGTCGAGGCCAACCTGCTGGAGGAGACGGGACCGGGCACCTACCGGTTCCACGACCTCGTCCAGCCGCACGCCCGTCGGCTCGGTGAGGAGAGGGACAACCGCGAGCAGCGCGAACGCACCATGCGCCGGTTCGTCGACTGGTGCATGGCCACCGCGGCCTCGGCGGAGCGGATCCTCACCCCGAGCCACCCCCTGCCCGGCCACGACCTCCCCGCGGACATCGTCGCGCCCACTCCCCTCTCCGGCGCGGAGGAGGCCCTGGCCTGGCTGGACACCCACCGCAACGGGTTGATGGGCGCGGTACGGCTCTGTGCTCGAGCGGGCTGGCACACGTCCTGCTGGCGCCTGGTGGACCTTCTCTGGCCGGCGGCCCAACGCTTCCGTGTCTCCGAGGTCTGGATCGAGGCGCATCGCCTCGGACTGGAGGCGGCCCGCCAGAGCGGTTCGCGACCAGGTGAGGGCCGCATGCTCACCTCCGGTGCGATCGGTCTGCGCGCCGCCGGACGGTACGAGGAGGCGGCCGGCTGGTACCGGCAGGCGCTGGAGATGGCCACGGCCGACGGGGACGCCCGACAGCAGGCGCAGGCCGTGAACGGACTGGGCCACATCAGCCTCCTGACCGGCCGGCTCGACGAGGCGCGTGCCCAGTTCGAGGAGGCGCTGCGACTGCGGGAGTCCATCGGCTACCGCCGCGGGGCCGCGCTCAGTCGGCTGCGCCTCGGCGAGACCGCCCTGGCCGCTGGCGACTTCACCACCGCCGCGGCTCAGCTCCGCCGGGCAGGGGACGATCTGGAGGCGATGGGAGAGGCGTACGAGGCCACCCGGGCCCTGGCCCGTCTCGGCCACGTCCTGGTCCGTGCCGGGGATCGAGCAGAAGGTGTGCGGCAGTTGTGTGAGGCGCTGGCGCGTTTCCGGGCTGGAGGCACCAGGTCGGAGTTCTGGGAGGCGCGATGCCTGGAGTGGCTGGGTATGGCCGCCGAGTCGGAGGGTGACCGGGAGCGGTCGGCTCACCACTACACGGCCGCCCGCGATCTCTTCCGTCGTCTGAGCCCCGCGGACGCCGAACGTCTGGACGACCGGCTGCGGCGCCTGTGACTCCCCGCGCACACGACCCCCGGCTCGACCGCCCAGACCCACCACAGCGCCTGACCGGCCGGACCGACAGGGCTCACCACCGCACCCTGCCGGCCCGGCCGATCAGGTCAACCGTCGCCGTACCCAACCGGTCCGGCCGGCCAGATCACCCCCAGGTCCGCGTCGCGACGCAGCGGAGCGCACCCGGTGGGCCTCCGGCCACGGCCCAGGCGTGGACCACCGAAGCGATGACCTGGGGTGAGACCGGAGCGCTCCGCTCGCCCTGCTCCCACCACGCCCAGCGCGCGCCCCCCACGGCGTCCCGCACACCCACGGCACACCCGGTGGCGGGGCCCGGCACCACGGCGGCGAGGCAGCCCGGATGGCCGCCGAGCAGTGCCCGCACTCGTCGGCAGGCCGCCGGACGCGGCAGCGGCACACGGCTCACGAGCACATCGGCCTGTTCCCTGAGGTCCGGCGTGCCCCGAGGCTCCATGTCGGCCCAGAGGTGCACATCGCACGGCAGCCAGCCGGGCGGGTGCGCACACGGCGACGGACACTGGTACCGCTGGCCAGCAGCTGAGGACGACAGCGCCTCCGATCGGACCACCGCCGGTACCCGCACCGCACCCGCACGCCAGACGACACGAACCAACTGGCCCGCATGGCCGACCGCGTACGGCGCGCCGAAGCACACCGTGGCCCACCCGGCGTCCGGCGCCAGGTCCCCCACGAGCGCGGACCGGGACGTCGGCTGCCCTGGCCGTCCTCGGCCCATCACACCGCTCCCCGGTCGGCCGACGCCTCCCACCAGGACAGCGGCGGGGGCGACGGCGGGGGTGCGACGAACGGCGGCCGGGCGGGTTCTCCCAGGCCCAGCAACCGGTAGACGACCGAGCGGACACGACTGTGGAACTCGCCCGGTACCGACGACAGCGAGGCGGTCACCTCGTCGTACTGCCCCTGCCGACGCGACCGCACCGCGTACTCCAGTTGCTCGGCCAGCGGATATCCCGGCGCGACCACGGGCGCCACCGCTGCCAGCAGCGCCGCCGGGGAGGAGGCCGACACCTCCCGCCGGGGAGCGGCCGTGAGCAGCAGCGTCGCACCCGTGAGCGTTCCGTAAACGGTCAGGGATCCGTGGTCACCGATGATCCAGTCCGCCGCGATCAGCACCGCCTGCCAGTCGGCTTCCGGAGGCACCACCGCGACTCCGCCCGCACGACAGTCGGCGAGCCATCCGCGCACTTGCCACGTGCCGTGCCCCGCGAAGACATTGGGATGGACCAGCATCGCGATCCGATAGCGGTCGCCCGGCAACTGGCTCAGCAGCTGCGGCAGCAAGGAGTCGAGCCGCTCGAACGTCGAAGCCGGTCCCCAGGTGGAGGTGACGACCACGAGCCGCTCTCTGGACCCGATCCCCAGCGCGCGCCGATAGTGCTCGCGCCGGGACTTCCCCGCGACGATCCGGTCGACGCATGGGTCACCCACGACATGCGCCACCTCGAGCGCCTCCGGACAGGTCCGTGCCAGTTCCGCCACGTCCCGTTCATGGGCATAACCGACCGCCGCCGGAAACAGGCGGCCCTCGTGCAGCAGATGCTGGCGACTCAGCATCCCCGGCACCCGAATCTCCCCCGGTGCGAGCAGGGTGGCGTCGGTGAGCGGCTTGATGTGCCCGGCGCCGTGCGAGACGCGTACGACCGGCGTCCGCAGCTGGTGCACTCCCCGAAAGCTCGCGGCCAGCGCCAGATCGAACTCGCTCCGCAGGGCTTCGTCCCACGGCACCGTGGTGATGCCCAGCCCTTGGAGGTACTGCTCGGCCCCGCCGCCGAAGGCATGCGGCGCCACGGTGAAGACCAGCTGAACGCGCCGGTCGGCCTCCATCAGCTCGAAGACCTCCCGCAGGCGTTGGGCGAACGTCACCGTGTGCGCGACGACCAGCACCCTCTTGCAGTCCCGTACGGTCAACCAGTGCCCCTGCTCGATCAGCGCTGGTCCAGTGGTTCTGACAGACATGCGATCCCCCATCGCTCGTCGCTGCTAGCGGCAGTCGGCGGAGGACTTGCCCGGCGGACACGGCACTTTCCTTGCAGGGTCCTTGCAACTCCCTTGCGCGGCCCGCAGGGCGGGCCCTGGCTCTGACGCCGGTCGGGGGCGCGAAGACAACCGGGCGGGGCGCGAAGACGCCGGGCGATGTGCCGCCGTACGCCCCCTCCACCCCTTTCGTTCCCCGGAATTAACCTCACTCCTCTTGGCGACTCCCCCTCTACGCGCGTAACTTGATCCGACTCCCCCCACATCACGACCACATCCCGACCACGCACCTGATGCACGAGGAGACGCCAGCGTGTCCAGAAACGTAGGAAGCAGACGGCGCGTGCGCCGTGCCGTCTACCCGGCGATATCCGTGGCGGTGGCGGGGGCGTTCGCCCTCACCGCGCTGCCCGCCGCGTACGCGGCACCGTCCAGCACCGTCGTGATCTCCGAGGTGTACGGCGGTGGCGGCAACTCCGGCGCCACCCTGGTCCGCGACTTCGTCGAACTCGGCAACGCCGGTACCGCCGCCTACGACCTGTCGGGCTACAGCGTGCAGTACCTGCCGGGCTCGCCGTCGGCGTCCTCGCTGTGGCAGGTGACCCCGCTCAGCGGGTCGGTCGCGCCCGGCGGGCGGTACCTGGTCGCCGAGGGCGCGGGCAGCGGCGGCACGGTCGAGCTGCCCACGCCCGACGCCACCGGCTCCATCGCGATGAGCGCCACCAGCGGCACCATCGCCCTCGTCTCCGGCAGCACGGCGCTCACCTGCAAGACCGCCGCGGACTGCGCCGCCGACAGCCGCATCGTCGACCTGGTCGGCTTCGGCAGCGCCGTCGTCCGCGAGGGCAGCGGCCCGGCCGCCGGTGCCTCCAACACCGCCTCCGTCGCGCGGGCCGCCTCGCTCGCCGACACCGACGACAACGCCGCCGACCTGGCCTCCGGCACGCCGACCCCGGTGAACTCGGCCGGTCAGGGCCCCGGTTCGGGCGGCGGTGACGACGGGGGCGACGACGGCGGCTCCACCGAGCCCGGCACCGTCCGGGTGCACGACCTCCAGGGCACCACCCGGCTCTCCCCGTTCAACGGGCAGACCGTGACCCGGGTCCCCGGCATCGTCACCGGCGTGCGCACCACCGGCTCGCGCGGCTACTGGATCCAGGAGCCGCAGGCCGACGCCGACGCCCGCACCAGCGAGGCCGTCTTCGTCTACACCGGGTCGGCCACGCCCACCGTGTCCGTCGGCGACTCGGTACTGGTGACCGGCAAGGTCACCGAGTACTACCCGAGCAGCACCAGCCAGTCGGTCACGGAGATCACCGGCCCCACCGAGACCGTGCTCTCCAGCGGCAACCCGCTGCCCGGCGCCGTCGTCCTGGACGCCGGCAGCGTCCCCGACGGCTACGCGCCCACCGCCGGCGGCGGCAGCATCGACGCGCTGCCGCTTGAGCCCGCCGTCCACGCCCTGGACTTCTACGAGTCCCTGGAGGGCATGCGGGTGGAGATCTCCGACGCCCGCGTGGTCGGCGGCACCACCGCCTACGACGAGGTGTGGGTGACGGTCAAGCCGCAGGAGAGCCCGAGCGCCCGCGGCGGCACCCTCTACTCCTCCTACGACCAGCCCAACACCGGCCGCATCAAGGTGATGTCGCTGGACACCACCACCGCGTTCCCCGAGGCGAACGTCGGCGACGAGCTGACCGGCACCACCAGCGGCCCTCTCGACTACGCCACCTACGGCGGCTACAACCTCCAGGCCACCACCCTGGGCGCCGTCGCGGACAACGGCCTCGAGCGGGAGGTGACCCGCAAGCAGTCCAAGAAGGAGCTGGCGGTCGCCACGTACAACGTGGAGAACCTGGACGCGCTCGACGGGCAGGAGAAGTTCGACCGGCTCGCCGAGGGCGTCGCCGTCAACCTCGGCTCGCCCGACATCGTCGCCCTGGAGGAGATCCAGGACGACAACGGCGCCGTCAACGACGGCACCGTCGGCTCCGAGGCGACCCTGGCCCGCTTCACCGACGCCATCCGCGCGGCCGGCGGCCCCCGGTACGCCTGGCGCTACATCTCCCCGGAGAACAACCAGGACGGCGGCGAGCCCGGCGGCAACATCCGCCTCGTCTTCCTCTACAACCCCGACCGCGTCTCGTTCGTGGACCGCTCCGGCGGCGACGCCACCACCGGCACCAGCGTGGTGAAGACGAAGAAGGGCGCCCGGCTGACGTACTCCCCCGGCCGGATCAACCCGACCAGCGACGCCTGGGACAGCAGCCGCAAGCCGCTGGTGGGCGAGTTCGAGTTCCGGGGCGAGAGCGTCTTCGTGATCGCCAACCACTTCGGCTCCAAGGGCGGCGACCAGCCCCTGCACGGCCGCTACCAGGAGCCGAACCGCAGCAGCGAGACCAAGCGCCACCAGCAGGCGGCCGAGGTCAACACGTTCGTGAAGTCGCTGCTCGCGGCCGACAAGAAGGCCAAGGCCGTCGTCCTCGGCGACCTGAACGACTTCGAGTTCTCGCAGACGGTCAGCACCCTCACCGACGGCAAGGTGCTCACCCCGCTGGTCGGCACCCTGCCCGCCGCCGAGCGCTACACCTACGTCTACGACGGCAACTCGCAGACCCTGGACCACATCCTGACCAGCCCGGCGGTCACCCACTACGACTACGACATCGTGCACATCAACGCCGAGTTCGCCGACCAGGCGAGCGACCACGACCCGCAGATCGTGCGGATCGACATCAGCAAGTGCAAGTAGCCCGGCGGCACTGAAGCGGACGGCGCCCGGACCCCGGTGGGGTACGGGCGCCGTCCCGCTTCCTCCGGTCAGCCGGTGCCCGCCAGCTTCTCCAGCTGGGCGGTGATCACGTCGTCGGGCGCGACACCCGCGTCCCGGTGGGCGGACCGGCTCTTCCAGCCGAAGACGGCGACGTTGGAGCCGCTGCGCACGACCTGGTACCAGAAGACCGTGCCGGACAGGTCACGCCGGTAGGCGACGGCCTCGTCGCCCGCGCCCGGCGCGGGGTCCGGCAGGGGCTCGACGGTCGGGTTGAGCCCGGTGTCGTCCTCGTAGCCCGCGGGGCACTGCTCGGCCGCCTCACGCACCCGGCTGAGGAGTTCCCCGGCGTCGGCCTCCGACCCGTAGGCGTACAGCTCGATGGTCGTGGCGGCCCCGGGGTCGGTCTCCGGGTGGACGGAGCGGGCTGCCGCGGCGACCGGTGCCGGTTCGGGGGAGCGCAGCCGGATGTCCTCGATCGGCTGGCAGACGGCCGGGTCGGCGGGCCGGCCCTTGCTGCCGAGGGCGCCGCCCTGCTGGAACACGGTGAACGTGTAGCCGGGCAGGTCGGGTTCGGTGATCGCGGCGCCCTCGATCCCGTCGGCGTCCAGCGGACCGCCGCCGCCCGCCTTCCCCGAGGTCCCGGAGGAGGCGCCGGTCGCGCCGGAGCCGCCGCCGTCCCCGCCGCCGTCCTCCCCGCCGCCGCACCCGGCCAGCAGCACCGCCGACGCCAGCACCGCCACGACCGCCGGAACCCGCCGCCGTACGCCCATCAGCACGCCCACTCCCCGACTCCTCGTCCCCCCGGCCTGGTCAGTGCCGAGGTCACACGAGGGACGACGGTGGCAGAATGCGCCGTGCGGGGGCGTCGGTGAAAACACGTAACCCCGCGACGCGCCCCACCGTCGAAAGGTCCCGGCGATGGCTGAACCGGCCGAAAGCGATGTCGCAGTCCGCGGACGCGGCGGCTGGGCACGCACCGTGCCCACCGACGAGGGCCACCGGGTCACCACGTTCGAGCTGTTCTTCGACCTGGTCTACGTCTTCGCCGCCACCCGTATCACCGGCTACATGGCCCATGAGCACTCGGCGCACGGCGTCGTCCAGGGCCTGCTGCTGCTCGCCCTGCTCTGGTGGACCTGGTCGGCGTACACCTGGCTCGGCAACCAGGCGCGCGCCGACGAGGGGCTGCTGCGCGCCGGGATGGGCACGGCGATGGCGGCCATCTTCGTCGTCGCCCTCACCGTCCCCGAGGCCTGGCACGACATGGCGGGCGGACTGTACGGACCGGTCGTGCTGGTCTGCGCCTACCTCGTGGTCCGCGTGATCCACCTGGTCGTCTACAGCGCCGCGGCGACCGCCGTGCACGACGCCGGACTACGCCGTCAGGTCGCCGTCGCCTGGCCGCCGCTGCTGCTCAGCGCGGCCCTGCTGATCGCCGGGGCACTGCTGGGCGGCCGTACCCAGACCCTGCTGTTCGCCGCCGCGCTGGCCGTCGACTGGGGCATCGTCTACCTCACCTCCCGCGGCGGCGACTGGCGGGTGCACAGCGCCGGCCACTGGTCGGAGCGGTACGGGCTGTTCATGATCCTGGCCATCGGCGAGTCCATCGCCGCGATCGGCGTCGGCGCCGCCCAGCACCCGATCAGCACCCAGCTGCTGATCGGCGCGGCCATCGGCATCGCCATCGCGATCGGCCTGTGGTGGCTGTACTTCGACATCCTCTCCCTGGAGGCCGAACACCGCCTCGCCCGGCTGCGCGGCAGGCCCCGCGCCCGGCTCGCCATGAGCGCGTACTCGTACGGCCACTATGTGATCGTCGCCGGGATCGTGCTGACGGCGCTCGGCATCGAGGGCGTCCTCGAGCACTCCGAGGACGGCAAGGGACTGGGCGGCTTCTACGGCACGGCCCTGTGCGGCGGCACCGCGCTCTACCTGGCCGGTCTGCTCGCCTTCAAGAGCCTGACCGGCATCGGGCTGAGCGTCCCCCGGCTGGTCGCGGTCCTGGTGCTGCTCGCCCTGATCCCCGCCGCGGCGGCGCTGCCCCCGCTGGCCGGGCTCGGGTGCGTGGCGCTGGTGCTGACCGCGCTGATCGTGGTGGAGGGCGTCCGGTACGCCGACGTGCGGCGCGACCTGCGCGGCGCGTAGGCACCCCTCAGCGGTGCTCGTGCACCCAGGCGGCCAGCTGGGCGCGTGAGCTGAGCCCGAGCTTGGCGAGGACGCGGCTGACATGGGTCTCGGCGGTGCGGCGGGCGATCACCAGGGTGGCCGCGATCTCCTGGTTGCCCAGCCCCGCCGCGACCAGATCCGCGACCTCGCGTTCCCGCCGGGTCAGCGAGGTGTGCGCGTACGGCAGCGCGGGCGGCTCGGTCGGCACCGCCTCCTGGAGCGCGTACGACAGGGTGCCGTCGAGGGAGAGGGCCGCGCCCCGCCGCACGGCACGCTCGTAGGCACGGGCGGGCAGGGCCGCCCGGGTGTCCCGCTCGCACCGGTCGTGCGACTCCCGCATGAACGGCGCCACGAACGACGCCCCGCCGACGGACTCCCACAGCGAGCGCAGCGCGCCCAGGAGGCAGGCGGCGCGCTCCGGGTCGCCGTCGTCCGCCGCGCTCCAGGCCAGCACCTCCACGCACAGGGCGATGCCCCACCGGTCGCCGAGCGGCCGCAGCAGCCGTACGGCCTCCCGCGCGAGCGTGTCGGCCTGGCAGCGGTCGCCGAGCTGGCGGCGGACCAGCGCCTCGGCGAACAGGGCGTCCCCGCGGATCCAGGACTCGCCGTGCGCGGCGGTGAGCGTCTGTGCCTCCCGGCACAGGGCGAGGGCCCGGTCGTGGTGCCCGAGCAGCGTCTCCATGACGGCCCGCTTGAACGCGCACTCGGCCACCCCGACGGGGTCACCGGCCGCCCGGTGCCGGGCCAGGGGCCTCCTCGACGAGGACGGCGGCACGCTCCGGTTCACCGCCGAAGAACGCCAGCAGGGCGCGGTGGTGCCGGGCCCACGCCGCCGCGGCGGCGTCCCCGGCCCGCTCCGCCGCCTCCTCGTACGCCGCCACCGCGGCGTGCGCCACCCCGTGGCCCCGCATCACCGCGAGGTAGGCGTACGTTCCCAGCGCGGCGAGCCGCTGCGGACCACCGGCGTCGCCGTCCCCGGCCGCGAGCAGCCGTCGCAGCCAGTGGCTGCCCTCGGCGAGGGCGCCGTGCCCCATCCAGTAGTGGTGGGGGAGAGAGGCGAGTTCGAGGCCCGCGGTCGTCTCACCGGGTGTGGTGAGGCAGAAGTCGAGAGCGGCACGGAGATTGGCGTGGTCCCGGCGCAGCCGGGTCAGCCAGGGGATCTGCCGGGGGCCGAACCACTCCCGCTGGGCGCGGCGGGCGAGGGCGAGGACGTGGTCGCGGTGGCGGCGCCGGTACCGGTCGGCAGCGTCGGCGCCGGTCTCGGCGAGCCGCTCCTGCCCGTACTCCCGTACGGTCTCCAGCATCCGGAACCGGGCCCGCCCGTCCTCCTCCCCGGCCGGGACGCGGCTGAGCACTGACTTCTCGACCAGGGTCTGCACCAGGCCGGCCACCGTGTGCCCGGGCAGGTCGGGCGCGCCGCACACCTCCTCGGCCGCCTCCAGGTCGAAGCCCCCCGCGAACACGGAGGCGCGGGCCCACAGGAGGCGCTCCCGCTCGGAACAGAGGTCGTAGCTCCAGTCCATCAGCTCCCGCAGGCCCCGCTGCCGGGGCGGCACGACCGCGCTGCCGCCGGTGAGCAGGGCGAAGCGGTCGTCCAGGCGGTCGAGGAGTTCCCCCGGGGTGAGGGCCCGCATCCGCGCGGCGGCCAGTTCGAGGGCGAGGGGCAGTCCGTCGAGGCGGTACAGCAGCCGGCCCACTGCGGGCGCGTTGCCGTCGTCGATGCGGAAACCGGGCAGTACGGCGGCGGCGCGTTGCTGGAAGAGGAGCGCGGAGTGGCAGTCGCCGAGTTCGGCGGCGGTCGTGGCGTGGTCGGCGGGCGGCACCGGCAACGGGGCGACCGGACAGGTCTGTTCGCCGGGGATGCCGAGGACGTGTCTGCTGGTGGCCAGCGCGCGCAGGCCGGGGGCGGCGCGCAGCAGGGCGTCGAGGACGGTGGCGCACACGTCGGCGAGGTGCTCGCAGTTGTCGACGACGAGCAGGACGCGCTTGGTGGCGAGGTGCTCGGCGAGCAGGTCGAGGGTGAGCCGGGCGCTGTGGTTGCGCAGCCCGAACGTGGCGGCCACGGTCTCCACCAGCAGCCCCGGGTCGCGCAGCCCGGCCAGTTCGACGACCCGCACCCCGTCGCGGAAGGCGCGGCCCACGGCGGCGGCCACCTGGAACGCCAGCCGTGTCTTGCCGACGCCCCCGGCCCCGGTCAGCGTCACCAGCCGGGAGCCCGACAACAGCCGCCGCACTTCGGTGATCTCCTCGCGCCGCCCGACGAAGGGCGTCACCCCGGCGGGTATCCGGCTGGCCCTCCCCGGCCGCTCGGCAGCTCGCATGCGGCCCAACCTATCGGGGCGCCGGCAAACCGTTGGACACGGCCGTCGCGGCACTCGGAGACTCCGCCCCATGCGCAGTTACCGAGATCTCTTCCGCACCCCGGAGTTCACCCCGTTCCTGCTCTCCTTCGGCGCCTCGGCGGCGGCCCAGACCATCGGCTCGCTGGCGCTCGGCACGCTGGTGTTCCGGGCCACCGGTTCCCCGCTGCTGACGGCGCTCAGCATGTTCGGGCCGCAGCTGGCGCAGTTGGCGGGGGCCGCGGTGCTGCTCTCGGCCGCCGACCGGCTGCCGCCGCGCGCGGTCCTGACCGGTCTGGCCCTCGCCTTCGCCACGGCCACGGCGGTGCTGGCGCTGCCGGGGCTGCCGGTGTGGGGCGTCTTCGTCGTCCTGCTGCTCGAGGGCCTGGTGGCGTCGCTGGGCGGCGGGGTGCGCGGCGGACTGCTGAACGAGGTGCTGACCAAGGACGGTTACGTCCTCGGCCGTTCCGTCTACAACATGCTCTGGGGCCTGACGCAGGTCGCCGGTTTCGCGACCGGCGGCGCGCTGCTGACCGTGCTGTCGCCGCGGACGTGTCTGCTCCTGGCGGCGGCGCTGTACGTGCTGTCGGCCCTGGTCACCCGGTTCGGTCTCACCGCCCGCCCGGCGCGCGCCGAGGGCCGCCCGTCCTTCTCGGCGACCTGGCGCACCAACGCCGTGCTGTGGTCCACGAGGTCCCGCCGCCTCACGTACCTGGGCTTGTGGGTGCCCAACGGCCTGGTCGTCGGCGCCGAGTCGCTGTACGTCTCCTACGCTCCCGGGGCCGCCGGGACGCTGTACGCGTGCGCGGCGCTGGGCATGTTCGCGGGCGATCTGGCCGTGGGCCGTCTGGTGCCGCCCGCGCTGCGGCCCCGGCTCGCGACACCGCTGCGCCTGCTGCTGGCGGTGCCGTACCTGTTCTTCTTCCTGCGGCCGGGGGTGGCGGTGTCGGCGGTGGCCGTCGCCGTCGCCTCGGTCGGTTTCGCGGCGGGCCTGGTCCTCCAGGAGCGCCTGATGTCGCTCACTGCGGACGACCTCACGGGGCAGGCCCTCGGTCTGCACGCCACCGGGATGATGGCCTTCCAGGGCGTCGGCGCCGCCGCCGCGGGCGGACTGGCCCAACTGACCAGCCCGGCCACGGCGATGACCGTGATGGCCTCCGGGTCGGTCGCGGTCACCCTCGTCATCGCGGGGCTGGGCGCCCGTCCCGAACCCGCGCGCACCGTCCGCGTCGCGTACGCCGATAATGCCGATCGGCCGAGCAGCCGACGAGGGGGAGAGAAGACACCATGACGACCGGTCGGACGGACGGCACCACCAGCACCCGCGTCGGGGTCTACGTGGCCCATCCGCGTCCTGGCAGCTTCAACCACGCCCTGGCCGCGGCCGTCACCGCGGAACTGCGCGCACGGGGCTGCGAGGTGACGGTCCGCGACCTGTACGCGGAGGGCTTCGACCCGCTGCTGACGGCGGCGGAGACGGCCACGGTGGCCTCGGTACCCGACGCCGAGGACCCGCTGGTGGCCCGGCACCGGGCGGAGGTCGCCGGACTCGACGCGCTGGTCCTCGTCCACCCGAACTGGTGGGGCATGCCGCCCGCCGTCCTCACCGGCTGGGTGCAGCGCGTCCTGGTCCCCGGCGTCGCCTACAAGCTCGGCACGGCGGACGGCGAGCCCACCGGCCTGCTCAGGGCGGGCCGCGCCCTGGTCCTGAACACCTCCGACACCCCCGCCGACCGGGAGGAGCGGGAGTTCGGCGACCCGTTGCAGCGCGTGTGGGCGGCCTGCGTACTGCCGTACGTCGGTGTCACGGACGTACGGCGGAAGGTGTTCCGCACGGTGACGGACTCGACGGCCGGGACGCGGGAGGGGTGGCTGCGGGAGGCGCGGGCGCTGGCGGCGGACCTGGTGGGCGCCCTCAGTCCTTGATCACCAGTGCCGGGGTCCCCATGGTCAGCACCTCGCCCCGGAAGAACGCCGGGCTCCGGCGCCGCATGCCGGCCATGAGGGCCGCGCCCAGCAGGAGCAGGCCGACGCCGATGACGAAGACCGAGCCGACGCCGAGGACCGAGGAGCCGCTGCCGTAGGCCGGGTCCCACATGTCGTGGAGGGTCTTGGCGAAGACGGCCGTGAGGAGGATGCCGCCGAGGACCGGGAAGACGCCCTTGAAGAGGGTGTCGCGCGGGGTGCGGGTCAGCTCGGCGCGGAAGTACCAGGCGCAGGCGAAGGCGGTCAGCGCGTAGTAGAAGCAGATCATGAGGCCGAGGGCGTAGATCGTGTCGATCAGGACGTGTTCGCTGACCAGGGTCATGACCGTGTAGAAGACGCCCGTCGCGATGCCCGCGGCCACCGTGGCGCGGCCCGGCGTCCGGAAGCGCTCGTGGACGCGGGCGTACGACGCGGGCAGCGCCTCGTACGTCGACATGGCGAGGACCGTGCGCGCGACCGGGATGAAGGTCGTCTGGAGGCTGGCGGCGGCCGAGGCGAGGACGGCGACGAAGAGGAGGATGCCGAGGGCGTTGCCCATGACGGGGCCCGCGAGGGCAGCGAAGACGTTGTCGGAGGTCTCCGGGTTGGCGAGGCCGAGTCCCTCGGTCCCGGTGCCCACGGCCATCTGGGCGGCGACGCCGGTCAGCAGGTAGGAGCCGACCAGGACGACCATGGCGATGAGCGCGGCGCGGCCGGGGGTGCGGTCGCTGCCGACGGTCTCCTCGTTGGTGGTGAGGCAGGTGTCCCAGCCCCAGTACATGAAGATCGACAGGGAGAGGCCCGCGGTGAACGCCGCGAACGAGCCCACCTCGAAGGGGTTGAGCCAGGACCACGAGAAGTCCACCCCGCCGCCGGGGAGCACGCCCGAGCCCGCCTTCTCCACCGCCATCGCGACGAACAGGACCAGGACGGCGAGCTGGAGGGCCACCAGCGCGTACTGGACGGACTTCGTGGTCGTCATGCCCCGGTAGCTGATCGCCGTCGCCGCCGCGATCAGCAGCAGGCAGGTGGTGATGTGGACCGCCTTGTTGCCGTCCAGGGCGGCGACCGAGTCGCTGCCGGTCAGCTCGCCCGCCAGCAGCCAGAAGTACGACGTCGCCACGCCCGCCAGGTTCGACAGCACGATCACCGTGGCGATGACCAGCCCCCAGCCGCACATCCAGCCGACGTGCGGGCCGAAGGCCTTCACCGTCCAGGTGAAGGAGGTGCCGCAGTCGGGCACGGCCCGGTTCAGCTCCCGGTAGGCGAAGGCGACCAGCAGCATCGGCAGGAAGCCCGCCAGGAAGATGGCCGGCATCTGGAGGCCGACCTCGCCCGCGGTGGAGCCCAGGGTGGAGGTGAGGCAGTAGACGGGGGCGACGGTGGACACACCGATGACCGCGCTGCCCATCAGGCCGACGGAGTTGCCGCCGAGGCCCTTGCCGCGCACGTCCTGCGCGTTGTCGTCGGCCTGGGGTGGCCGTATCGCCGTGTGTGTCATGACAGGGGACAGTAAATGCTGCGATTTCCACACGGGTGACGCAGGCGAGCATCTCGATCCACCTTATATTCACAGGCGAATGAGGGCCAATTACCGATGAAATCGCGACCGCGGAGGCGCCACCGCCTGTCGCCTCAAGGTCATCCGGCGGGCATCGCGCATACGGGAACCGCAACCCGGTCCGGAATGCCCGGTTCCGAATTTCCCTGGTGACCTGCGTCACAGGTGGCGGCGCCGGGCACGCGGGACTTCACTGGATAAGCACGGGGCCTCACCGGACAGGCACGAGGCCTCACCGGACGAGGACGTGGCCGAAGGACGCGGGAGGCGACATGGCGTACCGGAAGCGCTGGGCCGCGGGTGCCACCCTGGCCGCGGTGACGCTCGCGGGCACCGTCCTGACGGGCTGCTCCGACGGCGACGGCGAGGACTCCCCGGCCCGGTCGGTCAGCGAGGCCGCGTCCGCCGTGGAGTCGGCCGCGTCGAGCGCCACCGACGCCTGGGCGTCGGCGACGGCGGAGGCCGGGCGCAAGCTCGACGACATCCGCGACGGCGTCAACGTCAAGGACGACGTGCGGCTGGGCTCCACGGCCACCGACGGCGACGGCCGCACCACCGTCGTCCTCACGGTGGAGAACACCGCCGGGTCCGAGAAGTCCTTCGCCGTGCTGGTCGAGTTCGAGGGGTCCGACGGCGGGTTCCAGGACGCGGTCCTCGTGCAGGTGCCCGACGTGCCGTCCGGTGAGACGGCTGAGGCCACCGCCCGCAGCTCCCACGACCTGTCCGGTGAGGTGAGCGCGGAGGTGGCGAGGGCGGTGCGGTACTGATGGCCGTGGGGGAAGCCCACGGGACGCTCCAGGACCGTCCGGCGCAGTTCACCGAGCGGGACTACACCGCCCGGATGGCCAGGGCCGCCCGCGACGCCCTCGACGCCGGACTCGCCGGACTGCTCCTCACCACCGGCCCCGAACTCGTCCGGCTGTGCGGCCACCGCCCCCGCGCGGCGACGGGACGGCTCACCCTCCTCGTCATCACGCCCGAGGCGGAGCCCAGGCTGCTCGTCCCCGCGACCGAACGCGCCGCCGCCGAGGCGTCCCCCGGCGCGGGCGCCGTACGGATCACCGACTGGCGCGACGGCCAGAACCCGTACTCGGCGGCCACCGGACTGCTCCGCCCCAGCGGCCACTACGGCGTCTGCGAGATGACCTGGGCGCTGCACCTGGAAGGGCTGCGGGAGGCACTGCCGCTCGCCGGCTACCGGCCGCTGGCCGCCGTGCTGCCGCTGCTGCGCGCGGTCAAGGACGACCACGAGGTGGCCAGGATGTCCGCCGCGGGCGCGGCGGCCGACGCCGCGTACGCGGAGATCCTGTCGGCCCGGTTCGCCGGGCGCCGGGAGACCGACGTGGCCGCCGAGCTGACCCGGCGCCTGCGGGCGCACGGACTCAGCCAGGTCGACGTCGCCGTGGTCGGCTCCGGGCCCAACGGCGCCGACCCCCGGCACACCGCCGGGGACCGCGTCATCGAGCCCGGCGACATGGTCGTCCTCGGCCTCGGCGGCCTCAAGGACGACTACGGCTCCGACACCACCCGCACCGTCCACGTGGGCGAGCCCACCGCCGAGGAGCAGCGGATCCACGACGTGGTGCACGCCGCCCACCGGGCCGCGCTGGCGGCGGTGCGGCCCGGCGTGCCCTGCCAGGACGTCGACCGGGCCGCCCGCACGGTCATCGAGGAGGCGGGCTACGGCCCCTACCGCGTCCCCTGCACCGGCCACGGCATCGGCATCAGCACCGACGAGCCGCCGTACCTCACCGAGGCGGAACCGCACCCCCTGCTGCCCGGCATGTGCCTCGCCGTCGAACCGGCGCTGCGGCTGCCGGGCCGCTTCGGAGCCCGCCTGGAGGACACCCTGACCTGCACGGAGACCGGCGCCCGCCCCCTCAACCGGGCCTCCCACGAGCTGGCGGTCGTCGCCTGAGCCCGCGGGCGGTTCAGGCGAGCCAGGCCGTGGTGTCCGGCCCCAGCAGCCCGCCCGCGGCCAGCGGCGCGCTGCTGAGCAGCGGCTCGCCCGGGGGCAGCGGTACGGGGTCGGCGGAGAGGTTGGTGACACAGCGCCAGCCGTCGTGGCGGGCGAAGTGCAGCACGCCGGGCGGGGCGTCGTCCGCCCAGGTGAGGTCCTCCCCGGCGAGGAGCTTGCGGCGCAGTTTCAGGGCCGTGCGGTACAGCTCCAGGGTCGAGCCCTCCCGCCCGTCCTGCGCCTCGACGGCGTACTGCGCGAACCGCTCCGGCTGCGGCAG
The DNA here is from genome assembly GCF_018070565.1 of Streptomyces sp. B93. Classification (GTDB taxonomy): domain Bacteria; phylum Actinomycetota; class Actinomycetes; order Streptomycetales; family Streptomycetaceae; genus Streptomyces. The sequence goes on from NZ_JAGPXL010000034.1 coordinate 63,567, forward strand.
CCAGGCCCCGCCGGGCCCGAAGCCGTACGACGGTCCGCTCGTCGACCAGGGCAGCGGCACCCGGCAGCCGTCGCGGCCCTTGCGGACCCGGCCGGTCTGCTCCCAGATCGGGTCCTGGAGCACCTCGGTGGGCAGGTCGGCGACCTCGGGCAGGCCGAGTTCCTCGCCCTGGTAGACGTACGACGAACCGGGCAGCGCCAGCATCAGCAGTGTCGCGGCGCGGGCCCGGCGCAGGCCCGCCGCCTCGTCGATCCCGGGCGCGTGGCCGCCGGACAGCAGCCAGGCGTTCTCGTCGGTGCCGGGCGGGAGCATCAGCCGGGAGGCGTGCCGGACGACGTCGTGGTTGGAGAGCACCCAGGTGGCTGAGGCCCCGGCGGCGCGGGCGTCGGCGAGCGAGGCGGTGATCAGGGCGCGCAGTTCACCGGAGTCCCAGGGCGCTTGCAGGTACTCGAAGTTGAAGGCCTGGCCGAGTTCGTCGGGGCGGGCGTAGAGGGTGCGGCGGGCGCCGGGCACCCAGGCCTCGGCGACGGCGGTCCGCGGCGGGGTGTAGGCGTCGAGGATCTTGCGCCAGTCGCGGTAGATCTCGTGGACCTCGTCGCGGTCGTAGAAGGGGTGGGTGCCGGGGGCGAAGTCGGCGAGGGCGGCCTCGGAGCTGAGTTCGGGGGCGCCGAGGTCGCGCAGCGGCTCGTCGAGGTCCTTGGCGAGGGCGTGGGCGACGTCGACGCGGAAGCCGTCGGCGCCCCGGTCAGACCAGAACCGCAGGGTGGTCCGGAAGTCGGTGCGGACCTCCTCGTTGGCCCAGTTGAGGTCGGGCTGCTCGGGGGCGAAGAGGTGGAGGTACCACTGCCCGTCCGGGACCCGCTGCCAGGCGCTGCCGCCGAAGACGGACTGCCAGTCGGTGGGCGGGAGTTCGCCGTGCGGGCCGCGGCCGTCGCGGAAGACGTACCGGTCGCGGGCGGCGGAGCCGGGTCCGGCGCGCAGCGCCTCCTGGAACCAGACGTGCTGGTGGGAGGTGTGGTTGGGCACCAGGTCGACAATCACCTTCAGGCCGAGGCGGTGCGCCTCGGCGGCCATGGCGTCGAAGTCGTCGAGGGTGCCGAGGCGTGGGTCGACATCGCGGTGGTCGGCGACGTCGTAGCCGCCGTCGGCGAGTTCGGAGGGGTAGAAGGGGCTCAGCCACAGCGCGTCCACGCCGAGGGCGGCCAGATGGGTGAGGCGCTGGGTGATGCCCTTGAGGTCGCCGAGCCCGTCGCCGTCGGCGTCGGCGAAGCTGCGGGGGTAGACCTGGTAGATGACGGCCTGCCGCCACCAGTCGGGGTTCCGGGGGGAGAGGTCGGGGGTCCGTGCGGTCACGCGATCGATCTCCTCTTGCTGTTGCTCGGCCTGCGGGCGACAGGAAGAACTCTGTCCACATCGCCGGAAAAGTGAACCTGGTCACGCTGCGTCGCGTTGCGTCACGTTGCGCCGCCTTGCGGAGGAGATCTCTTCGAATGCGGCGGAAACGCGCTCGGGATGCGAAGGAATCATGAAGTCCGTTTGCGTTGCCGCAGGTTGACAGGTAGTCGGGGACAGGACAACGATGGTCCTCACTGTGGCCCATGTGACCAGTGGGCCCGGTGTTTCTCAGACCATTCCCGGCCCGACCAGCCGCAGCCGTGCCCGTCTCCCGCTGCCGGCTCCCGCTGCCGTCGCCCGGGTCTTGCACACCTTCAGATGGGATCCGCATGTCCATAGCGAGACGTGTCACCGTGCGACGCCTGCTGGGGACGGGCGCCGCGACCCTCGCCCTCTGCGCCGCCTCCGCCTCCGCCACCGCCTGGGCCACCGGCTCACACGGCGGCGGCGACGGCTGGGGGTCCGGCGGCAGCTACAAGCCCGGCACCGGCGCGGGCACGCAGACCGCGACCGACCGCTGCCAGTTCTCGCTCGACGGCACGGCCTTCTTCGACTCCGTCAAGGTCGACGACCAGAACCTCAAGCCGGGCGCCGACGGCAAGGTCCACATCACCGTCCGCGCCGCCGGCGGCGCCACCAGCTGCACCGCCTCCCTCGCCTCCTACCTCGCCCACGGCGCCACCTTCGCCACCTCCGGCGAGCAGGTCTTCGTCGACTTCGACACCGTCACGGTGAAGCCCGGCGCCACCGACACCCTCGACATCGCCGTGCCCGACGCGGGCTGCTTCGCGCAGGTCGACCTCTACCGGGGCGCCGTCAAGTTCGACGGCCTGCTCGACGCGAACGACGGCTTCGAACACGGTGAGCTGCCCAAGGGACCGGACCGGCCGGTCATCAAGGACAAGCTGATCGCCGCCTGGAACGGCGGTACGAAGGACTGCACGACCGAGCCGACGCCCGAGCCGTCCACGCCGGACGAGACCGAGGACGAGGGCACCCCGACGCCGACCCCGACCGAGGACGAGGGCACACCGTCGGAGGAGGCGCCCACCCCGACCCCGACGGAGGCCACCGACACCCCGTCGACGGACGCGCCGACGCCCAGCGCCAGCGAGTCCAGCGCCGCCCCCGCCCCCAGCACCAACGGCGGCGACGGCGACCTCGCCGAGACCGGCGCGAGCAGCACGACCGGCCCGATCGCCCTCGGCGCGGCGGTCCTGCTGGCGGGCGGCGCGGCCATCGTCGTGACGACCCGCCGCCGCAAGGCGCGCGCGTAAGGCTGACGGAGGCTTCGCGTCCCCTGGGGCGCGGGACTGTGACACCATGCGGCTCCGCCGCGTGGGCGCGACCAGCCACGACGAACCCGCGGCCGGTCACACACCCGCGCCCCCTACGCCCCCTCCACCACCTTCAACCACAACCGCACGTACCGCTCCACGTCCACCCCCAACGCCACGTCCACCAAAGGCCGTTCACGGCCGAGCCCGTGCACCTCGGCCTCCCCCTCCCGAGCCCGCCGGTCGACCACCGTCTGCCCCCGCGTGGGCCCCGGCGCCAACGCGACCTCCACCGGCAGCGCCGCCGTCGTCAGCCCCGCCGGATCGACCACCGCGCACACCGCCCCCGCATCCCCGAGCCCCCCACTCGGCGTGGGATCCCCGGACGCCGCCGGATCGCGGTGCGCGAGCAACTCCCCCGCCATCCGCAGCGCGGGCTCCGCGCTCGCCCGCAACCGCCGCACATCCGCGCCCGGGACGACGACCCGCCGGAACACGTCGAGGCCGTACATCGTGATCGGCACCCCCGCGGTGAGCAGGATCGCCGCGGCCTCCGGGTCGTGCCACACGTTGAACTCCGCGACCGGCGTCGCGTTCCCCGTCTCCACCGCCCCGCCCATGAACACGATCCGCTCGATGTTGCGGACCACCTCCGGGTGGGTGCGCAGCAGCAGGGCGATGTTGGTGAGCGGCGCGGTCGGCACCAGCGTCACCGGGCGCGGGGAGGCGAGGATCTCCCGCCGCAGCAGGGTCACCGCGTCCACGTCGACCGGTACCCGGGTCGGCGCGGGCAGGCCCAGGTCGCCCATGCCGTCCTCCCCGTGCACGTGCCGGGCCACCCGCACCGGTTCGATCAGCGGCCGTTCGGCGCCCCGGGCGACCGGGACACCGGGTGCCCCGGCCTGTTCGAGCACGGTGAGGGTGTTGCGTACGACGCCGTCCACGTCGGTGTTCCCGGCGACACAGGTGACCGCGCGCAGGTCGATGCCGGGGTGCCGGACGGCGAACAGCAGGGCCAGGGCGTCGTCGACGCCGGTGTCACAGTCGATGATCACGGGGATGGACTGACCGCTCACGGCGGGCTCCTCTGCGTGGGGCTCCTCTGCGTGGGTACGGCCCGACCCTACGCAGCCCCTCACCCGGACGGCCCGTCGAACTGGTGGACACGGGGGGACGGTGGTCCCGTGTGAGCAGGCCCCCCGCCAAGTCCCCCCGGAGGCACCCTCGATGACCCGACCCCCGGCCGCCGCCCGTGTCGTCCTGGCCGTCGCCCTCCCGGCGGCCGTACTGCTGGCCACGGGCGCCTGTGCGGGCACCGGGGACCGGGACCCGGGGACCGCGCACAAGGCGCCCGCCTCCACCCCCGCCTCCCGTGCCACCCGCCAGTCGGCGCCCGCGGACCCCGCCACCGCGCCCGCCCTCAGCACCGCCCAGGCCCGGGCCGCCCTGGTCACGGAGACCGACCTGGGAGAGCCGTGGGTGCCCACCGAGGGCGCCGCCACCTGGCGGGACGGCTACCTCAAGGCGAAGGCCGCGGCGGGCACGCCCGCCGACTGCCAGCGTCTCCTCGACGGCCTCTACACCGACGAGCTCCTCGGCGCTCCCCCGCGTGCCGTGGTCGGCCTGGACGACAGCTACACCGGGGCCCAGCTGCGCCACCAGATCACCGCCCAGCGCGCCGCGGATGTCGACCGGACACTCGCCTGGCTGGCGACCCTGCCGGAGAAGTGCGGCGAGTTCCGGGCGCGGACCGCGGGCGGCACCGTCGAGCAGGTGCGGGTCTACGACGCCGCGCTGCCGGACGCCGGGGACGCCCGCCAGGGCCTGCGGCTCACCCTGACCCCGGACACCGGTGACGAGGAGGAGACCCTGACCCTGGACGTGGCCGTCGCCCGGGTCGGTGACGACGCGTTCACCGTCACCAACGGCGGGCTGGACGTCGTATGGTCCGAGATCACCCAGTCCGTCACCGAGCTGGGCGCGGACCGCCTGGCGACGGTGCGCAGGCAGGGCCGGGCGGAGATCTGAGCCTCTCCGAGCGGCCCTAGGGACGCTCCTCGTCGAACCGTGTGCGGTGCGCGACCACCTCGTGGGCCGCGCCGAGGATGGTGCGGCCCTGCGCGAAGGCGTGCGCCCGCAGCCGGGCCAGGGCCTCGTCCGCGCCGATCCCCAGCTGGGCCATGATCATGCCGGTGGCCTGGTAGACCTCGTCGTGGTCGGTGGCCAGCTCGGTCAGCCAGAGCCCGTCCCCGCGCCGCCCGTTCTCCTCCTCGTACGGCAGCGCCATCAGCGCCACCGTCATCACCGCGGCGATGGCGTGCGCGGTGTGCAGCTCCCGGGGCGCGAGTTCGCCGGGGGAGTCGCGGTACAGGTCGAAGGTGCCCAGGCAGCGGGCGGCGGCGCCGAGCGGCAGCGCGTACACCGCCCGCACCCCGGCCTCCGTGGCCTGCTGGGCGAAGACCGGCCAGCGGTGCGGGTCGGGACCGGCCGTGAGGTCGGGGGCCAGCACGGGCGTGCCGGTGCGCGCGGCGTCCAGACAGGGGCCGTCACCGAGCGTGGCCTGGATATCCATCAGGTACGCCGCACGCGAGTCGCTCGCCCCCAACGGCACCGGCAGGCCGTCGCCGCACAGCGACACGCTCGCGCCGGTCACCGGCAGCACCCGGGCCGCCACCCCGCACAGCCGTTGCGGCACCTGTGCGGGCGCGGCGCCCCGGACGCCCTCGGCGATGGCTTCGACGGGGTCGTCGTGCCGTCCTCGCCAGGACTGGGGATCGTCCGAGCCGGGCACACCCTCCTCCTCCGGTCGTCGGCCTCTCGGGCCCTTGGGGGTCCGGACGGACGCGCCGGAAGCGGACCGGGGACAGGACACGGCCCGCGGCAGCGCACCCGCCCGGAAACGTGGCCCGACTACCCGTGCCGCCCGCCCCGAAACCGCCGTTCGGCCGACCTTCCGGGGGCCCTCACATACGGCTCCGGCTCACCGTTTCTCGTACGGGTTCGCCGGTTCCGTCACCGTCTCCACGTCGGTGGCGTCCAGCACCGGGGGCCACGCCTCCTCGTCGCCGAGAGCGCCCTCGGGACGCCAGGTGCCGGTGACGGTGACCCAGCTGTCGGTGGGAGGGGCGGTCACGCCCCGGACCTCCGCCTTGGCCGTGGCGGCGTCGGCGGCACAGCAGGCGACCGAGAGCCGGGTGAGGTACCAGGTGCCGTCGCCGTCCCGCGTGACGAAGCCGGTCATACGGACGGTACGGCCGCTCAGCGACCGCTCGCTGTCGTAGATCGCCCGGGACGCGAACTCCCCCAGGGTGAGGTCGACCGGATCCCCGGCGGCCAGCCCGGGAAACGTCCCGACCCCCTGCGCCGCCCGCTGCGCCGCCTCCCGCTCCGCGCTGTAGGAGCCGAGGGCGGGCGGCGGGAAGAGCAGGAGGGCGAGGGCGGGGAGGGTGAGCAGCCAGGCGACACGGGGGCTGTGGCCATGGCTGTGACCATGGCCCTGATCCTGATCCTGATCCGGATCATGACCGTCGCCGTCCTCCTCGCCGTCCGGGCGGCGCGCGGCGACGACCGCGAGCACCGCCCCCAGCAGCACCAGCGCCACCCCCGAGACCACGAGGTAGGGCCGCAGCCCCGGCTGTACGTACCGCAGGTACAGCTCGCTGAAGAGGGAGATCCGCAGCACCGCGGCCCCCGTGAGGAGCAGCAGCAGCGGCCCCCCGTACCGACGCGCGCTCACAGCAGCCACCACCCCACGACAACACTGCTGGCCACGGCCACCACCCAGGTCACCGCCGAGAACCGCACCGCGAAGGCCCGCCCGAAGGTCCCGGCCTGGAGGGCGATCAGCTTCAGGTCCACCATCGGCCCGACGACCATGAAGGCCAGCCGCGCGGTCGGCGAGAAGCCGGTCAGCGAGGCGGCCACGAAGGCGTCGGCCTCGCTGCACACGCACAGCACCACGGCGAGGACGGCGAGCAGCAGCACCGACAGCCAGGGGGAGTCGGTGAACAGCTCCAGCACCGAGCGCGGCACGGCGATGTTGAAGGTGGCGGCGGCCGCCGCGCCGACGACGAGGAAGCCGCCGGCGTGCAGGAAGTCGTGCTGGAGCCCGGCGGCGAAGGCGCGCGGGCCGGTCAGCCCGGCCGGCTCGGACCGCCGTGGCGGCCGAAGCCACCGCTCCCGCCCGAAGCGGACCCACAGCCACCCCATCACCACGGCCGTGGCGAGCGAGGCGACCAGCCGGCCGAGGACCATCTCCGGCTGGCCGGGGAAGGCGATGGAGGTGGCGACCAGTACGACGGGGTTGATGGCGGGCGCGGAGAGCAGGAAGGCGAGGGCGGCGGCCGGGGCGACCCCGCGGCGCATCAGGCTGCCGGCGACGGGCACCGAGGCGCACTCACATCCCGGCAGGACGACTCCGGCGGCGCCCGCGACGGGGACGGCGAGGGCCTGGTTGCGGGGCAGCAGCCGGGTGAAGACCCGCTCGGGCACGAAGGCGCCGATGGCCGCCGAGACGACCGTGCCGAGCAGCAGGAACGGCACGCCCTGCACGGTGATCGCGGTGAACACGGTCCACCAGGCGGCGACGGCCGGGGTGTACAGGTCCAGGGCCACCATGGGCCCGAGCACGGAGGCGACGGTCGCGATGGCGACCAGCGCGGCACCGCCGACCACGGCGTAGACGACCGCCCGCACCCCGAGCCACAGCCCGTCGCCGATGGTCCGTTGCTGCTGCTCCCGCACGCGCCCGTCCTGCCGTTCGATGTGTCCCGCGCAGGCTAGCCGGTGCGGCTGTGCCCCGGCTGGGGGAGGTCACAGGGGCGGCTGTGCGGGCGCGGGCCCCAGCGTGGTGTGGCCGGGCGCCGTACGGTGTCCGAGCCCGGTCCGGTAGGCGTCGAGTGCGGCCTCCACCCGCCCCGTCCGCCGGAACAGGTCGCCCAGCAGTCGGCACAGGTCGGCGAGGTCGGCGGCGGCGCCCGCGCGTTCCAGGAGGCTGAGGGCGCGGACGTAGTGCTCCTCGGCGGTGTCGGTGTCGCGGGCGTCCTCGGCGATGATGCCGAGGAGGCGGTGGGCGGCGGCGGAGTGCAGGGCGCCGCGTTCGGAGGTGAGGTCGCTGATCACCTCGTGCAGCAGCGCGGCGGCCTCCTGGGACTTGCCGCGGCGGTGCAGGACGTCGGCGAGTTCGACGGTGGCCTGGCTGTGGTAGAGGGCGGCGCGCTTGGCGGAGAGCATGCGGCGGGCCTCGCGCAGTTCCTGCTCGGCGCGTTCGTAGGCCCCGTTCTGGGCGTGGAGGTAGCCGCGCATCCAGTGGCAGTTGGCGAGTTCGGTGCGGATCTGGAGCTGGCGGTACAGCTCGGAGGCCTTGGCGAGGGAGGCGTCGGCCTCGTCGGTCCGGCCCTCGGCGATCATGGTGCGGGCGACGGAGCGGTGCATACGGGCGACGAGCGCGAGGTCGCCGGCCTGCGGGGCGAGCGCGAGGGCGAGTTCGGCGGCCTGCGCGGCACGCGCGTGAGCGCCCATGTCCATGTAGGGAGCGATGACACCGCTGTAGAGCAGCAACAACGCGTCGGGATCATGCATCCCGGTCCGGTTCAGCTCATCGAGGGTCGACTCGAACAGATAACAGGAGTACCGCAGTTCCCCGGCGAGGTAGTGGGCGACGGCCCGCCCCCGCAGGGCGGGCACCCGGGCGGGCAGCGGCGCGTCCTCCCCGAGCCGCGCCTCCGCCTCCTCGAACCGCTGCCGTGCGGTCTCCAGGTCGCCCGTCTCCAGGGCGCACTCCCCGAGCCCGAGCAGCGCGTCGGCCTGCTCGGCGACGAGCCCGTGCCGCTCGGCGTCGTCGAGCAGCTTGGTGAACTCCGCGGCGGCGGTCTCCGTCTCGCCGGTGGCCAGGGTGCGCTGGGCCTCGGTGAGCTTCAGCCGCAGCTCGGTGGCGTACCCGGTGGGCCGCCCGGTGGCCAGCTCCTCGTACCCCACGCCGAGCCGTTCGGCGATGTGCCGCAGGGCGGGCTCGGAGGGCCGTACGCGCCCGGCCTCCAGGGTGGAGATGTAGGCGGGCGTGTAGGCGGGCTCCGCCAACTGCCGCTGGGTCAGCCCGAGTTCCGTCCGCAGTTGTTGCACTCTGCGTCCGATGATCTCGGGGTCGTCACGCTCGGCCATGCGGTAAGCATGCCAGTAAGCCGACTTACGCCTGCCGTTTTACTTGAACTGCCCAAGCATCCCTTGCGGTTGACGCGCCGAGCCCCTACGTTAAGCGGCACGTTAAACCCGCTTAATCACACGCTGTCACCCCTGAACGTCACCGCCCCGTCACCCGCTGCCGTCGCCGTGCGAGGTCCCCGTGCTCCGAGACCTGCTCGCCCGCCACGCCCGCCCCCTCACCGCGGCCCTCCTGGCCATCGCGTCCCTGATGACAGCGGCGAACGCGCTGCCACTGCGCTGAACCTCACCCCGCCTGGAGCTGCCGCAGCTGTCGGTGCACGTCGGCCAGGGCGCCCTTGTGGCTGCCCGGTACGCGCAGGCGCAGGTCCGCGAGGGCCGGGCCCAGTTCGCGGGCGCGGGTCGGGTCGGTGATGCGGCCCCACTGGTGGTGGGCGCGGTCGACGGCCGTCTCGACGGCGGGGGTGTCGGGGGACTGGCCGACGGCGAGGCGGGTGGTGGCGATGGTCAGCCAGGTGTGGCAGCTGCGGGGCGCGTCGCCCGCGAGCATCGCCAGGTCGGCGCGGACCTCCGTCCAGTGCAGCACCTCCTCGGTGCCGGGGCCGTGCGCGCGGACGGCGGCCTGTTCGCAGCGGGCGGCGAGGGCGTCGGCGTCCGCGTGGCGGCCGGAGCGGACGGCGGCGCTGATCGCGGCGTGCGGGTCGCCGGGCAGCGGCGGGGCGGAGGTGAGGACGAGGGAGGCGGCGGTCGCGGGGTCGTCCGCGAGGCGGGAGAGGGCCTGCTGGTGGAGGTGTTCCAACGGAGGGCGGTGGCCGCTGCGGAGGATGGTCGCGACGGCCTTCATGTACGACGGTGACGCGGGCGTGCGGCGGTGCGGCGGGGGCGGGGCGATCCGGCCGTAGACGGCGGTGGAGCGTCCCGTGTCGAGCGGGGTGCCGTGCAGGTGGGACCAGGCGTCCGGGTCCGCGTGCAGGTCGGCCAGCAGGGTGGTGGTGTCGGGGGCGCGCAGCCGCAGTTCCTCGCGGAACCAGTGCCAGGGGAACGCCGTGTAGCGGACCGTGGCGGGGGTGGTGCGGGCCAGGGACAGGTGCGGCAGGCGCTGGCGGCGGTCCAGCTGGAGCTGCCCGGTGACGTAGACGGTGAGCGGGCCGGGCGCGGCGGCTGCGGCCCGCAGCCGGGTGAGGACGGCCTGCGGTTCGAGGGGGTCGGCCAGTTCGACGACATTGGCGGTGTCCGTCCCGGCCAGCACCCCGGGCGGTACGGCGGCCAGTACCGGAAGCACCGCCGCCGCGTCGACCAGCCGCCCCCGGCCCGTCGGCGAGGCCGCCAGCAGCAGCACGGTTCCCGGCATCGTCCCCTCCCCTGTCGCTCCCCGCGTCGATCACGTACGGCAGCACGGTAACCGGTGCGCCCGCCAACCCCGTAGGCCACCGGCAGGTCAGAGCGGGCGTCGGCGCACCGCGAACACGGTGGTGTCGTCGGCGAGACGGCCGCCGCAGTGCCGCAGCGTGCCGTCCCGTACGAAGGTGACCAGCCGGCGCGGGCGGGCCACCCTCGGGTCCTGGGCGACGGCCTTGGCCACCTCCCGCGCCAGCGGGTAGAACGCGCCGCGGCCGTCCCGGGCCTCCGTCACCCCGTCGGTGGTCAGCAGCAGCGTCTCCGCGGTGGAGACGCGCACCGTGCGCACCGGAGGCGGCTGGCCGTCGGGGCGCGCGAGTTCGCCGAGCCCGAGCGGGAGGCCGTCCCCCGGGGGCAGCTGCCGTACCTCCCCGTCGTCGCCGACCACCAGCGGCGGGTCGTGGCCGAAGTTGACGACGTCCACGCTGCCGACCGCGTCGGGCGGGAAGCCCAGCAGCACGGCGGTGGCGAAACGGTCGCCGTCGGCGCGGCCCAGCGCGGCCTGGTGGTCGCGGTGGCGCCGCAGCCGGGTCTCCAGCCGCCGGGCGACCGTGCGGAGGTCGGGCTCGTGGTACGCCGCCTCCCGGAAGGTGCCCAGCAGCGCGGCGGCCGTCTCCACCGCGCGCAGCCCCTTGCCCTGCACATCACCGAGGAGGACCCGGGTGCCGTACGGGCCGGGCTGGATGTCGTAGAAGTCGCCGCCCACCCGGGCATCGCTGTCGGCGGCGAGGTAGACGGCCGCGTGGTCCAGGCCGCCCCAGTCGGACGGCATCGGGCGCAGCAGGGTGCGGCGGACCGTGTCGGCGATGTCCGCCATGTGCAGCGCCCGTGCCTCACCGCGCACCCGGACCACGCACGCCGCCGTCGCCAGCACCCCGCCGATCGCGGCGAGCACCAGGTCCGCGGGTCCGGCCTGGTGCTGCGGGGGCAGCTGGCTGTCCACGGCGACGTACGTCATCGGTGCCAGGACCGCGTACACGACCGTGCCCCACACCCCGCAGATCGCGGCGGCGATACCGGGGACCAGCACCAGCCAGGAGATCATCCGGAAGTCGGTGGTGGTGTGGATGTCGACCATCACGATGCCCAGGAGCAGCACCAGCGGCGGCAGCCAGGCCACGCTGCGACCGCGCACACGCAGCATCTGCTGGCGGCGCAGGCTGTCCCGCCGCCGGGCCTGCGGATACCGGTCGAACAGGCTCTGGCCCCCGCCGCCCCCGCTCACGGACCTGGGGCTGGTCATGCACCTCAGCGAAGCACGGGGGCGCCCGCCCCGCACCCGGCCGGGCCGCCGACTTGCCGGTCGCTGTCGGCAGGTGTGCCCTGGAACCCCGGGGCAACCCGGGGGCGAGGAGAGGAAGGAGTGCTCCCATGGCTCACGCGGCACCCACGCCCCGTCGGCTGACGGCCGGCGACCGCGCCACCAGCACCGCCCTGCCGGACGTGTTCAGCGCGCGCACCCACATGATCGTCAGGTGGACCCTGACCATCGCGTCGGGCCTGATCGTCGGCTACTGGGCAGCGGCCAACCGGCGCTCCGGCGGCCCCATCACCGGCTGGAACCTGCTGTTCGGCTTCACCACTGCGGTCGCGTTCATCGTGCTGTGCGCCGCCGTCCTCTTCGTCACCTCGCGGATGCGGCGCGAGGTGCACGCGCTGACCTGGGCGGTCTTCCTCGGCGGCACGTTCGGCTTCGTGTACGCGCAGACCGACAAGACCGCGTTGCGCTCCGCCGTCATGGCCGCGGCGATCGGCGCGGTGGTCTTCGTGGTGCTGTTCTACCGCTACTACACGCACGAGGACGCGGAGGGCCATCGCACCCCTTGACGGGCTGACGCCCACCTGACGGGCTGACGCTCCCTGACGGGCTGACGCTCCCTGACGGGCTGACGGGAACGCGGGCCCCGGCCGCTCGGGCCGGGACCCGCGTTTCTCCCTCATCCCTCCACAGGAGGTCAGCGGCCCCAGTAGGGGTCGTTCCAGTGGTGCCAGCGCCCGTCCTTCCACTCCGGACAGGGGTCGGCGCAGTTCGGCACCCCGCGGTCGGTGTCGACGAACGCGGCGCTCGCCCACGCCTCGGTACCGGTGAGCCAGTACCAGTACGGGTTGCCGTTGACGCTCTGCCCACGGACCTTGCACTCGACGCGGTCCACGGTGCCCGGCGCGAGCCGGTCCACCACGGCCGAGTGGGTCGTGGGCGCCGCACGCACGTTGAGATCGGTGCGGGAGACGATGGTGCCCCAGACCGGACCGCCGGATCCTCGTCCCTCGGCGTAGCTGGGCTGTGCCGGGGGTGCGGCCGCCGCCGTGGTGCCCGCCGCCGTGGCGGCGAACGTCCCGCCGGTGAGCAGGGCCGCGGTCAGGGTCCGCAGGGCCAAGGTGGTGCGCATGATCAGCCTCCTTCTCCCCAGCACCAGGAAACACCCGTTCGGGTGAAGCCTCCACCGGAGAGCGGAAACCCCAGCTCGGGGCGGGTACGGGCGCGGTGACCGCCCGTTCGGTACGACGCCCGGTCCGGCACCCACGACCCGCGCGGCCCGACCGCCGGTCCGACACCACCGCCGGTGCCGCGCCACCACGGTGCGCCACAACCGCCCACTCGACACGACCGCCCACCCGGCAGCCACCGCACGCCCGGCACACCCCCCAACCCGGCAGCCACCACACTCCCGGCTAGCCACCACACCCCCGGCTAGCCACCGCAAGCCTGGCACCACCGCCCGCCCGGCTAGCCACCGCCCGCCCGGCGCCACCGCCCGTTCGGTGCCGCCGTCGCCGCCATCCGTACGCGTCCCGCTGGCACCGCCCCTGCCCCCGGGCTTGCCTGGGGAGATGCAGCTGCCCAAGCCCGCACGCCCGCGCCCCCGTCCGCGCCTCCGGAGCGCCCTGTCCGCCGCCCTGGTCGCCCTCGCCTGTCTGCTCGCTCCGTTCGGCGCGCTGGCCGCCTGGGCGGCGTACGGGCTGGCCGACACCGGTCGCTATGTGCGCGCGATGGCGCCGCTCTCCAGTGATCCGGCGGTCCGCGCGGCGGTCGCGGACACCGTCGGCGACGGCCTCGAACAGCGCGCCGACCTCGGCGCCATGACGCCCTACGTACGGTCCGCGGTGCGTTCCTTCACCCACACCGAGGCCTACCGCGCGGGCTGGGACGCGGCGAACCGCGCCACCCACGACGCGGTGCTGCGCGCGCTGCGCGACGGCCACGGCGACGGACGGCCCGTCACCGTGGACCTCGCCCCGGTCGCCGACCGCGTCAAACGCCAACTGGCCGAGGACCACGTCCCGTTGGCCGACCGCATCCCGGTCGAGCACACCCGCGTCGCGGTGCTACCGGCGGCGGCCGTGGACCGGCTGCGGAAGGGGTACGACATGCTCGAGGTCGCCGCGTTCTGGCTGCCCTCGACGGCGGTCGGGCTCGCCGTCGCCGGGATCGCGGTCGCCGCCCGCCGACGCCGGGCCCTCACCGCGACCGGTCTCGGCACCGCCCTCGGCGGCGCGCTGCTCGGCGTCGCGGTCGCGATCGGCCGTCACCTCACCGTCGCCGGGGTCCCGGACGACCTGCACCGCCCGGCCGCGGGCGCCGTCTACGACGCCCTCACCGCCACCCTGCGCACGGCCTCCTGGCTGCTGTGCGGCCTCGGCCTGGCGGTCGCCCTCGCCGCCTGGCTCACCCGCTTCGACCGGGTCCGGAACCTGCCACGCCGCCCGCGAGGCCGGCGAGCGTCACCAGCGCCCGGCCCAGTTCCTCCTCCGGAGCCGACGCGAGCCCGAGCCTGACCGCGTCCGGGGCCCGGCCGGGGTCCACGGCGAAGGCGGGGCCCGGTGTCACCGCGATCCCGCGCTCCGCCGCTGCCGCCGCGAAGGTGTCGGCGCGCCACGGCGACGGCAGCTCCCACCAGGCGTAGTAGGCGCGCGGATCGCAGCGCAGCACCCCGGTCCCGGCCAGCGCCCGCCGCACCAGCGCCTGCCGCCGGGCCGCGTCCGCACGCTTGGCAGCCACCAGCCGCGCCACCGTCCCGTCCCCGATCCACCGCACGGCCGCCTCCAGCGCGAACCGGCCCGCGCTCCAGCCGCCCGACCGGATGGCGTCCGCCACGGCGTCGACCCGCTCCGGCGGTACGACGAGCAGGCCGACGGTGAGCCCGGGGGCGACACGTTTGGAGAGCCCGTCGACGAGGTGGGTGAGGGCGGGGGCGTGGCGGGCGAACGGCTCCTGGCCCTCGTACCCGTCGTACAGGAAGGACCAGATGCGGTCCTCCACGACCGGGATGCGCAAGGCGGTGACGACGGCGGTGAGTTCGGCCCGCCGTGCGCCGCTCATCGTCGTGGAGGTCGGGTTGTGCAGGGTCGGCTGGAGGTAGAGGGCGGAGAGGGGGGCGCCTCGGTGGGCGGCGGCGACGGCGTCCGGGCGCACTCCGCCGGCGTCCATGGCGAGCGGGACGAGGGTGTGGCCCAGCCGCCCGGCGATCTCCTTGACCAGCGGGTACGTCAGCTCCTCCACCCCGACCCGGCCGCCGGGCCGCACCAGGGAGGCGAGGGCGGCGGCGATGGCCTGGCGGGCGTTGCCGGTGAACAGCACCCGCCCCGGGTCGGGGATGCCGAGCAGCGCGGCGGCGGCCTCGCGGGCGGCGGCGGTTCCGGTGGCGGCGGCGGGCCGCAGCGCCCCGGTGAGGACGTCGGGGCGGAGCAGGGGCGCGAGGGCGGGGGCGAGCAGTTCCGACTGGCCGGGCACGGACGGGTAGTTGAGCTGGAGGTTCACGGGGGTGGCGGGGCCCGTCGGCTCGACCAGGGGCCGCCCGTCCGCCGCCGGGGCGTGGGCGCGTACGAAGGTGCCCCGGCCGACCTCGCCGACGACGAGACCGCGCCGTACGAGTTCGCCGTAGGCCCGCCCGGCGGTGGACGCGGCGATCCCGTGCCGTCGCGCGAACGTCCGCTGCGGAGGCAGCCGCTGGCCCGGCCCCAGCCGCCCGGAGGCGATGTCGGCGGCGATGCGGTCGGCGATCCGCCGGTAGTCGCGGTCCCTCATGGACTCCTCCTTCCCGGGATCGGTTCCGGGATTGCACCGAGGGCAAAGATTTTATTGCACCGAGGAGTTGGCCGACCCTAGGGTCGCTCACATGACCGCGAATCCCGCATACCTCTCCTACGACGACAAAGGCGACGCCTCCGACCCCTCCCGGCTGCCCCTCGTCCTCGTCCACGGCCACCCCTTCGACCGCACGATGTGGGCACCGCAGATCGAGGCCTTCGCCCCCGGACGCCGGGTCGTCGCCCCCGACCTGCGCGGCTACGGCGCCTCCCCGGTCGTCCCCGGCGTGACCCCGCTGTCCCGCTTCGCCGCCGACATCGAGGAACTCCTCGACGCCCTAGCCGTCGACACCTTCGTCCTCGCCGGTCTGTCGATGGGCGGCCAGATCGCCATGGAGTGCCGCGCCCGCCTCGGCGACCGCGTCCGCGGCCTGGTCCTCGCGGACACCTTCGCCGCCCCGGAGACCGAGCGGGGCAGGCGTGACCGCAACGCCATGGCCGACCGGCTGCTGCGCGAGGGCATGCGCGGATACGCCGACGAGGTGCTGGACCGGATGGTCGCCCCGTACGCCGACCCGGCCGTCCGCGCGCACGTCCACCGCATGATGACGGCGACATCCCCCGAGGGCGCCGCGGCGGCCCTGCGCGGCCGGGCCGAACGCCCCGACTACCGGCCCCTGTTGGCGAGCCTCCCGGTCCCGGCCCTGGTCGTCGTCGGCGCCGACGACGCCTACACGCCCGTCTCCGACGCCGAGTCGATGCACGCGGCCCTCCCCGACTCCACCCTGCACGTCATCGAGGGCGCGGCCCACATGCCCAATCTGGAGCGGCCTGCGGAGTTCAACCGCGCGCTGGGGGACTTCCTGGCGAGACTGGAGGGGTGAACGGTGAACAGGAGGGGGCCGGGGCGGTCCCGCGGAGACGGGGGTGGGC
>NZ_JAGPXL010000035.1 GCF_018070565.1 Streptomyces sp. B93
ACCGCAGTTCTCAATCAGCAGTCGGAGCGTCCCGGAGGACCGGGCGGCCATTCCTTCCGAGCCACAAGCGGCAGACCACCATCAGCCACACCCGGTCCTCCCGGACCGCCTCACATTCTTAGGGAACCACCATGTCCGGTCACCCCCTGCTCACCGAGACCGCACCCCCGGCCGCGCACATCTCGGTCGCCGCCGACGGCGGCGGTGGCTCCGGACGCGCCGGGGCCACCGCCTTCGCCCTGCCCGGACTGGCCACCCTGGTCATCGGCGCCTTCACCCTGGCCCGGACCGCGGGCCGGCTGCGCGGCGGCAACGCCCGCACGGGCGCCTCGTGGCGCTGGCCGCCGGGCCGGTCAGCCTGGTCCTCAGCGCGCTGCACCTCGCCCGGACCACGGGCGGCTTCGGCAACGGGCAGGGCCGCGCGGGAGCCGTCATGGGGCTGCTCTTCGCCGGGACCGGGATCGCCCTCGGCGCGCTCGCGCTGGCCCGCACCCGCCGCACCGGGGCCGTCACCACGCCATAGGACACGTACGCCGTGGGCGCCCCCGCCCCCTCGGGCGCGGCCGATCCAGCCGGGCACGGTCAGGCCGGACTCGGAGGCCAGGATCACCAGTTGGGCGCGGTCCCGGACGCCGGTCCAGTCGCGCCGCGATCTCGCCGTCGTAGCCGTCCGCGAGGGGCGAAGGCGACCACGGAGGCGGCGCCGAACCCGATGGCGACGGCGAGGTGTCCCTCGTCGACGACGGTGTACAGGGCCACGACGAACACCAGCGTGATCGGGCCGGGTTGCTGGAGCAGCGCCCCGTACCCGGCCGTCGCGGCGAGCGCCACCGCGCCCAGCGCCACCGGGTGACGGCGGCGCAGGCAGAGCGCCCCGGCGGAGGCGAGCACGATCGGGAGGGCGGTCCGTTCGGCGGCGGTGTCGAGGCCGCGCGACTGCACGAGCAGGCCGAGCAGGGCGACCAGGCAGACGCCGAGAACCAGTGCCGTGTCCGCCACCGGCCGTGCCACCGCCGCCTCACCATGCGCCGAGCCCAACCCCGGTGAGCTGGCGGGAGAAGGCCCGCACCGCACACCTACGCGGAGGCGCGGCGGACGAGCGTGGTCGGCAGGACCACGCTGGTCGGGGGTGGTTCCACGGCGTCGCCGGTGGCGTGGCGGTCGAGGCGGTGCAGCAGGAGGCGGGCCATCAGACGGCCCATCTCCTCTATGTCCTGACGGATCGTGGTGAGCGGCGGATCCGTCTGTTCGGCGATGGGGGACATGTCGTCGAAGCCGATCACCGCGACGTCCTCGGGGACCCGGCGCCCGTGCTCGCGCAGCACCCGCAGGGCGCCGGAGGCGGTGAGGTCGTTGGCGGCGAAGACGGCGTCCAAGTCGGGGGCGTGGTCGAGAAGTTCCCGCATCGCCCGCTCCCCGCCCAGGGGGGTGAAGTCGCCCTCGGCGATCAGCCGTGGACCGGCGTCGACCATGATGTCCCGGTAGCCGTCGAGCCGGTCCACGGCGGAGGTCTGGTCGAGCGCCCCGGTGATGTGGGCGATCCGGGTGCGGCCGAGGTCGACGAGATGGCGTACGGCGTCCCGGGCGCCACCCCTGTTGTCGCTGTCGACGAAGACGGCCGCGGGGGGCCGCGCCCGCGCGCCCTCGCCCCAGCCGGGCCGTCCGCCGAACACGGTCGGCACCCCGGCGCCCTGGATCAGGCCGGGCAGCGGGTCGTCGAGGTGCAGGGAGAAGACCAGCGCCCCGTCGACATGCCCACCGGCGAGGTAGCGGCCGACCCGGGCGTGGTCGTCGCGGCCCTCGGTGAGGAGCAGGACGAGCTGGTTGTCGTGGGCGGTGAGTTCCTTGCTGATGCCGCGCAGTTGCCGGGCGAAGAAGGGGTCGGTGAAGACGCGGGTCTCGGGTTCGGCGATGACCACGGCGATCGCGTCGTTGCGTCGGGTCACCAGGGTGCGGGCCGCCTGGTTGGGGACGTAGCCGAGTTCCTCCACGGCCCTGCGGACCCGTTCGGCGAGGGCGTTGCGCACGCCGTTGCCGCCGTTGACGACCCGGGAGACGGTGGCCCGCGAGACGCCCGCACGCGCGGCCACGGCCTCCAGCGTGGGTCGCGACATTGCCTCGGTCACTTCCAGCACCCCTCCTGCGCGGCTGCGGATCAGGATAGCCGCGGGCAGGAGGGGGGACGGGAGACTTCCCAGGCGGGAGACCTCCCAGGCGGGGGACGGGAGACGCCCAGGCGGGGTGCGGGGCGGGCGGTTCAGTGGTGGGAGGCGTGGTCGTCGTCCGGGGCCGTCTCCGCCCGGGGTCCGTCCGCCGCCGTGTGGCCCTCGTGCGGGTCGTGGCCGGGGATGGTGCCGTCCGCCTTCTTCACCAGGAACAGACCCACCATCCCCATGTCGGAGTGGCTCTGCACATGGCAGTGGTACATCCAGGCCCCGGCGCCGACGCCCTCTCCGGCGATGACCTGGAAGCCGAAGGAGTCCGCGGGCCCCACGATCTTGTTGTCGATGACCGCGCTGGGGTCCTCGGGGCCGGTCAGCAGGCCGGTGCGGTTGTCGGCCCAGCGGTGACCGTGCAGGTGGAAGGTGTGGTAGAACTCGCCGTGCGTGATCATGACAAACTCGACGCGGTCGCCGACGGTCGCCTCGAAGTCGGGACCGGTGTGCGGCGCCCGGTTGTTGATCGACATGTCGTTGAAGACGATCGTGTGCGTCCGGTCCGGCAGGATGTCGCCCTTGCGGCGCACGATCACCGGCCCGTACAGCCCGTTGCGGATGCCGCCGGTGCCGTGGTCACCGCCGACCGCATGGTCGTGGTAGTGCCAGTACCCCGCGCTGCCGGGCCGCCAGGTGCCGTCCTTGCGGCGGCCGGGGGCGTGGGTGCGCCAGGTGTAGGTGCGGGTGCCGCCGGGTTCCACGGCGCTCTTGTTCTGCCGGGTGCCGTCGCTGGAGATCTCGTAGTCCAGGCCGTGCACATGGAGGCTGGCGGTCACGTCCATGGTGTTCTCCACCTCGACGTGCAGGGTGTCGCCCTCGTTGAGTTCGATCAGCGGGCCGGGGACGGTCGCCCCGCCCTTCTCCAGGCCGTATCCCATACGGCCGTCGGAGAGCCGTTCGATGTAGAGCCTGAGGTGCCTCACCTCGCCGCCCGCCGGTGCCGTGCGCACCGTCTGGGCGGCGGCGCTGCCCGCCTCCGAACCCAGGGACAACGATGTCGCGACGGTCGCGCCGCCCAGCAGCACCCCACGGTTGAACATGCGCCGGTCCAACCCACGTCTGGCCATGACGGACTCCCCACTCCCGAGCGAACGACCGAACAGCCGAACGCTCGAACTCCGCATTCCGGTACGGGCCTTGAGACCGTAACCGGGTCCGGGCCGTTTCTCCACACTCAGGACAAAGTTTGTTGTGTTCCGGTCGTTTCTCTTGGCGTACCGCGCAAAGGGGTCTAGCTTCCATGGCGCTGTTGCCGTGACCGAGGAGGGGTGGGTGACCACATGCGGTCCACTACGCACCAACGGCCCGGGAGAACAAGGCGGTTAACCGGCGGGCGACGAGCCCTGGCGGCCGTCCTGACCGCCGGATTCGTCACCGCGGGGCTGCTCAGCGGCACCGCGAACGCGGGCCCGGCCCCCGAGCCGACTCTGACAACGATGTCCGTCAAGTCGCCCCCGGGCGGCGCGAACGTACGGGTGCTGATCTTCCACGGCTCCGCCGCACCGGGCGGCGAGTCACCGGTCGTCAACGCCGGGATCGAGGCGATCGAACGGATCGGCCTGACCGGACCGGCGAACGAGCGCTTCAGGGTCGAGGCCACCGACGACGCCTCGGTCTTCACCAACGGGACCAGGCTCGGCCGCTTCAACGCCATCGTGTTCCTGACCGGTGGCGGGGACGTCCTCGACCCGGAGCAGGAGGCGGGCCTGGAGGCCTACATGGAGGCGGGCGGCGGCTTCGTCGGCCTCCATGACGCGGCCCGCGCCGAGCCGTACTCGGACTGGTTCACCGGACTGATCGGTGCCCGTCCGGCGGCGGCCTCCCCCACCGCCGTACAGCGCGCCACCGTCGAGGTCGGCGACCGTCGGCATCCGGCCACCAAGGACCTGCCGCTGGAGTGGAAGCGGCCGGACAAGTGGCTGAACTGGACCCGCAACCCGTCGGGCGAGGTGCACACGGTCGCCCGGGTGCGGGAGACGACGTACCAGCCGGGGTCGGCGGCCAACGGCTGGGACCATCCGGTCAGCTGGTGCCGGGACTACGACGGCGGACGCTCCTTCTACACCGGCATGGGCGGCACGGTGTCGTCGTACGACGAGACGGACTTCCGCACGCACCTGCGCGGCGCGCTGCTGTGGGCCACTCGCATCGCCCAGGCCGACTGCAAGGCCACGATCACCGGCAACTACAAGGCCGAGCGCCTGACGCAGCCCAACCAGCCGGGCCTGAGCGACCAGATCGGCGAACCGCACGGCCTGGTCACCGCCCCCGACGGCCGCGTGTTCTACATCGGACGGGGTGGCGGCGACTCCTCCCAGCCCGTGGTCACCGACTGGAACGACCCGGACATCGGCAAGGGCAAGGGCCAGATCCACGTCTACGACCCTCGGACCAGGCAGGTCACCCTCGCGGGCGAGCTGACGGTGTTCGGCAACAAGGGCGGCGGCGACGAGCTGGTCAAGGTCGAGGAGGGCCTGCTCGGCATCGAGCTTGACCCGGACTTCGAACGCAACGGCTGGGTGTACCTGCACTACACCCCGCACTCCGGGATCGACCGCGAGACGCGCATGGCGCAGCGGCGGGTCTCCCGCTTCACCCTCGACCCGGCCACCGACCGGCTCGACCTGGGCAGCGAGAAGGTGCTGCTGGAGTGGCCCGTGCAGATCCACAGCTGCTGCCACGCGGGCGGCGGGATGACCTGGGACTCCCAGGGCAACCTCTACATCGCGACCGGCGACAACAACTCCAGCGGCTTCAGCGGCGGTTACTCCGGCAACAACCCGCAGCCCAACTACCGGGGCGTCTCCTTCGCGGACGCGCGCCGCACCGCCGGCAACACCAACAACCTCAACGGCAAGATCCTGCGCATCCACCCGGAGCCGGACGGCACCTACACCCTCCCCGAGGGCAACCTCTTCACCGGCAGGGAGACCGCCGAGGGCGGCGGCAAGACGCGCGGCGAGATCTATGTGATGGGCGTGCGCAACCCGGCGCGCATCTTCGTCGACCAGCGCACGGACGTGCTGTACGCGGGCTGGGTCGGCCCGGACGCCTCGGCGCCGTCGACGACCTGGGGCCCGGCCAAGTACGACACCTTCGCCGTCATCACGGAGGCGGGCAACCGGGGCTGGCCGTACTGCATGGGCAACAAGCAGCCGTACCGGGACCGCAACCTGCCGGACCCGACGCAGCCGCTGGGCTGGTACGACTGCGACCACCCGAAGAACGAGTCGCCGAACAACGACGGGCTCGTCAACCTCCCGCCGGTCACCGGCAACAACATCTGGTACTCGCCCCAGGGCGGCGCCCCCGACTTCCCGCGGGACGCGTCCGGCGTGCCGTCGTACCAGCAGGACCAGGCGACGTACCGGCTGCCGTGGCTCAAGGGCGGTGGGCAGGCCGCGATGAACGGGCCGGTCTACCGGTACGACGACGTGGCGGCGGACAGCGCGGTCAAGTGGCCCGCGTACTGGGACGGCAAGTGGTTCGTCGGTGACTTCTACGACGCCGACCAGCCGCGCAACGCCGTGCTGATGGACCCGCGGAACCAGGGCGACGGCGGGCTGCCGGTGCACTCGGAGTCGCTGAAGAAGATCGTGCCGGTCGGCAACGACGGCATCAGGAACCTCATGGACTGGAAGTTCGGCCCGGACGGCGCGCTCTACGTCCTCGACTACGGGCGTGGCTTCTTCACCTCGGACGCCAAGTCGGCGCTGTGGCGGGTCACCTACACCGGCGGCGGGCCGACCCCGGCCGCCGACCAGCTGGCGAGAGGGGCGGTACGGTGACGCGCCGACGAAGAGTGTGGACGGCCCTCCTGGCGGCCGTACTGATGGTGCTCGGGCTCCAGGCCGCGCCCGCGGCCGGGCAGAGCGAGGCGCCGGGCGTGGCCGGGGCCGCGGCGGCCCAGGTGCTGACCTGGACGGCCGACGACGACATCACCAAGTACGCCTCGGCCCCGGCCACGGCGGTGGCGGGGGCGGCGACGATCGTCTTCGAGAACAGCGCGGCGACCGGCAACACCACGGGCATGCCGCACACGCTGACCTTCGTGACCAGCGACCCCGAGTTCAACAGCGATGTGCAGCTGAACATCCTGGCCAGTCCCAACGACAGCATGGGCGGGCGGCACACCGCCGAGGTCACGCTGACGCCGGGCCGGTACTTCTACCACTGCACGATCCCCGGCCACGGCCAGATGCAGGGGATCCTGGTGGTCACCGAGGGCGGCGGCGAGGACACCACCGCGCCCGAGGCCTCGGCGCGGGTGAGCGGCACCCAGAACACCGACGGCGCCTACGTCGGCGCGGCGACCGTCACGCTGGAGGCGACGGACGACGAGGGCGGCTCGGGGGTCGACCGCATCGAGTACGCGGTCGACGACGCGACGGCCTGGCAGCCGTACACCGCCCCGGTCGTCGTCGACCAGGTCGGCGAGCACACGGTCCGCTACCGCGCCCTCGACAGGGCGGGCAACGTCTCCGCGGAACAGAGCGTCGGCTTCACGGTCGTCGCCCCGCAGTCGGAGGACACGACCCCGCCGGAGACCTCGGCGACGGTCGCCGGTGAGCGCAACCCGGACGGCACGTACATCGACATGGCGACCGTCACCGTCACCGCCTCCGACACCGGCTCCGGCGTCAACGGCATCGAGTACGCGATCGGCGCGTCCGGCGCCTGGCAGCCGTACACCGCCCCGGTCATGGTCCACCAGGTCGGCACGCACACCGTGCGGTACCGGGCCACGGACCGGGCCGGCAACGTGGCGGCCGAGAAGAGCGTGCAGTTCACGGTGGTCGCCGCGGCGCCCGCGGACACCACACCGCCGGTGACCGGGGTGACCGTCGCCGGTGACCGCAACTCGGACGGCGCGTACATCGGCCGCGCCGAGGTGACCGTGACGGCGACCGACGAGGGCGGGTCGGGGGTGGACCGCATCGAGTACTCGCTCGACGGCGGACCCTACCTCGTCTACGGCGCGCCGGTCGTCATCGACCGCGCCGGGGCGCACACCCTCGCCTACCGCGCCACCGACAAGGCGGGCAACACCGCCGCGGCCCGCACGCTCAGCCTCACGGTCGTGTCGAGCCCCGTCCCGCCGCCCAACTGCCCGGAGTACGACGAGCGTCTGACGGTCGTCGTCGGCACGGTCGACTCGGGCGTGCCCAACCGGCTGACCGGCAACCGGTGCCGGATCGGCGAGCTGATCGAGGACGAGAAGGAGTGGACGTCCCACGCCCTGTTCCTCAAGCACGTGAAGTCCGTCCTGGACAGGCTGCTGAGGGACGGCGTGATCGACCAGCGCGAGTACAACGCGATCACCAAGGCGGCCCGTCAGTCCGGCATCGGCAAGCCCGGTCAGACCGAGGGCTACCGCAAGCTCTTCGACGGCAGCGCGGAGAGCTTCGCCCAGTGGCAGCACGTGGGCGGCGGTTCCTTCGCGCTGAACGACGACGGGTCGATGACCAGCGGCACCACCAGGTCGGGCCTCGGCATGCTGTGGTTCCCACAGCGCAAGTACGGCGACTTCTCGCTGCGCCTCCAGTGGCGCGACGACGCGCCGGGCACCGGGAACGCCAACTCCGGCGTCTTCGTCCGCTTCCCCTGGGTGCACGACCACCCCGAGGAGCCGCGCCCGGAGTGGGCCGCCATCAAGTTCGGCCATGAGGTGCAGGTCTTCGACCGGCCCGACGGCGACATGTACAAGACCGGCTCGGTCTACGGCTTCGACCGGGTGGGCCTCGCCGGGGCCCGGGTCACCCAGAAGGGAACGTGGAACGACTACGAGATCCGGGTGGTCGACCAGCACTACTCGGTCTACCGCAACGGCGTGCTGATCAACGAGTTCGACAACACCGGCGGCCAGCTCTTCGAGCCGCCCCGCGCGGACGACCCCGGCACCGACGGGCGGCGGTTCGCCTCCGGCTACATCGGGCTCCAGGTGCACGGCACGACGGACGTGGTCTCCTACCGGGACATCCGGATCAGGGAACTGTAGGGACCGCGGGCCCGCTCAGGGCTTGCGGGCCCGGCTCGGCTGTACCCGCTTGGGCTCCCCCGGCATCTTGGGGTACTCCGGCGGGTACGGCAGGTCGGCGAGCCCGTGCTCCCGCTCGTCCCTCGCCGCCAGCTCCAGCAGGGCGTCGAGGGAGAAGCGGTGGTCGTCCATGTCCGCGTGCACATCGCCGGCCTCGGCGTAGCGCGCGGGCATGGTCGTGATGTCGAAGTCCTCCGGCCGCGCGTCGCCGACCTCCTCCCAGCGCAGCGGGGCGGAGACGGGGGCGTGCGGCCGGGGCCGTACCGAGTAGGCGGATGCGATGGTGCGGTCGCGGGCGGTCTGGTTGTAGTCGACGAAGATCTTCCGCCCCCGCTCCTCCTTCCACCACTTGATGGTGACGTGCTCGGGCATCCGGCGTTCCAGTTCCCGCCCCACGGCGATGGCGGCCCGCCGCACCTGGGTGAAGGTCCAGCGCGGCTCGATCGGCACGAAGACGTGCAGCCCGCGTCCGCCGGAGGTCTTGGGCCAGCCGCGCAGCCCGCCGAACTCGTCCAGCACGGCCCGCAGTTCGTGGGCGGCCCGCACGGCGTCCCGGAAGTCGGTGCCGGGCTGTGGGTCGAGGTCGATGCGCAGCTCGTCGGGCCGGTCCACGTCCGCCCGCCGCACCGGCCAGGGGTGGAAGGTGAGCGTGCCGTACTGGGCGGCCCACACCACCGCGCCGACCTCGGTCGGGCACATCTCGTCGGCGCTGCGCCCGCTGGGGAAGGTGATGTGCGCGGTCGGAATCCAGTCGGGCATGCCCTTGGGCGCCCGCTTCTGGTAGAACCACTCCCCGCCCACGCCGTCCGGGTAGCGCTCCAGGGTGGTGGGCCGGTCGCGCAGGGCGCGCAGGATGCCGGGGCCGACGGCGAGGTAGTAGCGGGCCAGGTCCAGCTTGGTGTAGCCGCGCTCCGGGAAGAAGACCTTCCCCGGGTTGGACAGCCGTACCGTCCGCCCGCCCGCCTCCAGCTCCACCGCTTCAGCCATGGCAGCCACGGTAGGCGGACGGGGCGAACCTCGCACATGGAGCGTTTCGGCGCTCGGTGACCCAGGCAGGAGACGAGCCGCGGGCCCCGGGGCGGGGCCCGCGGCTCGTCTCCTGCCTGACACCTCACAGCAAGGCCGACCTCATGGCGAACGACCACACGTACCGCGACACCGCGGCCGACCTCCTGCCCCTCGTCGGAGGGGCCGGGAACGTGACGTCGGTGGCGCACTGCATGACCCGGCTCAGACTGGGCCTGCGCGACCGGTCCCTGGTCCAGCAAGAGCGGCTCGGGGCCCATCCCGCCGTGCTGGGCGTGGTCGAGGACGACACGTACCAGATCGTGCTCGGCCCCGGCACCGTCGCCCGCGTCACCCCGGAGTTCGAGGCGCTGGTGGAGCGGGAGCGCGGCCCGGCGGGCACGCCCGTGACCGCCGGGGAGCCGGCGGCCCGGGGCGCCGCGCTGCGGGCGGAGCACAAGGCGCGGAACGCCACCCCGTTCAAGCTGCTGCTGCGCCGGATCGCCGCCGTCTTCGTCCCGCTGATCCCCGCCCTCATCGGCTGCGGCATCATCGCGGGCCTCAACGGTGTGCTCGTCAACCTGGGGTGGCTGCCCGGGGTCACTCCGGCGCTGGCCGCCATCGCCTCCGGGTTCATGGCGCTGATCGCCGTCTTCGTCGGCCACAACACGGCGAAGGAGTTCGGGGGCACACCGGTCCTGGGCGGGGCGGTCGCCGCCATCATCGTCTTCGCGGGCGTGTCCCACGTGGAGGCGTTCGGCCAGCGGCTCTCCCCGGGGCAGGGCGGTGTCCTCGGCGCGCTGGGCGCGGCGTGGCTCGCCGTCCGGATCGAGAAGTGGTGCCGCCGCCGGGTCCCGGTCTCCCTCGACGTGCTGGTGACGCCGACGATCACCGTGCTCGGCGCCGGACTGGTCACCGTCTTCGGTCTGATGTACGTGGCCGGTGAGGTCTCGGCGCGGATCGGCGACGCCGCGGACTGGCTGCTGGACAACGGCGGCGCGGGCGCCGGACTCGTCCTCGGCGGCCTCTTCCTGCCGCTGGTCATGCTCGGTCTGCACCAGGCTCTCATCCCGATCCACACCACCCTGATCGAGCAGCAGGGCTACACCGTGCTGCTGCCGGTCCTCGCGATGGCCGGCGCGGGCCAGGTCGGTGCGGCGATCGCGGTCTACTTCCGGCTGCGGCACAACACCTCGGTCCGTACGACCATCAGATCCGCCCTGTGGCCGGGGTTCCTCGGCGTCGGCGAACCGCTGATCTACGGGGTGACGCTGCCGCTGGGCCGTCCGTTCGTCACGGCCGCCGCGGGCGGCGCCCTCGGCGGAGCGTTCGTCGGGCTCGTCAGCCAGCTGGGCACTCAGGTCGGTTCCACCGCGATCGGCCCGTCCGGCTGGGCGCTGTTCCCGCTGCTCGACGGTGACCGCGGCCTCGGCGAGGTGGTGGCGGTCTACGCCACCGGTCTGCTCGTCGGCTATGTGGGCGGCTTCCTCGCGACGTACTGCTTCGGCTTCACGAGGACCATGCTGGCGGAGCTGAACGCGGCGCCCGCACCGGCGGCACCGGCCGCGGGCGCGGCGCCCGCGGACCATGCGGCACCGGAGGGTGTCCCGTCCCGCCTCCGGTGATTTGCGCGGCCCCCGCGCGCCCCACAGAGTCGAACCATGGACCTGCCCGTCATGCCCCCCGTCAAGCCCATGCTCGCCAAGTCGGTGGCGAGGATCCCGCCGGGCATGCAGTACGAGGCCAAGTGGGACGGCTTCCGGGCGATCGTGTTCCGCGACGGGGACGAGGTAGAGCTGGGCAGCCGCACCGGCAAGACGCTCACCAGGTACTTCCCGGAGCTGGTGGCGGCATTGAAGGAGCGCGTGCCGCCGCGGTGTGTGCTGGACGGGGAGATCGTGATCGCCCGGGAGGGTCGGCTGGACTTCGACGCGCTGACCGAGCGGATCCACCCCGCCGACTCCCGGGTGCGGACGCTGGCCGAGCGGACGCCGGCGTCGTTCGTGGTGTTCGACCTGCTGGCGCTGGCCGACGAGTCCCTGATGGACACACCGCTGAGCGAGCGGCGGGCGCTGCTGGTCACGGCGCTGGACGGGGTGGCGCCGCCGGTGCACGTGGCGCCGGCCACCACCGACATCGAGGTGGCGCGGGAGTGGTTCGAGCAGTACGAGGGCGCCGGTCTGGACGGGGTCGTCGCCAAGGCGCCGACGCTGCGCTACCGGCCGGACGAGCGCGCCATGTTCAAGATCAAGCACGAGCGCACGGCGGACGTGGTCGTCGCGGGGTACCGGCTGCACAAGTCCGGTCCCGTCGTCGGCTCGCTGCTGCTGGGCCTGTACGACGGCACCGGCGCCCTCCAGCACGTGGGGGTGTCGGCGGCGTTCTCGATGCAGCGGCGCCGTGAGCTGGTCGAGGAGCTGGAGCCGCTGCGGATGGACGACGTGGCCGGGCACCCGTGGGCGGCCTGGGCGGACGAGGCGGCGCACGAGTCGGCCCGGCTGCCGGGGGCGCCGAGCCGCTGGTCGGGGAAGAAGGACCTGTCCTGGGTGCCGCTGCGGCCGGACCGGGTGGCCGAGGTCGCCTACGACCACATGGAGAACGGGCGGCGGTTCCGGCACACGGCCCGCTTCCGCCGCTGGCGCCCGGACCGTGCGCCGGAGAGCTGCACCTACGCCCAGCTGGAGGAGCCGGTCCGCTACGACCTGGCGGAGATCTTCGGCCGGGCCGGGTGACTCACGGCCGCATCAGGACCTTCACCGCGCCCTCCTGCTTGCGCTGGAACATCTCGTAGGCGTGCGGGGCGTCGGCGAGCGGCACGTGGTGGGTGGCGAAGTCGTCGACGCCGAGCGGGTCCTCGTCCGTCAGGTACGGCATGATGTCGTCGCTCCAGCGCCGCACGTTGGCCTGGCCCATGCGCAGCTGCACCTGCTTGTCGAAGAGGGTGAGCATGGGCAGCGGGTCCGCCGTGCCGCCGTAGACCCCGGACAGCGAGATGGTGCCGCCGCGCCGCACCAGGTCGATGGCGAGGTACAGGGCGGCCAGCCGGTCGATGCTGATGCGCTCGGCGAGCCGGCCGCTCACCGCGCGCGGCATCACGGACGTGGCCTGCTGCGCCAGCCGGGCGGCGGCGCTGCCGTGCGCCTCGGTGCCGACGGCGTCGATCACCGCGTCGGGGCCCCGGCCGTCGGTCTCGTCCTGGATGGCGGCGACGAGTTCCTTCTCCTTGTCGAAGGACCTGAGGTCGTACGTCTGCACACCGCGCGCCCTGGCCCGCTCCAGCCGTTCGGGGACCAGGTCGACGCCGAACACCCGTCCGGCGCCGCGCAGCTGGGCGATCCGGCAGGCCATGTCCCCGATGGGTCCGAGGCCGAGCACGGCGATGCTGCCGCCCTGCGGGACGTCCGCGTAGGCGACGGCCTGCCAGGCGGTGGGCAGCACGTCGGAGAGGTAGACGAAGCGGTCGTCGGGCGGGCCCTCGGGCACCTTGATCGGCCCGAACTGCGCCTGCGGCACCCGCAGGTACTCGGCCTGGGCGCCGGGCACCGCGCCGTAGAGCCGGGTGTAGCCGAACAGGGCGGCGCCCATGCCCTCGCTGGTGACCTGGGTGGTCTCGCACTGGGTGGGCAGCCCGGTCAGGCACATCCAGCAGTTTCCGCAGGCGATCTGGAACGGCACCACGACCCGGTCGCCCACCTGGAGGTCGGGCACCGCGGCGCCGACCTCCTCGACGATGCCCATCGGCTCGTGGCCGAGGATGTCGCCCGGTGTCATGAACGGGGTGAGCACCTCGTACAGGTGCAGGTCGGAGCCGCACAGCCCGGAGGAGGTGATGCGGATGACGGCGTCGGTCGGTTCCTCGATGCGCGGATCGGGCACGTCCTCCACCCGCACATCGCGCTTGCCCTGCCACGTCACTGCCTTCATCGTCTTCCGCTCCCTCCTGCACGCGTGGGCCGCCCGGGTACCCTCGCGGCCCGCGCGTGAAGCATCGGCACGGCCGGTGCGCCGATCGGCGTAGCGCCCACTGCCCCACGGTGGATTCGCCCTGGAGCGCCAGAAGCAGTCAGAAGCGTTCGGGTATGGCAATCGATACACCTATAAGCGCACAATCAATGACACAGGCAGGGCGGGTGGCAGCGGTGGGCACAAGTCGGGGCACCAGAGGGAGAGGGCGCGCGGGGCGCGCCACGTGGACGGCGGCCGTCCTGGCCGTAGCACTCACGGCGTCCCTGACGGCGGGCTGCTCGTCCGGCGGCGAGCGGGACGACGGGCGCTCACCGAGCGGCACCGCCTCCGGCGAGCGCACCCCGCCCGCGGCGGGCGGGGTACTGGCCGTGAAGATCGACAACGCCCGCAAGGCACGCCCCCACACCGGGCTCGACGCCGCCGACATCGTCTACGTCGAACAGGTCGAGGGGGGTCTGAGCCGTCTGCTGGCCGTGTACGCCACCCGACTGCCCGAGACCGTCGGGCCGGTGCGCAGCGCCCGCGAGTCGGACCTGGAGCTGCTGCGCCAGTTCCACCGGCCGACGCTCGCCTTCTCCGGCGTACAGAGCAAGCTGCTGCCGCTGATCGACGAGGCGCCGCTGCGGGCCGAGCCGCCCGGCCGGACCCGTGAGGCGTACTTCCGCGAGAACGACCGCCCCGCCCCGCACAACCTCTATCTGCGCCCCGACCGGCTGCTGCCCGCCGCCCCCGGCGCCCGCGCGCTGACCACCACCGGCTTCCGGCACGGGCCCGCGCCCGCGGGCGGCAGCCCCGAGACCTCCCGCACGGTCCGCTTCCCGGCGGCCTCCTTCACCTTCACCTGGTCCGCCCACCGGGACGGCTGGCTGGTCGCGATGGACGGCACCGACGCCAGGACCACCGACGGCCAGCGGGTGGCCCCGGCGACGGTCGTGGTGCAGCACGTGCACATCCGCACCTCGGACTTCCATGACTCGAACGGCAACGTCACCCCGTACATCGAGACCGTCGGCTCGGGTCGGGCGGAGGTGCTGCGCGACGGGAAGTCCTACGACGCCCACTGGAAGCGTGACGTCGCCACCGACGGCACCCGGTTCACCACCGGTGACGGTACGCCGCTGAACTTCGCCGACGGACAGGTGTGGGTGGTCTTCGTGAAGGCCTGAGCCGGTGCCGGGGTGCCCGGTCAGGGCGGGGTGAGGAGGGGTTCCGCCGGGTTGCGGAGCCCCTCCGCCGCGTCCGCGACCCGCCGGATCAGATCGAGGAAGACGCTCTGCTCCTCGGCGGAGAGGGGGGCCAGGAAGACCTGGTTCATCCGGGCCGTGCGCACGACCAGCTTGCGGTGGGCGCGCGCGCCGTCCTCGGTCAGGCGCAGCAGGAAGCGGCGGCCGTCCTGCGGGTCGCGGACCTTGTCGAGCAGTCCCCGGCGGGTGAGCCTGCTGATCACCTCGGCGATGGTGGACCGGTCCAGGCCCACCCGCTCCCCCACGCCGCGCTGGTCGAGGCCGGGCTCAGCGGCGAGCGCGTTGAGGACCGCGAACTGCGGTGACGTGGTCTCCTCCGAGACCATCGTGGTCCACAGCAGGTGGTGCGCCTGCTGGAGCCGCCGGGCGAGGTGCCCCGGGTGCTGGGAGATGTCCACCGCGGTCATGGGTGCCCCCTGGTCGGATTTCGTCGGTGCACTGAACAATATCGGGCCTTGACGCCGTGCCCCGCTGATGGCAGCGTGAAGAAAACTTCACGGAAATAGTCAGTGCCCTGATCAATGGCTGGCCAATCGGGGTCCGGACGCTCGGGAGAGATGGGGCTTGTCGGATGGACAAGGTGGTCGCCACGGCCGCGGAGGCCGTGGCCGATGTGCCGGACGGCGCGTCGCTCGCGGTGGGCGGGTTCGGGCTCAGCGGGGTGCCGAACGTGCTGATCCAGGCCCTGTACGAGCGGGGCGTGAGCGGTCTTCGGGTGGTGTCCAACAACTGCGGGGCGCTGGGGTCCGGGCTCGCGGTGCTGCTGTCGGCGGGGCGCATCGCCCGGGTCACCGGCTCCTACATCGGGGGCAACAAGGAGTTCGCCCGGCAGTACCTGGCCGGGGAGATCGAGGTGGAGATGATCCCGCAGGGCACGCTGGCCGAACGGTTGCGGGCCGGGGGCGCGGGCATCCCCGCCTTCTACACCCCCGCCGGGGTGGGCACCCAGGTCGCCGAGGGCGGGCTGCCCTGGCGGTACGACGGGTCCGGCGGGGTCGCGGTGGCCTCACCGGCGAAGGAGGTACGGGACTTCGACGGCACCGAGTACGTGCTGGAGCGCGGTATCCGCACCGACTTCGCGCTGGTGCGGGCGGCGCGCGGGGACCGGCACGGGAACCTGGTGTTCAACAAGTCCAGCCGGAACTTCAACCCGCTCGCCGCGATGGCCGGGCGGGTGACGGTCGCCGAGGTGGAGGAGCTGGTGGAGCCCGGCGAGATCGACCCGGACGCCGTGCACCTGCCGGGGATCTTCGTACGGCGCGTGGTCGCCCTCTCCCCGGAGCAGGCGGCGGACAAGGGGATCGAGAACCGGACGGTGAGCGTCTGATGGCCTGGACCCGTGAGCAGATGGCCGCCCGCGCCGCGCGCGAACTGCGCGACGGCCAGTACGTCAACCTCGGCATCGGACTGCCGACACTGATCCCCAACCACCTCCCGCCCGGCGTCGAGGTGGTGCTGGAGTCCGAGAACGGCATCCTCGGCACCGGCCCGTACCCGGCCGCGGACGCCGTCGACCCGGACCTGATCAACGCGGGCAAGGAGACGGTGACCGTCCTGCCCGGCGCCTCCTTCTTCGACTCCGCGCTGTCCTTCGGCATGATCCGCGGCGGGCACATCGATGTCGCGGTGCTGGGCGCGATGCAGGTGTCGGAGCGGGGTGACCTCGCGAACTGGGCCGTCCCCGGCAAGATGATCACCGGCATCGGCGGGGCGATGGACCTGGTGCACGGGGCCCGTACGGTCATCGCCGTCATGACGCACACGGCCAAGGACGGCTCCCCCAAGATCCTCGCGGAGTGCACCCTGCCGCTCACGGGCCGGGGGTGCGTGAACCGGGTCATCACCGACCTGGCCGTGATCGACGTGACCCCCGACGGGCTCGTCCTCGTCGAGACCGCGCCCGGGGTGACCGCGGACGAGGTCACCGCCCGCACCGACGCCAAACTGACCCTCGCGGAGAACCTGCTGTGAACCCGGTCTACATCGTCGACGCCGTACGCACCCCGTTCGGCAAGTACAACGGCTCCCTCGCCGCCGTCCGCCCCGACGACCTCGCCGCCCACACCCTGCGTGCCCTCCTGGAGCGCACCCCCGCCCTCGACCCGGCCCGCGTCGACGACATCTACCTCGGCAACGCCAACGGCGCGGGCGAGGAGAACCGCAACGTCGCCCGCATGGCCGCCTTGCTCGCCGGGCTCCCCACCAGCGTCCCCGGCGTCACCGTCAACCGCCTGTGCGCCTCCGGCCTGGAGGCCGTGATCCAGGCGGCCCGCGCCATCGCGGCCGGGGACGCCTCCGTCGCCGTGGCCGGCGGCGTCGAGTCCATGACCCGCGCCCCCTACGTCCTCCCCAAGAGCGACCGGCCCTTCCCCGCCGGGCACACCGAGCTGTACTCGACCACCCTCGGCTGGCGCATGGTCAACCCGAGGATGGACCCGCAGTGGACCATCCCGCTCGGGGAGTCCGCCGAACTCATCGCCGATAAGCACGACATCACCCGGGAGCGGCAGGACGAGTACGCCCTGCACAGCCACCACAAGGCAGCCCAGGCCCAGCGGGCGGGCCTCTTGGACGCCGAACTCACCCCCGTCCCCGTCCCCCGGCGCAAGGGCGACCCCGTCCCCTTCACCGCCGACGAGTGCGTCCGCCCCGACGCCTCCCTGGACGCGATGGCCCGGCTCAGGCCGTCCTTCCGCCCCGAGGACGGCACCGTCACCGCGGGCAACGCCTCCCCCCTCAACGATGGCGCCGCCGCCCTGCTCCTCACCGACGAGGCGGGCCTGAGGGCCACCGGCCGCGAACCCCTCGCCCGGATCTCCGCCACGGGCGTCTCCGCCTGCGACCCGCACCACTTCGGCCTCGCCCCCGTGGAAGCCGTCAACCGCGCCCTGGCCAAGGCGGGCCGCACCTTCGACGACCTCTCCGTCCTCGAACTCAACGAGGCCTTCGCCGCCCAGGTCCTCGGCTGCCTCGCCGAGTGGCCCGGCCTCGACCCGGCGGTCCTCAACCCGCAGGGCGGCGCCATCGCCCTCGGCCACCCCCTCGGCGCCTCCGGCGCCCGCCTGGCCGGAACCCTCGCCCACCAGCTCGCCCGCAAGGGCAGCGGCACCGGCATCGCCGCCCTCTGCATCGGCGTCGGCCAGGGCCTCGCCCTCACCCTAGAACGCTAGCCGTCCTCCCCCAGTCACCCTCGGGAAGTCCCATGACCCTCACCCAGCACGACATCGACGCCGAGATCGCGGCCGAGCACGCGGCGTACGAGAAGCGGGTCGCCGACGGCGGTCCCGTCGAGCACCACCCGCGCCGTGACTACGCCCCCTACCGTTCCTCGCTGCTGCGCCACCCCCGGCGGCCGCCGGTCACCATCGACGTCTCCGAGGACCCGGAGCTGGTGGAGCTGTCGTCCCCCGCCTTCGGCGAGCGGGACATCACCGAGACCGACAACGACCTGACCCGGCACCGCACCGGTGAGCCGATCGGGGAGCGCATCACCGTCTCCGGACGGCTGCTGGACCGCGACGGCCGGCCGGTGCGCGGCCAGCTCGTCGAGATCTGGCAGGCCAACTCGGCGGGCCGCTACGCCCACCAGCGCGAACAGCACGACGCGCCCCTGGACCCGAACTTCACCGGGGTGGGCCGCACCCTCACCGACGACGACGGCCACTACCGCTTCACCACCATCCAGCCCGGCCCCTACCCCTGGCGCAACCACGTGGGCGCCTGGCGCCCGGCGCACATCCACTTCTCCCTCTTCGGCACGGCGTTCACCCAGCGACTGGTGACGCAGATGTACTTCCCGGGCGACCCGCTCTTCGCGTACGACCCGATCCTGCAGTCGGTGACGGACGACGCCGCCCGGCAGCGGCTGGTGGCGACGTACGACCACGCCCTGTCCGTGCCGGAGTTCTCGCTGGGCTACCACTGGGACATCGTGCTCGACGGCCCGCACGCCACCTGGATCGAAGAAGGACGCTGACCCGAGATGACGAAGATCGACACCAGCAGGCCGGAGAGCGTGCTGCCCACCCCCTCGCACACCGTCGGGCCCTTCTACGGCTACGCCCTGCCCTTCCCCGGCGGCGGTGACATCGCGCCGGTGGGCCACCCGGACACCATCACCGTGCAGGGGCACGTGTACGACGGCGAGGGCAGGCCGCTGCCGGACGCCTTCGTGGAGCTGTGGGGCGCGGACCCGGACGGCGAGGTGCCCCGGGTGGACGGTTCCATCCGGCGTGATCCGGCCAGCGGCGGCTATCTGGGCCGCAACGGCGTGGAGTTCACCGGCTGGGGCCGCGTCCAGACCGACGCGGGCGGCCACTGGTACGCGCGGACGCTGCGGCCGGGGGCGCGCGGCGGCAGTGCGCCGTACCTGAGTGTGTGCGTGTTCGCGCGCGGGCTGCTGGTGCACCTCTTCACCCGGATCTACCTGCCGGGCGACGAGGCCGCGCACGCCACCGACCCGCTGCTCGCCCGGCTGGACCCGGAGCGACGCGCCACGCTGGTCGCCACCGACGACGGCAAGGGCACCTACCGTTTCGACATCCGCCTTCAGGGCGAAGGCGAAACGGTCTTCCTGGAGTACCAGTGACAGCTGCCGACGACGACACCGGCCTGCTCGCCCCCGGGTGGGCGGGCTCCGCCACCGCCGCCGCGACGGGCGACACCGCGTTCCTGCGGGCGCTGCTCGACGCGGAGGCCGCGCTGACGCGTGCCCAGGCCGCGCTCGGGCTCGCCCCGGCCGAGGCGGCGACGGCGGTGACCGAGGCGGCCCGGGGCGCCCGGTTCGACGCCCGGGAGCTGGCGGGGCGGGCCCGCGCGGGCGGCAATCCCGTCATCCCGCTCGTCGCCGGGCTGACGGAGGCGGTCGGCAAGGAGCACGGACCGTATGTGCACCGGGGCGCGACCAGCCAGGACATCATGGACACGGCGATGATGCTGGTCGCCGTGCGCGGTCTGGCCCCGGCCCTCGCGGACCTGGAGCGCGCCGCACGGGCGCTGGCCGGGCTCGCCGCCGCCCACCGGGACACCGCGATGCCCGGCCGGACACTCACCCAGCACGCCGTACCGACGACGTTCGGGCTGAAGGCCGCCGGGTGGCGGTCGCTGGTGCTGGACGCCCGGGACCGGCTGACGGCCGTACGGGACGCGCTGCCCGCCCAACTGGGCGGCGCGGCCGGGACGCTGGCCGCCTTCGGGGCGTACGGCGCCGGGGACCCGCTGGAGCTGCCGGGGGCCTACGCGCGGGAACTCGGGCTGGCCGAGCCGGTGCTGCCCTGGCACACACTGCGGACCCCGGTCGCCGACCTCGCCGGGGCGCTGGCGTTCACCGCCGGGGCGCTGGGGAAACTCGCCGCCGATGTGCTGGTGCTGGGCCGCACGGAGATCGCGGAGGTCGCGGAGGGCAGCGGCGGCGGTTCGTCGGCGATGCCGCACAAGGCGAACCCCGTGCGCGCCACCCTGATCGCGGCGGCGGCCCGGCGGGCACCCCAGCTCGCGGCCGTGCTGTACGGCTCGCTGGCGGCGGAGGACGAGCGTCCGGCGGGGGCCTGGCACGCCGAGTGGGAGCCGCTGCGGGAGCTGCTGCGGCTGGTCGGCGGGGCGGCCCGGGACGCCGCGGAACTCGCCGGGGGGCTACGGGTGTTCCCGGACCGGATGCGGGAGCACCTCGGCCTCACCCACGGGCTGGTCGTCTCCGAGCGGCTGTCCGCCGAGCTGGCCCCGGTGCTCGGGCGGGCCCGCGCCGGGGAACTGCTCACCGCGCTGGCCCGCCGCACCTGGGACGAGGGCCGGACCCTGGCGGAACTCCTCGCCGCCGAACCCGAGTTGAAGGGCCTCGACCTCGGGGACCTCACCGACCCCGCCCGCTACACCGGCTCCGCGGGAGCCCTCACCGACCGTGCGCTGGAGCGACGTTGACCGTGGAACTCCTCAACCACCGGACCGAAGGACCCCACTCCGCTCCCGCGCTGCTGCTCGGGCCGTCCCTGGGGACGTCGTACGCCCTGTGGGACAAGGTGGCGCCCGAGCTGTCGGCCGGGCACCGGGTGGTGCGCTGGGACCTGCCGGGGCACGGCGGCTCGGCGGCGGAGCTGATCGGCCCCGGGGCGACCGTCGGTGACCTCGCCGCTCTGGTTCTGGCGCTCGCCGACGCGCTCGGCGTCGAACGGTTCGCCTACGCGGGGGTGTCGCTGGGCGGCGCGGTCGGGCTGCACCTCGCCCTGCACCACCCCGAGCGGCTCACCTCCCTCGCCGTCGTCTGCTCCTCCGCCCACTTCAACGGGGCCGCACCCTGGCGGGAGCGGGCGGCGCTGGTGCGGCGCGAGGGCCTGGCCGGGCTGGCGGACGGCGCGGACGCCCGCTGGTTCACACCCGGGTTCACCGTGCCGCGGCTGGTGCGCGACCACCGGGAGGCCGACCCGGGGGCGTACGCCGCCTGCTGTGACGCGCTCGCCGCCTTCGACGTACGGGCCGACCTCGGCCGGATCGCGGTGCCGACGCTGCTGGTGGCCGGGCGCGAGGACCCGGCGACACCGCCCGCGCACCTCAGGGAGATCGCGGACGCGGTGCCGGGGGCGGCGCTGGTGGAGATCCCCGGCGCCTCGCACCTGGCGCCCGCCGAGCGGCCGGAGGCGGTACTGGCGGCGCTGCGGGCGCACTTCGGCGAGGGGCCCGCCCGGCTGGGGACGGCGGTGCGGCGCGAGGTGCTGGGCGACGCCCACGTGGACCGGGCGCACGCGCGGCAGACACCGTTCACGGCCCGGTTCCAGGACTTCATCTCCCGCTACGCGTGGGGGGAGATCTGGACCGACCCGACGCTCAGCCGCCGGGAGCGCAGCATGGTCACGCTGACCGCGCTGGTCGCGCACGGGCACTACGAGGAGCTGGCGATGCATGTGCGGGCGGCGCGCCGCAACGGGCTCTCGCCCGAGGAGATCGGCGCGGTGCTGCTCCAGACGGCCGTCTACTGCGGCGTACCGGCGGCGAACTCGGCGTTCGCGGCGGCGCAGCGGGTGCTGGCCGAGGAGGAGACCGGCGACGGCACCTGATGTCACGTCAGGACCGGGGGCCGGTCTCCAGGGTGCGGCGGGCCTCCAGGGCCCGCTCGGCGAGGCCGTCGGCGCCACAGGAGCGGGCCAGGGCCAGACCGCGGTTCAGTTCGGCGGCGGAGCGGGCGGCGATGCCGTACTCGACGCGGGCGGCGGCGTGTTCGTACAGGCAGGGTGAGGCTTCCAGGTAGGTGACGGCCTGGTGGGCGAGGCCGACCTTGCGCTGGCCGGTCTCCAGGTCGGCGGCGCAGCGCAGGGCCTCGCCGATGGCGGTGTCGGTGCCGAACCGCTCGGCCTGGCGGCGGGCGTCGGTGGCGAGGCGGGCGGCGCGGCCGGGGTCCTCGGAGGCGAGGGCGCGGGCGAGGTCGACGGTCCAGGGCGCGAGGACGGGGTTGTGGCCGCCGCGGGCCGCGGTGGCCTTCTCGGCCGCCTCCAGTTCGTTGACGCCCTCCTTGACCCGGCCCACGGCGAGCAGCAGCCGGCCGCGCACCGAGCGGGTGTCGGGCAGCACGATGGTGGTCGGGTAGGGCGGGGCGAAGCCGTAGCGTTCGGCGACGGACCAGGCCTCGTCGACATGGCCGCGGGCGAGCAGGGTGTCGACCAGTCCGCACGTCGCCGACCAGTACAGCGGCAGTCCGCGGCCGACGCGTTCGGCGAGGCGCAGGGATTCGCGCAGGACCTCCTCGGCGTCCGTCAGCCGGCCCTGCCGGCGGTAGGCGAGGCCGAGGAAGGCGTTGGCCAGGGCGAGGTGGCCGCCGCTCCAGCCCGCGGTGGTGTAGGCGCGCAGGGCCTCCGCGAAGAGGCTCTCGGCGCGGTCCAGCCGGTCGGCGCAGGCGTAGCAGCTGCCGAGCATCATCAGCAGTTCGACGCCCCACTCGGTGTCGGTCCAGCCGAGGCCGGGCGCGAGGCGGCCGTTGACGAGGGCGCGGTCGGCGATCTCCACGACCTCCTCGGCGTTCTCGCCGTGGGTCATGGCGTCGAAGGCGCGCAGGATGAGCAGGGCGCGTTCGGAGTTGTCGCGGCCGGTGCAGGTGCGGGCCAGCCGGGCGAGCCGTTCGGAGCGGCCGGGGGTGGCGGACTCGCCCGCGTGGATGCCCTCCCACATGTACTGCACGGCCTTCAGGCGCAGCTTGTCGGGGCCGTCGGGGTGCCGGGCGGCCTCGGCCTCGACGGTGCGGACGGCCTGCTCCAGCTGGTCGTTGTGGAGCAGGGCCTGGGAGAGGCGGAAGACGGCGTCCACGCGGGCGGTGCCGTCGAGGCCGGGCATGGCCAGCGCGGTCCGCAGGTGGCCGATGGTGGTGGCGGGCGCGGTGAGCAGGGTCGCGCAGCCCAGTTCGTAGAGCACGCGCGCGTGCACCTCGGGCCGGGGCGGTTCCTCCAGGGCGCGTTCCAGGCAGCGGCGGGCGGCGTCGACCGCGCCGACGGCGAGGTGTTCGCGGGCGGCCTCGCGGAGCTGGTCGACGAGTTCGGCGTCGTCGTCGGGGTGGACCTGGAGCAGATGGCGGGAGGCGGCCGCCGCGCCGAGGCCGGAGTCGGTGACGACCTGGGCGGCGATGCCGTGCATGGCGGTGCGCAGGCCCTCGGGGATGGAGTTGTAGACGGCGCTCGCGATGAGCGGGTGGACGAACTCCAGGTCGGTCTCCAGGTCGGTCTCCAGGCCCGTTTCCGGGTCGGTTTCCGCGTCGGGTGCCGTGAGGATGCGGGCGGAGCGCAGCAGGGCGGCGCAGTGGGCGGCGTCCGCGCGGTCCATGGTGGTGAGGCGGGCGACGAGACCGACGGAGATGTCGGTGCCGAGGATGGCGGCGGCCCAGGCGAACCGGGTGGCGTCGACGCCGAGTCCCTCCAGCCGGGAGACGAGTCCGCGCCCGCGGGCCGAGCGGTTCAGGGCGCGCAGTTCACCGGCGGACGCCTCGGTGGGGATCAGCTCGCTGTCCTGGACCTTGGCGAGGAGTTCGACGGTCTCGTAGGGGTTGCCGCCGGTGACGGCCCACACCTCGCGGCAGAACGGCGCGTCGGCGTGGTCGCCGAGGGTGGCCCGGGTGATCCCGGCGCTGGCGTCCGGGGTGAGCGCGCTGAGGGTGTTGACGGGGCGGCCCGCGGCCTCGGCGACGGCGTCGAGGTGGCGGGCGCTGTCGCCGCTGACCTCGCCCGGCCTGCGGGCCACGACGACCAGGACGGACAGTTCGCGCAGCCGCTCGGCGAGCGCGGCCAGCCAGCTCAGGGTCTCCTGGTCGGCCCAGTGGGCGTCGTCGATGAGCAGCACCAGCGGCCAGTCCCGGTCGGCGAGCCGCCGTACCGCGGCCACCAGGCCGTCGCGGACGCCCCGCGGGTCGGCCTGCCGCTCTCCGGGGTCCGCTATGCCGAGGGCGGGGCCCGCGATGTCGTACCAGTCGCCGAGGTACTCGCGGGCCTCCTCGGGGAGCATCGTGACGAGCGCGGGCTGGAGCAACTGCCGTACCACGTTGAAGGGGACGGACCTGAGGGTCTCGCCGCCGCGGGCGGACCAGACGGTGCAGCCGCGCCGCTCGGCGATCCGGCGGGCCTCGGCCAGCAGCGCGGTCTTGCCGAGTCCGGCCTCGCCGCAGAACATCAGCAGACCGCCCGTGGACGTGCGGTCCACGCACAAGGCGTCGACCGCCTGTTCGAGGGCGGCGACCTCCCGGTCGCGCTCCCACAGGGAGGCCGAGGCCGCCGCCGACGACCGTCCCTCCGTCATCCCGCTACCTCCCGGAGTCGCCCGAACGACGTACGAAGGGAGCCTAGTCCTCATCAAGTCGGCGTGGCGCGTGGTCCGGTGAGTGTTCCCGGGAGGGATGACAGCGGTTGCCGCGCGGGTGTAGGGGGAAGGTCCCCGAAATGGCCGCCGACCCTCTCATCCCGCTTTCACCGACGCCTCATACGGTGGGGTCATGACGCAGGTGACTCCTCCCGGGTGGTATCCCGACCCCGGGCAGACGAATGAGGGGCCGCCCACCGAGCGCTGGTGGGACGGCAAGGCATGGACGGACCAGGTCCGTCCCGCGGGGTCGGGCGCCGCGTGGGGTCCCCCGGCGCAGTCCCCGGCGGACTCCGGCCCGCCCGCACCGGGCGCCTTCGGCCCGGCGCAGCCCGGCTTCGGGGCGCCGGACGCCCATCCCGGGCCGCCCGGCTATCCGGCCTTCCCCGGCCATCCGGGCTATCCGGGGCAGCCGCCCACCCGGGCGCGGCGCGGGCTGCGCACCGGGATCGCGGTGGGTGTGGCGGTCGTGGTGCTGGCGAGCATAGGCGTCGGCGTGTGGGCGCTGACCAAGGACGACGGCGG
Source organism: Streptomyces sp. B93 (assembly GCF_018070565.1). Taxonomy (GTDB): domain Bacteria; phylum Actinomycetota; class Actinomycetes; order Streptomycetales; family Streptomycetaceae; genus Streptomyces. The sequence goes on from NZ_JAGPXL010000035.1 coordinate 24,816, forward strand.
CGACGGCGGCCGGGCCGACTCGCAGCAGGGGCAGGACGGCGGCCCCTTCGGCGGTCCGGACGGCGACGGCGGTTCCGGCGGGGACGGCGGCCCGGGCGGGAACGGCGGCGGGGACTCGGGCGGCTCCGGCGGCGCGCCGGGTCCCGACGAGTCGCAGGCGCCGGAGGTCGAGGGCGGCGGCACGCTGTCCGACCCGGTCAACGGCATCAGCCTGAAGGTGCCGGACGGCTGGACCGGGCAGCAGATGACGGTGGGCGCGCAGATGGCGTCGGACACCACCTACAAGTGCCCCGGCGACACCTCCAAGAGCTGCACGAAGGGCGGCGCGTACTCGGCGCCCGCGCTGGCCCTGGGCACCGAGGGCGACACCGCCGAGGAGGTCGCCAAGGCGGACATCGCCGAGAACGCGGAGGAGTCCTACGGCGGCGACTCCTACGGGAAGATCACCTCCCACGAGGTGCTGTCCTCGGGTGCGGTGACGGTGGCCGGGCAGAAGGGCTACCAGGTCCGCTGGAAGGCGGTGACCAGCAAGGGCTCGGACGGCTATGTCGAGTCGCTGGTGTTCCCCTCGCCGGGGAACCCGGACCGGCTGGTGGTGGTGCGGATGGGTCTCGACACCGACCAGAAGGTGTCGCTGCTCGACGACATCGCCGAGAGCATCAAGGAGTCGTCCGGCGGCGGGGGCAACGGTCAGGACGTCTGACCGGCCGCCGCGGCCGTTCGGCCGGACGGGGCGCCCCTCCGCTCTCGGGGAGCCCCGTCCGGCCGGTGGTGCGCGCCGCCCCCGTCCCCACGGTGCGGCGCGGTCAGGTCACCGTCCAGTCATCCCGTGGACGGCGGCCTGGGTCCCTCATGTGAGGCCGAGTGCCGGGAGTACGGCGGCCTCCACGAAGCGGAGCAGATAGTCGGGGTCGGCCTCCTCGCCCTCCAGCAGCGGGCGCATCCGCTGGACGCCGAACATCTGCGCCGGCACATAGCCGAGCGCGGGATGGTCCGCGGGGATCTCGCCCCGTTCGACCCCGCGCCGGAGCATCTCCGCGAGCGCCTGCAACTCGGGCTCCATCACGGCCTCACGCAGCGCCCGCGCCAGTTCCTCGTCCTGGACGACTGCGTGCCCGAGCGCCTGCACCAGGGCGCTGTCCCGGTCCGAGCAGTCCCCGGCGACCCGCGCCACCTGGCGGAGGTCCTCGGCGAGCGAGCCGGTGTCGATCCCGGCGAAGCGGGCCCGTCGACGGGACCGCAGGGCCGCCGCCACGAACTGGGGCTTGGTCTTCCACTGCCGGTAGAGCGTGGACTTGCTGCACCGGGTGGTCTGGGCGATGCCCTCCATGCTGACGGCGTCGTAGCCGCACTCGCGGATCTGGCGCAGGACGGCGTCGAAGAACTCCTGCTCGCGCTCGGGCGTGAGCTTGGAGCGGCGCGAGGCGACGACCGGTTCCGGTCGCTCCGCGGCCTGCGACGACGTCATCGGCTCTGCTCCTCACTGCGGGGGACGGCGCGGGGGGTCGCGCGCTTCCAGTGTGTCGTACGTCTATCGATACGCCAGTGTACCGGTACAGGACCGTATCGGTACACTCTCGTATCGGTACGGAGACGTATCGATGCCGTACGCATGGACCCTGCGCCAGCCGGGCCCGGCGGCACCACCGTCAGGGAAGGGCCGGGGATGTGACTGCGAGGACTGCGCGACCACCGCTGCTGAGAGAGCTGCTGCTGGTCGCGGGGCTTTTCCTGGCCTACAAGGCGGGCCGGCTGCTGGGGCCGGACCACACGGACGGGGCGTTCCCCAACGCCCACCGCGTCTGGGACCTGGAGAGGGCACTGCGGCTGCCCGACGAGGGCGCTGTGCAGTCGCTGCTGCTGCACGGGGAGGCACTGGCCCAGCTGGCGAACACCTACTACGCCACCGTCCACTTCCCGGCCACCGCCGCGTTCCTGGTCTGGCTGTACCTGCGCCGCCCCGCGCACTACGTGTGGGCCCGGCGGGTGCTGGCCACCGTCACCGCGGCCGCCCTGGTCGTCCACCTGGTGTTCCCGCTCGCGCCGCCCCGGATGCTGACGGCGACGGGCCTGATGGACACCGCCCGGGTCTTCGGGCCGTCGGTGTACGGGCCGCCGGAGAGCGACCAGCTGTCCAACCAGTTCGCGGCGATGCCCTCGTTGCACTTCGGCTGGGCGCTGATGCTGGCGGTCGGCCTGATCGTCGCCACGGGGTCGCGGCTGCGCTGGCTGTGGCTGCTGCACCCGGCGCTCACCCTGCTGGTGATAGTCGGCACGGCCAACCACTACTGGCTGGACGCCCTGGTGGCGGCGGTGCTGCTCACCCTCGCCCTGGCCGTGATCCACGCACCGCGCCGGACGGCCGCCACCGTGGGCCGCGGCGGCCGGGAGCCGGTGCCGGCCGAGGGGCGCGGACTCGTCGGGGCGGGGCGATGAGCGCCGCGCTGATCGCCGTACTGCTGTCCCTGCTGTCGGCGGGCGCCTACGCGGTGGCGGCCGTGGCCCAGGAACGGCTCGCCTCCCGGACCGCGCGCCCCGGCGTGCTGCGGCTGTTCGGCCGTCGCGCCTGGTGGTGGTCGGTGCTGCTGAACGGCACCGGGGCGCTGCTGCACGTCGTGGCGCTGCGGTACGGCCCGCTCACCGTGGTGCAGCCGCTCGGCGCGCTCACCCTGGTGGCGGCGGTGCCGCTGGGCGCCCGGATCGCCCGCCGCCGGGTCAGTGCCGTCGAGTGGCGGGGCACCGGGCTCACCCTGCTGGGCCTGGGCGCCCTGCTGCTGACGGCGTCCGGGCCCGCCCCCGACGACGTGCTGAGCGTCCCGGAGGCGCTGGCCGTCAGCGCCACGACCGCGGCCCTGATCGGCGCCCTCGCCTGGCCGGGCGCCCGGCCCGGCCTGCGGCACGCCACCGCGTCCGGGATCGCCTCGGGTGTCGCCTCCGCGCTCACCCAGACGGTGACGGTGGCGGCGACCGACCGCACGGGGCCGCTGCTGAGCGCGCAGACCGTCGGGGTCGCCCTGCTGGTGGCGGCCTTCGCCACGGCCGGGCTGCTGCTGGCCCAGACCGCCTACCGGGGTGGCCTGGGCGCCCCGCTGGCGGTGGTGACACTGGCGAACCCGCTCGCCGCCGCGCTGATCGGCGTCGTCCTGCTCGGTGAACGCCTCCGCGGTGGCGTGGCGGGCGTCCTGCTCGCCCTCACCGGCGCCGCGCTGGCGTCCTGGGGCGTGGTCCTGCTCTCCCGGGCCGGACCGCGTCCGGCGCGGACGGAACCGGGGACGGCCTTCGTCCCCCGGCAGCAGACCGCCCCGGAACCGCTGCCGCGGCCCTGACCGCCGCACGCCGGGACCGTCACGGCGCCGCCGATCGGTCCTGCCTTATGCCGGGACTGTCACGGCGCCCGCCGATCGGTCACCCCGTACGCCGGGAAAGTCACGGCACCCACCGCTCCGTCACCCCGTACGCCCGGAAAGTCACGGCGCCCGCCGGTCGGTCACCCGCAGGTCCGCCTCGATACGGCTCGCGGCGGCCAGCAGGGGCGGGAGCAGGTCGCGGCGGAGTGCGGTGAGGGACGTGCGGCCCGCGTGGACGGCGATGTTGACCGCGGCCACCACCGTGCCGTCCCGGTCGCGGACCGGCGCGGCGATCGAGCGCAGGCCCTCCTCCAGCTCCTGGTCGACGAGGGCGTGGCCCTGGCGGCGGACCCGGTCGAGTTCGGCGCGCAGGGCGTCGCGGGAGGTGAGGGTGCGGCCGGTGAGGGGGCGCAGCTCGGCGCGGTCGAGACGGGCCTCGCGTTCGGCGTCGGGGAGGTGGGCGAGGATGACCCGGCCCACGGAGGTGGCGTGCGCCGGGAAGCGGGTGCCGACGGTGATGGCGGCGGACATGATGCGCCGGGTGGGGACCCGGGCGACGTAGACGATGTCGTCGCCGTCGAGGACGCACAGCGAGGACGACTCGCGCACCTGGGCCACCAACTGGTCGAGGTGCGGCTCGGCGAGCTGCGGCAGGGTCAGGCCCGCGAGGTAGGCGTAGCCGAGTTCGAGGACGCGCGGGGTGAGGCGGAACAGCCGCCCGTCGGTGTGGACGTAGCCGAGGTCGGCGAGGGTGAGCAGCAGGCGCCGGGCCGCGGCGCGGGTGAGGTCGCAGGCGCGGGCCACCTCGCTGAGGGTGCGGGCGGGGTGCTCGGCGTCGAAGGACCGGATGACCGCGAGGCCGCGCTCGAAGGACCTCACGAAGTGCGGTGCGCGGTCTGCGGGGTTCATCTCGCCTCCAGCGGTGCGGCTGTCCGGATGCCGGGATACGGCCGGGCCCCGGCGGATTGTCAACAACATTGTCCGGCCGAGGCATTGACCCGCCCCCCGGCCGGTTCTACGGTCCCGCTGAGCACCAAACGCGTACCACTGTGCGGTCTGCGCACAGCCTGTCGGAACACCGTTGCACGTTGTCTGTACAGGAGGAGCCATGCGTCGTCTGCTCGCCGGGGTCACGTCCGGCGTCCTACTGCTCGCCGCGGCGGCCTGCGGCTCGTCCGACGACTCCGGCTCCACGGACGGGGGCTCCGGGTCCGCGGGGGTGACGACCGTCGAGGTCGGCGTGATCCCGATCGTCGATGTGGCGCCCCTTTACCTGGGGCAGGAGAAGGGCTTCTTCAGCGCGCGCGGTCTGAAGCTGTCGCTGACCACCGCGCAGGGCGGCGCGGCGATCGTGCCCGGTGTGGTCAGCGGGCAGTTCCAGTTCGGCTTCTCCAACGTGACCTCGCTGATGATCGCCCAGGCGGCCGACGTGCCCGTGAAGGCGGTCGCCAACGGCATCGCCTCGACCGGGGAGCAGGGCGCGGACTTCGGCGCCATCACCGTCAAGGGCGACAGCCCCGTGAAGACGGCCAAGGACCTGGAGGGCCGGAAGGTCGCCGTCAACACGCTGAAGAACATCAACGAGACCGCGGTGCGCGCCGCCGTCGCCAAGGCGGGCGGCGACCCCGACGAGGTCGACTTCGTCGAACTCGCCTTCGACCAGATGCCCGCCGCCCTCGACAGCGGGCAGATCGACGCCGCCATGGTCGTCGAACCCGCGCTCGCCACCGTCAAGAGCCAGGGCGCACGCGAGGTCACCTCGGCACTCGTCGACGTCGCCGACGACCTCACCGTCGCCCTGTACTTCACCTCCACCCAGTACGCCGAGAAGAACCCGGACGTGGTGAAGAGGTTCCAGGAGGCCACCGCCGAGTCCCTCGCCTACGCCGACGCCCACCCGGAGGAGGCCCGCGAGGCCGTCACCTCGTACACCAAGATCCCCGCCGAGGTGCTGGCCGAGGTGACCCTGCCGAAGTGGCCCGCCGAACCGAACCGGGCCTCCATCGAGGAACTCGCCCGGCTCGGCTCGGCGGACGGTCTGTTCAAGGCCGCACCCGACCTGGACGCGCTGCTGCCGTGAGGGGCACGAACGCGGCGCTCGGCGCGGCCGGGCTCGCGGGCTTCCTCGCGCTGGGCGAGGCGGTGCCGCGGCTCGGCCTGGTCAAGGCGGAGTTCTTCCCGCCGACCAGCCGGATCGCGGGCGCGCTCGGCCGGGAACTGACCGACCGCGCCTTCTGGGCGGCGCTCGGCGACACCCTCACCGGCTGGGCGCTGGGCCTCGCCCTCGCGGTCGGCGCGGGCGTCGTCGCCGGGGTCGCCATCTCGGTGGTGCCGTACCTGCGCGAGGCCACCGCCTCCACCATCGAGTTCCTGCGCCCCATCCCGTCCGTCGCCCTGATCCCCCTCGCCGTGCTGCTCTTCGGCACCGAACTGCGCTCCGTGCTCCTGCTGGTGGTGTACGCCGCCTTCTGGCAGGTGCTGATCCAGACCGTGTACGGCGTCCAGGACGTCGACCCGGTCGCCGAGGAGACGGCGCGGTCCTACGGCCTCGGCACCTGGGCGCGCGTGCGGCACGTGCTGTGGCCGACCGCGCTGCCGTACGTCATGACCGGGGTGCGGCTGGCCGCGGCCGTCGCGCTGATCCTGGCCGTGACCGCCGAACTCGTCATCGGCGCGCCGGGTCTTGGCGCCCGGATCGCGGTCGCGCAGACCTCGCAGGCGGTGCCCGACATGTACGCCCTCATCGTGGTCACCGGAGTGCTGGGGCTGCTGATCAACGTGGGCGCGCGGACGGTGGAGCGGCGGGCGCTGGCCTGGCACCAGTCGGTGCGCGGGGAGGTGGCGGTGTGAGCCGGCTCCTGCTGCGGGTCGCGCTGGCGGCGGGCCTGCCGGTGGCGCTGGTCGCCGTCTGGTGGGCCGCGTCGGCGGGCAGTACGCAGACGTACTGGCCGCCGCTGGAGACCATCCTGCGCGCCTTCCCCGAGGTGTGGACCGCCGAGCGGCTGCGCGGTGACGTGCTGCCCAGCGTGCTGCGGCTGGCGGGCGGCTACGCGCTCGCCGCGGTGGCGGGGGTGGCGCTCGGCACGGTCATCGGCTCCGGCCGGCGGGTGCGGGCGGTGTGCGAGCCGGTGCTGGAGTTCCTGCGGGCGGTGCCGCCGCCGGTACTGGTGCCGGTCATCATGCTCTTCGCGGGTATCGGCAACACCATGAAGGTGACCGTGATCGCCGCCGGGTGCGTGTGGCCGGTGCTCCTCAACACCGTCGAGGGGGTACGGGCGGTGGACCCCGTCCTCACGGAGACGGCCCGCTGCTACGGCGTCGGCGGCACAGCCCGGCTGCGGCACGTGGTGCTGCGCTCGGCGAGCCCGCAGATCTTCGCGGGGCTGCGGCAGGCGCTGTCCATCGGCATCATCCTGATGGTCATCAGCGAGATGTTCGCCGCGAGCAACGGCCTCGGCTTCGCCATCGTCCAGTTCCAGCGCGGTTTCGCCATCGCCGACATGTGGACCGGCATCCTGCTGCTCGGCCTGCTCGGCTTCGTGCTGTCCGTCGTCTTCCGGCTGGTCGAGCGGCGGGCGCTGGCCTGGTACCACGGGCTGCGGGCCTCGGCCAGGCGGTCGCCTTGAACACCGGGAACCCCGTGAACCTCCGGAAGGGACGGTCCATGCTCGACGTACGCGGCCTGCGCAAGGTGTACGAGGGGTCGGGGCGCCGCGTGGAGGCGGTGCGCGACCTCACCTTCACCGTGGCGGCGGGGGAACTGGCCTGCCTGGTCGGCCCGTCGGGCTGCGGCAAGACGACCCTGCTGAAGTGCGTCGGCGGGCTGCTGGACCCGACCGGCGGGGAGGTGCTGCTCGCGGGCCGGACGGTCGCGGGGCCACCGCCCGGGATGGCGATCGTGTTCCAGGAGTACGGGCGCAGCCTCTTCCCCTGGATGCGGGTCGGCGAGAACGTCGAACTGCCGCTCAAGCAGAAGAGGCTGAGCAGGGCACGGCGCCGGGAACTGGTCGGCGACGCGCTGGAGTCCGTGGGGCTGGCGGAGGCCGCCGGGGCCTATCCCTGGCAGCTCTCCGGCGGTATGCAGCAGCGGGTCGCCATCGCCCGGGCGCTGGCCTACGAACCCGACGTGCTGCTGATGGACGAGCCGTTCGCCGCGGTCGACGCGCAGACCCGGGCCGAACTGGAGGACCTGGTACGGGGACTGTGGCGGGAGCGCGGCATGACGATCCTGTTCGTCACCCATGACATCGACGAGGCCGTGTACCTGGGCGAGCGGGTGATCGTGCTGTCCGCCTCCCCGACCGTCGTGCGGGAGCAGCTGAAGGTCGATCTGCCTCTCGAGCGGGACCAGTTGCACACCCGGGTGGCGCCGCGCTTCGCCGAGCTGCGCACCCAGGTGTACGAGCAGATCCAGGCGGCCAAGCGCGGGACGCCGGGGGAGCCCCCCGGCCCGACCGAGGCGCCGTCGGCGACCTGAACGCCGACGGTGCCCGGTCAGGCCTCGGGGACGGGCACCACGCTCAGGTGGCTCACCGCGCGCCGGGCGCGGGCCCGTCGGTGCGGCGCGGACGAGGGGCGGCGCGGTTCGCGCAGCACCATCGTCAGCCGCATGTAGCCCATGTCCTCCAGGGCTCTGGGGGTTTCGCAGACGATCCGGCAGTCGGTGGCGCCCCACCGCGGGTCGGGGTGCAGCAGCGGGCGGACCGCGCCGTCGTGCTCGGCCGCCGCCGCGCCGACCGCGCGGATCCAGTGCGGCAGGCCCTGACGGTAGGCGGCCTCCATGATCGGGTCCTGGGCGATGTCCCGGCGGATCGCCTGGAGTTGGGCGTCATGGCCGTGACGCTCCACGGTGGCGGCGAAGTGCGCCAGCATGGGCAGGCACCAGCGCGCCTCGTGCTCGCCGAGGACCTCGCCCGCGTCCGGGTGGAACAGGACGAAACGGAGGAAGTTGTCGCCCGGCATGGCCGTCGGATGCGGTCCCACACCACCGAAGAGTGACCGGAACGCGCTGTTGGAGAGGGCCACGTCCCAGCGGCGGTCGACGACGAACGAAGGGAAACCAACGGCCTCCACGAAGGTCGCGTAGTCCCGCAGATAGGCCTGGGCCACCGGATTCTCGGGGTCGGGCCGCGGTTCGGACCGCTGCCCACCTGCCTGATATGCCATCGGGAGGTCACCCCTTATGCCTCTGTGGCCCTTCACGCGGCGCCTTGATCCTGGTGCCCCGGAGCAAGCCGTGTCAACTATCGTGGCATTTCATGCCGGTTGACGGCTGAAATTGGCCACAGTTGTGGCGAGACCTGGATGTGAGTTCGAGGCACGGGCTACTCTCCGGGAAGTTCACGGCAACCATCTGCGAGAAGCCTGTGAGAGACGTAGGAGACCTGTCGGTGACGGATGGCTACGAGGTAACGGGCGCCACGGTGACCGCCGCGCTGCCGGCCGTCGCCTCCCGTGTCACCGCGCTCGCCGACCGGCTCGGCGTACCGCACGCGGAGGTCTTCGACATCGCCCGGCTCTCCGTGGCCTGCGGTGTCCCGGAGCCCGTGATCGGCAAGCTGCTCAGCGGCCACCCGGCGGGCGAGCCCGATGTGCAGGCCCGCTTCCTGCAACGCCTGGACCTGCTGCGCCGCACCCGGCTCAAGCCCAACGGCCGCAAGTACACCCAGCAGGAGATCGCCGACGGCGCGGGCATGTCCCGGCAGCAGGCGGGCGCGCTGATCAACGGCGACCGGCGGCCCACCATGGAGCACTGCGACGCCATCCAGCGCTTCTTCCGGGTGCACGCCGGTTTCCTCACCGCCGAGGACCCCGAGGCGCTGGCGGGCGCGTTGCAGCGCACCGAGCAGGAGCTGCTCCAGAAGCTCGCCGACCGTGAACGCCAGGCCGCCGCTGCCGCCGACGACCCGCTGGAGCGACTCCTCCAGGACCACGGCGTGCGCGGGATCGCCTGGCGCGCCGCGCAGCTGCCCACCGACCAGCACCGTGACAAGGTCGCGGAATGGCTGGACATGCTCCTGGAGAGCGTCCAGCGGCCCGAGTCGTGATCCGGGGGAGAACCTGTGGGCATCGGTAAGGAAATGCGCCGTCTGTGCGGCGAACTCGTCGCCGAGCTGGCGCTGCCCGCGCCCGCCCGGCCCGCCGATCTCCATGCCGCGCTCTGCGACGCCATGAGCAGACGCCGCGGGCGCCCCGTCCTCTTCCGTACGGCGGCCTTCCCGCCCGGCACCGCCAGCGGGCTCTGGCTCGACATGGCCGAACAGGACCTCGTCGTCGTCGAGGAGCGCACCGCGCCCGACCACCAGCTGGTCATCCTCGGCCACGAGCTGTGGCACATGAAGGCCGGGCACTGTGGCCACCACGTCGAGGGCGCCGCCGTCGCGGCCCGGCTGCTCCACGACGACGCCGACCTCCGGGCCACCGTGCTGAAGGTGGCCGCCCGCACCCGCTTCGACCTCGCCGACGAGCGGGAGGCCGAGAGCTTCGGCCTGCTGCTGGCCAGCAAGTGCCGTAGCTGGCTCGCGCGTTCGGCGGCGCGCGGTCCGGTGCAGCGCGACCGGCTGGCCGGGCGCATCGAGACCTCGCTGGGCTATCTGGGCCCGCAAGGGTAGGGCGTCCCTGATCCGTCCCTGATCCGCTGGCAGTACGTCCCTGATCCGCTAAGCGGGCGAACCGGGAGTGATCGAGACCGGATTGTCAGTGGTGGACGGCAAGCTGGAGTCGTCCCGCCCTCGTGCGGGGCGTGACCGACGACGCCGACGCGGGGAGAGCCGACCGATGCCGACCGCCGTACTGACCGACCGTGAGCGCACCGCCGTCCAGGCCTACCTACGGCTGCTGCACACCGTGAGAGCCGCCTTCGACACCGCCTCCGGCCCACCGGACGCGGGCCGCCCCGTGGTCGTCCCCCCGTCGGCTCTCGCCGAGGCCGAACAGGCACTCGAGGCCGCGGGCCTCACGGGCAACGAGGAGGAGTTCTTCCGCCTGCTGAGCAGTTGGTGCCCGGGGCAGCCCTGACGGCCGGCCGGTCCGTGGCGGTCAGTCGTGGGGGACGGTGACCGCCGTGGCCGCGAGTCCCTGCCGGATCGTCCAGCGCCCGTCGAAGTGGGTACGGCGACGCCCGGTCACCACCGGGCCGGGGACGAGGAGTTCGGCGCGCAGGGTCCCCGACAGCCGCTCACCGGGGGCGGCACGGAGGTCGATGTCGGCCTCGGTGAAGTCCAGCCACTGGCCGGTCAGCGGGAACCACGCCTTGTACACCGACTCCTTGGCGCTGAACAGCAGCCGGTCCCAGTGGACCGCCGGGTGGGACCGCGACAGCGCGCGCAGCCGCTCCCGCTCCGCGGGCAGGGCGACCGCGTCCAGCACCCCGTCGGGCAGCGGGCCATGGGGTTCGGCGTCGATGCCGACGGAGGCCAGGTCAGTGGCGCGGACCAGGGCGGCGGCGCCGTAGCCGTCGCAGTGGGTCATGCTGCCGACCAGCCCGGCCGGCCAGCGCGGGGCGCCCCGCTCGCCGGGCAGCACCGGGTGCGGGGGCACGCCGAGCTTCTCCATGGCGCGGCGCGCGCAGCCGCGTACGAGGGCGAACTCGCGGCGCCGCTTGGGCACCGCCCGCGCCACCAGCGCCGCCTCCTCCGGGTACAGCGTCGCCGGTTCGGTGCCGTCGCCGCCGAACGCCTCGACGGCGACGACCGGGCCGGGCAGCAGGTCCTCGATCACCGGGCCGCGACCTCCCTCGGCAGGATGCGGCGCAACCGCCCCGGCGGCTGCGGGCGCCCGCGCCACTCCCGGGGATAGCCGACCGAGACCTCCTCGAAGCGGACGCCCTCGTGGTGGGTGGTCCGCGGGATGTGCAGATGGCCGTAGACCATGGTCCGCACCCGGAAGCGCCGGTGCCAGTCGGCGGTCAGCCGGGTGCCGCACCACATCGCGAACTCCGGGTGCCACAGCACGTCGGTCGGGTGCCGGTCCAGGGGATAGTGGTTGACCAGAACCGTGGGCAGGTCCTCCGGGAGCGCGGCGAGCCGTCGTCCGGTCAGGGCGACCCGGGCCCGGCACCACGCCTCACGGGTCGGATAGGGGTCGGGGTGCAGCAGGTACTCGTCGTTGCACACGATCCCCGTCGAGTGCGCGTACGCCAGCCCCTCCTCCTTGGTGGCGCAGCCGGACGGCAGGAAGGAGTAGTCGTACAGCAGGAAGAGCGGTGCCACGGCCACCGGGCCGTCGGGGCCCTCCCACAGCGGGTAGGGGTCCTCGGGCGTGACCACGCCCAGCTCGCGGCAGACGTCCACGAGGTGCTCGTAGCGTGCGGTGCCGCGCAGGGTGACGGGGTCTTTGGGGTGGGTCCACAGTTCGTGGTTGCCGGGGGCCCAGACCACCTTGCGGAAGCGGCCCGCGAGGGTCCCCAGCGCCCAGCGCACGTCGGACACGGTCTCCGCGACGTCCCCGGCGACGAGCAGCCAGTCGTCGTCCGACTCGGGGCGCATCCCCTCCACCAGCGCGCGGTTCTCCGGGTAGCCGATGTGCAGATCGCTGATGGCCAGCAGCTGCCCGGCACCACCGGCCGTCGACGTCACCTGTCGCCCCCTCGTGATCGCGCGGACCCGACTACGACAACACACGCGCGCGACGCCCGGCAAGAGCGCCTGCCGTCGGCGCCGGGCCGTCCCCCGCGGCAATCCGTAACACGCGCGTTGCACGCGGGGGCGGCGCGAAGCCGTATGATCGCCCCAACACCGACGTCCCGAACTTCCCTTCATCGAGGGCGGCTTGGTGTCCCTCCCACTATCCTGGCCGGGCACGGCCCGCTCCGCCCTGCCCGCGAACCGTGAAAGGCGGCCTGCATGGTCTCTCGCGTACGCGTCTGGCTCAACCGCACGTACGCGGAGAACGTGTTCTTCATGGATCAGCTGCGCCGAAATCCCAGCGACCGGGCGGTGGAGATCCATGCGACGCACGGCGATCCCGACTCGCCCGTGCTGGCCGCCGCGGACACCGCCGAGCTGGAGCCGGAGGGCCTGTCCCCCGCGGCGTACGTCGAGTACGCGCTCGACCAGTGCGCGCGGCGCGGCATCGATGTCTTCGTGCCGCGGCTGCACCAGGCCGCCGTGGTGGCACACCGCGCCGAGTTCGAGGCGGTCGGTACGGCGCTGCTGGCGCCGCCGCCGGAGGCGGTGGCCGTCTTCCAGGACAAGGTCATCGCCTACGAGGCGGTCCAGGCGATCGGCGCGCCGGTGCCGCCGTGGTGGCGGGTGCGGGGCGTGGACGAACTCGTCGCCGCGGTGGAGGAGCTGGAGGGCGGCGGGCACAAGGCGTGCTTCAAGCCGGCGTCCGGGGCGGGCGGAGTGGGCTTCCGCGTCATCACGCGCGCCCCCTTCTCACTCACGCACCTCAACGGCTTCCCCAGTCCCTATGTGCCGCTCGACCTGGTCGTGCAGGCGCTGCGGGAGGCGGAGGAGGCGGTGGACTGGCTGGTGATGCCGCGTCTTGAGCAGCCCGAGGTGTCCGTGGACTGTCTGACCGGCCGGGACAACCGGGTGCGGCTGGCGGTGGGGCGCACCAAGAACGGGCGGCGGCGTGGGTTCACGCTCAGCGAGCAGTGGCTGGAGCCCGCGCGGCGGATCGCGGAGGGGTTCGGGCTGCATCACCTGTCCAACATCCAGTTCCGGATGTTCGGGGGTCGTCCGGTGCTGATGGATGTGAACACGCGGCCCGCGGGCGGGCTGCACCAGCTGGCGCTGTGCGGGGTGAACGCGCCCTGGGCTGCTGTGCAGTTGGCGCTCGGCGAGGATCCGGGGGAGATCGTGCCGCCGTTCCTGGGGCAGGACTACGCGGTGGTGGCGGGGCCGCGGCCGGTTCGGGGGGTGTCGCTGCCGCAGCAGCGGGCGGAGGAGGTGCCCGTGCGGGCGGCCTCCGTTCCGACGGTGGGGTCCGTGGAGGTGGGTGCGCAGGCGCTGCCGTTGTAGCGGGGCGGCACGGGTGGGCGCGGCCGCGGCGGCTGCGGCCCGGCTGCCGCAGCCGCGCGGGACAGCCACGGCGGCTCGGCGGTTGTGCGGCTACGTCACCAGGAGGTCCGTCCAGGCCCTTGCCACTCCGTTCAGGGAGAAGCGGGCTCGGGCCTGGGTGCGGGCCGTCTCGCCCGTGGACTGCCAGGTCGTACGGTCCAGGGTCGCGATGGACGCCGCCATCGCGGTCGGGTCGGGGTGGATCCAGCGGGTGTCGTAGATCTCGTCGGCGCCTGGCCAGGGCAGGAGGGCGGGGACGGCGGCGGAGGCCATGCCCTCGGCGGGGGCCAGGTGGAAGCTCTCGTCGTCGCTCGTGGAGAGGACGTGGCCGATGCGGCGCAGCCAGGAGGCGACGTCGCTTCCGTAGTCGTCGAAGACCACCGCGCCCTCCAGGAGCGGTGAGGTCTGGATGCGGCGTAGTACGGCGTCGTAGTGGGCGCGTTCCTCGGGCTTGTTCCAGATCCACCAGTACTCCCACGGCGGCTTGGACTTGACCGAGAGCTGCCAGCGGCGGTCCTCGGCCCGGAGCGTCTCCAGGACGTCGAGGCCGAGGTCGAGGCGTTTGCGGCTGGGGGCGATGCCGATCATGCCGAGTCGGAAGCGGGCGCCGGGTGCCTTGGGGCGGTCGAGCTGGTCGGTGTCGACCCAGTTGGGGATGACGGTGACCTTGGACTCGGGCCAGCCGGTGTGTTCCAGGGTGCGGCGGGCGTAGTACGTGCTGACGCAGATGACCTGGTCGACGGCGTCGATGGCGACCTGGCGGGGCCAGTCGGCGTCCAGTTCGAAGCGGTGCAGTCGGATGACCAGGCGGCTGTCGGGCCGTTTGTGGCGGCTGTACCAGACGGCGGCGGGGCCGCACCACTCGACGACCACGACGTCCGCCCAGTCGGCGAGTTCCCGGCTGGCCGCCGGTTCGTGGCGGGCCAGCGCCTCCCACGCGTCGACGCGTACGTCGAGTCCGGGCAGCGCGCGGAAGTGGTCCAGGAGCCGGGTGAGGAACTTCAGGTCGTGGCCCGCGACCCCGACCCGCAGCGGCCGGGGCCGGGCGATCACGGCGGCCGGTGCGGCGGGGAACGCGGCGCCGAGGTGGCCGCGCCAGCGGTCGGCCGCCACGCGGAGGGTGTGGCGCGCGGCGGCGGACCGGCAGCGTTCGGCGGCCAGGCGGCGCGCCTCGGGTTCCCGCACCGCCCGGGCGACGGCCGCCGCCGCGTCCTCGAGTGCGGCGCGGCCGGGCACGTAGAGGGGGTAGTCGTCGCCGAGGAGCGCCTCGTGGGCGGGGGTGCGGTTGAGGACGACGGGGAGTCCGAGGGCGCCGAACTCCAGGACCTTGGTGGAGAGTTCGAGGCTGGCGTCGAGCGCGGGCCCGCGCCAGCCGAGGCCGAGGTCGCAGTCGGCGGCGAGGCGCATGGCCTCCTCGCGGGGCTGCCCGCCGTGGTGTTCGACGCCCGGGGTGGCGGCCAGGGCACGGGCCATGGCGGTCTGGAAGCCGGGGTGCGCCGGGTCGTCGTGGATCTTGTCGCCGACGGTGTGCAGTTCGGCCCGGATGCCGTCCTCGGCGAGCAGCGCGGGCAGCCGGGTCATGGGCAGGGTGTTCCACAGGGGCGCGAACTTGCCGGTGTAGACGAGCCGGAACGGGTCGTGCGGGCGTTCGTGCTCGGGGACGTCGAAGTCCGGTTCGGGCACGGACGGCGGGCTGAGCAGGCACTTGCCGACCGCCTCCGGCACCCAGGTCTCCAGCAGGCAGCGCAGTTCCTCGGTCTGGCACAGCAGCCGCGCGCCGGCCTCGGCGATCCGGCCGAGTTCGGCGCGGGCCTCCTCGGTCATCTCGGCGGCGGACTGCGGGATGTCGGTGAGGTAGGCCCAGATCCGCCCGTCGAAGCAGCCGTCGGCGACGACCCGGGCGACCAGGCGCCGTCCGCGCAGGACGAGCAGGTCGCAGGGGTCGTCCTCGTCGAGTCCGGCGAGCACCTGGGAGGCCTGCACCGGCGACAGCGGACGGTCGGCGAGGCCGGGCAGCAGCCGTTCCTCGTGGGGGCGGACCACGCTGACTCGGGGGAGCCCGGTGAGCGGGTCGACCAGGCGCCCGGTGTGCACGGGCGCCTTGAGGACGAGGCGGGTGCGGCAGCCCGCCCGGGACAGTGCCTGCACCGTCGACTGCGCCCAGACGGCGGAGCCGTCGATGAGGTTGAGGTCGACGTCGCCGTAGACGAGGGCGTTCACTGTGCGGCTCATGTCGGCTCCTTCCCGCACCAGGCGAACAGTCGGTGTCCCTGCCCTGCCCAGCTCTCGGGCGGCGTGCCGGACGTCAGCAGCGACCGGCGCACCAGGAGGGGGGTGAGTTCGGGGACGAAGGTGTAGTCGTCGGCGGCGGGTGTGCTGCCCACCGCGTCGGCGCCGGAGTACTCCTGGGCGCACATCAGGTCGAGGAGGAGGGTGTCCGGGCGGTCCTCGGTGAGGTCGGTCCAGTCGGCCACCCAGGGGGCGAGGGGTTCACCGGTGCGTACCTCGACACCGGCGGCGGTGAGTTCGTCGAGGCCGGTGGGGTCGGGCACGACGACCTCGGCGGGGCGGTGCCGCTGGCTGAGCACCTGGTCGGCGAGGCGGGCGCGGTCGGCCGGGTCCCGGGGGGCGGCCAGCACACTGACGCGGCGTTCGTCGAGCGGGTCGGGGGCGCCGGTCCGGCGGGCCAGCTGGGACAGCCGTACCCGGGTGCTGTCCGCCCGGAACGCCTCGCGCAGCCGGCGGCGGCCGTCCGTCGCCGGGTCGAGGTCCGCCAGCCGGACCCCGGCGTCGGCGTCGAGGACGGCGTCCCAGGCGAACCGGGTGAGTCCGGGCGCCGCCGAGGCGGGGCCGTCCCGCCACAGCACGCAGGAGCGGCCCGCGGCCCGGGTCTCGGTGAGGAGTCCGGCGAGCCGTCGGTCGAGGTCGGGGGCGAGTCCGGTGCCGGTGAGCGCCCAGGGGCCGTGGCCGGTGCAGGCGCTGAGCTGGACGACGAGGGCGTCCGGGTCGGTGCGCTGGACGAGCGGTCGCCCGTCGTGCGGGAGGGCCCGGTTGACCACGGCGTCCGCCGCGAGGTCGGCGGCGGTGGTGTCGGTGAGGACACCGACGAGGACCATGCGGTCGCGGGGCGCGGAGCGGAAGGCGCGGTGGGCGAAGTGCGGTCGCGCGTCCGCCACCCCGGCCGTCTCCGGCGCGGTGCGCGGCGTCGCGGACGCCGGCCGTCGGGTCTCGCCCGGTGTGGGCCCGGTCCGGGCGCGCCGCCACCGCCCGTACAGCTGCCGTACGCCGGGGGCCTCGGTCCCGGTCCGTGCCCGCCACAGCCCGTACAGCTCGCGGGGCAGCCGTGCGGCCTGGCTGCCGGGTGAGCGGGCCGCGGAGACCAGGGCCCGTCCCACGCGCAGCGAGGTGGACCCCTCCAGCATGGCGACGCGGGCCTCCAGGAGGGCGACCCGCTCGCGGGCGCCGTGCAGGGCCGCCGCCAGCTGGTCCTTCTCCCGTACGGTGGCGGCGAGCCGTTCGGGGAGGCCGTCGGCCTGGGCGGGTCCCCGCGCCCGTTCGGTGTCCTCGGCGTCGCGTTCCAAGTCCAGCAGGCGGGCCCGCAGGGAGCGGGAGACCAGGTCGGCGAGGACGTACTCGTCGGCGATCCGCAGCGCTGTGGCGAAGCCCTCGGCGGGGACGGGGCGGCCGGAGAAGTCGTGCGGCGGCAGGAGTTCGTCGGTGCGGACGAAGACCGCGCCCGCGTGCAGGTGAACGTAGTCGAGCGGGGCGGCGCGCAGCACCTGGCAGTGGTGGGCGACGAGGGCGTCGAGCAGCCGGTGGTAGGGCAGTTCGGGCCCGTGGTGGCCGAAGAGGAGCAGGCCTCGGCCGCCGGGGCGCATCCGGCCGAGGACGGCGAGGCAGTCGGCCTCGGTGCCGTGCAGCGCGGCGCGGGGGCCGTACGACATCAGCACCAGTTCGCTTTCGCCGACGTCCTGGTCGCCGCGGGTGAGCAGGACGCCGTCGGGGAGGTGCAGATAGGGCTCCAGGTCGAGCCCGCCCGTGGTGGCGTCGACGACGGTGGTGACGCCGTCGAGGTGGGGTCGTAGCAGATCGGTCAGGCGCATCAGCGGATCCTCGTGAAGACGTGGAAGCCGACCTCGTTCTCGCGGAAGCCGTAGGGGGTGAACCCGGTGTGCCGCAGGCCGAGGGGTTCGAGCAGGGCGCGGTAGTCGCTGGTGGGGCGGTGCACGATGTAGTCGCCGCGCGGGCGCCGGGCGGTGGTGTCCTCGTCGGTGAGGATCAGCCGTCCGGTGAGCCGTGTCAGGGAGGCGAGGTTGCGCAGTCCGGCCTGCCACTCCTCGTCGTCGAGGACGTGGAAGAGGACGTCGACGCAGAGGACGACGTCGTACGGCCAGGGGCTGCGCCACTCGTCCAGGGCGGCGGTGCCGTAGCGGGGGCCGCCGCCCTGGGCGCGGGCGTGGGCGAGGGCCTCCTCGCTGGCGTCGAAGGCGTCGACGCGGTGGCCGCAGCGGGCCAGGGCGCGGGCGAAGTGTCCCTTGCCGCAGCCCGCGTCGAGCACGAACAGCGGGGCGGACTCGTCGGCGAGGTCGCCGATCAGCGGGAGCAGCGCGCCGAGGCGGAGGGCGTAGAAGATTTCGTTGCCCGCCCGGTCGAGGCCGATGTGGCCGCCGGACGCGAGGTCGTCGTGGTCGCGGTGACGGGTGTCCCAGTAGCCGAGGGTGGCCTCGGACGGCCCCGTCCCGGCCATGGCGGTCCCAGACCCGGAGGTCCCCGAACCCGCCGCCCTGGACCCGGAGGCTCCCGACCCGGCGGCCCCGGACCCGGCCGTCCCCGACCCGGCGGCCCCCGACCCGGCGCCCCCAGACCCGGCCATCCCAGACACGGCGGCCCCCGACCCGGCGCCCCCAGACCCGGCCGTCCCAGACACGGCGGCCCCCGACCCGGCGCCCCCAGACCCGGCCATCCCGGACACGGCGGCCCCCGACCCGGCGCCCCCAGACCCGGAGGTCCCCGAACCCGCCGCCCTGGACCCGGAGGCTCCCGACCCGGCACCCCCAGACCCGGCCATCCCGGACACGGCGGCCCCGGCCCCGAAGGTCCCCGAGGAGCCAACCACCCCAGCCCAGTTCCTCTCGCCCATCGTGTTCTCAGGCATCGTGCTCCAGTCGCCGGACGATCTCGGCGGCGATCCGGGCGCCGGCCCGCCCGTCCCACAGCGGCGGTCCCTCGTCCGGCGCGGTGAAGTCGCCGTCCAGCAGCTTGCGCAGGGTGGGGACGAGTTCGTCGGGCCCGATGAGCCGGTTGGTGCCGTGGGTGACGGTGACCGGGCGCTCGGTGCTGGTGCGCAGCGTCAGACAGGGCACCCCGAGCACGGTGGTCTCCTCCTGGACGCCTCCGGAGTCCGTGATGACGGCGGCGGCGCCGCGCACCAGGCTCATGAACTCGACGTACCCGAGCGGGTCCAGGACATGGACACCGGGCGCGTGGTCGAGGCCCGCCGAGCCGAGGGCGGCCCGGCCGCGCGGATGCAGGGGCACGGCGAGGTCGAGGAGGCGGGCCGCCTCGACGAGGGCGTGGGCGGCGGCGCGGGCGGCCTCGGGGTCGTCGACGTTGGCGGGGCGGTGCAGGGTGACCACGCCGTAGCGCGCGGGCAGTCCGTGCGCGGCGCGGGCGGCCTCGGGGTCGAAGTGGTCCAGGTGGGTGAGCAGGGTGTCGATCATGGGGTTGCCGACGAGGTGGACGCGGCCGGGGTCGACGCCCTCGCGGGCGAGGTGGCCGACGGCCTCGGGGCTGGTGGCGAAGAGCAGCTCGGCGAGCTGGTCGACCAGGCGCCGGTTGACCTCCTCGGGCATCGTCATGTCGAAGCTCCGCAGGCCCGCCTCGACATGGGCGACGGGCATCCCCAGCTTGGCGGCGGCGAGGGCGGCGGCCAGCGTGGAGTTGACGTCGCCGTACACGACGACGAGGGCGGGGTCGCGCGCGGTCAGTTCGCCCTCCAGGGCGGTGAGCAGGTCGGCCGTCTGCCGGGCGTGGCTGCCGGAGCCGACGCCGAGGTCGGTGTCGGGCCGGGGCAGCCCCAGTTGCCGGAAGAAGACGTCCGACATCCGTTCGTCGTAGTGCTGGCCGGTGTGGACCAGGACCTGCTCGCAGCCCGCCGAGCGCAGCGCGGCGACGACCGGGGCGGCCTTGACGAAGTTCGGTCGGGTGCCGACTACGTGCAGCATGGGGCGTACGCGGCCGTTCATGTCGTACTTTCTCCGCTCTGTCCGCCTAATGTGACGCCATGTCGCGCCATATCACTCGTGTGTTCAGTCTGGCCGCATCCGTGGCGTGGGGCGAGCTGCGCCAGGACCCCTTCCGGGCGGCGTTGCTGGGGGTGCGGCTGCTGCCGCCGCCCGTGCGGCGCAGGGTGGGGGCGGTGGAACGGCGGCTCGCGGGGCGGGCCCGGGCGGCGGGGCCCGCCGCTGCTCCGTCCGGGGGACGGATGCCCGTACTGGCCGCCCGACGGGTGCGTCCGGTGCCGGGGCGCGTGCTGCACCTGGTGACCAACGGGCTGCCGTTCAAGCACGCCGGGTACACCGTGCGCACCCAGAAGATCGCCGAGGCGCAGCGGGCCGCCGGGCTCGATCCGCACGTGGTGACGCGGATCGGGTTCCCGGTGACGCAGGGCGTGCCGGACGGGCGTCCGCTGCACACGGTCGGCGGGGTGCCGCAGCACCGGCTGCTGCCCCGCTGGCTGCCGTACGGGCAGGCGGCGGTGCTGGCGCGGAACGCGGAACTGGCCGGGCGGCTGGTGGAGCGGCTGCGGCCCGCCGTGCTGCACCCGGCGACCGACCACGGCAACGGGCGGGTCGCGCTGGCCCTGCGCGCCGCCTACGGGCTGCCGGTCGTCTACGAGGTGCGGGGCTTCCTGGAGGACACCTGGCTGACCCAGGCGCCGGGGCGCGGCGGCGCCGATCCGACGTACCTGGCCCGGCGCGAGCTGGAGACGCGCTGCATGCGCGAGGCGGACCTGGTGCTGACGCTGGGCGCGGCGATGAAGGCGGAGATCGTGGCGCGCGGGGTGCCCGCGGAGCGGGTGCTGATCGTGCCGAACGCGGTGGACGAGGAGTTCCTGGCGCCCCTGCCGGACGGGGCGCCGGTGCGGGCCCGGCTCGGCATCGCGCCGGACGACTTCGTGGTCGGCACGGTGAGCAGCCTTACTCCACACGAGGGAATCGGCACATTGCTCCATGCGGGTGCCGAGCTGAGGCGCCGCGGGGTGCCGGTGCGGCTGCTGATCGTGGGGGACGGCCCGGAGCGGGCGGCGCTCGGTGAGCTGGCCGGGCGGCTGGGTCTCGGGGACGGGGCGGCGGTGTTCACCGGGCGGGTGCCGTACGCACAAGTGCGCGAATTCCACGCGGTGTTGGACGTGTTCGCGGTGCCGCGGACCGATGCGCGGGTGTGCCGTCTGGTGACGCCGCTGAAGCCGGTGGAGGCGATGGCGAGCGGGCTTCCGGTCGCCGCCAGCGATCTTCCGGCACTGGCGGAACTCGTCAAGCCGGGAGAGACCGGCCTGCTCATTCCCCCCTCCTCTCCTCAGACTTGGGCGGATGAGCTGGAAAGTCTTCTTTACAGTCGAAAGCGGTACGAATGGGGTGAAGTCGCCCGCGAGATCGTGGCGCGCGACCGCACCTGGGCCCGGGTCGCCTCGACGACCCGGGAGGCGTACCGCGCCCTCGGCTGTCTGTGAGGGACCGCGCAACCTCATCCGGTGACGGGAGCAGACCATGCACGCCGACCAGTCAGAACCGCTCGGGGACAACACGACGACGCGGACCGGCTCCGTGGACCTCGCCGTGATCGGGCTCGGCTACGTCGGGCTGCCACTGGCCCGGGAGGCCACGACGGTCGGCCTGCGCGTGGTGGGCCTCGACCGGGACCCCCATGTCGTCGCGGGCCTGAACGCCGGGCGCTCCCACGTCGACGACGTGTCCGGCGACGACGTCCGCCGGATGCTGGCCGCCGGTTTCACCGCCAACACCGACGACGGATGTCTGGCCCGCGCCCAGACCGTGGTGATCTGCGTGCCCACCCCGCTCGACGGCGACGGCGGCCCCGATCTGAGCGCGGTCACCTCCGCCGCCCGCGCGGTGGCGGCCCGGCTGCGCCCGGGCCAGCTCGTCGTCCTGGAGTCCACCACCTACCCCGGCACCACCGAGGAGGTCGTACGGCCACTGCTGGAGCGCGAGTCCGGGCTGCGGGCCGGGGAGGACTTCGCCCTCGCCTTCTCACCGGAGCGCATCGACCCCGGCAACACCGGGCACGGGCTGCGCGACACCCCCAAGGTCGTCGGCGGCTGCACCCCCTCCTGCGCCGAGCGGGCGGTCGCCTTCTACGGAAAGCTCGTCGACACCGTCGTCCAGGCGAAGGGCACCCGCGAGGCCGAGATGGCCAAGCTGCTGGAGAACACCTACCGGCACGTGAACATCGCCCTGGTCAACGAACTCGCGATCATCAGCCATGAGCTGGGCGTCGACCTGTGGGACGCGATCCGCTGCGCCGACAGCAAGCCGTTCGGCTTCCAGGCGTTCCGTCCGGGCGCCGGGGTCGGCGGCCACTGCATCCCCATCGACCCCAACTACCTGTCGTACAAGGTGCGTTCCTCGCTCGGCTACGACTTCCGGTTCGTCGGGCTGGCGCAGGAGATCAACCGGCGGATGCCCGAGTACGTCGTACGGCGCGCCCAGGACCTGCTGAACACCGCCGACCGGCCGCTGCACGGCTCCCGGGTGCTGCTGCTCGGCGTCACCTACAAGCCCGACGTGGCCGACCGGCGGGAGTCCCCGGCGGTGCCGGTGGCACGGCTGCTGCGGCGCCTGGAGGCCGAGGTCTCCTTCCACGACCCGTACGTCCCCGAGTGGTCCGTCGACGACGTGCCGGTCCCCCGGGTCGACGACGCGCTGGCCGCCGCCCGCGACCACGACCTGACGGTCCTGCTCCAGGACCACTCCTCCTACGACCTGCCCGCCCTCGCCGACGCGGCCCGGCTGCTGTTCGACACCCGGGGGCGGATCTTCCGGCCCGGTGTCGAGGTGCTGTGAGGGACCACCAGCCCGGGGGACGGAACCGAAAGGCGCTGCTCTGATGCGGATACTCGTCGTCACCGTCGTCCACCATCCCGAGGACGCGCGGATACTGCACCGGCAGATCGCGGCCCTGACCGAGCGCGGCCACCGGGTGGTGTACGCCGCCCCGTTCAGCGCGCGTGCGGTGGTGCCGCGCCCCGGGGTGGAGGGCGTCGACCTGCCCCGGGCCGTCGGCCGGGACCGCCGGGCGGCGCTGCGGGCGGCGCGGGCCCTGCTCGCCGAGCGGGGCCCGGAGGCGGACGTGGTGCTGCTGCACGACCCGGAGCTGCTGCTCGCCCTGCCAGGCACGCTGCGCCGGTGGCGGCGCGACGGCCACGCCCCGGTGGCCGTGTGGGACGTGCACGAGGACACGGCGGCGGCGCTGACGATGAAGCGCTGGCTGCCCGGGGCGCTGCGCCCGCCGCTGCGGGTCGCGGTGCGGGCGGCGGAGCGCCTGGCCGAGCGGCACCTGCGGCTGCTGCTCGCGGAGGACGCCTACCGGGCGCGGTTCGCGCGCCCCCACCCGGTGGTGCCGAACCTGCCGCGGGTGCCGACCGCCCAGCCGCCGCGGCCCGGCGCCGACCGGGTCGTGTACGTGGGCCAGTTGTCCCGGGCGCGCGGCGCGCTCGACCTGATCGAGACGGCCCGGCTGCTGGCGCCGGAGGTGCGCACCGAGGTGATCGGCGCGGCCGACCCGGAGGTGCGGGGCGCGCTCACCGAGGCCGACCGGGACGGGGTGCTGCGCTGGCACGGCTATCTGCCCAACGACCGTGCCCTGGCGCGGCTGTGGGGTGCCCTGGCCGGTCTTTCCCTGCTGCACGACCAGCCCAACTACCGGCACTCGCAGCCCACCAAGGTCGTCGAGTACATGGCGCACGGCGTTCCCGTGGTGACCACGCCGAACCCGCTGGCGTCCGCGCTGGTGACCCGGCACCGCTGCGGTCTCGTCGTCCCGTACGGCGATCCGGCGGCGGCGGCCGAGGCCGTCAGGCGGCTGCGCGCGGACGCGGAGCTGCGGGCCGCCACCGCCGGGCGGGGCCGGGCGGCGGCGGTCGCCGGGCTCGACTGGTCGGTGCGGGCGGCCGAGTTCACGGACGTACTGGAGCGCTGGGCGAAGGAGGCGGGCACCGAGCGTGACCCGGGCCGCCGCCCCGGGCGTCCGGTCGTCGCGGTGGACGGCTGAACCGGGTGGACGGCTGAACCGGAGGCCGTCCGCAGCTCAGTCGGCGTATCCCCAGGCCTTGGCCAACTCGGCGAGCCGTGGCGGGAGTTCGATCTCCGGGTCGGCGGTGCGGGCGGCCTGGATACGGCCCGACTTGATGGTGCTGCTCCAGTCGCCCAGCTTGGGGCGGAACCTGCCGTGTTCATGGCTGCCGTAGTCGAGCATCCCGCTCTCCCACGGGACCCCCAGGTACGCGCACAGGCCGCGGGTGATCCGCTCCGGGTCGGCGGTGAGGTCCTCGTAGGTGATGACGTGGGCGCCTTCGAGTCGCTGGCGGGCCTCCTCCAGCTTCTCGGCGTACTGGAGGACCTCCCCGTGGATCGCCTCCAGGTTGGGGTTGTCCCGGCGGTTGACGAGCGAGGAGACCACCGCGCCGGGGTGCCGCAGCAGCACGATGTAGCGGGCGTTCGGCCAGCAGCGCCTCAGCCTCTTGAAGATGAGGGTGTTCGCCGGGGTCTTGTCGACGATCACGTCCTTGCCGCTGTGGGTCAGCTCCAGGTCCAGGATGCGGTCCCACAGCACGTGCTCCAGCTCCTGCCGGTCCAGCCGCAGCTCCTTCATCGCGTCGGCGGTGAAGTCCCGCGAGAACTGGACGTGCACGGTGCGCAGATGCATCTCGTGCGGGGCGCGGATGCGGCTGTGGCTGTTGAGCAGCACCCGCAGCAGGGTCGAGCCGGACCGCACCGAGGACAGCACGAACACCGGGGACTCCACCAGCCGGGGCGCGAGCGGCACGGTGCCCGCGGTGTCGGTGTCGACGGCCTCCCGCGGGGAGGGCACCGCGTTCAGGGTGCGCCGCTCGGGGCTCACCCGGCGCGGCGGGCTCACGGCCTGGACCATCAGCCTGCCGCGGCGCCTGAGGCCTTTACCGAGGGCGGACATACGCGGGTCTCGCACGGTGACACCTTTCTCTCTCCTTAACCCGGCATCTCAGAGGCGTCAGGCGAACCGAAGGTGTACGGCAGGCGAATGGGCGTGGTCACGGAACCGCAAATACCGCTTACCACCAGGCGCTTTACCGCTTCCTTAATTCTTGCTGAGGTAGGCGAGAGACGGGTGGACGGCGGTGTAGCCGTCGAGGAGGCGGCGGGCGACACCCACGGAGTCGACGAGCGGGTGCAGGGCGAACGCCTTCACCGCCGTCGCCCGGGAACCGGAGCCGGCCGCGGACAGCACCTCCCGCTCGACCGCCTTCACCGCGCAGACCAGCCCGGTGGCGTGGTCCGGCAGTGGGTCCACGGCCACCGGGTGCGCGCCGCCCGCGTCGACCAGGCAGGGCACCTCGATCACGGCGTCCCGGTCGAGGACGGAGAGGGTGGAGCGGTTGCGGACGTTGAGGATCAGCGTGGCGCGCTCGTCGCGGGCGATGGCCCGCATCAGGGCGAGGGCGACGTTCTCGTAGCCGCCGGAGAGGTCCGCCGCCTCGCGTTCGCCCGCCCCGGCCGACCGCCGGTTCTCGGACATGTAGGTGGCCTCGCGTTCGGCTCGGGTGCGCTGCCAGGCGTCCAGGGCGGAGACCCCGGGGTCGGTGGCCGCCGCGTAGAAACCGGCCTGCTGGTCCCGGAGGAAGGCGCCGCGGGTGCGGTCGGCCTCGCGGTAGGCGCGTACCGTCTCCCGGTTGAAGTAGTAGTAGTGCAGGTACTCGTTGGGTACGGCGCCCAGTGACCGCAGCCAGTCCGCGCCGAACAGCCTGCCCTCCTCGAAGGAGCCGAGCAGGTCCGGGTCGGCGAGCAGCCGGGGCAGCTCGTCACGGCCCCCGACGCGCAGGGCGCGGACCCAGCCGAGGTGGTTGAGGCCGACGTAGTCGATCCAGGCGGACAAGGGGTCGCCGACCCCGAGCACCCGGGCGATACGGCGGCCGAGGCCCACCGGCGAGTCGCAGATGCCGATGACGCGGTCGCCGAGGTGCCGGGACATCGCCTCGGTGACCAGTCCGGCGGGGTTGGTGAAGTTGATGACCCAGGCGTCGGGCGCCAGCCGCGCCACACGGCGCGCGATGTCCAGGGCGACCGGGACCGTCCGCAGCCCGTAGGCGATGCCGCCCGCGCCGACCGTCTCCTGCCCGAGGACGCCCTCCGCCAGCGCCACCCGCTCGTCGTCGGCGCGCCCCTGGAGACCGCCGACGCGGATCGCGGAGAAGACGAAGTCGGCCCCGCGCAGGGCCTCGTCGAGGTCGGTGGTGACGGTCACGCGCGGAGCGTCGGCGACGGCCGCCGCCTGCTCGGCCAGCACCCGGGAGACCGCGCGCAGCCGTCCAGCGTCCAGGTCGTGCAGGACGACGTCGGTCACCCGCCCCTCCCCCCGGTCCCGGAGGAGCGCCCCGTACACCAGCGGCACCCGGAACCCGCCGCCGCCCAGAATGGTCAGCCTCATGCCGTACCCACCTCTCCCGATCACCTCGTCGCGCGCTTGCCAATATCCCTCGCACCGGTGAGGCCCGCGACCAGGGCCCTGGCAATACTGGAACGGCCCGTGCCCCGAGGAGCCGCCCATGTCCGCCCGGTCCTGGTTCTCCCCCGCCGTCGCCCGGCTGCGCGACTCCAACCCGTACGCCGTCGACGGCGCGCTCGCCGCCGCGGTGCTGTTCGCCGTCTCCCTCCAGTGGATCTTTCCAGGGGGCCGGGACGCCCCGCTGACCTGGCAGGGCCATCTGCTCGGGGCCGCGACCGCGCTGCCGCTCGTCTGGCGGCGCCGGGCGCCGTTCGCCACCGCGTGCGCGGTGTCGGTGGCGACGCCCGCGATGGCGGTGTACCACGCGCCCGCGCCGGACGTGGTCTACGGCGGTCTGGTCGTCCTCTACACCGTGGCCGCGCTCTGCCCGCCCCCGCAGCGGCGCTTCATGCTGGTCGGCTGGCTGCTCGGCGTCACCCTGACCATCGTGCACAAGGGGGACGCGCGGCCCTTCGAGTACGCCTTCCACCTGATGAGCGTGGTCTCCGCGTACGCGCTCGGCGTGCTCGCGCGGGTGCAGCGCGCCTACACCGCCGCGCTGGAGGACCGGGCGCGCAGGCTGGAGCGGGAGCGCGCCGCCGACACCGAACGGGCCCGGGCGCAGGAACGGGCCCGGATCGCCCGGGACATGCACGACATCCTCGCCCACGCGGTCAGCCTGATGGTGGTGCAGGCCGAGGCCGGACCCGTCGTGGTGCACAGCGACCCGGCCCGTGCCGAGGCGGCGTTCGACGCCATCGCGGGCACCGGCCGGGACGCCATGGCCCAGCTGCGCCGCATCCTCGGCGTCCTCACCGAGGACCGGGACGCCGGGCCCCCCGAGCGGCTGCCGCAGCCGGGGGTGGCCGCGCTGCCCGGCCTGGTGCGCCAGGTCGGCGACTCCACCGGCCTGCGGGTGACCCTGCGCGTCACGGGCGAGCCGCGTCCGCTGCCGCCGGACACCGAGGTCGCCGTCTACCGGGTGGCGCAGGAGGCGCTGACCAACACCGTCAAGCACGCGTACGCTTCCTCCGCGATCGTCGATCTCGACTGGACGGAGGACGAGTTGAGGCTCGCGGTGACCGATGACGGCAGGGGGCCGGACGCATCCGGCGCGGACGGCGGGCGGTCCGGGCCGGTCGCGGACGAGTCGTGGCCGGTCGGCGGGCACGGGCTGATCGGCATCCGGGAGCGGGCGGCGGCCTGCGGCGGCAGCGCCGAGGCCGGGCGCGGACCGGAGGGCGGCTTCCGGGTCGCCGTCCGGCTGCCCGCGGCGGTGCAGCGACGGCAGGCGGCCCTCGGGTGACCCTCCGGGTGGTCGTCGCCGACGACCAGGAACTGGTCCGCAGCGGCTTCTCCATGATCCTGGAGGCGCAGCCGGACATCGAGGTGGTCGCCGAGGCGGGGGACGGCGCGGAGGCGGTCGCGGCGGTCGAACGGCACGTCCCCGACGTGCTGCTGCTCGACATCCGGATGCCGGTGATGGACGGCCTGGAGGCGGCCCGGCGGGTGTGCGCGCGGTCCGCGTGCAAGGTGGTCATGCTGACCACGTTCGACCTCGACGAGTACGTGTACGAGGCGCTCTACGCGGGGGCCAGCGGGTTCCTGCTGAAGGACGTGCGCCGCGACGACCTGGTGCACGCGGTGCGGGTCGTCGCGGCCGGTGACTCGCTCCTCGCCCCGGCGGTGACCCGGCGGCTGGTCGCCGACATCGTCCGCCGCCGCGGGGCGCCGCCCGCCGACGCCGCCCCGGCCCGCCTGGACGTCCTGACCGCCCGTGAGGTGGAGACGCTGCGGATGCTGGCCCGCGGCCTGACCAACGCCGAGATCGCCACGACGCTGTTCGTCAGCGAACACACCGTCAAGACGCATGTCAGCAACGTGCTGAGCAAGCTGGGTCTGCGGGACCGGGTGCAGGCGGTGATCTGCGCCTACGAGACGGGACTGGTGACGCCGGGGACGGCCTAGGGCACGCTCCCCCGCACGAGGGAGACGGCACCCCTTCTCCCCCGTGCGACGGAGGCCCGGAAACCGCTCCCTCCGGCGATCCGGCGGGGTGCCGCTCGGCAGGAGTCTGTGGGACGACACACCAGCCGACGACCTGCCGGGAGGGACCCGTGCTGTCCACCCTCGCCCGGGCGGCGACCCGCCGCCCCCTGACCGTCATCCTCTTGTGGGTGCTCTTCCTGCTGCTCGGCTTCGGGCTGGGGACGGGCGTCTTCGCACGGCTCTCCGACAACGTGCCGGAGGTACCGGGCACCGAGTCGGAGCGGGCCGCCCAGTACCTCGACCGGGCCGATCCGACCGGCCGCTCCCTCACCGGTGTCGTCGAGGCCGAGGCGGTCTCCGACCCGGGCCTGCGCGGCGAGGTCGAGCGGGCCGTCGCCGACGTGCGGGCGATCGACGGGGTCGCCGCCGTGCCCGACCCGTACGCCACCCGGGGACTGACCGCCGAGGACGGGCGGGCCCTGCTGATCCCCGTCACCCTCCGGGGCGGCCTCGACGACGACGCCGAGGAGCGGGCGGTGGACGCCGCGGCCGACCGGCTCAAGGAGATCGACGCCCCCGAAGTGCACTTCAGCGGCGGCCCGTTGCTCGGCAAGCAGCTCGGTGAACGCGCCCAGCAGGACGTGGCCAACGCCGAACTGATCTCGCTGCCCGTGGTCCTGGCCCTGCTGCTGGTCATCTTCGGTGGGCTGCGGGCCGCCGGACTGCCGCTGCTGGTCGCGGTCAGCGGCATCGCGGGCGCCTTCCTCGCCCTGTTCGCCTTCAGCCAGTTCACCGACATCTCGGTCTACGCCATCCAGGTCACCACCATGCTGGGCCTCGGTCTGGCCGTCGACTACGCGCTGCTGATGCTGGTCCGCTTCCGGGAGGAGCGGCGGCGCACCGAGGACGTCACGGAGGCGGTGCACCGCACGGTCGCGGCGGCCGGGCGGACCGTGCTGTTCTCCGGTCTGACGGTGGCGGTCAGCCTCACCGGGCTGCTGGTCTTCCCCAGTGTGTTCCTGCGGAGCATGGGCCTGGCCGTGGCCGCGGTGGTGGTCATCGACATGCTGGCCGCGCTCACCCTGCTGCCCGCCCTGCTGGCCCGGTTCGGCGGACGGATCGCCCCGGCGAAGGAGCGTCCGGACGGCGCGGAGGGCCGCCTCTTCGCCCGGCTGGCCCGCTTCTCGGTACGCCGCCGGGTCGCCGTGCTGGCCACCGTGGTCCCGGCGCTGCTGGTGCTGGCGCTGCCCGTCGCCTCCCTGACCATCAACATCGGCGACGCCCGCCAGCTGCCCACGGACACCGAGGCCCGGCAGCTGTACGACACCGTCGAGGCGCACTTCCCGGCGGGCGCCGGCGTCGACCCGGTGACCGTCGTCGCCGGGGCGGACACCGGACCGGCGACCATCGACCGCGTCCTGGCCCTCTCCCCCGCCGCGCACTCCCGCGAACTGCCTGACGGCACCACCGTCATCTCGCTGCCGCCCACGGGGAGCGTCGACGGCGCCGCGGCCACCGAACTGGTCAAAACGGTACGGGAGTTGCGCGGGGACGAACCGGTGGAGGTCACCGGCACCGCGGCCCGCCTGGTCGACTTCCGCGAGATGCTGGCGGAGCGGGCGCCCTGGGCCGCGGTGACCGTGCTGGCCGGGATCTTCGCCCTGCTGTTCGCGTTCACCGGGTCGGTGCTGATCCCGCTGCGCACCATCGTGACGACGCTGCTGAGCCTGGGTGCCGCGCTGGGCGTCGTGGTGTGGGTGTTCCAGGACGGCCATCTGGCGGGGCTGCTGGGCGCCGAGGGTCTGGGCGCGCTCAGCCTCACCGCGCCGCCGCTGATCGTCGCGATCGCGTTCGGACTGGCCATGGACTACGAGCTGTTCATCCTGGCCCGGATGCGGGAGGCCCGGCAGCTGACCGGGGACGACAAGGAGGCCGTCGTGACCGGGCTGCGCCGCTCCGGTCGGGTGGTCACCTGCGCCGCGCTGCTGCTGGCGGTGGTGTTCGGCGCCTTCATGACGGGCGGCTTCTCGCCCATCCTCCAGATCGGCCTGGGCCTGACGCTGGCGGTCCTCATCGACGCGACGATCGTGCGGATGCTGCTCGTCCCGGCGACGATGTCGCTGCTGGGGCACCGCGCCTGGTGGGCGCCGAAGGCACTGCGGCGGGCGCATGACCGCTACGGCCTGCGCGAGGAGGCCCCGGCGGAACGGGAACTGGCCGCCCAGAGCTGAACGTCACCTCGCGGTCCGCCGCCCCGGTGCGGGTGGCGGACCGCGCCGTCGCGTCTTCACGACCTGAACTCGCGTGCTCCGCAAGGACTTTCTTCGCTGCACCTCTTGACGGCCGCGGTGACACAGAGCACATTGGCGGCGCACGCCGTTCTGAGAGCGCTCTCAGAACGTCCCCGCGCGGCACACCCGCACCCACTCCCCACCCGTACCGGTATCCACGGGTCCGTACCGAGAGGCACCCCCCATGAGTGCACCCTCCGGCACATCCCACAGACGGCGGCGCCCCCTGCGGCGGGCGCTCCTCGCCGTCCTCGGCACCGTCGGCCTGGCGGGGCTCGTCGCCACGGCCGCCGTGCCGTCCGCGACGGCCGCCGCTCCCCCGCCGCCGTCCGGCTGGACACAGGTCTTCGTCGACGACTTCAACGGCGCCGCGGGCACCGGCGTCAACACCTCCAACTGGCGCTACTCGACCGGCACCGGCTACCCGGGCGGCCCCGCCAACTGGGGCACCGGCGAGATCGAGACCATGACGTCCAGCACCAACAACGTCGCCCTGGACGGCAACGGCAACCTGCGCATCACCCCCCGCCGGGACGCCGCGGGCAACTGGACGTCGGGCCGCATCGAGACCAACCGCACCGACTTCCAGCCCCCGGCGGGCGGCAAGCTGCGGGTCGAGTCCCGCATCCAGATGCCGAACGTCACCGGTGCCGCCGCCCGCGGCTACTGGCCCGCCTTCTGGATGCTCGGCTCCCCCTACCGCGGCAACTACTGGAACTGGCCGTCGGTGGGCGAACTGGACATCCTGGAGAACGTCCAGGGCCTGAACACCGTGTGGTCCACGATGCACTGCGGCACCTCACCGGGCGGCCCCTGCAACGAGACCACCGGCATCGGCGGCTCCCGCGCCTGCCCCGGCACCACCTGCCAGGCGGGCTTCCACACCTACGGCATGGAGTGGGACCGCTCGACCAGCCCCGAGGAGATCCGCTTCTACGTCGACGGCATCAACTACCACACCGTACGGGCCAACCAGGTCGACGCCACCACCTGGGCCAACGCCACCAACCACGGCTACTTCATCATCCTGAACGTGGCGATGGGCGGCGGCTTCGTGGACGCCTTCGGCGGCGGCCCGGACGCGGCCACCGTCCCCGGCCACTCCATGGTCGTCGACTACGTCCAGGTCCTGTCCTCCTCCGGCGGCGGCACCACACCGCCCCCGACCGGCAACCGCGACGCCTACAGCGCCATCCAGGCCGAGTCCTACGACGGCCAGTCCGGCGTCTTCACCGAGGCGACGACCGACACCGGCGGCGGCCAGAACCTCGGCGCCCTCGCCAACGGCGACTGGGCGCTCTACCGCGGCGTCAACTTCGGCTCCACCGCGGCCACCCAGTTCGTCGCCCGGGTCGCCAGCGGCGCCGCGTCCGGCGTCAGCGGCCTGGTCGAGGTACGACTGGACAGCCGTACCAACGCACCCATCGGCAGCTTCGCGGTCGGCAACACCGGCGGCTGGCAGTCCTGGCGGACGGTCCCGGCCAACATCAGCTCGGTCACCGGCACCCATGACGTCTACCTGACCTTCACCAGCGGCCAGCCCGCGGACTTCGTCAACGTCAACTGGTTCCACTTCGGCCGCTGAGTCCTCCCTCCAGCGGTGGAGAAGAGGGGCCCCACGCGCGCGTGGGGCCCCTCTGGCGTTCCCGCTAGCGCAGCTCCGCCCGGAACGCCGCCGGCGTCGTGTCGGTGTGCTGGTGGAAGAACTTGGAGAAGTTCGCCGCGTCGGGGAAGCCGACCGCGACGCCGACCCGGCCGATGGGGAGGTCGGTGTGGGCGAGGAGGCGTTTGGCCTCCAGGACGACCCGTTTGTCGATGAAGGCCTTGGGGGTGTCGCCGGTGGCGGCGCGTACCGCGCGCACGAGGGTGCGGCGGGAGTAACCGAGGCCCTCGGCGTAGGCGCTGACGCTGTGGTTGGTGGCGAAGCCCTTCTCCACGGCGTCCCGGAAGAGGGTGAAGGTGGTGTCGGACCGCTGCCGGGCGCCCTCGGCGGAGCTGGCCGCGAGGTAGGCGAGGCGCAGCAGGAAGGCGCTGAGGGAGTGCCGCAGCACGGAGGTGTGCAGGCTGAGCGGCAGGGTGGTGGTGTCCTCGTACTCGTGGCGGAGCTGGTCGAGGGCCGCGCGCAGGGCGTCGAGCTGGGCGGGTCCGGGGCGGAGCAGGGGCGGCAGATCGTAGCGGTACAGGCCGGTGGCCTCCACGGTGGCGCGGGGCAGGAAGCCGGGCTGCATGGCCAGGACGGTTCCGCGGTACTCGCCCGTCGTCGTGAAGCGGTGCACCTGGCCGGGGCGAATCCACAGCACGTCGCCCGCCGTCGCCTCGTACTCGGCGAAGTCGATCATGTGGCGTACGGGGCCGTCGGTGAAGAACATCACGACGTGGAAGTCGATGCGGTGGACGCGTTCCAGGGGGGCACCGCCGTGCCAGCCGGGGCCGGCGCCCATGGGGCCGACCTGCATGCCGACGCCGCAGATGCTGCTCTCTACCGGGAAGGCGAACGTGTCGATGCCGTCGCTCGCGCCGCCGTCCTCGGCGAGGGTTCTTTCCGCCATGTCCTTCTCGCGCCGCCTTGATGCGTTTTCCGAAGCCCAGGGTGTCCCACTTTCACCACAGGCTGACACACCCCGACCTGTCTTTTGAAAAGTCAGACTTTTACAGTCGAACGCGTCTCACCAGGAACGATGCAGCTTTCCATGAACTCTTGAAGGGGACGGGCCACAGATGAGCGCGCAGACACCCGACGGCCTTGAGTGGACGGATCTCGACCGGCGGGCCGTGGACACGGCCCGGCTGCTGGCGGCCGACGCCGTGCAGAAGGCCGGCAACGGGCATCCCGGTACGGCGATGAGCCTGGCCCCCGCCGCGTACACGGTCTTTCAGAAGGTGATGCGGCACGACCCGGCGGACCCGGAGTGGACCGGCCGCGACCGCTTCGTCCTCTCCCCCGGCCACACCTCGCTGACCCTCTACACCCAGCTGTTCCTCGCCGGGTACGAGCTGGACCTGGACGACCTGAAGGCGTTCCGCACCCACGGCTCCCGGACGCCCGGCCACCCGGAGTACGGCCACACCGCGGGCGTGGAGACCACCACCGGGCCGCTGGGCCAGGGCGTCGCCAACGCCGTCGGCATGGCGATGGCCGCCCGCTACGAGCGCGGCCTGTTCGACCCCGACGCCCCCGAGGGCACCTCGCCCTTCGACCACACCGTCTGGGCGATCGTCTCCGACGGCGACCTCCAGGAGGGCGTCTCCGCCGAGGCCTCCTCGCTCGCGGGGCACCAGCGGCTCGGCAACCTGGTCTTCCTCTACGACGACAACCACATCTCCATCGAGGGCGACACCGCCACCGCGTTCTCCGAGGACGTGCTGAAGCGGTACGAGGCGTACGGCTGGCACGTCCAGCGGATCGCGCCCACCGAGGACGGCGATGTCGACGTGCATGCGCTGTACGCGGCGCTCGAGGCGGCGCGGGCCGAGACCGCGCGCCCTTCGATCATCGCCATGCGCACCATCATCGCCTGGCCCGCCCCGAACGCCCGGAACACCGAGGCCTCCCACGGCTCGGCGCTCGGCGAGGAGGAGATCGCCGCCACCAAGCGCGTCCTCGGCTTCGACCCGGAGCGCGCCTTCCAGGTCGACGACGACGTCCTCGCCCACACCCGCCGGGCCCTGGACCGCGGCGCCGACGCGCACGCCGCCTGGGACAAGCGGCTCGCCCGCTGGCGCGAGGACCACCCCGAGCGCGCCGCCGAGTTCGACCGGATCAGCCGTGGTGAGCTGCCCGAGGGCTGGGAGCGGCACATCCCGGTCTTCGAGCCGGGCAAGCCGGTCGCGACCCGGGCCGCCTCCGGCAAGGTGCTCCAGGCGCTGGGCGCGGTGGTCCCGGAGCTGTGGGGCGGCTCCGCCGACCTCGCGGGCTCCAACAACACCACCATCGACAAGTCCAGTTCCTTCCTGCCGGAGGGCAACCCGCTCCCGGAGGCCGACCCGTACGGCCGCACCGTCCACTTCGGCATCCGCGAGTTCTCGATGGCCGCGGAGATGAACGGCATCGCGCTGCACGGCAACACCCGTATCTACGGCGGCACCTTCCTGGTCTTCTCCGACTACATGCGCAACGCCGTCCGGATGTCCGCGCTGATGCAGCTGCCGGTGACGTACGTGTGGACGCACGACTCCATCGGCCTCGGCGAGGACGGCCCCACCCACCAGCCGGTGGAGCACCTGGCGTCGCTGCGCGCGATCCCCGGCCTGAACGTGGTCCGGCCCGCCGACGCCAACGAGACCGCCGTCGTCTGGGCGGAGATCCTGCGCCGCCACACCACCGCGCCCGCCCCGCACGGCCTGGTGCTCACCCGGCAGGGCGTGCCCACCTACGAGCGCGACGAGAACGCGGTCAGGGGCGGTTACGTCCTGCGGGAGGCCTCCACCGGCACCCCCGAGGTCATCCTGATCGCCACCGGCTCCGAGGTGCGGCTCGCGGTCGCGGCACGGGAGGAGCTGGAGGCCGCCGGGATCGGCACCCGGGTGGTGTCGATGCCGTCCGTGGAGTGGTTCGAGGAGCAGCCGCGCGAGTACCGCGAGAGCGTGCTGCCGCCGTCCGTGAAGGCCCGCGTCGCCGTCGAGGCGGGCGTCGGCCTGACCTGGCACCGGTTCACGGGAGACGCCGGACGGATCGTCTCCCTGGAGCACTTCGGTGCCTCCGCCGACGCCGCGACCCTGTTCGCCGCGTACGGCTTCACCCCCGAGAACGTCGTCGCCGCCGCCCGGGAATCGCTCGCCGCCGCCCGTGGTTGACCCGAACGCCAGAGAGAAGATGATCACAATGACCGAAGCAACCGCAGCCGCGGAGCCCCTGAAGCGCCTGTCCGACGAGGGCGTCTCGATCTGGCTCGACGACCTGTCCCGCGAGCGGATCGCCTCCGGCAACCTCGCCGGACTCCTCACCAGCCGCCACGTCGTCGGCGTCACCACCAACCCGTCCATCTTCCAGGCCGCCATCGGCTCCGGCGAAGGTTACGAGGAGCAGCTCGCCGACCTGGCGGTGCGCGGCGTCACGGTGGACGAGGCCGTACGGATGATGACGACCGCCGACGTGCGGGCCGCCGCCGACATCCTGCGGCCCGTGTACGACGCCACCGGCGGCCGGGACGGCCGGGTCTCCATCGAGGTCGACCCGCGCCTCGCCCACGACACGGCCGCCACCGTCGCCGAGGCCAGGCAGCTGGCCTGGCTGGTCGACCGCCCCAACGTGATGATCAAGATCCCGGCGACCCGGGCGGGCCTGCCCGCCATCACCGAGGTCATCGCCCAGGGCACCAGCGTCAACGTCACGCTGATCTTCTCCCTGGAGCGCTACCGCGAGGTGACGGACGCCTACCTCGCGGGCCTGGAGCGGGCCCGGGCCGCGGGACTGGACCTGGCCACAATCCACTCCGTCGCCTCCTTCTTCGTCTCCCGCGTCGACACCGAGATCGACAAGCGGCTGACCCTGCTCGGCACCGACCAGGCCCTGGCCCTCAAGGGCCGCGCCGCCCTCGCCAACGCCCGCCTCGCCTACGAGGCCTACGAGGAGGTCTTCGCCGGGGACCGCTGGCTCGCCCTGACCGGTGCCCGCGCCAACAAGCAGCGCCCGCTGTGGGCGTCGACCGGAGTGAAGGACCCCGCCTACAAGGACACCCTGTACGTGGAGGACCTGGTCGCGCCCGGCACGGTCAACACCATGCCGGAGGCCACCCTGGACGCCACCGCCGACCACGGCCGGATCACCGGCGACACGGTCACCGGCGGCTACGCCCAGGCCCGCGCCGACCTGGCCGCCGTGGAGCGCCTCGGCATCTCCTACGACGAGGTCGTCACCCGGTTGGAGGACGAGGGCGTGGCCAAGTTCGAGGCGGCGTGGCAGGAACTCCTGGACGCCGTGACGAAGTCGATGGACGCCAAGGGAGTTGACGGACAGTGACCTCCGAGACCGCCGAGTGGAGCAACCCGCTGCGGGACCCCCGGGACCGCCGTCTGCCGCGGATCGCGGGCCCCTCCGGGCTCGTCATCTTCGGCGTCACCGGCGACCTGTCCCGCAAGAAGCTGATGCCCGCGGTGTACGACCTCGCCAACCGGGGTCTGCTGCCTCCGGGCTTCTCCCTGGTGGGTTTCGCCCGCCGGGACTGGGAGGACCAGGACTTCGCGCAGGTCGTGCATGACGCGGTGCGCGAGCACGCCCGCACCGAGTTCCGTGAGGAGGTCTGGCAGCAGCTCGCCGAGGGCATGCGGTTCATCCCCGGCGACTTCGACGACGACACCGCGTTCAAGCAGCTGCGCGCGGCCGTCGACGAGCTGGACGTCTCGCGGGGCACGAGCGGCAACTACGCCTTCTACCTCTCCGTACCGCCGAAGTTCTTCCCCAAGGTCGTCCAGCAGCTGAAGAAGCACGGCCTGGCCGACGCGCCCGAGGGCTCCTGGCGGCGGGCCGTCATCGAGAAGCCGTTCGGGCACGACCTGGAGTCGGCCGAGGCCCTCAACGCGATCGTGCACGAGGTGTTCGACCCGGAGCAGGTGTTCCGGATCGACCACTACCTCGGCAAGGAGACCGTCCAGAACATCCTGGCGCTGCGCTTCGCCAACCAGCTGTTCGAGCCGATCTGGAACCGGTCGTACGTCGACCACGTACAGATCACCATGGCGGAGGACATCGGCATCGGCGGCCGGGCGGGCTACTACGACGGGATCGGCTCGGCCCGTGACGTCATCCAGAACCACCTGCTCCAGCTGATGGCGCTGACCGCGATGGAGGAGCCCGCGGCGTTCGACGCGGCCTCCCTGCTGACCGAGAAGCTGAAGGTGTTCAAGGCGGTGAAGCTGCCCGAGGACCTGGCCCGGCACACCGTGCGCGCCCAGTACGCGCCCGCCTGGCAGGGCGGCGCGCAGGTGCGCGGCTACCTGGAGGAGGACGGCATCGACCCGGCCTCCACCACCGACACCTACGCGGCCGTCAAGCTGGAGGTCGACAACCGCCGCTGGGCGGGCGTCCCCTTCTACCTGCGCACCGGCAAGCGGCTCGGCCGCCGGGTCACCGAGATCGCGGTCGTCTTCCAGCGCGCCCCGCACTCCCCCTTCGACTCGACGGCCACCGAGGAACTCGGCGAGAACGCGGTCGTCATCCGCGTCCAGCCGGACGAGGGCATGACGGTCCGGTTCGGCTCGAAGGTTCCGGGAACCTCGATGGAGATCCGGGACGTGACGATGGACTTCGCGTACGGCGAGTCGTTCACGGAGTCCAGCCCGGAGGCGTACGAACGGCTCATCCTGGACGTCCTCCTGGGCGACGCCAACTTGTTCCCCCGTCACCAGGAAGTGGAAGAGTCCTGGAGGATCCTCGACCCGATCGAGGAGTTCTGGGCCACGCACGGCAGGCCGGCGCGCTACGCGTCGGGCAGCTGGGGTCCGCAGGAAGCCGACGAGATGCTCGCACGAGACGGACGGAGCTGGCGCAGGCCATGAAGATCGACCTGACCGACACCACGGCAAGCAAGATCAACAAGGCGCTGGTGCAGGGCCGCCGCGCCCTGGGCACCCCCGCCGTGGGCATGGTCCTGACGATGGTCATCGTCACGGACGAGGAGAACGCCTACGACTCGATCAAGGCCGCCGAGGAGGCCTCGCACGAGCACCCCTCGCGCACCCTGGTCGTCATCAAGCGGCACGCCCGCACCCCCCGCGAGCGCCACCGTTCCCGGCTGGACGCGGAGGTGCGGGTCGGCTCCGAGGCCGGGACCGGTGAGACGGTCGTCCTGCGCACCTACGGCGAGGTGTCCGACCACGCCGACTCCGTCGTGCTGCCGCTGCTGCTGCCGGACGCGCCCGTGGTGGTGTGGTGGCCGGTGGACGCCCCCGACAACCCGTCGAAGGACCCGCTGGGCGCGCTGGCCCAGCGCCGGATCACCGACATGTACGCCGTCGAGCGCCCGCTGACCGCCCTGGAGACCCGGGTGAAGTCCTACGCGCCCGGCGACACCGACCTGGCCTGGACCCGGCTCACCCCCTGGCGCTCCATGCTGGCCGCCGCCCTCGACCAGGCCCGGCTGCCGATCACCTCGGCGGCCGTGGAGAGCGAGGCCGACAACCCCAGCGCCGAACTGCTGGCGCGCTGGCTCCAGGCCCGGCTCGGCGTCACCGTCGACCGGGTGGAGACCGCGGGCCCGGTGGTCACCGGCGTACGGCTGGGCACCGACCGGGGCGAGATCGTCATCGACCGCCCCGAGGGCCCGCTGGCCACCCTCTCCCTGCCGGACCAGCCGTCCCGCACCCTCGCCCTGAAGGTGCGCCCCACCTCCGAACTCATCGCCGAGGAGCTGCGGCGCCTCGACGCCGACGAGATGTACGCCGTCGCCCTGCGCGGCGAGGCCACCAAGGAGACCCCGTCCCATGTCTGACACCCCCCTGCTGACGCGGCGCCCGCAGTGGACCGCCCTGGAGGACCACCGGGCGCAGGGCGTCCCGGAGCTGCGTGAGCTGTTCGCCGCCGACCCGGCCCGCGCCGAGCGGTACGTCGTACGCGTCGGCGACCTGCGCATCGACTACTCCAAGAACCTGGTCACCGACGAGACCCTCGCCCTCCTCCAGGAACTGGCCGCCGCCACCGATGTGTTCGGGCTGCGGGACGCCATGTTCCGCGGTGAGAGGATCAACGTCACCGAGCGGCGGGCGGTGCTGCACACCGCGCTGCGCGCCCCGGCCGACGCGGTGATCGAGGTGGACGGCGAGAACGTCGTGCCCCAGGTGCACACGGTCCTGGCGAAGATGGGCGACTTCGCCGAGCGGGTCCGCTCCGGCGAGTGGACCGGCCACACCGGCAGGCGCATCCGCAATGTCGTCAACATCGGCATCGGCGGCTCCGACCTCGGCCCGGCGATGGCGTACGAGGCGCTGCGCGCCTACACGGCACGCGACCTGACGTTCCGTTTCGTCTCCAACGTGGACGGCGCCGACCTGCACGAGGCGGTCCGCGACCTGGACCCGGCTCAGACCCTGTTCATCGTCGCGTCCAAGACCTTCACCACCATCGAGACCATCACCAACGCCACCTCGGCCCGCTCCTGGCTGCTCGCGGGCCTCGGCGGCGAGGAGAAGGCGGTCGCG
This sequence comes from Streptomyces sp. B93, assembly GCF_018070565.1. Taxonomy (GTDB): domain Bacteria; phylum Actinomycetota; class Actinomycetes; order Streptomycetales; family Streptomycetaceae; genus Streptomyces. Next base: position 64,338 of record NZ_JAGPXL010000035.1, read on the forward strand.
AAGCACTTCGTGGCGCTGTCGACGAACGCGGAGAAGGTCACCGAATTCGGCATCGACGTCGAGAACATGTTCGAGTTCTGGGACTGGGTCGGCGGCCGCTACTCCTACGACTCCGCCATCGGGCTCTCGTTGATGATCGCGATCGGCCCGGACCGCTTCCGGGAGATGCTCGACGGTTTCCGGACCGTGGACGAGCACTTCCGGAGTGCTCCCGCCGAGGCCAACGCGCCGCTAATCCTGGGCCTGCTCGGGGTCTGGTACGGCAACTTCCTGGACGCCCAGTCGCACGCGGTGCTGCCGTACAGCCACTACCTGTCGAAGTTCACCGCCTACCTCCAGCAGCTCGACATGGAGTCCAACGGCAAGTCCGTGGACCGCGCGGGCCGCGGCGTGGAGTGGCAGACCGGTCCGGTGGTGTGGGGCACGCCCGGCACCAACGGGCAGCACGCCTACTACCAGCTGATCCACCAGGGCACCAAGCTGATCCCGGCCGACCTGATCGGCTTCGCCCGGCCCGTAGCCGAGCTGAGCGACGAACTGAAGGCGCAGCACGACCTGCTGATGGCCAACCTGTTCGCGCAGGGGCAGGCGCTCGCGTTCGGCAAGACGGAGGACGAGGTGCGCGCGGAGGGCGTGCCCGAGGAACAGGTCCCGCACCGCACGTTCCGCGGCAACCACCCCACCACCACGATCCTCGCCGCCGAGCTGACGCCGTCCGTCCTCGGCCAGCTGATCGCGCTGTACGAGCACAAGGTGTTCGTACAGGGCGCCATCTGGGACATCGACTCCTTCGACCAGTGGGGCGTCGAACTCGGCAAGGTCCTCGCCAAGCGGGTCGAACCCGCGCTCACCCAGGGCACCGAGGTGCCCGGCCTCGACGCCTCTACCGCCGCGCTCGTGGCCGCCTACCGTGACCTCAAGGAAGTGAAGTGATCATGCAGCTCGGTCTCATCGGTCTCGGCAAGATGGGCGGCAACATGCGCGAGCGGATCCGCCGCGCGGGCCACACCGTCATCGGCTACGACCGCGATCCCGAACTCTCCGACGTCGGCTCCCTCGCCGAACTCGTCGAGCGGCTGGAGGGGCCGCGCACGGTCTGGGTGATGGTCCCGGCCGGTGCCGCCACCCAGTCCGTCGTCGACGAACTCGGCACTCTCCTCGAGGCCGGTGACATCGTCGTCGACGGCGGCAACTCCCGCTGGACCGACGACGAGAAGCACGCCGGCGAACTCGGCGCCAAGGGCATCGGCTTCGTCGACGCCGGTGTCTCCGGCGGCGTCTGGGGCCTGGAGAACGGCTACGCCCTGATGGTCGGCGGCGACAAGGAGCACGTCGACCGGCTCCGGCCGGTCTTCGACGCCCTCAAGCCGGAGGGCCCCTACGGCTACGTCCACGCGGGCAAGGTCGGCGCCGGGCACTTCTCCAAGATGGTCCACAACGGCATCGAGTACGCCATGATGCAGGCCTACGCCGAGGGCTGGGAGCTGCTGGAGAAGGTCGACTCGGTGACGGACGTCCGTGAGGTCTTCCGGTCCTGGCAGGAGGGCACGGTCATCCGGTCCTGGCTGCTGGACCTGGCCGTCAACGCCCTCGACGAGGACGAGCACCTGGACAAGCTGCGCGGCTACGCCGAGGACTCCGGCGAGGGCCGGTGGACCGTGGAGGCCGCCATCGACAACGCCGTGCCGCTGCCCGCGATCACGGCCTCCCTCTTCGCGCGGTTCGCCTCGCGCCAGGAGGACTCGCCGCAGATGAAGATGATCGCCGCGCTGCGCAACCAGTTCGGCGGCCACGCGGTCGAGTCGACGAAGTAGACCGGCCCCACCTGGGCTTGTGACACCCCTGTAACAGGAATTGTGGCCTCCGCCACGGCCTCGACGGGCGCGGTCCTGGTGGGGTGACCGGATGCGTACCGCCTCCCTCACCCCGCCCGCCGCGCTCGCCGGCATCCTCCTCCTCACCTCCTGCGGCACGGAGGCGACCGGCACCGGCGCGGACGGACCCCGGCCGACCGGGGCGTGCGCGACGGCCGAGCCGGGCGACACCACCGGGCTGGAGCTGGACGGGGTACGGATCGACGCGCTGGGCGGCTCCGGGTACACGGGGTGCGCCGCCCTGCGGATCACCAACGACGAGGCGGAGGCGTACACCTACACCGTCAGCCTCGCCGTGCTGTCGGAGACCGGGGAGATGCGGAGCGGCCTGGAGGAGCGGGTGGCGTCGGTGCCGCCGGGCCGGACGGTACGGCACACCGTCGACACCGGCGCGCCGCTCATCACCTCCCAGGGCCGGCCCCTGGTGCGGATCACCAAGGTCCGCAGCGTCCCCGCCGACGAGGCCCCCGCGCCGGGCGGCCCGTGCCCGGAGTCCGGTATCCGGGTGACCGCGGACGAGGGCGACGCCGCCATGGGGCTGCGGGTCGTCGGGCTGCTGCTGGAGAACTGCGGCACCGAGCCCTACCATCTCGACGGCTATCCGCGGGTCGACGTCGTCGACGAGGACCACGACGTCGTCACCGACGTGAAGGTGCTGGAGGGCGGCGACTCCATCGCCATGAGCACCGGCGCCGACGGCGAGCCCCAGCCGCTGGACCTCGCGCCCGGCGAACGCGCCCGGTCCGCGCTGGTGTGGCGCAACACCACCGAGTTCGGTACGCCCGTGAACGCGCCGTACGCCCGCGTCGTCGCGGGACCCGGCGCCGACCCGGTGATGGTGACACCGGAACTGGACCTCGGGACGACGGGGAAGCTGGGCGTCGGACCCTGGAAGCGCGACGAGTCGTAGCCACCGGGGCGAGGGAGCACGTCCGGGGACAAAGCGGCAACGGTCAGCGGCACTTGACGATCGTCGATCAAGGACGTGAAAGGGGAGCGGTCGGGCGTTCCCTGCGCGACGATTGGGGTGTGAGGCGGAGCGGAGCGCACCGGAGGCGAGCAATGGCGGCACTGCGGCAAGAGGTCGAACCGGGAGAGGTGGGGCTGGACGCGAAGGCGCTGGACCGTCTCGACCGGCACTTCGCCCAGTTCGTGGACGAGGGGCGGCTGCCGGGCTTCCTCGTCGCCGTGGCCCGCGGCGGCCGGGTCGCGCACCTCACGGCACACGGCCACCGCGACCTCGCCGCCGGGCTGCACGTCGAGGCCGACACGCTGTGGCGGATCTACTCCATGACCAAGCCGGTCACCTCGGTCGCCGCGCTGCTGCTGGTCGAGGAGGGCGGGCTGGGGCTCGACGACCCGGTCTCCCGCCATCTGCCCGCGTTCGCCGACGCCCGCGTGTACGTGGACGGCTCCGGGGACGGCATCCGGACCCGGCCCGTCGAGCGGCCGATCCTGATCCGGCATCTGATGACCCATACCGCGGGCCTGACCTTCGGCTTCTACCACGCGCACCCCGTCGACGCCGCCTACCGCGCGGCGGGCCTGGAGTCCTCGGTGCCGCCGGGCGCCGACCTGGCCGAGACCATCGACGTGTACGCCTCACTGCCGCTCCAGTTCGAGCCGGGCACCGAGTGGAACTACTCCGTGGCCAGCAATGTGCTGGGCCGGGTCGTCGAGGTGGTGTCCGGGCAGCCGCTGGACGTCTTCTTCGCCGAGCGGATCTTCCGCCCGCTGGGCATGCCGGACGCCGGTTTCGAGGTGGACGCCGACCAGGCCGGGCGGCTGGCCGAGCTGTACGGGGAGAGGGAGGACGGCGGTATCGCGCCGACGCCCGGGCTGCCGCTGCACGGCCGGCCGAGGTTCCTCTCCGGCAGCGGCGGCATGGTCGCCTCCGCCCTGGACGTGCACCGCTTCGCGGAGCTGCTGCGGCGGCGCGGCGAACTCGACGGCGTACGGCTGCTCGCTCCCGGGACGGTCGACCTGATGACCGCCAACCACCTCCCCGGCGGCGCCGACCTGCGCGCCTTCGGCAGCCGTCCCGCCCATGACGAACCCGGCAACGAGGGCGTCGGCTTCGGCCTCGGTGTCTCCGTCGTGATCGACCCCGACCGCACCAAGGCGCCGTCGGGGCTCGGCACGTTCGGCTGGACCGGGGTGGCGACCACGGCGTTCTGGGTCGACCCGAGCCGTGATCTGACCGTGCAGTTCATGACACAGGTGCGGCCCCGGTCCTCGCACACGGTCTTCGGCGACCTGAAGCGGCTGGTGCACGAGGCGGTCGTCAGGGACTGACCCCGGCCGCCCGCGGCACCACCGCGTCCAGGTGGGGCAGATGGTGGTCCAGGCGCTCCCGCTTGGTGCGCAGATAGGTGATGTTGCTCTCGCACGGCGGTATCAGCAGCGGCACCTGCTCGGCGACCTCGATGCCGTGCCGCACCAACGCCTCGCGTTTGCGGGGGTTGTTGGACATCAGACGGACCGAGTTCACGCCCAGGTCGTGCAGGATCCCGGCGGCGACACCGTAGTCCCGGGCGTCGACCGGCAGTCCGAGGGCGAGGTTCGCCTCGACCGTGTCCAGGCCCTCCGCCTGGAGCGCCATCGCGCGCAGCTTGGCGAGCAGGCCGATGCCGCGGCCCTCGTGCCCCCTCAAGTAGACGACGACCCCGCGCCCTTCGGCCACGACGGCGCGCAGCGCGGAGGCCAGCTGGTCGCCGCACTCGCAGTGCTGGGAGCCGAACGCGTCTCCGGTGAGGCACTCCGAGTGCAGCCGGGTGAGGACGTTCTCGCTGCCGATGTCACCGTGGACCAGGGCCACTTGTTCGTCGCCCCGGTCGTGGTCGAGATAGCCGACCGCCCGGAATTCACCGTAGACGGTGGGCAGCGGGGCATTCACGACGCGTTCCACGCCGGTGCGCTGTGGAGACTTGGTGCCGATAACGCCGAGGTTTTCTGTCATGATTCTCGAGTTCCTAATGCAGAGATGAAGGGCCGGGAAAGAAATGAGTGGTTCTCAGACACGGTCGGCCGCGCACGAACTGCTGCCGACGGACACCACGGAGGACGTGAGGGCTCGGGGCGCGGGCGCCGCACGGCAGGTCGCCGTCCTTCCCGTGGGCAGCTTCGAGCAGCACGGCGCGTACCTTCCGCTGACCACCGACACGCTCGTGGCCTGCGCGATCGCCGGGGAGATCGCCTCGGTCCACCCCGTGCACCTCCTTCCTCCGGTGACGATCTCCTGCTCGCACGAGCACGCGGCCTGTCCGGGAACCGTCAGCATCTCCTCCGTGACCCTTCACGCGGTGATCGGGGACATAGCGGCGTCGCTCCGCCGCTCGGGTGTCGACGCCCTGGTGCTGGTCAACGGGCACGGCGGGAACTACGTCCTGGGCAATGTCGTTCAGGAGTCCGCCGCCCGCGGTGAGCGAATGGCGCTGTTCCCGGCCGCGGAGGACTGGGAGACGGCGCGGCAGCGGGCCGGGGTGCGGACCTCACTGCTCACCGACATGCACGCGGGGGAAATTGAGACCTCCATCCTTCTGCACACTCATCCGGAATTGGTCCGGCCCGGTTACGAGACCGCCGATTTCATCGCCGACGACCGGCGCCGGCTGCTCACCGTCGGAATGTCCGCCTATACCGATTCGGGGGTCATCGGCCGTCCTTCCCTCGGTGCCGCGGAAAAGGGGAAGGCATTGCTGGCGAGTTTGACGGAGTCCTTCGGGGAGTGCCTCACGGTGCTCACCGGGGCGGGCACCGAGGGGGCGTAGTTCTCGTAGCGGCGCGCCAGCAGCACCAGGGCGCCGGGCAGTGCCGCCGCGAACGTCAGTACGCCGTAGACGACGGCCACCGAGAGGCCACTGCCCGCGCCGAGGCCCGCCGCCCCGAACGCCCAGGCGGCGACGCCCTCCCGGGGCCCGAACCCGCCCACGTTCAGCGGCACGCTCATCGCGAGCAGCGCCAGCACCGCCAGCGGTAGCAGTACCGGCACGGGGGCCTCGACCCCGGCGACCCGCGCGGCCAGCACGAACGTCGCGAGGTGCCCGGCGAGCACGACGACGGACGAGCCGACGACACCCGGCCCGTTGCGCCGGGACAGCAGGGCCTCGCGGACCTCCGCGGCGAAGGCGCGCCGCCTGCGGACGGCGGAGGACCGGTTCATCCGCAGCGCCAGGAGCACGGCGAGCGCCCCGACCGCGGCGATCACCACCGGCGGCACACCGTGCCGTACCGCGCCGCGCACCGGCGACGGCACGACCAGCAGCACGCCCACCCCCACCACGGCCAGGACGATCTGTCCCGCCGCCCGTTCCAGCACCACCGACCGCACACCCTTGCCGAGGTCCCCGGCGCCGCGCCCGTGCCGCACCGCGCGGTGCACGTCGCCCAGCACCCCGCCGGGCAGGGCCGCGTTCAGGAACAGCGCCCGGTAGTAGTCGGCGACGGCCCCGCCGAGCGGCAGCCGGATGCGCAGCCCGCGGGCCACCAACTGCCAGCGCCACGCGCTGAACACGGTCGTGACCAGCCCGATCGCGACGGCGGCGGACAGCGCCGCCGCGTCCACGCGCCGCAGCCCGGTCAGCAGCGGCCCGGTGCCCAGCCGCCACAGCAGTACGGCGAGGATGGCGACGCCGACCAGGGTGCCGAGGTGGGCGCGCAGGGCGCGGCGCGGGGTCTGCGCCCCCGCCGTGGCACTCATGAGGCGCCGCCCCGCGGACGGGCCAGCGCCAGCAGGTCGCTGTGGTGGACGGTGACCCGCAGTTCGCCCGCGCCGCAGGCGGCGAGCCGGGCGGCGAGGTACTTCTCGGCGGGTGCGGCCAGTTCGGGCCGCTGCTCCACGGCGGCGCCGACCCAGCCGCGCAGCCACTGCGCGGTCAGGTCGCTGTCGGCGGCGTCGAGCCGCCACGGGCTGGGCCGCACCTGGACGGTGGCGCCGTGTGCGGCGAACGCCTCGCGGGCGGCGGTGACCGCGTCGGGCCCGAGCAGTCCGGTGCGCCGCTGGTGGGCGTTGAACGCCTCGGTGATCTCGGCGTCCAGCGGATCGCCAGGGCTCAGGTCGACCCGTCCCGCCACCGTCAGGGTGAGCAGCGCCGGGCACCCGGCCCCGGCGCAGGCCGCGGCGAGGGTGTCGACCTCCTCGGGGGTGAGGACGTCGAGCAACGCGGACGCCGTCACCAGGGAGGCCCCGACCAGCGCGTCCGGGGTCAGCCGGGCCACGTCACCGCGCCGGGTCTCCACGCTGACCCGGCTGCCGTCGGCGGCGGAGCGCGGCGAGGAGACGGCGGCGAAGTGCAGGAGGTAGGGGTCGCGGTCGTGCAGGACCCAGTGCTGGGGGCCGTCGAGGCGGGGGGCCAGCCAGCGTCCCATCGACCCGGTGCCGCAGCCCAGGTCGTGGACGGTCAGCCCGCCCGCCCGGCCGGGCAGGTTCGCCAGCCGGATCCGCAGCGGGTCGAGCAGTTCCGGCGCCCGGGCCGCCGCGTCGGCGCCCTCGCGCAGTTGCAGCCACTCGGGCGCGTACCGGGGCGGCTCCTCGGGCCCGGCCGCCGCGTCGGCGTCGGCGTCGGTGCCGGTTTCGCGGAGGCGGATGGTGGGGCGCTCACCGGGGCGGAGGGCTGGACCGGCGCCGGGGATCACCTGCCCCTGGCGGGGGATCTGGGCCTCCTGCCGGGTGGCCGTCGGCTTGGTCATGCCGCCCTCCGGGGTTCGGTCGGGAGCCGGGTCAGTACCCCGGCCAGGTTCTTGGCGGTCGCCGCCCAGCCGTCCAGGGCGGCGCGGCGGCCGCGGGCGGCGGCCTTGAGACGGCGGCGCACGTCGGCCTCGCCGAACCAGCCGCGCAGTTCGGCGGCGAGCGCGGCGGGGTCCTCCGGCGGCACGAGGATGCCGGGCACTCCGCCGTCGGGGGCCCGGCCGACCGCCTCGGGGAGGCCGCCGACGTCCGTGGCCAGCACCGGGATGCCGCGCGCGAGGGCCTCGGTGACCGCCATGCCGTAGGTCTCCGCGTAGGAGGCGAGGACCAGCAGGTCTGCGGCTGCGTAGGCGGCGTCGAGTTCGGCACCGGCGCGGGGTCCGGCGAGCCGGACGCGGTCTTCGAGGCCGTAGCGCTCGATACGGCCGCGCAGTTCGGTGACGTACCCGGGATCGTGGGTGAGTCCGCCGACGAAGGTGCATGTCCAGGGCAGGTCGGTGACGGTGGCGAGGGCCTCCACCAGGCGGTGCTGGCCCTTGCGCGGGGTGACCGAGGCCACGCACAGCAGCCCGGAGACGCCGTCGGTGCCGGAGGCGAGGGGCGCGATGTCGGCGCCGGGGGCGGCGACGTGGACGCGGTCGGGGGCGAGGCCGTGGTGGGCGACGAGGCGGCGGACCGCCCAGTCGCTGGTGGCGATCACCGCGGACACCCCCCGCAGCACCGCGCGTTCGCTGGTGTCGAGTTCGGCGGCGAGTCCGGGCGCGAGGCCGGTCTCGGCGCCGAGGGGGAGGTGGACGAGGACGGCGAGCCGCAGCCGTTCGGCCTCCGGCAGGACGGTCTCCGGGACGCCGCAGGCGACCAGCCCGTCGAGGAGTACGACGCTGCCGTCGGGCAGTTCCCGCAGGATGCGGGCGAGTTCGGCGCGGGCCGCGGCGCCGGGGCGTGGCCAGGAGCCGTCGACCAGGTGCCGGTGCGCCTGCCAGCCGAAGCCGGGCAGGTCCAGACAGACCCGGCGGTCGTAGGCGTTGCCGCCGCTCGGGACGGCCGGGTCGTCGACACCGCCCGGCATGACGAAGTGCACGGTACGCAGGGACATGGGGATGATCTCGCCGTTCCTCGGGGCCGCCTGCGCGGGCACGTAGGCGAGGCGGGTGTGCTCCAGGCTGACGTCGGTCACAGCGCACGCTCGTAACTCGCCCAGGCGATGTGCGACTCGTGCAGGGTGACGGAGACGGCCTTGATGCCCCTGGCGCCCTCGCCGAGGGCGCCCTTGTGGATCCGCTCGGCGAGCCGGTCGGCGATGACCTTCGCCAGGTACTCGGTGGAGGTGTTGATCCCGGCGAACTCGGGCTCGTTGTCGAGATTGCGGTAGTTCAACTCACTTACCACCGCGCCGAGTTCGCGGGTGGCCAGGCCGATGTCGACGACGATGTTGTCGTCGTCCAGCTGCTCGCGCCGGAAGGTGGCGTCCACCAGGAACGTCGCCCCGTGCAGACGCTGCGCGGGTCCGAACACCTCGCCGCGGAAGCTGTGAGCGATCATGATGTGATCGCGGACGGTGACACTGAACAACGAAACGACCCTCCAGGTGCGGCGCGCGGATGGCGCGTGGATGCCGGGTAGTACGGCCGGAGTCCTTCTCTTGTTCAGCCGGTCGCACGTCTTCTCTCAGGTCAGGGGTCTTGAGGGGCGGTCCCCGTACCGCACGCGGTGGCACAGCGCCGGGATGTCGCCCGAGGCGAGCCCCGGCATCACCGCGGGCAGTTCCTCGAAGGCGCACTCCCCCGTGACGAGGGCGTCCAGCGCCGGGTCGGCGAGCAGGTCGAGGGCGAGGGCGAGCCGGTCGGCGTAGGTGCGGCCCGCGCGGGCCGGGGAGACGGTGCCGACCTGGCTGCTGCGGACGGTCAGCCGACGGGAGTGGAAGGCCTCGCCGAGCGGGAGGCTGACCCGGCGGTCGCCGTACCAGCTCAGTTCGACGACCGTGCCCTCGGCGGCGAGGAGTTCCAGGGAGCGGGCGAGACCCTGCTCGGTGGCGCTGGCGTGGACGACGAGATCGCACTCACCGCGCGCCGCGGCGGGCAGCGCGAAGTCGACGCCGAGGGCCTCGGCGGTCTTCGCGCGGGCGGGATCGGCGTCGACCAGCTGCACCCGCACGCCCGGGAAACGGGCCAGCAGGGCGGCCACCGAGCAGCCGACCATGCCGCCGCCGACCACGGCGATCCGGTCGCCGAGCAGCGGCGCCGCGTCCCACAGCGCGTTGACGGCGGTCTCCACGGTCCCGGCGAGCACGGCACGTTCGGCGGGCACGTGCTCCGGCACCGGCGTGACGGCGGCCACCGGAACGACGTAGCGCGTCTGGTGCGGATACAGGCAGAAGACCGTACGGCCGAGCAGGTCCGCCGGTCCGGCCTCCACCTCACCGACGCTGAGGTAGCCGTACTTCACCGGGCCGGGGAAGTCGCCCTCCTGGAACGGCGCCCGCATGGCCGCCCACTGGCTGCGCGGCACACCGCCGCGGAACACGAGCATTTCGGTGCCCCTGCTGACGCCGGAGTAGCGGGCGCGCACCAGCACCTCGCCGTCGGCGGGCTCCGGAAGGACCTCCTCCCGGATCTCGGCCCGCCCGGGCGAGCTGAGCCAGAACGCACGTGCGGTGCGGTTCATCGGCATCCTCCTGAACGATCGGGAAGTTGTCCACGTACCGAGGTGTGCACAGGCCGCGCACAGTACGCGGCGCTGATCGACTCTGTCACACGGCCGGAGGATGCGCGGTGGCCCTGAACAACCCCTATGGAGCGAGCCCGGTACTACAGGAACCCGCCGTCGGCGCGGGTGTGCAGATCCTGTTGCTCGCGCTGCTCGGCCCGGCGATCGGCATGGGCCCGGCGGGCTGGCTGACCGGACTCGTCTTCGCCGTCGCCACCTGGGCCGTGCTCTCCCGCGCCGTGCACCGCTCCCGGCTGCGCTCGTTCGGCCCGGCGAACCGGGTCACCCTCGGCCGCGCCGTGCTGGTCGGCGCGGTGACGGCGCTGGTCGCGGACTCCTTCGCCAGCTCGCCGCCGGTGACCCTGCTGGTCGGCCTGACGGCGGTGGCACTGCTCCTGGACGGCGTCGACGGCAAGGTGGCCCGGCGCACGGGGACGTCGTCCGCGCTGGGGGCGCGGTTCGACATGGAGGTCGACGCGTTCCTGATCCTGGTGCTGAGCGTGTACGTGGCGGTCTCGGTGTCGGTGGGCCCGTGGGTGGTGCTGATCGGCGGCATGCGGTACGCGTTCGTCGCCGCGTCGTACGTGTACCGCTGGCTGAACGCCCCGCTGCCCCCGAGCACGGCCCGCAAGACGGTCGCCGCGTTGCAGGGGGTGCTGCTGCTGGTCGCGGGCTCGGACCTGCTGCCCCGAGTGGCGACGACGGGGCTGGCGGCGCTCGCCCTGGGGTTGCTGGTGTGGTCGTTCGGGCGGGATGTGGTGTGGCTTTGGCGGCGGTCGCGGGCGGTTGCGGCGGTGGGCGGGGCGGAGGCGGGGCCGGAGCGGGTGCTGGAGCCGGTGGCGGGATGACCGGATGATCGGCCATCAGGTGACGTGCGGGAAGCGGGCGTGGTGCACGGCCACTGTCAGGTGCGGCGCGGCAGGTGGGCCGGGTGCCTGCCTCACCGTCAGCCGCGGCGCGGCAACAGCCCCGCCCCCAGCACCGGTACCGCCGCCAGCACCAGCCACGGCACCGCCGACGGCAGTCCGGAGTCCAGCAGCGCACCGCTCGCGGCACTGCCGACCAGCACGATCAGGCCGGAGACGGACGACAGCGCACCGGTGTAGAGGCCGAGCCTGCCCTCCTCGGCGAGATCGGGCACCCAGGCCCGTACGGCGGGCATGATCAGCATCTGCCCGACCGTCAGCAGCACGACCAGCCCGGCCGCGGGCAGCAGCCCCACCGCGCCGGTCCACCCCGCGGGCCGGGCCCCCGCCACCAGCACGAACCCGGCGCCGACCAGCAGCAGTCCGGCCGCCGTCGACCGGCGCGGGGCGAGCCGCTCCCCCACCAGCCGGGTGACGGGCAGCTGCGCGGTCACCACCAGCAGTGAGGACAGCGCGAACAGCCAGGCCACCGCCGCCTGCCCACCGGTGGTCCGCTCCACCTCGGTGGGGAGCGCCAGATAGAGCTGGTTGTACGCCAGCAGATAGGCGCCGTACGCGCAGCACAGCGCAAGGAAGCGCCGATTCCGCAGCAGCCCGCCCCCACCGCCCCGCAGTCGTACGCGCCGCCGCCCCGGCACGTGCTGCGGCAGCAGCCACACATGCCCGGCGAGTACGCAGACGAAGACGACCGCCCCCGCCAGGCACGCCGTACGGAAGTCCACCGCGAGCAACAGCGCGCCCAGCAGCGGCCCGACGAACGCGCCCGCCTGACCGGCGACGGTGAACAGCGCGAGGACGCGGGTGCGCGAGCCACCGCCCGCCTCCTCCCACCGCACCGCCTGCCGGGCCACCTCCGACTCCACGGCGGGTGAGAACAGCGCGGCGGCGAAACCGATCAGCAGCACGGCCCCGACGACGGCCCAGGTCCGTTCCGCGTACCCCAGCCAGCAGAACCCGGCGATCCGCAGGGCGCAGCCGGTCAGCACGACCGGCCGGATGCCGTACCGGTCGGCGAGCGCGCCACCGACCACGAACAGCCCTTGCTGGCTGAACGTCCGCAGCCCCAGCACACACCCGACCAGCCAGCCCGCCATGCCGATGCCCTGTCCCAGGTGCTCGGCGAGGAAGGGCAGGACGGCGTAGAAGCCGAGGTTGAAGGCGAGTTGGGTGAGGATGAGGAGGCGGAGCAGGGAGGGCAGGCGCAGCCGCTTTGGGAAAGTGGGGGACACGGACATGTCAGCGCACCTCCTCCGTCACCCCTCGCCGCCCCCGCCACCCACCGGCCGACGACACCGCCAGCGCGCCGAGCAGGGCGAGTACGGCGGCGGGGGCGAGGACGGCCCAGGGGGCGCGTTCGGCGTAGGGCTGGTTCTCGGCGAGCAGCAGGCCCCACTCGGGGGACGGCGGCTGGGCGCCGAGGCCGAGGAAGGTGAGGGAGGCGAGCGCGAGGGCGACGCCGGGCAGCCGCAGCAGGGCGTGGCGGACGACGGGCGGCACCACGGCGGGGAGCAGTTCACGCCGGAGCAGGTAGAGGGGACCCGCGCCGAAGGCGCGGCTGGCGGTGATGTGCGGGGCGGCGCGTTCGTGGCGGAGCAGGGCGGAGGTGTGGGCGGCCAGCGGTGCCCAGGCGACGACGGCGACGGCGAGCGCGGGGGTGGCGGCCCCACGGCCCGCGACCGCCGTGACGAGCAGCGCGCCCAGCACCGGCGGCACGGCGTTGACGGTGTCGACGAGCGGCCCCGACAGCCGGGGCAGCAGCCCGAGCAGCACCCCGGCACCGAGGGCGACGACGCTCACGGCAAGGGCGAGCGCCAGGGTGTCGAAGGCGCCGTGCGCGACCCGCGCGAGGACGTCGCGCCCGAGGGAGTCGGTCCCGAACGGATGGGAGGGGGACGGCGCTTGAAGTCGCTCGGCGGTGTCGAGGACGAGCGGGTCACGGGGCAGCCCGAGCCCGACGACGGCCAGGAGCAGCAGGCCGTACGCGATCGGCAGGACCCTGCGGGCGTTCGGTGGTCGCCGGTGCAGGCTCGGCACCATGCCGTCGCGCAGGGCGGGCCCGGTGAGCAGGTGGGCGGTGAGGTGGGCGAGCGCGGTGGCCGCCGCGCCGAGCAGGAGCAGGGCCAGGGTGCCCGCCTGGAGGACGGGCAGGTCCTGGGCGAGGGCGGCCTGGAGGGTGGTGCGGCCGAGGCCGGGTATGTCGAAGACCTGCTCGACGGCGACCGCCCCGCCCGTGAGCCCGACGACGAACAGCCCGGCGTTGGGCAGCAGCGCGGGCACACACCGGCGCAGCGCCATCCGGGCGATGCGCCACCCGCCGAGCCCGCGCGCGGCGGCGGCCGTGGCCCAGGGCTCGGCGAAGGCGCCGGGCAGCAGATCGGCGAGGAGCCGCCCGAGCACGGCCCCGGCCGGCAGCCCGAGGGCGAGCGCGGGCAGCACCGTCCACCGGGGCCCGTACCAGCCGAGCGCGGGCAGCCAGCCGAGCTGCACCCCTACGACGGTGGCGAGCACGGACGCCGTGAGGAACTCGGGGAGCGCGGCCAGCACGGCGGTCACGGTGCCGCCCGCCCGCCGCCCCTCCAGCCGCCGCCGGGCACCGTCGCGCAGTGTCCGCGCGCACACCAGCCCGGCGGTGACCACCGCGACGACGAGCGCGGCCCCGGTCAGCAGCAGGGAAACCCCGAGCGCCTGTACGACACCGGGCAGCACCGGCTCCCCGGAGAGCCAGGACCGCCCCGCGTCCCCGCTCGGCAGCCCCGCGAGCCACTCCCCGAGCAGCCGCAACGGGCCTTCTCCGAGACCGAGTTGACGCCGTACGGCGTCCAGCACCTCGGGCGTCGCCTCCCGCTCCATGGCCCGCGCCTTGAGCACGGTCAGCGCCGGGTCGGTGTGCGCGAGCCAGGGCAGCAGCCCGACGACACACACGAGCAGCGCGGCGAGCACGACCCGCCACAGCAGCGCGCCGAAAGACCCCCTCATCCGTCAGCGCCGCGTCCCGGTGCCGACGAGGGTGCGCTCGTACGGGTCGAGCAGGACACCTTGGACGGACGCGCCGACGCCGGTGATGATCCGCTGGTGAACCAGCGGCACGACGGCGCCGGTGGCGAGGATCTCGGCCTCGGCCACCATCGCCGCGTCCTGCCGCGCCCCGCTCTCGCTGACGGCCTCGGCGCGCGCGACGGCCTTGTCCACGCCCTTCTCGCACAGCGACGCCAGGTTGTAGCCGCCGTCGCAGGTGAAGTCGGAGGCGAGGACGGCGACGGGATCACCGGTGTCGACGAGGGTGTTCCGGGCCAGTACGAAGGCGTCGAACTCCCCGTCGAGCGCGTCGCTCTCGATCCGCGAGTACTCCCGCACCTCCAGCGTGACCCGGAACCCGGCCCGCTCCAGCTGCTGCTTCAACACCTGTGCGGCCTCGGGCAGTTCGGGCCGGTTGTCGTAGGTGGCGAGGGTGATGGCGGTACCGTCGGCGACCGCGGCCCGCGTCGTGCCGTCCGGCGCCTTCCGCTTGCCCTCGGCCCAGGTGACGGCGGGCCCGTAGATCCCGGCGCCGGCGTCGGCGTAACCCTCGTACACCCCGTCGGCGAGGGCGGCGGTGTCGACGGCGGCACGGGCGGCGGCCCGCAGTGCGGGGTCCTTGAACGGCCCGGACCTGGCGTTCAGCAACAGGCTGGTGGTCCGCGCGGTCGCGGTCTCCCGGCGCACGCCCGCGTCCAGTGAGGCGGCCTGCGCCACGGGGACCGCCTCGGCGATGTCGACCTCCCCGGTGCGCAGGGCGGCGGCGCGGGCGGTGCCGTCGGCGATGAACCGCACGTCGATGCCGGATGCCTGGGCGCGACCGCCCCAGTAGTCGTCGTGGCGGTCGAGGCTGGCGGAGGCGGAGCCGGAGAGCTTGGTGAGGACGAAGGGGCCGGTGGCGGTGCCGACCGGGTCGACGCGGCCTTCGTCGCCGTAGGCGCTGGGCGCGAGGACGGCGAGGCTGGGGCTGGTGAGCCGCAACGGCAGGATGGGGTCGGGCTGCCGGGTGGTTATCCGTACGTCGCTTTCGCCCTCGGCGCGGGCCGTGAGGCTGACGCCGCTCAGCGCGGCCGGG
>NZ_JAGPXL010000036.1 GCF_018070565.1 Streptomyces sp. B93
TGCCCTCCTGGTGGCGGCCGTTCGATGTCCGCCGTCGCCGCGGTGGGCTCGGGGGGCGTTCCGGCATCGGCTCTGCTGGTCATCGCGTCACAGGCCCGCCGCAGCGGACTCCTTGACGGGGGCGGCGTGCGGGGCCGCCGTCTCGGGGGCGTGGAAGTTCTCGCCCTCGACGTCGAGGTGGGGCAGCATCCGGTCCAGGCGTCGTGGCAGCCACCAGGCCCGGTCGCCGAGCAGTGCCAGTACCGCGGGCACGAGGGTCATGCGCACCAGGAAGGCGTCGACGAGGACCCCGAAGGCCAGGGCGAAGGCGATCGGCATGATGTCGGCGTCACGGGAGAACAGGAAGCTGACGAACACCGAGATCATGATGAGCGCGGCGGAGGTGACCACGCGGGAGGCGTGCCGGGCTCCGCCCAGGATGGCGTTGTGGGCGTGGCCGTGGCGGTTGTAGTCCTCCCGCATCGCGGAGACCAGGAACACCTCGTAGTCCATGGCCAGTCCGAAGAGCACGGACATCACGATGATGGGCACGAAGCTGGCCACCGACCCCTGGCTGGGCACGCCCAGCAGGTCCGCCAGCCATCCCCACTGGAACACCGCGACGGTGGCTCCGAAGGCGGCGCCCACGGACAGCAGGAACCCGATGGTGGCCTTGACGGGGATGGCGATCGAACGGAACGCGATCATCAGCAGGAGCAGGGAGAGGCCGACGACGACGATCACGAAGGGCACGAGCGCGCCGCTCAGCTTGTCGGAGACGTCGATGCTGACGGCGGTCATGCCGGTGACGGCGACGTAGCTGCCGGTGGACTGGGCCACGGGCTGCATCAGGGTCCGCAGCCGGGAGACGAGGTCGCTGGTCTCCTCGGAGCGCGGCCCGGTGTCGGGGATGATCTGGATGCGTGCCGCCGTCTCGTCCTCGGCCAGGTCGGCGCCGCTGACGTCCGCGATGCCCGGCACTCCGCGCAGTTCGTCCTCGACGGCGACGGCCGTGGAGGTCACGGTGGCCGGGTCGTCGTTCTCGACGAGTACGACGAGGGGGCCGTTGGCGCCGGGGCCGAAGGCGTCGCTGATCAGGTCGTAGGCCTGGCGGCTGGAACTGCTGGTGGCGGCGGAACCCTCGTCGGTGAGGGCGAGCTTCAGCTCCATGCCGGGGACGGCCAGGGCGATGAGGGCGGCGGTGCCGAGGATCAGGTTGCGCACGGGGTGGCGCAGCACGCCCTGCGTCCAGCGCACGCCCATGCCGGGTGCCCGGCCGCCGTGTGCCGCGCGCCGACGGCCGAGGGAGGGCAGGAACCGGCGGCGCCGGGGAGTGGACCGGCGTGCCTTGGGGGCGAGCCGGTGTCCGGCCATGGCCATCAGCGCGGGCAGCAGGGTCACCGCCGTGACGACGGCCACCGCGACCGCTCCGGCGGACGCCAGGCCCATCGACGTCAGCATCGGCACACCGGCGACGGACAGACCGGCCAGGGCGATGAGGACCGTGGCCCCGGCGAAGATGACGGCGCTGCCCGCGGTGGCGGTGGCCGTGGCGATGGACTGCCGGACCGGCATGCCCGCGCCGAGCTGGGCGCGGTGCCGGGAGACGATGAACAGGGCGTAGTCGATACCGACGGCGAGGCCCAGCATGATCGCCAGGGTCGGGGCGTTGTCGGAGATGCCGAAGACGGTGGCCAGACCGGCCATCGCGGCCATCGTGCCGACGATCCCGAGTACCGCGGTGATCAGCGGCAGACCCGCCGCGAGCATCGACCCGAAGGTGATCACCAGGATGACCAGGGCGACGCCCAGCCCGATCAGCTCACTCGGCCCGACGGGCGGGTGCGAGGACTCGTACGGTTCACCGCCGTAGACGGTCCTCAGGCCCGCCTGCTCGGCCGCGGCGCCCGCGGACTTCACGCCGTCCAGGGTGGCGGCGGGCACGTCGTCCTCCTCCTTGGTGGAGAAGGTGACCCGCGCCACCGCGGTCCGTCCGTCCGCGGAGACGGTGCCGCTCTCGGACGGGTCGCTGACCTCGCTCACCCCCGGGACCCGGCCCATGGCCTCCAGACTGCTCTCCAGCGGCCCGCGCAGAGCGGCCTCGGTCACCTCGCGGCCGGGCGGCGCCCGGAACACGATCTGCGCCGACTGGACGTCCGGCTCGGGGAAGTGCCGTTCCATCCTGGTCAGGGCCGTCTGGGCCGGGGAGCCGGGAATGGAACCGCTGTCCGTGAAGGACCCGGCGAAGGAGACTCCCAGGCCGGTCACCACACCGAGGGCGAGGAGCCAGCCGATCAACATCCTTCGCCACCGGCGAGCACCCCACTCGCCCAGCCGGTACAAGAGCGTAGCCATCAATGATTCCCTCACTGCTAGGAAGCCGACCCGCCACATCCTGCTGAGCGGACTTGACGGCGGCCCCCCGGCGAACCTGAGGGTTTCTTGACGGTTCCCGCCCCGGCGCCGTCAGGTAGCCGGGGACTGCTCCTGCGCCCGCCGCAGCCGTAGCGGGAGCCGCTCGGCGAGGTACTCGATGAGCGCGCTGACCCGGCGCGGGACGTGCCCGTCCTCCTCCAGCAGGGCGTAGATGTCGGCGGGCGGTGTCGGCACCTTAGGCAGCACACGGACGAGTTCACCGCGGTCCAGATGCGGTCCGACGTGCCACTCCGAGCGCATGATGATGCCCCGGCCCTCCAGTGCCCAACCGGTCACCACGTCACCGTCGTTGCTGGAGAGGCCCCCGTGGACCCGCACATGGCGGGGCCGGTCCGCGTCCCCGAAGCGCCACAGCGCGAAGTCGCCCTCGTTCTCCCGCAGCACGATGCAGTTGTGGTCGACCAGGTCCTCGATGCTCGCCGGGGTGCCGTACTCGGCGAGGTACGACGGTGCCGCGCAGGGCACCCGCCGGTTCTCGGCGAGCCGCCGCATGCGCAGCGACGAGTCGGGCGGCATGCCCACGTGGACGGCGACGTCGAACTCACGCCGGTGGGGCCGCAGCGGGAGCGCGGAGGTCTGCATCCGCACGTGCAGCCCCGGGTGGGCCGCCGCGAACTCGCCCAGGAGCGGGGCGATGTGCGCGCGGCCGAGACCGAGCGTGGCCTCGACGACCAGGGAACCGCGCAGCCCCGCGGCCCGGTCGGTGATCGTGTCCTCCAGCTCGCGCACCTGGTCGAGGATCGCCTCCACCCGGGCCGCGTACAGCTCGCCCTCCGACGTCAGCACGAGCCGGCGGGCACCGCGCTGAACGAGCCGGACGTCGAGGCGGCGCTCCAGCGCGCTGAGGCGCTTGCTGACGACGGGCAGTGAGCAGCCGAGTTCCCGTGAGGCGGCCGTCAGGGTCTCACTCGACGCCACCACATGGAAGAACTGCAGGTCGTCCACGAGTGAACGGCCCTTGGACGCGGAGCGACCGGAACGGCGAAGGCTTTCCATGGGGGAAAACGTACCTTGCCAGTTACGGCCTTGTAACGGGTGTCACCGCTGGCCAAGGTAGGACCCATCGCGCCGTGGCCGGAATGCCTCCTCTTGAGAGTGCCGATCACCGGACGTGCGCCTCGATCACGTGGACTGGAGTGAATTCGTGCCGCAGACCTATCGCATCGCAGCGATCCCGGGCGACGGGATCGGCCGCGAGGTCGTTCCGGAGGGCCTGAGGTGTCTGCGGGCCGCCGCCGACGCCCACGGCTTCGAACTCGACGTCACCGAGTTCGACTTCGCCAGCGCCGACTACTGGCTGAAGCACGGCACGATGCTGCCCGAGGACTGGCGGGACGTCCTGGGCGGCTTCGACGCGATCTTCTTCGGCGCCGTCGGCTGGCCCGAGGTGGTCCCGGACCACGTGTCGCTCTGGGGCAGCCTGCTGCAACTGCGCCGGGGGTTCGACCAGTACGTCAACCTGCGCCCCGTCCGGCTGCTGCGCGGCGTCCGCAGCCCGTTGCGGGACCACCGGCCCGGCGACATCGACTTCTACGTCGTCCGCGAGAACACCGAGGGCGAGTACTCCAGCATCGGCGGCCGGATCTTCGAGGGCACCGAACGCGAGACGGTGATGCAGGAGACGGTCATGACCCGCACCGGCGTCGACCGCGTCCTGCGTTACGCCTTCGAACTCGCCGACAGCCGCCCCCGCAAGCACCTGACCTGGGCGACCAAGAGCAACGGGATCTCGATCTCGATGCCCTACTGGGACGAACGCGCCACCGAGATGGCCGCCCGCTACCCCGGTGTGACCGCGGACAAGGACCACATCGACATCCTGACCGCGAAGTTCGTCCTCCAGCCCGACCGGTACGACGTCGTCGTCGCCAGCAACCTCTTCGGCGACATCCTCTCCGACCTCGGCCCCGCCTGCACCGGCACGATCGGCATCGCCCCCAGCGCCAACATCAACCCCGACCGCACCCACCCCAGCCTGTTCGAACCCGTGCACGGATCGGCCCCGGACATCGCGGGCCGTGGCATCGCCAACCCGGTCGGCCAGATCTGGAGCGGCGCGATGATGCTCGACCACCTCGGTGAGCACGAGGCCGCCGCACGGGTGGTGACCGCGATCGAGGACGTGCTCGACGAGCAGCCCGACGCGGTGACCCCCGACCTCGGCGGCACCGGCAGCACACGGGAACTGGGCGGGGCGATCGCGGCCCGGATCGCGGGCGGCGGGGGAGCGGCGCGCCATGCGTCCGGAGAGCGCCATACATCCGGAGAGCGCCATGCGTCCGGAGAGGAGATCGCGACGTCATGACCCGACCCGTCTCCGATCCGATCGGCCTCGAGGTGCGCTGGGACCGGCTCGCCGCCGCCACCGACGAGGCGGCCGCCACCATGCTGCGCACGGCCTTTTCCACGATCATCCGGGAGTCGAACGACTACACCGTCGTCCTGATGGACCGCGCGGGCCGCACCATGGCCGAGTCACGGGCCGGGATACCGGCCTTCGCCGCCCTGATGAGTTCGCTGACCGAGCTGGTCCTGCGGCGGTTCCCGCCGGACGAGTGGCAGGACGGCGACAGCGTCATCACCAACGACCCGTGGATCGCCACCGGCCACCTGCCCGACATCGCCATGATCAGCCCGGTCTTCCACCAGGGGCGGCTCGTCGCGTTCACCGGCACCGTGGCGCACTCCCCGGACATCGGCGGCACACCGTCGATGAGCGCGACCGAGCTGATCTCCGAGGGCATCCTGATCCCCCCGCTGCGCCTGTTCCGGGCCGGTCGGGTCGAGCAGGGCGTCAAGGACCTCCTGCTGACGAACGTACGGCTGGCGGACCAGGTGTGGGGCGACCTGGAGGCGCAGGCCGCGGCGCACGCCGTGTGCCGCCGACGCGCCCGGGAGTTCCTCACCGACTTCGGGGAGGAGGACTTCGAGGACTTCGCGGCCCAGGTCCACGCGGTGACCGACACCGCGATGCGCACCGGTATCGGCGACCTGCCCGACGGCGTCTACCGCGCCAGCCTGGACGCGGACGGCGTCGAGGGGCACCCCACCCACATCGAGTGCGCGGTGACCGTCCGCGGTGCCGAGGTCGAGATCGACTACACCGGCAGCTCCGCCCAGGTGCCCTTCGCGACCAACTCGACGCTGAA
Organism: Streptomyces sp. B93; assembly: GCF_018070565.1. Classification (GTDB taxonomy): domain Bacteria; phylum Actinomycetota; class Actinomycetes; order Streptomycetales; family Streptomycetaceae; genus Streptomyces. The sequence continues at coordinate 5,565 of NZ_JAGPXL010000036.1, forward strand.
CTACACCCGCGCCTACTCCATGTACCCCCTGAAGATCCTGCTGGACCCGTCCACGCGGACCAACTGGGGCTCGTACCGGTCCATCCGGGTCACCGCGCCCGAGGGCACCATCGTTAACCCGGCGTTCCCCGCGCCCGTCCTGGCCCGGCACCTCACCGGGCACCTCCTGTCCTGCGCCATCTACCAGGCGCTGGCACCGGTGCTGCCCGACCGTGTCATCGCCGACAGCGGGGGCGCCCCCGCCCTGCGGGTCCGCTTCGCCGGGGTCGACGACGACGGCCGCCCCTTCAGCCTGATGCTCTTCGCCAACGCGGGCATGGGCGCCTCCAAGGACGAGGACGGGCTCTCCACGACCGCCTTCCCCACCAACTCGGGCGGCGGCAGCATCGAGGCCCTCGAAGCCGCGTCCCCGCTGCACTTCCTGCGCAAGGAGCTGCGGCCCGGATCGGGCGGCCGGGGCCGACGCCGCGGCGGCCTGGGCCAGGACATCGAGGTGCGCAACCCGACCAGCCGACCGGTGCACATGGTCCTGCTCGGGGACCGTGAACGGCACCCGGCGCTCGGCCTCGCGGGCGGTGACCCCGGCGCCACCGCACAGGTCGTCCTGGACTCCGGCAAGCGCGTCCCCCTGAAGTCGGTCTCGCAGCTGGCCCCCGGCTCCTCGGTGGTCATCTCCTTCGCCGGGGGCGGCGGGTTCGGCCCGGCCGAGGAACGCGAGCCCGAACTCCTGATCGCCGACGAGCTGGCGGGCTACACCGCTCCGGCGCACCGGCACGACCCGCCCACCGCCCGGACGACCGGCGCGAGCACACCGAAGGAGGCGGCCCGATGACCCGCACGGTCCGGATCGGCGTCGACGTCGGCGGAACCTTCACCGACCTGCTGCTGCACGACCCGCGCCGGGGACTGACCTGGCCCGGGAAGCTGCCCACCACCCCCCACGCCCCCAACGAGGCCATCACCGCGGGCATCGCCCGCCTGCTGGAGGAGACGTCCACCGCCCCCGGCGACGTCGCGGGCATCGTGCACGGCACCACACTGGTGACGAACACCCTGCTGGAGCGCACCGGAGCCGCCGTCGGCCTGCTCACCACCAGCGGGTTCAGCGACTCCCTCGAAATGGGCCGGGAGATCCGCTTCGACACCACCGACCTGCTCGCCCGCCCGGCCCAGCCGCTCGTGCCGCGCCAGCTGCGCCGCGGCGTCCCCGGCCGGATCACCGCGGACGGCCGCGAACTCCACCCCCTCGACGAGAGGGCCGTCCGCACGGCCGTCGACGAACTCGTGGACCAGGGCATCGAGGCACTCGCGGTCGCCCTGCTGCACTCCTACCGCAACGCCGCCCACGAGCGCCGCGTGCGGGACCTGGTCGCCCGCTCCCACCCGGACCTCCCGGTCACCCTCTCCAGCGCCGTCGCCCCCGTCATCGGCGAGTACGAGCGGGCCAGCACCGCCTGCCTGAACGCCTACGTCCAGCCCCTGATGTCGCGCTACCTCGACGACCTGCGGGACGACCTGACCACCATGGGCATCGACGCGCCCCTGCGCATCATGCTCTCCGGCGGCGGTGTCACGACCCTGGAGGACGCCAAGCGGTTCCCCGTACGGCTGCTCGAGTCGGGCCCCGCGGCCGGTGCCATCGCGGCGGCCACCGTCGCCCGGGCACTGGGGGAGCACGACGTCGTCTCCTTCGACATGGGCGGCACCACGGCGAAGATCGCCGTCGTCCAGGAGGGCAGGCCCCGGCTCAAGCACGACTTCGAGGCGGGACGCGTCGACAAGTTCAAGCCGGGCTCGGGGCTGCCGGTGCGACTGACGGTCGTCGACATGATCGAGATCGGTTCCGGAGGCGGTTCGATCGCGGCCCCCGACGCGCTCGGCCTGCTCAAGGTGGGACCGCGCAGCGCCGGTTCCGTGCCCGGCCCCGTCGCCTACGGCCGCGGCGGCGAGCGGCCCACCGTCACCGACGCCGACCTCCTGCTCGGCTACCTCGACGCGGAGAACTTCCTCGGCGGTGAGATGCGCCTGCGGACCCGCGAGGCCCACAAGGCGCTGACACGGGAGGTGGCGGGCCCCCTGGGCCTCGACACCACCGACGCCGCCGCCGGGATCGTCGAGGTGGTCACCGAGAGCATGGCCGCCGCCGCCCGTATGCACCTGTCCGAACAGGGCAAGGACCCCGCCGACTTCGCGCTGCTCGCGTTCGGTGGCGCCGGGCCCGCCCACGCCTACGGCCTGGCGAAGGCGCTGAAGATCCCACGGGTGATCGTGCCGATGCGCGCCGGGGTCATGTCCGCCTGCGGACTCCTCGCCGCCGCCCCCACGGTCGACGAGGTGCGCAGCCTGCCGTCGCCGCTCACCGGCGTCGACTGGGACCAGGTCGCCGCCCTGTACGACGACATGACGGCCCGCGCCACCGAGACGCTCCAGCCGCGGGACCCGGCGCTGGCGCATGTCCGCCGCTCGGTGGACATGCGCTACCTCGGCCAGGGCTTCGAGATCGAGGTCGACGTGCCCGAGCGGGACCTCGGCCCGGCCGGTGTCGGCCGTATCCGGGCCGCCTTCGAGTCGACGTACGGCGCGGTGTTCGGCCGCTGTCTCGACGGCGCCGCGGAGGTCGTGAACTGGCGGCTGTCGATGCGGCTGCCCGGTGACGGGACGTCGACGGTGGGCGGCCACCCGCAGGGAGGCGACGCCGGCCGCGGTGTCCGGCCGGTCCACTTCCCCGGACACGGACTGCTGGAGGCGACGGTCTGGAACCGCTACGCCCTCACCCCGGGAACCGAGCTGGCAGGCCCGGCGATCTTCGAGGAACGCGAGTCGTCCTGCTCCTTCGGCCCGGACTGCCGGATCCGGGTCACCGACGACCTGACCCTGGTGGCCGAACTCGACCGGTGAACCGGTGAGCACCCCGGAGCCGCACCACCACCCACCCGACCTCGCGCGAGCGGTCCGAGCCGTGCCGCGCGCGACGGTCCCCGACCCCCCACGCCCACACCGATAACCTATCCAGTAGCTGCCCAGTATGGTGGCGGCGCGAAGGGACGACCCTGATGACGACGACGTCGGTAGGGCAGCGCACACGTACCCGGCGCATCACGTTCCTGGTCGCTCTCGCGGTCTTCGCACAAGAGTCGACCTGGAACTTCTACGAGGCCCAAGTCCCCCCGCTGCTGCGGGAACACCTCACCAGTGCGGCCGTCGTGGGCCTGCTGATGGGCATGGACAACCTGCTGGGCATCTTCATCCAGCCGTGGATCGGCAACCGCTCCGACCGCACCCGGACCTCCTGGGGACGGCGGATGCCCTACCTGGTCGTGGGGATGCCGATCGCCGCCACGCTGTTCATCGTCATCCCGCACACCGCGGCGTCACTGCCGCTCCTGATCGCGGTGATGTTCGCCTACGCGCTCGTCGCCAACACCTTCAAACCGATCGCCGAAGCGCTCGTCCCGGACTTCATCGCGCCCGAGCGGCGCAGCCGGGCCAACGCCGTGGTCAAGATCGCGTCGAGCATCACGGCCATCGTCGCCGCGCTCATCAGCATCTTCCTGGTCGACAACCACCTGAGCCTCGCCTTCGCGATCCCCGCGATCATCATGCTGATCTCGGTCGCGGTGCTCGCGGCCACCGTCCGCGACAGCCGGTCACCGGCCTACCGGGCCGCCGTCGCCGAGACCCATGAGACACCCGGCACCGACCACCCCGCGCCACGCGTCCGGGACACCTTCGTCGAGATCGTCAAGGACTCCGACCGCAGCCGGCTCCTGCTCCTCGTGGCGATCCTCGTCTTCGGCAGCGCCTGGGCCGCGTCCCGGTCGCTGATCACGCCGTACGGGATGGAAGCCCTCGACATGTCACGGGGCGCCGCGGGCGGTCTGACCCTGCCCAGCGGGATCGCCTTCATCCTGGCGGCCTACCCGGCAGCCGTGCTCGCCGAGCGCTACGGGCGGCTCCGCGTCATGGCCGCGGGCATGTCGGTCTTCGCCGGTGCCATGGTGCTGGGCACGGTGATCCAGACGCCGACGGGCGCCGTCATCGCCCTGTGTCTCGCCGCCGCCGGGGCGACCTGCTTCCTGGTCAACGCGGTGGTCGTGCTGTGGAACCTCGCCCCCTCGGCGCGGGTCTTCGGGACCTACGCGGGCATGTACACCGTCGGCTGGGCCGGTGGTGGCTTCCTGGGCCCGGCGCTGGTGGGCGGCATGGTCGACATCAACGGCTGGTCGCTGATGCTCGTCGACATCGCCATCGTCGCCTCGCTCTCGATCGTCGTCGTCGTCCGGATCAGCACGCTCCAGCGGCGAACCACCCCGACCCTCACCAAGTAACGCCAGCACCGTCCCGTGGCCCGGCGCGAGCCCGGCACGGGCGCCGTCAGAGACGAGGAACACGTGCCACGCATCCTGATCACCACGGACTACCTGCGGCCCGGCGACAAGGTCGATCAGTATCTCCGGGCGCACGGCCACACCACGCAGCACTCACCGATGGTCGGCCGACGCGACCCCGAGCAGCTCGTGGCCGCGCTCGACGGCATGGACGCGGCGCTCGTCGCCAACGAGCCCCTGACCGCCGACGTCCTGTCCCGGGCGCCCCGGCTGCGGGCCGTCGTACGGACCGGGGTGGGCTACGACTCGGTCGACATCGCCGCCGCGGGCAAGCTCGGCATCACGGTGAGCAACCTGCCCGGGATCAACGCCAACGCCGTGGCCGAGTACACCATGGGCCTGCTGCTGGCGGCGGCACGGCGGCTGGTGCAGAGCGCGACGGGCGTCGCGGCCGGGGGCTGGCCGAGGGAGGACGGCCACGAACTGCGCGGCTCGACCCTGGGCCTGATCGGGTACGGGGCGGCGGCGCGGACCGTGGTGCCGCTGGCGCAGGCGTTCGGAATGCGGGTGCTGTGCGCGACGAGCGTGCCCGAGGACCTGCGGACTGACCCGTCCGTGCGGTTCGTCGAGCTTCCGGTGCTCCTGGAGACCTCCGACTACGTGTCGGTGCACACCGGGCTGACCGAGCGGACCCGCGGCCTCCTCGACGCCTCCGCCTTCCGGCGGATGAAACCCACGGCGGTCCTGGTCAACACGGCACGCGGGGCCATCGTCGACGAACGCGCCCTCGCCGACGCCGTACGCGGCGGCAAGATCGCCGGGGCGGCCCTCGACGTGGTGAGCGAGGAACCGCTCGCCGCCGACAGCCCGCTGCGGGACGCCGAGGGCATCGTCGTCTACTCCCACCTGGCCGGACAGACCGCCGAGGCCCGGGCCGCCACCGGCCTCGCGGGGGCGGCCGAGGTGGTGGCCGCCCTCGAGGGCCGCCCCCGGTTCGCCGTCAACGCCCACCTGCTGACCCCCGACCCCACCGCCCGGGGCGACGGCTGACACCCACCCGTACACCCCGGTACCAACAAGGAAGAGGAACATGGACAACGAACGGGCCGACCAGGTCAAGGTCCTGGCACCGACCGGCATGCTCGGAGCCGGATTCCCCGAAGCCACCATCGAGCGCGGCCTGGCACTCGGCGCCGACGTCATCTCCGTCGACGGGGGCAGCACCGACTCCGGCCCCTACTACCTCGGCGCCTCGCAGCCCAAGACCACCCGCGCGGCGGTCGCCCGTGACCTGCGGATCCTGCTCAAGGCCGCCGCCGGCGCCGGTATCCCGCTGATCGTGGGCTCCTGCGGCACCAGCGGCACCGACTCCGGCGTCGACTGGGTTGCGTCCATCGTCGCCGACATCCTGGCCGACGAAGGGCTCAGCCTGAAGGTGGCGCGCATCTACAGCGAGCAGGACACCGACACGCTCCTGGAGCGCCTGGAGGAGGGCCGCATCCACGCCCTGCCGCCGCTCGGCGAACTCCAGCCGTCGACACTGCGTGGCTGCACCCATGTCGTCGGCGCGATGGGACACGAGCCGATCGTCGCCGCGCTCGAGGAAGGCGCCCAGGTCGTGCTCGCCGGGCGCGCCACCGACACCGCCATCGCCGCCGCCTACCCCCTCATGAAGGGCATGCCGGCCGGGCCCACCTGGCACGCCGCCAAGATCATCGAGTGCGGCGGGCAGTGCACCAGCAACCCGCGCTCCGGGGGAGTGCTGGCCACCGTCGACACCGACGGCTTCACCATCGAGCCGCTCGACCCGGACGCCGCCTGCACCCCGATCCTGGTGGCCGCCCACATGCTCTACGAGACGGTGAACCCGTTCGAGATGCGCGAGCCGGACGGCACCCTGGACGTCCACGAGGCCGTCTACACCGCCCTGGACGACCGCACGGTACGGGTCGAGGGCTCCCGGTTCCATGTCGCCGACCAGCACACCATCAAGCTCGAGGGCGCCCGGATCACCGGCTACGAGACCATGTCCTTCAGCGCGATCCGGGACCCGCACATCGTCAAGCACATCGACGACTGGGCCGCACTCATGCGCACGATGATCAGTCAGCGGGTGGCGCAGACGATCGGCCTGAGCGAGGACAAGTACGCCTTCGACCTGCGCCTCTACGGCCACAACGCGATCCTCGGCCACCTCGACCCGGCGGACGGCGCGCCCCGCGAGGTCGGCGTCATGCTGCTGGTCAACGCGCCGGACCAGGCCACCGCCACCGCCGTGGCGAAGATCGCCAACCCGCTGATGCTGCACCTGCCGACACCCGACATGAACTACCTGCCGAGCCTGGCGTTCGCCACCTCACCGGCCGAGGTCGAGCGCGGCGCCGCCTACGAGTTCGTGCTCAACCACGTCGTCGACACCCGCACCCCCACCGAGATGTTCCGCACCGAGTTCGAGGAGGCCACCCACCGTGGCTGACACCGCCCCCACCACCCTGGGTGACCTGGCCCACGAGGTCCGCTCCAAGAACGCCGGGCCGTTCTGGGTCACCATGGAGCTGTTCATGCGGGACGTCGACGGCTACCGCGTCGCCGCCGACGAGACCTTCCTCAACGAGCACACCATCGCGGACCTCTACCAGGTCGACGCGGCCGACGTGCAGATGTTCCGCATCCCGTCGCTGAACGTCGTCAAGATCTCCTTCCCGCGCCCCGTCGGCCAGGCGACGCTGCGCGACCGTGACGTCCACTCCGGGCAGCACCACGTGCCGCTGGCGGTGCTGCCCGTACCCGCCACCTGACCCCCGCCGCCGGTGTCACGGACGGCCCCGGCCGTGACACCGGCACCCAGGCCCGTCACCCGCTCGTCCCGCGCAAGCACATCGAAGGAGCAGTCACTTGAGCACATCCGCCGTGCCCGCCTCCCGCCCGCGCCCCCCGGTCCGCGGACGCCGTCGTTCGGCAACGCTGACGGCCCTGCTCGCGGCCATGCTCCTGGGCGCCCTCGGCACCGCCCCCGCCGCCCCGGCCGACACCGGACTCCCGACGGCCACCACCTGCCCGGGCCACCTGGCGGAGAAGGCCAGGTGCTATTCGGGCCAGGACGCCAACGGCGCCTACTACACGATGGCCGTCCCGAGGCGGTGGAACGGCTCCCTCGTCGTCCACGCCCACGGCGGCCCCGACTTCTCCTACGACGCCTCCACCCCCACCGAGGACCTGGAACGCTGGGCCGTCATGGTCGACGAGGGATACGCCTGGGCCGCATCCTCGTACCGGCGCGGCGGATACGGCGTCCGGATGGCCGCCGCCGACACCGAGAACGTGCGCCGGCTGTTCGCCGACCGCTTCGGCCGCCCCGAACGGACCTACCTCCACGGCCAGTCGTGGGGCGGAAACGTCGCCGCCAAGGTCACCGAGACCCACGGCAGGAAGCGCGGCGCCTACGATGGGGTCCTGCTGACGAACGGCTTCCTGGCCGGAGGCTCGCGCGGCTACGACACACGCGTGGACCTGCGCATGGTCTACCAGTTCTACTGCCGCAACCTGCCCCGCCCCACCGAGCCGCAGTACCCGCTGTGGCAAGGACTGCCCGCCGACTCCAGGATGATGCCCGGCGAGGTGCACGCGCGCCTCCAGGAATGCACCGGTATCGACTCCGAGCCCGCCGAGCGGACATCGCTCCAGCAGCGCAACCTCGACGACATCGTGGCCGTCACCCGGATACCGGAACGCGCCCTGGCCACGAACATGCAGTACGCGGCCTTCCTCGTCCGCGACATCGTCTCCCACCGGCTCGGCGGCCGTCACCCGTTCGGCAACCGCGGAGTCCGGTACGACGGCTCGCACGACGACAAGGCACTCAACGCGGGCGTGGCACGCTTCTCGGCCGACCCCACCGCACGCCGTGACCTCTCCTACGACAGTGACCTCACCGGCCGCATCTCCCTGCCCGTCCTCACCCTGCACGCGATCGGCGACCCCCAGGTCTTCGTCGAGCACGAGGCCGCCTACCGCGCCAGCGTGCGGGGCGCGGGCCGGAGCGAGAACCTCGTCCAGACGTTCACGAGGGAGAGCGAGCACAGCACGCTCAGCGATGCCGAGTACGCCAACTCCCTCGCGGCGCTGGACACCTGGGCGCGCACCGGCCGCAAGCCCACCCCGCAGTCGATCGCGCGGACGTGCGGCGCGTTCGACGCCGCCCACGGCGGCGGCTGCCACTACGATCCCGCCTTCCAGCCCGCGCCGTTCGCCACCCGGGTCCGCCCCCGGCCCGGCGGACTGCACTGGCCCGCCATGTCCGCCGCCCAGGAGCGGGCGTGGAGCCGCATCGACGGCGTGGGCATCGCCCCCTGACCCACCCTCCCGTTCCGCACACGTGTTGAGGCCGACCACAGCGCAAGGCCGCAACCGCCCAGGCCCGCAACACCCCGCGGTGCCCTGGCCCCGAAACACCCGACACCGGCGACCCCGGGACGACGTTCCCCTCCCCACCTTGCATCCCGGAGCCGCACATGTCCTTCCCCGACGACGCCTTCACCCCGCGTGGAGCCGACGCAACGACCCTTCACCCGCCCGCGGTTCCCCAGCGACTGCGGGTGACGGCACGCCAGATCCGCGGCCGGTTCGTCACGGTCAACGCCGCGACCGTGGTGGCCATGGCCGGACTCAACCTCACCTTCGAAGAGGCCCTGGCCACCCCCGTCCTCGGCCGGGTCACCCTCGGCGCGCTGCTCCTCGCGCTCTACGGAGTCGTCCTGATCGGCAGCGCGGCCTGGTACGACCGGGCCTTCGCCACCCGCTGCGACCAGCAGGCCGACGCCGACAGCGGCGCCCAGGAGCAGAGATGACCCAGCACCTGGCCCGTGTCGACGGCGGCGACCTCGTCACCTCCCTGACGGCGTTCCTGCTCGTGATCGTCCTGACGTTCTTCCTCTGCCTCGTCGTCGGCTCCGGCGACGACACGGTCTCCAGCTTCCTCAGCGCCAACCGCTCCCTGTCCGCCCTGCGCAACGGGCTGGCCATGTGCGGGGACTCCATCTCCGTGATCGCGCTCCTCATACCCGTCGGCACGGTCGCCCTCAGCGGCCACGACGGGATGGTCTTCACCGCGAGCACCGTCGCCGCCCTCGCGGTGCTCCTGGTGGTCGCGGAACCGGTGCGCAACACCGGCGCGTTCACGCTCGGCGGCATCCTGGCCGGCCGCGTCGACAGTCCCCACGTACGCTGTGCCGCCACCGTCGTCACCCTGCTGGTGTGTGTGCCGCTCATCGTCGTCCAGCTCGTCGTCGCGGGTGACGCCACGGCGTACCTCCTGGGACTGACCAAACCCGGCGCCGCGCAGGTCTGCACGGCCTTCCTCGGACTGCTGATCGTCTCCTTCGCGGTGCTCGGCGGTCTGCGGGCCACCAGCGTCATCGAGGTGGTCAAGGTCCTCCTGGTCCTCGGCACGTTCGCCGCCACCGCCTACCTCGTCCTCGAACGCTTCGACTTCAGCCTCGGCGGCCTCCTCCAGGCCGCCGCCACCGGCAGCGGCCAGGCCGAGCGGTACTTCGAACCCGGCCAGCTCTACGGTGGTTCCGGCCTCGGCGCGCTGGAACGGCTCTCGGCATGCCTGACCCTCGCCCTCGGCTTCGGTGTTCTCCCGCCGCTCCTCATGCGGGTCAGCGCCTCGCGCACCGGCCCGTCCGCCCGCCGTTCGGTCCGGCACGCGGTCCTGCTCTTCGGTGGCTTCTCGGCCGTCATGGCCGTGCTCGGACTGGGGGCGGCCGCCCTCGTCGGCGGTGCGGCCATCGCGGGGGAGAGCGGCCAGGGGTACTCGGCTATCTTCCAGCTCTTCGACGCCGTGTCCGGGCAGGAGGGCCTGTTGTTCACGGCCTTCGCCTGCGCGATGTTCGTCACCGCCCTGGGATCGGTCGCCGCGCTGACGCTCGCCGCCGGGGCGTCCCTGTCCCATGACGTCTACGTCACGACGATGCGGCGCGGGCGGACGGGCCAGGAGGCGGAGGTCCGGATGACCCGCTGGATCCTGGCTGCCGTAGGCCTGCTGTGCGTGCTGCTCGCCGTGCTCCTGCACAACTGGAGCGTCATCTTCTTCGCCTCGTTCGCCGCGGCGGTCGCGGCCTCGACGATCCTGCCCGCCCTGCTCTACGCCCTGTTCTGGCGGGGCCTCACTCACCGCGGGCTGCTGTGGACCCTCTACGGGGGAGCGGTGTGCTGCCTCGTGGCGCAGCTGTGGAGCCCCACGGTCTCCGGCACCCCGGAGTCACTCCTCCCCCGGCTGGACTTCTCCCTGTCGCCCCTGGAGAACATCGCGATCGTCACCGTACCGGCGGGCTTCCTGATCGGCTGGCTGACCAGCCGCTTCGGTGGAGGGCAGCGCCCGCTCGACTACGAGCGGACCGAGCGCAGCATCCTCACCGGCAGCACGTACTGACCGCATCGAGGTCCCACGGCCCGACGCCGCCGGTCAGGGCCCGGTCGTGGTGACCGGGGAGGCCGGGTCGGGCTCTCCCTCGGGCGAGGCCGGCGCCGGGAAAGCGGGTCGGCTCACGGAAGGTGAGGGGCTGTCAGCCGGGCGCACCGGGCTGTCCGACGCGCTGTTCGTCAGGACGAACAGCGCGCAGCCGGCCACCGCGGCGAGCCCCAGCAGTGCGACGGCCGTCCGGCGGGGGAGCAACCGCCGGGAAGGGGCGGGCACGGCGGCGGGCCGCAGGTGTTCCGGGGTCAGGGTGTCGGCCCGGGCGGCGAGGGCCTCACGAAGTCGTCGCTCGGTCTCCCCGTGACGGTGGTCGGTCACTGCGGTGCCTCCAGTCGTCTGCCGAGAGCGTCCAGGGCCCGGCTGGCGGTCGATTTGACCGTCCCCCGGGAGATTCCGAGGGTGTCGGCGATCTGCGCCTCGGTGAGTTCCGACCAGTAGCGCAGGACCAGGACCTCACGCTGACGCCGGGTGAGACGGCGCAGCGCGTCGATCACTTCCTGATGGGTCTCGGCCAGGAGCACCCTGTGGTCGGCTGAGGGGACGTGCCGTTCACGTTCGGGGACGTAGGCGCGCGCCGTACGGCGTCGGCGCAGCACGGAGCGGGCCGCGTTGACCACACTGGTCCGCAGGTACGCCTCGGGGTCGTCCAGCTCCCCGAGGCGCCGGCCGTGGCGGCGCAGGAGCGCGGCGAAGGCGTCCTGCACCACGTCCTCCGCGGTGGGGAGGTCGTCCACCAGCAGCAGCGCCAGCCGCACCAGCGAGAGCCGCCGGTGGTGGTACAGCTCGCTGAGGCCGTACTCGTCCCCGGTCGGTGCCCTGCCGGGGGAGAGGGCCTTGAACAGCCCTCTCCCCTCACCCTTCTGCCCCGTCAGTGGGCGCGGAGCCCCGCCGTCGCGCGTCCGGCGCACCAGATCCAGCGCGCCGCGGAACCACGGGCGCACCGGGCCGTATGCGCTTCGCCACCAGGGGAGCGACGGTGCGGCCGTGGGGATCGTCGCTGTTCTCACAGGTCTCCTGGACTCGCCGTGCCGGTCGGCCCGCCCGGGGACTCCGGACGGACCGACCGTGCTGCCGGGCCGGGCCGGGCAGCGTGCGTGTTACATGGGGTCACCGAACGGCGCGCGGCCGTTCAGCGGGCCGGAACGCCGAAGCGCCTCACTTGTCCGGGGACGTGGGCTGCACCGGCTGCGCGGGCTTGGCGTCGTCCGGGACGTCGGTCTCGGAGGAGGGCACGTGCGGCTGTGCGGGCTTGGCGTCCCTGGGGACGTCCGTCTCCGACCCGGACACGTACGGCTTGGCGTGCTTCCCGGTGGAGGTGGACGTCACGGGAGCGGCCTCGCGCGTCTCCTGGGCGTCGGCGGGAGCGTCCGCCCCGGCGGAGTCGGCGTGCGCCGTGAAGGCGCCGCCGAGGGCCAGCGCGGCGCCCACGACCGTGACGCCCAGCGCGGCGCGGACCCGGCCCGGGCGGGAGCCGCGGACGGCGGCGTGACGTACTGACATGTTCGGTCCTCGAATCGTCGGTTTCTGCTTACGGGGAAGGGCCGCGTCGTCATGGATGGCTTGCCATGCGCGGGCCTGCTGCTGGAGGCGCCTCCACCCCGACAGACGTCCCAAGGCCCCCGGGGTTGCGGGTCGCCCGGGCCGGATACGAGGGTACGCAAGTGATCTGGGTCACCCCACGGTCAGGGAGCCGACGTCACCCCTGAGTGACCCTTTCGGCGACCGCGCGCACATGCCGCGCGGCGAGCGCGACGGCCCGCGCGAACCCCTGATCGGCCCTGGACCTCTCGGCGATCGCGTCGGCCAGGGCGACGACCTCGTCGCCGCCCGGCAGAAGCAGCAGTTCCGTCCCCGCCTCGATGCTCGCGAAGACGGTGCCGAGGAGGCTGCGGCCGTGTGTGGTGCTCGGTGCGTCGAGGTCGTCGCTGACGATCAGACCGCTGAACCCGAGCGGTCCGCGCAGCAGCTCCACCACGGCCTTCGACGTCGACGCGGGCTCGTGGGGGTCCAGCTCCTCGACCACCGCGGGGCCGAGCATGATGGCTCCCACCCCGGCGTCGACGGCCCGCCGGAAGGGGACGAGGTCGTCCGCGCCGCTCTCCTCGCCCGCCAGCACGGTGTCCTCCAGGGCGGGATCGAGGTCGAGCCGCGGGAAGCCGGGGAAGTGCTTGCCGACGGCCACGACGCCCCCGTCCTGCACACCGAGGACGACGGCGGCGGCGATCCTGCCCACCTCCTCGGGCGCCAGCGCGAGCGTACGGCCCTCCAGCCAGGGGTTGGGCCCGCGCAGGACGTCGAGGACGGGCGCGAGGAACATGTTCACCCCGACACCCGCCGCCGCTGCAGCCACCGCCTTGGAGGCGGCACGGATCTCGTCGTCGGAGAGCCGGGCCAGCAGCCCGGTCTCGGGGTACGGGGGGACGAGTCCGTGCAGCCGCTGGATCCCCCACGGCTCCTGGTCGACCGCCACCAGCACGGGCGCCCCGGCCAGACCCTGGACCTCGCTGACGAACCGGCCGAAGTCCGCGGCCGTCTCCGTGGCCCGACGCTGCGGGCTCATACCGCGCGCCACGTACTCCTCACGGCTCTCGCCGGGCAACACGGCGACGGTCCCCCGCTCCAGGAGCGTGCGGAGCCACGGGCTCACGGTCAACTCACCCGAAACCGGCAGGAGCACCGCATGGGCATCCCGTGCGTGCTGGTCCATGGCACCTTCCTCCACCTTTGGTGATACGAATAACCATGGACGGTCGCACACCTTGCCCGGGCCGTCAACATCAGCGGTGCCGGTCGTGGACGGGGCCGTCGCGGTCGGACAGGCGGGCTCCGCCGCCGCCGTGCCGGGTGGCGATGATCTCGGCGGCGATGGAGACGGCCGTCTCCGCGACGGAGTGTCCGCCGAGGTCGAGCCCCACGGGGGAGGACAGCCGCGCCAGGGCGAGCGGGGTGACACCGGCCTGGCGCAGGGCCTCGGTACGGCGTCGATGCGTGCGGCGTGAACCCAGTGCGCCCACGTACTCGACGTCCAGGCCCAGCGCGGTCTCCAGCAGGGGGATGTCGAACTTCGGGTCGTGGCTGAAGGAGACGACCACCGAGCGGGCGTCCACCCGCCCGGCCGCGGCCTCTTCCGCCAGGTACTCGTCGGGCCGGGCCACGACGACCTCGTCGGCGTCCGGGAAGCGTTCGGCCGTGGTGAAGACCGCACGGGCGTCGCACACGGTCACCCGGTAGCCCAGCGTCCGGCCGACCGAGGTGAGGGCCGAGGCGAAGTCACCGGCGCCGAACAGCAGCATCCGCGGCGGCGGTGTCAGGGAGCGCACGAAGACGCGGACGCCCTCGGCGTCGTAGCTCAGCAGCGCGCTGTCACCGCGGCGCAGCAGGTCCCGTGCGTCGGCCAGGAGATCCGGTGGGGTGTGCCGCGGGTGCGGGCCGCCGGAGTGGCCGTCGGCACGCAGGACCGCATGCGTGCCGACGGCCTCCGGACGCGGATGCTCCAGCACGGTGAGGACCGCCGTGGCGACGCCGGCCCGTACCGACTCCCTCACCTCGGCAAGCTCGGGGAAGGCGCGCGCGTCGACGGGCTCGACGAAGACCTCGAGGGTGCCGCCACAGGTGAGGCCGGCCGCGAAGGCGTCGTCGTCGCTGATGCCGTAGGACGCCTGCTGGCGGGTTCCGCGCAGGACGGCCTCACGGGCCCGCTCCAGCACATCGCCCTCGACGCAGCCGCCGGACACGGAGCCCACCACGCGGCCCTGGGGCGTGAGCACCATCGACGATCCCGCCGGGCGCGGCGCGGAGCCGAAGGTGCGCACCACGGTCGCCAGGCCGCAGGTCTCGCCGGACGACCACGCCTCGAACAGGGCGTCCCAGACATCGTCGTCGGCGGTCACAGCAGCTTGTCCTGGGTGAGGGGCAGATCGCGCACGCGCATGCCGGTGGCGTGGAAGACGGCGTTGGCGATGGCGGCGGTGACCCCGGTCATGGGGGTCTCGCCGAAGCCGCGGGCGCCCAGCGCGTCGCTGGCCGGGTCGGGTTCGTCGATGAACTGCACCTGGATGTCGGGGACGTCGGCGTTGACCGGCACCAGGTAGCCGGAGAGGTTCGGGTTGAGGATTCTCGCCGTGGCGGGGTCGACGAGGGTGTGCTCGAAGAGGGTGAAGCCGATGCCCCAGATCACCCCGCCCAGGACCTGGCTGCGGGCCGTCTTGCGGTTGAGGACCGTGCCCGGGTCGTAGCAGCCCGCCACCCGGGTCACCCGCACCCGGCCGAGCAGCGGGTCGACGCGGACCTCCACGAAGACGGCGCCGACCGAGTACCCGAGCGGGGTGTTCACGGGCTCGACCTCGAAGGTCAGAGGCTTTCCGCCGTGGCCGACCACCGAGCGGTAGCTCACCCGGGCCCGCGGGTCGGCGGTGTCGAAGAGAAGGCCATTGGCGGTGTCCACGCGCTCGGCGGGAACGCCGCGCAGCGGGGACCCCGGCTGGGCCACGGCCATGCCGATGACGGCCTCGCGGGCGGCCGTGCACACGCGGGTGACGGCGCTGCCGACGCCGGGTGCGGTGGTGGAGGCGCCGGAGGCGTAGCTGAGCGGGAAGGCGCTGTCGCCGAGTTCGAAGGTCACGTCGGAGACGGGTACGCCGAGCACCTCACCGGCGATCTGCGTCATGATCGTGTACGTACCGGTGCCGTTGTCCTGGGTGCCGACCTGGATGCGCACCTTGCCGTCGGTACCGAGTGTCATCCGGGCGCCCGCGCCGGGCCTGCCGCCCGCGGTGTGCGCGGAGGTCGCCATGCCCCAGCCGACGAGTTCGGCGCCGTCGCGCATCGAGCGGGGCCGCGGATCGCGCCGCGACCAGCCGAACATCGACGCGGCGCGGTCGTAGCACTCACGCAGGTGGTTGCTGCCCCACTCCTCGCCGTTCTCCATGTTCCGCGCGCTCCAGTTGCGCTTGCGCAGCTCCACCGGGTCCATGCGCAGGGCGTAGGCCAGTTCGTCGAGGGCCGCCTCCTGGGCGTGGCTGGTGCAGGCTTCCGGGGAGCGAGTGAAGCTCTGGGTCGGCAGGTCCAGGCGTACGGCGCGCTGTTCGTTGGACAGGTGGGGGATGTCGTACAGCATGCGGATCGGTTCGCTGCTGTTGAACAGTGCCACGTCGTTACGGGTGACCTGCTGGGTGATGACATGGTGCAGGCCGGTGACACGGCCGTCGCGACGGGCGCCCAGCTCGATCGTCTGGTGCGTCTGGGCGCGGTGGCCGTTGGAGGTGTACATGTGCGCGCGGGACAGCACGAGCTTGACCGGGCGGCCCAGGGCACGGGCGGCGGCGCAGGTCAGTACCGTGTGCGGCCAGACGGGGCCCTTGCTGCCGAAGCCGCCGCCCAGGAAGCGGGAGATGATCCGGACGTCGGCGAGCGGAACACCCAGCGCCTGGCTGACGACCTGCCGGGTGTTGTCCACCCCCTGGGTCGTCTCGTACACCGTCACCTTCGGGCCCTCCCACACGGCGGTGGTCGCATGGGGCTCGATCGGGTTGTGGTGGTGCATGGGAATGGTGAACTCGGCCCTGATCCGGACGTCCGCCTGGTCCAGCCCGGCCGCCGCGTCGCCGCGCGTGAAGGTGTTGGGGCCGTCCGGTCCGGTCGGCGGACGGATCACCTCGCCCGTGGCCAGTTCGCCCTCGGGCGTACCCGACTCCTCGTAGTCGACCTCGACCAGTTCCGCCGCCCGCTGTGCCTGTTCCAGGGTCCGCGCGACCACGAAGGCGACGGGCTGGCCCGCGTGGTGGATCTCGGGGGTCTGGAGGGGAACGAACGACTTGAGGAACACCCGGAGAGTGGGCTGCGCCAGCCGCGGCATGGTCTCGTGGGTGTAGACGGCGATCACACCGCGTACCGCTTCGGCGGCCCGGGTGTCGATCCGGGTGATCCGGCCGCGGGAGACGGTGCTCATCGCCATGACCGCGTGGGCCAGCCGGGGCAGTCCCACGTCCGCGGTGTACTCGGCTCCGCCCGTCACCTTCAGCCGGGACTCGACGCGGGACAGCGGGCGGCCGACGACGTCGGTACTCATCGGGAACCTCCGGTGAAACGGCCGAGCACGTCCTGGAGCGCGCGCTGCACCAGCTCGACCTTGAACTCGTTGTCCTCTCGCGGCCGGGCGTCCCGGACCAGGAGGCGTCCGGCCGCCGCGATGTTCCGCTCGGTCAGTGCCTCGCCCCGCAGGGCGGCTTCGGCCTCGGCGGAGCGCCAGGGGCGGGTGGCGACACCGCCGAAGGCGAGCCGGGCCTCCTCGACGGTCCGGCCCCGCGTCCGCAGTACGGCGGCGACGGACACGACCGCGAACTCGAAGGTGGCCCGGTCGCGCACCTTCAGATAGCGCTGGCGGGTACCCGGAACCGGCAACGGCACCTCGACCGCGGTGATCAACTCGCCGTGCCGGAGCGCGTTCTCGAGGTGCGGGGTGTCCTCGGGCGCACGGTAGAAGTCGGCCATGGCGATGGTCCGCGCGCCGTCCGGGCCGAGCGTGCGCACCGTGGCGTCCAGGGCGCGCAGGGCGACCGCGAGGTCGGACGGGTGAACGGCGATGCAGTGGTCGCTGCCGCCGAGGATCGCGTGCCAGCGGTTACGTCCCTCCAGCGCGGCACAACCGCTGCCCGGCTCGCGCTTGTTGCAGGGGAAGTCCTCGCCGCGGAAGTACCAGCAGCGGGTGCGCTGGAGCAGGTTGCCCCCGATCGAGGCCATGTTGCGGACCTGCGGGGAGGCTCCGGCGAGCAGGGCCTGGGACAGCACCGGCAGCCGCTTGCGGACCACCGGATGCAGGGCCACGTCCGCCATCCTGGCCAGGGCGCCGATGCGCAGCACGCCCGCCGACTCCTCGATGCCGCGCAGCGGCAGACGGTTGATGTCGACGACCAGGCCGTGGTCCTCCGCGCCGTCCTTCATCAGGTTCAGCAGGTCCGTGCCTCCGGCGACGAACGTGGCGTCGGCGCTGCCGGCGACGAGCTGTACGGCCTCGGCGGGCCGCTGGGCACGTGCGTACGCGAAGTCCCTCATCGCCGCCCCGCCTTCGCCGCGTCGGCCACCGCGTCGACGATGTTCGGGTAGCAGCTGCACCGGCACAGATTGCCGCTCATCCACTCCCGGATCTCGTCCTCGGACCCGGCGTGGCCCTCCTCGATGCACGCCACCGCGGACATGATCTGACCCGGTGTGCAGATGCCGCACTGGAAGGCGTCCCGCCGGACGAACGCCTCCTGCACCGGGTGGAGTCGGTCCCCCCGGGCGAGTCCTTCGATGGTGGTGACGGAGTGGCCTTCCTCCATCATGGCCAGGGTCAGGCACGACTTGGTGCGCCGACCGTCGACGAGCACCGTGCAGGCCCCGCACTCGCCCCGGTCGCAGCCCTTCTTGGTGCCGGTGAGCCCGGCGTGCTCGCGCAGGGCGTCGAGCAGCGTGACCCGGGCCTCGACCCCGGGCAGCCGGTGTTCGGTGCCGTTGACCGTGAGTGTGAGATCCCCGGCCGTTCTGGGCCGGGCCGCTTGCGGCGCCTCCGGCAGCGCCGTGGCCGCTTCGGTTCCGGAGAGGGGAACCACGACCGCGGCGGCTGCGACCCCTCCTGACTTCAGTACGCTGCGCCTGCTGTGTTGGGACATGGATGAGTGACTCCTTGCCATCCCGGATCGGCGAGATACGACCGAGCGTGACCCGGCGGGAACGCGGTCGTCCAACGCAAAGAGTGAATACGGAGCATGCGCCCGGCACATGATCCGGCCCGGAAGCGGGGATCTTTATGCGCAGCCTGCATGGCACTGCTTACGCTGGCGGCCATGTCACGTCTGCGGAACGCGGATCTGAACCTGCTCCAGGCACTCGCGGTACTGCTCGAGGAGAGACACGTGACCCGGGCCGCCGACCGTTTCCACCTCAGCCAGTCGGCGATGAGCCGCGTCCTGCACCGGCTCAGGGAGACGTTCGGCGACGAACTCCTGGTGCGCACACGGCGCGGCTACGAACCGACCCCACGCGGCCAGCAGATCCAGTCGGAGCTTGCCGAGCTCCTCCCGCGCCTGGAGGCGCTGCTGCGCGGAGACGCCTTCGACCCCGCGACGGCGAGCGGCCACTTCCGCATCCTCTGCACCGACTTCGCCACCTCGCTGTTCGGCCCGGTCCTCTTCCCGCGCTTCTTCCACGAGGCTCCGGGTGTCTCACTGACCGTGGCGCCCCTGGGGGACCAGTCCTTCGCCGACATCGAGCAGGGCCGCGCGGACATGATGATCTCCGGTGTCGTGGCACCGGGCGGACTGCACTGGGAGACCTTGTGGGAGGAGGAGTTCGTGTGCCTGCTGCCCGGCGACCACCCCCTCACCGGGGACCGACTGGCCATGGCCGACTACCTGGCGTACCCGCACGTCGTCGTCGACCTCCTGGGCGCCGGCCAGGCCATGGTCGAGCGCCGGCTCGACGAGTACGGACTGCGCCGCCGCACGGGCCTGCGCGTGCCCTACTTCTCCGCGGCGGCCGCCGCGCTGCCGGGCACCGCACTGATCGCCACCATGCCGCGCCGCGCCGTCCTCCCGTACACCGACGACCCCGCCTACCGCGTGGCCGCCGCCCCGGAGGAACTCCCGCCCTTCCCCTACGGCATCGCCTGGCATCCCCGGGTCGACGGCGACCCGGCGCACCGGTGGGTGCGGCAGGTGATGCGGGAGACCGCGGCATGGGTCACCGGGCAGGAGTCACCTGAGGGCGGTGACGCCCCGGCGTCAGTCGATCGCTGAAGCACGGACGGCTCGCTGGCGGGAACCCCTCACTGGCGGTGCTCCAGGGGCCCGCCGCAGTCGGGGCCGTCATGCCACAGCCGGTCGGCCGTGCCCGCCGTGAGGTGCCGGGCGTAGACCTCGACCTTCGCGTGAATGACGTCCAGGGCTTCCTGCAGGTCGGCCACCTGCTGCCGCACCTTCGCCTCGTGCCGCCGCAGGATCTCGAAGCGCTGCCGTTCCGTTCCCTCTCCCTCCCGAGCCAGCTGGGCGTAGTGGCGGATCTCCGGCAGCGGCATCCCGGAGGAGCGCAGCTTCACACACACCCTGAGCCAGGCCACGTCCTCCTCGGTGAAGACATGCTGCCCCGACGCGTTGCGCCGAACGGCGGACAACAGCCCCTCCTGCTCGTAGAAGCGCAGGGTGTGGGGGGCCAGGCCCGTCAGTGTGCTGACCTCACCGATGCTCAGGGCGGACTTCTCGGCGTTCGTCATGTCGTCCACCATACGAGCTTGCCCTCAAGTCGACTTGAACTCCTAGCGTGGACGACATCGACGAAAGGAACGCCATGCCGACCACATGGTTCATCACCGGCACCTCCTCGGGCTTCGGGCGGCTGCTCACCGAGTCCCTGCTGGCCCGCGGCGACCGGGTCGCCGCCACCCTGCGGCGGCCCGAGGCACTGGACGACCTGCGTGCTCAGTACGGTGAGCGTCTCTGGACAGCGCGGCTCGACGTCACCGACACGGAGCAGGTGCGCCAGGTCGTGGCCGATGCCTTCAAGGAACTGGGCACGATCGATACGGTCGTCAACAACGCCGGATACGGCGTCTTCGCCGCTGTGGAGGAGGCGACCGACGAACAGATCCGACGCGTGATCGACACCAATCTCCTCGGGTCGATCCACGTCATCCGCGCGGTCCTGCCGCAGCTGCGCGCCCAGGGGCGCGGACACATCGTGCAGGTGTCGACCGCGGGCGGCCAGACCACGTACCCGAACTTCAGCTACTACCACGCTTCGAAGTGGGGCATCGAGGGCTTCTGCGAGACGGTGGCGCGCGAGATCGCCCCGTTCGGCATCGGCCTGACCATTGTCGAACCCGGCGCGACACCGACCGGCTTCGCCAGCGCCCTCGACACCGCGCCCGTGATGCCGGAGTACGAGAACACCCCGGCCGGCGAGGTACGGCGCGCCATCGCGTCGGGCGCCTTCCCGCTGCCGAACGACCCGCACAGGATCGCGCGGGCCATCATCGATGTCGTCGACTCCGGTGCCACACCGCTGCGCGTGCCCCTCGGCTCCGACACCTACGACGACGTACGGGCCTCCCTCGTCGCGCGGCTCGCCGAACACGACGCACACCGCGACACCGCGTTCTCGGTGGTGAACCGCGACTCGGAGTGACCGGGGCACCGCCTCGGCGCGGGGGACGCCCTCCGCGATCAGGGCCCGGCGGCCGGCAGTGTCACCCGGACCCGCAGGCCGCCGGACGCGTTGGCCTCGGCGGTGACGGTGCCGCGGTGGGCGCGTACCACCGAGCGGACGATCGCGAGCCCCAGGCCGTGGCCCCGGTCGCTGTCGACGCGGGGCACGGCACGGTAGAAGGGCTCGAACAGGCGGTCGACCGTGTCCGGGTCCACTCCGGGACCGGCGTTGTCCACCTCCAGCACCAGCGCCCCGCCGGGCCCGCGGGCGGCGGGATCGGCGGGCCGGGCACGCAGCGCCACATGCACCCAGCCCTCGGGGACGTTGTGGGCGCACGCGTTGTCCAGCAGGTTCACGACGACCCGGCGCAGCAGGGCCTCGTTGCCCGCCGTCTCACATCCCGCCCCCGGGCAGCCCGGCAGGTCCTCGGTGATCTCGATTCCGGGTGACCGGGTACGCAGCTCCTCGATCGTCTCCGCGGTCAGGGCGGCGAGGTCGACGGGTGCGGCGTCGTAGCGCACCTGGCCCGCGGCGGCCAGCTGGAGGAGTTCCTTGACGATGGTGATGTTGCGCTCGTTGGTCTCCACCAGCATCGGCACCAGCTCGGCGAGTCCCCCGCCGCCGGGATCGGCCGCCGCGACCTGGAGGATGGCCCGGTTGGTGGCGAGCGGGGTGAGCAGTTCGTGGGAGGCGTTGGCGGCGAAACGCCGGTGAGCCTCAAAGGACTCCTGGAGGCGGTCCAGGGTCGTGTCGAAGGTGTCGGCGAGTTGCTTCAACTCGTCCCGCGGGCCCTGGGCGCCGATGCGGTACGCCAGGTCGCCCTCGCCCGCCTTCGCCGCCGCCTCGTTGATCGCGGCGAGCGGGGCGAGCAGCCTGCGCGACAGCTGCCAGCCCACGCCGAGGCCGAGGGCCATCACCAGGACGACGCCACCGATGGACACGGCGAGCACCGTGTGCCACACGTCCTCCTTGTCGCGGACCAGACCCGAGACGTCGACCGTCCGGGTCTCCCGCACCCTTCCGTCCGTGGGCGGCCCCTGCGACGGGGAACTGCCGGGTGACGCGCTGGGGAGGGCGTAGGGGGCGGCGAAGTCGTAGGTCGGCAGGTAGCGGATGCCGACGTAGATGATCGTGACCATCAGGGCCGAGCACAGGGCGAGTGCCCCGCCGAAGCCGAGGAAGAGACGCGCGTGGATGCTCAGGGCACGGGGCCTGGTGCCCGGCCGCCCACGGCGGATCAACCGTCACCCAGGTAGTAGCCCGCGCTGATCGCGGTGTGCACGAGCTGGGGGTGGCCCAGCTTCTTGCGCAGGGTGTGCATGACCAGGCGTACCGCGTTGGTGAGCGGGTCGGCGTGCGCGTCCCACGCCTTGTCCAGGAGGTACTCGGCGCTGAGCACACCGCCGTCCGCGCGCATCAGCAGCTCCAGGACCGCCAGCTCCTTGGGGGTGAGGCGGATCTCGGTGCCGGCGCGGGTGACGGTGCGGCGGTGGGTGTCGAAGCGCAGGTCCGCGAAGGTGAGCACGGGCGGGTGCGCCATCGGGCTGCGGCGGTACAACGCCCGCAGACGGGCGATCAGTTCGGGGAAGTCGAAGGGTTTCGCCAGGTAGTCGTCGGCGCCGAGACCGAGGCCCTCGACCTTGTCGCCGAGGCGGCCCGCGGCGGTGAGCATCAGGATGCGGCAGTCCAGCCCCATGGCCACGATCCGGCGGCACACCTCGTCGCCGTGCACCCCGGGCAGATCGCGGTCGAGGATCACCGTGTCGTAGTCGTACACGGTGACCTTCTCCAGCGCGGAGTCACCGTCGTGCACCACATCGACCGCGAACGCCTCCCGGCGCAGCCCGATGTCGAGGACGCGTGCCATGAACCGCTCGTCCTCCACCACCAGAACCCGCATGGCCGTCGCACCCCTCGCGATGTCTGAGAATCCGGTGACGAAACAAGCGGACCCGGCGCCGAATTTTCCAGGAAAGTCTCCCTGTTCCCGGTCACATTTATCAGGTGCGGGATGTGAACCGTGTATGAGGAAGCGGGCACGGGCCACCGCCGCCGAACACCCTTCACAACACCCGCTGCCTAGCGTCGGCGTCATGAACCTCTTCAAGCGGGCGTGGTGGCGGCTGACCGGTCACCTCGGGAAGACGCTGATGCTGATCGGCCTCTTCTTCGTCATCTGCGCCCTCGTGCTCTCCGGTTTCCTGATCCGTTCCGCCGCGGCGCGCGCCGCCGATGACGCCAAACAGCGCGTGGGCGCGGTGGCGACCATGCGGCTCGACGTGAACGCGCTGATCAACTCGGGCAAGGCGCGGCAGTCGAACGGCGCCGGTCCCAGCATGCTCGGTGAGGCGGCCGATCTGCACCGCTCCCTCGTGGACAGGATCTGCGCCTCGCCCGTGGTGGCCCGGTGCAACTACACGACCGACGCCACCGCGTTCCCCACCACGTCCACCAAGCTGTATCAGCCGGTCAGCCCGCCCGCGGGGAGCACCGCGGTCGTCGATCTGTTCAAGGCCGACGGCGTGCGCGATCTGAACGAGGTGAGCGAGTTCAGGGCCGGTGACTCCCAGCTGGTCTCGGGCCGCGGCATCACCCCGGACAGCAGGAGCGACGAGATCGTCGTCGAGGAGCGTCTCGCCGAGGAGAACGGCCTGGAGGTCGGTGACACGGTCGAGCTGAGGGTCGGCGAGATCCCGCCGCCCGGCCAGAAGCCGAACGAGAAGGAGTACGTCTTCGAGGTCGTCGGCATCTACCGGAGCGGCATCGCCGACACCGGCTCGTACGTCCCTGCCATGACGGACCCGGCCAACCACCTCTACCTCACGCCGGACGGCGCGAGCCTCCTCCTCGGCAGGACCGGCGGGGCGGGCAGGGGCGTGGTCAACCAGGCCACGTTCACCCTGGAGGACCCCGCCGGCCTGGGTCGGCTCCGGCAGGACGCGCGGGCGGCCGGTGCGGACCTGGAGATCTTCCCGCTGTCGGTCAACGACAAGCAGTACCAGGCCCTGGTCGGGCCGATCACCAGGACCGCCGACTTCGCCACCGTCACCGTATGGCTGGTCGCCGTCGCGGGCACCGTCATCCTCGCCCTGATCGTGGCGTCGTCACTGCGTGAACGCCGCAAGGAGCTGGGCATCCTGCTCGCGCTCGGCGAGAAGAAGCCGAAGCTGCTCGGCCAGCACCTTGCCGAGGTCATGCTCTGCGCGGTCATCGCGACCGGTCTCGCGGGCGCCTGTAGCCAACTGCTGTCCCAGGTCATCGGTGACCGGCTGCTGGCCGGTGAGGTCTCCTCGGCCAAGGACGAGGCGGCCGCTCGGGGACCGGAGCGGGACCCCTCCGATCCCCTCGGCGGAATGAAACCCGAGGAGGACGTCGACCCGATCGACACCCTGGCCATCCGGCTCGGCCCCGCCGACATCTGCAAGGTCGGCGCGACCGGCCTCGGCATCGCGACCCTGGCCACCCTCCTCCCCGGCGCCCGCGTCCTGCGCCTCAACCCCCGCGACCTCCTCACGAAGGGCGACTGACATGTCCGGAACCCCCGCCGAGCCCCTCCTCGAACTCACCGGCCTCACTCGCACCTACCAGAGCGGCACCCGGCGCCGCGTGGTCCTCAAGGACGTCTCCCAGCGCTTCGAAGCGGGCCGGATGTACGCCGTCGTGGGCCCGTCCGGCTCCGGCAAGACGACCCTGCTCTCCCTGGCCAGCGGCCTGGACGCGCCCACCGCAGGCACCGTGCGCTTCCGCGGCCGTGACATCGCGGAGCTGGGCCGTGGCAGGTACCGCAACCGCCATGCGGCGACCGTCTTCCAGTCCCTGAACCTCCTCACCTACATGACCGCCGTCCAGAACGTCACCTCGGCCATGGAGATCACCGGCATCAAGGGACCCCACCGCAGGCGCCGCGCGGCCGAACTCCTCGATCTGCTGGGCGTGGAGGCCGCGGACCAGAACCGGCGTACCCTCAAGCTCTCCGGTGGCCAGCAGCAGCGCGTCGCCATCGCCCGCGCGCTGGCCTGCGAGGTCGACGTCCTCTTCGCGGACGAGCCCACCGGCGCCCTCGACGACGCCACGGCGTCCGGCATCATCGACGTGTTCCGCGGGCTCGCCCACGACGACGGCAAGTGCGTGATCGTGGTAACCCACTCCAAGCAGGTGGCCGACGCCGCCGACGAGGTACTGCGCCTGCGGCGCGGCAAGCTGGAGACGAGCTGAGCATCGCCCCTATGCGCTGTGCAACTGCTTCAGGTAGTCGTACAGACTGGGCAGGCTCTCCAGCAGGTCCCGCTGCTGGCGCTTGACCGACTCGAAGAGCGGCTCGGCGGCGGCCACTGACTCGGGCTTGTGCGCGAGCGCGGGCAACGGCGCGTCCGGTTCCAGGCCCAGACCGGCGAAGATGCAGTAGTAGCTGCCGTTGGTCCAGAAGTTGCGGAACTCGGCCTCGATGCTGCCGTAGTACGTCGACTCGTCGGTGATCGGCGGGTTGACGGGCAGTCCCGCCTTGTACGCGGCTGTCTTCTGCCGGATGTCGTCCGCCAGCGTCAGCTCCTTGTTGGCTCGCCAGAACGGTGTGTCGTCGCGCGGCGCGTGGAAGAAGTGGGCCTGGACGAAGTCGCGGCTGTCGTCGAACATCACCTCGATCTCGCGGTTGAAGCCGTCGATGAGGCCCTGGTTGAAGCTCCGGTCCGGGAAGTGCTTGGCCAACTGGTGGATCGCCGCGGTGATGAGAGGTCGGCCCCGGACGGCAGCGGATCGAAGAAGCTCTGGCCGACCGCCCTCGTCCGCTCGCTCACACCGGCGACCCGGAAGACCTCGGGCGAGCGGGCGACCGTTCTCGGCAGATCGACCAGGACGCCGTGAACGTGCGGCCTCGCGCGAAGGATCTCCGCGAGCAGCGTTCCGGTGCCACCGCCGACGTCCACCACGGTCTCCACTGACTCCCAGTCCGAGTGGACCAGGACCTCGGGATCGGACACGTACTCGTTCGCCATGAGTTCGTCGAATTCGGCCGCGATGTCCGGGTGAGCGTCGAGGTCCTCCCAGAGCGGCAGTCCGAAGAGGTCCTGGTAGGCGGGTTTCCCCGTGCGTACCGTGGTGAGGAGAGTGCTCCACGCGTGTGCCATGCGTCCTCCGAACCCGTCGAGGTCGAGACCGAGGCGCTGTGTGAGACCGCGGTGTGCCGTATCGTCGAGCAACCCCTCGGCCGCTTCGTTGAGTCCGAATCGCCCGGGAGACGTCTCCTCGAACAAGCCCTTGCCGACGAGATGCCTGAGCACCCTGCTCAGTGCGTCGGCGTCACAGCCCGCCGCCGAGGCGAGTCCGTCGACGTCGGTGACACCTGCCGCGACATGGTCCGCGATGCGAAGTGTCGCCACCACGCGCACACACCACGGGGTACACAGGTCGCTCAGTGCCTCGATGTCCGCACCGTGACGTGTCATGGGACAGCCGGGGGATCGAAGACCGTCACGTTGTGGACCTCCATGAGCGTGCTCTGGTAGTCGACATCCGTGTAGCGCAGCTCTTCCAAGATGGGTGCGAGCACGGATCTGGTGAACCTGTCGTAAGCGTCTCGTGTCTCGTAAACGGTGACTACCTCGAGACGTGATCCGCTCTCGTAGCACACCTGCAACACGCGTCCGGTGATTCTCGCCTCGGTTTCCCGAAGGCGTTCCTGAACTCGCAGGTACTGCGTCAGACTGACGCCGGTCGTCACCTCTACAACAGCTGTGCGAACGTGTGCACCTCTCTCTATTCAGCGGTGATGTTCACTTCGATCAGCTTTTCTCCGTCGAGGACGAAGCTGAACCTGGCCGGACCGGTGTAGCGGTCGCTGCGGTACTGGCCGAACACGGTGAACGTGTTCGTGGAGCGCTCGACCCGGCCTGCCGTGAAATGACCGTTGACACCGATCATCTCGCGGTCATTGAAGTCGCGAA
This sequence comes from Streptomyces sp. B93, assembly GCF_018070565.1. Classification (GTDB taxonomy): domain Bacteria; phylum Actinomycetota; class Actinomycetes; order Streptomycetales; family Streptomycetaceae; genus Streptomyces. Next base: position 32,489 of record NZ_JAGPXL010000036.1, read on the forward strand.
TGGCGGCGATGCCCACGAACTCGCGGCCGGCGTCGATGAAGCGCACATCGCCGCCTGAGAAGAGGGCGAGCAGGCCGTCGTCGTCACCGTTGTCGAGGGAATCGAAGAAACGCCGAGCCGCTTCCGGCATGTCCACCGTGACCTTGTGCACGTGCGCGATGTCATTGCGGTAGTGGGGGCGTTCCGCGATGTCGTCGGCAATACCCAGTCTCTGAAGTACGGGCGTCAGAACAGACTGGAAGAACGCGTCGCGCGCTTCTTGGGATTCGTACACGGTGAGGATGCGCAGGTCGTTCTCGTCCCCGTAGCAGACCTGGAGAAGCCGACCGGGGAACTTCTCCCCGGTTTCGGCGAGGACGGCCTGCTCCCGGCGGTACTCGTCGAGCGTGACGCCCGTCGATATCTGCGCGATGGCCATCGGGTGTTTCCTTTCCGGTAGTGGGCTGTATCAGAGCATCGGCACGGACTTCTCGTCACGCATTCCCCGGAGAACGTCTCGTGCACGGTCGAGCGTCCGGTCGATGTCCTCCCTGGTGTGCGCCCCAGAAATATGGTTCCGTCTCAAAGGTGCGGGCAGCATCAGGAATCCGGCGTCGGTCATGCGGAGGTGGAACGCCGCGTTGGCGGCGTTGTCGTTGCGCTCCAGGGACCGGTAGCCGGTGACGGGCGGCGGGGCGAAGTAGAGGGAGAAGACGCCGCCGAAACCGGTGGCGGTGGCTGCGATACCCAACTCGTCGACGATGGCGGTCAGTCCGTCGCGCATGCGTTGCCCGAGCTGGTGGGTGCGCCGGTAGAAGTCGGGGTGGTCGCGCAGATAGCCGATGGTGGCCACGGTCGCGGCAGCCGTGACGCGGTTGCCGTTGAACGTTCCGGCCAGCATCACGTCGCCGCCAGCGGTGAGGAACCGCTGCATGAGTTCTCGTCCGCCCGCCACCCCCGCTGCCGGGTAGCCGTTCCCCATGGCCTTGCCGAAGACGGTGAGATCGGGCATGACCTGACAGATCTCCTGGTAGCCGCCGAGTGCGTGGCGGAATCCGGTGATCACCTCATCGAAGATCAGCAGAGAGCCGTGCTCCTTGGTCAACTCGCGCAGCCCCTGGAGAAATCCGGGGGCCGGGACGAGCGCGCCCACGTTGTGTGCGACGGGTTCGACGATCACCGCCGCTATCCGGTCCTGGTGGGCGGCGAAGAGCGTACGCACCGAGTCGAGGTCGTTGAAGTCCGCGATGACAGTGGCGTCGAGAGCCGGGTCGAGGATGCCCGCCGAGAGCGGATCACGGCCGTAGGCGCGACCGGGCGGCGACACCAGGTTGCGGGCCACGGCGTCGTACCAACCGTGGAAGGTGCCCTGGAACTTCACCAGCAGCGGTCGGCCGGTGACCGCGCGGGCCAGCCGGATCGCATGGGAAACGGCCTCGCTGCCGCTCATCACGGTCACGGCCTGCTCGGCGGACGGGATGGCCTCGACGACGAGGCGGGCCATCTCCACTTCGAGTTCGGTCACACCGAGCCCGACTTGGTCCACACCACTGATCGCCCGGACGACCGCCTCGTCCACGGCCGGGTGGTTGTGGCCGAGCAGGACCGCGCCGAATCCAGCGTGGTAGTCAAGATAACGTTGTCCATCCGCATCGACCACGTAGGCGCCGGTGGCCTCGGTGAAGGCGTACGGTCTGCCGATCGACCGCCCGAAGGTGTTCACCCCGCCGGGAATGAACCGCTGCGCCGCTTCGTAGAGCGCGGCGTGCTCGTTGGCTTGTTCGGTGGTGTTCCCCATGAGATGCCCCTTGCCTCATTGAGGTATGACGCGCCGCGTCAGGCCCAGGATCTGCTGGAGGAAGTCGACGGTGCCGCCGCCGCTGCCCGCCTCGTATGCGCAGGTGTCAGCTGTGTAGGTCTTCCGGGCGAAGGTCAGGTGCTTGCCGCGGAAGCGAATGAGCGTGCGCATCACCACTCCGAACGCCTCAACCGTCGCCTGGAACCGATCGGCCACGCCGGGTCGGCCGGCGGTGAGCGCCGCGTCGAGTCTGGTCGTGAAGGAGGGAGCCTCTTCCCATGCGCGGGCCAACGCCCGCCATCGCGGAAGCGCGTAGCGCGCGGAATCCTGACGGAAGCCGGTGTAGTGGTCCGCGCTGTGGTCGGACGCCCACAGCGCGAGGTCGATCAGGAACAGCGGGACGTGCGAGGCGGCCGGACCGAGGTACTTCTCTCCGCCGACCTGGATCTCCTGGAAGTAGGGACGCAGCACCTCGGCGAAGAACCCGGGGGACACCTCGTCAGCGACCATCCTCATCGACACGTCGAACGCATCGAGCGCCGCGGCGAGCGCGTTCAGCAGTCTCGGCGTCTCCACACCGTCGAGTTCCGCGTCGGACAACTGCTCGCACAGGAGTACCGCGTCCGCGAGGTGTGACAACGTCATCCGTGTCGCGTCACGCAGGAAGATCTCCTGACTCTCGCCGGTGTAGGCGCGGCGTCGTACGCCATCGGGATTCCACTCCGTGTAGTGGAACACCGTGTCGCGCGGGATCATGTCAGTGCGGCGGCCCAACGCCAGCAGAGCCGGTTCCAGCCCGGGCGACGCTTCCACGGGTTCGACGCCATGGCGCTTCAGTGATCCCAGGAACAGCCCGAGATCCGCATCATGGCTGACGCCTCGTCAACCGGCGTGTCCGTCAGACGCCCGACGGACGGAACCAGACCAGACAGGGTCCGCACGATCGCCCGGACATCGCCTCGGGCGTTCATCGAGGGCAACGCGCGCAGTGCCCGATCGGCGTTCAGCGGATCCAGTGAGCGGATGTGCGTCGGGATCAGGTGCATACCGGCTCGACCGCTCCCCGCAAGGCCCGGTCGTGCAACCGGTCGAGCCCATACCGGCGGTTGGCCTCCTGCTTCGCGAAGAACAGCGAGGCCTTGCAACGCGGGGTGGGGCTGCGCAGGTCCTCCGTGCCGGCCAGCTCATCGATGAACTCGACGGTGATCCGATCCAGCGCGGGGCGCACCTCGGTGGCCAGGTCGGGACGCTCGGTCGGCGCCAACTCCGGGTGCTCGGCCCAGAGGTGGTGCAGGCCCTGCTGTACGAACTTGCTCATCTCGATCTGCGCCCGGAAGAACTCCACGGTCTCTTCCGGGTCGATCCCGGCCTCGGCGGCGAGTGCCGCGGCCTGGTCCAGCACCTGTCGCTCGCGTACGGGGTCCTCGATGGGCGTGGTGGTACCGAACTTGGCGGCGGCGACCTTGTCGGCGAGCAGGATCCGCTCGGCAGCGAGATCGACCAACGAGGTCAGACCTCCCCTCGACGGCACATGGGACGGGGCCGCCGCCGCTGACGTCGCGCCGACCGACAACAGCCCGGTCAGCGTCAAGGCCGAGAGCCCGGCGCGCAGGGACTTGGAGGTAGAGACATTCATGGGGGCTCGGACTTCCTTTCGCACCGCATCCGATGTCACTGATCATTCAGCTGTGTCAGCCGCCGTGCCAGTGACACACTTCACCTGACCGGCGCGGTTGTCGTTCGTGAGGACGGCGCCGGCCTGTTGACCAGGCATGTCATGAGGGTCGGTGCCGATCATGCGTCGTTCGCATGTGCTGATTGCCTCGTGCGCATTGGACCAAGCGTCATGTTCGCGCTGGAATGCGGGGCGACTTCGTGCCTGACGTGGCCTCAGGTGGAGTTCCCAGGAGGGTGCGGAGCCCCAGGACCGACCGAACAGTTCGTCAGAAAGGGATCCGGGATGACTTCGGCCGACAGCGACGCTCCCGTTGGTGTTTACGAAGTGGTTGCCGTGCACTTCGAGGACCTCGACGCGTACGGGATGGTCCATCACAACAAGTACCCGTTCCTCTTCGAGCGGGCTTTCAACGGCTACCTGATCCGGAAGGGGTTCTCCTTCGGCCGCGCCTCGGGATCGCCCGCCGAGATGCTGCAGGTCGTCCGGTCAATGGAAGTGACCTATGACGTTCCCATCACCAGGCTCGGGGAGATCCACGTGCAGTTCTGGCTCGAGCACGTGGGGCGTTCGAGTTTCACGTACAAGTTCGTCATCTGGTCCGCCGACCGTGCGACCGTCCACGCCCGCGGTACGCGGGCGATGGTGAACCTCGATGCCGTCACATTGCGGCCGGCTCCGCTGACTCCGGACCTGTTGGAATTCAGCCGCCCGCTGATGTCGGACGACCTTCTGGCGGCGCTGGAGGCCATGAAGGCCGGTGGTTGAGCGTCGGCAGCCACGTGGTCCTCATCAGGGCCAGGCGCGTGTCCCACATGTCATGTATGCCGATGATGCATTAGACGCACATGGGTGCCGCTCACCAGGATTGGGCTCCTGAGGGATTTGAGAGCCCCATGACCGCGGGCCTGTTCCCCTGAGACTTCTCGGAGTGCCATGTACACGAACTTGTTCCCGGACTTACCGCTTCGGGCAGTGCTGTTCGCCGACGGAGTTTTCAACCAGCCAGAGGGGAAAACGGCACACGGCATCATCCGGCACAGCACGGTCTTCCACCCCGTCGCCGTCGTCGACCGCACTCTCGCGCCGGGGAGCACGAAGAGCGTCCTGCCGGAAACCGACATCCCGGTGGTCGACTCGGTGGAGAGCGTCCTCGACCTCCGGCCGGACGTTTTCGTCGTGGCGCTCACCGAATCCGACTACGGGGAGTGGAAGGACGGCGTCTTCCGGCACACCCCCAAGCAGCCCGATGAGCTACCCGAATTCTGGCGCGATCAGATCCACTCAGCCGTCCGGCACGGCCTGCACATCGTCTCCTGTCTGCACCAGCAGCTCGCCCGAAGCGACCTGGCGGAGCGGCTGGGCGTCGGACAGCACATCGTCGACATACGGCGCCCTTACGAGAACCCACCGAAGTACTCGGGACGCCGTCGGCGCAGCCGGGCCAAGGTGGTCCACGTCATGGGCAGCGACTGTGTGATCGGCAAGCGCACCGCCGCGTTGCAGATGCGGGCCGCCGCCGACCGGTTCGGCATCGACTCGGGCTACATCGGTACCGGCCAGACCTGCATGCTGGTCGGCTGCGACAACGGCGCCATCGTCGACAGGACGCCCGTCTTCCAGGCCGCCGGACTGGTGGAGCGGCTGATCGAGGAGGTCGAGTCGGAGCGGGACCTGCTGTTCATCAAGAACCAGGCATCGGTGCTGCACCCGGCCTTCGGGGGCCTCGCCTCGGCGATCCTGCAAGGGTCCCAGGCGGATGCCGTGGTGTTCGTGCACGACCCCGGCCGACGGCAGCGCTACCACTGGGAACACCTGCCGGTGGGCGATCTGGAGACGGAGATCGGGCTCGTCGAGGAACTCGGCGGAGCGCCCGTGGCCGCGATCGCCACGCGAGGCGAGGACAACGTCGAACGGCTGAGGCACATCGGCCTGCCGGTCGCGGACCCCCTGGCGAGCGGCGGTTCGGAAACACTGCTGAACGCCGCCCTCAAGGCGGCCGGTTCGCTGTCTGCCGCCCCCTAGAAGCCGCGAAGCCGCGACACCACGAAGCCGCCTGGGTCGTCGGCGGATGCGCCTGCGCCGACGGCCCAGCAAGGAGCGACCCACCCATGAGCCTGCCCCCTCCCTCCGTTCCGACGACCGTTCCCACAGCCCCCGGTGCCCTGCCGGTGATCGGGCACGGTCACAGGCTGGCCCGCGACGCCCTGCCCTTCATGAGGTCCCTGCGTGACCACGGCCCCGTCGTCCGGATCCGGCTCGGTCCCACCCCGGCGTACGTCCTGACCGATCCCGCGCTGGCACGGCGCGTGCTGATCACCGACGCTGCCCACTTCCTCAAGGGCGGCAGGGTCTTCGACGCCCTGCGCGGCTTCTTCGGTGACGGCATCGCCACGATCGCGGACGGCGACGCCCATCTCCGCAACCGGCGTCGGCTGCAACCGATGTTCAACAGGGCGCACATAGCCGCACGCACGGACCCCATGGTCGAGCGCGTCCGTGCCCTGGTCGGGTCGTGGCGGGAGGGCCAGGGCCGCGATGTGCACGCCGACATGAACGAGGTCGGCCTCGCCGCCTTCCTCACCGCCCTCTTCGGCACGCACCTCCCCGACCGCCTGGCGGCCGAGTTCACCCGGCTCATGCCGGTGATCATGCGTGGGACGCTGCGACAGACGATCCTCCCTGACCGGCTCACCCGACTGCCGCTGCCCGCCAACCGGGCCCACGAGACCAACCTGCGGCGACTGCGCGCCATCATCGACGAGGCCGTCGACCGCGCCCGGGGACCGGCCGACGCCGACCCCACTCGCACGGCCTCCGCGGCGCACGGCTGCCCGCACCACATCCCACAGGGCGAAGGCCTCCTCCAGACCCTTCTCACGGCCGAGACCCCGCTCAGTCGGCAGCAGCTCCAGGACGAGGTCATCACCCTGCTCGTCGGCGCGGTCGAGACCACCGGGACGACGCTGGCCTGGACGCTGTACGAGCTGTCCCAGCACGACGGGATCACGGCACGTCTGCGCGCGGAACTGGACGCCGTGTGCGGGGCGAGGCCGGTACGGCACGAGGACCTGGACCGTCTGCCGTACGTCCGCCAGGTTCTCCAGGAAGCCATCCGCAAGTACGGGCCCGTATGGCTGACCACCCGCAAGGCCGCCCGCACCGTCGACCTCGAAGGACACCGGATTCCGGCGGGCTCCGACGTCGTCTGGAGCCCTTACCTCTACCAGCACGACCCCCTCGTCTTCCCCGCCCCGGAACGCTTCGACCCGGACCGCTGGACCCCTGAGCGCGCCAAGGAGGCCCGCGGCTCGTTCCTGGCCTTCGGCGCCGGGCGCCGCCAGTGCATCGGGGAGGCCTTCGCGTGGACTGAACTGGCGATTATCCTGGCGACGGTTCTCCAGACCTGGTCCGCTTTCCGGCTCACTTCCCGTGTCCCGCGACCGCGGGCGGTGATGACGGTGACGCCGGACGGGCTCACCATGGCGTACGACCGCCGGGCCCGGCCCCTGGCCGAAGCGGGCTAGCGGAGTCACCGTGACCGACTTCCGCATGCCCCGCTTCGAGGTCCCCTTCCCGGTGGAGTGCAATCCGCATCTGGAGCGGGCGTCCCGGTCGATGTGGAGGTGGATCGACGCCCACGGCCTTGCGCCCACCGGCAGGGCATGCGCCCGGATGCTGCGGACCAGGGCCGACCTGTCCGGGGCGTACGTGTGGCCCCGCGCCGACCTCGCCACGCTCACCACCGGGCTCCAGTGGCTCGCCCTCACCTTCCGGATCGACGACCAGCTCGACGAGGACGATCTCACGGAGAGGCTGTCGGCCCGGGTGGCGGCCGTCGACGAGCTGTGCGACGTACTGCGGGGCCTGTCGGAGCCCGGGACGTCGCCGGTCGCCCGGGCACTGGCCGGCCTGTGGTCGCAGACCTCCCGCGGACGGCCCACCGGCTGGTGCGAGGCCTTCCTCCGGGACTTCCAGGCGTTCCTGCGCTCCTACGCGACCGAGGCCCGCCTCAGCTCCCTGGGGGCCGTTCCCCACCTCGACACCTACCTCGGCTGGCGTATGCACTCGGTCGGGATGCCCTGGCTCTGGGACCTGGACGAACTGCGCCTTCCCGCGCCGCTGCCCGACTCCGTGCGCACGTGCGGCGCGATGAGCAAGCTGCGCCGGGCCGGAGCCCTGCACATCGCCCTGGTGAACGACGTCTTCTCGGTCCGCCGCGAGACCCTCGTCGGCTATCCGTACAACGCGGTCACGATCGTCCGGGACACATCGGGCTGCTCACTCCAGGAAGCCGTGGACCGGGTGGCGGCGCTGGCCGGCACCCACCTGCAAGCGGTGGTGGCGGCCAGGCGGGAACTCCGCCACGAACTCGACCGGCGAGCGCTGCCACCCCCGGTCCACGTCGCCGCGCTCGACTACGCCTCCAACATCGCCGCCAACCTGCGCGGACAACTCGTATGGCATTCCTCGGTCCAGCGCTACGCGATCGACGACCTCCACACCGCTGACCGCTCGGCGAGCTACCCCGACGATCTTCTGACCCCCTGAAGGCCGGAACAGTACGTATACGGCGACCGCGACGCCTCGCGTTCCCCGGAGCAGGTGCTCGACCATGAGGAGTGAGCGGCGTGCCGTCGGCGGAAGGGGAGGTGCGAACGATGAAGGTCATCGTCGTGGGTGCCGGTGTACTGGGGTTGAGCGTCGCCAGGCAGCTCGCGGTCGGCGGTGAGGAGGTCGTCCTGCTGGATCGGTGGGGAGCCGGTACCGGTACGACCGCGACCACCTTCGCCTGGACCAATTCGAGCCGGAAGCCGAATCCGGACTACCACCGGCTGAATCTCGCGGGGATGGAGGAGCACGCCCGGCTCGCCGAGCAACTGCCCGGCCGGCCCTCGTACTTCCGCAGCGGGGCGTTGCAGTGGGCGGACTCCGCGAGCGAGCAATGGCTCGGCGACAACGTGGAACGACTGCGGTCCCTCGGCTACCCGGCGCACTGGGTCACGCCCGAGGAGGCCACGCGTATCGCGGGTGACCTGCGGATCCCCGAGACCATCACGTCCATCGCGCACTTCCCCAGTGAGGGGTACGTACTGCCGGAACGGTTCGTGGGGAACCTCCTGGCAGACGCCGAGCGGCATGGAGCCAGGCTGGTGCTCGCAGAGGTCGTGGCCGTCGACGAACGGCCTGACGGAGTGTCCGTCGCCTCGGCCGACGGCACAACCTTCACGGGCGACCGGGTCGTCCTGGCGGCGGGCCGCTGGACCCAAGGGCTCGCCGCACGGGCCGGCGTGGACATTCCCATGGTGACGGACACCAGTCGCGGATCGCAGACCGTCGGCCTGCTCGGGTACGTCAGGTCCCCGAAGACCGACCTGCGCTGTGTGGTCCACAGCCCTGGCCTCAACCTCCGTCCCGCCGCCGACGGACAGACCGTCGTACAGGCCCTTGATCTGAACGCGGAGGCCGACCCGGCGGCACCTCCGCCCGCGGACGGGGAGCTGGCCCGCACCCTCGCCCGGCGGTTCTCCGCACTGCTGAACGAGCCGACTCCTCCACCGGAGACCGACCTGCGCATCGCCTTCCGGTCGCTGCCCGCGGACGGCCACACCATCGCCGGGTACGCCTCCGGCCCGTCCCGCGTCTACCACCTCGTCTCGCACAGCGGGATCACTCTCGCGCCGGTTCTGGGACGGCTGGCCGCGACCGAGATCACCACCGACCAGGAGCAGCACCTCCTCGCCTCCTTCCGGCCCACCCGGTTCATCGGCCTACGGCGCCCGGACTTCGAGGTCGACCAACGCGCCACCACCCTGGGCGAGCAGTAGCGGACCCGCTCGTCCTCAGCCCTTCAGGATCGCCCACACCACATTGCCGTCGGTGAGTTCCGACCGGTCGACGCCCCAGGCGTCCGCGAGTTGATCCACCAGGAACAGCCCGCGCCCGTTCTCACCGTCGAGACCGGACCGGCGCACGGACAGGCGGTGGTGGGGGAGGCCGCGGTCGTGTACCTCGATACGGAGGGACAGTTCCGCGATCAGGCCGATGCCGCACAGAATCCGGGTGCTCAGGGTGTGGCGTACGGCGTTGGTGGCCAGTTCGGACAGGAGCAGCGCCGTGTCCGCGCACAGGTCCTCCGGTAGCCGTCGGGGGGTCAGCCAGATGTTCGCCGAGCGGCGGGCGAGGCCGATGCTGGACCGGTGGGCGGGCAGTTCGAGCCAGTACGCCCGGTCCGGGCTGACCGCGGCTAACTGCCGTGTGGAGGAAGTCGTGCGAGGGGACACGGGATTCGCCTTCCGTGCGCGGCGGGCGCCGAGGGGGGTGAGGGGGGTGGAGGAAGGTCAGAGGCAGACCTGCGGGGAGCCGGGTTCCGATTCGCACAGGTCAGCGCCAGGGGGTGTCGGCGTGCCCGCCAACCGGCTCGCGCTGGCCATCATGCTCGCTGTGCAGTACAGGCTGCAACCGGCTCCCTGATAATTTCACCCTGTGGGTGTCAGCTAGGATGCTTCGTCAAGTCGCGTAATCAATAGCTGAGTTGACTGGCCGTCAGGGAGGCTCGCGTGAGCGAAGGCCGTACCGGAGCGGGTGCGGGCAGCAGCGCGCCCACCGTGCTCCGCATGATTCTCGGGCGGCGGCTCCAGGAACGCCGGCTGGGGGCGGGGGCGTCGTTCGACGACGCCGCGCGGGCCCTGCGGGTGACTCCTCTGACCGTCCGCCGTATGGAGAAGGCCGAGGTCAGTCTCAAGCCCCTGTATGTGGAGAAGCTCCTCGAGACCTACGGCGCCGACCGGCAGGAGATCGACGAGTTCGTCGCCATGGCCGAACGGGCCAACGAACCCGGCTGGTGGCACCCGTACCGTGATGTGCTGCCGAGCTGGTTCAGCGCCTATGTGAGCCTGGAGGCCGGAGCCAGGACGTTACGCACCTACGAACCCCACTACGTCACCGGCCTCCTCCAGACCCCGGCGTACGCGCGAGCGGTCCTGCGCGGGGGGTTCCCCAACGACACCGAAGAGGACCTCCAGCGGCGCGTGGAGCTGCGACTGCGTCGCCAGAGCCTGCTGGAGGGACCCGACGCGCCCACCCTGTGGGTCGTGATGGAAGAGACCGTCCTGCACCGGGCCGTGGGCGGCCCCGAGGTCATGCGCGAGCAGATCGAGCGGCTGCTGGAGGTCTCGGAACTGGACCATGTCAGTGTCGACGTCGTGCCGTTCGCGGCCGGCGCCCACGTCGGTGCGTGCGCTCCGTTCACCTACTTCCGCTTCGCGGAGCCGGAGCTGCCCGACGTCGTCTACAGCGAGATCCTGTCCGCCGCCATGTACCTGGACCAGCGCTCCGACGTAGTGGACCACCTTGAGGCGCACAACCGCATGTCTCTGCTGACCTCGGACGCGGACAGCAGAGCGCTTCTGAACCGCATGCGTAAGGAGTACTCATGACCACGACCGACGGTCACGTCTACAACGGTATGCCCGCCTCGGACCTGGGCGAGCAGGGCTGGGAGTCTCCGTGGAGCGGCCCCAACGGCGGCCAGTGCGTACAGACCAAGCAACTGGCCAACGGCCGCGTGGCGGTGCGGCAGTCGACCGACCCCACCGGCCCGGCCCTGATCTACACCTCCGCGGAGATCGCCGCGTTCGTCGCGGGCGTCAAACGCGGTGAAGCCGACCACCTGACGCTCGGCTGAATCCTCGAAACCCCCCACGCACCTCACCGAAAGGCACGGGATGACCACCATGCGCGCTCCGCGGGACATCGACACGAGCAGGCCCCACTCCGCCCGGATGTACGACTACTACCTCGGCGGCAAGGACCACTTCGAAGTGGACCAGAAAGCGGCCGAGAGCGTCGCCGCCGTCTTCCCCGGCGTGTTCGTCTGCGCCCGGGAGACCCGGGCCTTCATGCACCGCGCCACCCGCGTCCTCGCCCGCGACCACGGCATCCGCCAGTGGCTGGACATCGGCGCCGGCATCCCCACCGAACCCAACCTGCACCAGGTGGCCCAGGCCGTGGCCCCCGAGGCCCGCGTGGTCTACGCCGACAACGACCCCCTCGTCCTGAAGTACGCCGAGCGGCTGATGCGCAGCACCCCCCAGGGCCGCACCACGTACATCGAGGCGGACATCAACGACCCGGAGGCGCTGCTGAACGCCCCCGAGCTGGCCGAGGTCCTCGACCTGGACCAGCCCGTCGCCCTGTCGCTCAACGCCGTGCTGCACTTCGTCCCGGACGCCCAGGACCCGTACGGCATCGTGAACCGGCTGCTGGCCGCGCTCCCCCCGGGCAGCGCCCTGGCCCTGAGCCACTGCACCCCCGACTTCGACCCGGAGACCTGGCGGAAGGTCACCGACATCTACCAGAACGCCGGTACGCCCGGTCAGGTCCGCTCGAAGGCGGAGGTCGCCCGCTTCTTCGACGGGCTCGACCTGATCGACCCCGGTATCGTCATCGGTCACCGCTGGCGCCCGGACACCGAGCCCACCGCCTCGGACGCCGAGGTCAGCACCTGGGCCGCGGTGGGCATCAAACCGTAGGAGAGCGCCCGTGGAACTGCCGATCGAGACCCGCCGGTCCGATTCGCCGTGGGTCGACGAGGTGTGGACCTGCACGAGCGAGCGGGTCACGGAGATGACGGCCGTCGCGGGGGTGCGCTGGGGCCTGGTGTTCTGGGAGCAGGACGGCAGGGCGTACACGGCCGTCACCGGCCCCGAGACCCGGAGCAGCACGGCGCCGGTGCCGGAGGGCGCGACCTTCACCGGCATCGAGTTCGCCGTGGGCACCTCGCTGCGGGCCGTACCCACATCGGCGCTGGTCGACGGAGGCGTGGAGCTTCCCGACACCACGCGCCGTACGTTCCGGCTGGACGGCGCGCGCTGGGAGACGCCCGGCCCCGACGACGCCGAGGCCCTGGTCGAGCGGCTCGTCCGGGCCGGGGTCGTGGTCCGTGACCCGCTCGTCGCCGAGGTACTGCGCGGGCACAGCCCGGCCGTCTCGGGGCGCACGGTCGAACGCCGGTTCCGTGCCGCGACCGGGCTGACGCGGGGTGCCGTCCGGCAGATCGAGCGGGCCCGCACGGCGGCGGGACTGCTGGCGGCTGGTGCCCCGGCCGCCGAAGTCGTCGCGGAACTGGACTACTTCGACGAGCCGCACCTGGCGCGGGCGCTGCGCTCCTACGTCGGACGCACCGCCGGGCAGCTGCGCGAGGGGGGTGGCGGCGCGATCGCCCTCGACCTGGGTCAGCGCTTGACGTCGTAGACCAGCTTCAGGATGCCGTTCGAGTAGCTCTGCGACTCCCGCAGCGTCAGCATCCGCTTGTCGCGGTCGGCCCGGTCGAACAGGCTCTTCCCGGCGCCGAGCAGCACGGGGAAGACGAGCAGGTTGTACTGGTCGATCAGACCCGCCTCCGCCAGCCGCCGGGCCAGCTCCGCGCTCCCGTGGATGAAGATCGCGCCGCCATCACCCTTCTTGAGTTCGGCGATGTCCTCGGTGGAGCGCAGGATGGTCGTCGGTCCCCAGCCGTCGACGAGGGCGTCCTCGGACAGGGTGCTCGACACCACGTACTTGGGCAGATCCTTGTAGTCGGCGTGGTCCGTCGAGCCGGGCCAGACGGGCGCGAACGCCTCATAGCTGCGGCGGCCGAACATCAGCGCCGTGGTGTCGGCCAGCTCCTCGCCCTTCAGCGACCAGGCTTCCGGGACGAACTCAAGGTCCTTGAAGACCCAGCCACCGCTGCGGTGCTCCTCTCCCGGCCCGCCGCCGGGCGAGTCCACGACGCCGTCGAGCGACATGAAACCGGTGTAGACCAGGTCACGCATGGTGCTGTCTCCTCGTGTTCGGGCGAGCTTGCCGGGTCCACGCTAGAGCGTGGCCCGGCGCCCGTCTTGGACAGAAACGACAGCGGATCGGTCGTGGGCGGATCGGCTAGGCGGGAAGGTTCCACTTCTGTGTGCTGAGGCCGTTGCAGTCGTAGATCTGGAGCTGGGTGCCATTGGCCGTGGCGCCCGCCGGGATGTCCAGGCAGCGGCCGGACTGCGGGTTGCGCAGCGATCCGTCCGCCTGGCGCTGCCACTGCTGGCCGCCGGCGCCGTTGCACTCCCACAGCTGCACCTTGCTGGCATTGGCTGTGGCGTTGGCGACGATGTCCAGGCACTTGCCGAAGGCGCGCAGGGTGCCGCCGGGCGCGACCGACCACCGTTGACCGGTCGCGGTGCCGCAGTCCCACAGCTGCACGGCCCTGCCGTTGGCACTGGTGTTGGTGTCCACGTCGAGGCACTTGCCCGCGACGTGCGGAGTGGTGACCTGCCCGACCGGGCCACCGAGGCTGCCGGTGTTGAAGCGGACCTGGCACTGGTTGCCGGTGCCCAGCCAGGTCGCCGTCAGGTACAGGAAGGTGGTGCCGCCCGCTCGCGGGGTGATCGGTGAGCTGTAGCCGGGGCAGGACGGCTCACCGGGGTTGTAGCCGCCGGTGGGGTCGGTCCTGACGGGGGCCTCGATCTCGGTCCAGTTGCCGGAGCCCAGGTTGGTGTTGGCGAAGACGACGGTCCCGGACTCCGACATGATCGCCTTGTTGCCGGTGGGGCCGGTGACGACGCGCTGCCCCGACATCAGCAGGGTGCCGTTGGGGCCGCCGCCCGACTGCCAGGCCAGGTACGGGGTGTGCAGCAGCTGTCGGCCGTCGCTGGTCTGTACCAGGGTGCCCGGTGAGCTGGTCGGCGCCCAGTTCAGGCCGTCCGGGCTGGTCTTGGTGTAGACCTCGCAGGCGTGGTCGGCGTCCGTGGCGTCCCGGCACAGCTCGTACGCCATCATGAACGTGCCGTTGGGCAGCGGGACGACGATCGACATGCCGGGACGCGCCAGATTGTCGGCGGGGAAGGCGACGTCCTGGGTGAGCGTGGAACTCCAGGTCTGTCCGCCGTTGGTCGAGGTGTAGTGACCGATGACCTGGTTGTTGGTCGGGGTGTTGGCGGGTCGCTCGTCGGAGATGAAGCAGGCGAGGGTGTTGTTCGGCGCGAGCAGGAACCACGGTTCCCAAATGCCGTGGCCGATGGTGTTGGGCTGGCCGCTGCTCTGGGTGCAGTTGGACAGGTACTGCCAGCTCTGGCCGTGGTTCGTGCTCTTGAAGACCTCGACCTTCTGCGCGCTGTAGTTGCCCGCGCTCCAGGCCGTGCCCGCGGCGAGCAGGTCGCCCGCGTTCAGCCCGTTGGCGGTGCGGGGCACCTCGTACAGGACGGGCGCCTCCAGGGCCCAGCCGGAGGTGTTCGAGGTGATCGTGGAGATCGGGCTGGCGCTCCAGGTCTGCCCGCCGTTGGTGCTGCGGTAGATCGGCAGTGAGCTGGGCGCGCCCTGGTTGCGCCGGGCGAACGTGGCCAGCATGGTCTGGCCCGATGAGCCGTCGTGGTCCAGGCGGATGGCCCTGGGGTAGCTGTTGTCTCCCTGCGGATGAGTGGTCAGGTTCGGTGAGGAGAGGACCTGTCCGGCCGGGGCGGCGGAGACGGGCGATGCCCACAGTGACAGCAGGGCGGCCAGCAGGGTGAGGACGCCCAGGGCGGCCAAGGGTCTCGGGGGTGAGGTGATGCGCACGAGCGACTCCTTCTCAGGTGGTTGCCGGGTGGTGCACGGGCCGGTGGGCGCGCCCGGCGGGGCGCGGTTCGGTGAGCGTGCGGGCTCGGTTCAGCTGAGCGGGCGGGCCAGCGGATCGTCGCCGATCCGCGGCGCGGTCCGGGTGTCCACGTCGAGGGCGGTGCGGGCCAGGACCGTGCCCTCCGCCACCAGGGCCAGGTGCAGCCGCCCGCTGGCCCAGCCTTCGGGGAGGGCGGCGGGAACGGTGACCGGCTCTCCGAGGACGTACGGCTTGGCTTCGGCGCGGCATCCGGGCACCGGGGCGCCGGGGGACGGGGGAGTGGGGGCGTACACGGGGGTCCACGTCGTGTGCAGGACGCCCTCGACGGGGGAGGTGCCGTGGTGGGAGACGCGCACGTCGACGGTGAGATCTCCGGTGCCGGTCAGCAGGTCGCGTCCGGGGGCGACGGGGGTGACGTCCAGGACGAGCGTGGTGGGCGCGTTCACCTGGGCGGGGTCGACACCGGCGAGGTCCTTGGCGAGACGGTGGAAGTCGAGCAGGCCCGCGCTCTCGTGCTCGATGTCGTACAGCTCGGTGTACACGTATCCGGCGAGCCGGTCGTGACGGCGCAGCTCCTGTGTCTGCCAGCGCAGGTGCCAGGCGCGCTCCAGGCCGGTGAAGCCACCGCCGTACTCGCTGTTGAGGTTGGGCAGGCCGCGCAACGGCTGTCCGGGCACGGCGAGCTTCTTGTGGACGACGTGGTCGGGGCCGAGCCTGACGGGGAAGTCGTCGCGCTGCCCGGCCAGGAGGTCTGCGACCGTGGACGCCCAGGAGGCGGCGCTCTCGTCGTAGTAGTGCCAGTCGATGAGGTCGGTCCTGACATGGGTCCAGCCGGAGTTGTCGACGACCGGCCGCGTCGGGTCCAGTGCCTTGAGCCGGTCGTAGGCGTCGGCGACCGCCCGCTGCTTGGCGGCGTCGCCGGGGACGTCCCAGTCCAGGCCCCACTCCTCGTTGTACAGACCCCAGATGACGATGGCGGGGGAGTTGCCGTCGCGCTCCACCATCGGCTCGATCTGCTGGGCGAACCGGGCCGTGGACGCCGGTGAGAAGCGTCCGGGTGAGGCGGGTTCGGCCCACAGGAGCATGCCGAGGGTGTCGGCGTGGTGGATGTACCGGGGGTCCTCCAGCTTCAGATGCTTGCGTACGAGGTTGTAGCCGGCGTCCGCGGCGATCTCCAGGTCCCGGCGCAGGGCCGCGTCGTCCGGTGCGGTCATTCCGGTGTCGGGCCAGTACCCCTGGTCCAGGACGCCGCGGACGAACAGCCGGCGACCGTTGAGGTGCAGTGTCTCGCCGTCCACGGTGATGGAGCGCAGCCCGGTGTAGCCGGTGACGCGGTCGCTGCCGTGGGCGCTGATCAGCTCGGCGTCGACGTAGTACAGGTGGGGGTCCTCGGGGGACCACAACCGGGGTGCCTCCAGGGACAGTTCACCGTGGGCACGCCCGTCCGGGCCGACGTTCAGGGTGACGGTCCTGTCCTCCGCGCGCACGCGCAGGTTCAGCTGGGCGGTGTCGAGGTCCGGGCCCCGCACCTCCGCTTCCACGCCGATCCCCGCCAGGTCCGGTGTGGGACGCAGCCTCAGGGCGGCGAGGTGGGTGACGGGGCGGGGGGTCAGCCACACGCTCTGCCAGATGCCGGACGACGGGGTGAAGCAGACGCCGTCGTAGTCGTCGCGCGGCATGCTGCGCTGTTTGCCGTGCACGATCTCCAGCTTGTCCGCGGGCGCGTGCACACGGACGACGAGTTCCTGCTCCCCGTCACCGAGAGCGTCCGTGACATCCGTGGAGAACGGTGTGTAGCCGCCTTCGTGGCGCGCCACCTCGATGCCGTTGACCCAGACGGCCGCCTCGTGGTGGACAGCGCCGAAGTGCAGGATGACGCGCTGCCACCGCCAGGTGGCGGGCACGGTGAACGTCCGGCGGTACCAGGCCGTCTGGAGCCAGTGCGCGGCGATGCCCGAGGCGGGCGTCTCCCACGCGAAGGGCACGGTGATCCGCTGGTCGTAGCCGTCGGCGCTGTCCGCGGTGTGGTGGCCCGAGGGGTCGGCCCTGAAGTCCCAGGTGCCGTTGAGGCTGGCCCAGGAGTGCGAGCGGTCGAAGTGGGGGTGCGGGTACTCGGGTCGGGGTGTGGGCATGGGCGGGTGTGCTCCGATCGTGGGTTCGGGGGGCGGGCCGGAAGGACGGGGCGGGGGTCAGCCCTTGACGCTGCCCGCGAGGATCCCGTTGATGAAGTGGCGTTGCAGCAGGATGAACAGCAGCAGCACGGGCAGCATGGCGATGCTGCCGGCGGCCAGCAGTTCACCCCAGACGGTGCTGAAGTCGGCGCCGATGCGGTTCCCGGTGACGTTCTGGGCGAGCGTGGCGAGGACGACCTGGAGGGTCTGGTGGCTCTCGTCGTTGACGGCGACGACGGGCCACACAAAGTCGTTGTAGATGTTCATCGCGGTGAGCACCCCGAGCGCGGCGAGGCCCGGCCGGATGACCGGCACCACGATGCGGGTGAAGATCCGCAGCTCGCCCGCTCCGTCCATGCGCCCGGCGTCGAGGAGTTCGTCGGGGACCGCCGCGATGGTCTGCCGCATCCAGAAGATGCTGAAGGCGTCGATGCTGCCGGGCAGGATGAGCGCCTGGTAGGTGTTGACCCAGCCCAGCTGGCTCATCTCCAGCAGCAGCGGGATGATCAGCACCAGGGTGGGCAGCATCAGCGTCAGCATGAGGACGCCGAAGAGCAGGTTCCTGCCGGCGAAGCGGTACTTGGCGAAGGCGTACCCGGCCAGCGGACAGAAGCACATGGTCATCGCGCCCTTGACGGCGACGACGAGCACGGTGTTGAGGAACCCGGTGCCGATCGGCACGTCGTGGAACATCGCCCGGTAGTTGTCGAGCGTGGCAGAACCCGGGGAGAACGACAGCGGCGCGCGGACTATCTCGTTCGGTGGCTTGAAGGAGGAAGTGATCGCCCACCAGATGGGATAGGCGAACAGCAGGGCCAGCCCGGCGAGGACGGCGTACTGGAGCGGCCCGGGGCGTGGCTGGGAGAGGCTCTTGTCCTTCATGGGTCACTCGTCTCGGGAGCGCAGCAGGCGTACGGACAGCAGGGACAGGGCGAAGACCAGCAGGACGAGGAGGAAGGAGTTCGCCGCTCCGGTCCCGAGGTCGGAGGACGTGATGTGGTCGTAGAGGTAGAGGCCGCCGGTGGTGGTGGACCCGTAGGGCCCGCCCTGGGTCACCACGAAGGGCTCGGCGAACATCTGGAACACCGCGAGGGTCTGGATCACGACCAGGAAGGCGATGCTGCGCCGCACCAGCGGCAGCGTCAGCGACCAGAACTGCCGCCGCCGCGAGGCCCCGTCGAGCGCGGCGGCCTCGTACACGTCGGGGGGCACGGCCTGGAGCCCGGCGAGCAGGATGATGATGGCGAAGCCGGTGGTCTTCCACAGGAACAGCAGCGCGAGGGTGGGTTTGGCCCAGGAGGTCGACGTCAGCCACGCCACCTCGGGGAGGCCCACCAGCTGCAACAGGTGGTTGACCAGTCCGTAGTCGGTGTCGAAGACGACGATCCAGACCTGGGCCATCGCCACCAGCGGTGTGACGAAGGGAGCGATGAAGGCCACCCGGAACATGCCCCGCAGTCGCAGGCGGGCGTTGGCGAGCAGGACCGCGGCGGCGAGCCCGCCGATGATCTGCACGGGGACGATCAGCAGCCACAGCACGGCGCTGTTGCCCAGCGACGACCAGAACTCCGGACTGGTCAGCAGATAGCTGTAGTTCTCGAACCCGATGAAGTGTGCGTCCCCGGCGCCCTTCCAGTCGGTGAAACTCAACTGGAGCGCGAAGACCAGCGGGTACAGGCCGAACGCGGCGAAGACGAGGAAGAACGGGGCGACGAACAGGTAGGGCGCCAGGAAGGGCCGCCGACGGGCGCGGGGTCGGGGTGGTGCCGTTCGTTCCTCGCGGTGCACGGGGGACAGGGTCGCCGGTGTCACGCGCGGTCCACGAGGTTGCGCTGGATCTTGCGGGTGGAGTCGTCGATGACGTCGTCGGGGGTCATCGACCCCTCCATCAACCGCTGGAGGTTGTTGCCGAGGTAGTCGACCGACTTGTTCCACCAGGCCGGGATCGGCGCGGCGGCCGGGATGGCGGCGGCGGCGTCCACGGCGACCTTCCACAGGTCCTGGCCGCCGAGCGCCTCCACCGGTTCGAACAGGGGTCGGTCGGTCTTGCGCGCGGGGGTGTAGCTGGGCACGGAGGTGTTGAGTCCGCCGGGATAGACGCTGGACGGTCCGTAGACCGCGGTGTAACCGGGCTCCTTGAAGCAGAGGAACTCGTACAGCAGCCAGGCCAGTTCGGGATTCTTCGCCTTGGCCGGGATGATGAAGCTGCTGCCGCCCATCGCGCCGCTGCGGGCTCCGCCCGGGGTCCAGGCGGGCAGCTGGGTGGCCCGCCACCTCCCTTTGGTCTTCTTCAGCAACTGCTGGGGGGCGAACGACCACCACACGGCCCAGGGCACCAGTGCCTGCCGGCCGTCCTCCAGGGCGGCGAGGTCGGCCTGCTTGAGGTAGTCGGCATGCGTCACCAGGCCGTCCCGCACCGCCGATCGGACCCAGGTCAGGATGGTGCGGTACTCCCTGGAGTCCAGCCGCACCCTGCCTTCGGCGTCCGCGACGCTGGTGCCCTGCTGGTTGGCGAGCATCTCCAGCCACAGCTGCCCGAGGAACGGGTCCTTCTCCAGGTGGATGGGGCCCGCCTCGGGGTTCTTCTCCTTCAGGGCACGTGCCGCGTCCAGCAGGTCGTCGTACGTCGCGAGGCCCGCGGGATCGACTCCGGCGTCCTCGAGCAGGTCCTCGCGGTACCAGAGCAGGCCCGGGTCCAGGTCCCAGGGGACGCCGTGGATCCGTCCGTCCACGGTGTTGACCGACAGTTTGTAGGGCGAGGTCTGCTTGCGGTACGGCTCGATGAGGTCCGTCAGGTCGTACAGGTGCTCGGCCTGGCCGCCGATCTTCGCGTCGTCCCAGAAGCTGCCGTCCGGCAGGTCGGCCCCGGTGATGAGGGCGTTGGCGAGCTTGGCGTCGATGTCCACCGCCTGGTGGTTCACCTTCACGTCGGGGTGGGCCTTGCGGAACTCGTCGATGGCGGCGTCGAAGACCTTGAACAGGTCGCCCGAGCGGTTCCAGATGGTGATCTCGCCCTTGGCCGAGGCACTGGGTGTCCTGGTGAGCTTGCGGGGCTCGCTCGCCGTGGAACCGGGAGCGCAGGCGGCGAGCGGGCCGGCGCTGACGGCGAGGGCGCCGGCTCCCAGGGCACCGCGCAATACGCTGCGGCGCGGAACGGATGGTGTGGACATCAGCGCGGCTCCTCTGGGGTGAAGCGGTCACCGGGACGTGCGGTGCCCGTACGAGCTGTCATCGCAGCGGCCCGCTGGGCGCTGCGGATTGCAACGATGCAGAGATGATGCGTGGAGTTTTGCAACGATGCAATACCCGGGTAACATTCTCTTGCCGACGCGGTCACCTCCGGTGGGACGGACGTCGGCGGACCGAGGGCAGCGAAGAGGGGGACTTGGATGGCCGGCGCAACCCTGCGCGACGTCGCCCAGCGGGCGGGAGTCTCGATCCGTACGGTGTCCAACGTGGTCAACGCGTCGGTTCCCGTCTCCGAGGAGCTGAGGACCCGCGTGGAAGCGGCACTCGAGGAGCTGGACTACCGGCCCAACCTGGTCGCCCGCAACCTCCGCCGGGGCCGCACCGGCATGCTCGCCCTCGTCGTCCCGGAACTCGACGTCCCCTACTTCGCGGAACTGGCCCGCGAGGTCATCACCGCGGCCCGTGCGCACGGTTACGTGGTCATGCTCGACCAGACCGACGGCGACGGCGACCGGGAACGCGAACTCCTCGGCCGCGAGTCCCGGGCCACCATGTTCGACGGGCTGCTGCTCAGCCCGCTGACCATCTCGGCGGACGAACTGCACGAGCGCGCGAACCGCGTGCCGGTGGTCCTCCTGGGCGAGCACATCTTCAACGGCGACTTCCACCACGTGGCCATCGACAACGTCGCCGCCGCACGTGACGCCACCAACCACCTCGTCGCACTCGGCCGTCGGCGCATCGCCGCCGTCGGCGATCAGCCCTACAGCACCGGCGAAACCGCTCAGCTGCGCACGATCGGCTACCGCCAGGCCGTGGAGAGGGCGGGCCTGGCCGTCGACGAGTCCCTCATCGTCCCCACCCCCCGCTTCCACCGGCACTTCGGCGCCCAGGCCATGGAACAGCTCCTCGCCCTGCCCGAGCCGCCCGACGCCGTCTTCTGCTACAACGACCTCCTCGCCATCGGCGCCATGCACGCCCTCGCCCGCGCCGGACTCCGGGTGCCCGAGGACGTCGCCGTGATCGGCGTCGACGGCATTCAGGAGGGTGAGTACAGCTCCCCGACCCTCACCACCGTCGCCCCCGACAAGACCCACATCGCCCGGCTGGCCGTCAGCACCCTCGTCGGAGTCATCGAGGGCACGGCCCCGTCACCGAGCGACAGTAAGGCGCCGTACCGGCTCGTGGTCAGGGGGAGCACCGTCAGCGAGTCCCCGCTGGCTTGACGCCCAGTCAACTGCTGCCGCACCGCCCCTCCCGTCCGCGGGCCCGACGGCCGACCTCGCGTCTGGCGGGACGCGGTCGCCGGAGACAAGGCGACCTGCGCGCCTCGACGATCTGGACGCCAAGGGCGGGCAGGAGGTGAGTCAACGGTCAACGAGCCGTGGACGCGGGGCCTCCCCCGTGGACTCCGCGTCGGTGTCGGCGGTGGCGACCGGGCCGCGGGGAAGCATCCGGTCCAGCCACTTCGGCAGCCACCAGTTGGCCCGGCCGAGGAGTGTCATGGTCGCCGGTACCAGCACCATGCGTACGACGGTGGCGTCGATGAAGATCGCGGTGGCCAGTCCGAGCCCGAACATCTTGGCGGAGGGGTCCTCGGCGACGGCGAAGGACAGGAAGACCGCCACCATGATGAGGGCGGCCGAGGTGATGATCCGGGCGGTGCGCGAGACGCCCTCGACGATCGCGGTGCCGTTGTCGCCGGTGCGCAGGTACTCCTCGCGTACGCGGGAGAGGAGGAACACCTCGTAGTCCATCGACAGGCCGAACAGGATGGCGAAGAGGAACATCGGGATGAACGACACGATCGGAACCGTCGCTTCCAGCCCGATGAGGGCGCCTCCCCAGCCCCACTGGAAGACCGCGACCATGATGCCGTAGGCCGCGCCGATGCTCAGCAGGTTCAGCAGTACCGCCTTGAGCGGTACGAGTATCGAGCGGAAGACCAGCATCAGCAGCAGGAACGACATCGCCAGCACGGCGGCGACGAACACCGGCAGGCGCCTGCTGGTGCGTTGGCCCACATCGGACAGGCTCGCGGCGGCGCCGCCGACGTGGGCCCTGGCCGGGCCGTGCCCGATCGCCGTGGGCAGCACGTCGGTACGCAGCCGGGCGATGGTGTCGGCTGTGGCCTTGTCCTGAGGGCTGGTGGTCGGGAACACCATGAGGGTCGCGATGCCGGTGGCCCGGTCGACGCGCGTCCGCGCGACGGATGCGATGCCTGGATCCGCCGCGACCGCCCCGACGAGTCGGTCCAGCACTCCCGGGTCACCGGCGGGGTCCGCCGCGATGACGAGGGGACCGTTGGTGCCCGGGCCGAACCCCTCGGCGACGAGGTCGTAGGCCCGGCGCTCGGTACGGCTGTGGGGCAGCGAGCCGTCGTCGGGCAGGCCGACGCGCAGGCCCAGCACGGGCAGCGTCGCCGTCAGCAACAGCCCCGCCGCGCCGGCCGCGTACGGCACCGGGTGCCGGTTGACGTGACCGATCCAGCGCCGCCACCCGGCGGCGTGGGCGGCGCCGGCCGCCGGGTCCCGCCGCCGTGCGAGTCGGCCCGGCTTCCTGGTCCGCAGAGCCCGGCCGATCCGGCCGGCCCGGCCCAGGCGCGGGCCGGCCGCGCCGAGGAAGGCCGGCAGCAGCGTCACCGACGCGACCACCATGATCAGGACGACGATCGAGACGGCGAGCCCGCCCACCGTCATGAACGGCACGTTCGCGACCGCCAGGCCGAGGATCGACACGACGACGGTGCCGCCGGCGACGACCACCGGTCGCCCCGCCGTGGCCACCGCTCGTCCGGCCGCCTCGTGTGGATCGAGCCCGCGTGCGAGGTACTCCCGGTGCCTGGCGAGCACGAACAGCGCGTAGTCGATGCCCACTCCGAGCCCGACCATGCTGCCCAGGACGGGCGCGAAGGTGGGGACGTCCGTCACCCCCGCCAGTACCGTCATCGTGGCGACCCCGACGGTCAGTCCGAAGACCGCCATGCCGATCGGCAGGGCGGCGGCGACGAGCGAACCGAACGCCAGGAACAGGATCGCGGCGGCGGCGAGGAGGCCGATCAACTCGCTCACGCCGCCGTCGGGGTCGGAGAAGGCGTAGAAGAGGTTCCCGCCCATCTCGATGCGCAGGGGCAGTTCGGCGCGCAGCCGGTCGCCGAGATCGACGAGGGCGTCGAGGTCCTCGGCCGACAGCCGGCTCTGGTCGGGGTACTGCACCCGGACGACCGCGATCCGCCCGTCGGCCGAGACGAGGCCGCCGCGCACGGCGGTGTCCCCGCCTGCCTCGAGTGCCCCCGCCGGGTCGCTCGTGCCGAGCACGTGCGGCAGCCGCTCCACCTCGGTCCGCAGCCGCGTGAGGGCGGTGCGCGCACTGTCGTGGTCGAAGAATGTCGCAGCGCTGTCGAGGGGTGTGACGACCACTTGGGCGGTCATCCCCTCCTGGCCGGTGCCGGCCCGCTCGATCAGTTCCGCGGCCCGCTGGGAGTCCAGTCCCGGAGCGGTCATCGAATCCGCGTTCCGCCCGCCGAAGGCGATCGCGGCGAGGACGGCGAGCGTGGCGGCGACCAGCCATGCCGCGATCACCCGCCAGGGATGGCGGGCGGCGCTTGCGCCCAGTCGCAACAGGGCTTTCGAGAGCATCGGGGCCTCCAACCACCTCGTCGGCCGGCCGTGCTCGTACGGCCGCCGATGCGTAAGGCTCGCCGCCACGGCGCTCTCCGGCATCGGCTCGCGGGCCACGGATCAGTCGGCCCCAAGTCGGAGTGAGACCCCGTCCTTTCGGCCGATGCGCGGCACCCCGCGGTCCCTAGGCTGAGAACCGTGCTCCGAGACGACCTGCGAACCCTGTGGACCGAACCCCGGCCGCCCGACGCGCCCGCCCGGGTACGGCGGGACTGGGCGCTGCTCGCCGCGGGCCTGGCGGGTGTGGCGCTGGAGGCCGCCCTGCGCGAGAACGTCGTGTGGCGGCCCGTGGCGGTGGGTTTCACCGTATGGCTGTGCCTGCTGCTCCTGTGGCGCCGGACCCGCCCGCTGGCGATGGTCACGCTGGCGTTCGGCTCGGTGCTGCTGCTCCAGGTGGCCTCGCTACTCGCCGCACCGCACGTACCCGTCGGCCTGGACACCGGCGTGGTCGTGCTCGTACTGGTGTACGCGCTGCCCCGGTGGGGGTCGGGACGCGAGATCGTGCTGGGCGGCTCGGTGATCGTCACTGTCGGCGCTGTGTGTGTCGCCACGTACGAGAGCCCGGTCGTCGAAAAGGTCGTGGGCTTCGTCTTCCTGCTGCTGCCCGGCGTGGTCGGGGCTGCCGTCCGGTTCCGGGTGACGGCTCGCGAGCGGCAGTTGGACCAGGTGCGCTCCCGTGAGCGCGAGCAGCTCGCCCGGGAACTGCACGACACGGTGGCCCACCATGTGTCGGCCATGGTGATCATCGCCCAGGCGGGCCGGGTGCTCGCGGGCGCCGAACCGTCCGCCGCCGTCGAGGCGCTGGAGGGGGTCGAGGAGGAAGGGGCGCGCACGCTGGAGGAAATGCGCGCCATGGTCGCCGCGCTGCGCGACCGCGGGGTCGGCGCCGAGCTGGCGCCCCCTGCCGGGGTCGCGGAGCTGGAGCGCCTGGTGCGCACGCCGGGTGATCGCCTCAAGGTCGACCTGGGGCTCGACGGCGATCTGGACTCGCTGCCACCAGCCTTGGACGCGGCCGTCTACCGCATCGTGCAGGAGTCGGTGACCAACGCGCTGCGCCATGCGGTCGACGCGACCGAGGTCGTCGTCCGGGTCGCCGCGGAACGGCACACGGTACGGGTGAGCGTGCGCGACAACGGCCGACGCACCGGCCGGGGCCGCGACGGATACGGACTTACCGGACTGCGCGAGCGCGCGACCCTGCTCGGCGGCACACTACGAGCCGGCCCGGGTACCGACCGGGGCTGGCATGTCGAAGCCGAACTGCCGAGAGCGAGGAGCGAGAGCCATGACCATTCGCGTCCTCGTCGCTGACGACCAGGCGATCATCCGCGCCGGACTGCGGATCATGCTGAACGCCCAGCCCGGCATCGAGGTGGTCGGCGAGGCCGCCGACGGGCGGGCAGCGGTACATCTGGCCCGCGAACTGCGCCCCGACGTCTGCCTGTTCGACATCCGCATGCCTGTGCTCGACGGGCTCGAGGCCACCCGGCTGGTCGCCGGCCCGGGCGTCGCCGACCCGCTGGTCGTGGTCGTCATCACCACGTTCGACCTCGACGAGTACGTCTACGGCTCACTGCGTGCCGGCGCCCGCGGATTCCTCCTCAAGGACACGGGACCGGACCTGCTGGCCCAGGCCGTACGGTCGGCGTCCGACGGCGAGGCGCTCATCGCGCCCAGCGTCACCGTCCGTCTGCTCCAGGCGTTCGCGGACCTGCCCGCCGGGCGGCCCGCGGCCCAGCCGGTGTCCCCCGTCACCGCCCGCGAGGAACAGGTGCTCCTCGCCGTCGCCCGCGGGCTGACCAACACCGAGATCGCCGACGCGCTGCACATCAGCCTGAGCACGGTGAAGACGCATCTGGCGAGCCTGATGGCCAAACTCGGCGCCCGCAACCGGGTCGAGATCGCGATGTGGGCCTACGAGACCCGCCGTATCCTCCCCGGAACCTGAGCCGGGTGCCGGGCCATGTCCCGGGCACAGGGCTGCGGCGAGTCCGAGAAGGTGTCACCTGGTCCAGCGGCACGAAGGGCTTCCGCGACCTCCCTGAGCTTCGCGGAGGACAAGGCGCCCGCCCGCTCGATCAGGTCGTCCCGGGACACGGTGGTCAGCCAGGTGCAAGGAGTGAAGCCTGGACGCGGGAGCGCGAACCGCAGCACGCCTTCGAAGGGCAGCCCTTCCCGGGCGCCTATCGCCACTTCAACGCCCAGGCCGCCGATGTCGACGCCCGCCGGAGCCACGACCTGCATCGCCTGGAACCCGGATGACTCGTCGTCCGACAACAGCACGACCGGGCGCCGCTCGTCGAAGTCGACCCACCAGACATCGCCGCGTTGCATGTGTCCTCCTGGCACGAGACGGGGCCGAGGGTGGTGAAGACGGGTGCGGCCACGGGTGATCATCGGGCGTGAAGACTGAAGATCGTACGGTGGCCTCAGGTCACAGCGTAGACCCTGCCCGCCGGCAGGAGGCGCCGCGGTTTCCCGCCACTGACGACAAGACACGTCAACCCTCGTGCGTCAGCGCTGGTTGACCTGTTCGGTCAACTTGCCCTTGCGCAGGGTGAGTACGCGGTCGGACTGGGTGGCCAGCTGTTGGGAGTGGGTGACTACGACCACGCACTTGTTCTGGTCGTGGGCCAGGTGGCGGAAGGTGTCGATGATGCCCTGGGCGGTGTCCTCGTCGAGGCTCCCGGTGGGTTCGTCGGCGAAGAGGACGTCGACGTCGCAGGCGAGGGCGCGGGCGATGGCGACCCGCTGCTGCTGGCCACCGGACAGCCGCATGACGTTGCGGGTGGCCAGCGACCTGTCGAGGCCGACGCTGTCCAGGATGTGCAGGGCGCGTGCCCTGCGGCTGCCCTGGGCGGGCCTGGCGCCGGTGATCTCCATGGCGCAGACGACGTTCTGGAGGGCCGTCATGTAGGTGAGCAGGTTGTACTGCTGGAAGACCGTGGCGGCGTGCTTGTTGCGGTAGCGGCCCAGGCCCAGCTCCTTCAGGTCGCGGCCGTCGAAGCTGATGGTGCCGCTGGTGGGGGTGTCGAGGCCGCTGGCGAGACTGAGCAGGGTGGTCTTGCCGCTGCCGGAGGGGCCCAGGATCGTGTAGAACGTGCCGCGTTGGAAGGAGTAGTCGATGTCCCGGAGGACCGTGGTCCTGCGTCGCTGGCCGGAGTAGGTGTGGCTGACCCGGTGGAGGCGGAGGACGGACGGGGCCGCGGTGGGGTGGGTGTTGGTCATGGGGTCACTTGCCGTTCGTGAGGATGGAGCGGGGGCTGAGGCGCAGCACGGAGGCTGCCGGGATCGCGGTGGCGAGGAGGCTGATGCCGAGCCCGACGCCACCGACGGCGGCGAGGTCCGCGGGCTTGAGCACCACGGTGATCCTGTCGACGGGGTCGGCGTTCTCGACGGGCTGGTCGTCGAGGTCGATGCCCTCGTCGAGACCGGTGCTGCCGGGGCCGGGCGGCTGCCAGGAGTCGATCTTCTCCTGGGCGGAAGCGGCCTCCCTGCCGAGGAGTGACTGACCGGCGCCCTGCGTCAGCCGCGGCGCGAACATCGAGCCCAGCGCGATGGACAGGGCGGCCACCACGGCGATCTCCAGGGCCTGCTGGGTGATGAGCTTCCACTTCTTCTCGCCCAGGGACAGCAGCACGCCGTACTCCTTGCGGCGCTGCTTGACGGCGAGGTTGACGAGGAGGGCGAGGACGGCGGCGCCCGCGACGCCGATCAGCCACATGGCGAGGGTGGCGGTGGAGCTGATGCTCTTGAGCGGGCCGGTCATCTGCCGCACGGCCTTGTCGTTGACGTCGAGCGTGAAGCCGTCCAGCGCGGCCCCGGCGACGTCCTCGGCCCTGTCCTTGAACGCGTCCTGGAGGCCGGCGTCCGTCAGGAGGAAGGTCGCCCTGGTGATCTGGCGGGCCCCGCCCCCGGGCGTGCTGAGGGCGGCGAGGCCGCCGACGGTGCCGTAGATCATGTTGGCCGGGTTGACGTAGTACTCGGGCTCCGGTTCGCTGCCGGGGCGCGGGTCGCGGAAGACACCGGCCACGGTGAACTCCCCGGTCGTCTTCTCGTCGTTGCCGGTCAGGGTGACCTTGTCGCCCGTCTTGAGGCCGTTCTTCCCGGCCAGGCGCTCCTCGACGAGGATCTGCCTGCTGTCCCGGTCGGCGGCGGTCAGGTGCCTTCCGGAGAGCAGCTTCAGCCTGCCGCTGCGGAAGTCGGCCAGCAGTGAGGAGTCGAGGACGCCGATGCCGGGGGTGCCGCCGGGCCCCATGGAGCCGTCCACACCGTCGGTGACGAGTCCGGCACCGTCCTTCAGGAGTACCCGGTCCCACATGGAGTAGGTGTACTTCTGGACCTGGGGCAGCTCACCGATCTCCTCGACCACCGAGGCGTCGATCGTCGGGGCTTGGCCGAGGTTCCCCTGGGCCTGCGGGTCGACGTCGAGGTTGACCTCGGCGCCCACCGACCGGGTGGCGTCCCGTTCGGCGCGGGCGGTCGCGGCGTTGATCAGTACGCCGGCCAGCACCATGACGGAGATGACCAGGAACGTGGCGAAGGTGATCAGCGTCCGGCCCTTGCGGGCCCACAGGCTGAGGCCCGCACGTTTGACGAAGTTCATGTATGTCGGCCTTCTTGGTTCGTTCGGTGATGGGCTGTTTGCTGACGGGCTATTCGCTGACGGCGAGGATCGAGCGGGGGTGCAGGCGGAGGACGCCGATGCCGGGGACGACGGTGGAGACCAGGCAGATGCCGAGGCCGATCCCGGCGACCTTGCCCACGTCGGCGGGCTCGACGCGCACCGTGGGCGGGGCCATCGCCGTGTCCGGGACGCCCCCCGCGGTGTGCCGCGGCGGGCGGTCGAGCAGGGCATCGCCCAGGGACGGGGCGGCGAGATGTCCCGCCAGTGCGGCGACGGCGATCGCGGGCAGGCAGACCACGGCGATCTCCACGGCGTGCTGGGTGATGAGCTTCCACTTCTTCTCGCCCATCGACAGCAGCACCCCGAGTTCCTCGCGCCGCTCCCGGATCTGCAACATGACGATGAGACCGAGGACCAGCGCACCGGCCAGCGCGATCACCCAGACGATCAGTCCAGCGAAGGCACCGACCCGCTGGATGGGACGGACCTGGTCCTGGTACGCCTTGTCGTTGACGCGGAAGTCGAAGTCCCCCGTGCCGAGCAGCCGCCTCGCCTCGGCGTGCAGTCGTTCGGCCTGCTCCGGCGAGCCGATCCTGAACACCGCCTCGTCGACCTCGGCCGCGCCCTCGCCGAGCCGCTCCGCGAGGGGCGTCGGCACGTAGACGGTGTTGCCGGGCAGTTCGTCCGGGGGCGTCCACTGCGGCGGGTCCTTCCGCGGGTCGCGGAACACGCCGAGGACCTTCATCGTGACCGTGCGTTCACCGTCGTAGGACCGCACCCGGATCGTGTCGCCGACCTCGAGCCCGTTCTTCTCGGCGAGGCGTTCCTCGACCACCGCGACACGGCGGCCGGTGTCACGTGGGTCGATCCCGCGCCCAGAGGTGATCTTCGTGGAGCCGTACGAGAAGGGCAGCAGCATGCCCAGGTCCCGCACACCGCGCATCGCCAGCGGCCCCCCTTCCCGCTCCCCGGGGGGCGGTGGCTCCGGGGAGACGAGCGGGTCGAAGCCGCGCGGGCCGGCGGTCAGCGTGAGCAGCGGGTTGTAACGGGTCACCGGAGCCCTGGAGCCGAGCCGTGCGACCCGGTCCGCGGTCAGGACCTCGCCCCTGACCGTCACGTCGACGCCGATCCTGCGCTGCGCCTCGGCCTCCTGGCGCGCGGCGGCAGCCTCCAGCAGGAACCCGCCGAGCAGCAGGGCACAGATCACCACGAAGATGCCGAGCAGGGCGGCGGTGCGGGACTTCCTGGCACGCAGGCTCATCCCGGCCCGCTTGACGAAGTTCATGCGGCCAGTGGAGCAGTCGGCCCTTTGCAGGAGGATAAGCGTGTTACGGCCGTATAAGGACCGCCCGTGGTGGCACGCGGCACGTCGACGGTTTCCTTATGCGACTGTGAACGCGGCCTTGGTTTCATGTCGGTCATGAGAGTTCTGGTAGCCGAGGACCACCGGGTGCTGGCCCGCACCATCGCCGTGGGCCTGCGCCGTGAGGCGATGGCGGTCGATGTCACCCACACCGGCGACGCCGCCGAGCGGATGTGTCTGCTCACCGCCTACGACGTCCTGATCCTCGACCGCGACCTGCCCGTCATGAGCGGGGACGAGGTGTGCCTGCGGCTGCGGGAACTCGACGATCCGCCGCGGATCCTCATGCTCACCGCGGCGGGCGACATCACCGACCGCGTCTACGGCCTGACCACGCTCGGCGCCGACGACTACCTGCCCAAGCCCTTCGACTTCAGTGAGCTGTTCGCCCGTGTGCGGACCCTCAGCAGACGGCCCCCCGCTCCGCCGTCGGCCGTCCTGCGGCACGGCGGCATCACCATGGACACGTCCAGACGCGAGGTGTCCGTCGACGGCCGCCCGCTCGCCCTCACACCCAAGGAGTTCGCGGTCCTGCACCTGCTGCTGGAGGCCCGGGGAGCACCCGTCCCGCACGACGAGATCGTCCGCACCCTGTGGGACGAGCACCTCACCCCGCACACCAGCGCCGTCCGTGCCACGGTCAGCCGACTGCGCGGCAAGCTCGGCGACCCCGGTGTCATCACCGCCGACACGGGACAGGGATACCGGCTGTGCGACTGAACCCGCGCGCGTTCATCGGCCGACTGCCCTTCCGTGCCCGTCTCACGGCGGCCATCTCCGCCCTGTTCCTGCTCACCGGCGTGGCCCTGCTCGCCTTCGTCGTCCTGCTCGCCCGCCATGGGACGGCCCAGCAGGTCGAGGGCATCGACGTCGAATACACCGACACACCCGCCGGTACCGCGATCCCGTTCCAGCCCGTCCGCCCCGCGGAATCCGGGCCGGTCGTGCCCTTCGCGCAGTCCGGTGCCCTCAAGATCCAGAAGTTCGACCAGACCATTCAGGCCGTGCAGGACACCGCCCTGCGCCAGATGGTCCTCTGGTCCGCAGTAGGTCTGCTCGTCCTGGCCCTCCTCGCCGGGCTGTCCGGGTGGTGGCTGGCCGGGAGGGCGCTGCGCCCGGTCGCCTCGATGACCGAGGCCGCGCGCCGCATCAGCGAGCAGAGCCTGCACCAGCGGCTGGCCCTCACCGGCCCCGACGACGAACTCCACCGTCTCGCCGACACCTTCGACGCGATGCTCGACCGGCTGGAGAAGTCGTTCGACAGCCAGCGCCGCTTCGTCGCCAACGCCTCCCACGAACTCAAGACCCCCCTCGCCGCCCAGCGCGCCACCCTCCAGGTCGGCCTCGCCGACCCGCTCCCCGACCACCTCACCGAAGTCCGCGACGACCTGCTGTCCACCAACCGCGAGGCAGAGCAGCTCATCGACGCGCTGTTGCTGCTCGCCCGCAGCGACCGCGGCCCGGCGGCGACCGAGAACGTCGACCTGGCCCTCACCGCCCGGTTCGTCACCGATCAACTCGCCCCACAGGCCGAACAGCGACAGGTGGACCTCCGCGTCGACGCCGACACGCCCCTGGTCGTCCGAGGCGACCCCGTCCTCTTGCGGCACCTGCTCACCAACGTCGTCCGCAACGCCGTGCAGTACAACCATCCGGGCGGTCACGTCCATGTACGTCTCGAAGGACGTACCGTGACCGTCACCAACACCGGCCCGCGCGTTCCCGCCGACCGGGTGTCAGACCTCTTCGAGCCGTTCCGCCGCCTCGTGCCCGACCGCACCGCCGGCACCGGCCACGGTCTCGGCCTGTCCATCGCCGCGTCCATCGTCGCGTCGCACCACGCCACCCTGTCCGCCGAACCCCGCCCCGCCGGCGGCCTCACCGTCCGCCTCGGCTTCCCCTGACGGGGCACCGGACGCGGTTCGCGCCCAACTCGCTGGCGAATTACCGATGTTGACCAGGTTGTCCGACGCATGCCACGGTCAAGCGTCCGGCCGGACGGGCCGGTTCGGTGTCCAGGGGAGGGTGACGATGACCGTGGGTGGAAGGCGCATCGTGAGACGAGGGACAGCGGCTGCCGCCGTCGCGACGGCGGCGGTGATCGTGTTGTCGGCGGCCGGGCCGGGTGTGGCCGCGGTCAGCGGGCCGTCGGCCGCGGCGCGGGAGTCGGTGGCGGCGGGTGCCCTGAGCGATCCGACCCCTGAGGAACAGGAGCAGCTGCGGGAGATCGCGGGTGCGATCTGGACCCCGGAACTGGCGGCCGGATGGAACATGAACGCGGCGGTCGCCGATGTCCTGTCGACCGCCACCGGCCAGATCCTGCGGTGCAGCGAGGCCTTCTCCCTGGTGCCGCGCCCGCCCGGTTTCGTGCCGGGGCTCGGCTACCTGGTCAGCTACTGGAAGAACCTGCGCGACTACTTCCTGGCCGTGAAGGACAACCGGACCTACCGCGCCTGCGTGGTCACCGCCGCGGCCAACTACCGCTCGGCGATCGAGATGGCGTCGATGGGCATTTGACGACCAGGGGCGACGGCTGCCGTTCGAGGCCGAGTCCGTGTTCCAGCCCGTCGGGTCAGCTCGCGGCCCAGTCGCGCAGCCGGCGGGCGATCCGGGCGACCCCGAGCGCTCCGGAGGCCGCGTCGCGTACGAGTGCCACCGCGGCCTTGGGCGGGTAGTCGAGCCCGTGGCCGTTGAGGGCCAGATAGGCCTCGGTGGCGTGCCAGGCGAAGGCCTCGTTGGAGTGTTCCAGGCACGGCAGCCGCACCAGGGTCTGGAGCAGCGCCGCGGCCCTGAGGTACGGCGACCCGTAGATGTCGCGCTCCATCGCCCGGGCGTTGACCCGGGCGACGGCGGCGTAGAGCGGGCCGTAGTCGTCGACCTGGGGGTCGCCGTCGAGCAGCTCGGCGGCGTGCAGCAGGAACGAGACGTCGAGCGGGTGCGGCGGTTCCGGCTGGGTCACGCGGCGTGCCCTCGCTCCCGCCGGTCGAGGTCCCGCCGCGCCTCCGCCTCGGCCGCCCGCTGCTCGGTGTCCGGGTCCACGCCGCTGGGCTCCGCCGAGAAGGCGGCGCCGCTGTGGGCCATGGACGCCCGGAAGCCCTCCAGGAACCGCCGCTCCACCGCGGTCGCGCGGTCGTAGGCGGCTGAGAGGATGTACTCCTGCATGCTGACCCCCGCCTGCTTGGCGGCCGCCGCGATGGCCGCCCGCTGCGCGGGGTCGGGAAAGCGCAGATTCATCGCCTTGGGATCCGACATGGCACCCACGGTACCAGCGGTACCAATGGCAGGCGGGTCACGGGCGCCGAAATAATCTCGGTGAGGCGTCGATTCCGGTCGGCTCCGTTCGACGTAGGGATGAGAGCAGGTCATCCAGACGAGAGGCGACAACCATGCCCAAGGTCCGTGTACACAACGTGACGATCTCCCTCGACGGCTTCATGGCGGGCGTCAACCAGCGCCCGGACGCCCCCTTCGGTGACGGTGTCGGCTGGGGCGACGAGCTGCACGGCTGGTTCATCTCCGCGATGGAGGACTCCGCCGCGGGCAGGACCGGGACCGACGTGGACTACTTCGTCCGCGGCGATCGGAACATCGGCGCCACGATCATGGGGCGGAACATGTTCGGGCCGCAGCGCGGCCCATGGCAGGACGACTCCTGGAAGGGCTGGTGGGGCGAGAACCCGCCCTACCACCACGACGTCTTCGTGCACACCCACCATGTGCGTCCGACGCTGGAGATGGCGGGCGGAACGACCTTCCACTTCACCGACGAGCCGCCCGAGGCGGTGCTGCGGCGCGCGTTCGACGCCGCGGGCGGCAAGGACGTCCGGATCGGCGGGGGCGCCGCGGTCATCCAGCAGTATCTGCGCGCCGGACTGATCGACGAGATGCACCTGGTGATCGCGCCGATGCTCATCGGGCGCGGGGAGCGGCTCTTCGACAACCTGGGAGACGGGATCGAGGGCTACCGCGTGTCGGAGATGGTCGGCTCACCGAACGTCACGCACGCGGTGCTGGTCCGACACCCGCAGTGACCCGGTACCGGTATAGGGTGCGGAGCGTGGTCAGGGTCGTGGGCGTCGACGCCCGTGGGTTGCGGCACTGTGAGACGACGGCTGTCGGGGTGTTGCTGAGGCACCAGGGGGTCGAGCTGTCGGAGCCCATGTTGTTCGGTCTCGGCTCGGGGCTGTCCTTCATCTACTGGGACAGCAAGAACATGGGGTTCCCGTTCCTCGGAGGGCGGGTCAAGCCGTTCCAGCTGACCGTGAACCTGGCCGACAGGCTCGGGGCGGAGTTGTCGGTGCGGGAGACCGCCTCGCCGCGCCGGGGATGGGACAACGTGGTCGCGGCCATCGACGCGGGCCGACCGGTCGGGCTTCAGCTCGACAGCTATCACCTCGACTACTTCACGGCGAAGGTGCACTTCGGCGGTCACATCGTGGCCATGTACGGCTATGACGACCACGACGCCTACCTGGTGGACACCGACCAGCAGGGCGGCGCCGTGTCCACCAGCCTGAGCAGCCTCGCCGAGGCCAGGGCCGCGCGTGGCCCGATGACCGCGAGGCACCGCTCCTTCACGCTGGACGTACCGAGGGAGCTGCCCTCGCCGCGAGAGCGGATCCTTCCCGCCCTCGCGGCCTGCGCCGAGGCCTTCCTCCACCCGCCCATCGCCAACCTCGGGTACCGGGGCATCGAGAGGGCGGGGGACCGGGTACGGACATGGCTCCGGCGGACCGACGATCCACGGCGGGACCTCCCACAGGCGGCCCTCCTGATGGAGAAGGGCGGCACCGGTGGCGCGCTGTTCCGCACCCTCTACCGGGACTTCCTCGGTGAGTGCACCGAGGTGATCGACAGCGGTCGGCTGCGCACCGCCCATCGGCTGTACGCCGAGGCGGCCGTCCTGTGGACGCAGGTCGCGGCGCTGATCGCGGAAGCCGGGGAGACGGGCGACGCCGCGTGCCTGGAACGAGCGGGCCTCGTTCTCCGGGAGCTTTCCCGTGTCGAGCGCGAGGCCATGCAGGCGCTGCGTCAGG
This sequence comes from Streptomyces sp. B93, assembly GCF_018070565.1. Lineage (GTDB taxonomy): Bacteria > Actinomycetota > Actinomycetes > Streptomycetales > Streptomycetaceae > Streptomyces. Next base: position 67,627 of record NZ_JAGPXL010000036.1, read on the forward strand.
TCGCGGGCTCAGCGGTGCCCGCCGTCCGCGCCGGTGCCGTCGAGCAGACCGCGGAACGCCTCGCACATCCTGACCACGGCGTCGTGAGCGGCGTCCGAGACCCCGGTGTACTTCCAGAAGCCGTGCGGAAGCGTCGGCTCCTCGGAGGGCAGGACCCGCACTCCGGACGCCCGTAGGCGCTCCTGGAGGAGCCGGGCGTCGTCGCGCAGCGGGTCGAGGCCCGCGCCGACGAGCACGGTCGGGGGGAGCCCGGCGAGGTCCGGGGCGAGGACGGGGGCGAAGCGCGGGTCCCGCCGCTGCGCCGGATCCGACAGGTACGCCTCGGTGAACCACTCGATCGCCCGCGAGGTCAGCCCGTATCCCTCCGCGAACTGGACGCGCGACGGCAGGGTGGGGTCACCCGAGACGACCGGGTAGGCGAGGAGTTGAGCCACGGGCGCCGACGGCGAGTGCGCGAGGGCGAGCGCGGCGCCGACCGCCAGGTTCGCGCCCGCGCTGGTTCCGGCCACCGCGATGGCGAGGGGGCCCGGTGGGTGGCCCAGCAACGTGGCCGTGTTGGTGTGGGCCCAACGGACCACGTCCACGGCGTCGTCGTAGGCGCTCGGGAAGCGGTGTTCGGGGGCCAGGCGGTACTGCACGGAGAGGACGGGGCGGCGCGTCGCCGTGTTGAGCGTGCGGGCCTGGGTGGCGTGGGAGTCGAGGTCTCCCTTCACGAAGCCGCCTCCGTGGAAGAAGACCACTACGCGGTCGTCGCGATCGCCGGGGTAGAGGCGGACGGGCAGGGACCGGCCAGGCAGCGGCGCGACGTGGTCCTGGGACCCGGCCGTGTGCGGGCGCGCGCCCGCGCTCTCGCGCAGCGAACGCAGGTCCGGCGGGGTGGCGCGCGCGGTGAGCAGGGCGGCGATCTGGGGATCGAGTTCGTGTGCGGGCATGATCGTCGGGCCTCCGGACCCGGGTACGGCGATGGTCTACGGGGCGAGACGGGCGGCGAGGAACCGCTGGACGGCGGGCAGGACCGCGAAGTGGTCGTGCCCGGCGCCCGGGACCGTGTCCAGCCGGGCGTCGATGCCGTGCGTACGCCAGTTGGCGCGCAGGGCGTGGATGAGGTCGGTGCGGCTCCCGGCCGCCGGGTCGCAGCCACGCTTGTCGGGAGGCGCGAGGTCGGCGGTGCCGGTGTCGTGCTCGCCGATGACCAGCTGTACGGGGACTTCGCGCAGCGCGGCGAGGTCGGGCCTGGTGCCGAAGCGTTCCTCGGCGTCGGCCGTACCGTGCCACCAGGGTGTCGCCGGGTCCGCCAGGGTGACGCGTCCGGGCGCGCCGACGGACAGGGACGCCAGCCGGCCGGGGTGGAGGTAGGCGAAGCGGTGGGCGAACTGGCCGCCGCCGGAGAAGCCGTGGAGATGGAAACGGTCGGTGCGCACATGCCAGCGGGCGGCTGCCTCCTCGACCATGGCCAGGAGTACCTCGTCCGCACGGAACCCGGCCGGGGAGAGCAGCTTGTAGCTGTGCACGTCGTCCGGGCCGGTGATCCCGGCGGGGAAGAGCGGGGCGAGGACCACGCAGTCGTGGTGTTCGGCGAAATCGGCGAAGGCGTCGCGGAGGGTCTCCACGCGCCGCCGGGTGCCGTGCACGGCTACCACCAGGGGGCGGGGCGGGCCGTCGGGGCCGTGGCGTCCCGGTACGTACAGGCAGTAGGAGAAGCGCGGGTCGCGGGCGAGGGCGAACAGCGGCGTGGGGCCGGTCAGGAAGGACACGCCAGGGTGGCCGGCAGGCAGGTCCCAGGGGGAGGTGGGGAGTTCGGTGGTCATGCGGTGTGCCCTTTCGCCAGAGGTTCCACGCGCAGGTCCATCAGGGGGGCGTACTGCTGACCGGCGTAGCAGTCGCTGTCGTGCGGGTCACCCTGGACCTCGGGGCGGGGCAGGGAGACCTTCACGGCCAGCGCCCGGGGGTGGTGGACGAGCAGGATGTCCTCCGGGTCGGCCCCGTAGAGGCGGGAGAACAGGTCCTTGGTGAGGAATCCGGTGGCCACCAGGGCGTCGTAGGCGGCCTGGTCGTGGCACATGAAGTCGAAGGTGAGGGTGAAGGGCCCGGCGTTCTTGGACCGCACCAGGGAGCAGAAGTCGAGCAGGGTCGCCATGGTCACAGCTCCTCGGTGACGGTGCGGAACAGTTCGGTCGGGGTCACGCCGGTGACGACGTGGTTGAGGGTGAAGCGGTACAGCGGTCCGCGGTCGATCTCGGGAGGGGAGTAGGGGTAGGCGAGCGTGGAGACCAGACCGTCGTACTCGGGGATCGGCAGATGGCTGCTGGCGTGGGCGACGAAGGTCGCCACGGCGTGCGCGGTGGCCTGGTCCGGAGCGGTCACGGTGATGAGGACACCGAGTTCGCGGGGGCGCAGCGGCTCGGGTTCGGGGGCGGCGAGCACCGCGCCCTCGCCGTAGAAGCGGTAGTCGATGTCCACGTCGGCGGGGTCGATGTCACCGCCGAACACGTCGAGGATCTTGTCGGCGAAGTACTTCTTGGCGAACGGCACCAGATCGGGCAGGTTCCGGATGACCACCTGGTCGCGCACGCCCCCGACGATGACGGTCTGGTGGCCCACCAGTTCGGCGCCCTCGAGCTTGACGGTGTAGCCGTCGGCGGGGACGAACCGTGCGCCGCGCACCCGGACGGTGCGCTCGTCGACGCTCTCGTACGTGGCGTCGGTGGTGTCGAGGGTGCCCCCCGGTTCCGCGATGTGGAACGGGTCGGCGTTCTCGTACAGGGTGTGGGCGGCGACCGAGCGGGGCGTGAGCCGGCTGCCCTCGGCGAGGGTGGTGACGTCGAAATGGTCGTCCCGCAGGCGCACCAGGAGCCCGTTCGCCGACGGGGGGATCGCGCAGGCGGCACCGCACTCGATCGTCTTCGCCATGTGCCAGGTCAGCCCGGGGTCGGCCCCGAGCATATGGGGGAGCGCGGCGAACAACGCGGTGTCGCTGGCGCGTCCGGCCAGTACGACGTCGCAGCCGGAGCGGAGCGCCTCCTGGAGGGGCTCGACGCCCATCATGGCGACGGTGTGACCGCGGGTGAACACCTCCGGGTCGAGGGCGGGAGCGTGCGGGAGCGGCCTGATGCGGTCGGCGTCGTGGAGCGCCTGGAGCCGCTCGGCGGGCTGGTCGGCGTAGATCAGGGCGAGTCCGAAGTGGAGGTTCTCCGCGGCGGCGATGTCCCGTACCAGGGCGGCGACGCGGTCCACACCCACGTCACGGCCGCTGGTGCCGCAGGACCCGATGATCAGCGGTACGCCGAGTTCCGCGCGGGCGGTGAGCAGGAGGCGCAGATCGCGGGTGACGGCCTGGTCGGAGAGTTTCGGTTGCCCGGAGCCCAGGGCGGCGGGGCCGGAGTCGGTCGATCCCGCGTCGCAGGCGATGACGTGGGGGCGGGCCTCGACACCGCGCCGGAAGGCCTCGGCGTCGAAACCGGCGCCGAGGGCTCCGGTGGGAGCGAGGATGCGGAACTCCATGAGGGTCTCTGTCTCCTTGCTGGGGTGAGGGGGGTCAGGGCGTGGCCGTGCGGGTGACACGGCGGGCCAGGCGGGTGAAGACGACGAAGGTGATCGCGGCGAACGCGGCGCCGTTCAGCAGCATGAACCGCCATCCGGTCACGTCGACGGTGAGGCCGAGCAGGGCCGGGCCGAGCGCCGCGCCCGTCGACGAGGCGACCGTGTACAGGCCGGTGTAGGTGCCCACGACATGTCTGCTGGGGGCCAGGTCCCAGAGCGCCACCAGGGCGTTCACGGCGAAGGTCGCGTAGCCGACGGAGGTGATGACCAGGGAGGTCACCGTGCCGGGCACGGTGGGGGAGAGGAAGCCGATGAGCAGGCCCACGACGAACAGGCCGACGCCGTAGCGCATGGCACGCACCTGTCCCAGCCGGGTCGAGGTGTACGCGAGGGGGACGACGCAGACCAGGAAGGCGAGGGCGCCGGGCAGGGCGAGTCCGCCCGCCGCGCCTCGGGACAGGCCCAGGGTCTCCGTGCCGTAGGGGGTCATCAGGGAGCGCAGGGCGGACCACATGCCCGCGAAGCAGAAGATGCCGAGCATCAGCAGGGCCCGGGCGCGGGACGGGTCGCGGACCATGTCCTTGATGACGGCCCAGGGGGAGGAGAACTCCGCGGCGGCCGACTCCTCGGGCGTCTCCTCCTGTGCCGTCGGCGTGTTGCGGCGGCGGCCCAGGAACGTCCACGACGCGGTGAGCAACAGCAGCATCAGGACCGGTGGGATGGCGAACGCGAGGGTGATGCTGCGGTCGACGACCAGCAGGCTGATCAGGGACGAGACGACGATGGTGAGACTGACGCCCGCCTTGACGAAGCCCTGTGCCTTGCCCCGGTGGGTGGGGGAGACGTAGTCGGAGACCAGGGTCTCCGTGACGCCCTTGAAGGCGTTGGCCGTGGCCGCGAAGACGACGACGCACAGCAACAGCGTGGGCAGATCGCGTGTCCAGGGGATCAGGGCGAAGGGCAGGGAGGCCAGTGCGGCACCGCTGAGGATGATCGCCCAACGTCCCTTCCCCTCGCGGGCGCGACGGTCCGACAGGAAGCCCATCCAGGGCTGGATCAGGACCCCGAGGACGTTGTCCATGCCCATGATCAGCCCGATCAGGCCCGCCGAGGTGAGGTAGTGACGCAGTTCGGCGGGGACCTGGGCGTCGTAGAAGTTCCACACCGACTCCTGGGCGAAGACGGCGAGGGTCACCCACAGGACGGTCGTGGCGCTCATCCGCCGCGCAGTGGGCGGGCGGGTTTCCAGTGACCTGGGTGGTGCGGTGTCCGGCATGACGGCTCCTTTGCCATATGCCATAGCATCCGGTCTCCAGTGGACCGGAGCCGTGCGGCTGAGGGTTATGCTATTTGCTATAGCTTCTGGGTCCGGAGCTTCTGGGTCCGGGCTGCGCCGATCTGTCGATCCGCGCGCTTCTCAGTCCGAGAAGCGCGCCGTGATCAGGGAGTCGCTGGAGGCGCGGCTGTGTGCGCTCATCAGCGCCGCCGCGCGTTCACCGTCACCGGAGGCGATGGCGTCGTAGATGGCGCGGTGCTGACCGTAGCGCTCGTCCACCGCGCCGCGGCGGGCACCGCTGACCTCGGAGAGCACCGTGCTGCGCCGTTCGTCGGCGCCGAAGGCGTCGACCATGTGCAGCATCTGGAGCAGCGTGGAGTTACCGCTGGCCTCGTCGACGAGCGCGTGGAACCGGCGCATGCACGCGAGGATCTCCTCGATCAGCTTCCGCTCCGCCTCGCCGCCCGGGTCGCACTCACGGGCCTCACCGCGCAGGCGGTCGGCCCTGTCGAGCACCGCGCTCATCTCCCGGCGCTGGGCGGCGGTCGACTTCTCCGCGGCCAGTCGGGCGGCCAGCGAGCGCAGGGTGTCCCCGATCATGGTGAACTCGCGAAGCTCCTCCTCCGCGAACTTCGCGATGCGTACGGAGCGCGGGCCGGTCCGCTCCACCAGCCGGTCCTGCTCCAGTCGGCGCAGCGCCTCGCGCACCGGTGTCGCGCTGATGTCCAGCGACTCGGCGAGGCCCCGTTCGGTCACCTTCTGGCCGCGCTCGAGAACGCCCGAGACGATCGCCTCGCGGATCGCCGTGTACGCCTGGTCCCCGAGGGTCGCGGACATCGTGAGGTGGGGAAGCTGTGCCATGTGCAGTACCGTATGTGCTACAGCACGATTGTCAATATGTTGCGGTCGGCGAAATCCGATGTCAGCGGGACCAGCGGGAGCCCT